>NZ_JALKBA010000020.1 GCF_023015805.1 Cellulophaga sp. F20128
TTATAAGTGTTACTCTAAAGAACACCTCCCTTAGTCCCTCCTTGTTAGGAGGGAAAACTAAACAACAAACTTATATTACAAAATAACTAGTACTAATTCGGAAAATGAAATTGGATTTCAATTCTTTAATTGACGAACCACGATACAGATGTCAGTTCGAGTGTTTTCTTGTTTTTTCTACAAGAAAATGTATCGAGAACCAGTCGGGTAAAAAGAACACCTCCCTTAATCCCTCCTTTACTTCGGCTACGCTCAGCACAAGAGGAGGGAATTTTATCAAAAAAAAGCCACCAGACAATTGAATTGCATGATGGCTACTATAATTTTAATACAGAATAGATCGCTAGAGTGCGTCCAAAAAATCGGAAACATTGGCTAATTTATACGTTTGCTGATCTCCTTTTTGCATATTTTTCACCACAAAGGTGCCATCAGACACTTCTTGCTCCCCTATAAGTATTACATAAGGAACATTGCGCTTATTGGCATACTTCATTTGCTTTTGCATTTTTGCCGATGAGGGGTACACATCTGCCTTGACACCATTTTTACGTAAATTGGTTACCAATTGCAAGGCAGTAAAAGCTTCTTTTTCTCCAAAATTTACACAAAGTACTACCAAAGCCTGATCTATAGCCTCCGGAAAAAGCTGCAACTCTTCCAACACCAGGTAAATCCGATCTAATCCAAAAGAAATACCAACGCCACTTACATCTTTTAACCCAAATATTCCGGTTAAATCGTCATAACGACCGCCGCCGCCAATAGAACCCATTTGCACTCCACTTGGAGCACCCACTTCAAAAATAGCCCCGGTATAATAGTTAAGTCCACGTGCCAAGGTAACATCTATAGTTAAATTGGCAGATTGCAACCCTAATTTTTCAACCGCAGTAATTATAAAAGTAAGCTCGGCTACCCCCTTGGTTCCTTCTTCTGAATCTTTTAACAATTCCCCTAAAACCTGTAATTGTTCTGTATTGGTCCCTGATAAGGAGAATAAAGGTTTCGCTTTTTCTATGGCTGCTTCCGAAATGCCTTTATCTAGCATTTCCTTAGTAATACCAGCCACACCTATCTTGTCTAATTTATCTAAAGCGACTGTAAAATCTATAAGCCGTTCTTTGGCGCCAATTACTTCGGCAATTCCTGCTAATATTTTTCTGTTGTTTAGTTTTATAGTAGTAGCCGTAAGCTTTAAATCTGTAAAAACAGCATCATACAGTTGCACCAATTCTATTTCTTGCAATAAGGAATCTGAACCAACTACATCAGCATCGCATTGAAAAAATTCACGAAAACGACCTTTTTGTGGCCTATCTGCTCTCCAAACGGGTTGTATTTGATATCTTTTAAATGGAAAATCAATTTCATTTTGATGCATTACTACATAACGTGCAAAGGGTACCGTAAGATCATACCGCAATGCCTTTTCTGATATTTTGGATGTCAAGGAAGTCGAATTCTTAGCAGTATATGTTTCATCCCTTACCTTAGCCAAATAATCTCCAGAATTTAAAATCTTAAAGATCAGTCGGTCTCCTTCTTCCCCGTACTTACCCATTAAGGTTTCGGAGTTTTCAAAAGAGGGTGTTTCTATAGGTTGAAACCCAAAGGTTTGAAAATGTTTTTTTACAACATCAAAAATGTAATTTCGTTTTGCAACTTCAGATGGAGAAAAATCTCTTGTCCCTTTTGGAATGGATGGTTTTTGTGCCATAAATTATAGTATTCAGAATGCGATACAGCATTGGTATTGTCTTTAAAGACAATTATCTATTTAATTTTTTGAATCGAACAAATATCGGTTTATCCAATGATATTATCAAACCATTTAAACAAATCGCCTCTAGTAATTGCTGCCCCTTGTTTTATAAGGTTGAATTTGTCTATATTTTTATCCTCCGTATAGACTTTAGATGCCGTAAGGTATTCTACAAAATCGGATTGCCAGTTTTTCTTAAACCAAGCAAAACCTATTTCAGTAGTTAAATCCACTTCTGGATTCATCACTTTTACAGAAATGAGTCTCATTTCTTTTTCTAGCAAATGAAACAAGTGCATTTGTTGTGCCGATATATTTTCTAAGAATTCTACTTTAGAAAGCACCCCTTCCCAAATTAAATCACTAAAAACATCTAACTCTTCCTCAGCTACTTCTGGTTTCTCTTTTTTTAGAGAATCCCATTCTGTTGCAGTGATGGTTTGTGATGCTAAAAAATTAACAAATTCTGGTTGTAATTCTTCTAACTGTTGTTTTGTAAGTCTTGTGTATTTCACAGCTATTCCTTTTTATCCCACATGTATGGGTAATTACTTGTGTCTTCTCTCTCTAAATTAAAAATCGTTTTCTAATGTACATCCGCTGCATTTGCCCCAGGTATTTCATTACAAAACAAAAAAAAAGAGCTATGCAGGCATAGCTCTTTAAATAACAATTATGTTTTTTACTATTTTGCTTCTGCTACTACTTCAAAAGGAAATTCTACGATAACCTCTCTATGTAATCTAATTTGAGCATTGTAAGGCCCAACTCTTTTTACAGCACCACCTTGTATAGTAATGTATTTTTTATCTATTGTTTGACCCGCTTTTTCCAAAGCAGCTGCCAAGTCCATAGTACCAATAGATCCAAACAATTTAGAACCAACACCAACCTTAGCTGGTATTTTAATTTCTACTTGTTTTAATGCATCAGCAACTTTAGTAGCCTCATCAACAATTTTCTTCTCTTTATGAGCTCTTTGCTTTAGGTTCTCAGCTAATACCTTCTTTGCAGATGGTGTAGCATGAGCAGCCAATCCTTTAGGTATAAGGTAATTTCTGCCGAAGCCATTTTTCACCTCAACTAAATCGTCTTTAAAACCTAAATTCTGTACGTCTTGTTTTAATATCAGTTCCATAGTTTAGCTTATTTTATTTTAATAAATCGCCAACATATGGCATTAATGCTAAATGACGTGCTCTTTTTACAGCTACAGCCACTTTTCTTTGATACTTCAATGAAGTTCCGGTAAGTCTTCTAGGAAGTAATTTACCTTGCTCGTTTACTAACTTTATTAAGAAATCTGGATCTTTATAATCTACATACTTAATACCAGATTTTTTAAATCTACAGTATTTCTTTTGTTTGTTAGTTTCAATGTTTAATGGAGTTAAATACCTGATTTCTCCATCTTTTTTACCTTTTGCTTGTTGTTCAATAGCTGACATAATCCTTAAGCTTTAGTTTTTAATTTTGTTCTTCTTCTTTCTGCCCAAGAAATAGCGTGCTTGTCCAACTTTACAGTTAAGAAACGCATTACACGTTCATCTCTTCTGAATTCTAGCTCATAGCCATTGATCGCTTCACCTGGTGCAGCAAACTCAAACAAATGGTAAAAACCACTTTTTTTGTGTTGAATAGGATAAGCCAATTTTTTAAGTCCCCAATTTTCCTTGGAAACCATTTTGGAACCTTTCTTAATTAAGAAATCTTCAAATTTCTTAACTGTTTCCTCTATCTGAGTATCAGATAGAACGGGATTCAAAATGAAAACAGTTTCGTAATGATTCATATTATATATATTTTTAGAGTGTGCAAAAGTAATTATTTTTTTGATTCCTCACAAGAAAACTTAATATTCTTCGTTATACTTTAAATGTTATTAACATAACTAGACCCCAAATGAAACCTACATCTCACATAATACCAATTACACAACAGAATAGTGCATGTTCACATCTTTTCTTGCATTACATCTGACATTTTTAGTACTTTGGCTGAGATTTAACCCCACAAATCAACTTATTTATGAAACTTAAATGTATAATTGTAGATGATTCCACTATGCAACGTATGGCAGTTGCTAAGTTAGTCAACAATCATCCCAACTTAACCATGGTGGCCGAATATAGCAATGCTATAGAAGCCAAAAACGGATTAAAGAACAATGAGATTGACCTTATTTTTCTTGATGTAGAAATGCCTATTATTAGTGGATTCGATTTATTGGAGTCTCTTGATAATCCTCCGCAAGTAATATTAATTACCGGTAAACCAGACTACGCTTTAAGAGCTTTTGATTACGATGTAACAGATTACCTACACAAACCTATTACAATGAGTAGGTTTGATGCCTCTGTAAAAAGAGCTGTTGCCAAGTACGAGCAATTACACAGAGTCTTAGAGGATGAAGAACATATCTTTGTTAAGAGTAATCTTAAAAAACGCAAAGTTATTCTTAACGATATTAAATGGATAGAAGCTCTTGGTGACTATATTAAATTAGTAACGGATGAGGCAAACATTGTAATTCTTTCTACAATGAAATCCTTTGAAAAGCAATTACCAGAAGAAAAATTTCTTAGAATTCACAAATCTTATATTGTGAACTTAGAAAAGGTTGAAAAGTTTAATAGTAAAAATGTTGAAGTAGATGGGAGACAAATACCTTTAAGTAGAAATAAAAAAACGGAGTTAGCAGAAGCGTTAAGCAATGTCTAATGAAAACCTATATTTTGAAATAAAAAAGCCAGCTTTCGCTGGCTTTTTTATTTGTACTAAACTCTGAAAAAACTCCTAAACCAACCAGATTTTACGTTGTAAATTCAATCACCTTTCCTTGCACCCCCATAAGTACTACCGAAGCAAAACCAAGAAACAACCCATGATCTAAGATACCTGGAATACTCTGAAGCAGTTCCTGTAACCGTTGTGGCTGCTCTATTTTCTGAAGATCTAAATCTATAATAGTATTCCCATTATCACTGATAAACACAGTACCCAAAGCATCTTTTCTAAGTATGGGATGTAACCCCAATGCCGCTAGCTTGTTTAAAATAGGCATACTTGCAAACTCAAAAACCTCAACTGGAAGTTTAAAAGCACCCAGTGTAGGCACCTTCTTTTTGGCATCAGTAATAACAATAAACTGAGAAGAAAGGGAAGCAATTATTTTTTCCTGAACCAAGGCTCCTCCTCCACCTTTGATCAAATTTAAATCAGAATCAAACTCATCGGCCCCATCTACAGTAACATCAATTTTAGAGATCGTATTTAAAGGGATTACTTCTAAACCAACCTCTCTGGCCAAGGCATTAGAGGCCTTGGAGGTAGCTACACATTTTACAGTATGCAGTGCTTCATTTTTTACTGCTTCTCCCAAATACCTAATAAAATAATTGGCTGTACTACCCGTCCCCAAGCCAACCACCATATTCGATTTGATATACTGCAAGGCCGCCTTTGCTGCTATTTGTTTCTCCGCTTCAATCACTTTGTCTTTCTTGTTAGTTTCTGACTGTATTTGCTACTAGCCCTAAATATAATCTACATTATAAATTACTCGTACCCCTTTGTATTGTGCTATAGCATCAAAAGATTTTTCTATTCGTTTGATGTGATTTTTAGTTTTTCCTAAATGCTGCTCTTTTTCCATCTTCAAGATTACATGTTTAATATACTGATTTCTAATTCTAGAAACGGCCGGAAATTCTGGTCCCAAAACCGTAGAATTAAATACAACACGTAATGATTTTGCAAACCACTCTGAAGCATCTTCCACCTTTGTATAATCCTTATGTTTAAAGGTTATTTTTAGAATTCGATGCAAAGGTGGATATTTAAATTGCCTGCGTTCATTAATCTGGTCTGTATACATCCCTTCATAATCGTTTGCAGCAACTTGTTGTAGTATTTGATGGTAGGGATTATAGGTTTGAATTAAAACCTTACCCCTTTTTTTGGCTCTACCCGCCCGCCCTGAAACCTGGGCGAGCAGTTGATAACTGCGCTCATGTGCTCTAAAATCTGGAAAATTTAAAAGGTTATCTGCATTCATTATCCCCACGAGACTTACATTCGCAAAATCTAAACCCTTGGTAAGCATTTGAGTTCCCACCAAAACATCTAACTCATGTTTTTCAAAGGAGGTAATTATTTTTTCATAGGCATATTTGCCACGAGTTGTATCCAAATCCATTCTGCCAATCCGAAGATTTGGCATTAATTTTTGAAGCTCCTCCTCGACTTGCTCTGTCCCAAATCCTTTAGAATTTAAGGTCGCCATACCACAAGCCAAGCAACTTTGCTGTAGTGCCATATGGTAACTGCAATAATGGCAACGCATTTGCTTTTTATACTGATGAAAAGTTAGACTTACATCACAATTAGGGCATTGTGGCGAATGCCCACAAGTAGTACATTCAACAATGGGTGCGTACCCACGCCTATTTTGGAATAATATAACCTGCTCCCCTTCTTCTACCGCTGTTGTAATACCATGTAGTAAATGTTCAGAAAAATGACCTTTCATTCTCTTTTTCCGGGTAAGCTCTTTAATATCTACCAATGTTACTTCTGGCATTTGAACATTTCCAAACCGCCTTTGTATTTGTGCATACCCATACTTTCCTTGGGTCACATTATAAAAACTCTCTACACTCGGCGTTGCAGAACCCAATAGTATATTACATTTACTTAAATGAGCTAAAACAATAGCACTATCGCGAGCATGGTATCTTGGTGCTGGGTCATATTGCTTAAAAGAAGCCTCATGCTCTTCATCTACTATAATTAACCCAAGCTTGCTAAAGGGTAAAAACAAGGCAGATCTAGCCCCTATGACAATCTGTGCCTTTGCCTTATTTGCCAAAACATTATTCCATACTTCCACTCGTTCGTGAATGGAATATTTGGAATGGAAAACGGCCACCTGTTCGCCAAAATATTCTTGCAACCTCGCAATGAGTTGTGTTGTTAGTGCTATCTCTGGCAAAAGGTAAAGCGCTTGCTTCCCTTCTTTGATACAATCTGCAATTAATTTTACATAGACTTCTGTTTTTCCGGAAGAAGTTACACCGTGCAATAAAGTAACTTTGTTTTCCGAAAAACTAGTTTCTATATCCTCCAGAGCCTGCTGTTGGTGTTCATTTAGTTCTTTGCGATTTTTTGGCTTCTTCGCTGGGTCAAAAACGACCCTATCCGTACGAACCAGGACTTCTTCTAAGATCTCTTTATCGATAAGTGTTTTGATGATAGCGGCTGAAGATTCACTTTTTACCTCGAGTTCTTTTACGGTAATTTTTTTCTGCGTATTGCCTTGCAATTGAAACAAGGATAAAATAACCTTACTTTGCTTTGGCGCTCTTGAAAGCGAATCAAGCAAACCACCTAGAGCCTCTTCTGATTGGTATTTTTCACCTAAGGTAACATACCTTACTAATTTTGGTTTGTACTGTTGGTATACCTCTTCTTTGGTTTGAATGATATTTTTTTCTAGCAATCGCTTTAGAATAGGCAGCACATTTTTTTTATCGACAATGGCCGCTATTTCTTGAACCTTTAACATAGATTGACGCTCTAAAGCTTCAAATACTAAAAACTCTTCATCTGATAGTTCCTTTTCGTCTACTACAGTTTCTTTATTTTTTAAGATCAGCGTTTCGCTCTCCAACAAAAAAGCATTTGGCACGGCGCTTCTAAAAACCTCACCAAGAGAACACATATAATACGAAGCAATCCACGACCAATGCCTCAACTGTACTTCGGTAACGATAGGATCATCATCTAAAATTTGATGAATTTCTTTTGCCTCATATACGGCAGGTGCCGTAGTGTGTATTTCTGCAACTAAGGCGGTATATATTTTTGATTTTCCAAAGGGAACAGCAACGCGCATTCCTATTTTTAAATAGGATGCTTCTGCCTTGGAAACACTATACGTGAATAGCTTTTCTAGCGGAATTGGAAGGATTACATTTATAAAATAGCCCATGAAATTATTTTATTCCTTCACACGTACCCAAGTTTGGGTTCTATAGATAAAAGCCAAATAACCACGCACTTTTAATTGGTCTTCATCTTCTGGATCTAACCATATTTTACATCGAAAGGTCATCGCTTGCTCAGGATCAAAAAGATGTTTTCCCTTGTATTCGTTAGCATCAGTTTTAACCGCGGCAGTAATAATTTCCATTCCTTCCACGGGTTTGTCTTTGCGATGATCATCACATTTTTCACAAACCGCATCCTCTTTCCCTTCTTCTAAGATTTCCAAGACTCTACCAAATAGCAAGCCTTCTTTTTCATAGACTTCAATGATTGCCTTTTCTACTCCATTTCTATCATCTATAGTTTTCCATTTTCCAAAAACAGACTGAGACAGGCTAACTTGGGCTATACACAAAATAACACCTAAACTTATAAAACTCTTAAACTTCATCATTCTTTATCATTTTTTTCTTTAGAGAATTTAAGGTAGCGTTTAACTCAAACCCTAACAATAAAATATTTGCATTCAACCAAATGTAAACCATCAAAATTAATAATCCACTTAAAGCGCCGTACAATTCATTATATCTTGCAAATTTATCAACATACACTCCAAACAAATAAGAGGTTAACAAAAATAAAATGGTAGTCATTAAGGATCCTGCTGAAAAGAATTTTGCCTTTCGGCCTTCTGCCGTACCAAAGTAATAGAGAATGGAAATGGCCAAATAGGACAAAAATGTAAAGTAGATAATCTTTGCTATTTGCGTAGTCCATAAATCTGTTGTCTCCAGTTCAGTTCCAAAATAAGCTTGGGTGGTATCTGATATGTTTTCTATCACATAAATCTCAAAATACATAAATACAATTGTACTTACAATAATTAAAATAGAAAGCAAAATACCTACCATTACCGCGTATAAATATTGTCTAAAGAAACTTCTGCTAAGGCTTACGTGGAAGGAGTTTTCAAATCCGCTAAAAATAGCATTAACCCCATTTGCAATTAAAAATATGGATATTAAAAAGGATGAAGACAGCCAACCACTGCGTTTCTGACTCATTATTTCCCCATATATTTCATCAAAGAAATAATCGTTTATAGCATTTGGCAATACATATTCTAAATAGGCAATAAACTCTGTACTTAAGTTTGTATCCGGATTTCCAGAATCTACAAAGGGTATTAAAAACGGTATTAAAGTAACCAAGAAAATTAGCAAAGGAAACAAGGCCATAAACAAGCTAAAAGCAATGGCACTAGCACGTGTAGACAGGGTGCCTTTTATGATACCATACACATACATCTCTAGCAAATCATACAAAGACAACCCTTCAAAAGCTGGTAGTTTTATCTTTTTCAATATGAGAACCACCCAATTTATTACCGGTATTTTCGCTAATTTATCTTCTACTTCTGCCGACATTAAACTGCTTTAAGACTTAAATCCATATTGTAAACAGAATGCGTTAATGCCCCCGACGAAATATAATCAACTCCACAATCTGCGTAGTTACGAATGGTTTCTTCATTAATTCCGCCGCTGGATTCCGTTAAACAACGATCGCCAATTAATGCTACAGCTGTTCTAGTATCCTCATAATTAAAGTTATCGATAAGAATGCGATAAACACCTTCTGTTTTTAGAATTTCTTTTATCTCATCTAAATCTCTGGCTTCTACAATAATTTTTAAATCCCTCTTTGTATTTTTTAAATAGTGCTTTGTTTTTTCAATTGCCTTCGTAATTCCTCCAGCAAAATCAATATGATTGTCTTTCAACATAATCATATCATACAAAGCAAACCTATGATTTTCTCCACCTCCAATTTTAACAGCCCACTTTTCTGCAGCACGTAAACCCGGTGTGGTTTTTCGCGTATCCAATATTTTAGTAGTAGTACCTTCTAATAACTTTACAAAAAAATTGGTTTTGGTAGCGATGGCACTCATGCGTTGCATGGCATTTAAAACCAAGCGTTCCGCTTTTAATATACTTTGAGATTTCCCTGTTACATAAAAAACAACATCACCATAGGCAACACTTTCCCCATCGTTAATTAGGGTTTCTATTTCTAAATCACGATCTACATAAGCAAATACCTGCTTGGCAAATGATACTCCAGCAATAATACCTTCATCCTTTACCAAAAGCTTAGCCTTTCCTGTTGCCGTTGCTGGGATACAAGCCAAAGAGCTATGATCTCCATCGCCTACATCTTCGCGTATGGCATTGCTAATAATGAGGTCTATTTCTTTCTGAAACTGTTCTTCTGAAATCATTAAATTATTTTGTTTTGTGCTAATTTACTAAAATGTTTGTTGAAAGTTTAGGTGTTTTTTGGTTTTTAAATTAATCCCGTACCTTAGAACTTTAGAACCTATATTTACACTATGCAAATTACACTTCTTGCCATTGGCAAAACAGACAATAAAAACTTACAATCGCTTATTACAGAATATGAAAAAAGACTAGGCCATTATATTAAGTTTGATTTGGATGTTATTCCGGATATTAAAAATACAAAGAATTTATCTGAAGCCCAGCAAAAGGAAAAAGAGGGAGAGCTTATTCTTAAAAAATTAACCCCAACGGACATCCTTATTTTATTGGATGAAAATGGCAAACAGTATACTTCGGTAGATTTTTCTGATTATTTGCAGAAAAAAATGAATGCAGGTACTAAAAAAATGGTGTTTGTTATTGGTGGTCCTTATGGTTTTAGTGATAGCGTATACAAAGCCTCTGACGGAAAAATCAGTCTTTCTAAACTCACATTTTCACACCAAATGGTTCGCTTGTTTGTAGTAGAGCAAATGTATAGAGCGTTTACCATTCTACGGAACGAACCCTATCATCATAGATAAAAAAAAAGCGTCATAGAAACTAATCTATAACGCTTTATATATATCTACTTTATTATCCTAGTACAACACTCTAAACTTAATGGTATTCTCTACCTTTTTAAGTGCTTTGATGACTTCTTTATTGTATTCTTTATCTAAATCTGTAATGACATAGCCTACCGAATTATCGGTAGAAAGAAACTGTCCGGTTATGTTCATTTCATACTCGGCCAATACCTTGTTTATTTTAGCCATAATACCCGGTACGTTTTTGTGTATGTGTAAAAAACGGTGTGCATTTGTTTGTCTAGGCAAACGAATACTCGGGAAATTTACGGCATCTACGGTATTTCCAGAATTGATATAGTCCATTATTTTATTGGGAACAAAATCTGCAATATCGCGTTGCGCTTCCTCAGTACTACCACCAACATGTGGTGTTAGTATCACATTTTCTAAGCCTTGCAATTCTGAGAAAAATTCACCGTTGCTTCGTGGCTCTTCTGGATATACATCTACTGCTGCACCACCAATTTTACCGCTTTTTAATGCCGCTACCAAGGCTGGTATATCTACCACAAAACCACGTGAAAGGTTTATAAGCATAGCGCCATTTTTCATTTGCTTTATTTCGCGCTCTCCAATAAAGTTTTTATTCACTTTATTATCATCAATATGCAGGGTTACTACATCAGAAACATTAAGCAAGTCTTCTAGGGTATTGCATTTAATAGCATTACCAAGAGCCAACTGATCATTAACATCGTAATAATAAACACGCATACCTATGGCTTCGGCCAAAACAGACAACTGTTTCCCGATATTACCATAACCAACAATCCCTAAATTTTTACCTCGTACCTCCCTAGAATTAATGGCGGTTTTATTCCATTGTCCCTTGTGAATTTCCTGACTTCTAGGAAAAACATTACGCATTAAGGTTATTATTTCTCCAATGGCTAACTCTACCACCGACCGTGTATTACTGTACGGTGCGTTAAATACCACAACCCCTCTATTTTTAGCTGCTTCTAAATCTATTTGGGTAGTACCGATACAAAATGCACCAACTACCAATAATTTATCTGCCGCCTCCAATACTTTTTTGGTAACCTGAGTTTTAGAACGAATTCCTAAAACATGCACTCCTTTTAATTTTTCTATTAATTCTTCTTCAGGCAGACTGTGCTTTACCAATTCTACTGAAAACCCATCCTGAGAAAGATTATCAAACGCTGCAGGATGCACATTTTCTAACAGTAAAATCTTAATCCTGTTTTTAGGGTATGATATTTTTCGCGGTAAGTCGTTTACAAATAAAAATTCATCCATATTTGGTGTTACATGATCTGCATTTGTGGTTGCCTTGGCTCTACTCACATTTTCTGTATAAGCAAAGAATTTATCCGCAATTCCAGCTTCACGCATAACGTAATCACTATATCCATCACCTATCACTTGAACCTCGCCTTCCAAATTTAAATTTTTCAGACATTCGATCTTTCCATTGTGGGAAGCCAAAACATTACCCTCGTCAAAACCTATAATTGTTCCTTCATCATCAAAGGTAAAGGTATTGGCGTATACTTTACTAGAAGGAATATCATATTCTTTTACTATAGGATCTATAAACTCTTTAAATCCGCACGAAATCACATAGATATCATCAGAAAATTTCTGAAAAAATTCCTTGTTTGACTCAATCGATTTAGAAATTTTATCCCGTAAAACTTCAACCAATTGTGTTAAATCACTTTTATTTGCATTCAATAATTTTATGCGCCGCTCCAAGGATTCTGTAAACGAAATATCACCATCTATTCCTAAATTGGTGATTTCCTGTATTTCCTTAATTATTTCTTCCTTGTTAGACTTTCCCTGCAAAGTTATTTCGGCTAAAACATCCAAAGCCTCCACTCTTGTTAAAGTACTATCAAAATCAAAAACATATTTTCTCCCTTGGTCTACCATTTTTACAAATAATTTAAGGAGTAAAAGTAAAAAATAATCCTATTCTAAACTTTAATTCTACATAAAATTAAATTGAAAAAAGCATATCATCACATATAATGAAGAAATTGTTTTTTAACTCCTGTTTAATTAAGAATATGACAATAAATTTAGAACCATCGACGGGCTTTTTTACGGTACAAAGTATAATCTTTACCAAATTTCTTACCTAAAACCCCCTCTTCTAGCTTAATCTGTGTGGTATTTATAAAAGAAACAAAACCAGCTGCCAGCAATACATTAAATGCATTACCCAAATACAAACCCCAAGCTAAAAGAACTAATAACATGGCCAAATACATCGGATTTCTACTGTACTTGTAAATACCAGAGGTCACTAAACTTGTTACTTTATCTGGTTTTATGGGATCTATACTTGTCCTTGCTTTTAAAAACTGAAAGGTTGATACCAGTAAAACGAACACCATAATACCTACTAGCGTTTTTGCAAGCGGCAATCTGCCGTAAAAATCAAAATACCCAATGGGAGAAAATTTTGCCAATAGGTACATTCCCAAACCAAAAATAAACATCACAACAATTGGTGGAATCTTTAACTTCATAGGTTTCTATTTTAAGGAAATAAATTTACTATTTTTGATTCGATGTACCTCTTAATAGAGGTACAAATTAAAAAGAAATTAAAAATACCAACAATGAAAATTGTATTTGCAACCCACAACAAGAATAAGCTTAAGGAGGTTCAAAAGTTGCTGCCCAAAAGCATTACCCTACTATCCTTGGAAGATATTAATTGTTTGGAAGACATTCCTGAAACTGCAGACACCATTGAAGGTAATGCCATACAAAAAGCAGATTACGTAACTAAAAAATACGACTTAGCTTGTTTTTCGGACGATACGGGCTTGCTTGTAAATGCCCTGAACGGGGCACCCGGAATTTACTCCGCCCGCTATGCCGGCGAACAAAGAGATTCAGAAGACAATATGGACAAATTACTAAGCAATCTAAGGGAATCTACAGACAGGTCTGCTCAATTTAAAACCGCCATTGCCTTAAATATAAGCGGGGAACAGCATATTTTCAAGGGTATTGTAGAAGGTGAAATCACCATAGACAAACGGGGTGGCAAAGGTTTTGGGTATGATCCTATTTTTATGCCCAAGGGGTACCAACAGACGTTTGCTGAACTACCAATGGACATAAAAAATAGCATAGGACATAGAGGAAAAGCGGTAGAACAATTGGTGCAGTATTTAAAAACCAAGCACTCCTCTTCATTCTAAAATAGGATGCTGAAAAATAGTTGCCATGTAACTTAGAGCCTTGCCAAACTAGTATTGGTGTAAATTCAATACAATTATTGACCTATTCTGCAGTAGAAAAAGTGAGTGGATTACCCTATACTAGCATCCGCAACGCTATTTTAAAGTTCTTTTCTTATTAATATACCTGGTTTTAGGAGTCATTTGCATTGGTATTTACGACCATTTTTAGCTACAAATATCTTTTATATTCTACGGCTCGCGTTTAGTATAGAAGGCGTTTCCATAGCTTTTTACGATTACGACAGACTACTACAAATGTAAGTAATACAATGGTTATAGCTCTAATTCAAATAAATAGAGTACCTTTGCACCTTTAATAAACGCCGCTGGTATAGCATGTGTTGCTCGGAGTCATAATTATGATAATTGCTCTATGTAACATACATATTTGCGATTAAGTATAACATATTATGACAAAATTTGAAGCATTAGGGCTAGATCAGTCCCTATTAGATGCCATTACTGACCTTGGATTTGAATCACCTTCAGAGGTACAAGAAAAGGCAATCCCAATTCTTTTAGAAAATGACACTGACCTTGTGGCTTTGGCCCAAACAGGTACAGGAAAAACAGCAGCTTTTGGTTTTCCGTTAATTCAGAAAATAGACAGCAAAAGTAGAACTACACAAGGATTAATTCTATCGCCAACACGTGAACTCTGTTTGCAGATTACCAACGAACTTAAGTTGTATTCAAAATACGAAAAAGGACTTAATGTAGTTGCTATTTATGGTGGTGCTAGTATTAGTGAACAAGCAAACCAAATAAAAAGAGGAGCTCAAATTATTGTAGCTACTCCTGGTAGAATGAAAGACATGATTAACCGTGGTATGGTTAATATATCTAAAATAGACTATTGTGTTTTAGATGAAGCTGATGAAATGTTAAACATGGGCTTCATGGAAGACATCAAAGACATTTTATCAAACACACCGGATGAGAAATTTACATGGTTATTCTCTGCAACAATGCCAAGAGAAGTTTCTACGATAGCCAAGAAATTTATGCATAACCCACAAGAAATTACGGTTGGTGCTAAAAATTCTGGTGCTACTACGGTACAACATGAATATTATATTGTTGGTGGTAGAGATAGATACCCTGCATTAAAAAGATTAGCAGACACAAACCCAGATATATTTTCTGTAATTTTCTGTAGAACAAAAAGAGATACCCAAAGGGTAGCAGAAAAATTAATTGAAGACGGATACAATGCTGGCGCTTTACATGGCGATTTAAGTCAGAACCAAAGAGATTTGGTAATGAACTCCTTTCGTAAAAAACAAATACAAATGTTGGTAGCAACAGATGTTGCTGCTCGTGGTATAGATGTAGATGATATTACACACGTAATAAACTACCAATTACCAGATGAAATAGAAACATATACACACCGTAGTGGTCGTACAGGTAGAGCTGGAAAATCGGGTGTATCTATGGTTATTGTTACCCGCAGTGAATTGCGTAAAATAAAAGCAATTGAAAATAAGTTGCAAACAGAATTCTTAGCAAAGAAAATTCCAACTGGAATGGAAATTTGTGAGATTCAATTGTATCACTTAGCTAATAAAATAAAAAATACAGAAATTAATGAGCAAGTAGAAAACTACTTACCTGCAATTAATGATGTATTGGAAGGAATAGACAGAGAGGAACTTATTAAAAAGATTGTTTCTGTTGAATTTAGTCGTTTTCACGATTATTACAACAAAACCAAAGACCTTAACACTACAGATCGCGGAGAACGCAGTGAGCGCGGAGAACGAGGAGAACGCAGTGAAGGTCGCGGTAGAGACAAAGCAGAAATACCTACAAGTGGTTCTGTGCGTTACTTTATTAATGTTGGCGAGCGCGATGATTACGATTGGATGAAGCTTAAAGATTTCTTAAAGGACACTGTTGGTCTTGGCCAAGAAGATGTATTTAAGGTAGATGTTAAGGAGAGTTTTTCTTTCTTTAATACCGATGTTGAGCATTCTGAAAAAGTATTATCAACTTTTACAGAGTTTAAGGTAGACGGAAGATTTGTAAATGTTGAAGTCTCTAACAGCCCAGGTGGAGGCGGTGGAGGTCGCGGTAGAAGTGGCGGAGATCGTCGCGGAAGCGATAGAGGCAGATCAAGTTCATCTAGGAGTGGTGATAGAAGCCGCTCTCGTAGTGCAGATAGCAGAGGAGGAGACAGAAGTCGCTCTCGCAGCAGTGACAGTAGAGGTAGCCGTGGTGATGGTGGTTACGGAGCTAAAAAAAGCAAGAGAAGGTATTAATCCAATACGTTAATAGAATATTAAAAAATACGCTTCGGCGTATTTTTTTTGTTTATTTACTACCTTTAACCCGAAAGCTCTTCTAATCAAAGGCAAAACTTTAATATCTTGTGTTTCTCAACCCTGGATAAATGATTTATATATGAATAAATACGTACTACTTTTTTTAAGCTTACTCTGTTTTTATAGTCATTCTCAAGAAAAAAAGAGAAATAACAATCAAGAAGAAACCATTACGGCAACTGTTATTAATGCACAAACGGATGAAGCGATGTCTAGTGTACACATTGTAAATCTAAATCAGGTTAAGGGAACAATTACCAATGACAATGGAACATTTACGATTCCGGCAGTAGCCAATGACACCTTATACCTAACTTATTTGGGTTTTAAATCTCAAAAAATAAGAGTCACCAATGACATGCTTAAATTTAAAGACACTAAAATTACCTTGACAGAATTGGCATACGCCTTGGAAGAGGTGGTTGTAAAACCGTATCAACTTACTGGGTTCCTAGAAATTGATGCTAAAAATATTTCTATTAACGATTCGTATCAATATGCCATATCCGGACTTTCTAGTGGCTATGAAGCAGGGAATAAAAACCCCAGTGCTGTTACCAAAGTACTAGGCGCTATATTAAACCCAGCAGATTTACTCCGAAATTTATTTGGCAAAAAACCTGCACAAATGCGCAAGCTACGTCAAATGAAAGAAGATGACCGCATCCGAGATTTATTAGCTTCAAAATTTGACAGGGAAACCCTAACCGAATTGTTGCAATTGGAAAAAGTGGATATCGAAGACATCTTGAACAACTGTAATTACTCTAAATCTTTTATACTTACTGCCAACGACTTGCAAATTTTAGATGCAATGAGCGGGTGCTACGAAGACTATAAGGTACTTAATAGAAAAAAGTAAAAGAACCGAGGCTATAGTTCAATATGTAGCACTTATTTTTAAGCTCAACCAGCAATATTGACAGTTCTAAAGAGCATTTTAGATGTACAGCCACTTCATCACAATTCCCACCCAAGCACTTGCATATGGATTAATTACCAGCATTTATCCCTTAGATTTAATCTGTAATTAACACAAAAACACAATTCTAAAGACATCCTTTCAATTACCTTTGCACTGCAATGCAAAAACAATTTAAAAATTATTTAAAAACTACGGAGCTCTTCTTAAAAGGGTCTAGTTTCTACAGAGGTATTGTACTTACTATAGCGATAGTTATACCACTACTCTCTCTATATGCTATAGATTACATTGCGTACGCCCCCTCCATTGTCTTGGGTTGTTTTTTAAATGCTCCCAGTGATGTTCCAGGCAGTTTAAAACGCAAAGTTCTTGGAATACTTATAAGCATTGCCTTAACTATGTTTGTTACACTTACGATCCTAATTAGCAAACCATTTTTTGTTTTATTATTGCTGGTAATTGCTGTGTTAAGTTTTGTTATTTCTTTACTCTCTGTCTATGGGTTTAGAGCCTCTTTAGTATCTTTTTCTGGTTTATTGGCGATAGTTTTAGCCTTGGCTGTACAAAAAACAGAGCTACAGTCCATAGCAATTCATGTTGGCTTACTAGCTGTTGGGGGACTATGGTTTTTAGGAGTTTCCTTATTCTTTTTGTGGGTATCACCTAAAAAGGACGAAGATCAATTATTGTCAGACACCCTAAAGTTAACAGGAAACTACTTAAAAATAAGGGCTAAATTACTAACCAAGCCCAATAAACGCGATACGCTTTCTAAAAAAGCACTAATTCTACAAACACAGATCAGTGACAAACATGAAACGCTACGGGAATTACTCCTTGAAGGCAGAAAGCGTTCTGGAAGATCCTTATCTAACGAAAAACGTCTGCTTATTTTTATTTCCTTGGTTGACACTTTTGAACTTGCCTTAGCCAATTCCTTAGATTATTCAAAAATTGATAGCCTGTTTGGGTTACACAAAGAACATCTAAAGGCTTTTAAAAAGATGAATAAAGTAATGGGTAACCACCTAATTACCTTATCTGAAATACTACTTAAAAAAGACAAACTTCCAGACATCGCAATTTTAAACAAAACATTTGAAACAACCGCAGTCTCAATTCAGAATTATGTAGATGAATTAGGCTTACCAAAGGCTAGAGAAGGTGCTATTACCCTTAGAAACCTTCACGATTACCAAAAATTATTATTGGATGAGATTAAAGCCATAAGACGTGTTTTAGTTAAAGTAAAGGACAATTCTGTGGTTACCTTAAAAACAAAAGAATACAATCAGTTCTTGACTTTTCAGGAGTATCGTTTAACTATTTTAATGCAGCATTTAAGCTTTAAATCCCCCATACTTAGGCATGCCTTGCGATTATCTGTAGCCATTATCTTTGGATTTCTACTGGGCAGTCTTTTGGATTTAAAAAATGCCTATTGGATTATTTTAACCATTATTGTGATTTTACGCCCCAACTACGGTCTAACCAAAGAACGCTCTAAAAACAGAATCATTGGCACCATAATTGGCGCTCTCATAGCCATTGCTATTATTCTTATAACACAAAACACTATTGTTTATATGGTTTTGGCCATAACATCCCTAACCTTTGCCTTTTCATTAATACAACAAAGTTATAAGGCTGGCGCCACGTTTATTACCTTAAATATCGTTTTTGTTTACGCCTTATTGGATCCCGATATATTATCCGTTATTCAGTATCGGGTAATAGACACGATGCTTGGAGTGAGCATTGCCCTTTTAACCAATTATATCGTATTCCCTAGTTGGGAATACAAAAACTTAGATAGCGTGCTCTTAAATGCACTACTTTCAAATAGCAATTACTTAATTGCTACCCGTAACTTATACCACTCTAAAAAAGAAAATACACTAGAATATAAAGTTTCTAGGAAGGAGGCATTTTTGGCGATGAGCAATTTAAACGCTGCTTTTCAAAGGCTTACCCAAGATCCTAAATCGAAACAAAAAGAATCCGTTTTAATTTATGATATTGTAACCCTAAACCATACCATTCTCTCTGCCATTGCATCCATTGGGAGTTACATCATAAATCATAAAACCACCTATGCCTCCAAGGAATTTGACACTCTTATTTCTGGCATTAGCACTTCCTTAAAACACACAGCTATTCAATTAGAAAGCAACCAATCAAATACGCTTGGCGCTCAAGAGAATGACGAATTACTGCAGGCACAATCCAAATTACGAAGTGTTTACGAAAGCCTGTCAGAAGCTAGAGATAAGGACATACAAGCTGGGCTTACACAAATAGACCAAGACACCTTACTTAATTTACAAGAAGCCCATTTAATTACAAACCAATTAATTTGGTTAAAAACACTTTCTGAGAACTTAAGAAAAGTAAGCATCAAGTACAAAACCATTTTTAGTTAAAACTAAGGGTTCAACTAAGGTTTTATTTACTGGCAAATAGTTTTACATCTTCTTCCGTGACTTCTTGACCTCCAAGAATAATTAAGCGCTCCACAACATTACGAAGCTCTCTAATATTCCCAGTCCAATCGTATCCTTTTAACAAGCTAATTGCTTTTTCTGAAAAAACTTTTTTAGCTGTTCCATGTTCGTGCGCAATCTTATCTGAAAAATAGGCTATCAACAAAGGAATATCATCCCTTCTATCATTTAAAGCGGGAACTTTTATTAGGATTACCGCTAATCTGTGGTATAAATCCTCACGAAAATTACCTTCACTAATCTCCTTTTTTAAATCTTTATTGGTGGCAGCTATAACCCTTACATCTACTTTGATATCCTTATCCGTACCTACCCGGGAAATTTTACTTTCCTGTAAAGCACGTAATACTTTTGCTTGGGCAGAAAGACTCATATCTCCAATTTCATCTAAAAATATTGTACCCTTATTTGCTGCTTCAAACTTTCCTGCTCTGTCTTTAATGGCAGATGTAAATGCTCCTTTTACATGACCAAAAAGCTCACTCTCTATTAATTCTGAAGGTATTGCAGCACAGTTTACTTCAATAAATGGTGCTTTGCTACGTGGGCTTTTTTCATGCAGCCAATGCGCTACTAATTCTTTCCCAGTACCGTTAGATCCGGTAATTAATACCCTTGCATCTGTAGGAGCCACTTTTTCTATCATATCCTTAATCATAGAAATCTCATCACTTTCTCCTATCATTTGGTAGTTTTTACTCACCTTCTTTTTTAAGATGGTGTTCTCTACTACAAGCTCTTTGCGATCTAAGGCATTACGTACGGTTGTTAATAACCTATTTAAATCTGGTGGTTTTGAAATATAATCAAAAGCCCCCATACGCATTGTATTTACAGCGGTATCTAAATCTCCGTGACCAGAAATCATGATAAAAGGTATCTCTGGTTTAATTTTTCGTGCAGCTTCTAATACTTCAACACCATCCATTTTAGGCATTTTTATATCACAAAGCACTAAGTCATAATCATTTTTCTTAATGGCTTCAAGCCCCTTTAATCCATCTTCTGCATCTTCAACACTATAGGTTTCGTTTTCTTCTGACAAGATTTTCACCAAAACCCTACGTATTGCAGATTCATCTTCTATTACTAATATTTTTGACATAAGTGTGCTTTAAAAAATTCCTATTTTAAATCCAGTTTTAAAATATACATTTCCATCGTTATATAACGAATAAACTTTTTTTCTTTCTTCATTTCTCAATATACCTTGTTGTGAAAGGGTATATCCAAACAAGCCGTAAAAAGATATATTTTCATTGATATTGTATTGATACCCTAAGCCACCAACAACAACAGAAAGTGAAAGCCCTGAACCTAAATCATTATCAGGCAAAAGAATATCGTTCTGTATATTTACAAAGTAACCATCCAAAAACAATGCCGTTTTAAAAGTATGCCTTTCCCTATAATGGTATTTAAATTCCATTCGTGGCACACCAACCATATACGACCAATTGGGGTGAAATTTTTTATAATAACTAACTATAGGCAAAGGAAGCGGAAAACCAGTGGCACTGTTGTATGACAATCCTAAAATTAACCGTGTTGGTATGTCTGCGTCCTTATTTACCCTAATACTTAAGGCAGAAAAATTAAGTTTAAAATCTTCCTTTACTATCCCATCCACAAAATTTGAGGCCAATCTTGGGGTTACTACACCCACAAAGGTCCAGGCTTCATTAAACCTACGTACATACCCTAAATTAAAATCTACAATTCGAAATTTCTGTAATTCCCGATCATCAAACGGATGTATACTATCGTTATTAAAATCTATAATACTATATTCTGCCCCAGTAACCAAATAGTCTTTTTTGCTTAATTTAAAGGGTACGTTTACCAAAAACCGATATCTAGAAGTTTTTCTGGCAGACTCCCCTTCGGGCAAAACAGTATATTCTAACCGAACTAAATCTGAACTTTGTGAAAATCCAAAATAGGCCACTAGCAATAAACCAAACCCCAAGAATTTTTTCATAGTAATTTAACGAATAAAAGCCAATAAAATTATCATGATCTATTTTGCCCTATAATATGAATATCTCGCTGTGGAAAAGGTATTGATATATTGTTATTTCTGAAGGAAGCGTCTATTAAATACCTTAAGTCGCTCTTAATTCTGGGGTCACCATAACTATCATTGGTAAAATAATTTACCGAAAACATGAGCGCCGAATCTCCAAAATCTTCAAACAATACAAACGGCTTTGGGCTCTTTAAAATACCTTTTTGGCTAAGGACAATCTCCAACAAAAGTTTGGTTACCAATTGCACATCACTACCATATGCCACTCCTATCTTAACCGATTCCCTTGTTGTCTTATGATTTTGAGTATAATTGTAAATTGTGTCTGTTAGAAACTTATGATTGGGAATAACAATTACTTTATCATCTCTTGTTAAAGCTCTAGTGGTACGCAATCGCGTTTCAAAAACTCGCCCCACCTTTCCATCTATCTCAATAATATCTCCTATATGTAACGACTGGTCCAAAATAATCAATATTCCCGAAATTATATCCTGAAATAGATATTGCAACGCAAACCCCAAACCCACAAACAAGGCTGCAGAAGCGGTTAGCAAGACCGTAAGATCTACCCCAGATGAATGTAAAATAGTTATTATGGACAGTATGTATAGAAAGTATTTTAAAAAGCCAAATAGACTAAGAAACTTGTTTTTATCATCTACAGGCAGTTTTTTAACCATTACCTTAGAAATTAGTCTTAAAATAAAAGTAACGGCAATAAGTACAATGACAATGCTAGCTAAGGTAGCTACACTTATATCTACGTTTTTTCCGTCTATTAATTTATAAGTTAAAAACTCCTGGAATAAACTTACTATTTCTTTTACCCTATCCATTTTAATATTTTAACCATTTATACAAATCTTTATAAGTCGGTTTTTTCCCATACATTAAAATTCCAATTCTATAAATTTTTGCCGCGAGCCAAACGATAGCAAAAAAAGTAGCAATTAACAATACAATAGATAAGATCAATTGCCAAACAGGCACTCCCCCTTCTCCAATTCCAGAGGAGAGTCGCATTAACATTACTATAGGTGAAGTTAATGGGAACAGTGAAAAACCAACAGCAACTGGACCATGTGGATTGCTAAACACTGATATAAAGCCAACATAAATAGCTAACATTAAGGGCGATATTACGGGCAACATAAACTGCTGCGTATCGGTTTCATTATCTACAGCTGCACCAATAGCTGCATAAATAGAGCTATAAATTAAATAGCCCAACACAAAATACACTAAGAAAAATACAAAAAGTGAGAGCCATGGTATTTGTAAAAATATATCGGCATATTGCTGAATATCATTAGTCATTGAACTATTTGCCATTTTTAAGGCTTGTGCTTGGGGCAGGTTCTCGTTGTTTTGAAGCGCCATAAAATCCAAATCGAAAGCAAGAAAAACAATACCAAATAAGACGGACGCAGAAATTACCCAAATAATAAATTGGGTAATACCCGCTAATGATGTTCCTATAATTTTGCCCATCATTAACTGAAAGGGTTTCACCGATGAAATAATCACTTCAATAACCCTACTTGTTTTCTCTTCAATAACACTACGCATAACAAAACTACCGTAGATAATAATAAACATCATTATTAAATAGCCAAACGCACCACCAACTATAGCGTTTATTTCATTTAAACCTTTAAGGTTTTTTTTCCCTTCAAAAGTAGAGGTATGAATAGAGAAATCTTTATTAATTGCGGTATAATCCATTTCAGAAACCCCTAGGCTTTCCAATCTTTTTTGTTTTAATCTGTTTTGAAAGACCGCTTCTAAATCATCTAAAAACCCATCACTAGGAGATTCCTTAGAAAAAAAATAAGCATTTTTAGCCGAAACTTCCATATTGGCTCCATTGGGAATATGTAGCAATCCATAATACCCCAAACGCTCCGTAGAATCCTTTGCCTCCTCTAGACTTAAATGAGACAATTTTACATAAGAAGCACTTGGGCTGGCATAAAAATCTTCTGTAAAATAATTACCCTCATTTAATACGGCAATTGTTTTTTTATCGCCATCGTTTAGCATCGCTAAATAAACTACCAAAGCAATCATACCTACCATTATAATTGGACTTAAAAAAGTCATAATTACAAATGATTTGTTCTTTACTTTCGCTAAATATTCTCTTTTTATAATTAAGGTTAATTTACTCACGAGATTGTTTTGCTATTTACGGTTTGTATAAAGATATCATTCGCTGAAGGTATCGTTTCTACAAAATGATTTACTTTTCCCTTTTCTGCTAAATACGACAATAAGGCACTGGTATCATTGGATGGCAATTGAATTTTAAATTCTAATTGTTGATCAGCTGCCAAATAATTAGGCGACCATATTTTATGGGTTTCTTCTAACTTATGTAGAATTCCGTTTTCTTCAGCGACCTGTAATCCCACATTAAATATATTGTTCTTATACTCTTTTTTAATGTCTGACAATCTACCGTCTAAGATTTTTTCTGATTGATGAATTAATGCTATATACTCGCACAATTCTTCCACAGATTCCATTCTATGCGTTGAAAAAATAATAGAAGCACCTTCTTCTTTAAGTTGAAGAATTTCATCTTTAATTAAATTGGCATTTATAGGATCAAAGCCACTAAAAGGCTCATCAAAAATTAATAATTTAGGCTGATGGAGAACGGTTACGACAAATTGTATTTTTTGTGCCATCCCCTTGGATAGTTCTTGTACTTTTTTGTTCCACCAATCCCCAATATCGAGTTTATCAAACCAATATTTTAATCGTTTTGTGGCTTCTGCTTTTGAAAGTCCCTTGAGTTGTGCTAAATAAAGTGCTTGCTCCCCTACTTTCATACTTTTATACAACCCTCTTTCTTCCGGTAAATACCCTATATTGGCAATATGTTCTGGTTTTAGTAATTCACCATCAAAATACACAGCTCCAGAATCTGGGTAAGCTATTTGATTAATAATACGAATCAGTGTAGTTTTTCCTGCTCCATTGGGCCCTAACAAACCGTAGATACAATTCTTAGGAATTTCTAAAGTAACATTATTTAGAGCTGTATAGTCTCCAAATTTTTTAGAAACACCTTTAGCGGCCAAAATAGAATTCATTTTTTACAATTTTTTCAAAGATATAGAAATGGAATTATATAAAAATAAAACCCACCCTTATTTGCACAAGGATGGGAAAAAAAATGAACAGGGCATAAACCCTGTTCAATATTAGTAAACTTATGAGAACATATCTTTTACCTTTTCAAAAAAAGACTTATCCGATTTTTCTGGTTGAGGCACAAAATTTTCATGATCGCTCATGCGTTCAAAAAATTCGCGTTGCTCCTTGGTCAATTCTTTTGGTGTCCAAACATTAACATGCACCAATAGGTCTCCACTTCCATAACCATTTAAACTTGTGATTCCCTTACCTCTTAATCGCAATATTTTACCAGATTGTATACCTTCTTCTAGTTTTATACGAACCTTACCTCCTACTGCATCTATTTCTTTAGAAGTTCCTAAAATTGCTTCGGAAATACTAATATACAAGTCGTAATGCAAGTTGTCACCTTCTCTTTTAAGGGTCGCATGTTCTTCTGTTTCAATAAGCACAATTAGGTCACCTGCAACACCGTTACCTGGCGCACTATTCCCTTTTCCTTGTACTTTTAATTGCATACCATCTTCTACCCCTCCAGGTATTTTAATGGATACCGTTTCTTCTTTTGCTATTAATCCCTGGGCATCTGCGCCAGCAGGTTTTTTATCAATAATTTGTCCGGCTCCACCACAGGTACCGCAGGTTGCAGACGTTTGCATTCTTCCTAAAATTGTATTTGCAATTTTAGTTACTTGGCCAGAACCATGACATGTTGTACAGGTATTATAGGTAACCCCATCTGCCTGTATTTTACGCTTTACCTTCACTCTCTTTTCTACGCCATTTGCGATCTCATCCAAAGTAAGTTTCACTCTAATTCTAAGATTAGAACCCTTTACTCTACGCTGACCGCCACCGCCGAAACCTCCAAAACCACTAAAGCCTCCGCCAAAAATATCTCCAAACTGACTAAAGATATCATCCATATTCATACCTCCACCACCAAAACCACCGGCTCCGGCTCCACCTTCAAAAGCAGCGTGCCCATACTGGTCGTAGCGCGCTTTCTTATCAGCATCACTTAAAACCTCATAAGCTTCCGCAGCTTTCTTAAACATTTCTTCAGCCTTGGAATCTCCAGGGTTTTTGTCAGGATGATGTTCAATCGCTTTTTTACGATATGCTTTTTTTATTTCTGCTGCAGTTGCATTTTTAGTAATGCTTAATATGCTGTAAAAATCCTCTTTCATTGCTTTCTTTTAGTTCCCAACCACTACTTTTGGATGGCGAATAATTTTATCTCCTAAAGTAAACCCCTTCTCAATCACATCTACGATCTTGCCTTTTAGACTCTCATCTGGGGCAGGTATTTGCGTAATAGCCTCATGTACATCTGCATTAAACACATCTCCTTGTGCCACAGCTATTTCTTGTAAACCCTTGTTTTTTAAAGTTTCTTTGAACTTGTTTTGAATCAATTCTACACCAGTAACCAATTCCTTATCATCTGACTTAGAAATTTCTTTCATAGCACGATCAAAATCGTCCATAACTGGCAACATGGATATAATTATTTCTTGGCCTGCCGTTTTAAACAAGTCCATACGCTCCTTAGAAGTTCTTTTTTTATAATTTTCAAACTCAGCAAACAGGCGTAAAAACTTATCCTTTTCTTTAGACAAATCTTCTTGCAATTGCTCTTCAACAGATACTTCTGGAGTATCTTCTGCCCCAGTTTCTGTTTCATTCTGAACTTCTTCAGCAGCCTTATTTATCATTTCGTCTTGTGCTACTTCTTCCGCTTTATCTTTTTTACTCATTTATGCTAGCATTTAATATCTTGATTTTAAAAGATGGCAAAAGTACTGCCATTTCTTTAAAAATGTCAAAATGTCACTAAACTTTATGGTAATTTTTACATTATGACTTGGTTGCCCTTAGCATTTCTCTTTTTCCTGGAGGACCTGGCAAGCGCTCTACGGTAAAACCAACGGCCAACATTGCCCTACGCACACTGCCTTTGGCTGCATAAGTAACCAAAACACCATTACTTTGTAGCGCCTTGTACATTATGGCAAAAATAGTCTCGGTCCATAGCTCCGGTTGCACTCTGGCGCCAAAAGCGTCAAAATAAATTAAATTGTACATATTCTCGGCTTTTATTTCCAAGAAATCTTGCTGTTTTTTGTGTAAGGTAAAATTTGGCAGAATTTCAACCCTTGTTTCCCAAGGTGCCATATGCATTTTTTCAAAATCTACCTTTGCCTGAGGAGCATTTAGCTGCTCTATATAATTTAATTGCGAAACTTCTTCCGCTGCTACCGGATAGGCTTCAATACCTGTATACCGAATTGCAAGCTTATGTTTTGGCGCTTCTAAGGTAGTAATTAGGGCATTTAGACCTGTGCCAAACCCAATTTCTAAAATTGCAATTTCAGACGAATTAAACAAGGTTAATCCGTGCTTTATAAATACGTGATACGCCTCTTGTATCGCACCGTGTTTGGAATGGTATTGTTCATTCCACTCTTCTATTTGAATGGTTTTAGAACCATCTGCGGTGGTTATTATTTTACGCTTCAAAATTAGTTTTTCAAAATAACGCCATCAGCATCAAACCGATACGTTTTTTTAGGTAGCGTAATTTGCGCTATTTCCTCTTTCGATTTACCGGCATCCTCAGCATAATGCTGTTGTTCATCTACAGTCATCTCTTCAACAAATGCCAACCCATTTACAACTACTTCTTTTCCCGCTATATCTTTAGGCACAAAAAAGCCATAGTCCTTAAACTTCACCATTGCTTCTTCTCCATTTCCTAAATCCAAACGCATCCAACAGCCTTTAGACGGACAAACAGCCAGTACCTTCCCTGTAAATTTGGTCGCAATTGTATCTGCCGGAGCGATGGAATGGTACAAGCTTGACATCTCAGCTGTCTTTTTAGCGTTTTTATCTGTAATTTCCATACCAAAAAAAGAACTTTTTTCTGCAACTAGAGTAGTTTTAGACTCCTCGGAAATTGATTCTATATCTGAAGCCTTATTTTTGTCAGTCTTACAAGCCATTGAAACTAAGAGAACCACAAGCAAAATGTTAAAACTTTTCATATCTACTAAAATTTATTAATAAAATACAAATTTGAACATTTTTAATTTAAAAAAGAAGCACTAGTAGTGATAATTGATTAATTTTATGACCTTAAATCATCATATATAATGAATATTACAATGAACCAAATTAGTGTTGAGAAAACAAAACACACTAAAATAAACGATGTTGATTTCAACAATCTTTCTTTTGGAAGCATTTATATGGATCATATGCTGGTCTGTGATTATAAAAATGGGGCTTGGGAAACTCCTAAAGTTGTGCCATATCAGCCGATATCCTTAGATCCTTCCGCAAAAATATTTCATTACGGACAATCCATTTTTGAAGGTATGAAAGCGTATAAAGATGAGAACGATACCATGTGGTTGTTTCGTCCTTTGGATAACCATAAACGCTTAAACATATCTGCACAAAGATTGGCCATTCCAGAAATACCTGAGAGTTATTTTATGGAGGGTTTAAAAGCATTATTAAAAACGGATAGCGATTGGATTCCGCAAGTTGCAGAAAGTTCCTTATACATTAGGCCTTTTATTTTTGCTTCAGGCAGAGGTTTTCACGCCTCTCCTGCAGATGAGTACAAGTTTATCATTTGTGGTGCACCATCTGGCGCTTATTTTTCTGGAGACGTAAAGGTTCTTATTGAAGAAAAATATTCCCGGTCTGCTAATGGCGGTGTTGGTTTTGCAAAGGCAGGCGGTAACTATGCCGGTCAGTTTTATCCAACCAAATTAGCAAACGACAAAGGATATCAACAAGTAATTTGGACAGATGACAATACACACGAATACATTGAGGAGGCAGGTGCAATGAACGTTTTTATACGTATTAATGACACCTTAATTACTTGCCCTACAAGTGATCGAATTCTTGATGGTATTACACGTAAAAGCATTTTAGAAATAGCGAAAGACGAAGGCATTCAAACCGAAGTTCGTAAGATTGCTGTAAAGGAGTTAGTAGCTGCTGCCAATGATGGCAGTTTAAAAGAAATGTTTGGCGCAGGAACTGCAGCCGTAATTTCACCTATTTCCGGATTTGGTTACAGAAACAAAGACTATACCATTCCTAAACTAGACAATACCTATGCTTCTTTACTAAAGAATCGTATCACAAACATACAATACAACAAAGCCGAAGATAAGTTTGGCTGGCGTTTTAAAGTATAAAAATGTTAAAAAAAAAGTGCCTAAAAAGGCACTTTTTTAGTTTTTAAGAATGGTACTAATATTCGGCTTAAAATAGGTTGGGCCCTTTAAAATCTTACCATCTTCGCGATATACGGGTTTCCCATCAGCCCCCAACTTACTCATATTACTACGCTGTATCTCATTAAACACTTCTTCTATCTTATATTGCATTCCGTGTTCTAAAATTGTACCACACAAAATATACAACATATCACCCAAAGCATCTGCAACTTCAACCATATCGTTGCTATTGGCAGCCTCTAAATATTCCTTATTCTCTTCATCCATAAGATTAAAGCGCAACGCATTTCTTTGTTTGCCTAAATCTGCTTTTAACTCTTCTGAAACCCCAGCTCCAAAAGATTTATGAAATAACTCAACTGCCTTAAGTTTATTTTTCATTTGAATTTATTTACGTTAATTTTGCACAAAAATAGAAATATGTTTAGCAACGGACAATTAATATTTGCCGGACTTTTTGTAGTAGCATTTGCCGCAATTATCTTTATCACTTACAAAAAAGATAAGGGACTGCATTTAAAAAACTATTCTGGTGTGAAATGGGTAGCCATTACCTTTGCAATCTTCATTATTTCGCTCTTTATTATTAAGCATCTTTTGAAAAGTTAACACTTTTCTACCATTCACAACAAAAACCAAGCAACACACAACAAAAATGTTACTTCTGTCGTTATAATGTAAGAAAAGACTTATTTTTGCGTTATAAAGATAATAAAAGCCGTTAAATGACTACTTTCCTTAACATATTATTTATTTTGGTTCTAATAAATGCAGTACTTTTAATGTTTAGCGTTAACCGCTCAAGTGTTAAAAGTAAAAAAGCTGCTAAAAATAGCAAACCACAAACACTTCCAAGAATTTACGAAATAGAATTACTCTCCACAGAGTATAAAAAAGCAATTTAGTTTTATACCTTTAGCGTATGAAACAACTGTTATTTGTTTTCTTAGGGGGCGGCATAGGTAGCGTATTACGTTTTCTTATCAGCAAAACTCTAAACCCTACCTTTCAATCTTTTTATTTAGGCACCTTTATAGTAAACATTGTTGGCAGTTTACTCATAGGGCTAATTTTAGGGCTCACCCTAAAAAATAATTATTTCACTCAAAATCAGATTTTATTTTTAGCCGTAGGCTTTTGTGGTGGCTTTACCACCTTCTCTACTTTCGCGTTTGAAAATTATTCACTCTTAAAAAACGGAGACCTCATCAATTTTGCAATGTACACCATCCTAAGCATTGCCACTGGAATTATCGCTATTATGGCAGGGCTATGGCTATCTAAAACCTTTTAACAAGCGTAGTATTTCTATTTTTATTCATTTTACTACACCACACAACAACTACACACTTTTCTAATAGGATAACACTATAACAAGGACATACCTTTTTTTGTTTCTCACACCTACCCAGGGTGGCGTTAGCCTTCCCGCAAATCAACTACATCCTTTATACGAAACAGCTGCACTTTCGCTTATATTTTTTTAAATACGGTAATTTATCAATGGTGAATTATCAAAAAACACCTTATTTAAAAATTGATACCCCTATTTTTATAGGGGTCATTTTATTAATATAATAAATTATTCAATTTAAACCCTATTATTTATGGGGTGTAAAACATATTTAAATACATTTACCCCATAAAAATCAAACTAATATGAAAAAAATTGAAGCAATTATTAGAAAATCTCAATTTGACGACGTTAAAAAAGCGCTGCACAATATTGAGGTTAACTTTTTTAGTTACTGGGATGTAACAGGTGTAGGTAACGAGAAACAAGGTCACGTATACCGAGGCATCTCCTATAGTACCACAGACATTCAAAGAAGGTATTTGTCTATAGTAATTTCTGATGAGTTTTTAGAAAAAACAATACAGACAATTTTAGACTCCGCTTATACCGGTGGTGTTGGAGATGGAAAAATATTTGTCTCTGAGGTAATCGAAGCTTACCGTATTAGAACCAAAGAAAACGGAAACGCAGGAATAAACTAACCAACAATTTAACTAAAACAAAAAATATGGAAGCAGGATTATTTACAGCTAACAATGTATGGATGATGATCTGTACTGCATTAGTCTTTTTTATGCACTTAGGATTCTCACTTTTAGAAATAGGGCTTACCCGACAAAAAAACACCATTAATATTTTATTTAAAAATGTATTTATTATCTGCACGGGCTTACTGCTCTATTACTTAGGTGGTTTTAACCTAATGTATCCAGGAGATTTTAACGGATTCTTAGGTTTCGCTGGCTTTGGATTAGATCCAGGAGTAGACGGAATGACAGCAGCTTATGCGGATGGAGGATATACTTACTGGACTGATTTCTTATTCCAAGGTATGTTTGCCGCTACTGCAGCAACAATAGTTTCAGGGGCTGTAGCTGAGCGTATCAAAATTGGACCATTTATGATCTTTACCATTATTTATGTAGGCCTAATCTATCCTATTGTAGGTTCTTGGCAATGGGGTGGTGGTTTTTTATCAACTCTAGGTGGAGAAGATGGAGGATTTCATGATTTTGCAGGTTCTACCCTAGTTCATTCTGTAGGTGGTTGGGCTGCCTTAATTGCCGTATATCTATTGGGTCCAAGAATAGGAAAATTTGATGAAGAAGGAAAAGCAAATGCGATTCCTGGACACAACATTCCATTAGCAACAGCAGGAGTTCTAATTCTTTGGCTAGGTTGGTTTGGATTTAATGGTGGCTCCGTATTATCGGCAGACCCAGAAGGAACATCTTTGGTATTGGTTACAACTAGTTTGGCAGCTGCCGCTGGTGGTATTGGTGCTTTCTTCCTATCTACCCTATTGTATAAAAACTATGATTTAACTATGTTTTTAAACGGTATCCTTGGAGGATTAGTTGGTATTACTGCTGGAGCAGATCTTATGTCTCCTACAGAAGCCATCGCAATCGGATTTATTGCTGGACTCATTATTGTATTGGCCGTGGCATTTATTGATAAAATAAAATTAGATGATCCAGTTGGAGCTATCGCAGTGCATTTAATTTGTGGTATTTGGGGAACCTTAGCTGTTGGTATTTTTGGAGCCAAGGCAGGGTTAGATCAAATCTTATACCAATTCACTGGTATTGCTGCAACAGGAGTTTTCTGCTGTTTATCTGCCTTTCTTATTTTAATTATAATTAAAAAGACAAAAGGAATTAGAGTTGACAAAACAGAAGAATTGGATGGCTTAGATCTTCATGAACACGGAATGGATGCCTATCCTGATTTTAGAATGAATCAACATTAAGAAAAAACAAAATACAAACGGAGCGTTCTGCCAAACGCTCCGTTACAAAATCGTTTTAACTACACACAAACAAATTTATAACAAAGCCCTTTAACAGGGACATTAACTTATTTCACATGAAAATTAAAACAGCACCAAATTACTTAAAAAAAATATCATTTTCAATTTTGATGTTAGCTACAACTTTAATTTTTGCTCAAGAAGAGGAAGAAAAAAAAGTTTCCATTAGCGGAACCGTTGATGCGTATTACAAAACCAACCTATCCTCATCTGACAGAGCTATATTTGCAACGGATAACGGATTTCAGAGTCCAGGAAGTTCGTTTGCAGATGAAACAGGTTTTGCCTTAGGGATGGCAAATTTTATTGCAAGTTATGAAGGCACAAAAACAGGAGTTGTTGCTGATGTAACCTTTGGCCCAAGAGGGAATGCTGCTACAGGTGGCTTTAATTTAAATCAATTATACGCCTATTGGAATGTCTCTGAAGGAACCACACTTACTGCAGGTCGTTTTAATACCTATTTGGGATATGAAGTGATTTCTCCTGCGGCAAATTTTAACTATAGCACTTCGTTTTTATTCTCTAGCGGACCTTTTTCACATGTAGGTTTAAAGGCCGATTTTGCCTTGTCTGAGGATTTTAGCTTGATGCTTGCCCTTATGAATGTTACAGATGTAAATAGCAACGTAACTGGTGAGTACTCCTTAGGAGCCCAATTAGGGTATTCAGGACAATTCTTAAATTTTTATTATGACAACGAAGCGAATTTAGGATTTGAAGTTGATTATACGGGTGGATTTGACCTAACTGAAGATTTCTTTCTAGGAATTAATGCTGCCTATGCAGATAATAATGGAGATGGATTTTCAGGTGCGGCACTATACCCACAATTAGCAACTTCAGAAAGTTTTACTTTAGGTGTTAGAGGGGAATATTTTACACGACACTCAGATGCTTTTACAGATAACCCAAGTATTTTTGCCGCAACATTAACTGCGAGCTATAGTGTAGAAAATTTAACAATTAAACCAGAATTACGCTTAGATAATGGTTCTGAAGAAATTTATTTTGACAATGATTTATCTCCTACAAAAAACTTGTCATCATTCTTAATAGCTGCAATCTACTCTTTTTAAAAAACTATAAAAATTTTTAAAAAACTTAACTCAAAGTTTGATTGTAGAAGGGAGTCTAGTTTAATTACTAGGCTCCTTTTGTTATTTCTTAAAAGCTTTAACCCCTGCGTTAACCTCCATATTTAAGGTATTTACAGCCGGAACGATTGGGCAAGAAAATTTCTTGTTATAAGCACAATACGGATTGTAGGCCTTATTGAAATCAATTTCTATAAAATCGCCTTCAGGAATAGCCAAATCAATATACCTACCTCCTCCGTAGGTTTCCTTTCCATTGGTATTATCTAAAAAAGGTAAAAACAGGTAATCTTTGTATTTTTCTTGAAGCATTAATTCTTGATTCTGATACACTTCCAAAGTATATGTATTGCCTTGTAATTTAAAATGAACCGTTCCAAAAAGCATATATTCAGATGTCACATTTGTTGTTGTAGGCATTAAAAAAGGCGTTGTATTTAAGGCTTGTACAAATTTAGCCCTAACCACATAGGTAGTATCTGGCGCAAAGAAATCTAAGCCTTCAAAATTCTTTCTAAATCTATCTGGTAAAGGTGATGTTTCTGGGTTTCTAAACTCTTCATTCATCTCTTGTTGGTGCTCCAAAATACTCCTTAGTTTATCCGATGAAACATTGGTTATTTCTTTCTCATTCGAATGATACTTTTTTTGTCCGTTACAGCTTAGCAATACCAAAAAAAAGAACAACATTCCATACTTTATTGTATTTCCTATACTCATTATCATTTCAATCTAGTTACAGCTTCAAATGTACAACTTATTACATTTTTACTTAAATTTGTTTTCAACAAAGACCAAATGCAAAGATTATCAATTTACACCATAGTTATATGTTTCCTAAAAAATTGGGACCAGGGCTGTGCTATATAAATTTGAATATCTTATTCTTATATTTTAAAAGCCTGGCGAATTTGCCAGGCTTTTTTTATAACCACCAAAATGAAAAAAATATACATTAATTATATCAACTCCTTCAAGGGTTTGTCAAAAGAAGTATGGTGGCTTGCATTAATTACTTTAATTAACCGGGCTGGCACTATGGTAATCCCATTTTTATCTCTTTACCTCAAGCAAGATATTGGACTTACCTTAGAAAACGTGGGGGTCATTATGTCTTGTTTTGGATTTGGCTCACTTATAGGTTCCTGGTTGGGTGGTAAATTAACAGATGTCTTTGGCTACCACAAGGTGATGTTCTTTAGTTTGTTTACAACCGGGGTTCTTTTTATTGCATTACAATTTCTACAAAACTATTACTCCATATGTGGAGGAGTGTTTCTACTTATGATTGTTGCTGATAGTTTTAGGCCCGCTTCATTTGTTGCCTTAATGGCCTATAGCAAACCTGAAAACAAAACAAGATCAGTAACGCTTATACGACTTGCCATTAACTTAGGTTTTTCTGCTGGTCCAGCTTTGGGGGGTATTATTATATCAACAATAGGATATACAGGCTTGTTTTGGGTAGACGGTAGCACCTGTATTTTGGCAAGTACGCTGCTTTTATTTGCACTACACCCTAAAAAAGCAAGGGTAATGGATACCACTAAAAACAAAAATCCAAAATCTGCTTATAAGGACACCACCTATCTTCTTTTCATCCTAGCAATGACTTTGTTTGGGTTTTGCTTTGTACAATACTTTTCTACAGTTCCACTTTTTTACAATGCCATTTTTAATCTAAGTGAACTTCATATTGGTTTATTACTCGCTATGAATGGGTTTTTAATTTTCGCCTTTGAGATGCCATTAATTAAATATTTGGAGAACAAGTCTATCTCTAAAATTAACTATATACTCTACGGCCTTATATTAGTAGGACTAAGTTTTATTGTTTTAAACCTATTTTCCTGGGTAGGTATTTTAATTATTGGTATGTTATTTATGACCGTCGGTGAAATGATTGCTTTTCCATTTTCCAATGCTTTTGCTATGGAACGTTCAAAAAGAGGCAACCAAGGTGAATATATGGCACTCTACAGTATTGCATTTTCAATTTCTCATATTTTTGCACACAATTTTGGGATGCAATCCATTGCTAAAAATGGCTATAACACTACTTGGAATATCATCATTCTAATAGCTGCATTTGGCATTGCCTTATTATTACTATTAAAAAATAAACTAAAACAAAACAATTAGCCATCAGGAGCTGTTATCCTTCATAGAGTTTTAATTCAATACTATCGGAAGATCAGATTTTAGAATCTTTACATTTTAAAAAGATTGCCTTAATACAGTGCCACCATTTCCTGCAGAAATTACATCTGTAGGCTTTATGCTCAGGGACTAAAAAGTGGCTGTATTAATATAATTCTAAATTGTGGCCACCATTTCTTTATACACCATCTAATAAAGCAATCAACGTGGATGCAGAGAAGTCAATTTCTGTTTCAGAAAAATTATTCGAAATAGCATTTACTAAATACGCTAGTCACGAAGTAAATAACGCCCCTTCTTGAGATACTTTTCAATGATTTCGTTATATTCTGGGGAAATTTTTAACAAGGTAGTAAATTCTAAATCATAGAGTTTATCCGCATCTGTATAGCCATTTTTCAACAATTCTTCCAAGTAAAAAACAGAAGTTCCAAAATCATTAAATTTAGCACTGTGTGATATTAATTTCAAATACACATCGTAATCTTTAGGTGAAACAACAGTCTTTAACATCCATAAAAAACTAATAGCATCATTGTCTAAATTTTCATTTGAAAAAACGAGATCCAAATTATCTTCTACCAAGGCCTTTAAGTACCCTTCTAAACGCTGTCCCATAAATTGAAATTCAGCATTAGGACTGCTCTTATATTTTTCAATTTCTTCGGTTTGAAATTTCCACCAACCTAAATTATTAAAGTTATGAGTGAATATATCTTCATTCATATAGTAATAATAATCATCTTTTAGTAACTGCTCTTTAAACAAAGTATTAGATTCAGCCCTCTTTAAAGATTTATAGATCTTATCTTTCTTTATACGTTTTTGATCCTCTTTTAATGGTTTTATGTCCTTAAAAGGTCTATATATTTCTATGGTTTGAGCCAGTAATTTTTCAGCCTTAAGCAACTCACTGCTCCCGACAAAAAGTTGAATCCTTTCTTTATTTTTCTCAAAATTAGCATTGATATAATTTTCATCGCGTGCGCGGTTACCTTTAGCCATAGCGGATAGGGTAAAAATCTGAAAAGCATCATTTAGCACTTCTTTTGGGGGCCATTCTTGATTCTCTTCAAAAACCAACAATTCATTGGGGAATTTCAACTTATTAAGGCCAGTTTCATTGTATGACATCCCTATATAATCAAAGTCTCCCTTACGAACAACCCCTATATATTGGTATGGTTTTTTTAAATTTAAAATATCTAAATTATCTATATAAGAACCATAAGACAGTACACCAGCAATATCTCGTATAAAGGAAGGCATAGTCGTTGCCAATTTACCACCTTCATCAAAGCCTACTGAATAAATTTGATTAAAATTGATGGGCAACATACTGACAATTGTATTGTAAACTTTGCCAAATTCCATTACGTTTTTAGAAAGTGAAAGTGTGTCTTTTAGATTATTTGATGCCGCTAAAATAAAGCCATTTTCCTCAGCTGAAGTAGCCAATAACCGCATTACTTGCTTTTCCCTACCATCAAAATCAAAGACAAAACAGATGGGCCATTTTTTATCCATTTCAAAATTAGAGGGAATAAAAAGGGAAAAACTTCCAGGTAGTGAGTCGGCTACTTTTATAGCATCCACAACAACTCCCTTTTTCAATATAAATTCTTGTGCAGAAACTTGTAACGTTGCCATTCCTATAAATAGCAGTAATGTTTTTCTTAGCTGTCTAAATTTCATTCTTTAATGCCCTAAAATTAATACCGTGAAAACTGTACAACAGTAATCTGTTTTATATGCTTGCAACAAATAATATATCAAAAATCTAGCCAAAAAAAAAGTAACCTTTTACAGCTGTTAATTCTGTTTCAACAACACCTATTTTTAGCCTTAAGAACAGGCTACACAATACGTATTTTCACCCACTAAACTTTTATTTTTTTCAAAAGTACCTCAACAAAAAACACATCCCTACTCCGCAATATTATCAATCTATTTTTTTAATGGGGCCATTAGAAACCACATCAGACAAAATAATATGTGTACGCGCTTCTCCATACTGAATGAGTCTGTCTATAAAATTTTCTAAATGAAATTGATTTCTTAAAACAACTTCCATAATAATATTCTCATTACCAGTTATTCTATAACAATTTATAACCTCATCAAAAGTACCCACTAAATCCAAAAAAGGCTTCAGTTTCCCCATAAAAGCACGTAAAGTAATAATTGCTTTCAACTGATATCCAGTCTCTGTATGAGAAACCATGGCCTTATACCCCGTGATAATTCCTAAATCCTCCATTTTCTTTACACGCTCTGCAACTGCAGGCGCAGACAATCCAACTTCCCTGCCAATATGTGCAAAAGATTCCCTTGCATTTTTCTGCAGATAATTCAGTATTTTCCAGCTTATACCATCAATCTTATTATTCAAACCCTTTGTATCTAAAAATATTTAGAATCAAAGGTAAAAATAAAATTTTACTTTACAATCTTAATTATATGTATAGAAATAAGGCCGTAAATTTATAAAACAATTGATATAACAATGCCATACAGAAATCTTAGCACGGTACCGGTTTATAAAAAAGCGTTAGCGCTTTGCCATACTAGTAGAGAAATTGCCTCTTACTTTAGCTACAATAAAGATTTGTTACACTTGTACAAATCTAGTAGTCTAACAGATATTATGGCGAATTCTATACTAACAGATGCTATCTTGCTTCCTATTCAGATAGAACAGGCCGAGCGTAGTGACTGTAAACACGCCAAATTAAGAAGCATTCGGTTTATTAATATAATTACAAGAAACATTTTATCGTATTGCAATGGCTTAGAGCACCATGGAGCAAAAGAAAGTGAATACCTCAATCTATTGCGAACAGATATAAGGAGTTTCAGAAAGACCTATAAGAATTGGCGCAAGTCTTTACGATAGGTTTAAAAAAATATACCCAAAAACCAAAAAAATCACCTAATATTTAGGTGATTTTTTGATTTACAAACTGCAGTATTACAATACTACATATTTCTTCGATACTGCCCTCCAACTTCAAACAAAGAGCTTGTAATTTGTCCTAGGGTACAAATCTTAGTAACCTCCATTAGTTTTTCAAAAATATTTTCATTTTTCACAGCTGCTTGCTGCAAGTCTTTTAATATTTCCGATACATTTTCAGCTCTAGTCTGCACATTTTTAAGGGTCGTAATCTGTGCTTGTTTTTCTTCTTCAGTAGCGCGTATAACCTCTGCTGGCAATATGGTGGGTGAACCTTTAGAGCTTAAGAATGTATTAACACCTATTATAGGAAACTCCCCTGTGTGTTTTAAGGTTTCATAGTACAGACTCTCCTCTTGTATTTTAGAACGTTGGTACATGGTTTCCATAGCACCTAATACACCGCCCCGCTCTGTTATTCGATCAAACTCTAACAAAACAGCTTCTTCTACAAGGTCTGTTAATTCTTCAATAATGAAAGAACCTTGAATAGGGTTTTCATTCTTTGTTAGCCCTAATTCTTTATTAATTATTAATTGTATAGCCATTGCTCGTCGAACAGATTCCTCTGTAGGCGTGGTAATAGCCTCATCATAAGCATTGGTATGTAAAGAGTTACAATTATCATTAATAGCATACAAGGCCTGCAAGGTTGTTCTTATATCGTTAAAGTCTATTTCTTGAGCGTGCAAACTACGACCAGAGGTTTGTATGTGGTATTTTAGCATTTGCGCTCTAGGGTCTGCTCCGTACTTTAATTTTAAGGCTTTGGCCCATATTTTACGTGCAACTCTTCCTATTACTGCGTATTCTGGATCTATACCATTGGAGAAAAAGAAGGATAAATTTGGTCCAAATTTATCGATATCCATTCCCCTACTTAAATAATATTCTACATAGGTAAAGCCGTTGGCCAAAGTAAATGCCAATTGGGTTATTGGGTTGGCACCAGCTTCTGCAATATGGTATCCCGATATTGATACTGAATAAAAATTACGGATTTCTTTTTGGATGAAATACTCCTGTACATCACCCATTAAACGCAAGGCAAACTCTGTTGAAAAAATACAGGTATTTTGCGCCTGGTCTTCCTTCAGTATATCTGCTTGAACTGTTCCTCGAACTTGGTTCAGTGTTGTTTTTTTAATTTGTTGATACACTGCTGCTGGCAAGACCATATCACCTGTTAAACCAAGTAACATTAACCCTAAACCATTATTACCTTCCGGCAAATCCCCTTTGTATTTAGGCCGTTCTATTCCTTTGTTATCATACACCTCTTTAAAGGCAGCCTCAACTTGCTTTTCTAACTTGTGTTCCCGTATATATTTTTCACAATTTTGATCAATAGCCGCATTCATAAAAAACCCTAACAGCATAGGTGCCGGACCGTTAATGGTCATAGAAACCGATGTCATTGCGTGACTTAAATCGAACCCAGAATATAATTTTTTAGCATCGTCTAAACAACAAATAGAAACTCCTGCGTTCCCTATTTTACCATAAATATCTGGTCTATAATCGGGATCATTACCATACAAAGTAACCGAGTCAAAAGCTGTAGATAGCCTTTTGGCAGGCAAGCCTAAACTTACGTAATGAAAACGTCTATTGGTCCGCTCCGGTCCACCTTCACCTGCAAACATTCGCGTAGGGTCTTCTCCGGTTCTTTTAAACGGATACAAGCCTGATGCATACGGAAATTCTCCTGGCACATTTTCTTGCAAACACCAACGTAAAATATCGCCCCAAGCCTGGTACTTTGGCAAGGCAACTTTTGGTATTTGCGAATGCGACAAAGAGGTGGTATGCGTATCTATTTTTATTTCTTTCCCACGAACTTTAAAACTGTATGTCGGCGCTTTATAGGTGTTCACTTTAGCTTCCCAAGTACTAATAACTTCCCAATTGTAGGGATCTAAGTTCATCTTCACTCTATCAAACTCCTTAAAAAGCAAATCTAAAAAGTCTTTATCCGTGTCTTCTTTTGTAGCCTCTAATATTGCAGCTGTATCTAGCCCATTTTTTAGCAACAAAGTAGCTTCCTTTTTAGAAGTATTCGATACTGATACGATGGTCTGATATACTCCGTATAAACGTTGTGCGACTATGGATTGTGTGGTTACCTTAGCATCATAGCCTCTATTGCTTTCTGCAATTTCGGAAAGATAGCGGGTACGTGCTGGTGGTATTACAAAAACCTTCTCTTCTACCTCATTGCCAAAAGTCACTGTAGAATTTAAGTCGGCCTTTGCCTTTGTCACCAAACTCTCCATAATTTTGATGTACAATTTATTCATACCAGGGTCGTTAAACTGGCTGGCCATTGTTCCAAAAATTGGCAAATCTTCTTGTGGAGTATCCCACAATTGATGGTTGCGCATGTATTGTTTTTTCACATCTCTTATAGCATCCAAAGCACCACGCTTATCAAATTTATTCAGTGCAACAATATCAGCAAAGTCGAGCATATCTATCTTCTCCAACTGTGTAGCCGCACCAAATTCTGGCGTCATAACATAAAGAGAAACATTGCTGTGTTCTATAATTTCGGTATCAGACTGACCTATACCAGAGGTCTCCAAAACAATTAAATCGTATTCCGCTGCCTTTAAGACATCAATGGCTTCTTCTACATATTTAGAAAGTGCCAGGTTAGACTGCCTTGTAGCCAAAGAACGCATATAAACACGCTCGTTATTAATTGCGTTCATCCGTATACGGTCTCCTAAAAGGGCCCCGCCTGTTTTTCTTTTGGAAGGATCCACAGAAATTAATCCTATTTTTTTATCAGGAAAATCCACTAAAAATCGCCTTACAAGCTCATCTACCAAACTAGATTTACCCGCTCCTCCTGTACCTGTGATTCCTAGTACTGGTACATTTTTTTCTGATTTTTCAACCTGTGAAAAATAGTCTTCAAACTCACTATGTCTATTTTCTGCAAGGCTAATTAAGCGCGCAATGGTATTTATGTCTTTATTTTTTAATGCTTTAGAAACAGAAGTTCCTTTCGGTAATTTTAAGGCTGGGACTGGGAAATCGCTCTGCATAACCAAGTCGTTAATCATACCTTGTAAACCTAAAGTTCGTCCATCATCAGGTGCATAAATTTTGGTAATTCCATAAGCTATTAAAGCCTTTATTTCTTCAGGCAATATTACACCGCCACCACCGCCAAATATTTTAATATGGGTTGCACCTCGTTCTTGCAACAAATCATACATGTATTTAAAATACTCGTTATGCCCACCTTGATAGGAGGTAATTGCAATAGCATTGGCGTCTTCCTGTATGGCGCAGTCTACTACTTCTACCACACTACGATCATGCCCTAAGTGAATAACTTCAACACCTGTAGATTGAATGATACGACGCATAATATTAATAGCCGCATCATGGCCATCAAACAATGCTGCTGCCGTAACAATTCTTATTTTATGTATTGGGGTATATGGCTTTTGTTGTTCCATTACTATTTAATAGATGATTTTAGGCCTCTAATTTACGAAAATTGCAAAAAAAATCACCTATTATCTTTAATATTATAAAAATTTACCTCATAGGGTACTTATCTTTGTTAATACTTTAATTTTGATCACAAAACCTTGTCATTTTGAAGATAACCATACTTATTAATTGCCCGGATCAATCAGGAATTATTAGCACTGTAACCAATTTTATACATACCAAAGGCGGAAATATAGTGTATATAGACCAGTATGTCGATAAAGAAAGTTCCATTTTCTTTATGCGTTTGGAAAGTATTTTTAGCACTCCTGTTACTTTTGAAGACTTTAAAAGCAATTTTGATAGTCAACTTGCTAAAAAATACCAAATGCAATGGGAGATGCACAAAGAAATAACGGTTCCAAAAATGGCGTTATTTGTTTCAAAATACGATCATTGTTTGTATGATTTACTCAGTAGATATAGTTCTGGAGAATTGGATGTAGACATTCCGCTTATTATCAGCAACCACGATAAAGCAGCTAGTATAGCTTCACAGTTCTCTATTCCATTTTATCATATTCCCGTATCCAAAGCAACTAAAAAAGAAGCTGAAGACAGTCAATTGGCCTTGTTAGCAAAATATAAAATAGACTTTATTGTTTTGGCGCGCTATATGCAGATTATTGGCCAAAATGTAATCAACCAGTTTCCTAACAAAATTATAAACATACACCATTCCTTTTTACCCGCATTTGCCGGTGCCAAACCCTATCATGCTGCATACAAAAGAGGGGTGAAAATTATTGGAGCAACAAGCCACTATGTAACTGCGGATTTAGATGAGGGTCCTATTATAGAGCAAGATGTAGCTACGGTATCACATACCCATAACATTGAAGACTTGATCGCCAAAGGCAGGGATTTAGAAAAAATAGTTTTGGCGAGGGCGGTTAAACTACATATTAATCGCAAAACAATGGTGTTTAATAATAAGACAGTAGTCTTTACCTAAAATACAACGTATCATTAAAGCAGCTTATGGAGTTTGATCTCTTATGAGACAATCCTAAATTGTATAAAACTTTGGAAATATTGTACTTTTTATAAAAATAATCTAGTGAAAATCTTTACCTTAAAAATCCTTAGATAAACTAGTTGGCACTAATTATAAAAAAAAGCTCATGGAACGAAAAAGTTATGATACAGTTACCGAAGCTATGGCTGACCTTAAAAAACTTGGCTATACCATTGATTTTTCAATTTTGACAGACAAAGAATGCCTTATTTGTCATCTAACAGCGACCGAATTATCCCCAGATGATTTTGAAATTGATCGTTTTTACAGATTCGAAGGCGATAGTGATCCTGGAGATGAAATGATTGTTTATGCCATTTCTTCCACCAAAAACGATTTGAAAGGAGTTGTTGTAAACGCATATGGAATATACTCAGATAACGAATCTTCGGCAATAGTAAAAAAATTAAATATGCATCCAAGGTAAATTACAAACAACTAATTTAAAACAAAAGCGCCAAAATGAAGCATCTTCACCACAAGATATTGGTCTCTTTGATTACAAATACCAATTCTAGGATGACCACATGAGATCGTTATTTAAAAGCAAACAAATAGACATTAATTATCATTAATAAAATCAAATGATTATTTTGGGGTTTGTAAAACACCTAATTAACAGTGTGAAATTAATTTTAAACGTAGCCCTAACTAAAAATACTGCTGCACTAGCAGTGCTGTAAATTTTAATTAAAATTGATGACTAATTCCATATTTTCCGAATGAACTATTCCCTCTTATTAATTTACTTCTTTTCTTTTCTAGGTGCTACTCAGGGACAGACCAAAAGTCTGGCTGAAAAAATAATAATCACCACTACAAAGAAAAGTACCCAGATAACCATTTCTAAAAATGGAACCTTACTTGTAAATGTATCACCAAAAGATGTCCGTAAATTTAGGAGGCAAGGTTTGATACACTATAATGACTTTGGCGCTAGTGGTGACGGTAAAACCAATGATATAAATGCAATTGCAGCTACCCATGCGTATGCTAATCAGAACGGCCTTAAGGTAAAAGCTAATGATGGGGCAACTTATTATATTGGAGGGGAGCAAAGAACTGCAATTATACAAACTGATACTGATTTTGGAACCGCTGCCTTTATCATAGACGATACCAATGTTCAAAACCGTAGCGCTTCTATTTTTATAGTCAATTCCGTAAAGCAATCATTTAAACTAAAAGGAATAGCTTCACTTCAACGGAATCAAGAAAAAATAGATGTATCCTTAAAAGAGTCTTGTCTAATAAAAGTTTCTAACTCAAAGGTAAAACAGTATATCCGCTATGGACTAAACCAAAACAATGGGGCTCAGCAAACAGATATCTTTGTAGTCGACAAAAAAGGTAATGTAGATGTAGATGCTCCCATTATCTGGAACTTTGACCAAATTACAGAGTTAACTGCCTTACCCTTAGATAAAAAGCAATTAAAAATCACTGGAGGACGATTTACAACTATTGCAAATAAAGCTGAATCCAAATACACGTATTACAGCCGAAACATAACAATTAACCGCTCCAATGTTCTCATAGACCGATTGGAACATAGGGTTATGGGCGAAGGAGAACAAGGGGCCCCATATAGTGGCTTTATCAATATTCGGGATTGCGCCTACGTAACGGTTAAAAACACCCTATTAACGGGACGAAAAACTTACAAAACCATCGGATCGGCGGGGAAACCCGTATCTATGGGCTCGTATGACATTAGTGTTACTCGTGCTATAGGTGTTTCCTTGGTTAACTGTAGTCAAACAAATGACATCAATGACAATAGCTATTGGGGAATTATGAGTTCTAACTATTCCAAAAACCTTGTTTATGACAATTGTACCCTTTCCAGGTTTGATGCTCATATGGGTGTTGCTAATGCCACTATTAAAAATTCGACCCTAGGACATATGGGGATCAATGCCATTGGGAGTGGCGTCTTAACTGTTGAAAACACTACCGTTTATGGAAGAAACCTGATCAATCTACGCAGTGATTACGGCAGTACTTGGCAAGGAGAAATTGTAATCCGAAACTGCCTTTTTATACCTTCTAATGGTAAATTTTCAAGTCTAAGTTTAATTGGCGGCTTCAATTCTGGAATGCACAATTTTGGTTATACCTGTTATTTACCAGAACAGATTACCATTGAAAACCTTCGTATCAATGATTCTAACCCATCAGAAGATTATCTGGGACCTACTATTTTTAACAATTTTAACCCTAAAGTAACCGACTATTCTTATCAGGAGGAATTCCCATATATCAGGACTAAGAAAATTTCACTTAAGAATGTAACCACAGAAAGTGGCAAGGGCTTAAAAGTTAGCAATAACCCCTACTTATTTAAGAACTTGAAAGTATACAACGATTAACTGGTTTACCTACATACCAGTAGATGGATAGATTACTACTGTATATTAAAAAGAAATCTAAGTACTTGCTTTGGAAGTTTTGCCTTTTTTATTGAAGGTAAGGTATTGATGTTTAGAACGACAAACCCTGAAGAAAACTAAGGTCAAACATCGATAGGCTATCCTACTACTAGTTAAACCTTTTGCTGATATTTAGGTCTTATTACAAAAACCCTCAAATCTTTTTTCATGAACAAATCCTCCCTTTTCTTTTTACTGCTCATTACATTTTTACTTTCATGTAGTTCAACAGATGGCGGCACAAATTCTGAAGACCTAGACAACAGTGCAACAATTTTAAAACCCAAAGGTCTCTATACAAGTTCCATTGGCAATGAAATCGCATTAGACCATCCACAAGTTAAGGGTTCATTAATACGTGTAAAGTGGAGTGATTTAGAACCCAGTGCTGGGGTATATGACTTTACAAAAATAGAACAGTTTCGAGAACTAATTAAAACGAAAAACCTGAAATGGAGTTTGGGTGTAATTGCAGGTTCAAGCAGCCCTGAATGGCTTACTACAACTATTGGTGCAGACTATTTTGAAATAACAACAAGTGATGCCACCATAAAAAAAATTCCTAAAATTTGGGATGCAATAGTTAATGAAAGATTAGCGCTACTGGCTGAAGCGCTTGCCAACAGCTATAGCGAAGATGCCGATTTGGTTTTGGTATACACCCCTCAAATGACTGCGAACGGCATAGAAGGTCATTTTAATGGAGTTCCTAAGGAAGAGCTACTAACTGCCGGATTAACGGCAGAAAACTGGATTAGTTCTGTAAAGGAAACTGCTAAAATTTTTGCTACTGCCTTCCTAGATAAACCCATTGCAGTTGAAGTTCATGATATAATAGGAGAAACATCAATTCCGAACCAAATTATGACGGACTTATGGAACGATCCTTCTTTAGACCAACGTGTTGGGGCAGCTATGTGGTGGATTTCTGGTAAAACGACCTACCAACCCAATTTGGTAAACGCTTTAACTAATTTTCCCGGAGATATTTATGCCCAGGCCATTGGGCGATCTGACCAAACAGAAAGGTTTGAAAATGATGACTACACCTCTGTATTTGAACAAGCAAAAATTATTGGGATTCGATATATAGAACTTTGGGAATACGAATTTATAAATAATACTTTTCCTCAAGATTTTATATGTTTCAATAGTTATACGGCTACTAACTTTGAGTAATAGTGGTTTCTTCTGTTAGATTCGCTGTTCCAAAAAATTGGTGCTGCATATTTTGAAAATATTCTAAAACGCAATGTACCAACCCATTAAGCTTTACAAAGACAAGAGCTATTGCTTAAAATTTATGCACAAAAAAGCCTGACAATCCATACCATTTATGAATTATCAGGCTCTGTAATACTAGGTAATTAATTTTATTTTGTTACCTCGGTATCTTTTATTCCTACCACTTCAAGATCAAAAATAAGTTCTTTTCCCGCTAAAGGATGATTTCCGTCTATCACAATACTTTCTTCCTTTATTTCAATTACACGTAGGTTTATTTCCTGGCCATCTGGAGATTTAGAAACTAGTCCCATTCCAACTTCAGGAGTAATATCACCTGGAAGTTCGGTTTTTTTCACTTCTTGTTTTAAGGCCTCATTAACTTCTCCGTAGGCTTCCTCTTTGGCAATTGTTATGGTCTTTTTTTCATTTAACTTCATATCGATTAACCCTTTTTCAAAGCCAGGTATTATTTGCCCTTGCCCTAAAGTAAATTCTAAGGGGTCTTTTCCTTCAGAACTATCAAAAATCTGTCCGTCCGATAACTTACCTGTGTAATTTACTTTAACAGTGTTATTCTCTTTAACTTGATTCATACTCTAATTTTTAATTTTAAAAAATACTCTTAGCATAATTCTTACGCAGCAAATATTTTAGTTTAGACTTATTTAACCAATAGCCGCCAAAATCACGCCAAAAGAGCAAAAAACCAGAATGAATATATTCAAAGCCAGTAAATTACCCTATCTAAAATATAAAAAAGCGCTGTAGTCCTTAAATAGCAGTAAAGTCTACCCATAGAACCGCATTTAATATAATTTCTTAAAAAAATAAAAAAAATCGGAAATAATGTCAGTTTACACTAAAATTCATAGAATACTAGCCTCAATAGAAAATAATAAATAGCTAGAGGTTAGCGAAAAGGTTGCGAACTTCTCTCTGCCAATTCTATGGAATTGAAATTTTTATTTGATTTGTATTTTTTGGAACAGCAAACTCAACCACTATGTACCGCAAAAAAATTTCAACTATAGGTTAACCCAAAACTTTTTTCTTATAAATTAAGGAGTATTAAGAACACCTCCAACATTACAATAAACAAACCTTATTACAAGTTTCGTTTTTGGATTCTACAACCTTCCCTACAATCGCAAGCCAAAACTGTGTTGCAGTGTATCCTTTTTACGTATCTTACAATTAAACATGTAAAAGAAACTAATAGTGTTGTATTCAATTAACACTACATACTACTAAACCAGAGTTTAAAAGCTATCCGCGATACGTTCTAGATGAATTACTATAAAGAAACATTTGAAACATGGAATAAAATTGCCAAGGTGTACCAAGATAAGTTTATGGACTTAGACTTGTACAATGATACCTATGACCACTTTAGTACGCTTATTGGAAAACCGAACGCTTCGGTCTTAGAAATTGGTTGTGGACCAGGAAACATAACCAAAAAGTTGTTGACCAAAAATCCAAATTTAAAGCTACTGGGTATTGATGTTTCTGAAAATATGATAACGCTTGCGAAACAGAATAATCCAACGGCAGAATTTAGGCAAATGGACTGTAGAGATCTCGGTAATTTACAAAACAAATTTGATGCTATTGTTTGCGGATTTTGCATACCTTATTTATCAGAAACTGACTGCGCAACCTTAATTCAAAACTGCAATAAATTACTTCATAGAGATGGCGTACTCTATTTAAGTTTTGTCGCTGGAAATTATAAGCAATCCGGCTTTATTTCCGGAAGTAGTGGTGATCGAGTCTATTTTTATTATCACCCACTGCAATCTATAGAAAAAGCACTGTCTATCAATTCTTTCACCATAAAAGAAAATAGCACTAAAACCTATCTAAAAAGTGATTCTACAACGGAAACACACACCATTCTACTGTCTAAAAAAAACAACTAACAACGAACAATATCTATGTAAAAGCTATTCAAAAAAAATATAAATTTACTCTAAATTTACATCCTTATAAAGTGTCATAAATGCAAAAATATATTGTTGTCAATCAACCTGAAAAATGGAATTTTTCGATTGAGAATATTACTGTTATTTCTTCTCAAGAATACCTAACAAATCCAAAATTTTCAGTACTTAAAAAAGCTAGGATTTTTAATCTCTGTAAAGATTATTCGTATCAATCTAAAGGTTATTATGTATCACTCTTAGCAGAAGCTAGAGGTCATTTGGCCATTCCCACCGTCACCAACATTGTAGATTTAAAAACTTTAAAAATTGTTCGCATAGTCTCTGATGAGTTTGATGATATTATTCAACAAAGTTTAAAAAATATAAAATCTCAAGAGTTTATATTAAGTATCTATTTTGGTCAAAACGTTGCTCAAAAATACAAAGAACTAAGCGCCTTGTTTTACAGACATTTTCAAATGCCCTTTTTACGGGTGAAATTTAACTTTAACACCAAATGGAACATTCAAAGTATTAAGGCTATTTCTGAAAATGAAATTCCTGATGAACATTTAGAAAGTGTGCATTTATTTGCCAATGAATATTTTTCTAAAAAACGCTATGACACACCAAAGTTAACCACTTCAGATTTTGATTTAGCTATTTTGGTTAACCCTAAAGATCCTGCTCCTCCAAGCAATTCTAAAGCCTTAAAGAAGTTTATAGAAATTGCAGAAAAAATGAATATTTATGCGGAGATAATTGAACCTAAAGATTTATCGCGATTGTCTTCATTTGACGCCCTTTTTATTCGTCAAAGTACAGAAGTGAACAATGAGGCTTATGCCTTTGCTCGTAAAGCACAACAAGAAGGTATTGCCCTTGTAGATTATCCGGACGCTATTTTAAAATGTTGCAACAAAGTTTATATGGCTGAAGCCTTGCAAAATGCCAATATAGAAACACCCAAAACTATTATTGTACATAAAGACAACAGAAATAAAGTCCTAGAGTTTACAGGCCTCCCGTGCGTCTTAAAGGCACCAGATTCTACCTTTTCATTTGGCGTTAAAAAAGCGAAGAACATAGAGGAATTCAATACTTTAGTCAACAACATGTTGAAAGAATCTGATTTAATTATTGCTCAAGAATTTTGTCCTTCAGATTATGATTGGCGCATTGGTATTTTAGATGGCAAACCTTTATTTGCCTGCAAATATTATATGGCAAAAGGGCATTGGCAAATTTACAACTGGAATGCCAAGAAAAAAAACGACCAAGATGGAAATGCCGATTGTTTGCCCATAGAGAAAGTCCCAAAAAAAGTATTGAGTATGGCTATAAAATCTGCCAAAATTATGGGCAAAGGTTTGTATGGGATAGACATAAAAGTGGTAAATAACCAACCCATGGTTATAGAAATTAACGACAACCCCAATATAGATTTTGGTGTTGAGGATTTGTATTATGGCGACCTTATTTACACTGAAATTTTAACGGCACTAAAAACACGATTAGCACAATAATAATGAATAAAAAATATCATTTGTTTGAAGTTTACGGCATAGAATTAGAATACATGCTGATACATACCGATAATTTTAAGGTTGCTCCTATTGTTGATGCGTTATTAACCAAAAAGAATGGTAGCTTAACTGCAGATATAAACAATGGAGAAATTGCTTGGAGCAATGAATTAGTGGCGCATGTGGTTGAATTAAAAACCAATGGGCCTACAAAAAACCTCAATAGATTATCTAAATTATTTCATACTAATATAAAGGAAATAAACGCCCTTTTAAAACCATTAAACACTCAGTTATTGGCTACAGCTGCACATCCATTGATGAACCCTGTTACAGATACGGTGCTATGGAAACATTCTTACAGTGAAGTTTATGAATTATACAATCGTATTTTTAACTGTAAAGGACACGGTTGGAGCAATGTACAAAGCACCCATATCAACTTGCCTTTTTACGATGACGATGAGTTTGAAAAACTACACGCCGCCGTTAGAATTGTATTGCCTTTAATTCCTGGTTTGTGTGCAAGCTCCCCAATTTTGGAAGGAAAAAGCACAGGGTTTAAAGATACACGTTTAGAATATTACAAGACCAACCAAAAGGAAATTCCAGAAATGACAGGTTTGGTAATACCCGAACGCGTTTTTTCGAAGTTAGAATATTACTCTATCATTTTTGAACCCATTAACAAAGCTATAAAACCAAGGGATACTCACAATATTTTAGACCATCATTTTCTAAATTCCCGAGGTGCCATTGCTCGTTTTGACAGAAATGCCATTGAAATTCGCTTGGTAGATATTCAAGAATGTCCCAAGGCTGATATTGCCATTTGTGTATTATTGATTGAAACTTTAAAGCTTTTCGTACATAAAAAATTAGCTACGCTAGAGGTTCAAAAATCATGGGTGAAGGAAGATTTATTTCAAATTTTAAATCCGATTATCAAGGATGCTGAAATGCATACGGTGACCAATGTGGCTTACCTTGAACTATTTCAATTAAACACTCCTACAACGGTCCAAAATATTTGGAAACACCTATATCAACTCGTAAAACCAAACATCCATAAATCACATCACAGCGCCATTGAAACCATTTTAAATGAAGGCACTTTAGCAACGAGACTTTTAAGAGCTATAGCGGACGACTTTTCAGAAAAAAACATAAAGGCAGTATATTCTAAAATAGCCAAATGCTTACAAGAAAACAAACTTTTTAAACCATGACACTCCTACTCACTTGTGAACACGGAGGCAATCATATCCCAAATAATTACCGCTCTTATTTTAAAAATAAGGATGCCGTATTAAATTCACATCGTGGTTATGATCTTGGTGCTTTACATCTTTTTAGTGTGCTAAAGGAAATTGCATCCTATTCAAAATACAGTACAACAAGCCGATTGGTGATTGAATTGAATCGTTCTCTACACCATAAACATTTATTTTCTGCATATACGAAGTCATTATCTAATACAGCAAAAGAACAATTAATAAAGGAGTACTATACCAGGTATCGGGAAGAGGTAACAGCCGAAATAAAAAAAAGAATCACAGCCCAGGAATTTGTACTTCACATCGCCGTTCATTCCTTTACTCCTATCTTAAATGGTACGGAAAGAAATTGTGATATTGGATTATTATTTGATTCGACCAAACCCAACGAAAAGGACTTTTGCCGTCACTTTAAACAAGAAATTAAAAAATTAGACGCCACCATTAATGTACGCTACAATTACCCATATCTAGGTAAGTCAGACGGGTTCCCTACTTTTTTAAGAAAATTATTTCCAAAAAACTATATCGGTATTGAACTAGAAGTAAATCAGAAATTTTCTAATCAAAACAAATTTCCAAACCACTTGAATGAAACACTTTTAAACGCCTTAAAAGAAGTGTTATTCCTTAAGTAAGGAACAATATGCAGAGCATCCGCCAATCGTTACAATACAAGTGTTCCTTTATATTTTAAAAATAACAGTAACTTTACCCCGGCATATATCAATATGCTATGGAAACAAAAACACTATAACTATAATTTAATTCTATGAAAAAAGTATTTTTAATTCTTGTAATATTTCAGTGTATTGGTTGCGCAGAATTACAACAAGTTGTAAATCAATTACCACAAGGGGGCGTTTTAAGCAATGAGCAAATAGCGAATGGACTCACAGAAGCACTAAACCAAGGCATTCAAAAACAAGTGAGCAAACTGACTCTTGAAGATGGTTATTATAAAAATGAACTGGTTAAAATTTTATTGCCTACTGAACTACAAAAAATTGACAAAACATTGCGTGATATAGGTTTGGGGAATTTAGCTGATCAAGGTCTTAAAGCAATTAACAGGGCGGCCGAAGATGCCGTTGGCGAAGCCACACCCATATTTATAGCTGCGGTGAAAAACATTTCTTTTACAGACGCAAAAACGATTTTGACGGGTGCTGATGATGCAGCTACGACTTACCTTACAACCTCCACAGAAACCGAATTATACAATAAATTTAATCCGGTCATTAAAAACTCATTTACAAAGGTAGGCGCAGATAAAATCTGGGAAGATCTAATCACGAGATACAACAACATTCCTTTTACCAAAGATGTAAATCCAGACTTAACAGATTATGTAACCAACGAAGCTTTAAAAGGGGTTTATACGATGATTGCTGTTGAAGAAAAAGAAATTAGAACTAAGGTTTCTTCTCGAACTTCAGCCATCCTAAAGCAGGTTTTTGCCTTACAAGATTAATTTGAAGGTATTTTCTTCACAATTGCACAATAATTCAAAATAACTTACGTTAATCAAATAAGTGTGTTAACAAACTTACCTATAAGTTAAGTTAACCATATCGATTAAAAATTTCTATAGTTTTATAGAAAAATGAGTTCGTAATTTTTTGAGTTAGTTAGTTTTAAAAACCGGTGGGAGCATCGGTTTTTTTATGTATAAAACTAAAAGGAAGCGATATAACGAATTACCTTTTGGTTAAAAACATCTGGCTGTTCTACATTTACCACATGCCCGCAATCCTTGACAACAATTAGCTCTGAAGAAGCCTGCTGTTGAACCACTTTTCTAATGGAAGGCAAAAACATATAATCCTCTTCGCCCATAATGTACAAGACTGGAATTTTTATATCCTTTGTTCTAAAAAAGCGTAATAAAGGGTTAATATCTGCGGTTAGCTTAAACCAGCGTATAAATTCTTTTTGATATAATTTCTTTGCTTCCCTAACAAACAGCAAGCGAGATTCCTTGTGGTTTTTGTTAGGCATAATAACAAAGGCAAAAAATTTATACAACCATAAATAGGGTACAATAGACTTAAAGACAACCCCCAAACGCATTAACAGTTGAGACCTGAAGTTTAGTTTTAGAATTGCCCCACCCAACACCATGCTCTCCACTTTCTCCGGATAATTTTCTGCTAAGTTTCTAATTAAAATAGTGCCTAGCGATATCCCAATAAAATGAGATTTTATAACCTTTTCATGTTCTAAAACCTGTACAATGTCTTCCGTTAAAAAATTAAAGGTATATTTTTCATCATATACATCTTTAAAACTATGTTTAGAACCTCCGTGACCTCTAAGGTCTACAAGCAATATATTAAACTGCCCTTTAAATGCTCGTAATTGTTTAAACCAAATGGAAGAACTACCTCCTGCCCCATGAATAAATGTGACCCATTTTTCTGAAGTATCATGCCGATAAGTAGTGTAGTTTAACAATTTATAGATCTAGTATATTGATTGCGCATAAAGGGTGTAAAAATAGGAATTATTCATCTTGTAATCGTATAAATGTTAATAATATGCATGGCTAAAGTTAAATAAAAGGTAAATAACCAATTTATTAGTCAAACGCCACATTGGTGGTAGGCCAAAACCCATTTTTGAAACGTATCTTTGTATATAACAAAACATTAGGCATGAAAAATCAATATTGCAGAGTAGGAACCACGACACCATTAACGAATGAAGAAGGGATGATTTCTCTTCTTGAGCGTCGGTATAATTCTTTTTTAGAAATGGCATCTCAAATTGGAAACACCAATACCAAATTGGCTGAATTTTTTCAGTACAAAGCCGTAAAAATTAGAAGGACTTTAGAAAAGTTAGTTTAGTTTTTCTAGTTCTTTTTCCATTTGCTGTTGCAATTCTTTTGCTTTGCTAGCTGCTGCTTGGGCAAAATCTAACTGGGCTCCTGCGTAAATTATTCCACGAGAAGAATTTATAAGCAAGCCAACGTTTTTGTTCATTCCATATTTACATACTTCAGACAAGCTTCCCCCTTGAGCTCCTACCCCAGGAACCAATAAAAAACTATCAGGTATAATTTGTCGTATTTCTACCAAATATTCTGCTTTAGTTGCACCAACAACATACATTAGATTTTCTGATCCTTTATACCCAATTGAAGTTTCTAAGACGTGTTTGTACACTTCTTTATTTTCTATTTTCTTGGTTTGATAATCAAATGCTCCCGCATTAGAGGTTAATGCTAAAAGAATGGTATGCTTCTCCTTAAATGCCAAGAAAGGTTCCACAGAATCCTTGCCCATATATGGCGCCACTGTTACAGAATCAAAACCTAAGTCATCAAAGAACGCTTTTGCATACATTGTAGAGGTATTGCCAATATCTCCACGCTTGGCATCTGCTATTGTAAAAATTTCTGGATAATTTGTATTAAGGTAGTTTATGGTCTTTTCTAAGGCCATCCAACCTTTTATCCCATAAGCCTCATAAAATGCAGTATTGGGCTTGTATGCCACACACAAATGATGAGTTGCGTCTATTATTTCTTTATTAAAAGCAAAAATAGGATCTTCTTCCTTTAATAAATGGTTCGGAATCTTGGTTATATCTACATCTAATCCAATACATAAAAAAGATTTCTTCTTATGAATTTGTGCTACTAACTGTGCTGTTGTCATTTTTTAATTGGATTCTGGGTTTTTGGCTATGGGTTTTAGGTTCTAGGTCTTGGGTATTTAAAATATAACCTGGAATTCAGATGAGCACATCAATTTTAGACGTTAGACCTTGGACTTTAGACTTTAGAAAATCTCCGAAGCTTCTTTTAATTTCTCGGTATTGTCTACAAACATTAACTCATCTATAATTTTCTGAATATCCCCATTAATGATATTTTGCAAGTCGTATAGGGTTAATCCAATTCTATGGTCGGTTACCCTTCCTTGCGAATAGTTATAGGTCCTAATTTTGGCAGAACGGTCACCACTACTCACTTGCGAATTTCGCTTGGCCGCATCTTCTTCTTGTTTTTTTGCCAATTCCATGTCGTACAACCTAGAACGCAATACTTTAAAAGCCTTGTCCTTGTTTTTATGTTGTGACTTTTGATCTTGACATTGTGCCACCAATCCGGTAGGAAGGTGTGTTAAACGCACCGCAGAATAGGTTGTGTTCACCGATTGTCCACCAGGTCCTGAAGAACAGAAAAAATCGACACGAACATCTTTTGGATCTATTTGCACATCAAAATCTTCTGCTTCTGGCAATACCATTACCGTAGCTGCACTTGTATGTACTCTACCCTGTGTTTCTGTTTGCGGCACTCGTTGTACACGGTGCACGCCAGCTTCAAACTTTAGCGTACCATATACGTCTTCCCCTGAAACTTCAAATTGAATTTCTTTATAACCCCCGCTGGTACCTTCACTTAAATCGATCACATTGGTTTTCCAACCTCTAGATTCACAATACTTGGTATACATCCGGTGTAGATCGCCAGCAAAAATACTAGCCTCGTCTCCTCCGGTTCCTGCTCTAATTTCCAAAACAACATTTTTAGAATCTTCCGGATCCTTAGGGATTAACAATAGTTTTATTTCTTCTTCTAATTTAGGTATCCCCACCTTAGCCTCTTCCATCTGCATTTTAGCCATTTCTACCATTTCTGCATCACTACCGTCAGAAATAATTGCATTGGCCTCCTCTAGATTGTTTGTAAACTCTATATACAAATCCCGTTTTTCACATAAAAGTTTCAGGTCTTTGTACTCTTTATTTAATTCTATATAACGCTTTTGATCTGTGATAATATCTGGTTGGATAATTAAATCCGACACCTCATCAAATCGTTGTTTTACTATGTTTAATTTATCAATCATAATCCGTGCTTCGCTTGGACTGCGAATTTACGATAAATTTTGAAGATTTTTTAAACATCTAAATGGAACTGAAGAAAAAAAGCAGAATTACACTATTTCGTATAGACAAAGGTTGTACCCAAACTAACAATAAAAGAATCTAAACCTGTACTACGGTTGTATATGATCCCTTTTACATCTAAGGTTTTTAATCCAAAACCTAAAACAGAAAGCTTGGCAAAAATGTCTTTATACCGCAAACCTGCCCCGTATTGATGCGCATTAAAGTTGCTTAAATCATAGTCTGAGGTATAATATGCTAAACTAGAAACCGCGCTTTCTTTTTTGTAAAAATAATCTGCTTTGGTCTGGTTGTAAAACCTATAACTTGGATACACGGTAAAGACATCATTTAATTTAATTGGAATCTCTACACTTGCGGTATGGGAAGTTACTCCCCAATTGTCAGTATAAAAACGATAGTAGCTACGCAGTACAAAAACTTCATTTACATAATAATTTAACCGACCACCAACAGGAAATTTAAATCTACTATCTGGCAAACGCTCTACTGCATCAGCCAATTGAAAATCATCGATAAAAAAATTGTCTCGATCACCAAAATACATCCGTTGAAAAGGGGTACTCAACAAACCGTTTTGCTGGATTACATCTACAAATAACGACCCTTGCACTTTAGATCCTAATATCTGAGAAACACTTAGTGAAAGCGAATAAGAATTGCGATTAAGGTTAGAGAATTCATTAAATAAGGGAGAATACGTTCCACTACCCGTTACCCTATTATCAAAAAAACCATCTCTTAATTCAATTGGATATTCGGCTTTCCATGTATCTAAAAAGACTTGCCCGGAGACTGATACTTCGGTGTTTTTCTCATTAAATAAATAAGCGTAATTAGCACCAAAGCCAAGTGAAAAATAATCGAACTCACGGGCAGCGTATATATTGGCTCCAATTCTGGAGTTTCTGTCTTTAGAACTGTGTTCGTAAGAACCTTTAAAATGAATGAGCTCATCACTCTGTGATGCTCCTGAAGATGCGTTAAAAGGACTTACCTCCTTATTTGCGTTACCATCCAAAGGATTTACATTGCTAGAAGAAGCAGATGAGTATGCAGAAATACCGGTATCTATTGTGATAATATCGTCATTATTTAGCGGCAATCTCACAACAATACTTGAAGCAGCATCTGTCAATTTTTCTGTCCCTTCCCCTCCTGTTACCGCCGCATTGTTGCCGTCTTGATCATAATAACTAAACAAGATATCAATTTCTGTATTTTCCAAAACACGTTGTGTATATGCCGTATTTTCTTGTGCATTCACCACAAATGAAAACAACAATAGCATTCCAAAAATTATGCTTTTTAGCATCTAAATATATCTTCTATTAATTACATCCACACCCACCACCAGTTTTTCCTCCATTCGCTCCAGAAGCAGCCTCTCTATACACTTGAAAATTAGTTTCATAGCGTTCCATACCCTTGGCTGACAGTTTCATTTCTTCATCATTCAGGTATATTTTATCATACCCTTTCACCGTGACACAAGAGGTACCCATTAGCAGTAAACAAAAAATAACAATACTGTTTTTCATACCTTAAATTTACTAATAATTCTGCAACACTATACCAGCACTTTTATGAATTTTATTACTTTCATCAACAATAATTACTTCTACGCCAGCCAATTGATTAATTACAGACAAGCCAGTTTCTACCCCCATAACAAAAACGGATGTTGCCAAGGCATCACACATTTCCGCTTTTTTAGCAAAAACGGAAACACTTTTTACTCCTTTAGAGGGCCAACCGGTCCTAGGGTCTATGATGTGTGAGTATTTATCGCCCTTAAATAGTATGTACTTTTCGTAATTCCCAGAAGTGGCTACGGAGGATTCTACAATGGGAAGCCAAGAAAATATTTTTTCCTTATCGAGGGGATTTGTAATTCCCACCATCCATTTTTTTCCACTTACTTGTGTCCCCCATGTAGTTAAATCTCCTGCGGCATTAATAATACCTCCAACAACACCTTTTTCTTGCAACAAGGCTTTCACTTTATCTGCGGCATAACCCTTTCCAATGCCCCCAAAGGCTATTTTCATTCCCTTTTGGGGTAAAAAAACGGTTTGTGCTTCTTTATTTAGAACGATGTTCTTATACCCAACATTTTCAACTGAGCGCAAAATGGCTTCGTCTGTAGGCACATAATCCATTGCTATATTAAATTTCCAAATAACATCCATTGCGGCATAGCTAATATCAAAAGCACCATCTGTGACTTTAGACAACTGTATTGATCGTTCTATAAGACCATAAAGTTCTTTGCTAATGGGAACAGCTTGTATTCCAGCATTGTTGTTTACTTGTGACGTTTCAGAAGAACTGTCCCATGAAGATATAAGTTTTTCTATTCTTTGAACCTCCGCAATGGCTAAGTCTATATAAAGATTTGCTGTAGCTTCTTGTTGTGCTACTATGGTAAAATCGAATCGATTTCCCATTAACTTTACAGTTCTATGAGCGGTAATATATTTTTCTTGTGCAACAGACAGTAGAAAAAAAAGACAAAAAGCGGGGGATAACAATTTTCTCACTTCACAAATTTAGTCAAATGCCGAATATATTCAGAAGGGGAAACATTTTTATATCCTGTTTTTCCCAATATTTCTTCCTCTTTATTCAACAGTAAAACAAAAGGAAAATAGCCATTTGGATTAAATTTATCAGCTATTTCTGCATTGGAATTGGCTACTTTTTCAGGAAGTTTATTTTTCTTCTTTCTAGGAAAATCTGCTCTATACAAGACTAATTCCTGTTGTGCATACTTTATAAATTCTTTGGATTGCCAGATTTGGGTATCCAATTTAATACAGGTTCCACACCAATCTGATCCAGAAAAAACAATTAAAAGGGGCTTGTTTTCATCAGCTGCTTTTTCTAGTGCCTGGGTATAATTTTCACTCCATTCTTGAGCAGAAACTACCACAGAACACAAGATAGCTATTACGATTAAAAAGTGCTTCATACGCAATAAGGAATCAAAATTTATACCACTTATTCATAAACACGAAGCATGGTACCAGTAAGTGTGGTATTGTACACCTTTAGGGGTTTTGCAGCTTTACTATCTACTTTGTTTAAGGGAGTCCCAGTTTGACTAAAACGAGATCCGTGAACATCACAATAAAAAATACCACCATCTACGTTTACAAAACGTACCTGGTCATAACTCTCATGACTGCAAATTTGACTTGCTGCTACAAATTCGCCTTCTAAGTTCTTAGCGACTACAACTAAATTTTTTAATACAAAACCACCATTGTTTGCTAATTTAGAACCTTCAGCCGAATCTAAATCTATGGTAAAATCAACATTTGTAGGCTCTTCCTTTATCTCTCCTTCTACGTCATCACTTTTAGAACAACCTCCCAAACAAGGAAAAGTTAGGGCAAATGCTGCACCCACGCCTATACTTTTTAAAAACTGCTTCCTTTCCATACTTTGCTTCTTTACAAATACAACGTTTAAAAAGTAGAATTTCTTACTTTTTAATACACAAAAGTTCCATATTCACTAGAAATGGTTAGTTTTTTGGTAGCACTAGCTTCAACGCGACCCACTATTTTTGCCGCAACACCAAAACTTTCAGCGATAGCAATAATATCTTCTGCCACTGTTGGGTTTACGTAAACTTCCATTCGGTGACCGCAATTAAAAACTTGGTACATCTCTTTCCAATCTGTTTTAGATTGTTCTTGAATTAATTTAAACAAGGGTGGTACTGGAAAAAGATTGTCTTTTACAATGTGTAAATTATCAATAAAATGAAGTATTTTAGTTTGTGCTCCACCGCTGCAATGCACCATACCATGGATATCATCAGCCTTGTATTTTTCTAATATTTTCTTAACAATTGGCGCATAGGTACGCGTGGGTGACAATACCAATTTTCCTGCATCTAAGGGAGAATCTGCCACGGCATCTGTTAATTTTACAGTTCCAGAATACACCAAAGCCTCAGGAACGGCTGCATCAAAACTTTCAGGGTATTTTGTGGCTAAATACTTAGAGAACACATCATGTCTCGCAGATGTAAGTCCGTTACTCCCCATACCACCATTGTATTCCTTTTCATAACTAGCCTGACCAAAAGATTCTAAGCCAACAATGACATCACCCTCGGTAATATTAGCATTATCAATCACATCTTTTTTATGGATTCTTGCGGTAACGGTAGAATCTACAATTATAGTACGTACCAAATCACCTACATCTGCAGTTTCACCACCGGTAGAATGTATTACAATTCCATGCCCTTTTAGGTCTTTAATCAGTTCTTCCGTACCGTTTATAATAGCAGATAAAACTTCGCCAGGAATTAAATTTTTATTTCTTCCAATAGTTGAAGACAACATAATATTATCCGTAGCTCCAACACAAATTAGATCATCAATATTCATGATTAAGGCATCTTGTGCTATGCCTTTCCAAACGGAAATATCTCCAGTTTCTTTCCAATACATATATGCTAAAGACGACTTTGTACCAGCCCCATCAGCATGCATTACCAAACAATAATCATCATCATTGGTTAAGTAATCTGGAACTATTTTACAGAATGCCTTAGGAAATAGACCTTTATCAATATTTTTAATGGCATTGTGCACATCTTCCTTGGATGCAGAAACCCCTCTTTGATTATATCTTTCGCTATTGGATGAACTCATACTTATTAGTTTGCCACAAAAATAATGTAATCCGTAAAAATAGCAGCATTAAACTGAGGTAGATATTAACAAACTAATACAAAGTAGCTCTGGGATAATTAAAATCTAGAAATAAAGCAAACAAATCATGGCTAGTTGATGGTTATAGGTGCTTGGTTTTCTGTTTTAGATTGTGGATTTTCGGCTTCTTCCTTGTCCTACTTTTGAGAATGCCGTTTACAATTACTGTTGCTATTATGAGTAGGGCGCCCAAATAGAACATAGGATCCATTTTTTCGCTCTCCCCAAAAATAATAAACGCCAATAAAATACCATAAACCGGCTCCAAATTATTGGTAAGCACAACGGTATACGGACTGAGGTAGCGCATTAATTTAACCGATGCAATAAAAGCATAGGCGGTACAAAACGAAGCCAAAATAAATAGATACACCCAATCTGATGTTGAAAGCTGAAAGTTTATCTGGGAAAAACTTCCTTGAATAAACATATAGATGGTCAAGAAAATTACCCCGGCTCCCAACTCGTAAAAGGAGATCACTGAAGGCTTGTGGTTCTGAATTAATTTGCCATTCATCAGTGAAAAAACAGCAGCCAAAAAAGCAGAGCATAAGGCCAAAAGAATACCTTCCTTATAACTTGCATCTATATTAAAAATTAAAGTCAAACCCCCAATTACTACCAGTCCAAAAATTATTTCGTACCAAATTACTTTGCGCTTGTACCAAATAGGCTCTAGAATGGCGGCAAAAAAGGCGCCGGTAGACATTGTGGCCAAGGCTATCGAAACATTAGACACTTTAATTGCTTCAAAAAAAGTGAGCCAATGCAATGCAATAACACATCCTGTTAACAACATCAGCAACAAACTTTTGCGATTTACTTTTAAACTATTTTTACGAATAAAAATAAACACCAATACTAAAGCAGCAGCCATCAACATCCGATACCAAACCAATGGCATAGCATCAATACTAATTAGCTTCCCTAAGATGGCCGAAAAGCCCCAAATAAAAACTATAAAATGTAAATGAAGGTAATTTTTAAACTTATCGTTTAGCATTGCGCAAGAGATAAAGGCCTATGACCGTAAAAATTGCGTTGGGAATTAGGATTGCCATAATCGGTGAAAATCCGGCCTGTTCTGCCAGGATACTAAATACCCGATCAAAAAATATATACACAAAGGCGATAACAATTCCAAAGGCTAAATTGATCCCCATACCCCCTCTGCGCTTTATGGAAGAAACAGATACTGCAATCAAAGTCAGTATAAAGGCAGTAATTGGTAAGGCCCAACGTTTGTATTTCACCATAACATAGGTGTTAATATTTGAAGCGCCTTTTTTCCGTTGTGTCTCTATAAACTTATCCAACTCGAAAAGGTTTTTAGTTTCAGCAACATAACTTACCGGTGTTAAATCGTCAATTTTAAAATCGAAAATAGTGTCTAACCTGGTTCTAGTTTCCACAATTTCCGTACTGTCTTTCAAGCTTCTGGAAACATATCCTGTTAACCGATACAGCGTATCTTTAGGTACCCATCTTATGTTAGAAGCCGTTAATTTATATTCCAATTGATCATCCTCGTTAAAATGTTCAAAGGAAAAGTTATAGCCAATTTGCCTGGCTGGATCAAAGCTACTGACATATATAAAATCGTTTTCATTGAGCTGATTGTAAATATTGCTGGTAACCCTATCCCTTTTCCCTTTTTTAACGTATTCAAAAATAAATTCGTTGTAATCTAAACTTGCCTTGGGCACAATAAACATAGCCATTACAAACATGAGAACCGCAATAATAGATGCTCCAATAAAATAAGGTCTTAGAAACCTACTAAAAGATACCCCTGAACTTAGAATGGCTACTATTTCTGTATTACTGGCTAATTTTGATGTAAAAAAGATAATGGAAAGAAATAAAAATATAGGAAACAACATACTTCCTATATAGATAGTGAAATTTAAATAATAGTTTAAAATTGCTGCCGTAGGAGCTTCATTCGCCACCATTTTTGCTATCTTTTCAGATAAATCTAACATAATTCCAATAGGAACAAACAGCAAAAGCATCACCAAAAAGGTAATTAAATAACGTTTTAATATGTATTTATCTAAAATACTCAATTCTTATAATCTTTTATCCATTTGTTTGACCATCTTATTCTTCCAATCATAAAAATCTCCTGCGATAATATGTTTTCTAGCTTCGCGAGTTAACCAAAGGTAAAACCCTAAATTATGAATTGTGGCAATTTGTTTCCCTAAATATTCATTGGCAGCAAACAAATGTCGAAGATAAGCCTTTGAATATTCGGTATCTACAAAGGTAATTCCCATTTCATCCACGGGAGAAAAGTCGTTCTCCCATTTTTTATTTTTAATATTGATAGTACCATGTGCTGTAAATAACATTCCATTTCTAGCATTACGGGTTGGCATTACACAATCAAACATATCCACACCCAAAGCAATATTTTCTAAAATATTTATTGGGGTACCTACACCCATTAAATATCGAGGCTTATCTTCTGGCAAAATATTACAGACTACTTCGGTCATTGCATACATCTCATCTGCCGGTTCCCCAACAGACAAACCACCTATAGCATTTCCTTCTGCTCCTGCATTGGCAATATACTCGGCCGACTGAGCCCTTAAGTCCTTATAGGTTGAACCTTGAACAATTGGAAAAAAAGTTTGCTCAAAGCCATATTTGAAGGGAAGTTTTTCCAAATGATTCATGCAACGATCTAGCCATCGATGCGTCATATGCATGGACCTTTTTGCGTAATTATAATCGCAAGGATAGGGGGTACATTCATCAAAAGCCATGATTATATCTGCGCCAATGGTACGCTGTGTTTCCATAACGTTTTCTGGTGTAAACGTATGGAATGAACCATCTATATGCGATTTAAACTTTACGCCTTCTTCCTTAATTTTTCTATTTGCTGATAGGGAATATACTTGGTATCCCCCACTATCCGTTAAAATATTCCGGTCCCACCCCATAAATTTGTGCAGGCCTCCAGCGGCTTCCAAAATGTCTAATTTTGGTCTCAAATACAAATGGTAGGTGTTCCCAAGAATAATATCAGGGTTAATATCTTCTTTTAATTCTCGTTGATGCACTCCTTTTACAGAGGCCACAGTACCCACTGGCATAAAAATTGGAGTTTCTATAGCCCCATGGTCTGTCACCATTGTTGCCGCACGTGCTTTGCTATTTGGGTCTGTTTGTTCTAAAGTAAATTTCAAAAAAATGGTATTTATATCCGCAAATATAATCAACTCATCCACATTAAATCCTTAACAAAAAAATAAAGTTTCGTATTAAATACGAAGTAGTTAATAAATTATGACAACTCATCTTGTACACACAAAAGATAGACCTTACTTTTACGAACGAATTAACAATTGATAAAAATGCCAAGACTGGAAGAATTACAAGATTTGACCACGCAAGTGAGAAGGGATATTTTAAGAATGGTGCACAAAGTTAACTCTGGTCACCCCGGTGGCTCGTTAGGCTGCGCAGAATTTTTTGTTGCCCTGTACAACGAAATAATGGAATTAAACGAAGGATTTGATATGGATGGTAAAGGTGAAGACCTTTTCTTTTTATCCAACGGTCATATTTCTCCTGTTTTTTATAGTGTGTTAGCACGAAGCGGCTATTTTTCGGTAGACGAGCTGAATACATTTAGACTAATTAATTCTAGATTACAAGGGCACCCAACAACACATGAAGGTCTCCCTGGAATACGTATAGCATCTGGATCTTTGGGCCAAGGATTGTCTGTAGCCATTGGTGCGGCAACAGCTAAAAAGCTAAATAAAGACAGTAACCTGGTGTACAGTTTACACGGAGATGGAGAATTACAAGAAGGTCAAAATTGGGAAGCCATTATGTATGCTTCGGCCAAAAAAGTTGACAACATCATTGCAACCATAGACTTAAATGGGCAACAAATTGACGGCGCTACGGATACCGTTTTACCTATGGGCAGCATAAGAGCTAAGTTTGAAGCTTTTGGCTGGGAGGTTTTAGATATTGAGGAAGGAAACAATCTAGAAGCTATTATAGCTGGTCTTAAAAAAGCCAAAACTATGACTGGTAATGGAAAACCCGTTTGTGTATTATTACATACGGTAATGGGTAACGGTGTTGATTTTATGATGCACACCCACGCTTGGCACGGTAAAGCACCTAATGACGAACAGTTAGAAAAAGCGTTGGCTCAAAACCCAGAGACTTTAGGAGATTACTAAACAAATTAAATCTACTTTCTTTTACAAAAGAGAAAAATCATAAAGGATATGAAAAAATACATAGATCAAGGAAAAAACGATACTAGAAGTGGTTTTGGTGCAGGTTTAACAGAATTAGGGAGAACAAATCCTAATGTTGTTGCATTATGTGCAGATTTAATTGGCTCTCTTAAAATGGATCAATTTATTAAAGAAAATCCAGAGCGATTCTTTCAGATAGGGATTGCAGAAGCAAACATGATGGGCATTGCGGCAGGTTTAACTATTGGCGGTAAAATTCCATTTACAGGTACTTTCGCTAACTTTTCTACAGGAAGAGTTTATGATCAAATACGTCAATCTATTGCCTATTCTAATAAAAATGTAAAAATTTGCGCTTCTCATGCAGGGGTTACTTTGGGTGAAGATGGTGCTACACATCAAATACTAGAAGATTTAGGGTTAATGAAAATGCTACCCGGAATGGTTGTTATTAATCCGTGTGATTACAACCAAACAAAGGCCGCTACAATTGCCATCGCAGACTATGAAGGGCCTGTATATTTACGTTTTGGAAGACCAAAAGTTGCCAACTTTACGGCAGTAGATCAAAAATTTGAAATTGGCAAAGCCTTGCATTTAACAGAAGGTACAGATGTTACTATTGTAGCTACTGGTCATTTAGTTTGGGAAGCTTTAATCGCTGCTGAAACTTTAGAAAGCCAAGGTATTTCTGCAGAGGTTATTAACATACACACTATAAAACCGCTAGATGCCAATGCAATTATTAATTCTGTTAAAAAAACAGGTTGTATCGTAACTGCAGAAGAGCATAATATATTAGGAGGATTAGGAGAAAGTGTTGCCCGTGTTTTAGCAACAAACCACCCAACTCCACAAGAATTTGTAGGGACAAATGACACCTTTGGTGAAAGTGGAACTCCAGAAGAATTGATGGATAAATATGGTTTAAACAATAAAGCAATAGTAAATGCCGTTGTAAAAGTGATCAAGAGAAAGTAAGAACTTGGTATCGTTTTTGATACCTTACTTACATATTAATTAAATTACATATTGAGAATGGTTGTACCTACAGTCATTCTCAAATTGTTTAAAACACTTTTAAAATGAAAAAAACACTTTTAGTAATTACTTTAGTTCTTGTTAGTATGACAACTTTTGCCCAAGCCGATGCTGGTTTTGGTATAAAAGGAGGTTTAAATTACGGCGGTAACGGCAATTATTTTGACTCTACAAAAGATGCCTATGAAAATCCAGACAAAAACATTGGATACCACATTGGTATTTTTGCAAAGACGGCAGGCCCTATTTACATTAGACCAGAGCTAATGTACACAGCGATCAAATCTGGCTATGACGAAGACTTTAAAATGAATAAGATAGATTTACCAATATTGGTAGGTGCTAAAATTTTAGGTCCTTTAAACGTTTTTGCCGGTCCTGCTTTTCAATACATAGTAGATACCGAGTATGAAGGCGTTACCATTGGTGATGTTGAAAATGATTTTACCGTAGGTATCAATATTGGTGCCGGACTAAGCCTTGGCAACCTAGGAGTAGATCTTAGATACGAAAGAGGTTTTAGTGAAAATGAAGTGGATGTAATTTCTGTTGGCGGTAGCGACAGAATAGACACTAGACCAGATCAACTAATCTTAAGTCTTTCTTTAAAACTATAATTTATAGTTTTTCAACAAACAAAAAAGCCTAGCATAAATGCTAGGCTTTTTTTATGCGCTAAATTTTTCGTCTAATAATTAGGATCCAAATAATCTGGAGTACCATCATTATTACTATCAGGATAAGGGAATACAATATTTCCGTCCGCATCACTTATTTCATCTCTAGTTAACCTACCATCATTGTCATCATCATTATCTAAAAAGTTAGGTACAAGTGTTGTCTGTATTTTTTCTTCAGATTTTAAATCTGTATTATCATCAGCCAAATAACCATTTCCATTTAGATCCTCTCTGTATGAAGGCACACCATCATTATCATGATCAGCCTCATCTACTGTCATTAAATCTATTTTAAAGATTAAAGGACTATAGGAAGGTATGGATCCCGCTGTTCCACTATAATAGCCTAAAGCAGATGGGAAAATTATTAAGCCCACCCCATAATTTTCTATTTCATAGGTACCATCATTATTTACTATGATATTATCTCCTGCCTTAAAATGCTGTGTCCCTACCGAAAAACCTCTAATTCTATTGGTGTATTCTAACCAAATAGGATTAACGGTAGAAGCGTCAAATATTGTCCCATTTAACAAGAGTCCTTCATATCTAATATAGGTTGCATCTGCAACCGTAGGAGACTCCCCAGCCCCTTCTCTAGCTACTAAATAATAATACGTATGCTCAACTTCTTTATCATTATCTAAACCAATTTCTCTAGATCTTACGGTTACCGTCTCAGATTGCATCATTTCACTCAAAGGAGTTTTATCCGCATTATCTCCTTCTATTTTACCCAGTACAATTCTGTAATCAAAACCTGCTGGAGGGTTCGCAAACTCTTCGTAATTGTAAAAATGGGTTTCCATATACTTCACGATAGAATCATTATCCAGATTCACTATCTCACTCAAAGCTTTAGGCGGTTCATAAACAATACCGTCATCATCTTTCTTACAAGACCATACCATTACAATAAACACTATTGCCAAGAAAAATACTTTATTAAATTTCATCTATTTTTATTTATGTGGCGCAAGATACAATTTTCCACTATTTTTGTGGAAGTAGTTAACAAAGATTTTGGATAGTTTATGCGGATTGATAAATACTTATGGTGTGTTCGTTATTATAAAACACGAAATATAGCCACCGAAGCTTGTAAAAAGGGTCATATAAAAGTGAATTCTGTAGTTTGTAAACCCTCTAGGGTTGTTTTCCCTACGGATAAAATTGAAATTCGAAAAAATCAGATTAACTATCAACTTTCCATTTTAGATATTCCTCCCAACAGGGTGGGCGCAAAGCTCGCCGACCTATATAGGAAAGACACCACTCCTGCGGAAGCCTTTGAAAATTCAGAACTTTTAAAATTTGCCAAAGATTATTACAGAAAAAAAGGTACTGGCAGACCTACGAAAAAAGATCGTAGAGAAATTGACGACTACACGGCAACGAATTCTACAGAAGAAGAATAACACTTAAAAAGTGTTTAGTATCTTTGATTTTATAAAATACAAAGCAGATGCAGAACAAAATATTATCGCATGCCCAAATTCAACATAAAGTAAAACGAATTGCGTATCAAATTTACGAAGCTAATGTTGAAGAAAAAGAGATCATCATAGCTGGTATTGAGGGTGGTGGTTTAAAATTTGCAAAAAAAATAAGTAAAATTTTAGAAGAAATAACAGAGGCCACAATTACCTTATGTACGGTGTCTATGGACAAAAAGAACCCTTTACATAGCGGAGTTACAACTTCTATTCCCCAAGAAGCGTACAGCAACAAATCAGTAGTTCTTATCGATGATGTTTTAAATTCCGGATCTACGTTAATCTACGGTGTACATCATTTTTTAAAAGTTCCTTTGCGTCAATTAAAAACAGCAGTACTTGTTAATAGAAACCATAAAAAATTTCCAGTAAAAGCAGATTACAAAGGCATTTCTTTATCTACTTCCCTGCAAGAACATATAGAGGTAGATTTTAAACCCAACAATGATGTGGTTTACCTAAACTAGCTTCGCAACCACCTCTTTAACAATTTCCATAGCTCCTTTCTGCTGTACTTTTATGGTATGTTGTGCTTTGGTATAAAAAAAACTTCTTTCAAACAAATGCTTCCCAATAAATTCTGGCAAGTCGCCATCTGGAATTTTTGCAATTAAGGGTCGGTGTTCTTTTTCCTTTTGGAGTCTGCTTACTAATTCTGGTATGGATACATTCAAATAAAAAACGTTGGGTGAATTCTGAAGCATCACCTCCATATTTTCTCCGTAACAAGGAGTTCCTCCTCCTGTGGAGAGGATAATATTGTCATTTAACTCAAAAACCTCCTTCAAACATTCTGTTTCAGATTTTCTAAAAAAAATCTCTCCTTTGGTTGAAAATATCTCCGAAATTGGCATCTCATATTTTTCTTCAATATAATTATCCAAATCCAAGAAATTGATTTTCAAACGCTTGGAAAGCTCTTTACCCACGGTAGATTTTCCACTACCCATATAACCAACCAATACAATTTGCATCTATTTTTTTTGTACAAAGATGCTCTATTTTTATCCCAAATAAAAAAAAAGGAAAAAAAATAAAAAAGTCCTTGTGAAATTAAATAAAGGTCATATATTTGCACCCGCTAACAGCAATGCGCTGAAGCAATGGAATAATGACCTGGTAGCTCAGTTGGTAGAGCATCTCCCTTTTAAGGAGAGGGTCCTGGGTTCGAGCCCCAGCCCGGTCACAAAAAATCCGAAAACATTATGTTTTCGGATTTTTTAATTTTACATCTATTTGTACTCCTCTAACGCTGCTACCAAGGCTTTGGGATTCGACAAATATACAGTTCTATCCTCAAAATACTTTTCCTCTAAATTTACAGGATTACCTGCCACAAGTAACTTTGATGAGGTTTGCTCTAGAATTTTAGCGATTTCTCCTTTAACCTTATGCGGTATGGTAGTCACAAACATCGTAAGTAATAGATCTGGATGTACTATTTCATGAACCGCTGCTATATCCTGTATAGGAACATTCTGGCCAAGATAATAGATATTCCAACCATATTCCTTGGCCACAAATTGCGCTAGTAACAACCCTATCTCATGATGCTCATCTTCTGGCAAAAACATCATCATTTTTGGCGCATCATCAGCGGGCAAGGGCAAGGCATTAATACCTGCAATTACCTTTTGTCTTATTAAATTAGAAATAAAATGCTCTTGTGCCGGCATCACCTTGTCTATCCCCCACAAAATACCAATCTGATTTAAAAAGGGATACACCAACTCCGTAACTGCATGCAATAAACCTTTATTTAAAATATGGGCATCAAGTATTTTAACAAACTCCCGTTCATTCATCTCCAACAGACCTAACATTAGCGCAGTACGCTCATCGCCTTCTACAGGTTTTAACAATACTTCTGAAACAGCCGTATGAATTTCATCTGTTGACATCTTATCTATCTTAGATATTTTAAATCCATTGCGCTGTAAAATACTTACATTAAGTAATTTTCTCAACAACTCATCCGTGTAAAATCTAATATTTGTTTCTGTACGCTCTGGCTGGATAAAACTGTACCTACTCTCCCACTTTCGCAATGTGTGTGCGTTAATTCCGGTAAGTGAAGCCACTTGCGACATTGAATAACTGCCCATTTCTTATGAATTTATAAAAACAAAAATAGGCTAAAAAGAAGCTTAAATTCAATTTTGTCTAATTTATTTTAAAATATATTAGACATTTTAAAATAATTTCATATATTTGTCTAACTTTTAACACCTTAAACTTAGACGTTATGAAAACTAAAATTTATTTATCGACATTGATTTTGTTCGTATTTGCATTTATTTCTTGCGATGAGGATGATTCTATAACACCAGAACAAGTGCAACTAAACATTGTAGAAACAGCTTCTAGCACAGATATGCTTAGCTCTTTAGTGGCGGCACTTTCTAAATCTGACGAGAGTACTAACTCTGATTTAATCACTGCCTTAAGTGGCACAGGACCTTTTACAGTTTTTGCTCCATCAAACACTGCTTTTAACTCACTCTTAAACAGCTTGGACAACTATTCTTCTCTTAGTGATTTTAATACCGAAGAAGATAAAGCTATACTAGCTACCATATTAAAATACCACGTTGTTGCAGGCGCGAACCTAACTTCTGGAGACCTGACCAACAATTTAGAACTTACTACGCTATTAGGAGAAAAATTTACAGTTAAAACTAATAATGGTGTGGTTTTAGATGATGCTAGTGAAATAGATGCAAGCATAATAGATCGAGACATAAAAGCATCAAATGGCATTGTACATATTATAGATAAAGTATTATTACCTCAGGATATCGTTGATGCAATTAATGGGACTTTGGTAGATGTTGTCGTAAGAAATGAATCCCTCACCCTACTAGAAGCGGCGGTTATTAAAGCTGGACTAGTAGATACATTAAACGCTGATGGTCCTTTTACTGTTTTTGCCCCAACAGATGATGCCTTTGTTGCCCTTCTAAATGAACTGGGCGACAACTACAATTCTCTTGATGATTTTAATACTGAAGCAGAAATTAGTCTTCTTAAAGATATTTTATTGTATCATGTGATTGCAGGATCTATTGTATCCTCTTCAGATTTAGCTCCTGGAATGGTTTCAACTGCCTTAGCAGACAACGCTATAGAAATAGTTAGTGCTGATAATACTTTTACAATAGGAGATGCCTCTATGGTAAATGCAAACATTGAATTAGTTAATATTATGGCTTCTAATGGCATAGCCCATGTAATTGACAAGGTTTTATTGCCACAAGCTGCTATAGATTTCATCAAGTCCTTACAACCTAATATTGTAGAACTTGCAATTGCTACCAATGATTTATCGCTACTAGTTGACGCCCTACAACAAGCTGATGCTGGCCTGGTGGAATTACTTGGAACCGATGGACCATTTACGGTTTTTGCTCCAACTAATGCTGCCTTTGCAAGCTTGTTAGACATTCTAGGAGATGATTATATGAGTCTTGCAGATTTTGACACGGATGAAGAAAAAGAGATGCTTGCTACAATTTTAAAATACCACGTTGTTGTTGGTACTGCTGCCTATTCTTCTGATTTATCGAACGAACAAATGATCACTACAGCCCAAGGCGAAGATGTAACTGTTAACTTAAATGGAGGTGTTTTTATACAAGATGCAACCGATTCAGATGCTGCAGTTACAGCAGCAGATATCGCCGCTAAAAATGGTGTGGTACATATTATAGATAAAGTATTATTACCACAAATCATTGTTGATGCTTTACAACCTAATATTGTAGAACTTGCAATTGCTACCGATGATTTATCGCTACTAGTT
>NZ_JALKBA010000021.1 GCF_023015805.1 Cellulophaga sp. F20128
TCCCGCTTCCTTCAGTCCAGCCCTCGCGGACAACGACCTTGCGGCTTACTAATGGTTCTAGGCGTTACCCCAGCCCATAAGGGACTTGCACCCTCCAGATTAATACCATATCTTAGATATGATAAAGATGCCCATGCTGGGCACACACAATGGCTATAAGTAATTGCTTGTTCTCTCCTACTTTGGAAATTCCTGCGGAATTCCCAACTTGGTGTGTACTTGCGAAGTTTCGTGCTAACCCACGCAACTACTCATAGCCGAGACCGTTACCTGTAATTATGAAAAAAATATCGATGCAATTATTATTTCTGACTCTAATATTAGTTTCAATATCTTGTAAAAATGAACTGGAAAAAATGCTAGAGTTAGAAGCAGATTACAAGGTGATTGAATTGGAATATGGATTTGATAACTACAGGAAAAATATCATGGATAAATCCGAACAAATTATAATTAAGCAGAGAAATATTGTTATAATTGACGTTGACCAAAATGGTAAAACGATAATTGAAGACAATTTCGTTCCAGACAGTTTAATAATATCTGAATTCAAAAAATATATAACTCCAAACCCAACAGACGAGGAAATGCCAATGACGATTGAAGAGAACTTTCAATACTCAGGAAAAGTCAATAAACATAAAAATATAATCATACTTGCGAGATATAATAAAGAATTGAACTATGAAAAATATCGCGAAATCAGGAATAGATTTTATTTAGCTTATAACGAGATTCAAAATGAATTCTCGCTCTCAAAATTCAATAAAAGTTTAACGGAATTACTAAAGTCGAACGAGGAAGAGGACATTTTAAAATGGAGAGAGATAAGACAAATATTTCCAATACGATATACGGAAACGGTGGACTGAAAATAACTACAGTCAACAATACCTATAATTCAGTCTTGCCTTTTTCTAAAAAGAAAATTTAGTACTTTTAATCTGGCTCGATTCCGATTCAGAAAAATCCTAACGGATTTCCCAGACCGAAATCAAAGCCGAGACGTTACCCATAAGTTATCCAAACCATTGAAAATAGCGCTTCACATTTTAATCATTATCTTTTTAACAGCTCTTACTCAAGTTGGTGGATTGCTATACCTGATTTCAATTCTCCTCGTAAGAAAAAGGTTAAAACGCATTGGAATTTTCGCTTCTTTATACTTATTCGCGACATTTCTGATTATTCCAAACCTCGCTCCTATTTTCGGACGTGAAAAAATAAAAGAAACAGAATTTGTTAAAGCTCATTCATTCTTTTACAAGCTTGCCAATCGGAATTATGTTCGACCAGAATTAAATAAGGCAATCGGAAAAATAGCCAGTGCATTTGAAAATCAAAACGTCGGAATTAAAATGATTTATCTTGACGCTAATTTTCCTTTTTTAGACAAGTTTCCACTTCTTCCACATCTGAGCCATAACGATGGGAAAAAAATTGATGTATCACTTATTTACGAAAACCAAAAAGGGCTACTCACAAACGAAAAACCATCAATTAGTGGATACGGAGTTTATGAAAGTCCGACACAGAAGGAATATGACCAAATTTCAGTCTGTAAGAATAAAGGAAATTGGCAATACGACTTTCCTAAGTATATGACTTTAGGTAAAATCAATAAGGATATTGCATTCTCAAAAAACGGAACTCGGAAATTGGCAAATCTGATTGTTAAACAAAATGAAATTGGAAAAATGTTTATTGAACCTCATTTAAAAAATCGACTGAATTTAACCAGTAGCAAAGTAAGGTTTCATGGATGTCAAGCAGTTAGACACGATGATCATATTCATTTTCAACTAAAATAATAAAACCTATGGGTAACAATACCTATAATTCAGTCTTACTGTTTCAAAAGAGAAAATTTAGTACTTTTAATCTGGCTTGATTCCGATCCTGAAAAATCCTAACGGATTTCCCAGACCGAAATCAGAACCGCACCGTTGGCAGCAAGCTGAAAAAAGGACATTGCTTACCAAAGAACAATTTTTGAAACAATCAACAGGACCAAAAAATGAAAACAATTTTCGACAAAAATATAAGAGTGAAACTATCCGAAAGAATTGGACAAATCAATCAAAACGATAAAGCTCAATGGGGAAAAATGAATACCTTTCAAATGCTTAATCATAATACTTTTTGGAACAGTTGGATTCTTGGGAAAGATGACCATACTTACAAACAAGAATTTATTGGAAAAATCTTTGGAAAAATGGCATTAAGAAAAATGATAAAAAACGAAAAACCTTTTGACAAAAACATTCCAACTTCTGCCCAATTCAAAGTTAAAGAATTAAAAGGAGATTTGGAATCTGAAAAAACGAAATGGATTTCTCTGATTAAAGAATATGAGAATTATAGCAACCCGAATTTTGTTCACGACTTCTTTGGCAAAATGACAAAAGAGCAAATAGGTGTGTTAGTTTATAAACATACTGACCATCATTTAAGACAGTTTGGAGTGTAATTGCTGACTATGAAAGCTAAAGAATTTATTGAAACTTTAAAAATAATCGGTCAAGATTATTCGGGAGAAATTCCGAAAAGAGAAATATTTTCTTTAGCTAAAGAATATCAACAAATGCCAGTATTTGAGGTTGTAAAATTGCTAAAAGATAAAAGTGACAATCATCGACTTGGAGCAGTATCAATTTTAGATTGGAAAGCACGAAATAAGAAATCTTCTAAAGAAGAACGAGAAAGCATATACAGAGCGTACATTGATAATCATAATTGGATTGATAATTGGGGTTTAGTAGATAGAAGTGCACCCTATGTAGTTGGAGGTTATTTGCACAACAAGGATAAAAAACCATTGTATGATTTAGCAAAATCAAAAAGTCCAATGGAACGAAGAACTGCAATTGTGAGTACTTACTATTTTATAAGAAAAAATGAAATAGAAGACACATTTAAGATTGCAGGAATTCTTGTAAATGACAAAGATGAATATGTCCAAAAGGCTGTTGGCAGTTGGATTAGAGAAGCAGGAAAGAAAAATAAAGAAAGATTAAAAAAATTCCTTGACAAACACGCAACTAAAATGCCAAGAGTTACACTTCGGTATGCAATTGAAAAATTGGACAAGCAAACGAGAGAATATTACTTGAATTTAAAATAGGAAAGCCAGCAGTTAACAATTTATATAAAAGAATAGGCGAAACAGTAGTAAAATCAAAGGTTTTGGCTCGTATCAAACTTTGTATTTAACCGAAAGTATAGTGCTTCTAAATCGTCTACGTTCCACATACAAACACGTTGGCTTTAATTTCACTTCACCCTCAAAAGTAAACCTAATTGTTTACTTTTGAGAATTTTTGTAAACCTAATAGTTTACTTTTTTATATATTTGTAAACCTAATGGGTTACATTTATAATAAGTTTTAAACTTAAACCATTTTAAAAAGTGAGAAATAAGCAAAAATTAATGATTGAACAATTGGACCAAAAACTAAAGCCATTTCTTAAAACAAAAATGGTCCTGGTCCCAGAAAGAGGGTGGATAAAAACTATTCGTAATACTCTAAATATGACAATGGCCCAACTCGGCACCAAACTGAATATAACTCGTCAAGGAGTTAGAAAGATTGAAGAAAGTGAAGGAAATGGGACCATAACACTAAACGCCTTAAAGGAAGTTGCCACAGCTATAGAATTAAAATTGGTCTATGCACTGGTCCCAAAAGATGGGACCATCGACGATTTAATACAAATAAAAGCAGAAAAACTGGCCCAAAAAATAGTATTGAGGACCAATCAAAATATGAAGTTAGAGGACCAAGGAATTGGAGATGAAAAGATATCTAAAACTATTAAGGAGCTTGCTAACGAAATAAAACGAGAGATGAGAAAATCATTATGGGATTAAAATTCGATTATAAACATGGCCAAACACCTTTGGATGAAGAAGAAAAAGAAGGTCTCAAAATAAAGTCAATAACAACACAAGGAGAGCTAGATGAATTTGAACAGTTAAATATTGAAAAAGCGGTAGAATGGACAATTAGAGCTAATTTAAAACTTGAAAAAATATTGACCGAAAAGTTCATAAAAGATTTACACAAAAAACTGTACGGTGATGTCTGGAAATGGGCAGGTGAATTTAGAAAAACTGATAAAAACATTGGAATAAGCTGGAAACAAATTGGGATTGAAGTTAAGAATTTACTGGACGACACTAAATTTTGGATTGAAAACAAAACTTTTCAACCTGAAGAAATAGCTATTAGATTCAAACATAGAATAGTATCTATTCATTGTTTCCCAAATGGAAATGGAAGGCATTCAAGAATGATGGCGGACATAATTATGGAATCAATATTTGGGAAAGAAATATTCTCGTGGCAGCAATCAAATATGGTTAAAGCTAACGAAACAAGAAAGGAATATATTAAAGCTTTAAGAAAAGCTGATAATGGAAACGTTGCACCATTAATTAAATTTGCAAAAAACTAAAGCCAACAAAAGTGTATAATTCATAGCTAGTACTTGCCTACTTACGAACCCCGAAGCGTCGGGACTTGCGGGTTTTCTATACGGTTTTTATTTACTAAATTAGGTACTGAAACACGCAACTAATCTTTTGCAAAACCGTTGGCAGAAAATTTTTAAAAACGTGCAAAAAAGACAGATCACTTGAAGATACAATAGAATTCATTCAAGGAAATATGAAATTTAGTAAAAAGTAAAAGTTTAAAACCAACAGGGCGGTACATTAACCAGTTGAAAAACAAAAAAACTACCTAAAGTTATTGTCCTTGCGGTAGTCCGTATTACTATAAATGGGAAGAAATTAGTTTATAGATTTTTGGTTACAATGATTACAGTAGTTGTAATTTGTTAATGTCAAAACCCAAAATTCTAATATGGCTAAGAACTCATGTAAAAGTGAATTAGATACGGCTAAATCACGTTGTGAAAGAGACCTAAATCTAAATGGAACCTTCGCAATTATTGGATGTTTTTCAGGTCCTTGGACATGTGCATTGGGTACTGTACTTGTTGCAATCACACATCAAAATTGTGTGAATGATGCTCAGGAAGATTATGAAAATTGCCTTAATTAACATACAGATATGAAAAATAAATTTAAAATATATGCGATAGTAGTTTTATTATTTTTTTTTTACCAAAATTGCTAAAAATAAAAGGATTTACAGAAAGTATATGGTATGAAATTATTTGCTTTATCGCAATTATTTCAATAGCATTTTTTGAATCAAAAAGACTTTTAAAATTTGACGAAATAAATAATACAAATAAATTTAAGCAAAGAATATTTTTAGTAGTATCAGCTTTAATCGTGTTTATAGGTGTTAAAATTTATTTAGTAAACTAAAACAAGTGGGGTTTCAGAAAAGTATAATACTCCTTATTTAGAATCAAGTTTACAGAATTTAAAATGAATAGAAAACTAACTATTGAAATTGAGTTAGATTACAGCGCATATTAAGTTGAATTCCTTGGAGGAATTAGGATACTAGTTGCAAATGTGCTTGCTATAAATGAATCTACCTATTGTATAAAACATACGCACAAATTTCATATATTAATTTGAGAAAAGCACTTAGAAAAGTAACCTAGTAACTCAAGACCATAGCTAAAAGGAAATAAAATTTGACATTATGAAAAAAATAGATTTTAGTAAATTAAAGGTAGTTTACGTAAACTGTACTTTAAAGAAATCACCAAAAAATAGCCATACTCAATCTTTAATGGACGTTTCCAAAGCGATAATGACTAAAGAAAACGTAGCGATTGATGAAATCCGATTCATTGACCACAAAGTTGCGAGTGGTGTTTATCCTGATATGACAGAATACGGTTGGGATACGGATGAATGGCCATCATTATCTAAGAGAATTTTGGGTGCAGATATTCTTATTATAGGCACACCCATTTGGCTGGGCGAAAAATCATCTGAAGCTCAAAAATTAATTGAACGGCTTTATGCGATGAGTAGTCAAACTAATGAAAAAGGCCAATATGTTTATTATGGTAAAGTTGGGGGTTGCATAGTTACTGGTAATGAAGATGGAATAAAACATTGTGCTATGGGAATATTATATGCGCTACAACATGTAGGTTATTCCGTACCACCACAAGCAGATTGTGGGTGGATTGGAAAAGTTGGTCCAGGTCCTAGTTATGGAGATAAAGAATGGAAAGGAGAAAAATTAGACAAACCTGTTGGTTTTGATAGTGATTTCACAAATAGAAATACCACATTTATGACCTATAATCTGCTTCATTTAGCATTGATGCTCAAAGATAACAATGGCTATCCAAATTATGGAAACTCCCGAAAAGAATGGGATAATGGAGAACGTTGGGAGTTTGAAAATCCAGAATATCGTTAGAAAATAATCTATTGGAACAAACGCGAAAATACAAAAGCCAACTAAAGCTGTCTTAAAAACTGAGTAACTTTAAGCCAGAAGCGACCTTTCGTGGCGCATCAATTGAAAACGGTTCACCATCATCGTAGACAAAGTAATTTGATAAAGCGCTAAATGTCTTTTTTGCTAAATTACGTACCTTACCACACAACTATTCTTGTATGAGAACGCTGAGAATACTGCTACATTAAATGATTCCCTATTAAAACTCAAGATTAAATACAGCAAATGAACAATAATTTGAACCAAATAAATACAGAAGTTTACAAAAAATGTGATCTGAAGATTTCGGACTTCCAAGTTGAACCCGAAAGTAAAGCATATAATGCCTGTAGATTTAAATTAAATGGACTACAAATTATATGTCGTAATGCTAAAATCACTCCTAAAAAAATTGGCCAATTCGTAACATGCTGGAAACGGAATGGCAACGGATCAATTGAACCGTTTGAGGAAAATGACCCAGTTAACTTTTATGTTGTGATAGTACGGACGGAAAAAGAGTTCGGCCAATTTGTTTTTCCAAAATCTGTACTAATTAATAAAGGGATAATCTCAACGCACAAAAAAGAAGGAAAAAGAGCTTTTCGAGTTTATCCTAAATGGAATATTACCAAAAATAAACAAGCGGAACAAGCTCAAAAATGGCAGCTAGACTATTTCTATGAAATTAATACTTCAACGGACTATAATAAGGCCATTGCATTATTTAAAAATGTATAACTACGCTTAAAACACTGTTTTCAAAAAAGCAATATGTAATCCTGACTTTGGGCTTAAACAAAGGTCATTGCGCTTTTGATACTGATCGAGAGAGAACGTACCCAATCATCAGCTAAAAGTAATTTGATCAAACGCTAATTGGCTTTTTTCTTTTACGTATCTTAGATACACAACTCTAAAAAAAATTAAACCCAGAAATATCGATAGAACCCCATTTAGCCCTGCATTATGACTAATTCATATTAAAATATAAACTTAAAATAATATATTATGAAAGTAAATGGATATGCTGCCACTGAGCAAAAAGCAAGACTAACTCCTTACTCATATGACTTAGGAGCAATAGGTTCTGAACAAGTTGATATTAAAGTTTTTTATTGTGGAATATGTCATTCTGATTTGAGTATGATTAATAATGATTGGGGAATGACCCAATATCCAATTGTTCCTGGTCATGAAATAATTGGGGAGGTAATAGCAATAGGGAATGCTGTTAAAAATGTTAGGGTTGGAGACAAAGTGGGATTGGGCTGGATGTCGGCATCATGTATGAGCTGTGAACAATGTATGGATGGTGAACACCATCTTTGCTCAAAGGGGGAGGCTACTATTGTAGGTAGAAATGGAGGATTTGCAGACAAGGTTCGTGGACATTGGTCATGGGCTATTCCGCTACCGGAAGGTATTGATATGAGTAAAGCAGGACCTTTATTATGTGGAGGGATTACCGTTTTTAATCCTATAATACTGGCTGGAGTAAAACCCACGGATAAGGTTGGTGTTATTGGAATTGGAGGCTTAGGACATATGGCCCTTAAGTTTTTAAAACACTGGGGATGCGAAGTAATTGCTTTTAGCTCCAATCCAAATAAAAAGAAGGCCATTTTAAATATGGGTGCAAGTCAGGTGATTGATTCTACATCGCCCGAAGAATTAGAAAGTATCACCGGAAAACTGAATTTTATATTGAATACTACAAATGTATCATTAGATTGGAATTCTTATTTGACCGCATTGGCACCCAAAGGAAGATTTCATACGGTAGGAGCTGTTTTGGAGCCGATGGCAATTCCTGCATTCAGTTTAATTATGGGAGAAAAATCGGTAGGAGGAAGTCCAATTGGTAGTCCTGCATTAACCAAAACTATGCTTGAATTTTGTGTTAGACACAAGATTTATCCAGATGTTGAAGAATTTCCAATGGAAAAAGTAAATGAAGCAATTGAACACCTTGAAAATGGCAAAGCTAGGTTTAGAGTAGTATTGAAAAATAAATGAATAGACAAACGAAACTTGTAATATGGTTTTTTTGCTTCCTCAAATTAGCGCTTCATTTAATCGCTGACAGCAACTCAGGTTTTCAAGGAGACGAACTGCTTCATATAGAAGCTGGAAATAATCTTGCGTTTGGATTTATGGAGTTTCCTCCTATAATTGGATTGTTAGCCTTTATCCAAAACTTGTTCCAATCAGAATCTGTTTTTATACATCACATTTTTTCTCATATTGCCGCACTTCTAATTCTCATTTTTGTTTCCAAAATCACAATCGAATTAGGAGGAAAAACCAAAGCTGTTTTTTTGGTTTTATTGTGTATCATCATTGCCCCGGCCTTTGGCCGTTCACAACAGCTGTTTCAACCCGTAGTTTTTAGTCAATTGTTTTGGGTCCTGAACTTCTTTTTACTGACTAAATATGTTAAAAATCTTGACCGAAACTATTTATGGCTGTTGACCTTTGGCGCTGCCCTGGCTTTTTTGACGAAATACGATGCTGTGTTTTTTATTTTCGGAGTTTCATCTTTACTTTTTTTTACATCGACCAGGGTAGCCTTAATAAAACACAAATTTTGGTGGCATATTATCGTTTTTATCCTTTTGATAAGTCCAAATATAATATGGCAAATAGTTCATGATTTTCCAGTGCTGAAAATGTTTCATCGTCTTTATGAAACTCAGCTAGTTGAGCAAACCCCATTAGCCGTTTTACAAGGCCTTTTAATGGCTTTAAACCCTTTAAGCTTGCTCATTACTATTGCCGCAATTATTTCTATGGCCCATCATTCAATGAAAGCCTATAGGCCCCTAATAATTTCAATGCTACTATCCTGTATTTTTTTAGCATTCAGCCAAGGAAAAGGGTACTACTTTTACCCTATTGCTCTAACGGTTTTACCTTTTGGTGGTGTTTTTTGGGAACACTTTATACTACCAAAAAGGAAATGGTTGATTTATCCAATCGGGTTTATTTTATTCATCGGAGTTTTATTGATACCATTTGGAATGCCTGTATTTGCATTGGAAAACTATTTAAAACACGACTATCCTTATGAAAATAGAGAACCCGTAAAGGGTGGCCTTTTCAATGTAAAATATGATGAAAGGTATACAAAAGAAAAATGGACAGCTACGCTCAAGGAATTGCAAAATGTGTACGACAGCCTTCCCAATTCAGAAAAAAACAATACTATAATTTGGGGAAAACATTACGCACAAGCTGGCGCAATTAATCTGTTTCAAAAGCACTATGATTTACCAAAGGCATTTTCTTTACACGGAAGTTTCTACAATTGGGTTCCAGAAGGAGAAATGCCTGAAACAACATTATGTTTGGGTTACAATATAGGTGGCTTTTTTAACGAATATTTTGAAGAAGTTACTAAAGTAAAAACAATCTACAACCCTTATGCGGAGAATGAAGAAGAAGTACATCAGCACATTTTTATTTGCAAAAAACCAAAGCAGTCATTTGGCAGGTTAAAAACCTTGTTTAAAGACCGCGTATTTGAATAGAAAAACATACCCGAACAATTCCTAAAGTTCATCGTTTGCTGATTACCAAAATGGTAATAACGCTACAAAAACTATCCTTAGTTTCGGCTACAGAAGCTATAGGACGTTAGACAAATCACAGCAACACACCTTTAGCTAACCCTATGAAAAGCAATAAGAAATACTCATAACAAAGAGAAAAAACAAGACGAATTATTAGAGTAGTGTTATTAATTGGAACACTCATCTCCTTGTTTTTTGTTCCATGGATGGTAGTTAAAGCGTGGATATTGCCCTTGGCCGAGACAATTCAAGAGCAAGCAAATTTAAATTAGCTAATTAATAAATGCTACTAAAAAGTGGAACCTTTTGTACTTCCTGAACCAAACAAAATGCATTTGAAAACATTTGAGTTTGTACTAATAGACATTCCTTTTTCAACAAAACCGAAACCTTATTTTTCCAATCTAATAAGAAACAAAAAAGGGGTGTTGTATACACCCCTTTAATAATTCATTCTATTTTATAATTTCAATTGTCTGTCTTCGTTTAAAATAAAAACTTCAATAAGACTTCATTGGTATTCTTGGCACTAGCCAATTCGTTTCGGGTACTTACCTCATAAGCATACCCCAAGAGCAATCTTTTTTTGATGCTAAAATTAATCAAGCCAGCAAAGGCTCCATCTGTTCTATACGAAGCACCACAAGCTACATTATCATCAAAAGAAAGCATAGTGTTAATGTCTATAGATACCGGAGCTCCTCCTACATAACGCCCCATAACCGATGGCTTTAGCATAAGGTTGGTGCCAGGGTTTAATAAAAATGCATAGCCTGCCGTAGCATAAAGATGTGGTTTGGCCATAACTGCAGTGGCTATACCATTGTCGTTATCTGCACGTTCGGTAGACAACAATCTGGGTGCCGCCAAGGAAGCATACCATTTCTCACTTTTTAACAAAGCCCCAACACCTACATTAGGATTAAATTGAGAGATGGACGAGATACTTGGGTCTGCATTTACATTATAAGTTTCTAATCCAGCCGTATTTACACTATACGAATTGCCACCAGCCTTTATTCCTAAATAAAGATCTGTTGCTGAAGTTAGTTGTAACTTATAGGAAAAATCGATTCCTGTAAAGGTCTGACTCTCCACAAAGGTATTGCTGTTGTAAATGGATATTCCCATTCCCAAATTTTTGCCCAAGGTTGTTCCAAAAGACACCGCCTCTGCACTTGGAGCATCTTGAATACCCGTCCATTGCTGTCTAAAACTCGCAACAACCGTTGTTTCGCCGTCAACTCCAACATAAGCAGGGTTGTAGCTGTTCATATGGTACATGTAATTGGTGATTACCCCTTCTTGTTGGGCAAACAAACTTCCGCTCACGACTAAAAGTGTGCCTAAAATAATTTTATTTAAAATCTGCATAGTATTGTTTTCTTAATTGTATTTAATTGATTGGTTAACGTGAGGTGATATAAAGCCATCCTTCTTGGTCTACCTTGCCATCCCCTTCAAAATCGATCTGAAAATAATAGGATCCAGCATCTGGTAGTTTAGCGCCAAAATCTTTATAACGACCATCCCAAGTATTTTGGTAGTTCCGCGCAGAAAAGACTTCCTTACCCCAAGAATTAAATACCCTAACCAAAGAATTTGGATAATTTTCTATATTATAGATTGTCCAAGTATCATTAATTCCGTCTCCATTAGGCGTAAAAGATTGCGAAACATTTAATTCTACGGTATCACATACATCTCCCAAACCATCATTATCACGGTCTTCCTGCCCAGGGTTGTATATTGCTGGACAGTTGTCTAAAGAATCCTGAACCCCATCATCGTCCGCATCTTTCTGAGAATCTGCACAACCATTGGCATCAACAGCCTCATCTTCGGGAGAATCTGGACATTGGTCATCCGCATCATTAACCCCATCAAAATCAGTATCTTTCTGACTGTCTGAACAACCGTTAGCATCTACCGTTTCTCCTGTTGGAGTATTTATACACATATCAATAGCATCGGAAACACCATCGTTATCTGCATCCTTCTGACTATCTGAACAACCGTTAACATCTACTGTTTCTCCTGTTGGCGTAGCAGCACAAATATCAATAGCGTCTGAAACACCATCCTTATCTGCATCTTTTTGACTATCTGAACAACCGTTTGCATCTACCGTTTCTCCTGTTGGAGTAGCAGCACAGGTATCAATAGCGTCTGAAACACCATCATTATCTGCATCCTTTTGAGAGTCTGAACAACCGTTAACATCTACCGTTTCTCCTGTTGGCGTATCTGCACAGCTATCAATAGCGTCGGAAACACCATCGTTATCCGCATCTTTTTGAGAATCTGAACATCCGTTGGCATCTACCGTTTCTCCTGTTGGCGTAGCAGCACAGGTATCAATAGCGTCTGAAACACCATCGTTATCTGCATCCTTTTGAGAATCTGAACATCCGTTAGCATCTACCGTTTCTCCTGTTGGCGTATCTGCACAGCTATCAATAGCGTCGGAAACACCATCGTTATCTGCATCTTTTTGAGAATCTGAACATCCGTTGGCATCTACTGTTTCTCCTGTTGGAGTAGCAGCACAGGTATCAATAGCATCAGAAACACCATCGTTATCCGCATCTTTTTGAGAATCGGAACATCCGTTGGCATCTACTGTTTCTCCTGTTGGCGTAGCAGCACAAATATCATCAGCGTCTGAAACACCATCGTTATCTGTATCCTTTTGAGAGTCTGAACATCCGTTGGCATCTACTCTTTCTCCTGTTGGAGTATCGGCACAGGTGTCAATAGCGTCTGAAACACCATCGTTATCTGTATCCTTTTGAGAGTCTGAACATCCGTTGGCATCTACTGTTTCTCCTGTTGGAGTATTAGCACAAATATCATCAGCATCAGAAACACCATCATTATCTGCATCCTTCTGACTATCTGAACATCCATTGGAATCTACTGTTTCTCCTGTTGGAGTATCAGCACAGCTATCAATAGCGTCGGAAACACCATCGTTATCTGCATCTTTTTGAGAATCGGAACATCCATTGGCATCTACCGTTTCTCCTTCAGGAGTACCCAAGCAGTTATCTAAACTATCTTTTATTCGATCTCCATCTTCATCAGGGCTAGGCGTACTTCTTTCATAACGAAAACCACCACCCATACCACGATCATCCCATGATAAAATTTTAACATCAATATAGATGTCATCTGTAATAAGATGAACTACAAAATCTCTATTTTCAAAACAAGGTGGACACCAATCTATAAACGACATATCATATGCCCAAGGTAAAAAATTAAGTGCTCCAAAATCTGCAGTGGTACCCTGTGCCCATTCGGTATCTATAGGAGATTGGTAATTAAAATCATCGTAACTTGCTTCTTTGGCAATATTGAACAAGCTGCCATTATTATCTCTTGTAAATATTACATTATCCGTTAAAAAATCCTGATTCTCAGCATCGGTCCAATCAGTATTGGATGTTTTTTCTACAATGAGTTTTGGCCCATCCCAGATAAATGGCAATGTGGGTACATTGTTAATTATTGGACTGGAATCACTTTCATTCCCCGCTAAATCGTAGGCCGTTAAACTGTAATAGTAAGTAGTATTAGCAGTTAAACCTGTATGGTTAAATTCATAATAGCTAATGTGGGAAAGGTCTGTAATCAAAACCAAGGAGTTTTCATCGGTACCTCCGTATAAATGATACCCTACTGTATCTTCTGTATTGGAATCCCATTCTAGATGAATTTTATAAGGACCAGCAGTACTTGTGAATCCAATGGGAGTAAGTGGCTCTGTAACATCGGTACAACCATCTTCTTCCACAATCTCTCCAGCTGGTGTTTCAGGACAAACATCCTCGTAATTGGCAACCCCATCCTCGTCATCATCCAAAAAATTTAAATTGATGGTACCATTATTCTGTGCAATACTTGCTCTATTCACATCTACATCATAAATAGAGTTCTCATCAAATGGGGATATAGTTAGCTCCTCCGTTCCGTAAATAATACCCACAATATCTATTCCTAAAACATAGGTATTGCCACTAATAGATATACTAGCCGGTGATGAAGAGCCCAAGGTAGCATTGCCACCAGAAAGTGCAAATTGAAAGTCATTGGCCTCCAATGCACCAGACCCTAAATCTGAATTAAAAACGGGCCTGCTCATAGTTACCGACACCGTCCCATCATTGGGTGAATGGGTTATAGATGTTATAAAATTTGACAAAGAATTTCCAGAAACTACAATGGGATTCCCTAAATAGTTAGTTCCATTATTTTCAAAAGAATTATTGGAAATTGTTGTTTTATTGTAATTGTTAGTACTCCAACCTGGGTTAATAATGGTTCCCGTATTCCCAGTAAAGGTATTCCCGTCAAAAAGCGTGTTATTGGTTCCTAAGGTACTTGCGCCCCAACCGTTATTTATCGCACTATAAAAAGAAAATAATTGATAGCCTGTATTATTTGTAAACGTAGAGTTTAAAACCTGATACCTATTAAGTCCTCTAAAGTTTCCTATTTGATTGGTATTATCCGTAAAAATACAATCATCTATTTTTACATATCGCTCTGTATAAAATATGATACCAGTATTGGAACTAAAGGTAGATCCCGTTACAGTGATTTTATTAGTATAGTCAGTTTCAATATCGGAGGTTGTACTAGGTGTAGAACCATAATCACTTCTAAACAAAGTTGCTGAATTGTTACTAAATGTAGAATTGGAAATATTTAATGCAGAAGTACCTTCCCTAGACACAAATGGTGTGCTATTGGTTATACCTGTAAATACTATATCACTTGCATTTACAATTGATCTAGATACATGTAAAATACTTCCAGCACTAGAGGAACCACTTGCGCTATTCGTGAAAGTAAACCCAGAGATATCCAGAACGAAGCCAGTATTGACAACAAACATTTTATACTGATTGTCTCCAGAAATAGTAATATCAGTAGCTCCTGGACCTGTTATCACCATATTACTAGACACATTGGGAAGGTTGGAGGTCAAAGTAATTGTACCTGTTAACCCAGCATCAAAAATAATTTCATTGATATTGATATCGGCATTGGCGGTAGTCATTGCCCAACGCAAGGTGCCCGAAGTGCCATCATCCGTAAGCGAAGTTACCGTGGCAGTAGTTTGCGCCCAAGATGCCGAAAAACATAAAAGGGCAATTAAATAAGTTAAAACAGTGTTCTTTTTCATTCTTTATGGTAATTTTAATTGATTGGTTATACGCTTGTAATAAATTTCCTATTCTGGGTAGTGAAGTTGCAATTGCAATTATTTTATTTTCCTACAGCGTCAAAAGTAGTATTATACGTACACCAACTTGTATATTTAAAGTTCAAAGATGTATAAGGGCCAATAAATGTTGTAAACGGAGGAATTGTCGTAGTTTAAGTAACTTCTGCTGCTCCCATTTGCTCAAAATGGATCTATATTATCCCATTATTATAACTTTTGAAGTGTGGGTATTACCCATATTAGAGCTAAGAATACTAAAATATAAAAGCGAACTAAGAAAAAGTAAATTCTGACAGATTTCCATACAGTAACATCAAAACCAGATCCAAAATAGTTAACCATAGCATAAGAATTATCTAGTATATGCTCTTGTAATTTATAGTGCAACTCATTGAATCGGAGAATTTCCTATGTAGCGTACAATCTAAATTTTAGTATATTAGTAAAAGGTAAACACCTTATATTCAACTGTAGTATCTATAAATCAGTTTATGGTTTCATCCTATTGCAAAATAATTTATCACACCCTTCTTTTTTGCTTTATTGTGTTGTCTTCATTTTTAGCAAAAGCACAAGAGTCGGCCAACGAAAAACCTTTTTCATTTAATAGGTTAACCATTAACGATGGACTATCCCAAAATAGTGTTATTAGTATTGCCCAAGATAGTATAGGCCATTTATGGCTTGCAACCCAAGACGGATTAAACAAGTATAACGGTAAAAGCTTTACCTATTACGACAAACAATTTGAAGATATTACGAGACCAACCTTTAGTAAACTAGGTAAAATTTATGTGGATAAAGAAAAACAGTTATGGATAATCAGCAGCTCAGGAAAACTAGAGCGATATCATCTAAAATCGGATACTTTTCTGCCTATAAAAACCTTTAACAATGTTAGCACTATATTTCAGGACAGCAATTTAAATATGTATGTGGGCACCTATGACAATGGATTGTATAGAATTGATGCCACTTCTAAAGATACCCTACAGCTCTTTAGGGCGAAAGACAAGGAGAAAACGGTCTATGACTTTATTGAAACCAATAGCTCCTTAATTGTTGTAACTTCCAGTTCTATTTTTGAATTTGATCACACTCACTCCTACAACCCACTCCGTATTACCAATCGTAATAATGCAAACTTTAGTACCTTAGAAAGAGACAAAAACAACACTATATGGCTTGGTACTTTTGGAAAAGGATTGTATTATAAACCTGAAAATGAATCGTCTTTTGTAAAATACCAACATGACGGCTTACCGGAAGATTTAAGTATTCAAGATCTCTTAATTGACAAAAATAATAGATTATGGATTGCTACCTACGGCAATGGTGCCTATGTGGTAGACCTACAAAACAATACGCTTGCCAATTACAAAGCTGATAAAAACAATCCGTTTGCGCTTCAGTATAATGATTTACTGTGTTTGTATGAAGATGTTACCGGTATCATTTGGTTAGGATCTGATGGCGCCGGCGCTAATTATTTTGATACACATCTTATAAAGTTTAATGTGATTACTAATAATCAAATTCCCAAAAACGTCAACGTGGATGTGGTACGCAGTATTAGTACGGATCATACAAACAATTTATGGATAGGCACTTCTGGAAAAGGGCTAACCCGTATCAATTTTAAAACCAACGACTTTAAAACTTTTACTACTAAAAATTCCTCACTATCTAGTAATAGGATTATTAGCCTTTTACACAACACTAATAAATTATGGATTGGACATCAAGGTTTTGGTTTAAATATCCTTGATAATTCTGGAAATTTTCAAACATTTTCTGAAATTTCTGACCTAACCATTTGGAGAATTATTAAAGAAAACGATCATCAAAGTTGGTTGTGTACAGAGCAAAATGGCGTTATTTTATTTGATTTAGCCAAGGGAGTAATAAAACAATACAACACCAATAATTCATCCCTTCAAACAAATGACATTAAAACCTTGACCAAAGGAGAAAAAGATATTTTATGGCTAGGGACCGAAGATAATGGTTTGTACAAATTAAACACAAAAACAGATGCGGTCACCAAGATAGAAACGATTAATGAGAAAATAAAATCCTTGTATTACAACAACCACATTCTTTGGATTGGCACCAATGGAAAAGGACTTGAAAAATACAATACAACAAACAACAGCATCCAAATTTTTACCAAGGCTCATGGTTTACCCAACAATGTAATATATGGCATATTACCAGGCAATCAAGAAGATTTGTGGCTAAGTACAAACTTTGGCATTAGTAAGTTTAGCCCACAAAATAATCATGTTGAAAATTACAGTAAATATGATGGTTTACAAGCGCCTGAGTTTAATACAGGGGCCTATCACAAGGATAGCCATGGAAACCTTTATTTTGGAGGCCTAGAGGGCCTTAATTGGTTTAATCCAAACCAGCTAACCTTTAACCCTATAGCACCAAAAACGATAATTACAAACTTTGAAGTTTATGCCACAGAGCAACCCCTAATCCCAAACAAAGCTTTTAAGTTTAACGAAAACACGGTTACCTTCACTTTTTCTAGTTTACACTATTCGCAACCTGCACGAAACCAATACAAATATCAATTGGTAAATTACAATTCAAATTGGGTTGATGCCGGCAACACAAACAGAGTTCGTTACACAAATTTACCCCCAAGCGATTATACTTTTAATGTAATTTCTAGTAATTATGATGGGGTTTGGAACAACACCCCTGCTACCTATTCTTTTACCATTAAACAACCATGGTATCTAAGTACAGTAGCCATTATAGCTTATGTTCTTTTATTTTTAACCAGTATTTCATTGATATATACCTATTTAAAATGGCGTTGGCATATGAAAATGCAACTCCAATATGAACTTAAGGAAGTGGAACGATTAAAACAACTCGATGCCTTTAAAACTAATTTTTACACCAATGTTTCCCATGAGTTTAAAACCCCGCTTACACTGATTAAAGGTCCTTTAGAAAACCAACTAAAGAATCCTAAAATTTCTAATGAGGACAGGAATGAATTAGCACTAGCGCAGCGCAATTCTAACCGCCTTTTAAATTTGGTGAATCAATTGCTCGATTTATCATTATTGGAAACTGGGAATTTAAATTTATCGATAAAAAAAGACAATTTAAACGTTTTATTAAAGCAACTCCTTACCGCTTTTAAGTACAAATCTGAAGAAAAAAATATTACTTTTTCTTTTAAAATACAGCAGATGACTGAAGCGTGGTACGACAAAGATGTGATGGAGAAAATAGTAACCAACCTTTTAAGTAATGCTGTAAAATATACCCCTGAGAATGGCAAAATACATTTTGAATCAACCGTAAAACAAGGCCAAATTATAATCACTATCCTAAATAATGGGTGTGTATTAAGCAATGATAAAATTGGCAAACTATTTCAACGTTATTATCGGGATGAAACAACCAAAGAAGGGTCTGGCATTGGCCTCTCCTTAGTAAAAGAACTTACCATTTTAAATCACGGGACTATTGTAGCACATAAAATGAATGATGATGATATACAGTTTATTGTCACTTTACCCATTGAGCGCTCTTACTTTAATGCTTCTGAGATACTAGAAGACAGTTTAATAATGCAAGATGTTGATGAGGTGGTTACCACCGAAAACGAAACAACCAACAATGGACAATTGCCGGTATTACTCATCGTTGAGGATGACAAAGAACTTCGCTATTTTATAAAATCCATTTTTAAAAGTCACTACCAAATTCATGAAGCTATCAATGGGGCACAAGGAATTATCAAAGCCAAAAAAATTATTCCAAACCTCATTATAAGTGACATTATGATGCCAATCACCGATGGTATAGCATTATGCAATTCCCTAAAACACAATGAACTCACAAGCCATATCCCCATCATTTTGTTAACGGCTAAAAGTGGAAATAAAAACGAAATTACGGGTTTAAAAACAGGAGCAGATGCCTATTTAACGAAACCATTTAGTACTGAAAAACTAAAATTACAGGTGCGTAAACTCATTGAAAGTAGGGAACTACTCCGTAAACATTTTAGTAAAGATTTTACCATTAATCCCCATTTTGAAACTTCTACAACAGAGGTTCAATTTTTAAATCGGCTAAAAACAGTTATGGATGGTAATATCATAAATTCAACTTTTACGAGTGAAGAATTTGCTACAGAAATGCATATGAGTAGAACGCAATTGCACCGAAAACTAAAAGCCATAGTTGGTATGTCTTCTTCTGAATTTATTCGTACGCAACGCTTATTATTGGCAACACAATGGTTAGAAAAATCAGATGCCTCCATTTCCGAAATTGCCTATGCTGTAGGTTTTAATACGCCCTCGTATTTTATAAAGTGTTTTAAAGAAACCTATAAGTGTACTCCAGCAGAATACTTACTACAATAGAAAGTTAATATACCTATTTCAGCGCCTTAATTTCCATGCAACATATCTTGCATACTTTGAAACATGCCTTGCATCCTTCTTGTTCACTTTCCTATAATTTCACACTACAGTTAAACGCAATAGTCTATTTATAACCTCATTTTAAGATGACAAACACGCCAAAGCCAAAGGTTGAAAATATTTACATCAACATTGACCATCTAAAAAAAGGGAGGTACAAATTCAAAATACTATTGAATAATAAAATCGTAAAAACAATTACACTGATAAAATGAAAATCTCATTTTCAAAAGAGACCCATAAACAGCCTACGAAGTGTAAACAACAAAGGACTTTTGAAGGTGAAGGGATAAGGGATAAGGGATAAGGGAAATAATTTTCCCAAATCAATAAATGTCATAATTACCTATAATTAATGATTACTAAAAATGAAAATACTATGAAAAAGGAACTAGAACAAACGAGAAAGAACCTAGAGAATCCGGTAAAAACGGATGGAACAGTTCTGGAAATTATGGCCCAAACCGCTATAATAGGACTCTTTATTGCATTTATTACTACCAAAGAAAATAAGAATGAATTTGTCAAGGTTCACAGTAAGGAATTATTGGAATTGGTACTTACCGGTATGGCCGTATTGGGGTTAAGTATGATATTATTATCCCTATTCTCATTTTAGTCACCCAAGAAGAGCACGTTTAAATTAAGAACAATTAATTTTTAAATAAAATGAAAACAAAAATTATACTACTGTTACTTATTGGTTCATTTATAAGCGGGAATGCTGAAGCACAAATTTTTAAAGAATTAGTAAAGGCCGTTGGTAAAAAGGATAAAAAAGAACCAGATACTTCAAAGGCCAAAAATAAAGGCATGGACGAAAAAGTCATGAACATTTTTGGTGGTGGTATGGAAGGCCTACCAGAAACCTATTCGTTTAGCTACATCATAAACATGCAAATAACATCAAATAAGGATGAAACAACATTGCACTATTATGTAGCGCCCAATGCCACTTATTTTGGCAATGCCATACCACAAGACCATGTAAATAGTGTAGTAGTATACGATATGGAAAATGAAGCTATGGTTACTTTCATGGACGATGGCAAACAAAAAATGGCGATGACTATGCGTCTGCCCTTTTCTGACAAAAAAATGCAGGTTATGCTAAAAAAAGAAGCAGATGATACTATGAAGAATGGCAATATTATACCGCTTCCGGATAAAACAATATTGGGATTTAACTGTAAAGGATATCAAATTGCCGATAAGGATGGTGTAAGTAAAATTTGGTTTACTAATGAAGCTCCGGTAAGCTTTGTAGGGATGTTTGCTAGTGCAGATAAAATGCCTAAAAACCTAGATGGTGCTATGATCCCATTTGGACCAAAATCAATGATGTTGGAAATGGAATACACCTCAAACAAAAAGAAAAAAGATAATATGCGCATGCTTTGTACCGGAATTGAAGAGAAGAATTTTGCTATAGAACGCAAAGATTATAAAACAGGTTTATAAGTATTATAAAACAATTTTAAAATTTAACATCATGAGAAAAATAGCTTTCAGAACAATTGCATTCCTACTTTTTTCTTCCACTTTATTGGCGCAAGATTTTGGGGATATATTGAATGCAGCAAAAGATGCTTTTGGAGAATCTAAAGTCGCTGCAAAAGAGCAAGCAGACACAGATGCAAATTGGGATACTACTATGAAAGAAATAGAAAAAAAAATTGAAGATCCAGAGTTTAAAAAATTGGCGTCTGATTTTTCCGAAGCCCTAGCTAAATTTTCAGAGGAGTCACAGACAGGCAAGTGTTTACAAATAATGGGGGCTTATGTTGAAATGTTAGCATACTGTGATATGAAGGCCGAAACTGAACCAAACCCATGTAAACGTAAGGATTGGTTGGGTATAGAATCCTTGGTTCTTTTTGCGGGTACTTCTATTAATTACTGCCCTCAAGAATTTTATGGGATGTCTAATGATGGAAGTGTAGATTACGATAGTATGATGGAATATGAAAAAAAGATTGGGAACTACTTTTTTGGGAACTACTTTCTTGAGAACTATAAAAAATTCAATAATCAAAAGGAAGAAATCATGCCTGAAATATACAATGAGTTTGCTAGAAAACATAACGGAAAAATGTGGAAAGACTTAACAGAAGAAGCACAAATTTCAGTCAAAAACTATGTGGAAGCTCTTGTAGATGATGAATTGGAAGATTTTGTAGCGAAAGACCCTCATTTACAGCTGTTCAACAAATTTTTAAAAGCTAATCATCAATTAGGATTAATAAGTACGAGTTCTGAACAACTTATTGTTGATTTTGTAGGCAATATGTTCAACCCTGAGTTTCTCATTAAAAAAACCTTAGAAATAGCTAATAAGAACTCTGCTATTAAATGCAGAACGAACTAGTTGTAATTAGTTTTATTCATTTAAAACCATCAAAAAGGCATAAATAAGCACATTAAGAGGGTTGACGTCAATGATTGATAATAAACAGCAAAAAAAGAAAAAAAATGAGAACACTACATTTTATTACAATACTACTGTGCCTTTTGATGAGCACTATTGTTGAGGCACAAACGTTCCAAGACAATATTACTAATGAACCAATGGGAGAATTTCCCAGCAAATGGGATGTGGTTGCTGGGATGGCTACTGTAGATCAATTAGGTGGTACTAATGCTATAAGTATTATGCATGGAGGTATAATTATGCCAATAGTTAATGACCAAACGAACAACTATCTGGGTGATGATTTTACTGTAGAGTTTGATATGTTTTTTGGAAAAACTTCATCCATTTATGGTCAACGTATTTTAATAAGACTTTGGGAAGGTTCACGTGGGTATCGAGAGGGTGACATTTCTTATCAGCCAATAACTTTAAAACGTGATGGGTTGGAAACTAATTGGGCTGATCCACAATCAGGTGCTGCCAAAAACTACTTAAAAGAACTATACACTTTAGAACCTATTTGGCGTCATGTGAAAATAGAACATAATGCTGGAAAACTTAAGATATATGTTGATCAAAATTTGTTGCTAAACATCTCAAGGTTTAAAATGCAACCTTCTATGATTTCCATTGGTGGCGGTATTAATGACTCTCAAAATCCTGCAAAAGTGGGGATTAAAAATGTTATTATAACGGACTTAGGCGAAGCACAAATAGGAGAAACAGAAAAAAACTTACAAAATGGCACAAAAATTATCATCATCGTTGATAAAACGACTAAAAAAGTACAGAACATAGAATTGTTTGAAACTATGAAAGATCCTGTACTGGTGGCTGAAAAATACCCAAATAGCATCTTGCATCAAGGAATGTTATATGGCAATTATACCTTAGTTCCTAATAGTGATGCCGTTTTAGCATTCAATACTAATGAGAATTTTATTCCAGGCGATACTTTCATTCCTAGCGCACAATTCACTAAAAACTTTGAATTTCTTCCATTAAAAGGGGCCAAAAGTTTTATGTTGGGAAATCAATTCATTCCAGGGGACCAATTCATTCCAGGTGACCAATTCATTGCCGGTGATACATTTAATTTTGGTTCCATCAACACCAAAATACTACAAAACAATAATGGTATGGTATTTTTTAAATCGGCGTCATCTAATCCATCGTCTGGCTATAGTGTAACTAAACTTCCTGAAAAGACCGTTAATAAAAATACTGACCGATTTCCGGATCCAAAAGAGGATACAACAGATAACACTTCTAACACTGTATTTGACCCAACTAAAACCCACGAAGATGAAATAATGGACGCAACCATTGAAGTTCCTGAGCTGGTAGGACCTATTGATACTTCTATCATACCTCAAATTATACCAACAAAACCCATAGAAAAACCAATTAAGTTAAAAGTGACGCTTACTGATTTGGTGTGTATAAAAAAGCGAGGGTCTAAAGATGTTGAATATGAATTTTTTCAATCCATTAATTATACAACAAATGATACTGATAAAATTGCAATAGAAAAATTATATGGTAACAAAAAAATAAAAAATCATTGCATTGAAGATGTAGGATCAATATGTATTCAATTTAAAGACAATACACTAGCACATCCAAAAGGTTCTGGTGACTCTCAACAAATAGCCCTATCTCAAACAGGCAAAAAGGAAAGTAATATTATGAATGCTTTAATTTTTGAAATATCACCACAAGAGATTTCTGATACATCTGCAAAATTTTTAATTAAAAGTTGTTTAAACGACTATGGTTCAGGAAGTTTATTCTCTGATGTTAAGAATCTATACAACTCATACATCGAAGTTGATATCTATCACATTTTAACAGATTTAATATTAGCAAAAGAAAGTAAAAATTTAGAAGGCTTTACGGTACCCTTTCACGACCCAGAAATAATGAAAGCTAAATATGGCTTGTTTAAAACTTACGATAGTGGTCCTAATGCAAAGTTATGGGTAAGACAAGTAGGCAAAACCTTAGAAGGCCCTATTTCTTTAGGTAACACATCTGATAATAATGGTTTGCGTGCTGCTGCTTGGATAAAATTTGAAATACTTGATTAAGTTTATAATACATCTCATATAGTACTTGTATGCCTTTTTTAGGATAACTAATATAGCCGCACCATTATTTAAGACTAAACCTTTCACTATGAAAACAATTTTTAACCATTTAGGAATTAAAATTTTCTTGATCAGCTTTTTTTTTATCAGCTGTAAAACAGAAAAAAAATCAGATGAACTACAGAAAAAAATACCACTTGTAAATGAAAATGTAATTACGGTGGTGACACAAAACATGGAGTTTCAAATGGTAGATACCATCCCTTCTGGTTGGAACACCTTTGTGTATAAAAACGAATCGAATGAAACGCATTTCTTTTTGTTGGATAAATACCCTGAAGAGAAAACTATTGAAAATACCCTAACCGATGTAGCTCCCGTTTTTGCAGAAGGGATGGATTTGATTAACAATGGAAAATCTCAAGAGGGCTTTGCGGTATTTAATAAGTTACCACCGTGGTATTTTGAAATCGTTTTTTATGGTGGTGTAGGACTGATTGCTCCTAAACATACGGCAACTACAACCGTTAAATTAGATCCTGGCTATTATATTATGGAATGCTATGTTAAAATGCCAAATGGGAAGTTTCACACTTTAATGGGAATGGCGAAACCCGTCATTGTAACAGAGGAAGATAGTGGTAACACCCCACCAGAGGCCACAGTAAATATTACACTTTCTGGTGAAACTGGAATATCTTATGACAAACCTATTACAACAGGGAAACAGGTTTTTTCTATTTTGGTAAAAGATCAAAAACCACATGAAAATTTTATATGGCATGATGTCAATTTAGTAAAACTAGAAGATGCTGTCACTGAAGAAACCTTAGAAGCTTGGATGGATTGGTCTCACCCTAAAGGGTTAATTACACCCGTGCCAAAAGGGCTTACTTTTTTAGGCGGGGTTAACGATATGCCCACAGGAAGTACAGGATATTTTACGGTTAATTTAAAACCTGGTAAGTATGCACTTGTGTCAGAAGTACCTAATACAATTCGTAAAAATATGTTAAAGACATTTACCATAGCGAATTAATAATAATCATGATGGACAAAATTGAATATAAAAATGGATTAAAGCGATAAAAAAACGACTTCTCATTAACGATATCCTTACAATTAAGCTGCTTTTTAATAAAAATTTCATAACACTGTAAATCTTCTAATAAGTTAAAATTAGCATTTATTTGTCACTGTCTAAAACAGGCTATTAATCAAAAATTTTAATTTATTAATGCTACGAAATAGTGCTAAAATTAGTTTTATCCTAAAGGCTTCTTTTGCTGCATTTGGTACTTATTTTTGTATGTATGCATTTAGAAAACCCTTTTCTGTAGCTACTTTTGAAGGCTTGGCGTATATGGGAATAGATTATAAAATTCTTTTAATAATTGCGCAAGTCTTAGGTTATACATTATCTAAATTTTTAGGTATTAAGATCATTTCTGAAATGAAATCTTCAAAACGTACTTTTTATTTAATTGGTTTTATTCTACTTGCGGAGCTAGCACTATTAGGTTTTGCCTTAATCCCGGCTCCATATAACATTGTTTTCTTATTTTTAAATGGTATCCCTTTAGGAATGATTTGGGGTCTTGTTTTCTCTTATATCGAGGGTAGGAAAGCGACAGAAATTTTAGGTGTAGTATTATGCTCTAGTTTTATTGTCTCCTCTGGAGTCGTAAAATCTGTAGGTAAATATGTAATGGATACATTACATATTGGTGAGTTTTGGATGCCCTTTTTTACGGGCCTATTCTTTATTATTCCTTTATTACTTTTTTCAATTTTACTAGAAAAAATTCCCGCTCCAACACAGGAAGATATTTTAGAAAAATCTGAAAGAAAACCACTAAACAAAACGGGGCGTGTTCAATTATTTAAACAATTTGCACTACCGCTCACCCTTATCATTGTGTTTTATATATTCCTAACTGCCATACGAGATTTTAGAGACAACTTTGCTAGAGAATTATGGGATGCTTTAGGTTATGAAGGCAGCACCTCAATATACGCCTTATCAGAAATTCCAATTGCTATTACTGTTTTACTTATTTTAGGAGGAATTGGTGCCATTAAAAAGAATAAAAAAGCATTTGCTTATTATCATTATATTTTAATTTTTGGCTGTGTTGCCATTGTAGCATCTACTTTGGCTTTTCAATTACAAATCATTGAGCCAGCCATATGGATGGTCATCTCCGGGTTTGGAATGTATATCTGTTATGTGCCTTTTAATGGGCTCTATTTTGATAGGATGATAGCCACCTTTAAAATTAAAGGAAACGTTGGATTTCTAATCTATATTGCTGATGCCTTTGGTTATTTGGGGAGCGTATCCATCTTATTGTACAAAAATATTGGTCGGGCAGAATTGTCGTGGTTAGATTTCTTTGTTTACTGCTTGTACAGTGTTGCATTTGTTGGTATTTTGGCAACGCTCATTTCATTCCTCTTTTTTAAAAATAAACATAAACCAGCATTAGAATCCAGTAATTTATTATATGAATACTAATACATACGACCTCGTAATCGTAGGCGGGGGGGCCTTAGGTACTTTCCACGCATACCACGCACTTATTCAAGGCTTATCTGTAGCCTTGATAGAAAAAGACACACATCCACAAGGAGCTACTGTTCGAAATTTTGGGCAAGTTGTGCCGTCTGGAATGAATTTGAAATGGCAAAACTATGGTAGGGAAAGTCTAAAAATATACAAATCCATTCAAGCTAAATTTGACATTAGTATTCGGCAAAATGGAACCGTTTATATTGCATCCAATGAAGAAGAACTTCAACTAATTGAAGAGTTACATACCATTAATAAGAAAAATAACTATGAGTCCGCATTGTTGACAAAAGAAGCGTGTTTAACAAAATATGCTGGACTTAAAAATGAGTATTGCAAAGCGGGATTGTTTTTCCCGCAAGAAGTGACGGTAGAACCTAGAACTATGATCCACAAATTGCGTGAATATATGGTTAAAGACTTTGGTCTAGCATTTTTTAGCAATACTACGGTAACCAACACCACAGAATTAAACGATAAAGTTCTTATTACTGCATCTTCAGGTAAAGCGTTTTATGCTTCTAAGGTAATTATCTGTAATGGAAGTGATTTTAAGGCATTGTACCCTGAGGTGTATAATGATAGCGATTTGGTTGTTTCCAAATTACAGATGCTACAAACAAAACCGCAAAAAAACTATACATTAGATGGCTCCATCCTAACAGGATTAACCATTAGAAGGTATGAATCTTTTGAAGAATGTCCTTCGTATAAAACTATAAAAGCCCAAGAAAATCCAAACAGTTTAGAGAAAAAATACGGAGTTCATATTCTTTTTAAACAAGCTCTAGATGGTTCTGTCATTATAGGAGATTCTCATGAATACGCTAGTGCCAAACACAGTGACCAATTAGGGTATGACCTTAATATGGACATTGATAATTTTATGATTGAAGAAGCTAAAAAAATAATTAATCTACCCACCTATACTATTCAAAATCGTTGGGCTGGTTTTTATTCGCAATGTAAAACAACAGATGTTTTTGAACATAAAGTAAGCAACAATGTACATATAGTAACCGGTATTGGAGGTAAAGGAATGACTGCAAGTGCCGGATTTGCTAAAAATAGTTTAACACGGATTATAAATAAATAAGCATGACAAAGATAAAAATGGTGGTTTTTGATATGGCCGGAACCACAGTAAATGAAGACAATGTAGTATACAAAACCTTACACAAAGCAATTAACAAAAGTGGCGTTTCCGTAGACTTGGATACTGTTTTTGAATATGGTGCAGGAAAAGAAAAGTTCAAGGCTATACAAGATGTTTTAATAGCATTAGGCAACAAAACCGCGGATGCACAGGCCATTTTTGAAAATTTCAAAACAATGCTAGATGAGGAATACAAAGTGCTAGATGTAAAGCCAATCAACGGTGTTGAAACCGTTATGTTGCAATTAAAAAGGGACAATATTAAAGTAGTCTTAAATACGGGTTACAATAGTAAAATAGCAAACCTATTATTAGAGAAGCTACATTGGAAAAAAGGCACACATTACGACGCCTTAATAACAGCTGATGATGTCGTAAATGGGCGCCCACACCCTGATATGATTTTTAAAGCTATGAAATTAATGGGTATAGTAGAAGCAGCAACTGTTTTAAAAGCTGGTGATTCTGCCATAGATATTGAAGAAGGTAAAAATGCAAATTGTGGAATTACCGTTGGTGTTTTATCTGGAGCACAAACCAGAGCACAAATTGAAAAAGAGAATCCTACTTATATTATTGATTCATTAGCCTCTCTTGCACAAATTATTAGCTAATAATTCCTCTTTTTTCCTAGTATCCCTTGCCTTTTTTATAAGACAAGGGTTTTTATTTTATCTCTTTTTCCACAAAGGGTATTGAAGGGTCACAAATTTCCAAAACTAGTGCATGTAACTCTTTTTCAAACAATGCAATTGTATCTGCGGTTATATTTGTAGATTTATCGTTCTTAAATTTTAAAATACCCGCCTTTAAGTTTTTAAAAGAAAATATCCCTGCTTCTACATTTGTTATTGGGGTGTTTTTATGAAACATATAGGCATAACACAACAACTGAAATGCCTTGCTTTTATCATAATTAACTATAAGGTCATCCCAAGAAGTTACATTCAAGTTCTTCTGTTCTACTTTCCCCGTTTTATAATCTATAACACGCAACATTCCGTCTACCTCATCTATCCTATCTAGCTTTCCTTTGATTAATACCGGGAACCCTAATTCTGGTAAATTTATGGTGGTACTTAAGGCCATTTCTAAGCCCAATATTTTAATCCGATACTTTTTAGCGGCTTCAATCTCTAGTTTAATAAAGGTAGCTACATATTTTAAAACTACATGGTAGGCAATTAGGTTTTTGCCTTGATCTAAACTAACATTGGCATAATTTAAAGCAAAATGTTTTTTAACTACTCCTTCTATAGCGGGTACTAGTTTTGCTAATTTTTCTGGTTCTAAGAAAGTGTTCAAAAAAGGAGCGTAAAGTTCGTCTAATGTCTCATGTACTATGGTCCCAAAGGTGTTGGCTGCTACGGTTTCTTCTACCTCTTCCACATCATTAATTCTCAAAATGTTTTTTTTATAGAAGTCCAACGGATTTCTAATATAATTTGACAATGAGGTTGGCGAAAAACCATTGCTTGCTTTTTCCTTTAGTAACTGCAGTAGGTGATCATCTTTGGTTATGGAACCCATTTTTTTCTTAGGCGATTTTATAGCAGAATACGCAATCTTTTGCTGTATATACTTCGCCATATTTTCATCAGCCAGAAGTTGCCTTACTAACCTACTAACTTCCCCACCTTCTAACACATCTGGTTCGGTATTATATACTATATAAATGTTTTTGGCCCGTTGTAACAATCGGTAAAAATGATAGGTGTATACCGCATCCTTTTCCTTGTAGGTGGGCAAACCGTACATTTTCTTTATATCAAATGGAATAAAGGAATTATTCGATTTTCCAGAAGGCAGAATTCCTTCATTCACTGAAGTTATGATCACCGTTTCAAAATCTAGGTTCCTGCTTTCTAACATTCCCATAATTTGAAGCCCTTTTAATGGCTCTCCCTTAAAATCCAGAGTCTCCTTAGATAAAAGTTCCTTATACAGACCAAAAAGGGATTGTATATCATTGATAAAAGGATAGGTAGCAACCAACTCATGCAATTGATTAAACAATTGATGAAAACGATACAAATATTCTAACTCTAACCCATTTTCAGTACTATTTATAGCCTCTTTAATTGCTAAAATAAGCGCCAAACATTGCTCTAAAAACAGCTTAGGTGTTAATTTATCTTCAAAAAACAAAAGCCCTAAGTAGTCGCTTTTATCCTTGACTAAAGATTTAATCTTTGCAGCATCTACATAGATCCAATTTTTGGTTTTAATCTGTTCACAAATAACATCTGCTATATTTCCATCACTTCCAGAAAATAAGATTTGTAAATAAGGGTGATTTAAAAGTGTAGTGATTTGCTGGTAGTACCACCCCTGGGAATCCTCCCTAGTATAAATATCGAACATTTGTGAAAACAAACTTTCTAAGGGAGTTTGGGTTAGCGGAAAACCCATGGTAATATTTATATTAGAAATTGATTCTGGAATTGCATTTATCAAAGGGTTTAAAAGCGATTCATCACCTAATACTATGGCGGTATTTGCTAACTGTACACTGTTATTTTCTTGTAAATCCCCTAATAAACCACCTACGTATTTAGCCTGAGAAACATTTTTAGGGACTCCAGTTATTTCAATAAGTTTAGGATTCTGATATTGTATTGTAGAGCTAACTAAGGGTTTGTCTTTATACAACCCCCATTTACTCTTAAACTGACGCATAAAAAAACCGGCATCATGCACAGGGTCTTTATAGAAATAAGGATCTATATCCCAATATATTTCTGAATTGGTCTTTTCTAGAATTGTTTGGATAATAAGTTCTTCTGCCGTATTCAAGGCATTAAACCCAATAAACAAATGTTTGCTTTGCTTCGTATCTTCAATATAGGGATCTAAATTTGCACAAGCTTGCCTATATACCAAGCCTTGGTGTCCTAGACCCTTATCCATTAAAGAAGTGTTAAAAGAGCCGTACAAGGCTTCTAGTGAATCCCAAAAAGCAATATAATTGCGAATAATGGCACTGTGTTCCTTTTCTAAAGACCAGTGGTTAATTTCTTGTATGGCATTTAGGTGTGAAAATATTTTTGAAGTATCTACAAGATATCGGTCAATCTCGTTAAAATCTTGCAACAGCGTATTTCCCCATTTTGAAAAAGCGTAAAAACCGTCCTTCTCTCCTTGAACCACATTGACGTAGGCTTTATACAACTCAAACAATTGTTGGGTAGTAGAAGCATAGGCTAGGCCAGATATGTTTTCTACAAAATCTTCAACACTTACTATTTCTGGAGCAAATATGGTAGCATCTATATGTTTAGAAATAGAATTTCTAAGAAAAGCGCCTGCACGCTTGCTGGGTAATACAAAAATTAGGTTCTCTAAGGAGCCTTCTTTTTTAATAACTGAAAGGAGTGTTTCCTCTAAAAAACTTTGCATAGGGTAAAAATAAAAAAAGCCCCGCAATTGCGGAGCTTTTTCTATAAAATTAGAGTATTAAACTCTTATTATTTTACTAAGTTGATCTCAACTCTTCTGTTTTGAGTTCTACCAGCTCTAGTATTGTTAGTAGCCATTGGCTTATCTTCACCGTAACCTACAGCAGATAATCTAAAAGCATCAATACCTTCAGCAACTAAGAAATCTTTTACAGAAAGTGCTCTAGACTCAGATAATTTTTGGTTTAAAGAAGCACTACCTACACTATCAGTATGACCTTCTACTGTAAATTTAGCAGTAGGATACTCTTTTAAGATTGTAATGATATCTACCATTACACTTGTAGATGCAGCTTTAATTGAAGATTTACCAGTATCAAACAAGATAGTTCTAGCATAATCATTCAATTGCTTTTGAACAGCTTCAGTTACTTCAGGACAACCGTTGTTTGCAACAGTACCAGCAACTTCTGGACATTTGTCATCTTTATCTAATACACCATCATTATCTTTATCTTCGTAAGGACAACCATTGTTAGCAGCAGGACCAGCTTCAGAAGGACATTTGTCATCTTTATCAGCTACACCGTCACCATCAGCATCAGGACATCCGTTTAAAGCTTTAGAACCAGCTTCGTTAGGACAAGCGTCATCTTTATCAGCGATACCATCACCGTCAGCATCAGGACAACCGTTCATTTCTTTAGAACCAGCTTCGTTAGGACAAGCATCTTTGCTGTCTTCAATACCATCACCATCAGCATCAGGACAACCGTTGAAAGCTTCTAAACCAGCAACTTCTGGACAAGCATCATCTTTATCATAAACACCATCACCATCTGTATCAGCACCACCAAATTTGATAGCAAGACCAGCTAAGTGTTGGAAATGTTTAACGCTATAATCTTCAAATCCGTGCTTGTAACCAGTTTGTAAAGTTAAACCTATGTTCTCAGAGAACCAGATGTTTAAACCAAGACCAGCATTAACTGTTCCTGCTCCTATATCATCTACCCAAGTATAACCACCACCTATTTCAACAAAAGGATCGATCGTTGTATTTTGTAAGAATGCATATTTAATTGCACCGTCTAAGCCATAGTAAGAAAGGTCATCAGCAGCCCAATCTCCTAATTTGTCAATTCTATTTAAAGAACCTCTTGCTCCAACAGAAAAACCATTACCTACATATTTATTAACTGCTATGTAAGAAATAGAAGGAAGAATGTTCCAGTGATCAGTAGCATTAAAGTACTCATCGAACATTTCTCCAGTAACGTAAGCGGCGTTGTCATCATTAGTTGGCCACATATCAACTGCGTTCGCACCAAAAGTAATCTGCCAAGGATTATTCTCGTCTTGCGCTTGTATGTTGTTAACACCCACTATAAGTAGGACAACAACCATTAATTTGCTAAGATTTTTCATGCTTTAAAATTTAAGTTTTAAGTGTTTGTAAGCTGCAAATGTAAGTTGTTAGGATTTATTAACAAAATCAAACAACCATTTTTTTAACATTTTCAATAAAATATTTATACCAACTATATAATATTCAGTTCTTTTCCAACTTCCGTAAAGGCTTTTATGGCTTTATCTAAGTGTTCTTTAGTATGAGCAGCAGATAATTGAACTCTGATCCTCGCCTTATCCTTAGGAACTACAGGAAAGAAAAATCCGATTACATAAATTCCTTTTTCCAACAGCATATTCGCCATTTTCTGAGAAAGCTTAGCGTCGTACAACATTACGGGTACAATGGCAGAATCGCCATCTATAATATCCAACCCTGCTTCTTTCATTCCTTTTTTAAAGTATGCTGTATTTTCGGCTAGCCTATCTCTTAAGCTTGTATCCGTATCTAACATTTCAAATACCTTAATAGATGCGCCTACAATTGCCGGTGCCAAAGAATTAGAAAATAAATAAGGTCTTGAACGTTGCCTTAAAATTTCTATAATCTCTTTTTTTCCTGTGGTATAGCCACCCATTGCACCACCTAAGGCTTTTCCTAAGGTTCCTGTAATAATATCTATACGGTCTAAAACACCTTTTTCTTCTAGTGTTCCACGTCCCGTTTCTCCAATAAATCCGGTAGCGTGGCATTCATCAATCATTACCATAGCATCGTATTTATCTGCCAAGTCACAGATTTTATCCAATGGTGCTAACAGACCATCCATTGAGAAAACACCATCAGTTACAACAATTTTAAATCTGGCACCGTCTGCATTAGCTTGCTGAAGCTGCTTTTCTAAATCGGCCATATCATTATTGACATATCTATATCGCTTTGCTTTACACAAACGAACCCCATCTATAATAGAAGCATGGTTTAAAGAATCTGAAATAATGGCGTCATCTGCTGTTAATAAAGGCTCAAAAACGCCCCCATTGGCATCAAAGGCCGCAGCGTATAAAATAGTATCCTCTGTCCCATAAAAATGAGCTATTTTAGCCTCTAAGGTTTTGTGAATATCTTGGGTACCACATATAAAACGCACAGAAGACATCCCAAAACCATGCGTATCCATAGCATCTTTGGCTGCTTGAATAACTTCTGGATGCGATGACAAGCCCAAGTAGTTATTTGCACAAAAGTTAATCACTTCTTCTCCTGTATTAATTTTGATCACTGCATCTTGGGGAGATGTTATGATACGTTCTGTTTTGTAAAGACCCGCTTCTTTTATGGCGTCTAACTCGTTTTGTAAGTGTTCTTTAATTTTTCCGTACATAATTAAGGTATAAATTGTGGAATTATTTGTTCATTTATATAGACTATAATCTTATCAGCTACCGTATAATTCATAGCTTCTAAGGCGTAAGCATAAGTATTTAACTGTTCATGGTATTTTTTATTTTCTGTCCCTGTCTTATAATCAATTATTGTTGCTTGCTTATGCTGAATTACAACTCTATCTGGACGCAAAAGTAAGCCATCTTTTGTAATTATATCCTTTTCATTCTTAACAATATTTCCTTCTTGGTAGTACTTTGCCAGCTGCGGATGCCCTATTACCTTCATTAGCTTTTCTTTAACCTCAACTGAATCTGCCATACTTAAGTCACCATCCCGAATCAAAAGGGCAATGGCCTTATCAATATCTTTAGCGGTTTCTATATGTCCCAGAAGCAAATGGATAAGATTCCCTTTTTCCAGGGCTTCCTCCCTACTACTTTCCCAAAGCATTCCAGATCGTGTTAAAATTTTAAAACTGGGTCTATCCTTGGTAGAATATTGGTAAGCTATATGGTTCACTACTTCTTTTTCTTTACCGGCTATGGCCTTCTCTAATAAACCAAAACCATAGGTTAATTGTTCTGGATTGTAGATTCCTAAGTTTTTAAGATAATGAACAAACAAACCAGAATACCTATTCATATTGGGCTCCCCTTTACTGTTTATTTCATTTTTACTAATAATATACAATCCTTTTACAGCTCTTGTAAGGGCTACATATAACACATTAAAAGCATCGAGTTCCATTTTACAATGCTCTTCTGTAAATAATTGGGCCGCTACGGCACCATACTCTTCCATTTCTTGTTTTTTAGAAACTAGCATTTCTGAAAAACCATTGAATTTTTCTGGAGCAACAGGTAGCCATATTTTTTGATCTGTGTTGTATATCAGTGAATTGGCAAATGGAAAAATAACAATAGGAAATTCTAATCCTTTAGACTTGTGAACCGTCATAATTTGAACGGCATTGATATTGTCTGGTGCTTTTAGTGAAAGTTTGTCCTTTTTTCGTTCCCAGAATGATAAAAAAGTTTGCACTCCAACACCATCTTTTTGTTCCACATCTAGAACCTCATCCATGAGACTCGTTAAATAAGCATCGGATGATTCTACCAATTTAAATTGATGAATGGCCCTTTCCAAGCCATCGTAAACCGAGGATTGCTTCAATTTATCCACTACAAAACCATAGTTGGCTAATAAAAGCGCAGCCAATGATCTTAAATGACACTGTATAAAATCATGTTTGTTTTCTTCATTCCTTGCTAAAAAATACAGCAGCTCATAAGCGGTATCTAAATCTTTTGGCTGGGTACTGTATTTCAGTAAATTGACGAGAAAATTAACCTTATCACTACTCTTTAATAACAAAGATTCGGATGAAATTATAGGAATCTCTTGTTTGGTTAAAAAATCTGCCAATACATAACTATGATTGTTAGACCGTACCAAAATACAGATGTCACGATAACTGTATTCTTTTTCATCAACCAAATCTTGTATGGTTTCTAAAACTTTGGCACTATAAAGCGCATGATCATCTTCTTCCTTTTCATTGGGAATAAACGACAACTCCACAAAACCACCTTCCTTTGTATTTACTTCTTGGTTGTTCCCAGATACATACAACTGTTCGTAAACTTGGTTGTGCAACAAATCACTAGACACTTTAAAAAAATCGTTGTTAAAATTTATTATTTGTGAATAGCTCCTATAGTTTTTTGGCAGTTCTGCCGTTACTGGCTCAATTACATAAGGCCGTGTGGTTTTGTTCGCTAAATCTATAAATTGTTCTGCCTTTCCTCCACGCCATCTATATATAGCTTGTTTGGCATCACCGACCAACAAAAGAGAACCCATTTCACCATATTCATCTAAACTTTCTAAGGCATTACCAATTAAAGGAACTAGGTTATCCCATTGCAATTCTGAGGTGTCTTGAAACTCATCTACAAAATAATGTCTGTATTTTTCTCCTAATCGTTCATAGATAAAAGGAGCTGGCTGATTTTTTATTTCGTTAGAAATAATGCTATTAAAAGATGCCAAGGTGAGCTGATCTCGCTCTACACAAATTGCCTGGATCTCTTTTTGTATTTCATTCAATACCGTTAAGGGCACTATATTGCTATAAACGTTTTTGTAAAAAGCTCTTTCAAAAACATACTTTTTAATCAGCTCAAAATCAACACTAAATTGAGGGTGTAACCCATCCAAAATTGATTTAATTTCTGATTTACATGATTTCGCATACAACGCCTCGGTTTCAAAATTTTGTTTCCAACCTGCTGAATAATCTGTGCTAAATTCCCCCCCCGCTACTTTTAGAATAAATTTGGGAAAATAGCTCGCTTTAAAATTTCCAAATTCTAGGCCGTTGGCTTCAATAGTATCTAAAATACGAGCAGCTGTACTTTGGGCATTTCCTTCAATAACTTTGATGTTTTTTTGAATTGTTTTCTTTAATTCCAAAAAATCTGAAATACCCTTGTTTTTGAAACTTTTTAATGGAGCAATGTTGTTCTCATTAAACAGCATTTTACCCACTTTATTTAAATCTATAGAAATATCCCAACTCTTGTCATCGTCAATTTTTTCAAAAGTAAAATCCAACAAGGTAGCTGTTAATTGCCGATCTGTTCCTGCTCTGTTGATTAGCCTTTCTACAGCTTCTGCCAACAATACTTCTGTATCTAAAATAACCTCAAAATTTTGAGGAATTTTTAAATCCTTGGCAAAGGTTCGTATTAGTCGATGTGTAAATTTATCTATGGTAGAAATATCAAAAAAAGCATAATTGTGTAAGATGCTTTTATGGGTAGTTTTTGCTTTGCGTTGTAACTCTTGGGATGTGAATTGCAGTTCTTTGGCTACATCTAAAAAAAGATCGGATGCCTCATCCCCTTCCATAGTGGTACTAAAATCGTATAAATTATCTAAAATACGCTGTTTCATCTCATTAACAGCCTTATTTGTAAAGGTTATGGCTAAAATTTGCCCATAACTTTTGGCCGCATTGGAGGAAAGAATAATTTTAAGATATTCTTTTGCTAAAATGTAGGTTTTACCCGAACCTGCAGAGGCACTGTATATTTTATACGGAAAATTTTCCAATTGATTTTTAGCTGCAAAATACATAATATTACAATCTTCTTAACACAATATTTATGGAAAATGCCCTAGAAAATTGTAAATTTGAGCTACAAGTATTTTTTAACATCTAAATAAATATAATTATGGCTTTTAATTTACCAAAATTACCATACGCTTATGATGCGTTAGAACCACATATTGATGCTAGAACTATGGAAATTCACCATACAAAACATCACAACGGATATACAACAAATTTAAACAATGCTATTGAAGGCACGGATTTAGCTAGTAAATCTATTGAAGATATCTTAACCAATTTAGATATGAACAATGCCGCAGTACGTAACAATGGCGGCGGATTTTACAACCACTCCCTTTTCTGGGAAATTATGTCTCCCAATGGAGGTGGAGAGCCAACTGGTGAATTAGCTAATGCTATTAACGAAGCCTTTGGTTCTTTTGCTGAGTTTAAAGCTACTTTTTCTAAGGCTGCAGCTACACGTTTTGGCTCTGGTTGGGCTTGGCTATGTGTACACAAAGGCGGTAAAGTTGAAGTATGTTCTTCTCCTAACCAAGACAACCCACTTATGCCAGGTGTTGGTTGTGGTGGTTTTCCTATTGCAGGGTTAGATGTATGGGAACATGCCTATTACCTAAACTACCAAAACAGAAGACCAGATTACATTAATGGCTTTTTCAATGTCATTAATTGGGATAAGGTTTCTAAGCTGTATGCTGATCACAAATAAAAAATTCTTTTTACAACAAAAAAGCCGCTCTTTACAGAGCGGCTTTTTTTATGGTTAAAAAACGAAATTTCTACAAATAGAAAAGGATGGAGAAATCTCCATCCTTTTCATCCCAAATCTTACCATAAACTTAACCTACTTATGCTATGGCAATGCTAAATTACTGGTATTGTGTCTAATAAAAAAATGAAAAATGAAAAAAATTAAGAGAATTCGGTTAATATTTTCATAATGCACTGCTTACCTTTTGGTAAATGCTTGATTTTGAGCAAATAAAAAGGCGGAGTCTCCTCCACCTTTTTCCCCAAATCTTACCATGAACTTAACCTACTTATGCTATGGTCCTCCAAAAGTATCGTATTGTAATGGTAGTAAAAATATTATCAGTCAAAGTACTACGTTTATTAGACCAAGTGTTGTAATACACCTTTAATCTTTAATTTTTTAAGTTCCAGGAAAAATTAGAACAATAAAAAGGCGGAGTTTCCTCCGCCTTTTTCCCCAAATCTTACCATGAACTTAACCTACTTATGCTATGGTCCTTCAAAGGTATGCCACATAAATGCATTTCAATAATCTTTTGGATAAACGCCCGTATCATTAGTTAAACTACCTAAAATATAAAAAGACGGAGTTTCCTCCGTCTTTTTGCCCCAAATTTTACCATGAACTTAACCTACTTATGTTATGGTATTCCGAAATTAGCTCCACAATAGCCATTCTAAAACATAAATAAGTTAAAAGCCTTGATTTTGTCGATGAACTACGCCCGCGGGTGCATTTCATCGATTATTTTCTAATACGCTCTTTCACTTTTACCTTCGAAAAAATTAATAAACGCCTTATTTACAACGCGTCTTCCTCCTGGTGTAGGGTAATCTCCCGTAAAATACCAATCTCCCAAATTTTTAGGACAAGCGGCGTGTAAGCTTTCTACGGTTTGATATATAATCTCTACCTCAGCTTTCATTTCTGGCGGACTTAGTAGTTGCCCAATTTTTTTAGAAATTTCTACCGCTGTAAAAGGAGCATAAAACTCTTTCACATAATTAATAACATCCTTGTCGGCTGTATTTACCTGACTCAAACACTTCTTATAAATATCTTCCACCATAGAAAGCGTTCCGCGATCCTCATGAAGCGCCAATGCCGCCCTAAAGGCTATAAAGTCTTCCAGCTTTGCCATATCAATACCATAACAATCGGGATATCGAATTTGCGGAGCAGAAGAAACAACTATGATCTTTTTTGGTAATAAGCGATCTAATATTTTTAGGATACTCTTTTTCAAGGTAGTACCACGTACAATACTATCATCTATAATTACTAGGTTGTCTCCTTTATGTACAGAACCATAAGAAATATCATACACATGGGCTACAAGGTCATCTCTACTACTGTCTTGTGTAATAAAGGTTCGTAGCTTGGCATCTTTTATAGCTACTTTTTCAATCCTTGGTCGTACTTCTAATATGGCATGCAGTTCCTCAGAAGTAATTTTCCTACCAATAGACAGGATTTGCTCTTCTTTTTTGCGGTTTAAATGGTTCTGAGCCTCCTTAACCATACCGTAGAATGATGTTTCCGCTGTATTGGGTATGTATGAAAAAACGGTGTTTTTAATATCATTATCTATGGCCTCTAGAATTTGTGGGAAAAGTAATTTCCCTAACTCTTTACGCTCTTGGTAGATTTCCTTATCACTACCTCTTGAGAAATAAATGCGTTCAAAAGAACAAGCTTTGCGTTCGGTGGGCTCCAAAATCTGTTTGATTCCCATTTCTCCACTTTTCTTTACGATAAGAGCATGGCCCGGATCTAATTCCTTAACTTCTTCAAATGGTACATTAAATACCGTTTGAATTGCAGGTCTTTCCGATGCAACCACAACAACTTCATCATCTTTATAATAATACACGGGTCTTATTCCTGCTGGATCCCGAAGTACAAATCCATCACCATGTCCTAAAAGTCCGGCCATAGCATAACCTCCATCCCAGTTCTTAGCTGCCTTTCTAAGAATCTTAGCAACATTTAATCGTTCTGCAATAATAGGCGAGGCCTCTAGTTTGGTAAAACCCTCTTTCTTTATTTGTTTGTACAGTTTGGCGACAGCATCATCTAGAAAATGACCTATCTTTTCCATTACGGTTACTGTATCTGCCTTTTCTTTAGGGTGCTGACCTATTTGAATTAAATTATCAAAAAGCTCATTAACATTGGTCATGTTAAAATTACCCGCAACAATAAGATTACGATGCATCCAGTTGTTTTGTCTTAGGAACGGGTGCACATTTTCTATGCTATTTTTTCCAAAGGTACCATAGCGTACGTGCCCTAATAAAACCTCCCCTATATAAGGAATGTTCTTTTTTTGCAAGGCCACATCATCTACATATTCTGGATGTTCCTGCAGGGTAGAATTTATTCGATCATTGATTTGGGCAAAAATATCTTGAATAGGCTGGCTTTCTGCAGAACGCACTCTACTCATATAGCGTTCTCCTTGTTCCATATCTAATTTTATACTAGCAAACCCGGCACCATCTTGTCCACGATTGTGCTGTTTTTCCATCATTAGATACATTTTATTCACTCCGTAAAATGCTGTACCGTACTTTTCTTTGTAATACTCCAAGGGCTTTAAAAGCCTTATCATGGAAATTCCACATTCATGTTTAATGGCGTCACTCATCGCTTATAAATTGATATTAAAAAAAGCCCATGAAAGGGCTTGTGGTTATTGTAATTCTATATCAAACTGCGTTAATTCAGTAAACTGATGCAGTCTCTTATCTACTTCTTTTTTTTCTAGGTTTTCCATGCGTTCTGTTCCAAAGCGCTCTACACAAAACGAAGCCAAATTAGATCCGTGGATAACGGCATTCTTTAGATTGCTAAAAGACACATTAGCCGTTTGGGTTAAATACCCTACAAATCCTCCTGCAAAAGTATCTCCTGCCCCAGTAGGATCAAAAACCTCTTCTAAAGGTAACGCAGGCGCAAAGAAAACATTGTCGTCATTAAATAACAATGCGCCGTGTTCTCCTTTTTTAATGACCACATATTTGGGTCCCATTGTTTGTATTTTAGCTGCTGCCTTTACCAAAGAATATTCTCCGGTTAATTGCCTAGCCTCTTCATCATTAATTGTAATCACATCTATATGCTTAATAACTTCTAGTAATTCAGGCAAGGCATTGTCCATCCAAAAATTCATCGTATCCAACACTATTAGCTTTGGCTTTGTTGTCATTTGATTAATTACACTCATTTGGACGGATGGATGTAAATTTCCTAACATTAAAACATCGGCATCCTTATAATCTTCAGAAACTTTAGGAATAAAATCTGCCAAAACATTAAGTTCAGTGGCCAAAGTATCCCTTGAATTTAAATCGTTATGGTATTTGCCTTTCCAGAAAAAAGTTTTCCCACCTTTTATTACCTCTAAAGCAGACAAGTCTACTCCTTTACTAGCCAATAAGTCTAAATGTTCTTTAGGGAAATCTTCTCCTACTACAGAAACAATTGCAGCATCTACCTTAAACTGTGATGCGGCCAAAGCAATATAGGTTGCTGCTCCGCCAAGAATTACATCTGTTTTACCAAAAGGAGTTTCAATAGCATCAAAAGCCACAGTTCCCACAATTAATAATTTGCTCATAAACCTAGAATTTGGCGCAAAGATACGTTTTTGAAATAGTAAATCCGAAGCATTGGAACATCAATTTATAAAAAAAGAAAAAGAATTATTTACGTCCAAAATCCGCTGGAATTTCTCCCCATGCTTTGGTCTCCCATTTCACAACAGTCGTTTTATAGGTATTCGTGTTCAACCAATCAACCGCCCTGTCTATCAACTCAAATACATCTTTATTTTTTTCAGATTCCTTTAATTTACTGTTGCATTTTTTTTTGCGAATCCAGCTCATAGCTGTTCTAGAATCGGTGTACAAGATCCTTTCACTGTCATTTTTCTTAAGGTAGGCTAAGCCATGAACCAAGGCTAAAAATTCTCCAATATTATTTGTGCCTTGCCTAAATGGCCCCTGCCTAAAAAGTTCTTTGCCAGATTGTGTATCCACCCCCCTATATTCCATCACACCCGGGTTTCCACTAGAAGCTGCATCTACAGCAATGGAATTGTAATTTGGTTTTCCTATTCTTTGTAGCTCTTGTGCAGATAAAGTGCTGGTGAGTTTTTTTCCCTTATAATCGTCATAACTTCCATTAAAGGCTTTTTTTGCAGCCTCAAAGGAGAGAAAAGACTTATATTGCGCACCCTTTTCTCCCGAAATAGCAGCCTTACAGGCGGACCAAGAATCGTAAATTCCAGGTTTTTTACCCCTCCAAACTGTATAAAATTTGCCTTTTTTAGCCATTTAGTTTGATAAAAGTTGCTGAATTACCTTTGGAAAATGCTCGTATTCTAAACCATGTACTTTTTCTGCAATAGCTTCAGGAGAATCTGTGTCAGCAACTGCTGTTTTAGCTTGAAAAATGACGGCGCCTTCATCATAATTTTTAGTAACATAATGAATTGTGATGCCCGTTTCTACTTCTTTATTGTTTTTTACTGCATTATGTACATTCATTCCATACATCCCTTTTCCTCCATATTTTGGCAATAAAGCAGGATGTATATTTATGATCTTATTTGGAAAAGAATGTACAAAACTTTCGGGTATTTTTAATAAAAATCCTGCCAACACTATGAGGTCAGGATTTATAGATTTAAGGATATCTAGCAAACAATCTGATTTTGAAAATGACTGTTTATTAAAATATAATACGCTGATTTCTAATCTATTACACCTATCTATTACTTTGGCATCCCTTTTGTTTGTAAACACAGTGGCAATAGTAACCTTTGGGTCGTCCTTAAAGAAATTTGCAATGTTCTCAACATTAGAACCAGAACCAGAAGCAAGTAGCACAATACGTTTCATAAGGGACCAAAAAAAGTTAGTATTTAAGATAAAATAAGAGCGTAAAATTAACACTAATGAATTAAAATAAATTAAAAATTGTTACATTTTAACCACAAATGGTGTATTTAATCCAAAGTTTTTTATTTTTGCCATCAATTAAAATTATTAAAACCAAATTATTATGTCAGACATTGCATCAAGAGTAAAAGCTATTATCGTTGACAAGTTAGGCGTTGACGAAAACGAAGTTGTTACAGAAGCGAGCTTTACCAACGACCTAGGAGCGGATTCATTGGATACTGTTGAGTTAATTATGGAATTCGAAAAAGAATTCGATATTCAAATTCCAGATGACCAAGCAGAAAACATTGCGACAGTTGGTCAAGCAATAAGTTATATAGAAGAAGCGAAGTAATTTATTATATCTTGAACAAGATTATAAAATATCCATGTGGTAGTATTGCTGCATGGATTTTTTTTTATAATTTACACATTTCTTAATTGATTTAATAAAATTTAAGTTCATGCAATTAAAGCGAGTTGTAGTTACGGGTCTTGGAGCTTTAACGCCAATAGGCAATAACATAGAAGAGTATTGGGATGGATTAATAAATGGTAAAAGTGGCTGTGCTCCCATAACTTATTACGATGCAGAAAAATTTAAAACAAAATTTGCCTGCGAATTAAAAAATTATAATGCTGAAGATTTTTTTGATAGAAAAGAAGCACGTAAACTAGACAAGTTTGCGCAATATGCTATGGTTTCTGCGGATGAAGCTATTGCGGATTCCAAATTAGATTTAGAGGCTTTAGATAAATTTAGAGTTGGTGTTATTTGGGGCGCTGGTATTGGAGGTTTAGAAACTTTCCAAAACGAAGTCCTTAACTTTGCTGCTGGAGATGGCACACCCAGGTTTAACCCTTTCTTTATTCCTAAAATGATTGCTGATATAGCCCCTGGAAATATCTCCATTAAATATGGATTTATGGGTCCTAACTATACAACTGTATCGGCTTGTGCTTCCTCTGCAAATGCCATTATAGACGCCTTAAACACAATTCGTTTGGGTCATTGTGATGTTATTGTAACTGGTGGAAGTGAAGCCGCTGTTACCATTGCAGGTATGGGTGGTTTTGGTGCTATGCACGCATTATCTACACGAAATGATAGCCCAGAAACGGCCTCTAGACCATTTGACGCTACCCGAGATGGCTTTGTCTTAGGCGAAGGAGCTGGCACACTAATACTAGAAGAATATGAACACGCTATAGCAAGAGGCGCAAAAATTTATGCAGAAGTCGCCGGTGGTGGTTTATCTAGTGATGCATACCACATGACTGCACCACACCCAGAAGGGATTGGCGTTGTGCGCGTAATGCAAAATTGCCTAAAGGACGCTGGGTTAAAACCAGAAGATATAGATGCCATTAATACACACGGTACCTCTACACCCTTGGGAGATGTTGCAGAATTAAAAGCAATTACTAAAGTGTTTGGAGATCATGCTCCTAATATAAATATTAACTCTACTAAATCCATGACCGGCCATTTACTTGGTGCTGCAGGTGCCATTGAGGCAATTGCATCTATCCTAGCAATGGAACACGGCATAGTGCCACCCACTATTAATCATAAAGTAGTAGATGAAAATATTGACCCTTCATTAAATCTTACGCTCAATAAGGCGCAAAAAAGAGAAGTAAATGTTGCACTGAGCAATACTTTCGGATTTGGTGGGCACAATGCATGTGTAATCTTTAAAAAACTTAGTTAAAATAATGAGTTTGATTTCTAAAATATTTAATTCCCACTCTAATAAGGGTGGGGATTTTTATTTGGGAATATCTCATATCTTAGGCTTTAAGCCAAAGAATATTGACATCTACAAAAAAGCGTTCCTACACCGTTCAGCAAATAGGAAAGACGAAGATGGTAACCCAATGAATTATGAGCGATTAGAGTTTTTAGGAGACTCCATGCTGGGCACAATTATCTCGAAGTATTTATACAATGAAGTGCCCCTAGGTGATGAAGGTTACCTTACTAAAATGCGATCTAAAATTGTAAGTAGAGAGCATTTAAATGAGCTTGGAAAAGATTTAAACCTTATCAAATATGTTGAAAGTAGAATATCTAAGTCCCATTTTGGAGACAATATTCACGGCAATGTTTTTGAAGCCTTGGTTGGCGCCATATATCAAGATAGAGGTTATCATTATTGTGAAAAATTCATAGCCGAAAGGGTTATAGAACCCTATATAGACATTGAACTCTTAGAAGGTAAAGTTATTAGCTATAAAAGCTTAATTATTGAATGGTGTCAAAAACAAAAGAAACAATTTCATTACAATGTCTATGAAGATACAGGCAATGATACTCTAAAACATTTTGCAGTAAAATTATCAATAGACAATATCGTGGTTTCCAAGGCTAGGGCAACCTCAAAAAAGAAGGCCGAAGAACAGGCGTCAAAAAGGGCATTTTTTGCACTACAGAAAAAAATGAAGAAGGCTTAGAAAGAAAAGGTGCAAACTAAAACGTTTTCGTACTAAATACCATGCGTAAACCCTTAAACATACTAGGCTAGTATTTGTATTAATCCTATATTTACCCTTTCAGATATTAATAAGGATATGGCAACAACGCATAAAATTTCTGAAGATTTTTTTGAAGATTCTTTTTTATTAATTGCACTTCATAGTAATCTGGAAGATTATGCAATAGGGTACTCTTTTAATTTACACCTAAAATCTAACTTTAAAAGAGCAAAAACAGATTTGGATGTAAACCAGCATATCTCCTTTCCATTTTTTGAATGGGATGATATTAAAAATGATATTCGCTGGACATTAATAAGCAACCATAGTAAATTAGAAGAACTAGAGAAACAAGACGGTTTGTTTAGCAATGAATCTTCCTATACAACACATTACCTTATACCAGAACATAAAGAAGTAGATTATTTTTTAAAGATTGAGCAAGAAGACGAAAAGGAGCTGGAGTCTATTTTAAAACAGATTGTAAACATGCCTAACGTTGTAACTGCTTATAGTATTGATGTTGAAAACCTAAAATCTAAAAACAACTTAATTTTTTAAGAATGCCAAATAATAAAAAAACAAAAATAGTAGCAACATTAGGACCCGCTACAAGCACAAAAGAGGTTTTAAGAGACATGATTAATGCTGGGGTAAATGTATTTCGAATTAATTTCTCTCATGCTGATTATGCTGACGTTACAGAGCGTATAAAAATGATACGTGAATTAAGTGATGAGCTAGACTCTAACACTTCTATATTAGCAGATTTACAAGGGCCAAAACTTAGAGTAGGCGTAATGGCTGGTGAAGTTGTAGTTGCCCCTGGCGATAAAATTTCTTTTATAACTGGAAAACCTTTTGAAGGAACAGCAGAAAGAGTTTACATGAACTATGATAGCTTTCCTAAAGATGTAAATCCAGGGGAACATATACTTTTAGATGATGGTAAGCTTATGTTTAAAGTGCTTACAACAAATAGAAAAGACGAAGTAAAAGCAGAAGTTGTTCAAGGAGGCCCATTAAAATCTAAAAAGGGGGTAAACCTACCTAACACAAACATTTCCTTGCCTGCTTTAACCAAAAAAGATATTAAAGATGCCATTTTTGCCATTTCTCAAAATGTAGATTGGTTAGCTCTTTCTTTTGTTCGTTTCAGTCAAGATTTAATTGATTTGCAAAATTTAATTAAAGAACATTCAGAATATAAAATTCCTATTATAGCCAAGATTGAAAAGCCTGAAGCTGTAGAAAACATTGATAAAATTATTGCCTATTGCGACGGTTTAATGGTTGCTCGTGGAGATTTAGGTGTTGAAGTTCCTGCACATGAAGTGCCGTTAATACAAAAGCAATTGGTTTTAAAAGCCAAAAAAGCTCGTATTCCTGTAATTATTGCCACCCAAATGATGGAAACAATGATTACAAGTCTTACTCCCACTCGTGCGGAAGTTAATGATGTTGCCAACTCCGTAATGGATGGTGCAGATGCTGTGATGCTTTCTGGCGAAACTTCTGTAGGTAATTATCCCGTACAAGTAATCGAGAAAATGAGCAGCATTCTAATGAGTGTAGAAAATTCCGATTTAATTACCGTACCACTTAACCCACCGCATATTAGAACAAATAGATACATCACAAAATCTGTGTGTTACCATGCTGCTATAATGGCCAATGAAATTAAAGCCAAGGCAATTTCTACTTTAACCAATAGTGGGTATACTGCTTTTCAAATTTCTGCTTGGCGACCAAGTGCACACATATTAGTATTTACTTCTAATAAAAGAATATTAACACAATTAAACCTTTTATGGGGTGTTAAAGCTTTCTATTATGACAAATATGTTTCAACAGATGAAACTATAGACGATGTAAATGCTATTGCTTGTAAAAAAGGATTCCTAGATGTTGGTGATATGCTGATTAGTCTAGCTGCTATGCCAATAAAAAATAAAGGAATGGTAAATACATTGCGAATTACAGAAATAGAATCTAGTGATTTATAATATTTAATAACCCATCAAGGTTATAAAATCCCAGACTATGTCTGGGGTTTTTTTGTTTTTAGTTGGCAATGTAAGTCTATGAGAAAATATAAGACTATTAACTTATATGGTATTTATAAATACACCCTTATGAAGTTTGCATACACTGATACTAAAATTGGTTCTGTTTTTGGAATGACGGACGATATAAAAAAACACCAAACATATTTTAATACCAATAAAGACACTATTAGTATTTTATGGAACAAAAATAACACTCCAATATTTATAGAATTAGACAATACGCCTATTGCATTACAACCCAACCAATTAATAACAACCACCTATTTACATTACATTTCTTATCAAAAAACAGAAAAGCCATTAACCGCCTTTATGTTTAACAGACCTTTTTACTGTATACGAGATCATGATAGTGAAGTGTCTTGTAACGGGATTTTATTTTTTGGCACACAAGAGCTTCCAATAATCACAATACCAAAAGAACAACAACGAAAGTTTAACACCTTATACGAGATCTTTATAGATGAATTTAGCACCTCTGATAAGATACAAGGAGATATGCTTCAAATGCTCCTTAAAAGACTTATAATTATCTGTACACGTTTGGCTAAAGACCAACTTACCTTAAAGAACCTAAACAACGAACAAATAGACCTGGTTCGTAAATTTAATGTTTTGGTTGATGAGCATTATAAGACCAAGCGAAAAGTCAGCGATTACGCAGAACTACTCTTTAAAAGCCCTAAAACACTTTCTAATATCTTTGCCCTATACCAACAAAACACACCGCAACAAATAATATTAGGTAGGATTGCCTTAGAAGCAAAACGACTTATGAATTTTACAGATAAGCAAAACCAAGAAATTGCATATGATTTAGGCTTTAATGACCCAGCTCATTTTAGTTCTTTCTTTAAAAAAATGACTACCTATTCACCTACTCAGTATCGCGAATTACAAAAAAACTAAGCTTCGGGAAATTTCTACAAGCCGTCGGGAAATTACTATTAACAAAAACTTTGTAATAGGACGCATCTTTGCATTGTAATTAAAAACAACGCAAAGATGAATTCGATACATACTTCTTTATTTAACCTAATCGAAATATTTCGGTCAGAGAAAAAAAGCCAACAACAAGCTGTGTTAGCCACAGATCATTGTGAAAAAAAATTCCATCATGATTTCTATTGTGATACGGAAGAATCCTTTATTCAAGATTTCAATAACTAAAAATAATACAAAACGTCATTCTTTAAAATGACATTAAATCAAAAATTATGAGCAAATTCAACGTATTAACAAGAGCAGAAGTAAGTGAAAAAAATCAAAATATTTTTGACTCCCTAGAGAAGAAAGTAGGTTTTGTGCCAAACCTCTACGCGGCGTACGCACATTCTAATAATGCATTAGAAAACTACCTCAATTTAAGTGGTGCAAAAACCACTTTATCTGCTAAAGAAAAAGAAGCAGTAAACTTAGCAGTTAGCGAAGTTAACCAGTGTTTTTACTGTTTGTCTGCACATACAGCAATAGCTAAAATGAATGGGTTTACAGATGAAGAAATATTAGAACTTAGGGCAGGCAAAGCTTCTTTTAACACCAAGTTAAATGGTTTAGCAGCATTCGCTAAAAACATTACAGAAAAAAGAGGAGCAACAGATGCTACAGTTTTAGAAAATTTTTTAAATGCGGGTTACACCAAAGAAAACCTAATAGATACCATCGTTTTAGTTGGCGATAAAACCATCTCTAATTATGTTCACAGTACTACCCAAGTACCTATAGATTTTCCATTAGCACAGCCATTAAATACAATAGAAGCTTAATAGATACCAACATACAATTAAATAAAAAAAAGATGAAAAATTTAAAAAATAAAATAGCAATCGTAGTAGCATTAGTACTGGGCACTGTATTTACAAGTAATGCGCAAGCAAAAATAGACCAAAGCACTTCTAAAGTAGTTTCTTTAGCGCAAGTTAAAGGTGAGTTTATTCAGAAAAAATTAACCCTTAAACAAGGTACATATGTATTTGAAATTACAAACAAAAACGTAGGCCATGATGTTGGTTTTGTATTGGTGAAAAAGGGAGAAGATATTAGTAAACCAGAGAACCATATTAAAACAGCCTATGTTACAAAAGCAGTTGCTACTGGTACATCTGAAAAATCTAAGGCTACTGTTTTAGAAAAAGGAGACTATGTTTACTTTTGCCCTTTAAATCCTACAGCTACCAACAACACAATTTCTGTAAATTAATGGTTCCTCTTTTTTGTAAAGATCTTCTACTAACCTCATTGGTAAGTAGGGGTTTTTACATTAATGAACAGCGGTAATGCCAATACTTTCACCATTGAAAATAAAATGATCTCCCTTGCGTTTACCACGGATTAATTTGCCAATTGGAGTGTCTGGAGAAATGCAGTAAACTTTTGAGTTTCCCACCTTACATTCTCCTGCAGATATGGCTAAAAAATAATTACTTTTTGCGGTTGCAACCAAACTGCCCAAACCAATTGTTTCAGTTGTTACTTTTAAAACTACTTTAGATAAGTTTTGCTTAATCTTTTCCGCTTCTAGCAACTGTTGCCCCAATTTTTCGCGTTCTAACTGTAGCATAGCTCTACCCGTCTCATGCTTGTCGCCAGCACTACTTTTTGTTTCCGAAGTAAGGGACTCTTGTATTCCTGAAATATTTAATTGAATTCTAGAAACCCTATTGTTTATAAAACTTTCACAAAACTGTAAAAGTGCTCTTTTATCTACCATTCTACTATCGCTGCTAATTCTTTACCTACTAAACTCCCTATGGCAATACCCATACCTCCTAACCGAACTCCACAATAAACATGAGGGTCAATTTGTTTTACAATCGGATCTTTTTGTTTTCCAACACCCATTATTCCACTCCACCTATGATCTATTTCGAAAGTTGTATTGGGCAAAATCGTATTTTTAAGCAGTTCTTCAAGTTTATTTTGCACTACTTTAGTTTGTGCAAATTCTACCGTTTCTTCTGCTTCAAAGTCTAAATTTCTTCCGCCTCCTAGTAGTATTCTATTATTTATATTTCTGAAATAATAATAACCTTCATCCAAGTGAAAAGTCCCCTTAATATGTAAATTTTTTATAGGCTTTGTTATTAAAACTTGTGCACGTGCCGGTTTCACATTTTCTTCTAATAATTGCGCTGCAAAACCATTAGTGGCAACCAGTAACTTTTTTGTCTGTAAGGTAAAGGCATCCGTTTGTATTGCTACACTATTATTTAGGGTTGTAAACGCCTGTACCTGAATATTGTTTAAAATAAATATGCCTTGTTGTTGTACTTTATACAATAAATTTTGCATCATTTTACCTGAGTCAATTTGCGACTCAAAGGCATGGGTAATATAATTATCTTGTATTTTTTTAAAATTGAAACTATTGGCGTTTGTACTAAAAGGTGCATTTTTAAAAACAACTTGTAACATCTTATTTACACGCCCCATTTGATCCAAGCAATGCTCGTACAAATCAGTCCTATGTTCTAAAAACAGCTCGTGACCTCCGTAATTTTTATAGCCAATTGCAGCATCGCCTAGGTTGTCACGCAACAAATCAATGCCATTTAATCTCCTTTTCACCAAGGCAACAACTGATGCTTCTGAATGGGTTTCTAAATCTGATAAGATCTCTGAAAGACTCCCAAAACAAGCAAATCCGGCATTTTTAGTGCTAGCTCCTTGTGGTAACATTCCCTTTTCTAGTACTAAAACCTTGGCCTTAGGAAAACGTTCCTTTAGGTACAAAGCACAGTGTAGCCCTACAATACCGCTACCAACAATAGTAAAATCTATAGCCGACAACCAGGTTTTATATTCCCAATAACTAAAATTCATACTACTAAAATAGGGACTAATCCGTTGAATTCAATTTCCAGGAAAAGAAATTAAAAGATTCTTTCGGTTCCCAACACCACCTTACCCTATGCATTTCAAATTGGGTTACCAGCTTATAACTATATTACCATCTATATTGCCAAGAACTAGTAGTTCCTCCTCCTAAAATCAAAAAGTCCATTTTTGTACCTTAATAGGACACAAAAATGGATTTTTTTAAGCGTTTTATAAACCTATTCTACCGGTTTTGGTTTCATTTCAAAGGTTTCCATAAAAGCAGTTGTATAGTTTCCTGCTAAATAATCAGGATGGTCCATTAATTGCCTGTGAAAAGGAATGGTAGTTTTTACACCTTCAATTACAAATTCATCCAAGGCACGTCTCATTTTATTTATCGCTTCTTCCCTGGTTTGTGCCGTAGTAATTAACTTCGCAATCATAGAATCGTAATACGGAGGAATGGTATACCCACTATATACATTAGTATCTAAACGTATTCCATGTCCGCCTGGCGTATGCAAAGTCGTAATTTTACCTGGTGAGGGTCTAAAATCGTTATAAGGATCTTCCGCATTAATTCTACACTCTATTGAATGTAATTTTGGAAAATAATTTTTTCCAGAGATTGGAACACCAGCAGCAACTAATATTTGCTCACGAATTAGATCGTAATCTACCACTTGTTCAGTTATAGGATGCTCTACCTGGATTCTGGTATTCATCTCCATAAAATAGAAGTTTCGATGTTTATCAACCAAAAATTCTATGGTTCCAGCTCCTTCATATTGGATGAATTCCGCTGCTTTAACTGCCGCTTCTCCCATATCTTTACGCAGCTGATCTGTCATAAATGGAGAAGGAGTTTCTTCTGTTAACTTTTGATGGCGTCGTTGAATAGAGCAGTCTCTTTCTGACAAATGACAGGCTTTCCCGTATTGATCACCAACGATTTGAATTTCGATATGTCTAGGCTCTTCGATGAGTTTTTCCATATACATTCCTCCATTACCAAAGGCTGCTGTTGCTTCTTTTACAGCACTTTCATAAAGGGATTCCATTTTATCTTCAGACCAAACAGCACGCATTCCTTTACCTCCACCACCAGCAGTAGCTTTTACCATAACAGGATATCCCATTTTTGCAGCTACTTTTTTAGCCTCAGCCACATCCTTTAACAAGCCTTTAGAACCAGGAATGGTTGGCACCCCTGCTTTTTTCATAGTCTCTCTTGCGCTGGCTTTATCTCCCATTCGGTCTATATGTTCGCCAGAGGCTCCAATAAACTTAATTTCGTGCTCTGCACAGATCTTTGAAAATTTTGAATTTTCAGATAAAAATCCATATCCTGGGTGTATTGCATCGGCATTGGTAATTTCTGCTGCAGCAATAATATTCGGTATTTTTAAATAAGATTCGCTACTTGGAGGAGGGCCAATACAAACGGCTTCGTCCGCAAATCTAACGTGCAAACTTTCTTCGTCTGCCTTTGAATATACCGCTACAGTTTTAATCCCCATTTCTTTACAGGTCCTAATAATACGCAACGCTATTTCTCCCCTATTTGCAATAAGTATTTTCTTAAACATCTAATGAAATTTAAAATTAAAATTCTAATTTCTAAATACCTTCATTGTATTTAGCGCTTAAAACTTCTTATGATGGGTCTACTAAAAACAAAGGTTGATCAAATTCTACCGGAGAAGAATCATCAACCAACACTTTTACAATCTTCCCTGAAACTTCAGATTCGATATCATTAAAAAGTTTCATTGCTTCTATTACACAAAGTACATCGCCTTGGTTAATAGTGTCTCCTACTTCTACAAAAGATGGTTTGTCTGGAGATGGTTTTCTATAAAATGTTCCAATAATAGGTGATTTTATAGTTATGTATTTATCATCTTCACTTTCCTTTTTAGCAGGTGCCGCCTCAGTAGGTGCCGCTGCCGCAGGTTGTTGCCCCATTTGAGGTTGCCCCATAGGAATTTGTTGTAAAATGGTTGTCTCGCCGCTAGAAGAACCTAATGCACCTGTTCTGATGGTAATTTTAATGTCTTCCATTTCCAATTTAACTTCGCTAGCCCCAGATTTGGCAACAAACTTAATTAAATTCTGAATTTCTTTAATATCCATAAAAATTAGATTTTGTTTAATTGTAGTTATATAATTTTAAGAGTTATAGGCCCATTTTAAATAAATAGAACCCCAAGTAAAACCACCTCCAAAAGCGGCGAATACAAGATTATCTCCTTTTTTTAATTCCTTTTCATAATCAGCCAATAATAAGGGCAAGGTAGCTGATGTTGTATTTCCATATTTCTGAATGTTCATCATAACTTTAGATGGATTCACGCCCATTCTCTTAGCGGTAGCATCTATAATACGTTTATTGGCTTGATGAGGCACCAACCAATCTACGTCCTTTTCTTCCAAGTTATTCCGTTCCATTATTTTTGCAGCAGCATCTGCCATATTAGAAACTGCAAACTTAAATACGGTTTTACCATCTTGATACACAAAATGTTGTTTGTTTTTAACCGTTTCTTCCGAAGCTGGCAACTGAGATCCACCGGCATCTATTTTTAGAAAATTTCGTCCAATACCATCTGATCTAAGGTATTCGTCTTGAAATCCTAATCCTTCTTCATTTGGTTCAAAAAGTGCCGCTCCAGCACCATCCCCAAAAATGATGCATGTAGTTCTATCTGTATAATCTAAAATGGAAGACATTTTATCTGCACCAATTAATAGTACTTTTTTATACCTTCCACACTCTATATAACTACTAGCCGTAGAAATCCCGTATAAAAAGCTAGAACATGCCGCTTCCAAATCATAGGCAAAAGCATTACTTGCTCCTATTTCTGATGCTACATAGGCGGCCGTAGCCGCAACTTGTATGTCTGGTGTTGCTGTTCCTACTATAATAAGATCTATTTCTTTGGGATCTGTACCGCTTTTTTGCAGTAAATCTTCCGCGGCCTTTATTGCCATAAAAGAGGTTCCTTTACCCTCTTCTTTTAATATTCGGCGCTCCTTAATTCCCGTTCTTGACGTAATCCACTCATCATTAGTCTCTACCATTTTTTCCAAATCCTTGTTGGTTAAAACAAAGTCAGGAACATATTTACCTACTGCGGTAATTGCCGCTGATATCTTACTCATACTACATTTGATTTTTGAATCAAAAAGTTAGAAAAAAGTCTAAATGTAATGGAAAATTAGTCATTTTTTACGACTTTTTGTCAAAATTTGATGTTTTTGATAAAATTTGATAAAAAATAAAAAAACTCTCACTTATCAAGTGAGAGTTTCAAATATTATATAAAAACAGAATTATGCTACAGCTTCTTCTGTCTTGTCAATTAAAATTTGTCCACGGTAGTATAATTTACCTTCGTGCCAATGTGCTCTGTGATACAAGTGAATTTCTCCTGTTGTAGAATCTTTTGCAATTGTAGGAGCAACCGCTTTATAGTGCGTTCTTCTCTTGTCTCTTCTGGTTTTTGAAATTTTTCTCTTAGGATGTGCCATTATGAAACTTTATTTATCCGTTATTAACTTTTTTAATGCGTCCCACCTGGGATCATTATCTTCTTTGTTTTCTTTTTCTTCTTTTGGTTGTAGTTCTTCTAACTTATCTACAGCTTTCGATTTTAAAGTGCCATCCAAAACTCCTGGATGTACTCTTTTTAACGGAACGGCCAACACCAACATTTCATAAAGGTATTGCGAAATATTTACTTGAAATTCTCCATTGGGAATTATCAATATTTCTTCATTCTCGTCATTAAATTCTTCCCCAAACTTTACCATTAACTCTAAACTAGAATTGATGCCTTGGTCATAAGGTTCGCTAGAAATATCACAAATTACATTTACAATGCCTTTTGCTTTCATTCCAAACTCCAACAAAGTACTCATTTTATTTAATTCTACCGTTATATCAATAGCAGCAGCATTAAACTCATAGTACTCAAAAGATTCAAAGAACGTATTATCAATTTTATACTCAAAATTGTGTTTTCCTTGTTTTAATCCCGAAAAAGGAATGGAAAACTCCTTTAGCTTCATCATAACAACACTAAATTTAAAAGTACCAGCCTACTCAAAGGCGGGTGCAAAGATATTATTATTTTACTAAAACCCAACTATTAATGATAAATATATTACATCATTAAAATTAAGCTTCAATTTTGCCTTAAATTACTGGTATTTATTAATAAAAACAAGACTTTTAACGTTATTCCTTTCTCTTAATTCGTTGCTTTTTTAACGGATTTTGAGTAAGTTCTTTGTATTCCTCCCTATTTCTATAGATTTCTATTGCCGTAAAAACGGCTTCTTTAAACGAACTATGGTCTGCTTTTCCCATCCCTGCTATTTCATAAGCTGTTCCGTGATCTGGTGATGTACGTACTTTGCTTAATCCAGCTGTATAATTCACCCCCTTTCCAAAAGACAAGGTCTTAAATGGAATTAAACCTTGATCGTGATAGGCTGCCAAAACAGCATCAAAATTAGAATGGGCATCTGAACCAAAAAAACTATCTGCGGAATAGGGGCCAAAAACCAATTTACCTTTGCTAGCCAGTTCTGTTATTGTTGGCTTTAAAACCACATCATCCTCTTTGCCAATAACACCATTATCTCCGCTATGCGGGTTTATACCCAATAAGGCGATTTTAGGTTTCGATATTCCAAAATCTTCTATCAAGGATTTTTCTATGGTGGCCACTTTCTCTTTTATAAGCGCCGGCGTTATTGCTGCGGCAACATCCTTAACCGCAATATGATCTGTTAACAACCCAACCTTTAGGCTGTTTGTTATCATAAACATTAAACTTTTTCCGTTTAACTCCTTCGCCAGATAATCCGTATGACCTGGGAAATTAAATTCTTCAGACTGTATGTTGTTTTTATTAATTGGGGCTGTAACCAAAACATCTATTTTGTTTTCCTTTAACGCCTGAGTCGCTGCCTGTAAAGATTTTAAGGCATAACTGCCACATTCCTTGGTAGCTTCACCAAAATTTGTTCTTGGCACTTCTTTCCAAACATTAACAACGTTTATCTTATTCTCCAATGCGTTTTCCGCATCATTCACGCCATTGTAATTCAACTCTAAATTCAATGCATTCTTCTGAAAGGAAATCGTCTTATTCGATGCAAAAATTACAGGCGTACAAAAATCTAACATGCGAATGTCTTCAAAAGTCTTTAACACAACTTCGCAGCCAATTCCGTTTAAATCGCCAATGGAAATACCTACTTTAATTTTTTTGCCTTCTTGCATAATTCAACTGTATAATGTCTAAATTTACAGCACAAAACTACTTAATAAAAACGATATGTTTACTGGGATTATAGAAACTTTAGGGAAAGTAACTACATTACGTAAAGAAGATAGCAACTTACATATTACCATACTATCTTCACTTTCTTCTGAATTAAAGATAGACCAAAGCGTTGCCCACAATGGCGTTTGTTTAACTGTGATTGCCTTAGATGATACTAGCTATACGGTTACAGCTATAGACGAAACCTTGCAAAAAACGAATCTTTCACTTTTAAAAGAAGGCAGTCCTGTTAATTTAGAACGAGCCATGGTCCTAGGAACCCGATTAGACGGACATATAGTACAAGGCCATGTAGACCAAACTGCGGTATGTACTTCTGTTGATACAAGGGATGGGAGTTTTATCTTTAGTTTTGAGTACGATGCCGCATACAACAATATCACCATTGAAAAAGGATCAATAACTATAGACGGCACCAGTTTAACCGTGGTGAATTCTGGAAAAAACACCTTTAGCGTTGCCATAATACCCTATACTTTTGAACATACTGTGTTTAACACCTACAAAAAAGGCAGTGTGGTAAACCTAGAGTTTGATGTTATTGGAAAATACGTCAGTAAATTAATAGCTTTACGCAATTAGAAATTATACTATGGAAAACATAAACAAATTACAATTAGAAGCCGTTGCTAAACTTTTAAATGCACCAACCATAAATTGGCAACACCTATTAGAAACAATTATTTCTTCTTTTGATTGTACTACAGGCACGATTCATTTTTTAGAAGCAGGAACTACGCTTTTAAAGCTTCAAGCACAGGTAGGTATCCCCGATTTTTTACTTCCAAAACTATCAGAAATACCCGTAGGAAAAGGAATGGCGGGTATCGCTGCCGAACGCAAACAAGCTGTAGAGATGTGTAACCTGCAAACAGATAACTCTGGCGTTGCCCGTCCGGCTGCCAAAGAAACTAAGGTAGAAGGCTCTATTGCTGTTCCTATGCTGCTACAGGGTCAATTGTATGGTACTTTAGGTATTGCAAAGCCAACGTCCTATGATTTTACAACGGAAGAAATAGCAACGCTCTTAAAAATTGGAGAAGCAATGAGTCCATTTTCGACTACAGACAAAGTATAGTTGCTGTTTTGATTCTTTTAGAAAAAGGCATATTAGGACTTATACCTTTATAAAGATATTTTTTCTGTACAAGGCATAGGCCAGCAACACATAAAAAGCTACCACGGTTAAGGCATACAGTAAAGATGACAATTCCATAGCCATAAAATCATACACAAATATATTTTTAAACAACCAGCCATGTACCGAGATATCCCCAACTTTGAGTAGCCCAAACAATTTAGCAATAAAACTAGATAAGAAATAAACCGCTATGGCATTGGCGCCTGCATATTTAAAAATGCTGCCAAACTTTTTGCCTTTTACATCTGAGAAATAATAGATCAGAGCCAATATAATATTTGCCCAACCCGCAGTTACCAGCACAAAGCTACTGCTCCATAAGGCTTTGTTTATTGGAAAAACCAAATCCCAAAGATGCCCCAAACCAAGCATACCAATACCCAATCCAACCAATATTTTTGTTTTGTCTTCTCTTTTAGACCTAAGTATAAGCCCGGTAAAAACTCCTAGAAGTGCAGAAGCTATGGCAGGTAAGGTACTAAGTAAACCTTCAGGATCGTAATCATCTTGCCACATATGAGTGCCAAAAACCTCTAAATCTACAAAATTAGCCCAGTTGTTTGATGCCCTTTCATAAGTGGGATCCATGCTGTTTAAGGGCACAAAACCCATCCACAGCCAATACCCTACTAGAATTGCTATACAAATCCCAATTAGTACTTTCCAATTTAATTTTACAAACAATAAGGCGCTAAAGAAAAAGACAATTCCAATACGTTGCAAAACACCTGGGAAACGAATGTTATCAAAGTCTTTAATAAATGGCAATGAAAGTGTAAAAGCTCCTAAAAACAATCCCAACCCTATTAACTTAAGAGAACGAATCGCAATTTTCCGATAGACAGCACCGTTTATGGTTCTATTTTGATATGAGAATACAATAGAGGTTCCTACAATAAACAAAAAGAAAGGAAATACTAAGTCTGTTGGCGTATACCCATCCCAGGGCACATGCTTAAATGGAGCGTATATAGCCGACCAAGTTCCAGGGTTATTTACCAAAATCATCAAGACAATGGTAAGTCCCCTAAAAATATCTACCGATATTACTCTTTCTTTCAATTTATAGTTTTACAATATATCGTCTTTCATTCTGTTCCATGCTTTAATAAGTAAGAAACCTGATACAAAAGCAATTACAGTAATAATTATAGCTTGTGTTGTTTTTCCGTATATCCAATACCCCGTTGCAAACATACAGCTGTATATTAGCACACACCCTAATACCATAGCGCCAATTCCTGAAGGAACGCTCCATTTTTCATTAGGATTAACGATTTCTATATTATCCGTTTTGGCGTCTTCTACAACTTTAGCCCAACCTGGACCTCCTGGTTGGATTTTCTTGTAAAAACTATTCAACACCTCTTTAGACTCTGGTTGAGTAAGATAGGTTGCAACAACCCATACGATAGTGGTGATCAATACTACAAACGGAATCTCTCCCCAACTTGGAAATACCCCAGTATCAGCTGCAAAAAGATAATCACCTAATGGTGTAACTTTTAATGAAATGGATAAAACTCCCGAAGCAAACATGGCAGATATTTCTGTCCATGCATTGATACGCCACCAGAACCAACGTAAAATAAATATTAATCCTGTACCGGCACCAAAAAGTAGTAGCATTTCAAAGATTTCCATTGCATTTTGCATTAACAAAGCAAGTACTGCACTTAAAACCATTAAAATAACCGTTGAAATTCTACCTACAGCTACCAATCTTTTTTCTGATGCCTTAGGGTTTACCTGTTGCTTGTAAAAATCATAAACAATATACGAAGACCCCCAGTTTAATTGGGTAGAAATAGTACTCATATAGGCTGCTATTAAGGATGCCAATACCAACCCTAGCAAACCACTAGGCAATTTGGTAAGCATCGCAGAATACGCTAAATCATGCCCTAATTTATCTTCTGTGATATTTGGAAATGCTTCTGCTATACTCGCTAAATCTGGAAAAACAACCAAAGATGCCAAAGCCACTAAAATCCATGGCCAAGGGCGTAAAGCATAATGCATAATATTAAAAAAGAAGGTTGCCCCAATAGCGTGATTTTCATCTTTTGCGGCCAACATACGTTGTGCAATATAACCCCCACCACCTGGTTCTGCGCCTGGATACCAAGAACTCCACCATTGTACTGCCAACGGAATAATTAACAAAGTTATGATGGCTTCTGTATTACTAAAATCTGGTAAGATTGAAAGTTTATCTGAAACATTTTCATTAGCCAATAACTTTGTGATACCACCTACTTCTGGTAAATTCACTAAATAATAAGCTGCACCTATAGCACCACCCATTGCAACAAAGAACAATAAGAAATCGGTATATACTACTCCTTTAAAACCTCCTAAAGCACTAAAAGTAACTGTAATTAAGCCGGCGCTTACTACCGTTTGCCATGGCTCTAGGCCCAACATAATACCCCCAATTTTGATGGCGGCCAATGTTACGGCAGACATAGTAATGACGTTAAAAACAACGCCCAAGTATACCGCTCTAAATTTTCTTAAAAAGCTAGCAGGTTTACCACCGTATCGCAATTCGTAAAATTCTAAATCTGTATTTACATTTGATTTTCTCCAGAGTTTCGCATAGACAAAAACGGTTAACATTCCCGTTATTAGAAATGCCCACCAGACCCAGTTACCAGATACACCATTTGTTCTCACAATATCCGTTACTAGGTTAGGAGTATCAGTGGAAAAAGTAGTAGCCACCATAGAAAGACCCAATAACCACCATGGCATTGTCCTACCTGATAAAAAATATTCTGTGGAACTTTTTCCTGATTTTTTTGAGACAATGATACCTATAGCCAATACAATTGTGAAAAATCCAATGATAAGACTATAATCTAGTGTACTTAATTCCATTTTTTAGTAGTTGGTTAATTCGTAAAGGTATTATTTTTTAGAATACATTTGTTTTTTTTCGCTAAACATCACGAATGAATCTCTTAATAGCATCAGAAATTACAACAACTACATATTTAATGGCTTTTACAGCCGCAATAGTGGTTGGCGTATCCAAAGCAGGAATTAAAGGAATCGGAATTATTGCAGTTACCCTTATGGCACTTGCATTTAGTTCTAAAATATCAACCGGAATCTTGGTTCCAATGCTGGTTGTCGCAGACCTATTTGCGGTGATCTACTACAATAAACACACACAGTGGAAGTATATTGTTAAATTTCTACCATGGGTATTGGTAGGTCTATTACTTGGGGTTTTGATAGGCAAAGACTTACCAGAAAAAACATTTAAGTATTGTATGGGTGCTATGATTCTTCTAACGGTATTGATGATGTTTTGGTGGGATCAAAAAAAATCCAAAGCGGTTCCTACGCATTGGGCTTTTGCTGGTTCTATTGGTTTATTAGCTGGTATTACCACAATGGTCGGCAATTTGGCCGGTCCCCTTTCTAATATTTATTTTTTAGCTATGCGCCTCCCTAAAAACGAATTTATAGGTACGGCTGCGTGGTTGTTTTTAATTGTAAACGTTTTAAAGCTTCCTTTTCACTTTTTTGTTTGGGAAACTGTAACAGAAGAGACCTTATTATTAAACCTTAAACTATTACCTGGAATTCTTGTAGGTATTTTTATAGGCGTAAAATTGGTGAAACATATCAAAGATAAGTTTTACAGAAAAATGATCTTGGTTTTAACCGCTATTGGTGCTTTACTCATATTGGTAAAATAAAAAACCGATGCTTTTTTAACATCGGTTTTCAAACTAACTTAAACGAGACTAATAAGAACAATCAATCTTTCTACAAATGTTGCACTTTTGTCTCTATTAGGTGTTAACAGAACATCATACTACTATTAAATTACAATAGTATTCTTAATATACAGATTACTACAGTCGTTTTGTTTCCATTGTGTTCAGAAACTACTCCTTTGTAATGCCGCTAGTATAAAAACTGGTTGAAAGTTTATGGTTGATGATTTTTAGTTTTGACTCTTGTTTTTGTAACCTAAAGCAATCCCCCGAACATTCGGGGCGAATGTTTTTTGTGTAATGAAATGGAACAAATAATGTATCGAGAACCAATTGAAATTAAAAGGTCTTCTCTTTCTTTTTCCATTGATGAAAAAGAAACAAAAAATCTAGACTGACATTGTTAGTTGTTG
>NZ_JALKBA010000022.1 GCF_023015805.1 Cellulophaga sp. F20128
ATTGAATTCTTTGGAGGAACTGTAACAGGTAATTACTTAGTTTCAATTAATAGTGGTGACGATTCTATCGATTTTGCTGATGGATGGGTTGGTAGTGGTTCTAATTGGTACATAAAAGGAGGTGCCAAAGCTGGGATAGAAGGTTCTAACAACGGAGATAACGGCAATGCTACTCCTGTAACAACTACGACACTTTCTAATATAACTGTTGTTGGTCCTGTAGGTGAAGGCGCACTTTTCTTTAAAGAAGGTGGTGGAAACTTTACTATTGACAACTTCTACACTTCTGGAATTAATTTAGGTGTTTTGTGGACCGCTAGTGATGCAGAAGCTGCAGCTAGGATTGAAGCAAACAATTTAACAATAACCAACATACAGTTTGACAATAAAGCTACAGGTTTTGATGAAACAAACTATTCTGGTTTAAACCAAGCTTTCTTTACTGAAGCCACAGCAACAGGTGCCGGGAATGGGGCTAACGCTCCTGATTGGGCTGCTGGCTGGACAGTTGGTTTATAACAACTAAGCATATCAACATTATTAAAAGTCCGGCAAATAGCCGGACTTTTTACTTTAATCGAAAAAAAATAAAGTTTACAACGTCAAAGCAGCATATTTATTATATTTGTGGTATATTTATTGCTAGCTGCTATATATGAAACACGTATACCTTGTATTCTTTTTCTTAATTTCTACTGCCGTTGCCCTTGGGCAAGAGGTGAAAAACAATTCTGAAATAGAAGGTCTTAAGTTATACCCTAATCCTGCAACAAACGGTAAAGTTTATATTAGCACCAAACATAATGCACCTAAAAAGATATTAATTTTTGACGTTCTTGGAACCAAAGCTTTGGAAACAAAACTAATTGGCAAAGAACTTAATGTAACTGACTTGGATGCTGGTGTTTATGTGATACGCATCTATGAAAAAGATAAAGTTGCCACTCGCAAATTAATTATCAAATAGGCAAACGCTTTTCTCGGCAACGCATTTTTCCAAAAATTATTTCCTAAAAATAGGAAAAAGTTACTTTTACCTACAAAATAGCCCGTTTTCACAACAATAACTATTTTTAAACACTTCCTTCCCATACATTTACAATGCTAATCCCAAATCAGCAAAAATGAAAAAACGCTACTTTCTTTTCTTTTTTATGACATTCGCTATATTTCTTTCGGCCCAACAAGCGCTCGTAAAAGACATAACACAGAATGCTGAACCTTCTGAAATTGTAGATTTTAAACTATATCCAAATCCCGTTTCAGAGAATAGAGTATATATTACCACTAAAAATAATGCAACCAAAGATATTGTTGTCTATAACATATTTGGAGAAGTTGTTTTAAAACAAAGAATCACTACAAAAGAATTAAACATTTCCAAATTAGTTTCCGGAATGTACCTTATTCAAGTAACAGAAAATAAAAAATCCATTACTAGAAAATTAGTTGTAAAATAAACCACAAACCAACAAAATAAAAAGCTCCACTAAGTTGGGACTTTTTTTATTTTTTTCATCTAACTAGTTACTTACTTTTGCAAGCAGTAAACTAACAAATGAACACAGAGCCCCTATTTAAAATACAAACAGAAGAAGAATTTAATTCTGCTGCGTTGCAAGTGTTCAAATTTCAGTACACTAAGACTAAAGTTTATCAGGAGTTTTGTAATCACTTCCATAAAAATGACAGCAACGTAAAACATTATACGGAAATTCCATTTTTACCAATTCAGTTTTTTAAATCTAAAAAGGTCCTGATAGAAAATGCTATCCCAGAAATCACCTTCAGTAGCAGCGGTACAACGGCAGCAATAACGAGCAAGCACTACGTTACTAAGGCGCAAGTATATAAGGACAGCTACCTAGCCGGATTTCATTATTTTTATGGTGACATAACCCAATACTGTGTTTTGGCCTTATTACCTTCTTATTTAGAACGAGAAGGCTCTTCTTTAATTTATATGGCGGATGATCTGATAAAAAAAAGCAAGCATCCAAACAGCGGGTTTTACCTCAATGAAATTGAAGCATTGGTTGACACCTTAAAAGGCTTAGAGGCACAGAAAACCAAAGTCATTCTTATTGGTGTTTCGTTTGCATTATTAGATGTTGCAGAACAGTATCACCTCAACTTACAGCATACAATTATCATGGAAACAGGTGGTATGAAAGGACGCAGAAAAGAAATGATTCGTGAAGAACTACACCAAGAATTACAGAAAGGGTTTGGTGTATCTGAAATTCATTCTGAATACGGAATGACCGAACTACTTTCTCAAGCTTATTCTAAGGGAAACGGAATTTTTAATACGCCTCCTTGGATGAAAATAATGGTACGAGACACAGAAGACCCATTAACGCTACTTCCTATAGGAAAAACGGGGGGCATTAATGTAATTGACCTTGCCAATGTAAATTCTTGTTCTTTTATTGCGACCCAAGATCTAGGAAAAATACATCCAAACCAGAGTTTCGAAATTATGGGACGATTTGATAACTCTGATATTCGAGGGTGTAATTTAATGGTGCTGTAAGTTTAAATAAAACCTCTTACACCCATAAAACCTGGCACAACTTTAGCACCATTAACTTCAATTTACAATAACTATTGGTTTAAGAGCTGTACTATTTTTTGCTGTTCAAAATAGGAGTAACAATAATATTTCTGTACTCTATTGGACCATGATCTCCTTGAATTAAAAACGGTCCTGCCTCGCCTTCATTACTATCCAAAGCACCTCCAGTGATTCCAGGTATAATTTGATCGGTAATAACAGATTTTCCATTGGCTACAATTGTAACGCGATTCCCAATCAGAGTAATATCAAATTGTTGCCATACATCCGGACCTTTAGAGACTATTTCATTAGGTGTTAAAAACCCATAAACCCCACCAAAAAGTATACTTGAAGGCTCTCCTTGACTATCCATTATTTGTACCTCATAGCGACCTCTTAGATAAATTCCACTGTTACTCTGCGCCGGAAATTTAAATTCTATGTGCAGTTTAAAATCGGTAAATTTAGTATCACTTACCAAGTTAGCGCCAGATTTTGGACTTTTTAAAACACCATCTTCCACTACCCATTGATTTTCTCCCATAGGAGTCCATCCTGTTAAATCTCTTCCATTAAACAACGTAATGGGCGCTCCCCATATTGGATTATTGTTATACTCAAATATAGGAGCCCTAACTCCTTTCCAGTTATAGGTTTTTCCATCCGTATACGTAAAGGTTCCTTTTAATTCATTATTAACAAGTGTCCCTTTAAACTCTAGATCATCGCCGCTTTCCCATTGTGGTGGAATACGAAACGAAAAATTATTCTCATCTATCTTTACCTCACTAATTGGCCTTGCGCTCCCGTTTAAAAACACATATCTCCCTACTAGGGTATTCATTCCAGAATGAGTAACTTCTAACCAAGATGGGTGTTCTTTACCATCCATTTGTAATACCAAGTCCCACCTACCTTCTATTGGTTTTTGAGCGTAAATTGAAATTAACGAAAATGCAAATGCGCATATAAAGCTAAAAAGTGCTTTCATAAAGTATAGTTTTTTAGTAGTTGACCAAATATACTACTCTTTTAAAAATTATATTGCGTTATCTATTATTTATATGAATGAGATATAATCACCAATCATTTAAACCTAAGATTATAACCATAAAAACTGTTCTCATAGGGCCCTATATACATAATTGGAACAATCAAAAACAAATCTCTTACCCACTAATAGTATAACGACAGTCATAAATAGGGGAAACCAAATTGTACCTTATAATTAAATAAAGTTAGATAATTCTGGTATTTGAGGGTGTAATCTATTGGTTTTAGCACCTAATACAACACTCTATCGTGATTGGCAGGCAACATATCTCTTGACGAAACAAATTTACCTTCGGCAGTAAACCAAAACTCCTGATGCACTTTTTGGGCATCTTGTTTTCCTTTAACAACTAATTTATAAAGAATACTGGGAAGCATTAAATTCTGAAAAGCATTGCTAAAAGTTTCCGTTTCTAAATCTTTAGAAGCTACGGGGTACAGCTGATCCAGTTCAACCAACTTCCAGCTATCAAAAGTTCCGTTAAAATACGTTTCAAAAAGTGCATATACAGTATCTGGAACATCTATTTGCTTGATTGCAAAGGCTACACTTTTTAGGGTTCCTTCCTCAGTGTAAAACATTTGATAATGCAATCTATCTTTTTTAAATTTAGTACTGTATACCACCTGCTCGGTAGCAACTTCCTTATAATACCTCATCTTTTTCACATGATCCCCCAAGGCTGCTTTATGATAAACAATTGGCGGAAACTGAGACTTTAATATTCTGTGTTCTCTTTCTACCTTTTCTTGAGCTATTCCTAAAACAGAAAACATCAAAAAAACAAAAACAAAAATTCTATCTAATTTATTCATACAGCACATCTTAAACTTTAGTATACCTAAAACAATTTATTTCGTGATCATTTACCATTCCTGTAGCTTGCATGTACGCATAAACAACGGTGCTCCCTACAAACTTAAATCCTCTTTTTTTTAAGTCTTTGCTAATGGTGTCTGACAAGGGTGTATTTGCTGGTGCTTCTTTATAATGCTTTACTTTATTTGTAATGGGTGTATTGTTTACAAAACCCCAGATATACGCATTAAAACTACCAAACTCTTCTTGTATTTTCATAAAAGAAATGGCATTGGAAACTGTTGCATGTACTTTTAATTTGTTCCGAATAATACCCGCATCCTCTAATAATTCATCAATTTTAGTTTGCTTGTAGGTGGCAATTTTTTTATAATTAAAATGATCAAAGGCCATTCTGAAGTTTTCCCGTTTTCGCAATATGGTAATCCAGCTTAAACCCGCCTGAAAAGTCTCCAAGACCAAAAACTCGAACAAGGCAGCATCATTTCGTACAGGAACCCCCCATTCTTTATCGTGGTATGCTTCATACAATTCATCCCCAACACACCAACCACACCTATGTTTTTCCATTTTAAAAGTTTACAAGATTAAAGATAAATAAGTTTCTAAAACAAGCCTTATTTTTACAATAAAAGAACATACTTATCCATTGTTTGGCATTAGTTAGCCCTTGTTTGCCGAAACAACTTGGTATGCGTTGTAAATTGTTATTGTTTTGAATGAACATTATAAAACAAATCCTATGAAAATTAAAAATATCATTATCGCCCTTTGTATATTACTTTTTAATTCATGTGTTTTAAAATCCTTACATCCGTTTTACATTGCGAGTGCCGTTTTTTATGAGGCATCTTTTATTGGTAATTGGGAAGATGCTAAACAAGGAAAATGGGAGGTAACATCCCTAAAAGAAGAATTTAAAAAAGACAAGGAACCAAAGTTTGAATACGATAAAAAAATATACGAACAATACAAAGATGGTTACTTTATAAAATATACCGAAAACGAAAAAGAAGCTAGTTTTATTGGTGTCCCCTTTAAAATAAATAATGAATTATTCATCAACTTTAATATGGTTGATTACAATTCTGAAGATTTAAATAGCCTTGCTAAGTCCAATATCATAGAAACCCATACCGTTGCAAAATTAGATATTTTAGAAAATGGTAATATGAGCTTAAAGTGGCTCGATGAAGATCGATTAACTGAACTTTTTGAAAAAAAACAGATCCAACTAAAACATGAAAAGGTTGGTATTAACGAAACACTTGTATTAACAGCCTCTTCCAAAGAGCTTTTTAAATTCTTAAAAAAATATCTAGAATCTGACAACAAAGACAAGTGGAAAACAGATAAAAAATTTACCTTAACCCGAGCTAATGAAACGCACTAATAAAGAAGCAATACCTAAAAAAATACACAGACCACTACTCTTTAATGTAGTGGTTTGGCTTTTTTCTTATGTCATTTTACTTTTTGCTTTTAGCAAAGGAAATATTCCAATCAAAATTGATTTCGCATACACTATTGGCTTTCTTATTACCGTTGCCATACCCGTACTTATTAACCTATACCTGCTAATTCCAAAACTCTTAAAAAGGGAAAAGTATGTATATTACGCATTAGGGTTTATTGTAAACTTAATCCTTTTCACCAAACTTAATCAGTGGTTTTTAGAGCCTATTTTAGATTGGCTCTATCCCAACTATTTCTTTATTTCCTATACCAGCCCTATAGGTGTTAATACTATCTTTATCATATTCTTAATAGCAACTACACTATTAAAATTAGCTGAAGATTGGTTTTATTTTAATAGAGAAGAAAACAGACGATTAAAATTGGACAACCAACACATTCAAATGCAACTTACCTCCTTGCGTTCACAAATTAACCCTCATTTCTTATTTAATTCGCTCAATGTTATCTACGCACTTGCACTGGAGAAAAAGGAAGAAACCAAAGATGCCATAGTGCAATTATCCGATATTTTAAGGTATGTTATTTATGATTCCAACACACAAACCATTCCGCTTAAAGATGAAATCACATTATTGAAAAATTATATCGATTTTCATAAATTTAGATCTCATAACTTCAAAAACATCCAGTTTAACACTACAGTAGAAAATGAAAATTATTTAGTGTACCCAATGTTGTTATTGCCCCTAGTAGAAAATAGTTTTAAACACAGTACCATTGATGACTCTGGAAATGCTTTTATTACTATTCAAATCCTACAAAAAGAACATACCTTTGTTTTTTCCATTGAAAACAATAGTTTTAAAACCGAAAATCCAGTTTCTGAAGAATATTCTGGTATTGGGTTAGAGAACATAAAAAACAACTTAGAATTGGTCTACCCAAACGCACATACGTTTCATGTTGTAGAAACCAAAGATACCTTTGCGGTAACCATAACGCTAACAAAATCAATTTCTAATGCGTATTAAATGCTTGGTTATAGACGATGAACCTTCATCTCAACAAATTTTAAAAAAATTTATATCCGATGTCGATTTTTTAGAACTTGTCGGTGTTTGTAATTCAGCCAATGATGCCCTATTGCAATTAAAAAAACACCCCACTATTGCGGTGCTATTCTTAGATATTAATATGTCAAAAATATCAGGGTTATCATTTTACAAGTCCTTGCAAAATCCACCAGAAGTCATTTTTACTACGGCCTATTCACAGTATGCAATAGACGGGTTTGAGGTAAACGCCTTAGACTATTTGCTAAAACCTTTTTCTTTTGATCGCTTTTTAACGGCTGTAAATAAGTTAGAAATTAAAAAAACGGATGTCGGCCCAGAAACTCCAACCTACGATTTCTTATTAATTAAAGCCAATAAGGTGTTGCATAAGGTACTTCCCAATGCCATCCTATTTATAGAGGCCTCTGGAGACTATGTTAAAGTATATGTAGAAGACCAATGCATAATTACCAATACTACTTTTAGCACTATGCTAGCATCGTTGCCAAATAAGTTATTCATTAGAACTCATAAATCTTTTGCTGTAAACTTAGAAAAAATAAAAAGTGTAGCTGGCAACCAAGTTTTAACCACAAACCACAAAATTCCTATCGGTCAAAAATTTAGAAGTAGTTTTTTAGACTTTCTAGAGGGCAACCAAACCAGTACAAACTAACGTCATGGATCTATATTGTAAGTTTTCTTGAAAATTTACTACCAATGTGACTAATATCAGCTTTTGTTAAAAGCTCATATTCTATTTTTGATATTAAATAAAGGCAAATACGTATGCAAGCAACCCTAGACACACAAGTAAAAACACTTCTAAGGAAATCATTAAAAACGGCAATGACCTATGAGACCTATCGAGATTTAATGAGAGTTTTGGTTGCCGATAAAAAATCTACAGGAACAGAACAGTCTGAAGATTTAGCACACTACACATTTCTCAACGAGAAACGAATGAAACGCCTGAGTAAAACCACAAAAATTGACAGCCTTACCATCGATAAAATTAAACAAATTGACACTCCTATAACATGGCTGGTTTTAACTGAAAGTTGGTGTGGAGATGCGGCGCAAACTATGCCCATTATGCAAAAATTTGCAGAGCAAAATTCCAATATTGATGTAAAAGTTATTCTTAGAGATGAAAACTTAGAACTTATGAATCACTTTCTTTACAACAATACCTTATCTATCCCTAGACTTATAGCCATAAATAACAATACAGAAGAAATTATTGGAGATTGGGGGCCAAGACCTAGTAATTTAACAAAAATTGTTTCTGATTATAAAACCAAACACGGGTCTTTAACTGCAGAATTTAAAGAAGAATTACAACTTTGGTATACCAAAGACAAAGGGCAGAATACTATTGCAGATCTTGTACAATTACTTCCCTTGAAATAAATAGGTTATAGTGCCTTTCTGTCTTTCTTTGTCAGCGTCATTAAATCTAGATTTTAAAGCGTATTCAATAGCATTATCAACCAGGCACCCATTGCTAGTGTTAGAGCTTTTCTTGTTGTATTCAGCCTCTATAACATTACCGTCATTATTTACTATGATATTCACTACTACCTTACCACCTTCAATACAGGTATATGTAGGTGGTGGTAAATTGTATGCATTTCTTTTTACTAAGGAAAACGAGATAGAAGTTCTTCTTTTAGCTAAATTATGAGAAACCGGATCCTTTTTTGCATCTTTCTCTCCTAATTTTTCTAATAATTCTTGTCTTTTTTTTGCGAGTTCCTTTAAGCTAGCTGCATACCCATTATCAGCACTTAAAACCTCAGCGTTTGGATCACTTTCTTCATTGGATTTTGCCTCCTGCATTAATTCATCCAACGTTTTTAAAGGCTCCGGGTTACCATAGGATGGTTTGGCCGTTTCATTATACGCTAAATGACTTTTTATTTTTTCTTGGTTTAAAGCTTCTTGCTCTTCCTTCTGTATTTCTTCTTCTTCAACTTCATCAATCATTGCCATTTCTACAACATACTCATCTTCCACTTCTTTTGCCCCTAAATGAATATTGTACAAGGACAATACCATGATAGACATGGAAAAAAATGTTATGATAAAGGATAATGATCTGCTGTCTTTAAACATATATGCTATAACCGTATTTTTTCAAAAATATTTTAAATATTCGCTAAAAACCCAAATTTTACACATCTTTAGGTTTCTCCATACCGAGAACATTTGTGTGAAAATCGGCAGGAGTAACTGCATTATCTACGTTGAAATCACCTATTTTGGTTCTTCGCAAGGCAGATAAGTGTGCTCCACTCTGCAAGGCGTTCCCAAAATCGTGTGCCAAAGAGCGTATATAGGTTCCTTTACTACAGATTACCCGAAACTCAATTTCTGGTAAATTTATTTTTGTTATTTCAAATTCAGATATTTCAACCTCTCTGGACTTTATTTCAACGGCTTGTCCTTCTCTTGCATATTCATACAAACGCTTTCCATCTTTTTTTAAGGCAGAAAAAACAGGAGGTATTTGGGAAATCTTTCCTATAAATTTAGAGGTAGTTGCCTCAATTTGTTCAGCCGTAATATGATCTACAGCAAAGGTCTCATTTACCGCCGTTTCAAGATCATAAGATGGTGTTGTGCCCCCCACAGTAATTGTTCCGGTATACTCCTTGACCTGCCCTTGTAGTATTGGAATTCTTTTTGTGAATTTTCCTGTGCAGATAATTAACAGTCCTGTAGCCAAAGGATCTAAGGTTCCCGCATGCCCAATTTTTATTTTCTTTAAATCAAACTTTCTACGTATTCCCCATTTTAAGGCATTAACTGCCTGAAAGGATGACCAGGTTAGTGGTTTGTCTATCAGTAGTATTTGTCCTTCTAAAAATTCTTCTTTTGTAATCAATAATTAAAGTTTTTCATCATTTATGGTCATTGCCTCTACTTTTTCCTTGTAGCCTGCCTTTTTTCCCAATTTATACACATAAAACCCGATAACAACGGGAATAAAGGTTAACACCACAACTAACAATACTATTTCAAGAGGCCCTATAAACAACATATTGAAAAGAATTTAATAGAATTAAATGTAGTCAAATTATAACTTAGCTCCAAATGCTATACCCTATAGCAACCAAGCCCACGAGCAAACAGTAGATTGCAAAATAAGACAGTTTACTTTTCTTCACTAGTTGTATCATCCAAGTACACGCTACAAGACCCGCTAAAAAGGCAGCTACAAAACCGGCACCCATAGCTACAGATTGACTGCTTTCAAAATTAAGATCGCCACTAAGCATGTCTTTTCCTATTTTTCCAAAAATTAACGGTACCACCATTAAAAAAGAAAAACGGGCCGCCTTGGTTTTGTCTACACCTAAAAGTACCGAAGTAGAAATGGTAGCCCCACTTCTAGAAATCCCTGGTAGCATCGCTATTGCTTGTGATACTCCAATAATAAAGGCATTGTTAAAAGTAACTTTCTTAGTAGTGTCTTTCGCTTTGTCTGCAAAATATAGCAATACTGCAGTCACTAAAAGCATGAGGCCAACAAAGCGAATGTTACCATCGAAAAAAGCTTCCAGCTCCCTTTCAAAGAATAGTCCGATTAAGACTGCTGGAATCATAGAAATAAGGATTTTTAATGAGAATTGTGATTCTTCATTCCATTTAAACTGAAACAAACCACGGATAATTTCTAGCACATCCTTTCTAAACACTACTATGGTACTTAATGCGGTAGCAAAATGCAGTATTACGGTAAACAATAAACTTTCTTCAGGTACGGAATGGTCTCCTAGAATTGCTTTTCCCAATTCCAAATGGCCACTAGAAGATACCGGTAGGAATTCGGTTAATCCCTGTATGATTCCAAGGACAACGGCGTCAAAAATCTCCAAATTAGTTCTTCTTGTGTGGATTCAACAAAATAGCGTAAACTTCTATGCCTAAACCTATCAACACCAAAGTTGGCGCCAGGCGTATTCTTCTAAAATTGTATATTTCTTCATTAAAAACGTTAGGATCATTACTACCACCACCGCTCATTAAAATAAAACCTAAGGCAATACAGGCAATACCAATAAACATAAACATGTAATTCTTTTTCTGAAAAATAAATTCTGTGTTAGAATTTTGTGCTGTTCTATTTTGATTTTTTTTCATCTGAAATAAATTTTGATCCCTTTCGGTTTTTCTGCTGCAAATTTAATAATATAAATCGTCTGTTCTAAGGTTTAAAAAACGTTGTGTAGCCAAATAGGTACTTATAAACGAAATTAAGACTCCCAAAACAAAAACTCCTGTAAATAAAAACCCTAAAATTAGAGGTTCTTTAAAAAGCGCTAATTCTGGGAAATTAGTGTTTATATAATAAATGGCACCTGCCAACCCAATCATTGCCAACAAGGCACCCAACATACCTAATTTAATATTGGTCCATATAAAAGGTTTGCGTATAAATTGTTTGGTAGCCCCCACCATCTGCATGGTCTTAATAATAAATCGTTTTGAATAGACCGATAAACGTATAGAGCTATTGATTAACAAAAAGGCAATAAACGTAAAAATTGCACTAGCCACTAAGATCCATAAACTAATTTTCTTGACGTTATCATTTAACAAAGAAATAAGAGGTTTGTCGTAACTAACCTCCTCTACATACCCTTTGGTTGCAATTGCATTAGCTATTTCTTCTATTTTTTCTGGGGAGACAAAATCTGCCTTTAGTTGTACATCAATAGAATTCTTTAACGGGTTATACCCCAAAAAATCCATAAAATTCTCTCCTATGGCTTCGCTGTGTTTTTCGGCAGCTTCTTCCTTAGACACAAAAGTTGCTAATTTAGTATAGTCTGCCATTGCCAAACTTTTTTGCAATTGGTCTATTTCTACTTGCTTGGCTTCGTCCTTTAGAAAAACAGAAACAGTAATCTGCTCTTTAAAATGATCCGCCATTTTCTTAGTATTCAAGACCAATAAGCCCAATATCCCTAACAAAAATAATACTAGGGCTATACTAAGTACAACCGAAAAATAAGAGGAAATTAATTTCCTTTTTTGATAACGTTCAAAAGATTTGCTCATAACTTATAAGAATGCGTAAAAATAGTAAAGTAATTGGAATAATGCATTTTTGAGTTCTATGATTAAAATCTAAATTTTTAGCTTTATTTTTACCCTACTTCCAAATCTGTTTCCTTAAAAACTTGTATCTATAAAACTAAGATAGAAATTATGATTAAAAAATACACCCTCCTTTTACTCCTATTTACAATTTTAGTTTCATTTGCTCAAGAAAAAACAGCACTAAAATGGTGGAATCCTGCCAACAACACAACTTCCGTTATTGCCGGTAACGGATGGCCCAAAGCAGGTGCTTCTATTTACCATCGGCTTCCTTCTAAAGCAGAAGAAAAGGTAAGGAATGCTGTTTGGAATTTATCAAAACATGCAGCAGGGCTCTCTATTCGATTTTGGAGCAATGCGCCTACTATTCATGTAAAATACAAACTTAAAAGACCAACGGCTATGCCTCATATGCCGGCAACAGGTGTTAGTGGTTTAGATTTATACGGTAAAACCTCAAATGGGGAATGGATAAGAAATTGGGGGACTTACTCCATTAACGAGACTAGTACCTATAGCTTTGTAATGGATGGTGAATCCAATTTTCATAAAAAACACGGTAGAGAATATCAACTGTTTTTACCTTTGTACAATGAGGTTGAATCTTTAGAAATTGGAATTGACTCAGATTCCTTTTTAGACCCTTTACCAATTCGGCAAGAAAAACCCATTGTAGCCTATGGCACCTCTATCTGTCAAGGAGCATGTGCCTCTAGACCTGGAATGGCTTGGACAAATATTTTAGAAAGAAAAATAGAACGACCAGTAATTAACCTAGGGTTTTCTGGCAATGGCAGATTAGAGCCCGAACTTATCGATTTAATGTCTGAGATTGATGCCAAAATCTACATCTTGGATTGTTTGCCCAATTTATCTCCAAAAAAACATGACACTCAGTTATTACTTGTAAATGCCGTAAAAAAATTACGAGAAAAGAGACCCAATACCCCAATAATTTTAACCGCACATATTGGCTATGCAAATTCTTTTAGCAACAAAGAAAGAAGGGACATTCCTATTGCATTGAACACTGCTATGCAACTTGCTTATCACCAATTAAAAGCAGAAGGTTACACTTCTATTTTTATGTTACAAAAGGAAGATATGAATCTTAATTTTGATTCTTTTGTAGATTATATTCACCCTAACGACCTGGGAATGATGCAATATGCAGACGCTTATGAGAAAATAATCAGAGAAATTTTAGACGAGCCCATTGGGAATTTAGCTACGACCGTACCCAAAACACAAAGCAGGGATATTGCTGTATACAAATGGGAAGATCGACATCAAAATATTCTTAACACCAACAAAACGAATCCTCCAAAAATCTGTTTTTTTGGAAATTCTATTGTTCATTTTTGGGGAGGCCAAGTTAATGATCCCCTATTTAATGGACAAGACAGCTGGACCAACATTTTGCAACCCTTAGGAATACGCAATTTTGGTTTTGGTTGGGACAAAATAGAAAATATGCTTTGGCGCATACAGCATGACGAATTGGATGGTTTTGAAGCTGCACAAATTATAGTTATGGCAGGTACCAATAACCTAGATTCAGATACTGAAAATGATATTATTCTAGGAATAAAAAATCTAATACAAGCCATCAAAAGAAGACAACCAAACAGTAGCCTTATCCTTATTGGAATTTTACCCCGAGCAGGAAAAGAACAACAAATTAAGACGATTAACCAAAAAACAGCAAAGATAGCAGCTATAGAAGGTGTGTTATTTAAGGATATTGGAACCTCTTTATTGTTAGAAAACGGAGAAATAAATAAGGACTTGTTTTTAGATGGTTTACACCCCAATGGCAAAGGATATACACGAATAGCCAAAAATATAGCGGAAATTGTAATGATTAACTAACATTTTCACAGCTATAGCATAGGTCTCTTACTTTTTATACCATTCAATTGAATGATTAAACTTATTTTTGCGCAAAATATTGACGCAAAGAATGCTCTAGGTTATAAACTTACAGCTGTATTGAAACAACAAATATGAATTACGATTTTAAAAAGATTGAAGCCAAGTGGCAAAAATATTGGGCAGAAAACCAAACGTTTAAAGCAGAAAATAATTCTGATAAAGAAAAATTTTATGTCTTAGATATGTTTCCTTATCCTTCTGGGGCTGGGCTTCATGTTGGTCACCCACTTGGGTATATTGCCAGTGATATTTATGCACGTTACAAAAGGCATCAAGGTTTTAATGTGTTGCACCCAATGGGGTACGATTCTTTTGGATTGCCAGCAGAACAATATGCTATTCAGACTGGATTACATCCAGCGGTAACTACTTCTATTAATATTGACGGTTGTTTAGATGCAGCGGGTAATATTCTACCAAAATATTTGAATGTCGATGATAGTATTAAAAATGAAGCATTAATAGATAAAACGATAGCAACTTCAAAAAAAGACGAAAACTATCAAGAGAATATTATAAAAGGGTACAGAAAACAACTAGACAAAATAGGTTTTTCTTTCGATTGGAGTCGCGAGGTACGGACTTCTAATCCTGATTATTACAAATGGACACAGTGGATATTTATTCAATTATTTAATTCGTGGTACAATAAAGACTCGGATAAGGCTGAGGATATTGCTACTTTAATTGCTCTTTTTGAAAAAGACGGAAATGCAACCGTAAACGCAGTTTCTGATGAAGACATCCCAGTTTTTACAGCTGATGAATGGAACACATTTGACCCTAAAAAACAACAGGAATTATTATTGCAATACAGACTTACTTATTTGGCCGAAACCGAAGTAAATTGGTGTCCGGCTTTGGGAACTGTATTGGCGAATGATGAAATCATAAATGGCGTATCAGAACGTGGTGGGCATCCGGTTGTCCGTAAAAAAATGACGCAATGGAGCATGCGCATTTCTGCTTATGCACAACGCCTTCTAGACGATTTAAATACAATAGACTGGCCCCAACCCTTAAAAGACTCACAAACCAATTGGATTGGAAGAAGTCAAGGTGCTTCGGTCACATTTAAAGTTCTCCCCCTAACCCCCTCCGAAGGAGGGGGGACAGACTCCTCCTCACCAAGATATTACACAGGTAATTCAGAAATTTACGGGATACTTTTAGAGCGTGCCAAAGAAATGCGAAAAAATCCAACCGCAGCTGAGGCTAAGCTTTGGGATGAACTTCGCAATAGAAATTTAAATGATAAGTTTAGGAGACAACATCCAATTTCTAATTATATCGTCGATTTTGTTTGTATTGAAAAGAATTTAATTATTGAAGTTGATGGGGAGATTCATCAATACCAATTAGAAAAAGATGACGAACGCGAGTTATTGTTGGAACAGAAAAAAGGATTTACAGTTTTAAGATTTTCCAATGATGATGTTCTTAATAATATAGAGGCCGTAATTGCTAAAATTGAAAAAAAACTAAGCTCCCTCTCCTCTGGAGAGGGCTGGGGTGAGGTCGACTTGGACAGGGGGATCGAAGTATTTACAACAAGACCAGACACTATTTTTGGGGTAAGCTTTATGGTATTAGCTCCAGAGCACGAGCTTGTAGCCACTATTACAACACCAGAACAAAAAGCAGAAGTTGAAGCCTACATCCAAGCCACCGCAAAACGTAGTGAGCGCGAGCGTATGGCCGATGTAAAAACAATTTCGGGCGCATTTACAGGCGCCTATGCAGAACATCCCTTTTCTAAAGAACCCATTCCTGTTTGGATTGGCGACTATGTTTTAGCTGGCTATGGTACAGGTGCAGTTATGTCTGTTCCTTGTGGTGACCAAAGGGATTACGACTTTGCAAAACATTTTAATATTCCAATTCCCAATATTTTTGAGGGTGTCGATATTTCTGAAGAAGCTCATGCCGATAAAGACAAAACAGTAATAGCGAATTCAGATTTTTTAAACGGATTACCGTATAAGAAAGCGATGAAATTAGCGATATACGAATTGGAAAAATTAGGACAAGGCAAAGGAAAAATCAACTACCGTTTGCGCGACGCTGTTTTTAGTAGACAACGGTATTGGGGAGAACCATTTCCTGTGTATTACGTAGACGGAATGCCCCAAATGATAGCTACAGAGCACTTGCCGATAGCCTTACCCGTAGTTGAAAAATATTTACCCACCGAAACTGGCGAACCACCCTTAGGTAACGCTACCGTTTGGGCTTGGAATACCGTTACAAATAAAGTTGTAGACAACAGCGAGATAGATAATGCAACAGTGTGGCCACTAGAATTAAATACTATGCCAGGCTGGGCAGGAAGTAGCTTTTACTTTAACCGCTATATGGACCCTACCAATACAGAGGCCATATTTTCTGAGGATGCTATGAACTACTGGCAAGATGTGGATTTATATATTGGTGGTAGTGAGCACGCAACAGGTCACTTACTATATGCCCGTTTTTGGCAGAAATTCTTGTTCGACAAAGGGGTAGTTCCTAAAAAGGAGTTTGCTAAAAAACTGATCAACCAAGGAATGATTACGGGGACGAGTGCTTTTGTTTATAGAGAAGAGGAATCAGGCCAAATAATTTCTAAGGGATTAATTGATGGCAAAATAGTTTCTCCTATTCACGCAGATGTATCCTTTGTAAATGCTTCTGATGAATTGGATATTGAAGCCTTTAAAAACTGGCGTGAAGAATATAAAGATGCAGCCTTTGTTTTAGAAGATGGCAAATATATTGTAGGTCGTGAAGTCGAAAAAATGTCCAAATCCAAGTACAATGTGGTAAGTCCAGATAGTATTTGTGAGGACTACGGCGCAGACAGTTTGCGTTTGTACGAGATGTTCTTAGGGCCATTAGAGCAATCTAAACCTTGGAATACGGCTGGCATTACAGGAACTCATGGATTCTTGAAAAAATTATGGCGATTATATCTAGAGGATAATGGCGCCAAGTTCACGGATGCAGCTCCAACAAAAGACAACTTAAAAACATTACACAAAACCATTAAAAAGGTGGCGGAAGATATTGAGAACTTTTCTTTTAATACCTCGGTTTCTACCTTTATGATTTGTGTTAATGAGTTATCGGCACAAAAATGTACTAGTAAAGAAATTCTAGAATCCTTAGCGATACTTGTTTCTCCATATGCCCCGCATATTGCTGAAGAATTGTGGGAGCAATTGGGAAACACTACTTCTATTGCAACAGCACCCTTTCCTAAATTTGATGCCTCACATTTGGTAGAAAGCAGTAAGGAATACCCTATTTCTTTTAATGGCAAAATGCGTTTTAAATTGGAGTTACCTTTAGACCTATCTAAAGAAGAAATAGAAGCAACTGTAATGGCACACGAAAAAACCATTGAGCAATTACAGGGTAGGGAACCCAAAAAAGTAATTGTAGTACCAGGAAAAATTATAAATATAGTTGGGTAAGTTCATATTGAGGACAAAGTATTGAGGTTTGGGCTGCAGCAAAAATCACAATACTTTGCACCTTGAACATTAACCTTTTGACATCAATTAATTCAACATTGAAGTAGAATTATGGAAAACATAGAAATTTTAGGTTTTATAGCTGCCGTTTTAACAACTGGTGCCTATGTGCCCCAAGTATATAAAACGTGGAAATTAAAATCTACCAAAGATATTTCTTTGAGTATGTATGCCGCCATGTTTACGGGCGTTCTATTATGGTTAATTTATGGCATACATTATAAAAGTATTCCCATTATTCTCGCAAACGGCATTACTGCAATATTAATTATGTTTGTCTTGGTTCTAAAATACAAATTCAAGTAACCATTAGACATTTTGTCAGAAATAAAAATGATGCCTAATATGGCGAGGTTTTTGCTTATATATTTCTATATTTAACTTTAAAAATAAAGATTATGTTTACATATTATATTATCATTGGTGCAGTTGCTTTAGTAAGCTGGATCGTAAGTAACAAGCTAAAAAGCAAATTTAAAAAATATTCTCAAGTACACTTGCGCAATGGCATGAGTGGCGCTGAAATAGCGGAAAAAATGCTAGCTGATAACGGCATTACAGACGTAAAGGTAATTTCTACCCCTGGTATGTTAACAGACCATTACAATCCAAAAAATAAGACAGTGAACCTAAGTGAAGGTGTATACAGTCAACGCAATGCATCTGCGGCTGCAGTAGCTGCCCATGAATGTGGACATGCAGTACAACATGCTCAGGCATACGAATGGTTAACCATGCGCTCTAAATTAGTTCCGGTTGTAAGTGTCACCTCTAGCATGTCTCAATGGGTTGTATATGGTGGTGTTATTTTAATGGCGGTATCCGGAATAGCAGGAGGCATTGGATTTTATGTAGCCGTAGCCGGATTGGTAATGATGGGCTTTGCAACATTATTTAGTTTTGTAACCTTACCCGTTGAATACGATGCTAGTAACCGTGCACTCGCGTGGTTAAAAAATAAGAATATGCTTAGTCAAGAAGAATATGCAGGGGCAGAAGACGCTTTGAAGTGGGCCGCTAGAACCTATTTGGTTGCCGCTTTAGGTGCATTAGCTTCCTTAGTATATTGGGCTTTTCAAGTTTTTGGAAGGGATTAATGAGTTGCTTAATAACAAAATAAAAAAGAGGCTGTTTTAAAACAGCCTCTTTTTTATTTAAATACTGATCTGCCGATCAATTTGTTGATTTAAAGAAATAAAAGTTTCCGTTCTAGAGATGCCCTTTATTTGTTGAATATCCTTATTGAGTACATGCATTAAGTGTTCATTATCTTTGCACAATACTTTAATGAGTATAGACCAATTACCCGTTGTATAATGACATTCTAAAACTTCTGGTATTTTTTCCAATTCTTTTACAGCGCTAGGATTACTCATTGCCTTGTCTAAAAAAATACCAATATAGGCCATTGTTGTATAACCCAGAACCTTGGGGTTAATTACAAATTTAGAACCCGTCATTAAACCCGAAGCTTCTAGTTTGCGCAACCGTTGGTGAATGGCAGCTCCTGAAATACCAATGCTACGTGCAATCTCCAAAATGGGCTTACGAGCATCTTCCATTAAATACCTTATGATTTTTTTGTCAATTCCGTCTATTTTTATCCTTTCGTTATCAAATTTCATCAGTATGGTTTCAAATTGACTATAAATATATCAAAACAGTTTTAAATACTAACTATATTCTAATTCCGAATTATAGCCCATATAAGGCATATCATATTCTTTAAAAATGATTCCATTTTCTTTTAATTCAGATAAGATGGGGTTATAGACTTCTTTGGTAATGGGAATTTGCACTCCGTAGGTGGTAACCTTATTGTTTAAAATTAATAAGGTAGCCATAGCCACAGGCAACCCAACTGTTTTTGCCATTGCGGTATGTTTTTGGTTTTCACCAATGACTACCATATTGGCATCTATTTGATATTTTTTATCATGTAATGCGTATCCAAATTTATGATACATAACAATCATATCTTTATCCGCTGTATCTAATGTCCAGCATTGTTCTAAAACCTCTTGTAATATTTGTGCCGGTGTTCCCTGGTTTACCCTTATCTTTTTATTGGCGTCAAAAAGATGTAACTCTACTAGTTTCCCCCACATTACATCATCTTGATCTATTTTAAGGTAATGCCGTAGTTTTAGTTCTACTGTATCTGTTGGGGAATACGGTAAAAATAGATTTGTAAACGCTCTATATGTCATCCCTTTAGAGTCCTCTATGGCATAGCCATCATCTGTCATTCCCAATTGCACAAACATATTCCAAGCTTTGGAGAATCCAACACGGCGCATGGTACCTCTATATAGGGTTAATACGTCTTGCAATCCATAAGCTTCCCTATACTTTAAAGAATCTCTATTGGCATAGCCTTCAAACCTTCCGAAGCCTTCAACATTAAAAAACTCAGTTCTTCTAAAAAGTTTATGATAAGGGATGTACTTATAGGTACCTTCCTGTATAAATTTTGCAGCACCACCCTGACCCGCTAAAACCACATTCCTAGGGTTCCATGTAAACTTATAATTCCATAGGTTTGTATCACTCTCCGGGGCAATTAATCCGCCTGTAAAAGACTCAAACAACAACATTTTTCCGCCTTTTTCTCGAATACCATCAATGATCTGCATCGCACTCATATGATCTATTCCAGGATCAAGACCAACCTCATTCATAAAAACAAGTTTCTTTCCTTTCACCACATCATTTAAAGCCATTAACTCATCGCTAACATAAGAGGCCGTTACTAAGTGTTTGCCGTGTAAAAGGCAGTCTTTCGCGACGAGCAAATGCAAACTAGCCGGTAACATAGAAACTACAATATTTGCCATACGGATCTGTCGCTGGCGCTCTTTTTCATTAAAAATATCTAGCCCAATAACAGTACATGCTTTATGCGTTGCAATCTCTTTAGCTATATTCTCTGGTTTAATATCTGCAATGGTTATCTGTAATTTTTCTTCTTGTGCTTTACTCAGCAAATAATCCAATAAATAGGCTGTAGATTTTCCGGCGCCTAGTACAAGTATTTCTCTTATCATCTGTTTTATTACTTTTGATATGTGATACTGATATTATAATTTCAGTTTGTTATATTTATAAATATATAAACACTTTTTGTTATGAACAAAACAATTTTACTGACTGGAGTTTTTTTTGGTCTTACATCTGTATTATTTGGTGCTTTTGGAGCACATGGCTTAGAAAAATTAATTGATGCCAACGCCATTGCATCCTACAAAACAGCTGCGCAATACCAGATGTACCATGCACTACTTTTACTTGTTTTGGGTATTTTACCTAAAATTGAAAAAAAACATAAAAAACAAATATTTTATATTTTTATAACTGGCATATTTCTGTTTTGTTTTTCAATTTACCTATTAAGTATTGATACAATTTTAGGTTTTAATGCTAAATCTATTGCCTTTGCAACTCCAATAGGTGGCATATTCTTAATTTTGGGGTGGTTTTTATTAGGTTATCGTATTTTTAAACGTTTTAACTAAACATTGAACAATTAAATTAGATAACCATAATTTTTTTTTAGCTTTGCATTAACAAAAAACTAAAAATTATGAGCATTTATACTCCAACTACGAAAACGATTTCGTTAGAGGACTATGGTATCAATAGCACTGATATTAAGTATCAATTATCTCCATCAGAATTGCACAAAATTACCTTAGAAAATGACATGGGGAAAGAAGCTTCCTCTGGGGCTTTAGCAATTAATACAGGTGAATTTACAGGCCGGTCACCAAAAGATCGATTTATTGTAAAAGATGATATCACCAAAGATAAAGTTTGGTGGGGCGATATAAATCTTCCTTTTGCTCCAGAAAAATTTGACGCTCTATACAATAAGGTCATTGCTTATTTAAATACAAAAGAGCTTTACGTTAGAGATGCCTATGCTTGTGCTGATCCAGACTATAAACTAAACATACGCGTCATAAACGAGTATCCATGGTCTAATATGTTTGCATACAATATGTTTTTACGTCCTACAGAAAAAGAACTGAAGGAATTTGACCCTGAATGGACCGTTATTAATGCCCCTGGTTTTATGGCCGATGCTAGCATAGATGGTACCCGTCAGCATAATTTTGCTATTTTAAATTTTACACGGAAAATTGCATTAATTGGTGGTACTGGTTATACAGGAGAAATTAAAAAAGGTATTTTTTCGGCCTTAAATTTTATACTACCAGTCTTTAAAAATACATTGCCAATGCACTGTTCTTCTAACATTGGAGAAAATGGTGATACTGCTATTTTCTTTGGTTTGTCTGGAACAGGAAAAACAACATTATCAGCAGATCCTAAAAGAAAACTAATCGGTGATGACGAGCATGGATGGACCAATGAAAATTCTGTTTTTAATTTTGAAGGAGGTTGTTACGCCAAAGTAATAAACCTTTCTCAAGAAAATGAACCAGAAATATATGGTGCTATTAAAAAGGGGGCCATTCTTGAAAATATAGTTATGAATGACAAAGGTGTAGTCGATTTTTCAGATACCTCCATTACACAAAACACGAGAGTAAGTTATCCTATTTATAATATTGACAATATTCAAGTTCCCTCAATAGGGACCAATCCTAAAAATATATTTTTTTTAACTGCAGATGCTTTTGGGGTAATACCCCCCATTTCTAAATTAACCCCTAGTCAGGCAGCTTATCACTTTATATCTGGATACACTGCTAAGGTTGCGGGTACAGAAGCTGGTGTAGTAGAACCTGTACCATCTTTCTCAGCTTGCTTTGGAGCCCCTTTTATGCCTTTACATCCTACAAAATATGCAGAAATGTTAAGTGCTAAAATGCTAGAGGCTGGCGTAAATGTTTGGCTGGTAAATACAGGGTGGACAGGTGGTCCCTACGGTATAGGAACCCGTATGAAATTAAAATATACCCGTGCAATGATTAATGCTGCCTTAAATGGTGATTTAGGATTATACTCCTACGACAAATACCATATTCACTCCGTTTTTGGCGTTGCACAACCTAGGGAATGTCCTGGCGTACCAACCTCAGTGCTAAGCCCTAGAGCGACTTGGAATGACGATGAGGCCTATTACAAAACAGCCTTCAAACTTACCAATGCCTTTCGCGAAAACTTTAAAAAATACGAGTCGTTCGCAAACGAGGAAATCAGAAGAGGTGGACCTCAACGATACGCCTTTTAAGCACCACATTTCTTGGCTGTTTAAAACCATTTAAATAGAAAATCCAGCAAGTTAGCCTTGCTGGTTTTTTATTTGATCAGATTTGAAATCGTTTCATAAACCAAATGACTCTCCCAACCTCTATACAACAGGTAATCTGCTAATTTTTTTCTCCGCTTTTGAACCGAAGTTTCCTTGATACTCTCCAGCCTTTTTTTTGCCAGAACATCTAGTGTATTGCGGTAATCATCTTCACTAATTTCTTTCAGTGCCAATGTTATATTATAAACTGAAATGTGACGTTGCTTCAATTCACTTACAATCCGTCTTTTCCCCCATTTTTTTATGGAGAATTTACCGCGGGCAAAACTCTGAGCAAACCGACTTTCATTTAAAAAATTTGCGGTTATTAAATGGGTAATTACAAGATCTATAGCGTCGGGAATCATTCCCATATCTTTCAGCTTTTGCGTCACTTCTTTATGGCAACGCTCTTGATAAGCACAGTAATACTCCAATTTTTTTGTCGCCTCTGTAATTGTATATGAAGGTTGTAAATTCATAACGCAAAGGTACACAAACAAAAAAAGCGACCTTATAGCTAAGGTCGCTTTTTAATTAATTTGTATACTTCAAAGGCATTTCTAATAAATGGTTTTGCCTTGTTTATTTTTAAAGCGGTATTCTAGATACGTATAAGCATCTCTAGATTGCACTTTTACCCATTTCTTATATTCCATAAACCAATGGAAACGAATGGATGGGACACCTTTAGTTAGATAAGCTGCAATAAAGGGATGAATATGTAGTATAACATCGTTGCTTTTTGCTGGTCCGTTTAATAGTTTTTCTAAATCGGATTTAATCTTATCAATTAAAACTATGGGAGCTTCTACCTCTGCACCGTTGTTGGCGTTAGGGTTTTTCTCCATTGTTTTAATGTTTCTTTCAGGTCTTACCCTTTGTCTAGTAATTTGAATAAGGCCAAATTTGCTCGGTGGCAAAATTTTGTGTTTGGCTCTATCATCTTTCATTTCATCGCGAAGATGTTCAAAAAGTTTACTTCTGTGATTTGGCTTGGCCATATCTATAAAATCGACTACAATAATACCGCCCATATCACGTAAACGCAATTGTCTGGCAATCTCTGTAGCAGAAATCATATTTACTTCTAATGCTGTATCTTCTTGGTTTTTAGCCTTGTTAGACCTGTTACCGCTGTTTACATCAATAACATGTAAGGCTTCTGTATGCTCAATAATTAAATAAGCACCTTTACTCATAGAAGCTGTTCTACCAAATGAAGTTTTAATTTGTCTTTCTATCCCAAATTTTTCAAAAATTGGCACTGCAGACTCATGTAATTTTACAATAGATTCTTTTTCCGGTGCAATCTCTTGCACATAATCTTTTATTTCATTGTAAAGCGTTGGATCATCAACGTGGATTCCAGTAAAAGAATCACTAAATACATCTCTTAGTATTGAAGAAGCTCTATTTAGCTCTACTAATACTTTGGATGGATGCGGTGCTTTATACAATTTTTTACACATTACTGTCCATTTGTTCAGTAAGTTTTCTAGATCTTTGTCTAGCTCTGCCACTTTTTTACCTTCGGCAACTGTTCTTATAATTACACCAAAACCTTTCGGTTTTATGCTTCTTACAAGTCTTTTTAACCTTTCTTTTTCTTCTTTACTTTCTATTTTTTGAGAAACAGAAACTCTGTCAGAAAAAGGTACCATAACCACATAACGTCCGGCTAATGAAAGCTCAGAACTTATCCTTGGTCCTTTGGTAGATATTGGTTCTTTAACAATTTGTACTAACAAGGACTGATTAGATTTAATAGCATCATTGATGCTACCATCTTTATCAATATCCTTTTCAAAAGGGAAGTCTTTTAAAGAAAAATCTTTTAATTTTCCTGTACTTGCATTTTTAACGAATTTCAACATTGAAGAAAGCTGAGGTCCTAGATCATGATAATGCAAAAATGCATCTTTTTCATATCCAACATCAACAAAAGCTGCGTTTAGACCAGTAACGGGTTTTCTTATTTTGGCGATGAAAATATCGCCAACAGAAAAATTATTATTGTCTTCTTCTTTGTGAAGTTCTATTAGTTTTCCTTCCTTAGTTAAGGCAAAATCGACGGCGCCAGAACCAGATCTTACGATTAATTCTTTATTCACCTGAATCAATTTTTATCTATCCCTACTTTAAATAATAGCGATAAATGGATTAAACAATAGTTGTAACGGGTATTAAAATACCCGTTGAAATTCTTTTAAGAATTTCTATGTCAATGAACTTTTTTAAAACGAAAAAGTAGTTGTTAACAACTACTTTTTCTTGTGTCGGTTAGCTCTTCTACGCTTCTTGCGCTTGTGTGTAGCTACCTTATGTCTTTTTCTCTTTTTACCACTCGGCATAAAATCTGCTTTTTAATTAATATATTATTTTACTTGTACGTTGCTCTTTACTCCCTCCACAAAAACCTTTGCAGGTTTAAAGGCAGGAATATTGTGCGCTGGTATTTTTATGGTAGTATTTTTAGAAATATTTCTACCAGTTTTTTCTGCTCTTGTTTTGATAATAAAGCTACCAAAACCTCTAAGGTAAACATTATCTCCATTCTCTAATGAAGTTTTCACCTCTTCCATAAAAGTTTCAACAGTCGCCTGTACATCTCCTTTTTCAATTCCCAGTTTGTCTGAGATTTTCGATACGATATCCGCTTTCGTCATTGTCTCTATTATATTAAGTCTATGTTTTTTCGGGATGCAAATATATAAATTTAATTTATTCTTTTATGCTAATAGACTTAATTTTAAGTGCATAAACCTGTACTTTTGTTTTTTATTATTTAATTAATGTCTTTTTCCCAAAAAATTCTTCACTGGTATTCCCTTAACAAACGCTCCTTACCGTGGAGAAACACTACAGATCCTTACAAAATATGGTTGTCTGAAATTATGCTTCAACAAACTCGTGTTGCACAAGGAACTTCTTATTATTTAACTTTTGAAAAACATTTTCCAACCATTTTTGACCTAGCAAATGCCTCAGAAGAAAAAATTTTAAAATTATGGCAGGGTTTAGGATATTATTCACGCGCCAGAAATCTGCATTATACAGCTAAAGATATTGTAAAAAATTACAATGGAACTTTTCCCAGTACTTATAAAGAATTATTAAAACTTAAAGGAGTCGGAGATTATACGGCTAGCGCCATAGCATCCATCAGTTTTAATGAGCAACAGGCTGTTGTAGATGGTAATGTTTATCGGGTTTTATCTCGTTATTTTGGCGTAGACCTCCCTATTAATAGCACAAAAGGCATTAAATACTTTAAAGAGTTGGCTTCGCATGTAATGCATAACTCCAATATTAGAGACTATAACCAAGGCATTATGGAGTTTGGCGCATTACAATGTGCTCCTAAGAATCCAGACTGCACTAGCTGCCCTTTAAGCGATAGTTGTGTTGCACTACAGCAACAATTAGTAACTACATTACCCATCAAAACAAATAAAACAAAAGTTAAAAACAGATATTTTAACTACTTAGTTTTTATAGACAGTGCTAATAAAACACTTTTAAATAAGCGAACAGGCAAGGGTATTTGGCAAAATCTATATGAATTTCCAGTACTAGAAACAAAAGAACAAAAGGCCGATGTAGCAAATGAATATAAAAAAGTAGCACCCAATATTAGCGCAAAGAACATCCTATTGTTTAACGATAAGCCTATAGTCCACAAACTGTCGCACCAGCATTTACATACTAATTTCTGGATTATTGCAGTTGATTCTACCCTTGAAAATGGGATTGCAATGTCCGACTTAGAAAAATATCCTGTACCTGTTTTAATTGCAGACTTCATAAAGACATTTAAAATTTCGTATTTTTGATATAAGAAACATAATTATGAGTGGTACATTAAACAAAGTAATGCTAATTGGACATTTAGGAGATGCAGTAAAAATGCACTATTTTGAAGGTGGTGGCTCTATAGGAAGATTTCCTATAGCTACTAATGAAACCTACACCAATAAGCAAACAGGAGAGAAAGTAACCAACACAGATTGGCATAATGTTGTAGTGCGCAATAAGGCGGCAGAAATATGTGAAAAATACCTCAGTAAGGGCGATAAGATTTATGTAGAAGGAAGGCTTAAAAACCGCCAATGGCAAGGAGAAGATGGAAATACCCGCTATTCCACAGAGATTCATGTGCAAGACTTTACTTTTTTATCTACCAAACAAGAAAGTATGGCAAATGCACAAAACAAACCTACTCAAGCCGAACCAGCACAACAACAACAACAACAACAACAACAACAACAACAACAACAACAACAAGTTGCCCCAATTAAAAACACAGCCCCAAATGAACCTGAACAAGAAGATGATTTACCATTTTAATACAACTAAATTTTAATTATTGGACCCTGATCCCTTTATTTTACTGCTAAATGCAGTTGTTTTTGATGGCACATTAATTTCTAAAGTTATAGTGCTTATTTTTTCATTATTCTTGTCAGCACTAATTTCTGGTGCAGAAGTAGCCTTTTTTGGCTTATCTCCTACAGACCTCAATAATATAGAAGAAAACAAATCACCCAAAGGTGGCTCTGTTATAAAACTCCTACAAAAGCCAAAAAAACTACTAGCTACCATTCTTATTGCCAACAATGCCATAAACATTGGAATAGTACTTTTGTTTAGCTCCATTGGCGATGTAATTTTTTCCAACATTACTTATTTACTTTTTGATGTTATTTCGGTGCGATTTTTATTAGAAGTGGTCGTTGCTACTTTTCTTATTTTAATGTTCGGAGAAATTATGCCAAAGATATACGCCAATAGAAATAGAATCCAATTTTCTTACCTTATGGCGTATCCATTGCGCTTTTTAGATGTGATTTTTACGCCATTAAGTGGTCCAATGCGCTCCGCAACAATATATTTACACAATAAATTGGGAAAGCAAAAGTCTAGTTTAAGTGTAGATCATTTATCACAAGCATTAGAAATGACCTCTGAAGACGACACCACCAAGGAGGAACAAAAAATTCTAGAGGGTATCGTTTCTTTTGGCAATACAGACACCAAACAGGTAATGCGTCCGCGTATTGATATTTTTGCATTAGATGCGGCTTTAAAATTTTTAGAGGTTTTAACCGAAATAAAAGACAAGGGATATTCTAGGATACCCGTTTATGAAGAAAACATGGACACTGTCAAAGGCGTTCTATACGTCAAAGATTTGCTTCCTTATATAGACCGTAAAACTTTTAACTGGGTTTCTTTACTAAGACCTCCTTATTTTGTTCCAGAGAACAAAAAATTAGATGATCTTTTAAAAGAATTTCAAGACAAGAAAAATCATCTAGCAATTGTGGTAGATGAATACGGAGGCACGTCAGGAATTGTAACTTTAGAAGACATTATAGAGGAAATTGTCGGGGACATCAGTGATGAATTTGATGATGAAGATTTAGTTTTTTCTAAAATAGATGATTTAACCTATGTCTTTGAAGGCAAAACCACTTTGAAAGATTTTTATCGCGTTGCTAGAATAACAGATGATGAAGATTTTTTTGAAGGCAAAAAGGGAGAGTCCGAAACCATAGCGGGATTTGTGTTAGAAATAGCAGGAAGCTTTCCAAAGCGCGGGGAAAAAATAATTTTTAATAACTATCAATTTGTTGTTGAAAGTCTTGATAAAAAAAGGCTAAAACAAATAAAAATAATAATACCTAATGAAGCGTAAAGTAATTGTTCTTATTTTAATTTACAGTATCGTAACCGTTGGATGCAAACAAGAAGTTTTACCCAAACCAAAAGCCATGCTAAGGCTAGAGTACCCAGAAAACAAAACAGAAACTTTTGAAACGGACAACTTTCAATTTAAACACAATTCATCCTCTAAAATAAAAACGGGGAATAACAATAGTATAACATTGAGTTATCCGCAAATGAATGGAACCGTTTTTCTAAGCTACAAACCCATTACAGGAAATTTAAATCAGTTACTTTCTGATGCCCAAAAACTTTCATACGAACATGCAGCAAAGGCTGACAACATTCTAGAACAACCATTCATTAATGAGGAATACAATGTATACGGAATGTTGTATGACGTTAAAGGAGATGCAGCTTCTCAGGCACAATTTTACGTAACAGACAGCACAAAACATTTTTTAACAGGCTCCTTATATTTTAACACCAAACCAAATTATGATTCCATATATCCGGCTGCCATATATTTACAAGATGATATTCGTAAATTAATGGAAAGTTTTCGCTGGAAAGCCCAGAACTAGCATTACAATTAAAGACCGTACACAGTTTTTAATTCGCTGCTGGTGACATTTAGTTGCAGCCAACCTTATTACCGTTTACACTAAGCCCTTACGATTTAAGGAAAAATTACAAACACTTTATACCCACTCCAAATAAGATTTTTATCGCCTTGCCCATATTAGCATGGTGTAGAACTAGACCTCAGTTATTAAACTAAAAAAGCCGGCACCTTTTACAGTGACCAGCCTTGGGTATCCCTCTAACAAAAATGTCTTTTACTCAGTAGCAATTTTCATTCCTTCAACAGTATAAACATCGCCAGATGCAGCAGTTGTAACTGTTTTCGTTAAATCGTCCGTATTTAAGGTATTGGTATCATACTCTACCACAGCCAATTCTTTTTCAAAACTAACTGTAACAGATTTTACACCCTCCATTTTCGCTAATTTTTTTTCTAAGCTAGCTGCACAACCAATTTGACAAGTCATTCCTTTAATAGTAAACTCCGCCTTATTGTAGATGGCATTAGCCAATTCTTTTGTTTGTATAGGTGCTACAGTATTGTCTATGCTGATCACTTCTGGCTCTTTTTTGTTTTCCTTGCAAGAAATTGAAAGTATGGTTAGTGTTATGGCCAACAGTAAGCTAATATTTTTCATAGTGATGCGTTTTTTACTTTAGTTTAAGAACACAAAAATACAAAATAATTCAATTCAATAATTCATAAGTAAATATCAAATTCTACCTAAAAACCATAAAAAGAAGCCTATTTTACATTTACAAACTAAAATCCTTTTAAATTTTACAACCACAAATTACTTTTTTTATAAAATGACTTGTAGGTTAAGGAATTAGCAGTATATTTGCAGCCGCCTATTTAGATAGGCTAGTTCATTAATTTAATTAATAATATACAAGCTATGTATGCAATTGTAGAGATAGCAGGGCAGCAATTTAAAGTTGCGAAAGACCAAAAAGTATATGTTCACCGCTTACAAACCGAAGAAGGTAAAAAGGTAACTTTTGACAATGTTCTTTTGTTAGAAAACGGTAAAGACATTACTATTGGCGCCCCAGCTATAGACGGAGCCACTGTTGAGGCAAAAGTCATTAAGCACCTAAAAGGTGATAAAGTTATTGTCTTTAAAAAGAAAAGACGTAAAGGTTACAAAGTGAAAAATGGTCACCGTCAGTATTTAACGGAGATTGTTATTGAAGACATTTTAACCTCAGGTGCAAAGAAAGCTGCACCGAAAAAAACTGCTGAACCAAAAGCAGCTCCTGTAAAAGAAGCCGCTCCTAAAAAAGCTGCACCAAAAAAGGCTGCAACTAAAGGGAAAGCAGATGATTTAAAAAAAGTTGAAGGTATTGGACCTAAAATTGCAGAAACGTTAATCGCGGCTGGAATTTCAACTTTCGCTGAGTTGGCTAAGGCTGACGCAGCTAAGATTTCTGAAATCATTGCAGACGTTCGTGGTAACCACGTAACTGACACATGGCCAGCACAAGCTAAATTAGCTGCTGAAGGCAAATGGGATGAATTAAAGAAATGGCAAGACGAATTAGACGGTGGTAAAGCGTAATTGCAACATCACTTAAGTATAACAATATAAAACCTTAAAATTATGGCACATAAGAAAGGTGTAGGTAGTTCTAAAAACGGTAGAGAATCAGAATCAAAACGTTTAGGAGTTAAAATTTTTGGTGGACAAGCTGCTATTGCTGGAAACATTTTAGTTAGACAGCGTGGTACTAGACATAATCCAGGTGATAATGTATATGCTGGTAAAGACCATACATTACACGCAAGAGTTGACGGTGTTGTAAAGTTTGCAAAAAAAGCAGGAGGTAAATCTTTTGTTTCTATTGAGCCATTTGAAGCTTAATTAGCATACTTTTATAAAACTTAAAAGCCCATTATAACGATGTTATAATGGGCTTTTTTTAGTACGCTAATATAAAATCACCACTTTTGATTTCTAAAATTTTTTAGTTTGGCAAATTTCACTGTATTTTCTAAGTACTGCTCTAGGTCGTACTTCGGAATTGGCAAAATACTCTCTAAGAGCGAAGTATCCCATTCATAGGGCTTAGAAGTTAAATATGGATTTAAATGCACCCCTATAGTTTCATAATAATATTGTTCTAATTTACTTTCAAAACCAATGGTTTTACTAACAATATCCTGAGTAATATTGTATTTATTAAAACCAACAGTATCTAATATTTTGGAAATACCGCTTGTAACATCTGTGGCCTTAGAATGCACAATATTCAATTGTTTAACATCAGTATTAAAAACAGACACGATTACCTTTGCAGCATAATCTGTTGGTATAATATTTAACCCACTATCTTTGTTTGCCGTAATTCTTATATGATCATTGGAAGCGTTATTATGGAAAAATTTTGCAAAAAGATAAAACACCATATACTTCGAGATAAAAAAGCTAGGACTGTCCATAGCATTACCTCCCAACACACTTGGCCTTAGAATCTGAATGGGAATGTTCTTTTCTTTACCTGCTTCAGTTAAAAATTTTTCTGATGCGTGTTTTGACGCTTCGTAAAAATTACGATAGGCCCCTCCTTCAATTTCAATATAATCATCTCCTATTAATCCGCCTAAATCACCAATTGAAAATGCTGTACTTATGTAAATAAATTTCTTTAAAAATTTCTCGTAAGTATTAAAAATAGATTTTGTGAAATGATAATTTTCTTTAAAAATTTCTTCTTTGTTGACTTCATCCACAGAAAGATTTACATAACCCGCAGAATGAATAAAGTAACACAACTCCCCTTTAGTAAGATATAATTCTGGATTTAAAATAGCTGTTGCATCAATAACTTTTATTTTAGCGAGAACATCTTTTCGTTTTTTTTGAATAAATTCAGGCGCAAACTCGCTTTCCAACATATTGATCACCCGCTCATTTGGCGACATTTGCCCTTTTTTACGTACTAAAAGGTAAACCGTATTGATTTCATTGAATTTTGTTTCAAAAAGAGTATGCAAAACTTTAGAACCCAAGGTTCCAGTAGCTCCTGTTAAGATAATATTCATAGGTTTGTTTTGCATATTGTTTTGCATCCGTAAGATTTTGAATAAAAAAAGCTCTTTTTCTAGATTTATTTCATAGAAAAAGAGCTGTATTTTGTTAACCGCTTTTTAGTACCTGTAGTGCTCCGGCTTGTATGGGCCATCAACAGTTACTCCTATATAACTTGCTTGCTCTTCACGCAATTCAGTAAGCTCTACACCTATTTTAGCCAAGTGTAATTTTGCTACCTTTTCGTCTAATGATTTTGGCAACATATAAACATCATTTTTGTAAGCATCCTTATTTGTCCACAATTCTATTTGTGCTAATGTTTGGTTGGTAAATGAGTTACTCATTACAAAACTAGGATGCCCAGTTGCACAACCTAAATTCACCAAACGCCCTTCTGCCAAAATAATGATATCATTGCCGTTTACGGTATATTTATCAACTTGAGGCTTAATGGTATCCTTTGTATTTCCAAAGTTACCGTTTAACCAAGCCATATCAATTTCATTGTCAAAATGACCAATATTACAAACGATAGTCTTGTCCTTCATCGCTTCAAAATGACGCCCTTGAACAATATCTTTATTTCCTGTAGTGGTGATAATGATATCAGAATTTCCAACAACAGTTTCTAATTTCTTCACTTCAAAACCATCCATAGCAGCTTGTAAGGCGCAAATGGGGTCTATTTCAGTTACCGTAACAATACTACCTGCACCCTTAAAAGAGGCAGCAGTCCCTTTACCAACATCTCCATAACCACAAACGGTTACACGCTTACCAGCCAACATTAAATCTGTTGCACGACGAATAGCATCTACTGCAGACTCTTTACATCCGTATTTATTATCAAATTTTGACTTAGTTACGGAATCGTTTACATTAATCGCAGGCATTGGCAATGTTCCGTTTTTAACACGCTCGTACAATCTGTGAACTCCAGTAGTCGTTTCTTCAGACAATCCATTAATACCCTCTGCTAATTCTGGGTAACGATCCAATACCATATTGGTTAAATCTCCTCCATCATCAAGAATCATATTCAACGGCTTACGATCTTCACCAAAGAATAAGGTTTGTTCAATACACCAATCGAATTCTTCCTCCGTCATGTCTTTCCATGCGTATACAGCAGTTCCTGTTGCAGCAATGGCAGCAGCAGCCTGATCTTGCGTAGAAAAAATATTACAAGAACTCCAAGTTACTTCCGCACCAAGAGCCTGAAGTGTTTCAATTAAAACAGCCGTCTGAATAGTCATGTGCAAACAGCCTGCAATACGCGCGCCCTTTAGAGGTTGAGAATTTTTATATTCTTCACGTAAGGACATAAGCCCTGGCATTTCTGCTTCTGCTAATTCAATTTCTTTTCTACCCCATGCGGCTAGAGAAATATCTTTTACTTTATTTGGTACGTAAGCAATTGTCTTTGTGCTCATTTTTTCTTTTTATTTCTATAGTTATTATAACTTGACAACTTTGATAATAGAACTTAAAATAGTTAAATTCGCTTATCTAAATTATTTATCTGCCTTTAGCAGTGCAAAGATACAAATATCTTAAATATAGCTATGCCCCTTTACAAAACTATAACAGTTAATAGTAATACCAGAATCTTTATCTATAAGATTGAAGAGTCTGAGGCTGAATTAGCTAAAAATATAAAACTTACGGGGCACTGCCAAACGAGGCTTGATAGTATGAAGTCTGAAATGCACCGAAAAGGATTTTTAAGCATTCGACATTTGCTGGCCGAGGCCGGTTATTCCGATTTTGATTTATACTATGATGATTCTGGAAAACCCCACCTTAAAGACGGTACTTTTATCTCCATTACACACTCCCATATTTTCTCGGGAATTATACTTAGTAAAACGGATAAAGTAGGCATAGATATTGAAATGCAGCGTGATAAAATTTTAAAAATAGCTCATAAATTTACTCCTATTGAAGAATATAAAACCATAGCAAATTCTGACGCCTTAACTCAAAAACTAACAATAGTTTGGGGTGCTAAGGAGTCTCTTTATAAAATTTATGCTCAGGCAGGCTTAAGTTTTCTTCACCATATTGATGTGAAAGATTTTTCATTTGAAGATGAGCAAACAACAGCTGAAATATTATACCAAGGCGATTCTTCAAGCTATACAATTCACTTTATAGAATTTGAATCGTTTACCTGTGTGTATGCCATAAAAAAATAAAAGGAAAATCCATATCTATGAAGGTTTCACCTACATATCATCTACCAATAAAAACAATTAAATAATGAACATTTCTGTAGAATTAACTTTTTCTCCCCTGCAAGATTCTTTTGAAGAACACATCATCACTTTTATAAAAAAACTTAGAGCATCTGGCTTAACCATATTAGAAAACCCTTTAAGTACGCAGGTTTATGGTGAATATGACCAGGTAATGAACGTGCTGAATTCAGAAATAAAAGAGGCTTTTGAGTTAATGGATAGCGGTTTGTTATTTATGAAGATTGTTAAATCTGACAGAAGCAGTTATGAGCCACATTTTTGATTGGATTTTTGCACAGTACCAAGATACGCCGATCTATCTAATTGTATTAGAACTGCTTGGTGTTTTCTTTGGGCTTCTTAGTGTACTATATTCTAAAAGAGAGAATATATTGGTTTTCCCGACTGGAATTATTAGCACTGCAATTTTTGTTTACATACTCTTAGTTTTTGGACTGTTGGGTGATATGTTAATTAATGCTTATTACTTTACCATGAGTATTTATGGTTGGTATATTTGGACCCGAAAGGTTGATGCCACTCATTTTATCCCCATAACAAAAACAACAGCAGCCGAAAAAAAATGGTCCGTCATTTTATTTATTAGCACTCTAATTTTTGTCTGGTTAATTTACCTTGTTTTTGACAAATTTGAAAATTGGACCGCATATGTAGACACTTTCACTACCGCAATTTTCTTTGTTGGGATGTGGCTAATGGCAAAGAAAAAAATAGAAAATTGGATCTATTGGATTATTGGAGATCTAATTTCCATTCCTTTGTATTTATACAAAGGACTTGTATTTAGCGCTTTACAATATTTTATATTTACAGGAATAGCAATATTAGGTTATCTAGCATGGAAAAAAAGTATAGGCAAGAGCCCACAGACCTTATTAAAATAGTTTTGTTCGGACCAGAATCTACTGGCAAAACAACCTTGTCTGAGCAATTGGCCAGACATTACAATTCAGTTTGGGTACCCGAATACGCTCGTGAATATCTGCAAAACAAATGGAATAACGAGCGTAAAACATGCGAACCCAACGATCTTTTGCCTATTGCTGAAGGTCAAATGAAGTTAGAAAATACATTAAGTAAAAAAGCTTCCAATGTTCTTATTTGCGATACCGATCTATTGGAAACCAAAGTATATTCTGAAGCCTATTATGTGGGGGATTGCGACCCTATTTTAGAAAAACATGCCTTAGAAAACACCTATGATTTATATTTACTAACCTATATTGATATTCCTTGGGAAGCAGATGATTTAAGGGATAAACCAGAAGAGCGAGAAGAAATGTTCAACTATTTTAAAAATACTTTACTAAAATACGATCGTAATTTTATAATTTTAAAAGGAAATAAACCAACCAGACTCGCTACAGCGATTAACCATATTGATAAATTATTACACGAAAAATGAATTTTTCCGAACAAGACATCGAACAATTATCTAAAAAAGGAATCTCTAAGGAAAAAGTACTAGCCCAGTTAGAAACTTTTAAAGAAGGAATCCAATATGTAGATTTATCCAAGGCAGCCGTAATATCAGATGGTATTTTAAAATTTTCTCCTCCTGAAGAAAAAGAGCTAGTTGCCTATTTTGAGGAGCAATCTAAACAAATAGAGCTTCTGAAATTTGTACCAGCTTCTGGCGCGGCTTCTAGAATGTTTAAGGCCTTATTTCTTTTTTTAGAAAGATACAACCCTAAAAAACAAAGCATTGACGCCTACTTAGAGTCCACAAAAGACAAGGCTATTGAAACTTTCATTAACGGCTTAGAACATTTTCCGTTCTATGAAAATATCCGAGAAAAAATAGGGTATAATTTTAAATCTGTTGGAGAAGAAATCCATGCTTTTGTAACCGAACTTTTGTCTACCGACAAGTTGAACTACGGATTTTTTCCCAAAGGATTATTGCCATTCCACCACTATAAAGACGCTACACTAACCCCCTTTGCTGAACATCTAAATGAAGCAGCACTTTATGCAAAAACCAAAGGGGTTGCAAAATTACATTTTACCATTTCTGAACAACACCAAGAGCTGTTTACTAAAGCGTATGAAACCGTTGCTGAAAAAATATCAGAAAAAACCAATACTAGATTTCAGGTAGATTATTCTTTTCAAAAATCTTCCACTGACACCATTGCTGTCGATTTAAATAACAATCCGTTTCGTTTACCAGATGGTAGTTTCTTATTTAGACCAAGTGGCCACGGGGCTTTAATTGAAAATTTAAATGACCAAGATGCCGCTATAATTTTTATTAAAAACATAGACAATGTAGTTGTATCTAATCAGCTAGATACTGTGGCAACTAGTAAAAAAATAATAGCTGGGCATTTGCTAAAAGTCCAATCCAAAGCTTTTAAGTATTCTGAATTATTAGAAAACGAAGCTGTTTCTAATGAAACTATTCGTGAAATAAAATCCTTTTTAATGGACGACCTTAATGCTCGTTTTCAAAATGGATTTATTCATTTAGGCAATGAGGAGCAAATAGCCATTTTAAAAGACAAACTAAACAGACCTATTCGCGTTTGTGGTATGGTAAAAAATGAAGGAGAACCCGGTGGAGGTCCATTTTGGATAAGAGATTATCAAGAGAATGTTTCCTTACAAATTATAGAAACAGCCCAAATAAATACATCAAATAAAAACCAGTCTAAAATTTTGCAAAATGCTACCCATTTTAATCCGGTAGACTTGGTTTGTGGAATAAAAAATTACAAAGGTGAAAAATATAATTTACTAGATTATATAAATCACAAGCAAGGCTTTATCACAGAAAAAACACAAGACGGCAAGCCTTTAAAAGCACTAGAATCTCCAGGTTTATGGAATGGCGCAATGGCCTTTTGGAATACTGTTTTTGTAGAGGTACCGCTTGCAACTTTTAATCCTGTTAAAACGGTGAACGATTTATTAAAAGACAGCCATCAACCTAAAAATAAGTAAATCAAATAGTAAAATTTGCCGTTTACAGCATACCCATGAGCTGTGCATTACAAAAATAGCTTAGGTATAAGATACGGAAAATGCAACATAAGCCGTTACACATGCTGATCAATAAGCACCGGGTTTCCATCTGGGTCAATTAATACAATACTTGCGGGACCCGTGCTTTTTTCATCTACCTCTGTACTCAGAACAACACCGGCACCTTTAAGCTGCTTTTGTATATCTCTGATATCGTCAAAAGCACCTAAGGTGCTTGCATTTTCATCCCAGCCGGGATTAAAGGTCAATATGTTTTTCTCAAACATACCTTGAAATAAACCAATTAAGGTAGTTCCATTTTTTAGGATTAAATAATTCTTTTCAATATTTCCCGCAAAAACAGAAAACCCTAAGTTTTCATAAAACTGTTTTGACACCGTTAAATCTTTTACTGCAAGACTAATAGAAAATGCTCCTAACTTCATAACACACTTTTTAAATGATGAATTTAATAAAGTTACTTTTTTTCTATGAATAATAAAAAGGGCGTCATACATTTGCGGCCATCTCAAAGGGGTGCCTATTAAATTAGGCTGAGATTATACCCAACGAACCTGGGCAGGTAATGCTGCCAAGGGAATTTTCATAAAAGAACTTTGTTCTAATATGAATCGCAGGTAAAGAAACTAGGAGCATTATCGCTTTAGGATCTAAATAAGGCACAAATGAACGGAGCTTGCCACTCTATAAATCTAATTTTTAACAAGAATAACGGCCCCTTTTATTCGTAACACTTTTACGAATGAAAACATTATTCACAACAATTGCCACATTTGGACTGGCAGTTTCGGGCTTTGCCCAACAACAACCTACAGATTCCTTAGAAGGAAAAAAAATTGTCTTAGACGAGGTATTAGTTTCTGCAGTACGGGTTACCAAGCAATCTCCCGTGACATTTTCTAACCTAACAAAGGAACAATTTAAAACTCGTAATTTAGGCCAAGACATTCCAATTTTAATGAATTTTTTACCATCCGTGGTCACAACTTCAGATGCAGGTGCTGGTGTAGGATATACTGGCATACGAGTTCGTGGTACCGACGCAACCCGTGTAAATGTCACCATTAATGGTATTCCGTACAACGATTCAGAATCTCACGGCACATTTTGGGTAAATATGCCCGATTTTGCATCTTCTACTGAAAATTTGCAATTGCAAAGGGGTGTAGGTACATCTACCAATGGTTCTGGTGCCTTTGGGGCCAGTTTAAACATCCTTACGGATGCGGTATCCCATAAAGGGTACGGCCAAATAGCTACGTCTATAGGGAGCTTCAACACGATGAAAAACAACATCAAATTTAGTACAGGATTGCTCAATGAACATGTCGAAATTTCCGGAAGGTTGTCTAGAATTATATCCGATGGTTATGTAGATAGGGCTTCTTCTGAGCTAGAGTCTTACTTTTTACAAAGCGCTTATGTAGATGACAATACCTTGATAAAAGCATTGCTTTTTGGCGGACATCAGGTTACTTATCAATCCTGGGATGGTATAGATGCTACAACTTTAAAAGAAGATCGAACTTTTAATCCCGTAGGTGCGTATATCGATGAAAATGGAGTAGATAAATTTTACGAAAATGAAAATGACAACTACAAACAAGATCATTTTCAATTGTTGTGGAATGAAAAACTTTCAAGTAATTGGGCTACTAATCTTGCCATACATTACACCAATGGAAGAGGATTTTTTGAGCAGTACAAAGAGGAGGACGATTTTGAGGATTATGGTTATGAGCCTATTACGGTAAATGGAGAAGTCGTTAATACCATGGACCTAATTAGAAGAAGATGGTTGGTTAATGATTTTTATGGCACAACCTTTTCTGCAAATTATAGCAACAAGGGTGTAGACTTTATCTTTGGAGGAGGATGGAACAAATACGAAGGAGATCATTATGGCGAGGTTATTTGGTCCCAATATGCAAAAAATCACAATCAAACCTATTACGCTGATAATTCTACAAAAACAGATTTTAATGTGTACACCAAATTAAACTATCAATGGACTGATAAATGGTCGCTTTTTGGTGATTTACAATACAGAACCGTTGGCTATATCGCTAATGGTGATGAAACCGGGTTGGTAGACGACACCTTTAATTTTTTTAATCCTAAGGCCGGTGTAACTTTCAATTTAAATCGGAATAATAATTTCTATCTATCCTATGCTAGAGCTAACAGAGAGCCCAATAGAAACGATTATGAAAGTGGAAATCCTAAACCAGAAAAGCTGAATGACTATGAATTGGGATGGCGCTATGTTTCTCCTTTAGTACAAGTAAACACCAACGTTTATTTTATGGGGTATAAAGACCAATTAGTGCTAACCGGAGAATTGAATGACGTTGGAGCTCCCTTGAGAAAAAACATTGGTGACAGCCATCGTTTAGGATTAGAGATAGATGCCGCTATTGTATTGGATGATCAATTTTCTCTGAGACCTAACATTGCACTTAGCAGCAATAAAAATAAAGATTACTTTACCAATAGAGATGATGCTTTACAAGATTTAGGCAATACTAATATTGCATTTTCACCTAGCCTGGTATTGGGCAACATATTTACCTACAAGCCTATTCAAACTCTTAAAGTGTCTTTGATGACTAAATTTGTAAGCGAACAATACTTAAGCAATACAGATACAGAGGCCTCAAAACTGGATAGTTATTTTGTAAACGATATAAATTTTGCCTACGAAATAAATTGTAATACCATTTTTAAATCGATCGTATTATCTGGTTTGGTAAACAATATTTTTAACGAAAAATATGTTTCTAATGGCTATACCTATTTAGATTCTTGGTCTACACCAGGAAATACTTTTGAGGTACAAGGGTATTATCCACAAGCAGGAACGAACTTCTTGTTAGGAGCTACTTTTAACTTTTAAAAGTTAGCCTAACAACATTTATAAAGGGTGGGCTTAAATAATGGCCCTCCCTTTTTAATTTCTTACAGTCACTACATTACCATTAAACGTGGCACTGTAAAACAACATGTCGTGGTATTTAACATCACCCTCAGGCCTGTTTAAAAATTGCCCCGTAAAAAGATTGTACTTATAATCTTCACAAGAACAAGTAACATTTTGTTTATCGCTATCTAATGTCATTGTTGAACAAGCATTTGGTTCGTGATTAGGGCAACTAGCTTCAAAAGCCATAAAACTATTAAACCCCGTGTTTATTACAAAAACTCCTCGAGTGCCCACACCTTGGCTCCCAACATATACACCGTTTCCAGTATTTTTTAAAGCACTATAGGAGGGAAGACTTAAATTAAGGTCTATTCTAAAACCTATATCCTGTAAATAAGGGTTTCTATTGGTGCGATCTGTACTGCATGAAAACAGCAGCAAAACAATTAAAACGTAAAAAAGTGATTTCATATTTAAGGTCTCTTACTACATATACAAACGCAAATGTGTATAAAAATTATGTATATTTGTATAAAATCCTCTTATTTCTAGAGGATTTTCCTATTTATAAAACGATAATGTTATGAGTAACGTATCTTATTACACCATTGAAGGTTTAAAAAAGTTAAAAGAAGAGCTAAATAAGCTTAAAAACATAGAGCGTCCTAAGGCCTCACAAGATATTGCGGAAGCACGAGATAAAGGAGATTTATCTGAAAATGCGGAGTATGATGCAGCCAAAGAAGCCCAGGGACTTTTAGAATTAAAAATATCCAAACTGGAAGAAATTGTTTCTAATGCCAGGATCATTGATGAATCGCAATTAGACAATTCCAAAGTTTTGGTATTATCTACCGTTAAATTGAAAAACCAATCTAATGGCACGGAAATGAAATACACCTTAGTAGCAGAAAGCGAAGCCGATTTAAAAACCGGGAAAATCTCTGTAAATTCTCCTATCGGTAAAGGGTTATTAGGCAAAAAAGTAGGTGATGAAGCAGAAATTGCTGTGCCTAACGGCAAAATAAAACTTACAATTTTAGAAATTACCAGAGCATAATGGCGACTATTTTTACCCAAATAATTAATGGCGACATTCCTTGTTATAAGGTGGCAGAAGATGCGCATTTTTTTGCATTTTTAGATATCAGTCCAAATGCTAAAGGTCATACGCTTTGTGTTCCTAAAAAGGAAGTAGATAAAATTCTAGATTTAGATGAGCAAACCTATCTAGGGCTTATGGCATTTTCTAGAAAAGTAGGAAAAGCTATTGAAGCAGTGATTGATTGTAACCGGGTAGGAATATCGGTAATTGGATTAGAAGTACCTCATGTACATGTACATCTTATCCCTTTAAACAGTATGGAAGATGCTTCTTTTAAGAAAAAAGAAAAACTTACCCCTGAAGAATTTCAAGAAATTGCAGCAGCAATCCACGCTAAAATTGAATAATATTTTGCATAAAAATATAAACTACTGCGGCAACCACAGCTATCCCAACCAAGAGTAAAATATAAAACAAACTCGTGAATTTTACACTGGTTTTTCTAGGCACTGCTAATTTTTGATAATACGTATAAGAGCGTTCAATATCATCTGTCCATTTTATAGGGTAGATGATAGAATGACACCTTTGACACTTCATTTCACTACTAATTTCACCAGTAGTTTTGTGAACAAATTTACCGAAATTCTGTTTTTGATAAAAAGTTACAGACAGTTCATTATGAAAACATTCTGGGCAATTATTCTTTATGTCTGCTTCTTTAAGCACTAATAATTTTTCCTTAGCCATAGTTAAACTTTCGTTTTTAGCGAAATTTGCATCACAGTTCCTTCCTTGCTCGAAGATAATACTTTTACTTTTCCATTATGATATTCCTCCACAATTCTTTTAACAAGAGACAAGCCTAAGCCCCAACCTCTTTTCTTAGAAGTATGTCCGGGGTTAAAAATAGATTGTTGGTTTCCTTTTGGAATACCATGCCCGGTATCAGATACCAAAATATTAACAACAGCACCTATATGGGTAATTTCAATAGCAATATGCCCTTTGCCCCGCATAGCATCAATCCCATTTTTTACTAAATTTTCTATGGTCCAATTAAACAAAGGTTTATTTAAAAGCACCGGTAAAGATTCTACCTGACTGTCAAACGAAAATTGAATCAATTTTGAACTTCTCCTTTTTATATACTCGAAAGCACTCCTTGTCTCTGCTACTATATCCATTGCTTCCAATTTAGGCAACGATCCAATATTAGAGAAACGATCCGTAATGGTTTGCAGCCTAAAAATATCCTTTTCAATTTCGGCTGATATTTCTGGATTTATATTTTCGTCTTTCAATAGCTCGTTCCAACCTAAAAGAGAAGTTAGAGGCGTACCAATCTGGTGAGCTGTTTCCTTTGCCATTCCCGCCCAAAGCTTACTTTGCTCAGAAGCTTTGTTTGTTTTAAAGAAAAAGAAAATTACGGCTCCAAATAAGAAAATTATAAGCATCAATGCCAACGGATAATACTTTAGCTTATTTAACACCTCAGAATTGCCATAATACAAGGTAGCTATATGATCTCCCCGATGGTTCATAATAACGGGAGTATTCTCTTTTTTAAATTGTTCAATTTTTTCTTGAATAAAAACAGAGTCTTTAATCTTAGTGCTCATCATATTTTTAGCACTGAAAGATCCACTTTTATTTACCAAAATCATTGGCGTAGAGGTGTTGTTCTGAAAGATCATTAAATGCAAATCACCTAAGTCTTGCGTTTGTGAAGACTGAAGAAATTCAGCTTGCGCTGTTGCCCAAATCTCCATTTTGTGACGCTCTTCCTTTTTGAATTTTTCAAAAAAACTATTGGTATTCCAAAGGATAAGGCTTACAATAAGAAAAGCCCCCACCATTAAGGATATATTTATAGTTTTATTTTTAGGATTAAAATTCATTCTAGCAATTAATTCTGTTTAAAGATAACGTAAAATCATATGTATTTGGTATTTCTATAGTGGCTTGTTGTTTTAAATAGCCCACAAATTATGTACCTTTGCATCGTATGAGCAAAACAATTTCTATACTACCAAACGAGGTAAGCACGCCAAAATTGCACGGCTACCTTTTAGGTGCCGTAGGACCAAGACCCATAGCTTTTGCAAGTACCCTAAATGCGAAGGGTAAACCGAATTTATCCCCCTTTAGTTTTTTTAATGTATTTAGTGCTAACCCTCCCATTTTAATCTTTTCACCGGCTAGAAGAGTAAGGGACAACACCACTAAACACACATTGGCCAACGTATTAGAAACTAAAGAAGTTGTCATCAATATCGTAAATTACGCAATTGTTCAACAAATGTCGCTGTCTAGTACAGAATATGCAGAAGGAGAAAACGAGTTTAAAAAAGCAGGTCTTACTATGGTGAAATCTGATCTTGTAAAACCTTTTAGGGTTGGCGAAGCTCCTGTACAATTTGAGTGTAAAGTGACAAAGGTGGAAGCTTTAGGCGATCAAGGAGGAGCAGGAAACCTCATTTTTTCTGAAGTTGTAAAAATTCATCTGCACACCGATATTTTAGATGCAAATGGAAGCATAGATCAGCATAAAATAGATCTGGTTGCCCGTATGGGAGGCAATTGGTACAGTAGGGCAAACCAAGGTTTATTTGAAGTGGAAAAACCATTAGCAACACTTGGTATAGGCATAGATAAAATACCGCTACCTATAAGAAGTAGTTGTATATTATCTGGGAACGACTTAGGAATGCTAGGCAATATCGAGAAATTACCAACTGCTGGAGAAGTAGATGCTTTTGTATCCTCAGATATGTCAGTTCGCACCACCTTAAGTACAAATGATGGTGCGCAAATACAATTAAAAGCAAAAGAATACCTAGCCAATCATAATGTGTTAGCAGCATGGAAATTATTATTGGCCAGAATAGATTTAATAGAATAAGAATAGATTACATAAACACCCACAAAGAAGACAATTACGATGGAAGTACAAGGAAAAATTAAAATGGTTGGGGAAACTCAAACTTTTGGAAGTAACGGATTTAGAAAAAGAGAAGTTGTTGTAACCACTGAAGAGCAGTATCCTCAACACATAATGGTAGAATTTGTTCAAGATAAATGTGATTTATTGAACGGATATAACGTTGGGCAAACTGTAAAAATAAGCATCAACCTTAGAGGTAGAGAATGGGTTAATCCACAAGGAGAAACTAAATATTTTAACTCTATCCAAGGATGGCGCATGGAAAACTTACAAGCAACAGCTTCTACAGATGCAGGGATGCCTCCTGTGGCTCCAGCAGAAGCTTTTGAACCAGCGGACAACCTGAATGAAGAAGATCACGACGATTTGCCTTTCTAGACCGCTATGGTCAATCCCCTACAGTATTTAACAGATACCATAGAATTTCCCCCAGTTGACACCGCCAATGAGGATGGCTTGTTAGCCGCTGGGGGCGATTTATCGGTTGCACGATTAGTTCACGCCTATAAAAGCGGAATTTTTCCTTGGTTTGAAGATGACCGCCTGCCTTTATGGTGGAGTCCGGATCCAAGAATGGTATTGTTCCCTAGCGAACTAAAAGTTTCTAAAAGTATGCGTAAACTTTTGCGAGATAAGGCTTTTACCATAACCAAGAACACATGTTTTTCTAAAATTATACATGAATGTGCTACCGCTCCTAGAGACGGACAAGCCGGCACATGGATTACCAAAAAAATGCAAAACGCTTATCAAGAATTGCACGATATAGGTATGGCTCATTCGTACGAAGTTTGGTTAGATAATGTTTTAGTAGGCGGCTTATATGGCATTGATTTAGGAACTGTATTTTGTGGCGAAAGTATGTTTAGTAAGGTTAGCAATGCTTCCAAATACGGTTTTATAACGATGGTACAAGAACTCGCTGCCCAGAACTACAAACTCATAGATTGCCAAGTTTATAACCCCCACCTAGAAAGTTTAGGGGCTCGGGAAATTGGTAGGGATTCTTTTATCAGCAATTTAGAAGGACATAATAATCCATAATTATTTTAAACTACTTGCCGTATGTGGGTTGCTTAACAATTCTTTAAAAATAGCCCATCGTTTTTCTGGTTCATCTACTGTTCCTCCTTTAGCCTTCACATAATCCGCAACCAAGTCTTTTCCTAAATTGTAATTAATCACATAGCTGCGATATTGATCTATAAAACGCGTGCGTTGTAAGGCCCTTTCTGGGGCGTAGAACAAATATTTTTGGAGCCATTTGGCAGTTTCTCCTCTCGTAAACTCTCCATCTAGGTACCTTCTCGCGGCCTCATTACCCGCATAATTTAATTGCGCTAATAAATCCAGTATTCTGTAGTATTTATCTGCCTGGGCTGCATTTAAACCCGCAATAGGAAAGAGCACCTCTTTTTCAAATGCCACTCTTTCATCTCCAGGAAAGGCAACCTCAATACCGTAATTGGCACTGCCTTCTGCAATTAACGATTGAGGAGAAAACAACGGATAAACCGAAAATTCTTTCCACCCTTTGGCTTCTACCAAGTTTTGTTCTAATAAAGTATTAAACACATGGTGTCCCGGATAGCCTTCATGACATGCTAAATCTATAGCGCGCTGAATAAAAATTGGAAAATCAGTATTTATCTGTATCAAACTTTTACTTTTTCCTTGGTAATAATTATAACCAGACCAACTTTTATCATTGACATATTCCAATACAAAATCTTCATTTTCGGGTAATTTAAAATGGTGATTTGTACGTCTTCTAGCTTCTATAATTGCCACTCTAAAAACAGTGTCTAACTTATCTTTTGGAATTATAAATTGATTGGCAAAATTATTATAGCGGATTGATAATTCACCTTCCCCAGGCAATTCTTCTTCAAGAGTTTCTAGCAATTTATTAAAATGAGCTACTGTAAAATGGGGTGGTTCTGCATCATACAAAAGTTTTGCCTCCTCATCAAAACTATAGCTTATACCAGACATCATTTTCAATTTCGTTTTAACCGCTACAAGTTGCTTGTTAAACATTCTATGCCTTGCTTTTTCCAAGTCAGAAAAAGCAGTTACAGCAACGGAATCAGACTTTTCCAATAAGCGAATTGCCCGAGCCAAAAAATCTGCAGCTGGTATGGTATCTAATTTTACGGCCGTTGGCTGCCATTCTTCAGGACCGTAATACGCATCAACAAAATCACTATCGTATTGCCCTATTTCTAAAACTAATTTTACATAAGCCTCAGCTAAATCATCCATCTTATGTTCTATTGGAGCACTACAAGAACCTAACATTAGTATTAAAATTGAACTAAATAGCGTTTTATGCATTGGTCTTATTTTTTTAAAGTAATATCTAAGAGACTTTCATTGAACAAATTAAAAATACGGGTGTATTCGTCTGTCCAGCTACTAGGCTCTACAAAACCATGCCGTTCTACTGGATACAATGCCATTTCCCAATTCTTTTTTTCCAATTCAATCAGACGCTGAGACAAGCGTACCATATCTTGAAAATGCACATTATCATCTATCATCCCATGTAGAATCAGTAAATCACCTTGCAAACCATCTGCAAAATAAATAGGAGAGCTTCTTCTATAGGCAAGACTATCGGTTACCGGTGTATTTAAAATACGAGCCGTATACCCGTGGTTATAGGCTGCCCAATCACCTACAGATCGTATGGCAGCACCAGCCGTAAAGGTTTTGGGTTCATTAAACATTCCCATAAGTGTAATAAAACCTCCATAAGAACCTCCGTAAATACCGACCTTATCTTGATCTATGCCATATTTATCCATTAATAATTTGGCACCATCTACTTGGTCTGATAAATCTTTACCCCCCATATGCCTGTAAATTCCGGTTCGCCAATCGCTACCGTAGCCCGCACTACCTCTATAATCTATATCTAAAACAGTATAGCCATTATCTACCAATATGTTGTGAAACATGTATTCTCTAAAATAAGAACTCCACCATTTGTGCGCATTCTGCAAATACCCAGCACCATGCACAAAAATAACGGCTGCTTTGTTCTTTACAGTTGCTTTTGGTTGATATAAGCGCGCGTAAACTTCGGCACCATCTGCTGCCTTAAATGTGATGATTTCAGGATCTCTCCAATTGTATTTTTTAAAATCGTCTGTCAAGGAATTCGTAATCTGTTTTGCAACAGGTTTGGCTTTTGACTTGATAGGATTGATTTGAACATACAATTCCGTTGGCTTATTAGCATAAGAATGTAAAATTGCAAGCTGACGTTCATCTGGTGACAAGCTAACCTCATTATTACCAGTCATAGACGTTAAGGCTGTTAATTTACCCCCTTGTACCGGCATGGTATAAAACTGTCTGTCTCCTGGGTGATTCTTATTTGCCGTAAAATACCAACGTGTTTTGTCTTTAGATAAGTACGGACTATAAATCTCATACTCCCCAGATGTAAGTGCTTTTGTGTTTTTAGTGGTGACATCTACCGTATACAAATGAGAATAACCTGTGCTTTCTGATTGAAACCAGATGCTTTTATTATTTGGCATCCACCCTAAATTACCTCTGCCGATACCTGGGCCAGCAATCCAGGCTTCGTCATGTTGATGGTCTAAGTTTGTAACCGTGCCATCTTCTGCATTTAGTAAAACAATCCAACGATCCTTATAATCATTAGCACTAATATCTAGGATTGCATATTTTCCGTCAGCACTCCAAATAGGGCCTGAGATGTATCCAATTCTATTGTCGTTTTTATAGGCTTTATCCGGATAGTCTTTGGTGTATTCGGGAATATAATCTAAGCCTTCTAAGTTATCTAAAATAACAGGGTATGTTTTTTCTGTTGTTAAATCACAAACAAATAACTCGTATTTGGTTTGTTCATCTCCTACTTTAGATCGCGTATTTTCATTTTCTACATAACCAGATTCCGTTACAAAATGTGGCATTGTAGTGCCTTTATTACTAGCGCGTTTACTGGTTATAAAGGTAACATATTTTCCGTTTGGACTTATTTTTTGATTGCCTATAGATTGGCCGTCCGTATCTATGGCAAACAATTCTTTTTCTTTATATCGCTTTTGCATTTCGGTACGTGCGTCTGCTTTAGCCTTACGCTCACGCAACACATCGAAAAGGGCAAGTTGGTCATTGTACAACCAATCATCTTTTTCGCTTTTATGTTCTTTTTTTTCTTTTACATCCGTAAAATTAGTAAGCTGAACCGTTGCACCAGTAGCTATATTCCAGCTAAAGATATTCTGCCCTTTTTGAAAGGCAATTTTAGTATCGTTTTCTATAAACTGTGCATTTCTTTCGTAATCTTCTGTTTGGGTTATTTGAATGGTTTTGTTTGTAGCAACATCTACCATATAGATATCGCCACGCTTTTCATAGATTTTCTTGGTTCTTTTGGTATTGAAAGTGTTATAGAATGACGGTAAAGCGTATTCTGTTTCAAACCCAACCTTAGTCGACTTTTCATTTTTAAGATTATACACATAAAGCGAGTCGCTAAAAGCGGCTTCAGGATTCCAATTAAAATAAATGTCTTTACTATCTGCAGACCAACGCGGACTAGAAGGTAAGTGCCCTACAAAGGCATCGGCTTGCATAATTTGTTTTATAGTTAAAACGGAGTTGTTGTTTTCTTGAGAAAAACCATGTGTTGTACACAGTAAAAAACTAAAACTAAGAACTAAAATTTTCTTCATTGCTTCTTATTTGATGATGCTTATATTTACGAAAAGCAGTATTATTTTTAATGAAGCACTAAAGTTACTATTATTTCTACTATTTGCTAAAAGAGACGGTTTTAATTATACCAAACTGCATAGCGCTGTCTTCGCAATTCCAAAGCTAGTTGTTCTTCCATTTTTAGCGCTTCTGCTCTACTTGTTAGTGGATCTATATGATTGTACAAACTAGGCCTAAGGTAGGACCCGTATTTCTGAACAATATTGGAAGATAACTTATACCCCTTTTTGTTTCTATAACCTGTTTTATGCTGTACAAAGCGTTCTTTTGGGGTTTTGCTCGTCATGCCCACATACAGACACTCTAACACCCCATTGAACTGCGGATTAGCCGTCCTAAACTTGGCATTTTCTGTAAATACCTTTTTTGTCAATTCAATAACGTAGATGCGGTAGGTGGTTTTGGACATTATTTATGCTGTCTTTATTTTCTCTAAGTTATCGTTTTTGAAGTCAATATTACCCATAATTTCCTAATTAAGACAATATACCTGATCATTATTGTATACCAAAACACATCCTTAGAATAAGGATAACTATTCAACATTGCACCAAAATCAACAACCAAACTAGCCTAACTTACCACCAACACAAAATAGTTCTTCTTACCGCGTTGCAACAGCACAAACTTATTGTTGATTAAATCTTTGCTAGTTATTAGATAATCTTCCTTTACTTTTTCCTTGTTTACAGAAATTGCATTTTGTTTTAACTCTCTACGTGCAGCCCCATTAGAATCTAAAAACTGAGTTTTTGCAGCTAGCGCTCCTATCATATCCAAGCCCTCTTCAATGTCTGCCCTAGTAACTTCTGCTTGAGGAACACCTTCAAAAACATCTAAGAATGTTTTTTCATTCAGGGTTTTTAAATCTTCCGAAGTAGATTTCCCAAAGAGAATATCACTCGCTTTTATGGCATTGTCTAAATCCTCTTTAGCGTGTACACTAATGGTAATTTCTTCAGCTAATTTTTTCTGTAAAGCACGCATATGTGGTGCTTCTTTATGTTCTGCAATTAAAGTGTCAATCTCTTCTTTAGTTAAAAAAGTAAATATTTTTATAAACTTTTCTGCATCCTCATCAGAGGTGTTTAGCCAGTATTGGTAAAACTTATAAGGAGACGTGCGTTCTGAGTCTAACCAAATGTTACCGCCTTCAGTTTTCCCAAACTTAGTGCCATCGGCCTTTGTAATTAACGGACATGTAAGCGCATAGCCTTTACCACCGCCAATTCTACGAATCATTTCTGTTCCTGTAGTAATATTCCCCCATTGGTCACTACCGCCCATTTGCAGGGTGCAGCTGTGTTCTTTAAACAAATGTAAAAAATCGTAGCCTTGCACAAGTTGGTAGGTAAACTCTGTAAAAGACATGCCTTCTTTTGCTTCAGAAGTCAAGCGTTTTTTTACAGAATCTTTGGCCATCATATAATTTACGGTAATATGTTTTCCAACATCACGAATAAATTCTAGAAAGGAAAAATCCTTCATCCAATCGTAATTGTTAACTAAAATAGCTGCATTTTCTGCATCACTATTAAAGTCTAAAAAACGAGATAATTGATTTTTTATAGCGTTTTGGTTGTGCCTAAGTGTTTTTTCATCCAACAAATTACGCTCAGCAGATTTCCCAGAAGGATCTCCAATCATTCCGGTTGCACCACCAATAAGCGCATACGGTTTATGACCCGCCAACTGAAAATGACGCAACATCATTACACTTACCAAATGCCCTATATGCAAGGAATCTGCCGTAGGATCTATACCTACATATGCAGCGCGCATTTGAGCTAATAAGTGTTCTTCGGTTTCGGGCATCACATCATGGATCATTCCCCGCCATTTTAATTCTGCAACAAAATTAGAAATCATTATATCTGTTTTTTTAATAGGAGCTACAAATATAAAAGAAATAGAAAGCTTTGACGGTAGTCCATAGCAAATTAAATTCTTAAATTTGAACTATGATATTGGTAACTGGAGGCACAGGATTGGTAGGTGCACATCTTTTAGTACATCTTCTAAAAAAAAGAGAAACTGTTAGGGCTATTCACAGGAAAGATAGCAACCTACAACAGGTTAAAAAAGTATTTTCGTATTACGAAGAAAACTTTGAAGCCTTATTTGCTAAGATTGAATGGGTAGAAGCCGATATTACAGATATCCCATCCTTAGAAATAGCCTTTAAGGATATAACATATGTTTACCATTGTGCTGCTCTTATCTCTTTTGATCCCAACACCTATTTTACCCTAAAAAACACAAACACCAAGGGAACAGCTAATATTGTAAATTTATGTTTAGCCCATAATATAAAAAAACTAGGCTACCTTAGTTCCATTGCCACTATTGGTAAAAATGAAGCGTCTCCGATTGTCACGGAAGAAAACGACTGGAACGACACCAATGTAAATGTATATGCGCTCACCAAATATACAGCAGAAATGGAAGTCTGGCGTGGCACTCAAGAAGGATTAGATGCCGTAATTATTAATCCTGGAGTTATTCTGGGACCCGGGTTTTGGCATTCTGGTAGCGGTCAGTTTTTTAGCAAAACTGCAAAGGGACTATCTTATTACCCACCCAATGGTAGTGGTTTTATTGCCGTAGACGATGTTGTGAGGATGATTGTTACTTTAATGGAATCTCCAATAAAAAACGAAAATTATATCGCCGTTGCTGAAAACTTAAAACACAAGGTGATACTAACTAAAATTGCAGCTGCCTTAGGGAAACCTGCGCCTAGGAAACCTTTAAAAATATGGCAACTAACTGTTTTGTATAAATTAGATTGGCTGGTGCATTTACTAACTAGAAGAGGCCGAAAGTTATCTAAAATGCAGGTACATGGGCTAAAACGACAAGAAATATATAGCAACACTAAAATAAAGGAGGCAATTAAATTTGAATTTACAGATTTAGATCCTGTTATACGCTTTACTTCGGGCCGCTTCTTAGAAGAGTATCCTTAACTTTTTTACTTTTTGCTTTGGCATCATTCGCCTTCGAAATACTATCATTCTTTACCTTTCTAGCATCTGTTAAAACCGATTTTTCTTTGTCTAGCCTCGTTTGAACTTGAATAAAAAGATCTTCATAATTGGTTGGATCAGCTGCATAATACAAATCGCTTTCTGCAAATTGAATGCTATCAATATTGTACTTTGCGTAGATATAAGGCATTGTTTCAATGTTATTCTCTATTAACTCAGCAGAATTAGAGTTTTTAGCCGCAGTGATTATAGCCAGATCATAAAGCACATTTATCATCTTCTTTTTAGGAATCAGATTTTGTGGCTTCTCAATCAGTTTTTCTGCACAGGAAACGAAAGCAAGTAGGAGTATAATTACACTAAATTTTTTCATCTATTAAAAGTTAATCTTTGCGCATTGCGTTCTTCTGAAACAACACCATTTTCATAAGCCAAATGGCCATTTACAAATGTATGTGAAATTTTAGATTTAAATGTCTGGCCTTCAAAAGGTGACCATCCACATTTGTATAATATATTAGACTTACTAACCTGCCAAGCATCTGCAGTGTTAACGATAACTAAGTCTGCAAAATAACCTTCCCGAACATAACCTCTCTTCTCTATTTGAAATAAGATCGCTGGGTTATGGCACATTTTTTCTACCATTTTTTCAATGCTTATAGTGCCGTCTATAACTTTTTCTAACATGGCGGGCAAAACATGTTGTACCAATGGTCCTCCTGATGGCGCTTTAGTATACACATTGTCTTTTTCTTCCAAGGTATGCGGTGCGTGGTCTGTTGCAATAACATCAATACGATCATCTAAAAGTGCATCCCACAATTGGGCTCTATCCGCTGTTGTTTTTACCGCCGGATTCCATTTAATAAGCGTTCCTTTTTCTTTGTAGTCTTCCCCAGAAAACCACAGGTGATGCACACAAACTTCTGCTGTTATTTTTTTATCTTTTAAAGGAATATCATTCCTAAAAAGACCGGTTTCTTTACCCGTAGACAGGTGAAAAACATGTAATCGTGCTCCAGTCTTCTCTGCTAAGGCAATAGCTCTGGAAGAGGACAAATAACAAGCCTCTGTGCTTCTAATACTGGGGTGATAAGCTACAGGAATGGCATCTCCAAACTCCGCTGTATACCTAGCCATATTGTTGCGAATGGTAGTTTCATCCTCACAATGTGCAGAGATAACCAATTCTGTATTTCTAAATATTTTTTCAATGACTTCTTCATCATCAACCAACATATTACCCGTAGAAGATCCTAGAAACAACTTTACTCCAGAACAGGCGTTTTTATCCAATTTTTTTAATTCTTCTAAATTGTCATTGGTTCCACCAAACAAGAAAGAGTAGTTTGCATAAGCCGTGGCTTTGGCGATCGCAAATTTCTCCTCTAATTTTTCAATGGTAGTGGTTTGCGGATTGGTGTTTGGTTGTTCCATAAATGTGGTAACACCACCAGCTACCGCCGCCCTACTCTCTGTTGCAATAGATCCTTTATGGGTAAGGCCAGGCTCTCTAAAATGCACCTGATCATCAATAATACCCGGAAGAACATAATTTCCTTTGGCGTCAATAATTTTGGCATTGACGGCGCTAATTGAACTGTCTATTTTGGCAATATAATTTCCATCTAATAAAATGTCGCATGCCATAACAGCACCTTCATTTACTACTTTGGCATTTTTTATTAGTGTCTTTCCCATACTAAAATTTACTTTTTTGAAAGAGGCTGATATATTTCATTTTTATAACCCCAAAAACGGCTTCCCCAATTATTGAAGAACTCATTTTAGACTTACCACGTACCCTGTCCGTAAAAACAATGGGCACTTCTACTATCTTAAAACCTTTAAGGTGAGCTCTAAATTTCATTTCTATTTGAAAAGCATACCCAATAAAGCGCACTGTATCTAAACTGAGGTTTTCTAATACCTTTCTTTTATAACATACAAAACCAGCTGTTGGATCATCTACCTTCATTCCGGTAATTCCTTTTACGTAGAACGAGGCACCATAAGAAAGTAAGATTCTGTACAAGGACCAATTTACTACATTAATTCCCTTTACATACCTTGAACCTATGGCTAAATCTGCGCCGGCAACACAAGTATTGTACAAATTGATTAAATCTGCAGGAGGATGGGAGAAATCAGCATCCATTTCAAAAATATAATCATATTTTTTAGCTATTGCCCATTTAAACCCGTGGATATAGGCAGTACCGAGCCCTAATTTCTCTTTGCGAACCTCTAAGAACAGCCGTCCTGGGTATGTTCCAATTAGCTCTTCAACCTTCTGCGCTGTTGCATCGGGAGAGTTGTCATCAACAATTAGGACATGAAAATCCTTTTTAAGTCCAAATACAGCTTTAATAATGGCCTCGATATTTTCTATCTCATTAAAAGTAGGAATAATAACTAAGCTATCTGTCATTCTTTTCTAATCTTGAACAGACAAAAATACTATTTAAATTGCTGTGATAAAATCTAAGTTCATTTTTATGATTTTTTTACGATTTTAATAGTGAACCATTAATTTACAATAGGATAATGAATTAGAATGAATTGTATGCTAATAATTTGTAATTTTGATGCATCACCAAGTAGGTGAAAAATACAACGCAAATGGAATCTATACTTAGAGGATTTAATAACGTAGATTGGATCACTAGCATCTTTGTTATGAGTCTTTTTATATTGGTATTAAGCAAGACCTTCTTTTATAATAAATTCATCAATTTTGTAGTACTTCCTTTTAACAATAAGTACATTTTTCTCCACAGCAAAAAACACATATTATTCAATTGGTTTAACATTCTTTGGAGTGCATTTACAGCACTTAACATTTCTCTATTTGTGTATTACATACTGCAAATAATAGTCAAAGAAACAACCTACCAAAGTACATTTGCCTATTTTACAATACTGTGCTTAGTTGTATTGTTTTTTATGGTTAAAATCCTTTTACAGTTTGGAAACGCCTTTGTTTTCAATTCTACAACAACCGTAACCGAATTTATTTTCAAAAAACTATCGTATCTTAACCACAGTGCTATCATTATTTTTATAGCGAATATATTTCTTACTTATATTACGCCAAACTCCGCTATAATTATCTATATCGGTTTTGTTTTGGTTCTCGCCATAAACGTAATTGGCTGGGTTAACCTACTTAAAAATCATCGAAAGTTCCTAACCCTCAATTTTCTCTATTTTATTTTGTACCTTTGCGCTCTTGAAATCTCACCTTTAATAATAATAGGTAATTACCTAAAAGATTGATGTCTATGAAGATAAAAACGATCTTGGTATCACAGCCAGAACCTAAGATGGAGAACTCTCCCTATTCACGACTTATAGAAAAGGAGAAGTTGAAAGTAGATTTTAGGCCGTTTATACATGTTGAAGGTGTAGACGCTAAAAATGTACGCCAACAAAAAATAGATTTAAACAACTATACTGCCATTGTACTTACAAGTCGAAATTCTGTAGATCACTTTTTCAGAATAGCGGAAGAAATGCGCTTTAAAGTGCCAGATTCTATGAAGTATTTTTGCCAGTCAGAAGCTGTTGCTTACTACCTTCAAAAATATGTAGTTTACCGCAAGCGTAAAATATATGTTGGAAAGAGAACATTTACAGATATAGTACCGCTATTGAAAAAATACAAGACCGAGAAATTCCTTTTACCTTCTTCAGATTCTCTAAAACTAGAAGTTTCTGAAACAATGGATGGCTTGGGACTTGATTGGAAAAGAGGGATATTTTACAAAACGGTTATTAGTGATTTATCGGACTTAAGAGATGTGTATTACGATATATTGGTCTTTTTTAGTCCATCTGGAATAGAATCTTTATTAAAGAATTTTCCAGATTTTGAGCAAAATGAAACGAGAATAGCTGTTTTTGGTAATACCACTGTAAATGCCGCAACAGGCGCAGGGTTGCGCATAGACATAAAAGCACCTACACCAGACACGCCATCAATGACAATGGCGCTGCAAAAATACATTTCAAGTATCAATAAGAAATAAAAAAAGCCTCATCTTAGATGAGGCTTTTTTTTATATTTACTTTTCTCTTGCTATGAATTAAAGATTAAAAACAGCTCCAAAGCTGAACACAAATTGGTTGTGCAATTTTTCAGCAGGTGTTAAAACACCGCTTTTATATTTTGCAAATGGAGCAGTTGCTTCTGCAAATAATCCAAAACCATCTGTGAAAAAATAACGAGTTCCTAAATGACCTCCAAAATTTTTCAGACCTAAATTTAATCCAGGATAAATATCTACATTGTCTCCCAATTGAAAAACGCTACCCAAGTTCGCATTAAAACGAGCTTTTAAGTCTATACGGTCGCCAAAATCTGCACCTATAGTTTCTTCAACCCCTAATATATAAGAAGAAGCCAAACCAATAGAGAAATTTTCACCCATACCATAGTCATAGGCTACAACGATACCTGTACCATTTTCTTGAAAGTTAGCACCTATTTGAAACTTCGCATCATCTTTTCCTTCGTATGCTTGAGCATTTGCAAATGAAACTCCCAGAATCATTGTTAAAGCAATTAAACCTTTTTTCATAAATGAATTATTAAATGTTAGTGTTATTTAATTTAAGGGTGCAAATATATCTATTCTTATTTGATTGCACTATTTGGTATTTACATTTGTTCGCTTAATGGCATTCTCATTCTTAGTATCAATCCATTTTTGCCCATAGATCTTACGCATTACATTGTCATAATTCCGCATCACTAAAACATTATAAAAAGCTTTTCCTAAGTTTTTAGGGCTTCGGGCAATGGCCCGTAAACTCATAGAAAAACCCGGCGTAATATATTTCATATAATGCCAATACCCTTCTGGCATGTAGAGCATTTCTCCGTGTTGCAGCCTAGTTTTGTAACCCGATGCATTTTTTAAAGCGGGCCATTTGCTATAATCCGGATTGGAAAAATCTATGCTTTCATGGGTTATTAAGGAATGTGGCACCTTATAAAGGTGTTTGTTTTGCGATTGATCAAATAGAATGATTTGTTTTTCACCTTCAAAATGAAAATGAAAAATATTTGCTAAATCAATATCATAATGCATAAAAGTATGCGAATCTTTACCGCCAAAAAAAAGCATAGGTAAACTTTTCATCAGTTTTAAGCCAAAATCTGGATATGTAAAATCTTTCTGAAGCTCTGGAACTTCTTTCAATACGTTCCACAAAAATATTCTAAACTTGGTAGGTTCATTTTGCAACAAATCTATATAATCTGCCATTTTCATAGTGGCATGTGGCTCATTAAATCCTTCTTTATGATCTACTGGCCTATCGTCATACAAAGGCACTGTTTTATCTCCAGCAATCGTTTTTATATATTCTAAATTCCATTTTGTATAGGCTGGCCAATCTTCAATAAATCGTTCTATCACCACAGGTTTTTGTGGTTTAAAATAATTCGCTAAAAATTCCTGTTTCGTAATGGTTTTCACCCTAGGAATGTCTTGAAGATTTAATTTCAAAAGAATAGATTTAAGGTGTTAAAGTTACTAAAACCTAAGTAAATTGAAACAGTAAATGTCTGTTGGTTGTTTTATTTTAAATTGTACTTTATACCAAATAACAAATTCCCTTTAGGCATTGGCACCAAATTAGTTTCTGTATAGGCTGCATTAAAAATATTATTTGCCAGTATTGAAAACTCCATTGCTTTAACGGTATAACGAACACTTGCATCTACTACAGCATAACTTTCACCAATAGTTCTTTCGGCATATTTATAAATACCGTTTATATATAAATTATTTGTGACTTGCGTATGCAACCCCACTGTAGCATGGTGTTTTAAGGAGTTTATAGAGTATCTAGAAAAGTTACTAGACACGGCCTTTAAGTCATCTTCTAAAAAGGTATACCCTGTAGTAATGCTTTGCTTTAAATTTCCGGCGAAAATCGCATAACCAGCATTTATTTCAACCCCTTTCGTGTTTAAATCCCTAATATTTGTTGCTTGCCATAAATCATCTTCATTTTCTTTTACATAATCTATTAGTTTTCTAGAATCTCTATTAAACCCAACAAGTGAAAGGTTAAAGTTGCCACTGTTGAATTTAAATCCTATCTCTTCAGCAATTGCTTCTTCCGGAACTAAATTTTCGTTCCCCAATTCGCTTGGACTGCTATAAAATAAATCTGTATAGGTTGGTATTCTGTAGGTATACCCAATGTTTCCGTAGATTTTCAAGTCTTCCGTTACTTTATATCCCACATCTAAACCAGGGAAGGCATGAAATTTAAAATCAGAAAAATAATTTACGGCAACTCCCGGAGTAATATCTAATTTATTATTCGCCAATGTAAATCGATGTTCTAAAAACAAGGTTGTCATAAACCTATTTCTAGAACCTAAATTATTACTAGACAAATATACGTTTGCTACATCTACACCAAAACCAGTTACACCAATCTTAGAGTAGTACGATGCATCAATGGCAGCGCCTATTTTATTGCTTTGGTGCAAGTTTCTGTAAATAGAAGGATCTTGTCTTACAAAAACATACATATCTTGGTTCCGTTTCCAGTATAATTTTGGCTTAAGAGTTAGCTTTTCTTTCATTATTTTAGAAGAGATACCAATTAAACTAGCTTGTGTTTCTTCGTATTGATTTATGGCTGTAGGACTCGCATAAAAACCGTTGGCACCAAATTTCCGTTCCTGAAATGAAGCAATTAGGTCAATAGGTGCTTTGTTAGTATGGAAACTACTTTTTATAAAATAATTTTGATTGTCGTAATCCGTATTATATCTGTAGCCATCAGAAATATTTCTAGAAACTTGAACAATATGGGAGGAATTTTCTAATTGACTGCCTACTACAACAGAACCGTTAAATTGACCAAAAGATCCAGCTTGAGCATTTAAAGAAACACCATTTCCTGTATTTTTTTTGGTCACTATATTAATTGCTCCAGTAAAGGCATTTTGCCCAAAAATCCGAGCAGCAGGGCCTTTAATGATTTCTATACGCTCTATAACTTCAATAGGCAAAGCCATATTCATGGTGTGGTGTCCCGTTTGCGAATCTTCTACCTTTATACCATCTATGAGCAATAAAGTTTGGTCAAAACCTCCCCCACGAATGTATAAATCTGCCTGCATACCAGCAGTACCGCGCCGTCTTATGTCTACTCCTGCAAATTGTTGTAATAAATCTGCTACATTCGTTGTTGCGCTTTTTTTTATGTCATCTTGAGAGATTATTGTAATGGTTCTAGAATTTTCCTTAAAAGGCAAATCTATTCGAGTAGAGGTAACAACGACAGAATCTAATTGTTGTTCTTTTCCAATATCTTGAGCTTGTGACGATATCGAAAACAAAGCTAGTAAAATACTTAAATAAATTAATTTCATAATAAAAGGTGTTCGTGTTTTTTAAGGGTACAAAATTCGTAACTTTCCGGATCATTAAAGTGGTCCAGTTTTAAAACAATGAATAGTCCGGTTGACGACATATTAAAATCCTTACTATATTTTGAAAAGTCGCCCAACACCTCAATTTATATCCAAATAGCACAACAAATTATTAATGCTATACAACGCGGTTATTTAGCGGAAGGAACTGCATTACCTGGAACAAGAAAGTTTAGCGCCTTACTTTCCATAAACCGAAATACTGCGGTAGCGGTGTATGATGAATTGGCATCACAAGGTTGGGTAGAAGTTTTAGCCAATAAAGGCACCTTTGTAATAATGCCAGAAAAAAAAACTGCTGCTATAAAAGGTGCTTCGCAAGGATTAGAAGCACTAAAATCGTATCCAAAAATTTCAGGATTTCCTTTTCAACCCTCTTTTCATTTAGCTTCTACTGAAGAGTTTTCTGTGTGTAAATATGTGATTAATGATGGGCAACCCGATTTAAGGTTACATCCTACCCACCAGTTTTCACGTTGGTATAGTGCCTCAATGAAACGTGCCTCTTTAATTTCTAAATGGAATCAAACCCAAGAAAAATCACATACAACTTTTAGTAGGCAGTTGTGTAATTATCTAAACGCCACAAGAGGATTTCATATAAAACCGCAGAATATAGTTAGTACACGAAGCACAGAGATGAGTTTGTACATTATCTCTCAGCTATTAATCCAAAAAAATGATATTGTGCTTGTTGGCGATTTAAGTCATTATAAATCCAATATGATTTTCCAACAGGCCGGTGCCACTATAAAAACTATTCCTGTAGATGCCCACGGCATTGATGTAGATTATATAGAAAAAAACTATACAAGACACAGCATTCGTTCTGTCTATGTCTGCGCACATAGGCAATACCCTACAACCGTAACCCTTAGTGCGGAAAGACGTTTAAAATTATTACAACTAGCAAGAGCGTATGAATTTGCAATTATAGAAGATGATTTTGATTATGATTTTCAGTTTGATGGCTCTGCAATGGTACCTATGGCAAGTGCGGATGGCCAAGGTGTTGTTATCTATTTGGGAAGATTGGGACAATCTTTCTTTCCGAGTTTTCAAATAGGGTTTGTAGTGGCTCCAGAAAATATTATTAATGAAGCCAAAAATTATTTGCTACTATTAGATAGACAAGGAGATTTAATTCAAAAACAAATACTTGCAGAGCTTATAGATGAAGGAGAAATACACCGATTAATTAAAAAAAATAGCACGGTTTATAAGCAAAGGCGAGCGTATTTGTTTGACTGTTTACATACCCATTTTCAGGAATATGCCACATGGAAAGTACCCGCAGGAGGATTGGCTGTGTGGCTGTGCTTTGAGCCGAAAATATCGCTTATTAAACTTGCTGAAAAGGCTAAAACGCTCGACTTGTTTTTACCCAAAACAATACTTTATCAAAACAAAAATATTTGCGCCATAAGGTTAGGGTATGGGCATTTAAACGAAAAAGAAATAGAAACCGTTATTAACATTTTAAAGCAATCTTACGAAGCCTTACTCCCGTAAAATTAAATAAACCTATAGAATAATGTGACCCTTATTTTAAGTTCCTGATTTTTGTTTTAAGAGAAATTCTAGCTGCAATCACATCTTCCACGCTAGTATTGATTCGTCATACGGCCCCTAGTTTTCGGTAGTTTCAGTATCCTATTAAGCCTTATCAATATAACTCCATATCTAATTCTTAAAATGAAAACAATACTTGTTTACATAAAAAAATTATGTGACCCTGAAATAAATTTAGGGTGACGCTTATTTAAAGATCATATTTTAAGTTCTTAATATTTATTTTAAATGAAATTCTAGCTACAAGCATATCTTCCAAGCTAATATTGATTCGTCATACAGTCCCTAGTTTTCGGGAGTTTCAGTATCCCATTATATTTACAAAAAGATGGCTTAATAATTTATGGTTTCCATATTAGGATTCACTTCTCTTATCAAATTGATTTTCCACTGCTTTTTCCAATTTTTTAGCTGTTTTTCTCTAGCTACTGCTTGCTTTATGTCTAAATACTCTTCAAAATAAACCAAATCTTTAATATTGTATTTTTTTGTAAAAACAGATCCAATTTCATTTAAATGTTCTTGAAGCCGAGTGGATAAATTTGCCGTAACCCCTATATAAAATGTAGTTCTGTATTTATTTGTTAAGATGTAGACAAAACTAGTTTGCATAAAAAAAGATTATGTGACCCTGAAATAAATTCAGGGTGACGTTATTCAAGAATTATACTATAATAACCCACTTTATCCTTTAATTGAAATTTTTGCTGCAATT
>NZ_JALKBA010000023.1 GCF_023015805.1 Cellulophaga sp. F20128
ATCTGCGCCGATGGTACTGCATTTTTGTGGGAGAGTAGGCCGCTGCCTTTTTTTAAAGCCCTTATCTAACGATAAGGGCTTTTTTTATGCCCTATAGTTTTTTAAACCTTTAAGATGATGATTTGGTGTGATTTTTGATATATTTATGTTTAAATATTTTAAAATCAGAAATATGAAACACCTTGTTTTCTTTTTTATGCTTCTTCTCGTAAGCAACTATTCAACAAGCTTAGTAGCTCAAAATTCATCAGAACCTATAACTTCTAAAGAAAACAAACCTTTTTACAAGGAGAAAGTATACCTACACTTAGATAAATCCTATTATAATGCAGGCGATGCTATATGGTTTAAGGCATATCTTATTAATGCGGCAACCCATAAAACAGAAGAATCGCTTAAAGTACTTTATGTGGATCTTATTGGTGTGGACAATAGTATCCTCGATTCTAAAATAATTAAAGTAGAAAATGGTTTTGGTGTTGGGGATTTTGCGCTGCCCCTAACCTTTGCAAGTGGAACATATACGGTTAGAGCCTATACCAATTATATGAGGAATTTTGATAATTCTTTCTTCTTTAGAAAGAAAGTTTTTGTGAAAGCATTGCCTTTAGTACAGGAACGGTTGAAGGAGCAGGAGAATGTTTCAAAAAAGAAAGCCAAGGAATTAGAAGCTACTGACAAGAGCGTATTGGCATTAGATGTTCAATTTTTTCCAGAGAGTGGTCATATGTTATCCGATACTTACAATCGGATTGGGTTTAAAGCCTTAAGCAGTACTGGAAAGGGTGTAGATGTATCTGGGAATATATTAAATGACCTAGGAGAACAAATAGTGGCATTTAAAGCCTCTAAATTTGGTATGGGTAGCTTTGGTTTTGTACCTAAAGAGGGGCAAGTTTATACCGCCGATGTTGTTTTTAACGGTAAAAGTTATTCCTATAAATTACCCGAGGCTGTTAGGAATACATCAATTATTCAAATACAAGACTTAGACGATAAATATCAATTGAATTTAGTAACTTCTAATCCGGAAGGTTTTGGAGACTATGTGCTGATTGGTGCACAACGAAATGACATTGTGTACAGTGCAAAAATATCTGGAAATAAAAAAAAGGCAGTTCTTAGTCTTTCCAAGGATGTGTTACACTTTGGGATTGTTCAATTTACCTTGTATAACGAAGCGGCAGTACCTGTTGCGGAACGCTTGGTTTTTAATAATAGTGCTGTAAATACGGATGAGATTACAGTAGCATCATCTGAAAAACTATATGAAAAGGGTGAAATGGTGGCATTAGAAATTGCAACTAAGGCGGTCAATACTCCTATTGCAGCCAATCTATCCGTCTCAGTTACCGATATTTCTGTACAACAGCCAAGAGACGAAAAGTCTGATATTCGTACCTATTTGTTATTAAATTCTGAAATAAAAGGAACGATAGAAAACCCGGGATATTATTTTTATTCTGAAGACCCAGATAGGGCACAACATCTAGATTTGTTACTGATGACGCAAGGTTGGAGAAAGTTTATTTTTACTGATTTCCCCGAGTTAAAAGAAGATAGGCTTCAGTATATCAATGAAAACGGTATCACCGTAAAAGGATCAGTTAGAGATTACCACAAACCAAAAAAGACCGCTGTAGCAACCGTTTCTTTAAGTTATAAAACAAATGACCTCATTGGCACGGGTAGTGTTTTATCTGAGGATAACGGAGAATTTCAGTTTACGGGTTTGGATATTGCGGATAAAGAAACAGTAATCTTAAAGGCAAATGATTATAAACGTGTGATGAAAGATTTTAAAATTCAATTGGATTCTTTTGTTTCGGCTCCCGTTTTGGAAAATAACGGATTTTATGCAGGTATAAATGCAATTGAGGTTGGTGATTACGTACACGAATCGGACGAAAGATCTCGAATAGATGCTATGTTTGAAAATGAAATAATGAGCATGATTGAACTGGATGAAGTATTGGTAGAAACAAAACGTAAAACAAGAGGAATAGAATTGTCTTATAAGAGAAAAGAAGGATCTATATATTCACAGGCTTCAAATACCTTAGATTTTTCAACGATTAGTGATGTGCCTTATAAAGATATTCTAGATGCTTTGCGAAGTAGAGTTCCTGGAATTGAGATTTTTGGTGGATTTATTACCATACGTGGTCGTAATTCTATAACAGGCGATTCTACACCTCTTTTTCTTTTGGATGGTGTACCTGTAAATCAAGAAGCCATAGAAAATATTCCTATTTGGGAAGTAGATTTTATAGATGTTTTAAAAGGATCTCGGGCCGCTATTTTCGGATCTGAAGGGGGTAATGGTGTTATTGCGGTGTATACCTTGACCGGAGAAGAGCAAGTAAAACAAAATAATAGTAGGGTTGGCCAAAACGGATTTGTTCACCCTGGATTTTATCAATCGCGAAAGTTTTATGAGCCAGGATTTACGAATGATTCCACTATGGATGGAAGACCAAAATATACGACTACTTTATTTTGGGAGCCAAATATTACAGTAGATAAAACAGGCAAACATACCTTTGAATTTCCAGCAAAATCAGTTTCTGGCAGGTATACGGTTTCTTTAGAAGGTATAACGTCTGAAGGTTTACCAGTTGTCTCTGAAACAACTTTTAGTATTGATTAAGTATATAAAATGAAAAACTCCGGTAATCAGCCGGAGTTCATTCATCAATCAAAAAACGAACAGTCATGATAAACTGTTGTTACAGTTCACAAATTACAATTTTTATGCCAAAAAGACAACTACTCTTGCTTATGAGAGCATATTAATTGTGTTTGTGCTTCTAAACCTATGCGGTTTAGCCAAGATATGTTTTTAAAATTTTACTTCTTGAAGTATGCTTTAATCTTCGAATTGCTTTTTCTTTTATTTGCCGTACTCTCTCTCTAGTTAAATCAAAAGTTTCTCCTATTTCTTCTAAGGTCATAGAATGTTGTTCTGCCAATCCAAAATAAAGGCGTATTACGTCTGCTTCCCTTGGTGTTAAGGTTTCTAGGGCTCTTTCAATTTCTGTACGCAATGATTCTATCAATAACTCTCTGTCAGGATTTGGAGATTCACCACTACGCAATACATCGTATAGGTTAGAATCTTCTCCATCAATTAAAGGAGCATCCATAGAGACATGGCGACCTGAATTTTTTAGAGACTGCTTAACGTCTTCAATAGTCATGTCTAATTCTTTGGCTATTTCTTCAGCAGAAGGCTTACGCTCATGTGCTTGTTCTAGAAAAGCAAAAGTCTTGTTTATTTTATTGATAGATCCAATCTTATTTAAAGGCAAACGTACAATACGCGATTGTTCCGCCAAAGCTTGTAAGATAGATTGACGAATCCACCATACCGCATAAGAAATAAATTTAAATCCACGGGTTTCATCAAAACGTTGTGCTGCTTTGATTAATCCTAAATTACCCTCATTAATTAAATCTGGTAAAGTAAGCCCTTGGTTTTGGTATTGCTTTGCTACAGACACCACAAACCTAAGATTTGCTTTGGTTAGTTTTTCCAAGGCCAATTGGTCACCAGCTTTAATGCGTTGTGCCAATTCTACCTCTTCATCAGCAGTAATTAAATCAACCTTGCCAATTTCTTGTAAATATTTATCTAATGACGCGGTTTCCCTATTGGTAACCTGTTTTGTAATTTTAAGCTGTCTCATTTGATTTTCGTTCTAAATTGTCTGCAACCTAAGGGGTGCATATACTTATACGTAGAAAAACGATAAATGTTACATTGTAGTGCATTTAATTTTACATTTTACCTTTATTAGGTCACAAATTTATTTTTTATCACCCTATACTAGGAAGGAGTAGCCATAGGTACGGTACTATACCTAAGTTTTTTATTTTCTGATATGACCGTCGCCATAAACATAATATTTATTGGTTACCAATTGCTTTAAACCTAGGGGGCCTCGGTGGTGAAGCTTATCTGTACTAATAGCTAGCTCTGCACCAACTCCCATCTGTCCGCCATCTGTAAACCTTGTAGAGGCGTTATGGTATACGGCAGCGCTGTCTATTTGTTCCATAAAAGTTGTTGCTTTTGTGGGGTCTTGTGTTACAATAACAGCAGAATGTCCTCCAGAATGGGTGTTTATTTTTTGTATTGCACTATCTAGATCATCCACTTCGCCAATAAGTATTTTTAATGCTAAAAATTCTTCCTTCCAAATGTTGTTGTCTGTTATGGTTTCTGTGTTTAGAAGGAATTTAGAAATAGGCTCGTCTGTAATTACAGTAACCTTTAATTGTTGTAAAACAAGTTGTAATTCTTTTATTTTAGCCTCGTAATCAGGTATGTGCTTATTTACTAAAACTTTGTCGAGCGCATTACAGCCAGATATTTTATCAGTTTTTGCATTGATAATTATCGCTATAGCTTTTTCCCAATCGGCATCTTCTGCAACATATAAGAAATTGTTGCCACGACCGCTTACTAGAACAGCGCAACTGGCATTTTCTTTTACAAACTGTATTAATCGCTCCCCCCCTCTAGGTACTATTAAATCTAATTTTTCAGGTGGATGTTTTAAGAACTCTTGTGTTTCTTCCCGTTGTAAATGCAATAGCTTAATCCAATCTTTAGCAACATTGTTCTCTTCCAAGGCCTGGTGCCAACATTTTTCTAAGATAATATTTGTGTGTAACGCCTCTTTTCCCCCTTTTAGTAAAATTTTATTATTTGCTTTAAAGGCCAAAACTGCAGCTTCAATGGTGACATCGGGTCTGGACTCATAGATGATAAGTATGGTGCCAAAGGGAGCTGTTTTATTGGTAACTACCAACCCGCTTTCTAGGGTAATATTAGATATTTCCCTTCCTACGGGGTCTTCTTGATCTTTTACCTCAGTAATGGCTTGTAGCATACCGTCTATCTTATTGTTATTTACAATAAGGCGATCTAATAAGGCCTGATCATCTTTGGTAAAAGCTGCAATATCTTTTTTATTTTCTTCTAAAATTTCGACTCTGTGTTCCTCAATAATTTTCAGCATTGAGTCGAGTACTTTATTTTTTAATTTGGAAGTTAATAATTTCATGTTTTTTTAATTTTAATGAATAAATTTTGTTCCTATTTTTTTGTTGTCAATGATATCTACAATTACATTTTGTTTCTTACCATTGGCTATATGGGTAGGAATTTCCTTTTTAGCAGTGCTTTTTGCTATTTTAAGTTTAGAAGCCATCCCCCCTCGGCCTTCTCCTTCTTTTTTAGTGTTAACTTGTATGTATTGTTCCACATTTTGATCTCCTGTCACTTGGCTAATTTGCTTGGAATTTTTATCATCAGGATCCCCTGTATAGAGTCCGTCGGTATCAGATAAAATAATAAGCCGATCTGCATTTATTAATTCTGCCACCAAACTGGCAAGTTCATCATTGTCTGAGAACATGGACATAGTTACAGAAACAGCATCATCTTCATTGGCAATAGGTATAATGCCTTCAGATAATAGACCTTCATAGCAATTAATCATAGTGTCTCTATGTACTCCTAAGTCAAAGTCTCTTTTTGTTGCCAATACTTGAGCACATCGCATACCATAATCACTAAATAAACTATAGTAATGGCGCATTAGCCTAGGTTGACCAACAGACGAGTATACTTGTCTTCTGGTAGATGTATCTTTGATGTTGGTTTCTCCTAATATTTCCTTTCCTGCAATTGCAGATCCGGAGGACACTAAAACAACCATGATATCTCTTTCATACAATACTGAAATTTGACGTACCAATTCTTTTAACACTGGGCCTAGAATTCTATTGTCTTTGTTTGTAAGTACATTGGTACCCACTTTTACAACTACTCTTTTAATATCCATTTTTATTATTTTTCTTTGCCCATTTCTATCGCTCTATTAAACGCTGCGTAGGCCGCGTCTTGGATGAGCTGTTTTACATTGTTGTCTTCCATAGAGTCTATTGCCGCTTGGGTAGTACCACCTTTAGATGCTACGCGGTCTATCCATTTCTCCGGAGAGATATCGTTCTGATTAAATAATTCTATAGCACCTTCAAAGGTGTTACTTACCAGTACTTTAGAGTCGTAATCTGAAAAACCCATTTGTAAGGCTGCTTCTAACATGGACTGCATAAAATAAAATACGTAGGCAGGGCCACTGCCCGAGATACCTGTTGAAGCATCAATGAAATTTTCAGTACTAACATGGATTGATGTCCCTGTTGTATCTAATAAATTGCGAACCATTATAAGTTCTATGGTTGATACTTCTTTTGATTCTGTGTATGATGTTACTCCTTTGCCAACCTGTGCCGGTAAATTAGGCATGGAACGTATTACTTTTTTAGTATGTAATCTTTCTTGAATAGATTGTATGGTTACGCCAGCCATTAAGGATACAAATACCTGCTGGGTATTGAGCATAGGTTTCATTTGTGTAAACAAATCGTCACTATGAAAAGGTTTAACGGCAATAAATACGACGTCAGATTCTGGCAAACAATCTTCTAGGTTGTCAAAAACTTTAAATACATCATTTTTTCTAAGGGTTTCAATTTTTTTGGGATCGGTGTCGTAGATCCTAAGTTTGTGTTTGCTTAGAAGCGGAGATTTGGCCATACCTTCTGCGTATGTTAATCCCATATTACCTGCACCAATTACTAATACTTTCATGTTGTGTATATATTGTTTTATATACAGTAAAGGGCACAAGGACTATGCGAAAGTCCTGATTTTCAGATCTAATTTCGGGGAATCATTAAATTGTTAGTGGTATGCGCTTAGATTGTGATGTTGATAATGAAGGCGCGTATAACTTAGTATATTTTAAATTGACGAGGTATAAAAGTGTATGTTTAGGTGACATATTGTCGGGGGAAGTGCGGTTTTTAAATAAAAAAGCACTGTTTTGAACAAAAAAGCCCAACAAATTGAATTGTTGGGCTTTTTTAATCTTGAAAAGAAATTAAGAATTAATCTTCTTTTTTATCTTCTCTAGGTTTGCGATCATCACGACGATTGTCACGTCCACGATTATCTCTACCTCTATTGTCGCGTCCACCACGATCATTGTTTTCTCTTGGAGCTCTTTCTACATAACCTTCTGGTTTTGGTAATAAAGCTTTTCTAGAAACTTTTTCTTTACGTGTTCTTGGATCTTGACCAAAGTATTTTACATCAAAAACATCACCCATATTTACAACATCGGTAACATTTTCTGTACGTTCCCAAGCCAACTCAGACACGTGTAATAAAACTTCATTTCCTGGAGCATCCATATATTCTACGACAGCGCCAAAATCTAACATTTTAATTACCTTAACTTCGTATACGCTTCCTTTTTCTGGTTTAAACAGTATAGCATCTATTTTTGCTAAAACAGCATCAATACCATCTTGTGCAGTACCAAGAATTTCAACAATACCTTCTTCAGTAACTGGATCTTCGTTAATAACGATAGTAGTTCCAGTTTCTTTTTGCATTTCTTGTATTACTTTTCCACCAGGACCAATTAAAGCACCAATGAATTCGTTAGGAATACGTCTGGTTACCATTTTTGGAGCATGCGATTTAACATCTTCAGCTGGTGCAGCAATAGTATCCGTTATTTTACCTAAAATATGCAAACGACCATCACGAGCTTGTTTCAAGGCATTTACTAAAATCTCGTAAGATAATCCTTTGATTTTAATATCCATTTGGCAAGCTGTAATTCCTTCAGAAGTACCGGTTACTTTAAAATCCATATCTCCTAAGTGATCTTCATCACCTAAAATATCAGACAATACAGCATAACGATCACCATCAGAAATTAATCCCATTGCAATACCAGAAACTGGACGTTTCATTTTAACACCAGCATCCATTAATGCCATTGTACCTGCACAAACAGTAGCCATAGAAGAAGAACCGTTAGATTCTAATACTTCAGATACTACACGTACTGTATACGGACAATTGTCAGGAATCATTCCTTTTAAACCACGTTGTGCTAAGTTACCATGACCAACTTCTCTTCTTGAAGTTCCTCTTAATGGTCTAGCTTCACCTGTACAAAAAGGAGGGAAGTTATAGTGTAAATAGAAATTTTCTTCACCTTCGTGAGACGGCATGTCTATTTTGTTAGCATCTCTAGATGTACCTAAAGTAACTGTAGCCAAAGCTTGAGTTTCTCCACGTGTAAAAATAGCAGAACCATGTGTAGATGGTAAATAATCAATCTCACACCAAATTGGTCTAATTTCATCCGTCTTACGACCGTCTAAACGTAAACCTTCACTTAAAGTTAATTCACGAACGGCTTCTTTTTCAGCTTTACTGTAGTATCCGCCAACAAGATGACCAAATTCTTCCATCTCTTCTTCTGTAAAAGAGGCTTTTACTTCTTCTTTTACTTCAGCAAATGCAGCAGTACGTTCTGCTTTAGAAGTTCCCTTCTTTGCAATTGCGTAACACTTATCGTAAGCTAAATCATGTACTCTTTTTTGTAAATCTTCGTTTACCTCTGCAGTTGCGTATTCACGAACTTCTTTTTTGCCAAAAGCCTCTGCCAAACGCAATTGCGCAGCAATTTGAACTTTAATAGCTTCGTGTGCAAATTTGATAGCATCGGCCATTTCCTCTTCAGAAATTTCATCCATCTCACCCTCAACCATCATAACAGAATCGGCAGAAGCGCCAATCATCATCTCTAAATCAGATTCTTCTAATTGTGCTCTTGTTGGGTTAATTACAAATTCACCATTAACACGACCAACTCTAGCTTCAGAGATAGCACATTCAAAAGGGAAATCTGATAATTGAATAGCAGCAGAAGCGGCTAAACCAGCCATAGCTTCAGGCATAACATCATCATCATGAGACATTAATTGAATCATCACCTGTGTTTCTGCATGGTAATCTTTTGGGAATAAAGGACGTAACACACGGTCTACTAAACGCATGGTTAAAACTTCTCCGTCACTAGGTCTTGCTTCTCTTTTGAAGAAACCACCTGGATAACGCCCAGCTGCTGCAAATTTTTCACGGTAATCTACCGTTAATGGTAAAAAATCTACATCACTTTGTTTGTAATTGGAAACTACTGTACATAATAACATACATTTTCCAGATTTAACAACAACAGAGCCATGTGCCTGTTTTGCCAATTTTCCAGTTTCAATAGAGATTTCTCTACCGTCCCCAAGGTCTATGACCTCTTTAAATACTTTTGGAATCATAAATTTGATTTTAAGCCTGAATTATATTTAACCAGACTTGTTAAACAATGGTCTTACGTCTTTGTGAGACGAGCTGTTGTGTTGTTGTGTTGACCAATGAAAAACTATAAGTAAGCTTTTAGTTTGCCTTATTCTGATCTAAGGTCTTTGCATTTTTGTTGGATACTTGCGTAAGCCAACTCGTATAAAAAAGGGGAAAGCAAGCTTTCCCCCGATTGTATTATTTTCTAATACCTAATTCTTTAATAATAGCACGGTAACGTACAATGTCTTTTTTAATTAAATAATCTAAAAGACTTCTTCTTTTACCTACCAATTTAACTAGAGATCGCTCTGTGTTATAATCTTTGTGATTATTTTTTAAGTGACCAGTTAGGTGGTTAATTCTGTGTGTGAATAAAGCAATTTGCCCTTCTGCAGTTCCAGAATCTTTTTCATTTTTGCCGTGTTTCTTAAAGATTTCGGCTTTTACTTCCTTTGTTAAATACATTCCAATATTAGTTTAATGATTTTTATGTACGTGATTGATTTTCAATCAGGGCGCAAATATACGATTATTTTTATTCCGACCTAACAGCTTTGTTCTGAATTAAGTCGATATATAGATTAATTTTCTTTTTTAAATCTCTTCGATGCGTAATAAAGTCTAAAAATCCGTGTTCTTTTAAAAATTCTGATGATTGAAAACCTTCTGGTAAATCTTTCCCTGTGGTGTCTTTTACAATCCTAGGACCTGCAAAACCGATTAAAGCTCCTGGTTCTGCAATATTGATATCACCTAGCATGGCATAGGATGCCGTGGTACCACCAGTTGTTGGGTCTGTACATAATGAAATATACGGCAAACCGGCCTCAGCCAATTGTGCTAGTTTTACAGATGTTTTGGCCAATTGCATTAAAGACAAGGCAGCTTCCATCATGCGGGCACCACCCGATTTAGAAATCATTACAAAAGGAACCTTCTTTTTTATGGCATAATCTATGGCTCTGGCAATTTTCTCACCTACAACACTCCCCATAGAACCACCAATGAAAGAAAAATCCATACATGCAATTACAACATCATTACCATATGATTTTCCAATGGCAGTCCTTACTGCGTCATGTAATCCTGTTTTTTTCTCAGCGGCTTTTAAGCGATCAACGTATTTTTTGGTGTCTTCAAATTTTAAAGGATCCTTGGATGATAATTTAATATCCAATTCTTTAAATTTATTGCCATCAAAAAGTATCTCAAAATATTCTTTGCTTCCAATTCTTACGTGGTAGTCATCTTCTGGACTAACATAGAAATTTTTGGCCAAAACTTCAGATTCAACAATTTTACCTGTTGGAGACTTATACCACAGCCCTTTGGGCGTGTCTTTTTTCTCTTCTGTAGCTGTTTGTATTCCTTTTTCTGTTCTTTTAAACCAAGCTGACATAAAATGATATTAAGTTAATTGGAGACTTCAAGGTTATAATGTATTCACATTATTTAAATCCTCAAAAGCTTTCTTTAAACGATCTATAAACGTTTTTTCTCCTTCACGAAGCCAAACTCTAGGATCATAAAACTTTTTGTTGGGTACGTCTCCACCATCTGGGTTCCCTATTTGAGATTGTAAGTATGCTTTGTTATCCTGAACATAATCACGTACCCCTGCTAAAAATGCATACTGTAAATCCGTATCGATATTCATTTTAATAACACCGTAACTAATTCCTTCACGAATTTCTTCAACTGTAGATCCTGATCCACCATGGAATACAAAATCGATATGATTGTGCTCTACATTGTATTTTTTAGAAATATATTCTTGTGAATTTAATAAAATCTTTGGAGTTAGTTTTACATTTCCAGGTTTGTATACACCATGTACATTACCAAAGGCTGCAGCGATGGTAAACTTAGGGCTAACTTTAGAAAGTTCTTCATAGGCATAAGCAACTTCTTCTGGTTGGGTGTATAACTTAGAATCGTCTACATCCGTATTATCAACGCCATCTTCCTCACCACCTGTGATACCAAGTTCAATTTCTAGGGTCATCCCCATTTTGCTCATTCTGCTTAAATAGGTCTTACAGATTTCAATATTTTCTTCAATAGGCTCTTCAGAAAGATCTATCATGTGTGAACTAAATAAAGATTTCCCAGTAGCTGCAAAATGCTTTTCACTTGCATCTAACAAACCATCGATCCATGGCAATAATTTTTTAGCACAATGGTCTGTATGTAGTATTACAGTAGCACCATAGGCTTCTGCTAATTCGTGAACGTGTTTTGCGCCAGCGATTGCACCAGCGATTGCGGCTTTTTGCCCCTCATTAGATAATCCTTTACCTGCATTAAATTGAGCGCCACCATTTGAAAATTGAATAATTACAGGCGCATTTAAACTTGCTGCTGTTTCTAAAACACCATTAATGGTATCTGAACCAATTACATTTACAGCAGGTAAGGCAAAACCTTTCTCTTTGGCATAGTTGAAAATTTCCTGTACTTGGTCGCCTGTTGCAACTCCTGGTTTAATATTGTGACTCATATTATTATGTTGGTATAAAATTTAGATTAACGAGACAAAAGTAATAAAATTATTAGGTCTAAAAAGGATAATTTACGCCAATGTTAATTGTAGCATTATTAAAGTTGTAATCTCTAAACCATCTTTTAGAAACTTCTAGCTCTGGGTTGTATGTTTTAAAACCTGTATCTAAACGCAATACAAAGTAGTCAAAATCATACCGAATTCCAAAACCAGTACCTAGTGCAATATCCTTAAGAGAGCTTAAGCCAGTGAAAATGGCATCTTCGTTTTCTTCATTGTCGTAGACATTCCAGATATTTCCTGCATCTGCAAAAAAGGCTCCTTTTATACTACCAGCGATTGGAAATCTAAATTCAAGGTTTACGGCTATTTTTAGATTCGCCTCATTAAAATCATTTAAGGATTTTGTGCTGCCAGGACCTAAATCATAAGCATTCCATGCTCTATTGTCATTAGAGCCTCCGGCAAAGTAACTTTTGGTAAAAGGGATGCTGTTTGAATTTCCATAGGGGACTGCAATCCCGAAAAAGCCTCTAAATGCGACGACATTCTGTGATGGAAAACTCCAATGTTTTATATAATCAAAATCTGTTTTTATATATTGAGAAAAGGGAACGCCAAAAACCAAAAGATTTCCGTCTTCATTTTCATTGAAGGTAATAACATTAGAGAAAGCAGATAGTAGGTTGCCGGCACTTTCTAACTTTATTTTAAACTGATGAAAGCTATTGTCATTTAGTCCGGTTCTGCTATCCTTCGTATAAGAATAGTTAGTGGCAAATATTAAGTTGTTTTCTGTCAATCTTTTTTGGCGCTCGTCAATGCTTCTCACTTCTATATAATCATCAGATGTACTTGGTGCCAATCCTTGATTTAATATTTGTTCTATAAAACCGCTTGTACCTGTCGGTATTATTAATTTGGGGTCTGTAGTATCATCTGGTGCGTTAAAGTATTCACTTAAGGTGGGGTCATCTTGATAATTATCTGCAATATCGTCTAGTCTTTTATAAGTGCTTTGGTAAACATTAAAGAACCTACCTGGGTTTATATTTCTAATAAATTGAATGTTAATAAGCTCTAAAGCATTTTTTTTGGATTGGGTTGCAGACCAATTGTATCCCAGTATTGTATTAAAATTTTGTTTGTCGAGTCCAATGTTTTTTTGAAAATTCGTCCCTATTATCATCCGTGTTTGAGGGAGCATGTAGGGCGGAATAATTTTTTTAGTATTAAAAGGCATCCAAATTCTAGGGACCGTTAAATTGATGTCGGCACCAACTTCTGAAACAAAATTTTCATTAGAAATTGAGGCGTCACTTAATAAACCTAAGGAGCCTCTTGCAGATAAACTAAGGGTTTCTGCGCCGCCAAAAACATTTTTAGTAGTTAAGGATGTGCTAAAGGCAGTGCCTATCCTCTGAATATTAGAATGTGTTAATTCTGGATCTATTCTGAGCTGGTATTTTTTTAATGGAGATAAATAAATTTTTGTATGTAGGGTATGGCCAATACTATCAAAGGTGATGTTAGGATATTTAAATGTATTTAAATTGCTTATTTGCCTATAGGTCCTAGACTTGTTTATCTCTCGGTAGATACTGTCTTTTTTTAAGAAAATTGCGTTTGTGAGGGCTCTGGGCTTGTATTTTAACTTGTCTTTATAGTATATGATGTAATTCTCGTATTCCATACTATTCATTTCGGAAGGATTGTCGCCAAAAAAATAGTCGGTATAAATGCGAATGGTATCAAACTTGTAAACCTTGTATTCTGTAATTATATTTTCACCTCTTTTTTTAAGGTTTTTTATTTGTAGCTTAATTCTCATATCCTTTGATGAAGGATTAGAAATACTATCAATGTCAAAATTAATGGAGCTTTCTTGAAAATTATAAATTCCAGTATTACGGAATAATGCAATTAATCGTTGTCTTTCATTGCTGAAATTAGACCAATTGTATTGATCGTTGGTATTTAGTAAAGATTTGTGTTTGTTTAATTCGTAAATAGAGTCTAATGTTTTAGAACTGATGTTTGTGGATAAACTGTCTATCATATAAGGTTCACCTAGTTCTATATTGTATTTTATTTGAGCCCGTTGTTTGCTGTTGGTAGAATCTATGGTATATTGTGATTTGGAATTAAAATACCCTTGGCTATTGTAATAGGCTTTCAGTAAATTGGTAGATTTTCTCGCTAGTGATGTGTCTATAATCGCTGGCGACTCTCCAATGTTTTTAAGCCAGGTGCTAGCTCCTTTTACCATAAAGGATTCTCCTAATTGATCTACTTGTTTTTTAGATAGTAGCTTCGTTAGCTTCGCTATTCTTTTAGGTTTTTTATGCAGCCAAGCTTGGTAGGATGAATCTGGATTTTCTTTGGCTAAATTATACAAGTTTAAGCGCAATGGGTATCCTAAGAGGGTGCTGTTTGGTTTTTGAGAAATAAGACTGTAAACATCTTCATTTTTAACTTTTTTGCCGTCTGTAGTTACTACGTTTTTGGTGAGCAAGAGCTCATCATTGTCCACTCTTTTTAGGGCATTACAAGATGTAATTGCTATAACTAGCAATATTAAGCTTATTTTTGCAATGTTTTTCGTGTTTAGGAAGCACATATTCATAGAGTTCAAAAATACATTATTTGTATGGTTGGTAAAAGCCAAATAAAATTTATAAAAAGTTTACAGCAAAAAAAGTACCGAACTGAGCATAAACTGTTCGTTGTAGAAGGTTTTAAGGTGGTTCAAGAGCTGGTAAATGCTAATGTAAAGGTTTATGGAATATATGTAACGGATGATAAACTCCTGTCTGGGGTCAATTTTTCGGGGGAATTAATATCTGAAACTGATTTAAAGAAAATGAGTGCCTTAAAAACACCAAATAATATTTTGGCAGTTTTTTATCAGCCTAAGACAACGCTGGATACCATGAATAATGATTGGGTAGTTGCCTTGGATGATGTTCGCGATCCCGGAAATTTAGGAACTATCATTCGCATGTGCGATTGGTTTGGGATACCAAATCTAGTGTGTTCTGAACAAACTGTAGATTGCTATAACCCTAAAACCATACAAGCAACCATGGGTTCTATTGCTAGGGTGAATATTATCTATACCAATTTGCCTAAATTTATAAAAGCAGCAGCCATGCCAATTTATGGTGCTTTTATGGATGGTGTAAGTATTTATCAACAAGATTTATCTACTGAAAAAGGTGTTTTAGTTTTAGGAAACGAGGCTAATGGAGTGTCTCGTGAAGTTGAAAATTTAGTCACTAAAAAAGTAAGCATTCCTCAGTTTGGAAAACAAACTGCCGAGAGTTTAAACGTAGCAACAGCCACAGCTATTTTATTGAATGAAATTAGACGAGGTCTAAAAGTGTCTACTCAAAAGTAAAATTGATAAATATCCCCCTTGTTTTCATCGTGTTAATATTACCTGTCCAAGGACTATTTGGATCATTGTCGGGTACCAACTCATTATTTATCGCAAAAACACCTCTAATAGAGGGTGAAAACTTAAAGTATTCTAAGTAAAAATCAATTCCAAAACCCATTTCATAATAATACGTCTGCTTCTTCATTCTAAAAGTAGCACCACTATTGTCTTCTACACTATCTTCATTACTGCCCAGGTTTAAGGAAGTAGAGGCGCCGCCTACGATAAAAGGCTTCCAGTTGCCTATTCTCTTGGTGCTTACTTTTAATAACAATGGAAAATTAATGTAGGTAGATTTCACCTCCCTGATGGCGTCGTTTTCATTGTCGAATCCTCTAAAGCCCACGGTTCTACTCGTGTAATGTAAGCCCGGCTCAAAGCGTAAATCTAAAAACTTATTTAATCGTAATTCTCCTATTAATCCCACATTGAAGCCAAGCGATTTATCTACAAGCAGATCCCCTAAATCATCCTTGTATTCAAATTTAAAGTCGTACTGATTAAACCCTAAAAAGTACCCCCAATTTAAGAGGTGTAGGTCTTCATTTTCTAAATTCATAATGGGCCTTTCATTAAACTGGGCGTTTAATAGTGAGCCTAAAAAGACAAGGCAAGAAAAAAGACGTAGTTTTTTTTTCATTAAATGCTTCATATTTTATTTTGATGCGACATAAATGGAGGCGACCCCAAATGTTTGTGGCTTATTCTCTACTGTAATAAACCCATTTTTTTGTAAAATATTGTTGAAGTCTTTACCATAAGGAAAAATAGAAGCAGATTCACATAAATAAGAATAGGCCGTACGGTCTTTTGAAAAGATTTTTCCTATGGTAGGAAGGATGTATTTTGTATAAAATTTATACCCCTGTTTGAAAGGTGTTTTAGTAGGTACGGATGTTTCTAGAACTACAAAAATACCTTTTGGCTTTAATACACGATATATTTCCAGTAGGCCTTTGTCTAAGTTTTCAAAATTACGCACACCAAAGGCAACGGTAATGGCATCAAAAGAGTTGTCTGAAAAAGGTAAATTTTCACTGTCTCCAATAACGAGATCTATGGTGTTGGTTAACTTTTTCTCTATAATTTTTTGTTTACCAACCTCGAGCATGCCCGGTGAAATATCTAAACCTGTGATTTTTTTAGCCCCAGTCTTTATCAGGTTAATGGCGAGGTCTCCCGTGCCCGTAGCAATGTCTAAAATGTTTTCTGGTTGTTCCTTTTTTATCAGATTAACCACTCTTTTACGCCATTTTACATCTATTCCAAAAGAAATTACACGGTTAAGTCCGTCGTAATTTTTAGAAATAGTATCAAACATTTGAGTAACCTGTTCTTTCTTTCCTAATTCAGAATTTTTATATGGAGTAACTTTTTCAGCCATTACTATTTTTTTTACAAAGATAGTATAATGGTTACATTTTTCAGGAGTTAGGGAATGAAAAGAAAGTGAGTTTTTGGGTGGCAATTAATTTGCCAGGCAGTGCTTTGGGTGTCATAGAAGTTCTGCTATGAGTAGGGTAAATAGGCTTAAAGTATATTTTATGCCTAAATAATCTTGAATTGTATTAAATTGAGTAATTTTGCCTATCAAATTTTACGTAACATTCTTTTTAATCTCGTAGGTTTGATTGTACTTAGAATGAATACATGAAGATTATTATAGCAGGTGCTGGGGAGGTTGGATTTCATTTGGCAAAATTATTGTCTTTTGAATCTCAAGACATTACCTTAATTGATACCTATAAAGAAAGTTTGGCATATGCCGACAGTCATTTAGATATTAGAGTTCTAAAGGGAGACGCAACTTCTGTCTCTGTTTTAAAAGATGCGCAAGTAGAAAAGTCCGACTTAGTTATAGGAGTTACTTCTTCAGAAACCACCAATATTACCCTATGTATTTTAGCAAAACAATTGGGTTGTAAGCGTACAATTGCGCGTATTTCTAATACAGAATTTATTCGCCATAAAGAGGATTTAAATTTTGCGAAATTGGGAGTAGATGAATTGATCTCTCCAGAGGAGCTAGCGGCAACGGAGATACAGTTATTGCTAAATCAATCTGCCTTTAATGATACCTACGAATTTGAGTCGGGTGCTTTAATTATGATTGGCGTTTGTTTGCCCAACTCAGCTCCTTTTGTCGGCAAAGTGGTAAAAGAAGCGGCAAGGATTTTTCCTGAACTTCATTTTATGCCCATTGCAATTCAACGCAAAGGTACCCAATATACGATTATCCCTAGGGGAGATACGGAGTTTATGAAGGGAGACCAAGTTTATTTTATTACAACCAAGGAAGGGGTAAATGAACTTTTAAAACTTACGGGCAAACATAAGACAGAGATTAAAAATGTCATGATTCATGGGGGCAGTAAATTGGGTTATAAAACAGCACGAGATTTATGCGCCAAGAAATTCAATGTAAAACTGATAGAGAAGGATAAGGAAGTTGCTATGCAATTGGCAGATGATTTGCCAAATGCGCTAGTTATTAATGCCGATGGAAGAATTGTAGAGGTGCTAGAAGAAGAGAATTTAGAAGCGATGGATGCATTTATTGCTGTAACTTCTAATTCGGAAACCAATATTATGTCTTGTCTAGTGGCAAAATCTAAAAACATTAAGAAGACCATTGCCTTGGTAGAAAATATGGACTATTTTCAGCTTTCGCATACCATAGGGATTGATACCTTAATCAATAAAAAGCTATTAGCAGCAAATAATATTTTTAAGCATATTAGACGTGGAGAGGTTGTTGCCTTAACCCGTTTGAATAATTTAAATGCAGAAATTTTAGAATTTGTAGTAAAGTCTACTTCTGCTGTGAATGGAAAAATTATTAAAGAGCTAGACTTTCCAAGATCAGCCACTATAGGAGGCGTTGTTAGAGATGGGGAAGGAGTAATTGCTCTAGGAGATTTTGAAATTTTAGAAGGTGATAGAGTGGTGGTATGTTGCTTGCCACAAGCCATTCCTAAAATCGAAAAACTTTTCTTATAAATGGGATTGAACTATAAAATCATTATTCATATCATGGGCCTGTTGTTGTTGTGCAATGGTGCGTTTATGGGTATTTCTGCCGGAGTTAGTGCTTTTTATAATGATGGAGCAACTTTAGAAATTGCTATGGCAGCCATTGTAACCTTGGTAGCAGGAGGTATGGCCATGCTAATTACAAGAGGTCATAAAAAAGAAGTTAAAAGAAAAGAAGGGTATTTAATTGTCACCTTTGGGTGGATAGTGATGTCTATTTCAGGAGTGCTACCCTATATTTTTTCAGGAGCCATACCCGATGTGACCAATGCCTTTTTTGAAACCATTTCGGGCTATACAACTACAGGAGCTTCAATTCTAGACGATATAGAAATTTTGCCAGAGGGTATTCTTTTCTGGCGAAGCCTAACCCACTGGATAGGGGGCATGGGTATTATTGTTTTAGCCATTGCTATTTTACCGTTATTAGGGATTGGAGGTATGCAGTTGTTTTCAGCCGAAGCACCAGGGCCTAGTGCAGATAAATTACACCCGAGAATTACAGATACAGCCAAAAGACTTTGGCTAATATATTTTGGGTATACTGTAGCAGAAACACTGCTGCTGAAGCTCGCAGGAATGTCGTTTTTTGATGCCATAAATCACTCTTTGGCAACACTTTCTACAGGTGGTTTTTCAACAAAAAATGCAAGTTTAGCCTATTGGAATGATCAACCTTTAATTCAGTATATCGTTATCTTGTTCATGTTTTTGGCAGGGAGCAACTTTGTGTTAAGTTATTTTGCCTTTAAGGGGAAAATTCAAAAAATGCTACATGATGAAGAGTTTAAGTTCTATACTGGCTTTATCGTGTTTTTTACAATCATTGCTGCTTTGGTAGTATACTTTAAAGCAGATGTTCCGGTTTCGGACTACCATCCAATGGTATTGGGAGCAGCTGAAAGCTCCTTTAGGCATGCATTGTTTCAGATAATTGCCGTGATTACTACGACCGGTTTTGTCACAGCAGATTTTACGAGCTGGACACCCTTTTTAACCGTATTCTTTTTTGGGTTGATGTTTTTAGGAGGCTGTGCAGGTTCTACAGCTGGTGGTATTAAGGTAATGCGTCATTTACTGATTATTAAAAATGGCTTGCTAGAGTTTAAAAGAACTTTGCATATTAATGCTATTATACCGGTGCGTTATAACAATAAAATGGTACCTGAAAAGATAGTGTATAATATTATCGCATTTTTGGTACTCTATATGCTCTTGTTTATATTAGGTGCATTGGTTCTCAGTTTTCTAGGGTTAGATTTTATATCTGCCATAGGTGGTGCTGCAACATCCTTGGGGAATGTAGGGCCGGGTTTTGGGACTTTAAATCCGCTTAATAATTTTAATAGTTTGCCCGAATTAGCAAAATGGTGGTGCGGTTTCTTAATGTTGGCAGGTAGATTAGAACTCTTTACAGTGCTTATTCTGCTTACGCCTTATTTTTGGAAGAAGATATAAATGAATGCAAAAGTTTATTGGTATTTGCCTGAATTTTCTTTTTTAAAAAAGGAGTCCAACCTATAAAAAAACCACTGAGTCCTAAAGCTTGTTTAGACCACTTCCATAAATTAAAAGAATCTGTATGTTCTACGATCTTACCATCTAAGAATACAAAAGTTGCCGTAACATTGTTTACAACCTTTCTTTTTTTAGGGCCGTAAGTGTATTTGGCCTGCCAGCTAGCACTTCCTGTATTTTCTGTAGCTTTTACGTCACCAAATGAAATGTGTAAGCCTTCTTTGTTTCTACTTAATAACATTTGCCACATACTTTTTGCTTTCTCGCCTTTTAAAGTTCCAAAAGCGGGATCTGTAAAAATAATATCCGGATGATAACAATTTATCATACCCTTGGCATCGCCCTTAGCAAATGAAGTGTAAAATTCTTGTATCAGTGCTTCGTTTGTTGTTGTCATAATTGCGATGTTTAGTATGTATTGGTCATGTGACTATCCACACTGATAATAAAGTCGGCACGACTCAGATTTTCTTTTTCTAGTTTTTTTAAATTCTCTTGTAAGACCGTCGTAATGGTGGTGTAGTTTAAGTCCGATTTTTCTTTTCTTAAATACCATAAAATACCCTCGTAATTATCGGAATGGTAGGCACCATTGTAATGAATAAAAATAGTATTAGTCCGGTGGTTTTGAAGAATAAAGTGAGCCATAGTTGCATCTTTTATTGCTTGTGCCATTACAAGTTCTGGAGTGCCGTGATCTCCCATCATCTTAAGGATGTTTTTATAAGTTGGTAGCTCGCTATCAAAAGCAATCGGTAGCGGAGCAATCCATTGTTTTTCTGCCTTCGATAGCGTGTCAAGAGCGCTGAATCCTTTTTTGTAGACCAAGCTAGCGTATCTCCGAGGAATATTTGTAGCTGTAAAAATTAGTTCGTTTTCTTTAGCAAAATCAACCAAGGGCGCATAGTCCGTTTTGTAATTTGGCCATAGTCTAGCAACGGTATCTAATGCTTTTGCGTCTATAATGCCTGCTAAGTAATTATTTACTTGCGTTTGGTTATCGGCTTCTAGCATCTCGGCTCCTAAAACGAGTTGTTCTGTTTGGTTCAGGTCTGCAGTAACTTCGTATTGCAGCCAATGCGAAATTGGATTGTTGTGCAATTCGCCAAATAAGATAATATCGTCCTTGGTAAGTGATTTTAGCATTTTTTTATACGTTACTTTTTTTCCTTTAGCGTTGTAAATTTTGTAGGCCGGTTTTTGACAATACAGGGATAGAGAAAATAATAATGCTATGGTGATTTGAAGTAGTTTCACGATTGTATTTTTTTGGATAGGACTAAAATAAACAATATTAAGTAGTGTTCCGGGATAAAATTCATTGGATGCATAAAGTTTACCATATTTCCAAAGCGTTATGGTTAGAAAGGAAGTAATGGGAAGAGCTTGGTTAAATGGTGTGGTTTTCGTATCGGCTATTGCTGCTATTTGGGCTCAATTTGCAGAGCATGAAGCCCTATATGGTATTCTTAAGCCGTTCACTACAATGCTACTTATTAGCAGTGTAATTGTATATGGGTATCGCCCGGCGAAAGCCTATTTTTATGCAATCCTTGTGGCCTTGGTTTTTTGTTTGCTGGGCGATGTACTTTTGTTAAATGATGCCTACTTTATTTTTGGACTGGCATCCTTTTTAATTGGCCATATTGTTTTTTCTTATGCTTTTATTTCTATCAGCGGGCTAAGCTTGTTTGCAATGCCATTCATTGTATTATTAAGTATTGGTGGGCTATATTACTATTTTATTTATCCTGGTTTAGGCAACTTATTTGCTGTTGTAGGGGTGTATATCGTATGTATCCTATTCATGTGCTGGCAGGGTATTAATTTGTATTTAGAATATAGAAGGCCAATTTTTGGAGCTATAGCCTTAGCTGTTAGCTTATTCTTAATTTCGGATGCTCTCTTGGCTTATGATAAATTTGTAAGTCCTTTTAATTATTCGGGTATTCTAATTCTGTTAACCTATTGGTTTGCGATAGGCATTTTAGCAAACACCACTTTTTATAGGTTCCCCAAGCAAAAGGCATAGTTTTTTTAAAGAAAACATAGGTTGTGCCTATTGGTTTTGTAAAAAGGAAGGAAATAGTTTGGTGTACTTTGTTGAAAGCTCTTTTGTGACCTTTATTTTTTCATTGGTAAATGGATGGGTAAATTCTAAAGAATAGGCGTGCAAGTAAAGTCCTTTTCCTTTTACTATCTGTCCTGCTATACCGTATTGCGCATCTCCTAAAATGGGATTGCCTATCCCTGCTAAATGAGTTCGAAGTTGATGTTTTCTTCCGGTGGTTAGCGTTAATTTTACCAAGTTAAGGAATTTAAATTTTTTAGATACTATGCGATTGAGAACGCTGTAGTGAGATAGTGCAACTTTGTTGTCTACCTCAGTATTGATACTGCCTTCAGTAGGCATAACGCCTTGGGTTACCGCCAAATAGGTTTTTGCAATTTCTTTGTTTTCAAAAAGCTTGTTTAGTAGTAGGATGCTGGCGGTAGTTTTTCCAATGACCAAAAGTCCTGTGGTGGGAAAATCTAACCGATGTACAGGCCTTGGTTTGGTAGCATCAGGCAAGCTACTTTTTGTTAGATTGGATTCCAAGGCATTGTCTATGGTTTTAAAAGAATTGCCACTTACTAGGATGCCTGCAGGTTTATTGATAATGGCTAAATAATCATCTTGAAAAACAACCTCTAAATCTATTTTAAAATTCTTTTTGATCGATTTTTCTAAGGGTTTGTTGTAGTATATGGTTTCGCCACCCCTAATAAAGGTTGCTGTGCTTGCTATTTTTAGATCCACTAAAATATGCTTTTTCTTAAGTGCTTTTTTTAAGGCCGATTTGGTGGTTAGGGTTGTAAAAATACCTACACCATACTCTTGAAGTCGAATAGGTTCTTTTTGCGGGGGTGTAAGGTGTGTTTCTATTTTGATAGTTTTAGTCATAAAAATAGAAATTATTTAGTAAACTGCTTGCAATAAAAAAGGCCTTATTACAACTAGCAATAAGACCTTTTGTAATTTGTATTTTGTAGGTTATAGAATCGCTTTAATTCTAGCCATAGCTTCGCGCAATTCTTTTTCTGATGCAGCATAGGAGATACGAATACAGTTTGCATTTCCAAAGGCTTCCCCAGTTACGGTTGCAACATTTGCATTTTCTAATAAATACAATGAAAAGTCAGAGGCATTGTTGATCGTTGTTCCTTTAATGGTTTTGCCAAAAAAGCTAGATATGTCTGGAAAAACATAAAAAGCACCTTCGGGAACATTTACGTTAAACCCTTCTATTTCGCTTAAAAGTTCCAAAACAAGATCCCTTCTTTTGTGAAACTCATCAATCATAAATTGAATCTTGCTCACTGGGGCGTCTAATGCTGCTATTGTGGCACGTTGTGCAATGGAATTAGCACCACTGGTGTTTTGTCCTTGAAATTTAGTACAAGCCTTTGCGATGAATTCTGGACCTCCAATGTAACCAATACGCCAACCCGTCATAGCAAATGCCTTAGAAACGCCATTTACGGTAATGGTACGGTCGTACATTCCATCAATGCCGGCAATACTTACGTGTCCTCCTCTAAAATTTATATGTTCGTAAATCTCATCAGAAACTACGTATATGTTTGGATATTTTTTTAAAACTTCGGCAAGGCCTTCTAATTCTTCTTTGTTGTAAACAGAACCACTTGGATTGCAAGGTGAGCTAAACCACATCATTTTGGTTTTCGGCGTAATAGCAGCTTCCAATTGCTGAGGTGTCATTTTAAAATCGGTGTCAATACTTGTGGGTACTTCTACCGGTGTTCCTTCCGCAAGTTTAACAATATCACTATAGCTTACCCAATATGGTGCAGGTAAAATAACTTCGTCCCCTTTGTTTATCATGCACATGGCAATGTTGGCTAAAGACTGTTTAGCACCTGTACTAACTACAATTTGATTTAGTCCGTAGGTAAGATTGTTATCTCGTTTAAATTTATTAGCAACAGCTTGTTTTAAGTCTGCATAGCCATCAACAGGAGAGTAACTGCTGTAATTGTCATCAATAGCTTGCTTAGCAGCCTCCTTTATAAAGTCAGGGATGTTAAAATCTGGTTCACCTAAACTTAAACCAATAATGTCTTTACCAGAATTGCGTAATTCTCGTGCTTTAGCAGCCATAGCTAAAGTTGCCGATGTAGACATGTTTGTAATTCTATCGGATAAATGATTGTTCATGAGTTCATTAGTTTTACTGATACTGTAAAGCTGGGTTTTTGCCTAGCTCTTTTAAATGTTTGAAGTGCGAAATTATAGCTTTTCTTGTAGTTTTATATTCATTGTATGGCAAATTAAATTCTTTTGCCGTTTGTTTCACAATTTTTGAGATTTTTGTGTAATGAACATGGCTAATATTAGGAAAAATATGGTGCTCTACTTGGTGATTTAATCCGCCAGTAAACCAATTTACAATCTTGTTTTTAGTTCCAAAATTTACGGTCGTAAACAACTGGTGAATAGCCCAAGTGTTTTTCATAGTGCCACTTTCATCCGGAAGAGGTGTTTCTGCCTCATCTACAACATGTGCTAACTGAAACACAACACTTAAGATAACACCCGCCACATAGTGCATAATAAAGAAGCCAAGTAATATTTTCCACCAAGCAATGTCTAAAAATACCAATGGGATAACAATCCAAATAGTGATATATATTAATTTAGCAATTACAAGTGTGCTCCAATTGGTAGCTTTACTCGGTAATTTACCATAGGCTAATTTACGTTTCATATACCGATACATTTGCTGAAAATCTGTGGTAATGGCCCAGTTAAATGTTAGCAACCCATATAAGAAAACCGAGTAGAAATGCTGAAATTTATGGTGTTTGTGCCATTCTGCATGTTTAGAAAAACGTAAGATTCTTCCAGCTTCTAGGTCTTCATCATGTTCGTGTATGTTGGTATACGTATGGTGTAAAACATTGTGTTGTACCTGCCAGTTGTAAACATTACCAGCCAAAATGTAAATACTACCTCCCATTATTTTATTTACCCATTTATTGTTGGAGTAAGAACCATGGTTGCCATCATGCATAACGTTCATACCAACGCCAGCCATACCAACGCCCATAGTAATGGTCAATAATAAGTTTGCCCAATTTGGCAAGCCTAAAGTTAAAATTAAAAAATAAGGCGCTAAAAATAGGGTGAACATTACTACAGTTTTTAAATGTAGCTTCCAGTTACCTGTTTTTTTGATCTCATTTTCTTTAAAATAATTATTCACTCGCTTGTTTAGGGTTTTAAAAAATTGAGTTGAATCTTTCCGTGAAAATCGAATTGATTTATTTTCCATAATTCTTATTTCTTATGACCCATTTTTATGGGTGAATGTTTTGTTTTTATAGTCATCGAAAGCAGTTGTTGTAGTTTTCGAGAGGGGTTTTAAGTATAAGTTTTACTTAATAAAGGACAAATATAATGTAAAAGTACTTTTTATAATATGATTAATATCGTAAAATAAGAAAATTTTATGATTACGGAATTTCTTACTTTTGCTAAAAATTTGATGAAATTTATGAAGTCTGGTATTATTTTAAAGTATTTTCCCGATCTAACGGATGTGCAAAAAGAACATTTTGTGGCACTAGAATCGCTGTATGCAGATTGGAACACCAAGATAAATGTTGTGTCTCGTAAAGATATAGAAGAAATCTATTTGCGCCATGTTTTACATTCATTGGCTATCGCAAAATTTCAACAATTTTTACCTGGCTCAACGGTTTTAGACGTAGGTACAGGTGGTGGTTTTCCAGGGATACCCTTGGCGATTCTTTTTCCCGAAACTCAGTTTACACTCGTTGATGCCATTGGTAAAAAAGTAAAAGTAGTTCAGGAAGTTGTAGATGGTTTGCAATTGACGAACGTTACCGCAATACATAGCCGTGTTGAGGATTTAGACACCCAATATGATTTTATAGTGAGTAGGGCAGTAGCAGCAATGCCAACTTTTGTACGATGGATAAAAGGCCGTATTAAAAAGAATTCGATACACGAGAGGAGAAATGGTATTCTCTATTTAAAAGGAGGTGATCTCTCTGAAGAATTAAGCGATTATAAAACAGCAGAAATTTATAAATTATCCGATTATTATACGGAAGAATTTTTTGAGACTAAGAAAATAGTATACTTGCCCTTAAAGCACAAAGGGTAGTTTAAGTACTTAACATTTTGTGGAATGAGTACTTGCAATTTTTAGCGTAATTCTTCATATACGAATAAAGCCTATCTAAGCTAGATGGCGTTCTTTTCTTGGTGATTTTTTTTGCGATGCTCTCTTTCATAGTCTTTCAATTTTAGTACAAATTTACATTAAGTAAACCGTATGTTTACATTTAGTTAACGTTAAATTTACATTAAAATTGTGTCACAAGCAATTTTTTGCTTTTTAAATTAAATTTTAAACATAAAAAAAGCCAAAATCTTAGAAACTTCTAAGATTTTGGCTTTTGTACTAATTACGCGCTAGTTTACCCTAAAAATGGGTATCTATAATCTGTTGGTGTAACAAATGTTTCTTTAATCAATCTTGGGGAAACCCAACGCAATAAGTTTTGTGCAGATCCAGCTTTATCATTAGTTCCGGATGCTCTAGCGCCACCAAACGGTTGTTGACCAACAACAGCTCCTGTGGGCTTGTCATTTATATAGAAGTTACCGGCGCAGTTTTGTAGAGCCTTGGTAGCTTCTTCAATGGCGTATCTATCTCCAGATAGAACAGCTCCAGTTAAAGCATACTCAGAAGTGCTGTCTACCAACTTCAATGTTTCTTTCCAGTCCTTATCGTCATACACATATATGGTTACAACAGGGCCAAAAAGCTCAGTCTCCATAGTGGTGTACTTAGGATTGGTAGTTAAAATAACCGTGGGCTCAATAAAGTAGCCTTTGGATTTGTCATAGTTACCACCGGCAAAAATTTCTGCGTCTTTAGCTTCTTTAGCGCCATCGATATATTTCGCTAGCTTGTCAAAAGATGCCTCGTGAATAACTGCCGTTACAAAATTGCTCATGTCTTCAGGAGATCCTGGTTTGTTTATGGTAGCTAAATCTCTCTTCACCAATTCCAAAGTTTCCTTAGCGGTAGATTTTGGTAAATAAACCCTAGAAGCTGCGCTACATTTTTGTCCTTGGAACTCAAAAGAACCGCGAACTATGGCGGTAGCAACCTGTGCAGGATTAGCCGTTTTGTGGGCTAAAATAAAATCCTTGCCTCCTGTTTCGCCAACAATTCTTGGGTAAGTTTTATAGGTGTGTATGTTGTTCCCTATTTGTTTCCATAATTCTTTAAATACATAGGTAGATCCAGTATAGTGTAGTCCTGCAAAATCAGGACTCGCTAAGGCGGTTTCTGTAATCATAACAGGATCTCCGTAAACTACGTTGATAACGCCATCAGGAACACCTGCTTCCTTAAATATATCGACCAATACTTTAGCAGAAAATACTTGACTATCACTTGGTTTCCATAAAACAACATTACCCATCATAGCAGCACTTGCGGGTAAATTCCCTGCGATAGCTGTAAAGTTAAATGGTGTAATAGCGTATACAAACCCTTCCAAAGGGCGGTATTCTACACGATTCCATATGCCTTCAGCAGAGTCTGGCTGCTCTGCGTAAATTTGCGTCATATATTCTACGTTAAAACGAAGAAAATCGATGTATTCGCAGGCGGCGTCAATTTCGGCTTGATGAATGGTTTTAGATTGCGCAATCATCGTTGCTGCATTTATTTTTGCTCGGTAAGGCCCGGCAACCAATTCTGCTGCTTTTAAAAATATCGCAGCGCGTTGTTCCCAGGCAAGGTTAGCCCAAGCTTCTCTTGCTTCTAATGCGTTTTCTATAGCTTTAGTAACGTGTTTTTTTTCTGCTACATGATAGTGTCCCACTATATGTTGATGGTCATGCGGAGGAGACATTGGCTTGGTGTTGCCTGTTCTAATTTCTTGGCTGCCTATATATAAAGGTACATCTACTGTTGCGTTATAATACGCTTTGTATTGATTAAGTACAGCTTCGCGTTCTGGCGTGCCAGGAGCGTAACTTTTTATTGGTTCGTTGATAGCGGTTGGAACTTCAAAAAATCCTTTGCCCATTTTTACTATTTTTTAGGTTAAAAACAGTTGCAAAGGTACTAAAATGAAACGCGTTATTAAAACAAAAATAGGATTTGTAAAGCGGAAATTTAATTCAGGGCAAAAGGAGCACTAAATTTAAAATTCGGGATGTTTACTCTAAATTTTTCTGAAGTTGAAAAGTTGATCATGTTGTAGTGACCTCGCATTGCCCCAATAGGAGAAGTCAGCAAACAGCCAGAATTGTAGGTGTGTGATTGTCCCGGTTTTAATACGGGTTTTTGCCCAACAACACCTTCGCCGTCCATAATCTCTAAATCATTTAAAGAGTCGTATATTTCCCAATGCCTAGAGGTGAGTTGTACAGAATCTTTACTTTGGTTTTCAATGGTAATGGTGTACCCAAAAGCATAATGCATTTTGTAGTTTTTAAAGAAAGTTCCTTCAAAATTGGTGCTTATGGATACTTTAATGCCCTTGGTAACTTGTGTAGTCATAGTATTCAATTTTTAAAAACTATAGATTCTTTTTTTATTGGTCGCAATTAACAGTGCGCCTTGTGTTGTCCACAAAAACAAATATAATTCTAAATTTGAAAGATGCTATATGTTTTAACGTATTTTCGGCAAACGAATAACTTTAGCTGACAAAGTTGTGGCATTAGTTGGTGATATTGCTAGAATTTCCACTACCTAACCCAATAAGGCTATCAAACTGATCTCCAAAATTTCTGTAATATACAAGCACCAAATAGTTGTTTTCCGTATAGTGAAAATCTCCTCCTATGGTGTTGATATTAATTTGGTTGTCTTCAGTTTTAATGGCGTATTTGTAGTTGTAGAAGCCTTGTTTTAGTTTTAGTACTCCTTCCATATAGCCGGTGTTCTCGTTGTAGGTTAATTTGTTCTCTTCTGTAAGCGCGTAATTGTTGAACTTTCCAAATACATATACATCGTTTAGGGCAATGGTTTCTTTATATGGTAATTTAAAATGAATACTGGTATACTCTGCTTCTCTAGAGGCGTCATCTCCTTGTTGCGTACCGACAATAAAATCGCCATTAATATCAGGAAAATAGGTGTAAGGTTCTTTGCTTCTGTGCTGGTCTGTATGTAGGTAATGATGATAAATATCCTCTAGTTGTACACGGGCAATTGCTGTGGTTGTGGCCCGAAGATCTTTGGTGTCAAAGTTTAAAAATTCATTGCCGCCAAAAAAACTAGTTTCGGTATCATATTTATAGATCAATTCTTTTCCTATGGTGTATTGTGGCTTTATATTGTAAAGGGCAGACGTCCAATAGTAGTTTTGAAGTATGGCTATTTTTACGGCTCTTTTTGGATTTATAAGTTGAAAATTGCCAGCGTTAATAGTGACTTGAACGACTTGCTTTTCGTTTAAGAAATTAAAATCGCGTGTTCTTTTAGTACTGACACCAACGGTTACCATATTTTTGTAAACTAAAAACCGTCTTGAAAATTGAAGTTCGTCTATATCGTTGTAAACTTCCAACATGTAGTTGCCACTAATCTTAAGACTTAGGTTATTGTTGGGGATAGTTAAACGGTAGTTAGAATAGGCTTGTAAGGTATTGTAACTGTTGCTGTATTCCGTGATTCTTTGGTTGTCTAGTCCGCTCAGGTATTGCGATTTTAATAAATTGGATGGCTTCCAGGTGTAATCGCAATGTACAATCTTGTAGTAGTAGTCATCTTCAGAGGCGTTGAGGTCGTCAAATTCTAGGTAGGCATATGCGCCAAGTTCTATGATGGGAAATTGATCTGCTGTTGTTCCTTTAAAAAGTATGGATTTTATATTGCTCGGAGGGTTTTTTTCTACGAGTTCTTGTGCTTGTGCTAAAAAAAAACTCCCTAAAGACAGAAGTAGGAAAAAATAGTGTTTCATTGCGTGATATTGAACTGCAAATATAAGCAAAAGTTGTGCCTAAAATTATTTTGAGTCATTTTGGAGTAGCTTTATTTAGAATCAATATAAATAAAATATCTTCTGTTGTTTTGGCGAGGAAATATGCACTTAAAACTTTAAATTTGCACGAAATTTTGTTAACCTAAGGTCTACAATAATATGTCTACAGACATTCGAATAAAAAAAGGCTTAAATATCAACCTAGTCGGTGCCGCAGAGCAAACTACCTCTAAAGCGGTTTTAAGTAATGTTTACGCAATAAATCTTGACGATTTTCATGGTGTAACGCCAAAAATGTTAGTAAAAGAAGGGGCTTCTGTTAAAGCAGGAGAGCCGTTGTTTTACAATAAGGATATAGAAGAAATGTTTTTTGTTTCTCCTGTAGCTGGTGAATTGGTGGAAATACAAAGAGGAGCAAGAAGAAAAATATTATCGCTAAAGATTCGCGCTAATAAATCCAATGAGGTAGTAGAACACAAAACACTAAACTTAGCGAATGCGACTGCAATTGATGTAAAAGAGCAGTTGTTGACATCAGGTTGTTGGGCTTTTATTAAACAAAGACCCTATGATGTAGTTGCCAATCCAAAAGTTGCTCCAAAGGCTATTTTTGTTTCTGGTTATGCAACAGCGCCATTGGCGGCAAACCTCGATTATGTTTTGCAAGGAAAAGAAAAGGAATTACAAGCGGCAGTAACTGCACTTGCAACCTTGACTTCTGGAACAGTGCATGTTTCTGTGAATAGTGCCAACTCACCATTGTCTGGTTTGTCTGGGGTTACAGAGCATAAAGTTTCTGGGCCACATCCTGCAGGCTTAGTGGGTACGCAGATCAATAAAATTGACCCTATTAATAAAGGGGAAATGGTTTGGACCGTGAATGCCCAAGACTTGGTGATTATAGGTGAGTTGTTGTTAACGGGTAAGTTTAACGCACAAAGAACAATAGCGTTGGCTGGTTCTGTTGTTAAGTCGCCTAAATATTACACAGCTACTATAGGATCTGAAATTTCTACTTTCTTATATGGAAGTGGTGTTGCTATTGAAAACTTCCGGGTTGTTAATGGCGATGTGTTAACGGGGTCTAAGACTTCTCCAGAAGGGTATTTGGGATATTATAACAATACAGTAACAGTTATTCCTGAAGGGGACGATTATGAGTTATTTGGATGGAACAAGCCTGTTTTTAATAAAATATCATCAACGAGAGCAATGACCTTTTCATGGTTGTTCCCGAAGAAGAAATATGATTTAAATACCAATACTAATGGCGAGCATAGAGCTTTTGTTGTTACTGGTGCTTATGAAAAAGTGTTTCCAATGGATATTTATCCCATGCAGTTGTTAAAAGCTTGTATGATAAAGGATTTGGATGAAATGGAACAGCTTGGATTGTATGAAGTTGCCCCAGAAGATTTTTCATTAACGGAGTTTATATGCATATCCAAACAACCACATCAGCAAATAATTAGAGAAGGGTTGGACTTATTACAAAAAGAAATAGGATAAAAGATGGGTCTTAAAAATACATTACACAATTTAAAGGAAAAGTATAAAGGCAAAAAAATGGCACCTGCATTTAATGCAATCCATACGTTTTTGTACTTGCCAAATGAAACTACGCATTCTGGTTCTCATGTGAGGGCGGCAGATGATTTAAAGCGTACAATGAATACGGTTATCATGGCGTTGGTTCCAGTTTTATTATTTGGAATGTTCAATGCTGGTTACCAACACTTTTCTGCAATAAATGGTTTTCCCGCAGATTTCTCCCTTATGGAACATTTTCTTACTTGGGATAACTTCTGGGTTGGAATTACAACTGTACTTCCTTTGGTGCTTATCTCTTATGGGGTTGGACTAGCGGTAGAGTTTGTTTTTGCAGTGATTAAAGGACATGAAGTAGAAGAAGGCTACCTGGTAACGGGTATGTTGGTACCATTAATTGTTCCTGTTGATACCCCTTTATGGATGTTGGCAGTAGCTGTTGTTTTTGGTGTCGTAATCGGAAAAGAAGTTTTTGGTGGTACAGGAATGAATATTTTAAATCCTGCATTAACCATTAGAGCCTTTTTATTCTTTGCATATCCAACTTGGATGAGTGGAGATAAGGTTTGGGTGCATGGAGCGGTAGAAAGAGCCGGGACTGCAGATGCTATTTCTGGTGAAACTGTTCTTGGACACTTGGCTCAGAATAGTGACTTGTCGCATTCAGTTTCGGACATGTTCTTTGGTTTTATACCGGGTTCAGTAGGTGAGACTTCAACATTCTTAATACTTTTAGGGGGCTTGTTCTTAATCTTTACCAAGATAGCAAGCTGGCGTATTATGTTAAGTGCTGTTGTGGGTGCCTTAGTGATGGGCTTAATTTTTAATGGCGCAGTTAGTGCAGAATGGATTTCGGAAGGAAGTAAATTCTACGGTTTAATGAGCTTTGAATTCTGGCAGCATTTGCTTGTTGGTGGTTTGGCCTTCGGTATTGTATATATGGCTACGGATCCAGTTACAGGTTCACAAACCAATAAAGGCAAATGGATTTACGGATTCTTTATCGGATTTATATCGGTTTTAATTAGAGTATTTAATCCGGCATATCCAGAAGGAGTTTTCTTGGCCATATTATTAATGAATGTTTTTGCGCCTACAATAGATCACTATGTGATTCAAGGGAATGTTAAAAAACGTTTGAAAAGATTAAAAAAGACTACAGCTTAATATAAAGTATAATTATGGCAATTGATACAGATAAAAATAGTTACACCGTCATTTTTGCAGCAATTATGGTTGTTGTTGTGGGGTCTATCTTGGCTTTTTTAGCGTCATCGTTGAATGATCGTATTAAAGAAAACGAAAGATTTGAAAAACAACAGAACATTTTGTACGCAATGGGTGTTGATGAAAATGAAGATGAAGGAAGCGTAAATTTTATTCCTACGGATAAGGTTGAGGCCGAATTTAAAAAGTACATTAAAGAGCAATTGGTAATACAAGGTGATAAGATCACTACGGATGACCAGGCATATTTAATAGATTTAAAGAAACAAGAAACACTTGCTAAAAGTGGAGAGCAGCGAAAATTACCTGTATTTATTGGAGAAAGAGACGGAGTTAAATCGTATATCATTCCTATGAGAGGGAAAGGTCTTTGGGATGCAATTTGGGGTTTTGTTGCCTTAGGTGAAGATTTAAAGGTGCAAGGTGTCTTTTTTGATCACAAAGGGGAAACACCAGGCCTAGGAGCAAATATTAAGCAGCGTTATTTTATGGACGACTTTGTTGGTGAGTCTATTTTAAGCGGAAATAGTTTTGTTGGTATAGCAGTAGCAAAAGGGAATAATGACCCTATCAATGAAATTAAGGATGACAATGAAGTAGATGCTTTAGCTGGTGCTACTATTACAGGTGACGGAGTGTCTGCGATGATAAAGCAAAGCATAGCGCTTTATAAAGATTATTTAGAAACTATAAGAGCTAAAAATTAAGAAATGGGATTACTTTCTAAAAAAGATGCAAATCTAATATTAGATCCATTAGCGGATAACAACCCAATTACCATTCAGGTACTGGGAATTTGTTCTGCCTTGGCAATTACAGCAGAATTAAAAGCGTCTATAGTAATGGCGATTTCAGTGATGTTTGTACTGGGAATAGGGAACGTTGTGATCTCTTTAATGCGGAATATCATTCCGTCAAAAATTAGAATTATTGTACAATTGGTTGTCGTAGCTTCTCTAGTAATAATCGTAGATCAGGTATTAAAAGCCTTTGCTTATGAGTTAAGTAAGACCTTGTCTGTATTTGTTGGTTTAATTATTACCAACTGTATTATTATGGGGCGTTTTGAGGCTTTTGCCTTGGCAAACGGGCCTTGGAGGTCATTCCTAGATGGTATAGGAAACTCTTTTGGTTATGGTTTAATATTGATTATTGTTGGGTTCTTTAGAGAACTTTTAGGTTCTGGAACTTTATTAGGGTATAAAGTATTGGGCGATCCAATTGCTAAATCTGGTTTGTATGCATTTGGATATGAAAACAATGGTTTTATGTTATTGTCACCAATGGCGTTAATTGTAGTTGGAATCATCATTTGGATACAACGTTCAAGAAATAAAGCCTTAATAGAAGAAAACTAGAATTAGTTATATAAAAAGTACAATGTTATGTTAGAACATATAGAATTATTCTTTAAATCCATATTCATAGACAATATGGTATTTGCTACCTTTTTAGGAATGTGTTCCTATTTGGCGGTATCTAAAAAAGTGACAACAGCTGTAGGTTTAGGAGCTGCTGTAATTTTTGTACTGGCGGTAACAGTGCCTTTAAACTGGCTGTTAGATCAGTATGTGTTAAGAGATGGAGCGTTAGCTTGGCTAGGTCCAGAATATGCAGATTATAATTTAAGCTTTTTATCCTTTATTTTATTTATTGCTACCATTGCAACAATGGTTCAATTGGTAGAGATTGTGGTAGAAAAGTTTTCGCCTTCCTTATACAATTCATTAGGTATTTTTTTACCATTAATTGCTGTAAACTGCGCCATATTAGGTGGATCGTTGTTTATGCAATCTAGAGACATCCAAACCTTAGGTTTAGCGTTTAATTACGGGGTTAGTTCTGGTATTGGTTGGTTCTTAGCAATTTTAGCTATTGCCGCCATTCGTGAAAAAATAAGATACTCTAATGTGCCACCTGCCTTAAGAGGCTTGGGTATTACATTTATTGTTACAGGACTTATGGCCATCGGCTTTATGAGTTTTGGAGGGATGCTAACCGGTGGTGATGATGCTCCTCAAGAGGAAAAATCGGGCACCGCACAGCAAATTGAAGAAAAGAAAGTTAAGAATGAGGTTGATGAAAATTCAGTTTCTTATAACAACGCTATAAATAAATAAGAATGATTTTAGCTACAAGCACAATAGGTACAATTGTTATAACAGTAATAGCTTTTATGGTATTATTACTGTTACTAGTTGCTCTTTTACTTTTTACCAAAGAAAAATTATCTCCATCTGGTCCTGTTACCATAACTATAAATGGTGAGAAAAAGATAGAAGTGGGTTCTGGGAATTCATTATTGACCACTTTGGGTAATCAAAAAATATTTTTACCGTCTGCCTGTGGTGGTGGTGGTACTTGCATACAGTGTGAGTGTCACGTATTATCGGGTGGTGGGGAAGCGCTGCCAACAGAAACGCCACATTTTTCTAGAAGAGAATTGAGTCACGGTGTTCGTTTGGCTTGTCAGGTAAAAGTGAAGCAGGATATGGATATTACTATTCCTGAAGAAGTATTTGGTATAAAAAAATGGGAAGCTACCGTTGTTCGTAATTACAATGTTGCCTCTTTTATTAAAGAATTTGTTGTTGAAATCCCAGAAGATATGGGGTATAAGGCAGGTGGTTATATTCAAATCGAAATTCCTGAATGTGAAATTAAATATTCAGATATCGATATTACTGCACATCCTGAAGAACATGAAACACCAGATAAGTTTCAGGCAGAATGGGATAAATTTGGTTTATGGCCTTTGGCAATGAAGAATACCGAAACTGTAGAAAGAGCCTATTCTATGGCCTCTTTTCCAGCAGAAGGACGAGAAATTATGTTAAATGTACGTATAGCAACCCCACCTTGGGATAGAGCTAAAAATGGGTGGATGGATGTAAATCCTGGTATAGCCTCATCGTATATTTTTGCACAAAAACCAGGGGATAAAGTTGTCATCTCAGGACCTTACGGCGAGTTCTTTATCAATGAGTCCGAATCTGAAATGTTATATGTTGGTGGTGGAGCAGGGATGGCGCCAATGCGTTCTCACTTGTATCATTTATTTAAAACTTTACGTACAGGTAGAAAAGTAACGTATTGGTACGGTGGTCGTTCTAAAAGAGAGTTGTTCTACTTAGAGCATTTCTATGAGTTAGAAAGAGAATTTCCTAACTTTAAATTCTATTTGGCACTTTCAGAGCCGATGGAAGAGGATAATTGGAAGGTCAAGGAGAATGTAGATGCTCCAGGTGATGGTTTTGTAGGTTTTATACACAATTGTGTTATCGATAACTATTTAAGTCACCATGAGTCTCCAGAGGATATTGAGTTGTATTTCTGTGGCCCGCCATTAATGAACAAAGCTGTTCAGAAAATGGGTGAGGATTACGGTATACCAGATGAACATATACGTTTTGATGACTTTGGTGGATAACCCGCAAATGAAATAAAATAGAAAAGCCGATACAGCAATGTATCGGCTTTTCTATTTTTTAGGGTGTAGCAATTGCCCGTGCACTTTAGCTGTTTCTTGTATAGGACTGCTCCTTTTGACGCTCCTTTGTTTTCAATCCATTAGTAGGTTAGCTACCGTTCACTCGTAAGATTCTACCGTTGGTCATAAACTAGTTTTGGAAACAAACAAACTGCAATACATTTACACCATAATCAATTCATCATCATTTAAAAACAACAATTATGAAAAAATTTAGTATTGCATTCGGAATTTTATTTAGTGTTTTATCAGTAAGTGCAAAAACTACTGCAGACCCAATGAACGACAAAAAAGTGGTTAAAGAGACAACGAAGAATTTAACACCTTTAAATTTAGCAGTTGCCAAAGGAAATTACGTATTAACAGAGCAATTCTTAGCATACGGGTCAGATATCAATGAAGGCTCCAAAGTAATGGGGATGACTCCCTTAATGTATGCTGCTCGGTATAACAATGTAAAATTATTAAAATTGCTTATCGCCAATGGTGCGGAAGTAGAACTTACCTCTAAAGTAGGCGTTACGGCACTAGAATATGCCAAAATATCTAAGGCATCAGAAGCTGTTACTTATTTGTCAAGTTTATAACTGAAATGTTAAATAAATATTAATATGGATAAAAAGTGAAACAAAATTAATTTACGGTCGTCTCTATTAATATAAATCAAAAGTTAAATCATTCATCACATCAAAAATCAATTATCATGAGAAAATCAATTATCGCATTCGGAATTTTATTTAGTTTATTAGCAACAAGTGTATCTGCTAGTGCAGGCCCAGGATCTGACTCTAGTAAAGATAAAGATCTAAAAATTACCAAAACAACCATTAAAAATTTAGCACCCTTAAGTGTTGCTGTGGTTCAAGGTAATTATGAAATGACTCAAAAATTTTTAGAATTTGGGTCAGATATCAACCAAAAATCAGGAGCATTGGAAATGACGCCATTAATGTACGCTGCTAGATACAACAAAGTAGATTTGTTACAACTTTTAGTGGCGAATGGGGCCGACGTGGATGCTACTTCAAAAATTGGTGTTACAGCATTAAAGTACGCAAAAGCAGCCAATGCATATGCTGCAGTGAAGTACTTAAAGAGTCTTTAGTGTATTGACTTTTAAAATTTAATTTAGTTAGAAAGAGATTGTCCTTTTAGTGGGGTAGTCTCTTTTTTTTGTTCTAATTTTGTAGTATGGGAAAACCTTTATCGGCACAAGAACTACATAATTTAGCAATGAATATTGTTGGTAAGCAGTTAGAGGCAGAAGGATTTGAGTTTATGGGGGTTAATAGCCAGCCAAAGAAAAACCCACAATTTGTATGTCTAAAGGATAAGCAATTGCATTTTATTGTGGTCCGGGATATAGCATACCCAAACAACCCTAAGGTTTATGATGTTGCTTTTATGAAAAAAATGAAGGAGCATGCTGAAAAAATGGATGCCAAGACCTACTATGCCGGTGTAGGCTTATCAAATGCAGTTGATGGTAATTTGCCAGTTTACTTAAATGAAGAATATATTGTTGATTATGAAGGGCTTATTGAGATTTAAAATAAAAGGGGTTTTACTTTTAATGGTTGTTGCATTATTTTTTGGTTGTAAAAGAGGAAACTCCTCTAAAATAATTGAAAATAGAAATAACGGCCCAGCTCTTGGTACCTCTTACAGTATCATTTATTTTTCTAACACTAAGTTAGATTATCAACGGGAAATTGATTCTGTTTTTGCAGTAATCAATCATTCTTTATCTACCTATATACCAGACTCAGACATCTCCAAGATCAACCAAGGAGACTCTACTTTAAAAATAGATCATATGTTTACTGATGTATTTTTGCTCTCTAAAGAAATCCATGCAAAAACAAGTGGTTATTTTGACCCAACGGTTGGTGTTTTAGTCAATGCATGGGGTTTTGGTCCTGGTCAAAAAATAGAATTGGATAGTACTAGAGTAGATAGTTTGTTACAATTTGTTGGGTTTCATAAGGTAGAACTTACCAATAAAGGAACAGTTCGGAAGCAGAGTCCTAGTATTAATTTCGATTTTAATGCTATTGCCAAAGGGTATAGTATTGATCGCTTAGCGGCAATGTTGGAGGCTAAGGGAGTAGAGAATTATTTAATTGAGGTAGGGGGTGAAATTACCGCAAAAGGAAAAAACGTTCTCAAAGATAAGAGTTGGGTTGTAGGCATTAATGATCCGCAAATTGAAGATAGAACGGAGTATAAGGCTGCTGTAGCTTTAAAAGACGTTTCTATGGCTTCATCAGGGAACTACAGGCATTTTAGAATAGACGCTGTAACTGGTGAAAAATATGTACATACCTTAAACCCATTAACTGGCTTTACTAAAAATTCAAAGGTGTTGGCGACAACGGTAATTACAGACAATTGTGCCAAAGCAGATGGGTATGCCACTGCTTTTATGGCTATGGATTTGGAGGCTTCCAAAAAGATCTTAGAAAAAGACAGTACACTAGAAGTGTATATGGTTTATTTGGATGAAAACGGGGAGGCTAAAGACTTTATGACCCAAGGTTTTAAATCCTTAATATTGCAATAGGTTTATTTTTTTACAATAGGAATAAGCTCACCTTTGGCGAGACAGTACTTGGTAACTGCTTCTTGGGAAAGGGTATTGGTGTAATCTACTTCTTCAACACCAAAACCAATGGCTCTTAATTTATTAAAATAATCTCTGCCATAAATGCGTACATGGTCGTATTGTCCAAAAATACGCGCCCGCTCTTTTCTGTCGGTTATGCTGTTGTCTTCAAAAGTAGTTTCTCTATTGAGATCTTGTGGAATTTGAAAAATTCCCCATCCACCAGGTTTTAAAACTCGATACAATTCTTGCATTGCTTTGGTGTCATCTGGGATGTGTTCTAGCACGTGATTGCAAAAAATAATATCATAGGTGTTGTCCTTAAAAGGCAATTTGCAAATATCTGCTTTTACATCTGCCAAGGGAGATTCTAAATCTGTTGTGGTATAGTCTAGATTCTTCATTTTCCGAAAACGTTTGTAAAACGCTTGTTCTGGTGCAAAATGCAAAACCTTATGCGGTGCAGCGAAAAAATCTGTTTCGTTCTGTAGGTACAGCCATAGTAATCTGTGGCGTTCTAAGGAAAGTGTTGAAGGAGATAATACATTGTCTCGTTGCTTTTCATATCCATAGGGTAAAAAACTTCGAAAGCTTTTCTGGTCTATAGGGTCTGTATACTTCTTTCCTTTTAAATAAAGTGCTAAAACAGGCCGAATAACATAACTTAATTTAATTAGCCAAGGCCTGGGAACCAGATTAAGGATGTTTTTGAATGTTTTTTTCAAGGGATAAAAGGCTAACGATTAACTGTTGCTTATTTTTCTAAATTCATCTTCTTCATTGCTGGTTATTCCTAATGCTTCATAAATATAGTCAAAGGTAGATAGTAATTGTGGCTTACCATTTACTAAAGCAACATCGTGTTCAAAATGTGCACTAGGCTTGTTGTCTACAGTGGTTATGGTCCACCCATCATTGTGTTGTACAATTTTTCTGGTACCTTGATTAATCATTGGCTCTATAGCAACCACCATACCATCTACAAATTTCTTACCTCTACCACGTTTTCCGTAATTTGGCATTTCTGGACCTTCATGCATTTGCTTGCCTAAACCATGGCCTACAAGTTCACGAACCACTCCATATCCTTCGGCTTCGCAAAACTGTTGAATGGCAAAACCTACGTCGCCAACCCTATTACCTGCCTTAAATTGGCGGATACCAACATAAAGCGATTGTTTGGTGATGTCTAGTAATTTTTTGGTGTCAGGATGTACTTCTCCCACCTCAAAAGTATAGGCGTGATCTCCGTAATATCCATTTTTTAATACCCCACAATCAATAGAAATAATATCCCCTTCTACCAAGGGAGTGTTGTTTGGGATTCCGTGAACTACCTGGTCGTTGGGACTCATGCAAAGGGTGTTTGGAAAATCATACAATCCTAGAAATCCTGGAATACCACCCTGGTCTCTTATGAATTCCTCTGCAATTTTATCTAACTTTAAAGTGGTAACACCAGGTTTAACTTCTTTGGCTATTTCGCCTAGGGTTTTGGAAACTATAAGCGCACTTTCGCGCATAATTTCAATTTCTTCAAGGGTTTTTATTTTTACCATAGTTTGCAAAGTTAAAACAATCTTGTACAATCATCTATAGATTGAAGATCTTAAACTAAAGAGTTTTGAGTCATTAATTTTGGTTGTTCAATACCAATTAACTTTAATATGGTTGGTGCAATATCACCCAAAACACCATCGTTAATGTGCTTCAGTTCTTTGTCTACCAAAATTAAAGGAACTGGATTTGTAGTGTGTGCGGTGTTGGGGCTTCCATCAGGATTTACCATTGTTTCACAATTTCCGTGATCTGCAATTACCAGGGTAGTATACCCATTAGCTAAGGCAGTAGTGATTACAGATGCTGCACAGCTATCTACAGTTTCACAGGCTTTTATGGCTGCTTGCATATCACCTGTATGGCCCACCATATCCGGATTGGCGAAATTTAAACAAACAAAATCGGCCTCCCCTTTTTCCAATTCTGGAATAATAGCATCCCTTATTTCAAAAGCACTCATTTCTGGTTGCAGGTCATAGGTCGCTACTTTTGGAGACGGACATAATATGCGCTTTTCTCCATCAAAAGGAACTTCTCGACCGCCGTTAAAGAAAAAAGTTACGTGTGGGTATTTTTCTGTTTCAGCAATACGTATTTGTTTTCTTCCCGCCTTAGAAAGTACCTCTCCCAAAGTTTCTTCAATATTGGCTTTGTCGTAAATAACAGCCACGTTTTTGTACGACTCATCATAATTGGTCATAGTTACGTAATACAGCGATAGGGGGTGGGTGTTGTATTCGTGAAATACTTCCTGACTCAGCATTTGCGTTAATTCTCTTCCTCTATCTGTTCTAAAATTAAAGAATATAACAACATCATCCTCTTGTATTTTAGCAATGGGTGCATTGTTGCTGTCTGTTACAACAATGGGTTGTACAAACTCATCAGTAATATCATTGTCATAGCTGTTTTGTATTGCTTCTACGGGGTTGTTAGATAAACTCCCTGTATTGTGTACTAGAAGATCGTAGGCTAGTTTTACGCGTTCCCATCGCTTGTCGCGATCCATGGCATAGTACCTTCCTATAATAGTAGCTAGTTGCGTTTTTTTACCGGCACAAAAGTTGGTTAAATCGGCTATGTAATTTTTACCACTTTTAGGGTCTACATCTCTACCATCAGTAAAAGCGTGTACATATGATTTCTCGATACCGTAATTTTCTGCTGCGGTAATTAATCCTTTTAAATGCGTAGTGTGCGAGTGTACACCTCCATTACTTAGTAAGCCTAAAAAATGAATAGGCTTGTTGTTGTCTTTGGCGTGTTTAAAGGCGTCTTGCAATACTTTTTCATCCTTTAAAGTATTTTCTTTGATAGCTAAGTTTATTTTAGCCAAATCTTGGTACACAATACGGCCTGCACCTAAATTCATATGTCCTACTTCACTGTTGCCCATTTGACCTTCTGGAAGTCCAACACTCATACCGTCGGTTAGTAAATTGGCATTGGCGTAATTTGTATATAAACTGTCTATAAATGGTGTGTTTGCATTTTCTATGGCAGAGACTTTAGGGTCTGGAGATTTTCCCCAACCATCTAAAATCATTAAAATAACTTTCTTATTCATGGTGTAAATTGTTTGCAGCTCAAAAATACCATCATTTATTAAGTTTTAGAGCCTTTAGAGCTTCTTTTTTTAGATTTTTCAGATTCTGTCAAAGAGAAGTTGTTACTAAAACGATATCGCAAAAAAAAGGGAGTGCACAATATGATTTTTAAAAATACATATGCCCCAAATAATTGAGTGGTATTGATTGTTGCATAGGGTCATATCGCAATTTTATCGCGACTAGCAAGGAATTACACAAAGGCAAAAAAGGGAATGTATTCTCAAGAGGTAAAAAAAAATCCATTGAAATTAATCAATAGAATTTTATAAGTATATTGAAATACCGTAATTGTGTTCTTGCAACTGGGTTGCCTTAAAATCTAAATCCTGTAAATGCTCTGTATAAAAAAGCATAAACGGCAATAGAGATAAGTGCGAAGCAAAAAACAGAATATATTTTTAAAATTGTAACTGCTATACCTGGTTTGCAATCGTCAAATGCACTGAGGTAAATGTTTTTATAATGTAGTAGCCATTCCATATCGTCTCATTTTTTGAATTATAAAAGTTCAAAGCAATAAGTGTATTAATGGTCAATATGTAAGCTTGGGGTGCTCCAAATTTATGGAAAAAGAACGAGAATAATGGGTTTTTAACGATTTTTTATTGCTGTTTCTTGTATTTGGCAATGGCTTCTCTAATTTTTTCTATTCTATTTTCAGGGTCAGGATGGGTACTTTGAAACTCTGGTTGCCTATTAGGGCCAGCGGCAGCTTTTAGTATTTTCATTACGGCGATCATTTCTTCCGGATTATAACCCGCTTGAATCATAAATAAAACACCTAATTCATCACTTTCCAGCTCATCACCACGGCCATTTGTCAATAAGGTGTTTTGTCCTATACCACTTACCACGCCGCCCATATCAGCTCCAACCGAGGCACCCATCGTTAGGGTTTGCCAAAAACTACTATCCGCTATGCGCTCCGCGGAATGCCTGCCAATAACATGTCCTATTTCATGGCCTAAAACCCCGGCTAATTGCGCTTCTGTGAGCTGGGAAAATAAAGCATGGGTAATAAAAACTTGCCCTCCAGGTAATGCAAATGCATTAATGGTCTGGTCATCTGCCAGTAAATGAAATTCAAATTTATAAGGAGTTTCTTTAGCTATACTATTTTGTACTATTTTAGTGCCAATGGCATCTACCAAAGCTTGCTTGCCTTGGTCTGGGAATAAACCACCATATTGCTGTGCTACTTCAGGGGCACTTTGTAAGCCTATGGCAATTTCTTGATCGGTATTCATATTAATATTTTGAACACGACCCGTATAAGGGTTTTCTTCTTTGTTGTTGCAGCGTTGCACAAATGCAAAGGCAACAATGACTAAACCTATGATGATTCTAATTTTCCAATTTCCTCTTTTCATTGTGGTGCTGCTCCTTGGTTAGTAAAAGAAAGATACAAAAAGAGTTATAATAGTGTTGGATTTATGTCTAAAATATTATTCACTATATAAGATTTTATAAAGCCTGTAGTAAAGTGTTCACTTCCTAGTAAATCTTGGTTGTGTAATAGGCGCATGATATTTTTACTCCTAAACTGGGTTAACATGGGTATGGAAATAGGGGCATAACTATAGTGCCAAGGTTCATACTTAAATCCTCTTCTTTTTTTATCATTGGTGTACACTAAATGAAAACCATATTTTTGGGCATTCTCGTCCATCCATATTTTTATGTCCTCAAAAGGGCCGCCTGCTTCAAATTTTTCAGGAACAAGGACATCGCCAGTGGTTTTTTGGTACCCATCAATAATGTCAATATCGGTACCCCAATGATGTCTGCTAGTGCCAGGAATGGTAGAATATTCCACAATTTTTTCTATAGCGTCTAGGGGGCTTAAATTTTCGTTTTGAGTGTATTTTAAATATTTGCGTTCCCAAATACCTTCTTGTCTTGCGTAGTTTCTATAGCTAGAGACTATTTTAAGATCAAAGCCATCACTATAGGCGGCAACTTTCATTTTAAGGAAAGCGTCATGGGCTTCTTTTCGTAGGTTAATGCCTTTTCCGTAAAGATCAATATCTGTTTGCCCCATTAGTTCTTGAACAGAATATTCCATGTCTTGTTCTTGCGAAAAAATAAAGTTGGGTAGTGTTAAAGCAACGGCTCCTACAATACCACTTTTTAGAATAAATGACCTTCTTTGCATAACTATGAATTTAATTTTTTATACATCACATAATGTAAACCTACGTCTGGAATATCAAAAATAGGCCCAAATTTAGAATAACCCGAATTAATATAGAATGGAATTGCGCTTTCTCTTGCATTCATCCATACTATAAAAACGTTCTTTTTCTCTAAAATTGTTTCGGCAACCGCAATAATTTTACGGCCATGTCCTTGGCCTTGGTACTTTTCTAACACTGCCATTCCTCGCAATTGGTAGGCGTTGGTGCTAGAAATAGCTTCGTTCTTCTGTTTAAATAAACTAACAACGGCTATTAATTTGTTTTTATAAAAACCACCGATATGAATGGTAGTTGGTGTATCATCACCATCAAAGATAAAAGAAGAAATGGGTTTTCCTGCTCGTAAAACAGCGTGGCGAACAGCATGTGTTTCTAGGGATGAGATAAGTGTATAGGATATTTTGGTTGCCATAGTAATACTAAAGGAGACCAAAAATACAAAGTATTGTTGGGAGTTGTCTATAAGCTGCCCTTATATTGTAAACGTGAAGCTATAAAATTTGGAGGTCAAAAATTTTAAAAAAGGTAGTGTTCTTATGCCAATAGTGGACAGTAGAATTAATGGGTAAGGTATAAAAAGCCTTGAAACTCTAATTGTAAGTCATCTAAATACGCCAAATAGAAATACACGCCACTAGGCAAACCTTCATTTCTTTGGTATACAAGATTGTTCATGTTAGAAAAACCGGTAAACTCATTTTGGTAGTTGTTTTGTTCAAACACTTGAAGTCCGTTTCTATCAAAAATACGAATGCGGTTGTTGGGAGATTCTTCCAGTTCAGGGATGTAGAGAAAATCATTGATCCCATCTCCGTTATTGCTAACAAGGTAATTGTTTAATTTAAATAATTTCGTTGGAATGGCCATTTTGGCAAAGGTAATGGCTTCATAATCATTGGGAACAAAGGTTTCTGAGGTTACGGCACCCTGGTTTAAATCGCCTATAGGATTTACGCTCCCTAAGTTTATCCATTTTTTTGCAGTGCGGTGCCAACCCGCAACCCCTATTTGATAGTATTCATCAACAATATTGGAAATTGCAGAGCGTTCATTCCAAGAAATACTAATTGTAGAAGGTAGGCTGCCATCAATATCCCAAAACTCGGTTGTGCTAAGCGCACGTACTTCTTTTTCTCGGCTATTGGTGTTAAAGCTGGTGTTAAAAGTAGTGGGTATGTTGGGGTCTTCGTAAAAATAGGCGCATTTGGCTTCTGGGTTTTCACTTTCAGAATTTAAGGTTAGTGGTCTAATATAGCTAGCGTCACCCACCGTAAAAAAGAAATTTTGTTTTTGTTTTATAGACAGGTAGCCGTCTACTTTAGAGAGATCAGATTCTCCGGTAGTAAAGGCATCTGGAGATACAATCATGTTCTCTATGGGGTTGTTTCTAAAGGTGCGGATATCACCATCTATAAAATTAAGCGCGTTGGTAACGTCTATAGAAGTTTCTAGGTCAACAGCACTTAGGGGTTTAAATATCTCGATATCATAAAAAACAGGAATAAACGCCCCTGAAACGCTGGTAACGGTGGGGCCGTAAAAACCTACGGTACCCAAATTTTGGTCAAAGGTAGCGTTATTGATTAGGTTGGTATGAAACCCAAGGGTAGCGGTGTCATGAATGCGAATGCTACCGCTATTGTACAGGGCAGATTGTGCAAACGTACTTGTGGTAAGTAGAACTAGTATGAAGTAGTGTATATTTTTCATCTACTAAAAATCTGTTACGGTAAAGAACCAAGCTGCATCTGTTGGTGTTCCTGCACTATCTGATATTTGTACGGTAAAGCTTGCGGCTGATTGTGCTGTGACTTGAATTGTTAATGCTGTTGTACCTACATTTAAAGGAGTTAATTGAATGATGTAGTCCCCCCCTAAACTTAAAGCGCTTAGATTTACAGTGTAAACACCAGGGACAGAATACGCAGATGTAACGGTAGGGGTTATTTTTACTGCTGTTCCTGTTGCATCAACTTTCCCCATAGCTCTTACGGCTGGGGCTTGCCATATTGCTGTACCAGCACCATCTGTGGTTAAAACTTGGTTTGCTATTCCCCTTCCTGTAGGTAATGCGGTAGAATTTACACCAGTATTAATTGTTGTTGTCCCAGAAACATTTAATGATCCAGTTATAGTAGTGCTGCCAGCTGCTAATGTTCCTGTGGTAACGACATTTTGGGCATTAAAGTCTGGTGTTATTTTGGAACCAGCAATTGCAGCAGTAGGGTCTACATCAACATTTGAAATAGTTCCGTCAAAAATTTTGGCAGATGTAACTGCCCCGTCAACAATTGTTAAGACACCTGCGTTGGTCATTGTCGCATTTCCAGAGATAACAACTTCAGTGGCGTTGTTACTACCGTCTCCTACATAAATTCTGCCATCTGCTAATTCGTTAATAGCATCTATGCTAGTAGTGTTTGCATTTTCTGCAGCTGTTGCTCGCGAAACTTCAGCTAATAAAGCAGTATTTCCAGTAGATAAGGCAGTAGCTAAATTGGTGTCAACATAGGTTTTAACGGCTTGCTCTGTGGGGAAATCCGTATCTGAGTTATCAACCAAAGTGCCATCTGTGGATTTATTGGCGGTGTTTTCTTTGGCGGCTACAGCGGGAGCTATTGCTATTGCTGCTTCTACAAATGCCTTAGTTGCTGCGTCTTGGGGGTTGGTGGGATCTACAACATCGGTAAGCTTAAAAGTTCCGATTGAAAGGTCAGCAGTAGGAACAGCAAAACCAGTTAATGAGATGTTAGTTTT
>NZ_JALKBA010000024.1 GCF_023015805.1 Cellulophaga sp. F20128
TGTAAAATTAGTACCAACATCATCCTTCCAAAATCATAATCGCTCAAACACCCTTATTTTTCGGCCTTTGACAAAACTATTGTTGAAGTGTAAAATATTACCGATAACGGTAAAAACATAAAAATCTCTTTATCGAAATAAAATGCATTAGGTCTAGGTTTTAACACTAGAAATGAAGTAACCATTTAGGATTTGGGCAATTTTGAGCATAAAATTCCAAATCTCTGCTTGCACAAACTCCCGGATAATCTCCCAAATAATCCTTTATATCCATAATCAGCTGAAAATGTAAATGTGGAGCATACCCCACGTTTATATTGGAATCACCTAAAGAAGCAAGCACGCTTCCTTTTTTAAACACCTTACCTACATATAAAGATTGTAAAGATGCTACGGCTAAATGACCGTATAATGAATAGAAGATAGCATCTCCAATACTATGCTTTAGAATTATTGTAGGTCCGTAATCACCATGAATTGCATTGTCCTTATAGCTATGCACTACACCATCTAGGGGAGTTAATACATTAGCCCCAGCATTTGTCCAAAAGTCCATTCCTAGATGAATGTTTCTAGTTGCATTACTAGTTCCCGAGAATTTAGCGTTAGTAGCATATAAGTTTCTTTTTTCTAAATAACCCCCATAAGCTACCGTGGCTTTATTTTTAGTTAACACAGCATCTATATACTTCTGGCAAGCGTCTACAGAGGTAATATCAATATTTATTAAATCAGCGTTTGTCCTCGACAAGTCTATAGGCGTATAACATTCCCTACTACTATTTTCTATAATGGATATAAAACCATCTGAGACTTCCTTCATTTTTTTTTCAATCGTTTGCATACACTTTAGGATTAGGATCTACTCTACTAAAAGAGTAAATTACAACTAAATATTTTTAATATTTTTGTAAGTAATAAAAGATTTAGCCACTAATTTAAAATGAAAAATATGAGAATTTTAAAATCGACACTAGTTATATGCCTCCTATTGGCGTCTACCAATTGTGTTTCTAAAAATGATAAAAAAGGAATCCTAACTACAGCACTCCAACCAACCAAACAAGATTTAGGACATTATGAAACTGCTTATTTTGCCAGTGGTTGTTTTTGGTGTGTAGAAGCTATTTTTGAAAGTGTAATAGGTGTAAAGGAAGTAGTGTCTGGTTATGCCGGTGGTACAGAGAAAAATCCAACCTACGAAACCGTGGGTAGTGGGCGTTCTAGCCACGCAGAGGCTGTAGTTGTATATTACAATCCTAAAGAGGTAAGTTTTACTACCTTGGTAAAGGTGTTTTTTGGGTCGCATGACCCAACAACCCTAAATAGACAAGGACCGGACAAAGGGACTCAGTACAGATCTATTGCTTTTTATAAAAGTGAGGCAGAAAAAAAGGCAATTACGGATTATATCCAAGAGTTAATAAAAAGCAATGTCTATAAAAGTAAAATAGTTACTGAAGTAACTGCTCATACAAAATTCTATGAAGCTGAAGACTATCATCAAGATTTTGAAAAAAGACACCCTACCAATTCCTATATTAGAAATGTGTCTATCCCAAGGTTAAATAAGTTTAAAAGTAAGTATCCAGAATTATTAAAGAAAAACAAACATTAGAATTATTTTTTGTTATCATAGATCAAATAAGCAACTTTTTTAAGTTGCTTATTTTTTTTTAAAAAATTACCTCCTATATTTAAGGATTAATTTATTCTAAATAATTCAAAAATGAAATATATGAAATTTAGCCTATACAGAAATGTATTAATGGTAGTACTTGCTGTATCGGCAACATACAGCTGTAAAACAACCCCTAAAGATACTACACCCTGGGTTAATTTATTTGATGGTGAAACACTTAATGGATGGACAATTAAAGGAGGTAAAGCCAATTATACCATTAGAGATAAATCTATTGTTGGTAGTACTGTACACGGAACACCCAATACGTTTTTAACAACTGACAAAATGTACGGTGATTTTATTTTAGAATTAGATTACAAGGTAGATTCTACTATGAATTCTGGAATTCAGATTAGAAGTAATAGTTATCCTCATTATAGAAATGGTCGTGTTCACGGCTACCAAATAGAAATAGACCCATCTGACCGAGCATGGAGCGCTGGGGTTTTTGATGAAGCAAGACGCGGATGGTTAAATCCTTTAACAAATAATGCGCCTGCTCAAAAAGCATTCAAACAAAACGATTGGAATCATTACCGTATTGAAGCTATTGGCGACACTATAAGAACATGGATAAACGGTGTTCCTGCAGCCTACCTAATTGATGATAAAACTGCAAGTGGTTTTATTGGCCTACAGGTGCATAGCATTGGAAAAGACAAGCAAGAAGGAACAGAGATTATCTGGAAAAATGTAAAAATACTTACGGAAGACTTGGCAACGTATAGTCAAAAATCTACGGTAACCCCAATTAGCACAAAAAATCAATTATTAGCATCTGAAATTTCTAGTGGGTGGAAAATGTTATGGAATGGTAAAGATACTGAAGGTTGGCGTGGTGCTAAATTGGATGAGTTTCCGGAGTCTGGGTGGAAAATTGAAAATGGCATCCTTTCTGTTTTAGCTTCAGGAGGAGCAGAATCTACTGCCGGCGGAGATATCGTTACCAAAGAAACCTATGGCGATTTTGAATTAAAAGTAGATTTTAAATTAACTGAAGGCGCCAATAGTGGTATTAAATACTATGTAGATACCGATGTTAATAAAGGTCCTGGATCATCTATTGGACTGGAGTTTCAAATATTAGATGATGCTGTACATCCTGATGCAAAAAAAGGGAATCACGAAGGAAGCAGAACCATTGCTTCACTTTATGATCTTATTAAAGCAGATCCCAACAAACCAGTGCATGCCATTGGAGAATGGAATACTGCTCGTATTGTTTCTAAAAAGAACCACGTAGAACATTGGATTAATGATGTTAAAGTATTGGAATATGAAAGAAAAAGTGAGGACTTTAGAAAGTTAGTAGCTGAAAGTAAATATGAAAAATGGCCTAATTTTGGTGAAGCTGAACGTGGACATATATTGTTACAAGATCACGGGGATTTGGTAAGCTTTAAAAATGTAAAAATAAGACCACTAAACTAAATAAATATGACCACAAGAAGAAGTTTTATTAAAAAAACTGCAGTTGGCGCTGTAGGTGTGGCCTATGCAAATAGTGCCAATGCAATGTCCGCCAAAAGTTATTCTAATATCATTGGATCTAACGATAGAATCAACGTTGCCATACAGGGATTAGGAAGACGGTACTCTGCCTTTATAGAGCCAATTACGAGAAAAGAAAGTAATGCCCGTCTCTTGTATTTATGTGATGTGATGCCAAGTCAACAAGACAAGGCTGCAGCAAAGTTTAGTGAAAAGATAAATTACAAGCCAAAATTAGAAAAAGACATTCGTAAGATTATAGCTGATAAGGATGTAGATGCCATTTTTATGGCAACTCCAGATCATTGGCATACACCTGGAGCGTGTATGGCTATGCAAGCAGGAAAACATGTTTACCTAGAGAAACCTTGTAGCCATAACGGTAAAGAAAATGAATTGGTTGTAGCATTCCAGCAAAAATATAACAAGGTTGTACAAATGGGAAATCAACAAAGATCTTCCCTAGAAACCACCCAAATTATCAAGGAAATTCATGAAGGTGTTATTGGTGATGTTTACAAGGCTGTTGCTTTTTATGTAAACGGAAGAGGAGAAGTTCCAATTCCAGTAAACGCAGCACCTCCAGGAGGCTTAGACTGGGATCTTTTTCAAGGTCCATCTCCTAGAAAAGCATACATGCATGATACTTGGGATTATAACTGGCACTGGTACGGTTGGGATTTTGGAACCGCAGAAATGGGGAATAATGCAACCCATGAGTTAGATATAGCACGTTGGGCTATGGATGTGGAATATCCGGAACACGTTTCTGTTATTGCTGGCAAACATCAATTTAAAGATGATGGTTGGGAAATGTATGATACTATGGAAGCTACTTTTCGTTATTCTAACAACCGTGTGATTCAATGGGACGGAAATAGCAGAAATGCTTATAACAAGTATGGTAAAGGTAGAGGAACCTATATCTATGGTTCTAACGGTTCGGTATTTATAGATCGAGGTGGTTTTGCTTTATATGACAGAAATGGAAAATTAATAAAAGATAGCAAGTCTGTCAGTGCCGAAAGTGGATTAGCTCTAGGTGGTGGTGGCAATCTCTCTACACTGCATGGAATTAATTTCTTTGAAACTATCAGAGGTAAAGCATCATTAACTTCTCCTATAGAACAAGGAGCCCTTAGCCAGTCCTTAACACACTATGCTAACATCGCATATAAAACAGGAAAATCATTTGATATTGACCAAACAACAGGTCGTATTTTTGATAGAGAAGCTATGAAATTATGGTCGCGTACCTATGAACCAGGATGGGAACCAAAATTATAACCTAGCTCAATAGCAGCTAAATTATTTGATATCGAGAATAAACCTTCTAAAGGGGTTGTTCTCGATATTTTATTTTAAAACAACCTCACTATAACTAGCGTCTATATTCACCGACTTATCCGCGTTTTTAGAACCACTATACCCTTTATATACAACCATTCTTTGGTTTTGTGTCTTAGTAAGGGTAAGATTTTCGGGTACCTTTATTTTTGATGCATTGCCTTTAATATACACGGTATAGGAAGTTTGAGGAACTGAACATTCCAATTCTCCATTTTTTACAGACACATCCAAAGTTTCAAAATTGGTCGCAATATCATTAATTATCAAGGACCCAAAATCATTTTTTATAAAAGCTGTTTTTAGTAGTTTGTCTATTGTTATATTGGAAGACACCGCACTTAAGGTTAAACCCCGCACCTCATTTAAATCAAGATTTTTAACATAGTTAGCCTCTAAATAGCCATCGTTCCAATTGTTAACTACAACAGGAGAGTAAGAGGCATTTACAAAAGTTTCAGTACCGTCTATCGTAGCGGCAAGTAAACTTGCATAAGTTAAGTTTGCATTTATATTCTTTGTGTTTTCCGCAAGTTTCACATTGCCGTGACGCACGTTCATCTTAATAGTAGCCGATTTAGGCATTTTTATTTTAATGGTCTTTTTTATCTTTAAATTCTTGCTCCCACCATCTGTTCCGAAATAAAAAGTATTGGGACGAGAATAAAAAATAGAATCCCCAGAAATAATGGCGCGTGTATCTTTGTGGACATTTTTAGTATGTTCTTTTAAATTAGCTCTTACTGCTTCCTGTATTTGTTGGGTTTCTAACAACTGTTTCACAGAAGCATTTGTCATTTTTCTAATGTTTTTTTCCATTTCCATAGCCTTTTTCATTTCTATATTGGCATTTTTACTTAATTCCTCCGCATATTTACTTATTTCCTTCTCATTTTCAGGTCCCATATTTTTTTCCATCTCATGTTGCCACTTTACAATATATCGATTTCCGTCTTCCTTAAAACTTTCGTAATCAAATTCTGGAAAGGAAAAACTCTTAGATACACTTATCACAGGAAACGAATCTATCCGTAAAGTGTCTATTCTATGCGCCAATGTATTTTTTAAATTATCTATATCTATCCTAAGGTTACTATTACCATGGGGTGCTACGGCAACAGGAAAAATATTAGGAGCAAATTTAAAGGAGATAGAACCGTTTGTTGAAACTTCCACTTTCTTAGAATTTCCCAAAATTTGAATGTCGTTTCGTTTAAAATAATTTTCAGCTTCTTCCTTTGACATGCCTTCAATTTCAATCACTGCTTCAACTTGTATTACATCCTTGTTCCACGTATCAAATTCGATGTCTGCATTACTGGTGTTTAGGTCTAAAACCGCGTCATCACCCACATTAAAAACTTCTTTAAAGGTCTTGGTTTGTTTTTTATGGCCAAGTGTACCTACCAGGTTCTGTGCCCAAATTCCATTGGTGCAAACCATTAGCGTTAATACAATTGTCTTATATAATAGTTGTTTCATTTGTTGTAAGTTTTAATTCGTTTAACTTTAATCTTAACTTTTGTAGCAATTGCAAACGCAACTGCAAATTGTTAATCAATGCAGAAATTAATTGATCATTGGGCCCAATGGTATTTAATTCAGCATTTAATTTTTGGTATTCAGTATGCAGTTCAGACAAACGATCCATATAACTGTTTACCAATTCCTTAGTGTCATCTGAAATTGACAGTTGTGATAATTCCAGGTTGATATTTACTTGATAATAGTCTTCTATTTTTTTTAAATCTGGAGATAAATTCCCCAAAGATATTTTAGTGTTTTCAGAAGTGGACTTATCCACATCTACAACCGTCGTTTTTAACGCCTCTGTATCATCTAATGTATTGTAGGTTAGCAAACCAACACTTGCCAAAATAAGAAAGCTAGCTGCAATTTTCCAAACGTATACTTTACCTCCTTTTTTAATTGGCAGTACTACGTCTAACTTCTCCTCAAAACGCTTCAAATGGCCTTTAGGCAGCGTAAATTCATCTGTTTCCGAATCGTTTTTAAATAGTTTTCTAAGATCCTGTCCCATATCTTCTCTCCTTTAAAAGTTCTTTTAACAACCCTTTTCCTCGTAATAATCTTGTTCTGCATGCAGATTCTGTAATATTTAATATTCCTGATGTTTCCGCATGATCATATCCTTCCATTAGGTACAACTTTACTACACATCCATACTTCTCTGGCAATTCTGCAATTGCACCTTTTATGTGATCTATAGTCACTCCCTCTTCAACTGTCCAATCATCATCCTCTACCACTTTTAAGTAGGTATCATTTAATTCTATATGCTTTTCTTTTTTAAGCTTTAGAAAATCCAAACTTTTATTAATTACAATTTTCTTTAACCAAGCACCAAAGGTTACATCGCCCTTAAACTGCTCTATTTTCTGAAATGCATTTATAAAAGCTTCCTGTACTACATCTTCAGCATCACTTTCATCCTTTAAAAACCGCATAGCTATACAGTACATACCATTACAGTATTGCTTGTAAAGCTGTAATTGAGCCATACGATTATTTTCCTTGCATTTACTTACAATATCTGTTTGAAACATTTTAAGTCTCTTGGTGGTTTGGTATTTGTTTGTTTTTAAAAGACGATACAAAACAATAGATGTTGCAGAAAAATAAAAATTAATGAATTTATTTTTTCAGATCTGAATTTTATACAAAGGATAACTTTATCGTCCTGATTTTGTTGAATCTCATTTGATGTATTCGATACTAAAAAATCTTGGTTCTTAACTTCCAAAGCTTAAAAATAGAAAAGAGCTATTAACGAGCTAACAACAGTTTCTTAACCATAAAAAACATTTAAAATTAACGCAATTTTTATTCAAGGAAATAAACTTCCTTCTATTAATTTCAATTAAATAGGATTTAGTAACTTAGGGGGAACAAAAAAAGGATCGTATGAAAGTTTTAAAATGGATGATAATTACAGTAGTTATTCTTGGCTTACTTACTGTTTTTGTAGGGATGCCGATGATGAAAGAGCAAACAAAAAAGTATAGCCCTGCCGTAACTACAAGCTATGCCCAGGGTGGTTTTGATGTAAGCGTGGTATATTGCAGTCCCTCTAAAAATGATCGTGTTATTTTTGGAGATTTAGTCCCCTATGATAAAGTATGGCGAACAGGAGCAAACGAGGCAACAACTTTTACGACTTCCACGGCCATTAAAGTAATGGGAAAAGAATTGCCAGCTGGGACCTACTCCTTATGGACAAGACCCCATGCCCAAAACTGGGATGTTATATTTAACACAGAAATTCCAGATTGGGGAGTTACTATTTTAAGTGGTGGTGCAGAAACAACAAGAAAGGCCCAAAATGATTTATTTACGGTTACCGTACCTGTTGAAAAATTAGCGATGGCACATGAGAAATTTAGCATTAATTTTGAAGACAAGGAACAGCTACATTTAACCTTGGCTTGGGACAAAACTAAGGTAAGTGTACCTATTAGCAAATAAGATTGAGTACACCTAAAAACATAAGCATTGAAAGCGCTTCTAAAATTAAGAATTTTAGAAGAAACACACCTTCAACAGACACCTTAATAGCCGCTATTTTAAATGGGGATAAAACAGCCCTGAGTAGGGCAATTACTCTTGTAGAAAGCACAAAAACAGATCACGCTAAACAGGCAAAGTCGATACTAGAGAAATGTTTAACCACAGCGAGTAAAAGTATAAGAATAGGCATTACAGGCGTTCCGGGTGTTGGCAAAAGTACCTTTATAGAACGTTTTGGAAAACGATTAACAGCCCAAGGTAAAAAGGTAGCCGTTTTGGCTGTAGATCCTACAAGCACCGTAACCAGAGGAAGTATTTTAGGGGATAAAACAAGAATGGAAGAGCTTGTTAAGGACTCCAATGCCTTTATTAGACCTTCTCCTTCCGGCACATCTTTGGGAGGTGTAGCGCGTAAAACAAGAGAAACTATAATTCTTTGCGAAGCCGCTGGCTATGATGTTATTTTAATTGAAACTGTTGGCGTTGGCCAAAGTGAGACGGCCGTGCACAGCATGGTCGATTTTTTCTTATTGCTAAAATTAGCTGGAGCAGGTGACGAATTACAAGGCATTAAAAGAGGAATTATGGAAATGGCAGATGCCATAGTTATTAATAAATCTGACGGAGCCAACAAGCAAGCAGCAAAATTGGCAAGAATCGAATTTAGTAGAGCGCTTCACTTACTCAAAAGCAAAGACAACAATTGGACGCCAAAAGTATTAGCTTGTTCTGCATTGGAAGACATTGGAATTCAAGAAATATGGGATACGATTGAAGAGTTTTTTCACTTGCAATCCAAAAATGGATCTTTCCATACAAAAAGGCAAGAACAAAACAAACATTGGTTATTGCAAACCATTGAAGATCAACTAAAACAAGATTTCTACCAAGACCATGCCGTTAAAGCGCAATTAGACTTTTTTATCACGGCGGTTATTGCCAATAAAATTTCACCTTTTTCTGCTGCTGAACAATTATTGAAATTACACAATGGCACCAAAACTTAAATTGATGTTCTTGTTTTAGATTAAATACAGTATTTTTGCCCATAATTTCAAAATTATTTATGAACTACGAGCTTACCATAATTGTACCTGTTTACAACGAGGAAGATAATTTACAACGTGTAGAAAAAGAATTGAGCAGTTATATTAAAATTGCTACCAAAAAAACAAAGATTCTTTTTGTAAATGATGGATCAAAAGATCAAAGTCAGGCCTTAATTGAAAAAATTTGCACTAAAAATCCTGATTTCTCCTATATTCTTTTTGAAAAAAATTGCGGCCTTACCGCTGCCATAAAAGCGGGGTTTGATGCCGTTGACACCGAACTTGTGGGGTATATTGATTCTGACTTACAAACTTCCCCAGAAGATTTTAACCTATTGCTAGCACAAATTCCTGAATACGATTTGGTAACCGGAGTACGCTCCAATAGGAAGGATTCATTTGTTAAAAATATGTCTTCGACCATTGCTAATGGTATTCGGCGCGCTTTTACGCATGATGGTATGGATGATACCGGCTGTCCGTTGAAAATAATCAAAACAGATTATGCCAAAAGAATACCAATGTTTAGAGGGTTGCATCGTTTTTTACCGGCAATGATCTTATTGCAAAATGGAAAAATAAAACAAATTACGGTACAACATTTTCCTCGCATGGCAGGACAAGCCAAATTTGGACTGTGGAATCGTTTGTTGGGCCCTTTGGCAGATTGCTTTGCTTATTTATGGATGAAACGCAAGTATATAAACTATTCGGTAGCCAAAAAGGGATAAATGACAGAAACGCTCATATATGCCATTGGGTTTTTAGCACAAATTCTATTTTCTGGAAGATTATTATCACAATGGATATTATCTGAAAAACAGAAAAAGGTTGTTACCCCTTCGCTCTTTTGGAAATTAAGCCTGTTGGCCTCCTTTATACTATTTATCTACGGGTGGTTACGCCATGATTTTGCCATTATGTTAGGGCAAATATTAACCTATTATATTTACATTAGAAATCTGCAGTTGCAAGGCGAATGGAAAAAATGGCCCTCCCTAATTCGTGCAATGTTATGGATATTTCCAGTTTTAATTGTAATCTACTCCTACAACAACAATCAATACGACATAAGCAATCTTTTTAAAAACGATGCCATACCCTTATGGCTATTACTTTTAGGTAGTATTGCACAGGTAATATTTACAACCCGCTTTATTGTACAATGGTTACATTCCGAAAAAAACAAGACATCTTCGTTGCCCTTTAGTTTTTGGCTTTTAAGTCTTATTGGTTCTACCCTTATTTTAGTATATGCTATCATTAGAAAAGATCCAGTATTATTTGTCGGCCATATTTTTGGTGCTTTTGTTTATAGTAGAAACATATTTTTATCAAAAAAGAAATAATGAGTCTCCAAAATAAATATTACCTCCTACTTACTCTTTGTTGCATTCCTTTATTCTTTTTGCATTTAGGCGTTATGCCAGTTACCATTATGGAAGCTCGTAACTTTATTTCAGCTCGGGAGATGCTTACCGAAGGAAATTGGATCATGACGACAATGAACGATTTGCCTAGGTACCAAAAACCGCCATTACCCACATGGCTTTCTGCCTTATCTGCATTAATTTTAGGAGTAAAAAGTGAATTTGCATATCGACTTCCGGTATCCATTATGGCCCTCTTTTCTGTATTGTCTTTTTTTAAATTGATTCAGTACATCACCAAAAATATACGTTTGGCATTTATAGGAGCTTTAATATTAGCCACTTCCCTCTACATTATTGCAATACAACGTGAAGCTCCATGGGATATTTACACCCACGGTTTTATGTTGGCTGCAATTTTATATTTGGTCAAATTATTTCAAGAAGATGCTGGTAAAATAAAATATGGTCTTATTGCTGGAGTATTTTTAGGGCTGTCCATTTTAGGAAAAGGCCCCATTGCATTCTACGCCTTACTTCTCCCCTTTTTAATTGCCTATGGTATTGTTTATAAATACAAAAATATTAGTTCTTATATCCTACCATTCATCCTTTTTATTGCAACCGGACTTTTAATTGGCGGTTGGTGGTATGCCTATGTAAGAATTGTAGATCCTGAGGCTTTTCTGGTTATAGCCGAACGGGAAACTGCCAATTGGAGTAACTATAATGTAAAACCATTTTACTTCTATTGGAGCTTTTTTATTCAAAGTGGTATTTGGACAATTCCCGCGTTAATTGGCCTCTGTTACCCCTACCTTAAAAATAAAGTAACAGACAAAAAAGTCTATTTACTTGCAGTACTTTGGACGGCCTTTGTATTCTTATTACTCTCTATAATTCCGGAAAAAAAACCAAGATACCTAGTTCCCATCTTAATCCCATTAGCCCTAAGTACCGCCTTTTACATAGACTACTTACTAACCAACATTAGCTTCATAAAAAATAAAGTAGAACTCGGATTGGTTTATTTTACTTTTGGATTAATTGGACTGATTGGAATCGTTTTTGGAGGCGTTGGATATGGCTATCTAAAAGACACTATGACGCCTGAAGGCACCATCTACTTTGTACTTTTAGCCCTGTTATTATTTGTTTTAGGCATAGGCATTTTTACAAATTTAAAACGTAAAAATATGTATATGGTTTTTCTTGGGTTTGTTTTTTTTATGATGGGCTTGGTTGGGTTAGGACTTCCCATTTCAAAGTCTTTTCAACAAAACACGGGCTATACTACCATGGCAGACGTAAAAGAAAATATAGATCTAGAAGGAAAAAAAATATATCACTACGGTGAAATAGCACCAGAGATTTTGTATAATTATGGTGCAATACTACCCGATATTAGTACAGCAAAGGAAGAAAGCCAATATTTTGTTTTGGTAAACAAAAATTTAGAAATAAAATTTTTGAGTGAGCACCATCAAACCTTAGAACCAATAACTACCTTTGATTTAAATGTTACGGCAAAACCGAATGAAAAAGGACATAAGGATAGATTAACTGCCGTATTGTATCACATTAATAAAAAGTAAAATGGAAAGAAGAGATATAACAGTTTATGCATTATTATTTATTATTTGCAGTTTCGGACTTTATTTTGGATTAACAGATGAAAATTTCTTTAATAAGACCTATGCCCAAGAAGATGGCCTTGTAGAGTACGGTACAGCCATAATGCTATTTTTTATTAGCATGCTTTGCCTATACCGGCTTTTTACCATACAAAAAGGAAAAGCCCTAACCTGGAAAATTGGAACCTTCCTTTTTGCTGTCATATTCTTGTTTGGTGCCGGTGAGGAAATATCTTGGGGACAACGTATTTTTAATGTAGAATCTACCACCTTCTTTTTAGAAAACAACGCTCAAGGAGAAACCAATTTACACAATTTGGTGGTGGGTGAAACAAAAGTAAATAAGCTTATTTTTAGCCAATTACTTATGCTAGTTATGGTCCTATATCTTATTGTTTCTCCAATTCTTTTCAGAAAACAACAATGGTTTAAAAAGCTGGCAGATAGTTTTGCTATACCCATTGTAAAATGGCATCATACCATTGCTTTTTTAGTTGCCACTGCACTAGTAGCCTCTAATACCGCAGACCGCACATGGGAGGTGTACGAATTGGTATTTGGCACTATTTTTCTATTGATTTTTATAGCACCTCTAAATCCGTATATATTTAAAAAAGAATAACAATTACAACTTAAACTTAAGGGTAACTAATTGCATAAGCCTATAAAAAATAAAGCCAAATAAACTTCCTATTCCAATACCTGTTAGTACATCTAATGGGTAATGTACTCCAATATAGATTCTACTATAGGCCACCAATACAGCCCATAGTATTAGGAAAACTCCTAAATATTTGAAGCTTCCCTTTAGTAAATTGATAAAGAAAATAGCCAGCGCAAAAGAATTGGCTGCATGGGCAGAAAAGTACCCATATTTGCCGCCACAGCTATTTTTTACCAACCGCATTAATCCGTCTAATTCTGCGTTATGACAAGGCCTAAAACGCTGTACACCGTATTTAAAAAAATTAGCAAATTGATCTGTAACTCCAATTAAAAGACCTACAGTCACCAAAACCAATAGTGTTTTCTTAAATCCTAATTTCCGATATGCAAACCACAACAATAGTAAATATAGCGGAATGGAATTTAGCTTATTGGTGAGAAACATCCACAAGCCGTCCCAAGTAGTATTTCCTAAATTATTAAGAAATAGGAATAGGTCCGTATCATATTTTATAATTTCCTCAAGCATATGTATTACTCTTCATAGCGTGAAATTTCACGATCATAAAAAGCAGTGGCTTCTACTATTAAATTTTCAGATTCTCCGGCAAGTTCTTTCTCATCTTCTTGCGTAAAGTCTTCTAACCACTCCACTTCATCGTCCTCAAGATTAATAATAAACCTAGGGTATTCGGTATGTATTACAAAAATAGCAGTTGGGTAATCTGTATTATCACCCAATAAAAACTTAGGGAATTCCATAATTATTTTTTAAAGTTTAAAATCATTTTATTCGTCAGTGTATTGAATCTAATATACAACATAATAGCAGAAGCAGTTAAGCCCGCCAACAATCCAATCCAAATGCCCATACTTTGTAAAGGTGTGTACAATCCTAAATAAAAACTGATGGGAAAACCAATAAGCCAATACGCTACAAACGTAATAGCTGTAGGCATTTTTACATCCTGAACACCACGTAAGGCGCCTAATACCACCACTTGTATACCATCGGAAATTTGAAAAAATGCAGCCACTAAAAGTAATTCTGCTGTAATTCTTATTACTTCAGAATTATCAACCATATTAGCAACATCATTTACATCTAAATAAATTGTGGGTAACCAATGTCTAAAAAGAAGAAACAAACCGGCAAAAACTATGTCCACAATAAGGGTTAGTAAAAAAATCGACTTTGCTATTCTTCTCAACTCGTTAAAGTTTTGAAGTCCTTTTTGATTTCCAGCACGGATCATTGCAGCAACACCTAGTCCCATCCCAACCATAAACGTCATACTTGACAAGTTTAAAGCAATTTGATTGGCTGCCTGGGGGTTTTTACCCAATACACCACTTAACCAAATGGCCGCCGTGAAAATAGCAACTTCAAAAAACATTTGTAATGCAGAGGGAAAACCTAGATTCATAATCTTCTGCATTACATTCTTTTCTATCTTTTTTAAATTGAAGCCAGTGACATACTGGTGAAATTTCTTTTTGTTTTTTAAAACATACCAAAATAAAGCTACCATTACAATTCTAGAAACCAGGGTTCCAATAGCCGCACCAGTAATTCCCAACTTAGGCAAACCGAAGGTTCCAAAAATAAGGAGATAATTCAATAATATATTTATAATATTACCAACCAAGGTAACATACATTGGGTATTTGGTTTGCGAGAGTCCGTCTGAGAATTGCTTAAATGCTTGGAAAATTACGAGAGGAACTAATGAAAAGGCAACCAAATCTATATAAGGAATGGCTAGTTCTACAACCTCTGGCGGTTGTTTCATTAGATGCATTAGCGGTTTACAGAGCATAATAAGGCCAAAAAGTGACAATCCTAGGATGGTACAAAGTATCAGGCCGTGTTTTAACGCACTTTTGGCGTCTGCTACATTACCAGATCCGTCTGCTTCAGCAACCAAAGGAGTAATTGCGGTTGAAAAACCTATGCCAAAAGACATGGCTATAAAAACAAAGCTATTTCCTAAAGATACTGCAGCTAATTCTGCCGTTCCCAATTGACCTACCATTATATTATCTGCAAATCCAACAAATGTATGGCCTAACAAACCCAGAATTACAGGAAATGAAAGCTTAAGGTTATATCTAAATTCTTTGGTGTATTGTCTCAATTTATTATTTTCTTATCTACTATTTATTTCTTCTTTGCCTCTTCCCAGAACACATCCATTTCAGCTAGTGTCATATCTTCAAGTGATTTCCCCATTGCTTTCGCTTTACTTTCTAAATACTGAAATCTTTTGATAAACTTTTTATTAGTTCGTTCTAAGGCATCTTCAGGATTTATTTTTAAAAAGCGTGCATAGTTGATCATAGAAAACAAAACATCTCCAAATTCAGATTCTATTTTATCTATATTTTGGGAGTTAACCTCCACTTGTAATTCTGCCAATTCTTCTTGCACTTTTTCAAAAACCTGCTGTGGTTCTTCCCAATCAAATCCAACTCCCGCAACCTTATCTTGTATTCTACTAGCCTTTACCAAAGCTGGCAAACTTTTGGGAACACCTTCTAAAACACTGGATTTACCTTCTTTTAATTTTAATTTTTCCCAATTTCGTTTTACTTCTTCTTCATTCTCAACCTTGACATCACCGTAAATATGAGGGTGACGGTGAATTAATTTCTCACAAATTTCATTGGCAACATCCCCAATATCAAAAGCATCGGTTTCACTTCCAATTTTAGCATAGAAAACAATATGCAATAATAAATCGCCGAGCTCCTTTTTAACTTCTTGCAAGTCATTATCCAGGATGGCATCACCCAACTCATAAGTTTCTTCTATGGTTAAGTGTCGTAGGCTTTGTATGGTTTGTTTTTTATCCCACGGGCACTGCCCACGTAGTTCTTCCATTATGGTTAACAACCTATCTATTGCTTGTAATTGGTCTTTTCTTGAGTTCATCTAAAAAAGTTTTGGCAAAAGTACAAATACCATCGGTTTGAATGGCCAGTATTTTGCAGTATTTTTTAAGCCAAACATGCCATTCTTGTCAGGAAGGCTAACTTAATTATTATATACTTTTTAATCATTGAAAATAGACACAAGTATAAATTATGGCATCGGATTTATAATAAAATTTTACATATTCAAAACGCAATCCTTTTAAAAATCATGTATTTGCATCTCTTGTAAGAAACCATATAAATTGTATTCTAGAAAAACATATAACAACACGAAAACTCCATCTAATTTCGACAACGCCTTACATAACACTACCACATATGCACTGAAAGGACTAACATTGTCCCTAAAGGATGCAAATGCTCATGAAACCATCGCTTTAAAAAGGTTGATTAACACCTAATCAAAAGGTTTGAAAATTTTAATAATTAGAGACATCAACTATTTGATAAGACACTATATTTTAGTACTTTACTTGAAATATCGATTATGACTAAAATTTTTATCTCTATTTTTATTGCATTAATTTTTGTTTTACAGACAGCGACCTACGGACAACATAAAAAACCTCGTGTAATTGTAATGACAGACGGAGAAGTAGATGACCATAGTTCTATGGTTAGATTTTTACTGTATACAAATGATATTGATTTACAGGCAATAATTGAAACAAACTCAGTATATCAACCAGAAGGGCATAGTAAAGAAAATTGGTATGAGAAAATGGTTGACGCATATGAACAAGTGTATCCAAATCTTATTATTCATGATTCTAGATATCCTACTGCAGCTGAAATTAGATCTAAAAGTTATATAGGGGATGAAGACCCAAATCACTTGGTAGTTAATGCAAACTCAAAAGGACGCAAACCTGGGTCTAAAGTAAAAATAACCCCTGATGATTGGTCGGACACAGCTGGGTCTGATAAAATAGTTGAAATTTTACTAGACGATAATTCTAGCCCAGTTTACATACAAGCTTGGGGAGGAGGCAATACTGCCGCCAGAGCCTTTTATAAATTAAAAACAAAGTATCCCAAGGAATATGATCGAGCGGTATCTAAAGCTGTAATGCATAATATTTGGTACCAAGACGGGGCTGGTAATTATATCGAAAAATACCATCCAAAGGTAACAATGCTACTAGATCATTATTTTAACGGCACATGGGATTATGGTAGCCAATCTTTTACTTCTGATTTTATTAAGAACCAAGTAAAAAGCAATCACGGACCGTTGGGCGCATTATACCCACAGAGTTATGTGAGTGAAGGTGATTCTCCTGCTTTTCTTTGGGCAATAGATAATGGACTTAGAAATTATGAAAATCCAACCTATGGCGGTTGGGGTGGGCGGTTTTACAAAGTGGATGGATTTGAAAATGTATATGCAGATGTTTCAGCTGCTACCTACTCTAGATGGATTGAAGATGCCAATAGAGATTTTGAAGCCCGGATGGATTGGTGCGTGTCTGAAAAATTTGAAGGGGCAAACCATAAACCAATAATTACAATTAATGGAAAATTAGATACTGTGGTTAAACCGGGGCAAAAAGTGATTTTAAGTGCAGAGGGAACTATGGATCCTGACGGAGACAAACTCTCCTATAGATGGTGGCACTATATAGAAGCCGGAACTTATACCAAAATGGTTGAAATAGAAAATCCTTTTGGTGTGAAAACTAGTTTTAACACTCCAATGGTTGACAAACCAGCTAGCATACATATTATTCTAGAAGTAAAAGATCAAGGAAAACCTGCTCTAAAATCTTATAAAAGATTAATTTTCAATATCACACCTTAAAAAGCATCAAAGTTGATAGCTCCTTTTTTAGCGCTCTTTTTTATTTTTTTCAGCTAGCATCCTTAGGTACAGTTGCTCCACTTTTGTGCGTGCCCATGGTGTTTTACGTAAAAAATTTAGACTAGATTTTACCGTGGGATTACTGATAAAGCATTTAATATGAACCGAATTCCCCATGTATTCCCATCCATAAAAATCGACCAACTCATCCAAAATCTGAACCAGTTTAACGCCGTGTAATGGATCGTTAGAAACATTCATAACCCCTAATTTCCTCGATTATTAGATCGACCTTCACTGCTTCGTTTTGGCTTTCTATTTTTAGCATCACCAGCCCTTTTGCTGGAATTCCCTTTAGATCTAGGAGCTGAAGACCTAGAATTACTACGTTGGCCTTGTTTAATTGGCGCAGTAGAGGCATTGGGATCTGGTTCAAAACCTTCAATAATTTCCATAGGGATTTTCATTCCTATTAACTTCTGAATATCGCGTAAATAACTAGTTTCATCGGCACTAACCAAAGAAATAGCCTCTCCACTAGCACCTGCCCTACCGGTTCTACCAATACGATGCACATAATCTTCGGCTATATTCGGAATTTCAAAATTCACCACATGTGGCAATAACGGTATGTCTAATCCACGAGCAGCAATATCAGTAGCTACCAAAACCCGAACCGTTCCACCTTTAAACCCTGCCAAGGCCTTTGTGCGTGCACCTTGACTTTTATTACCGTGTATGGCTGCCGCTGAAATCCCTGCAGCTGCCATTTTTTTACATAAATTATTGGCACCATGCTTGGTTCTTGTAAATACTAATACTTGTTGCCAATTACCTTCTGTAATCAGTTTTATTACCAATCCGGTTTTCAACCCTTTGGCAACCCTATATACTTTCTGTTCAATAACCTCTACAGCCGTATTTTCTGGGGTGGCTTCAACCTGTACTGGATTATTTAAAATTCCATTTGCAAGTTTTTTAATGTCCTTAGAAAAGGTTGCCGAAAACATTAAGTTTTGGCGCCTACTCGGTATCAATTTCATTATGCGTTCTATGTCACGCAAAAAACCCATATCTAACATTCTATCTGCTTCATCCAAAACAAATATTTCCACCTTATCAAGCGATAAAAAACGCTGATTGTGCAGATCTAACAAACGACCGGGAGTAGCTACTAAAATATCCATTCCCCGCTTTAAATTTGCGATCTGTGGTTTTTGGTTAACTCCACCAAATATAACAGCAGAACGTAAATCTAAAAACTCACTATATTCTTTAACATTAGCATATACCTGTGCCGCTAACTCTCGTGTTGGAGTTAATATTAAGGCACGTACAGGTCTGTTTCTCAATAAAGTACCTTGAGATAAAATATGCAATGTAGGCAATGTAAAACCTGCTGTTTTTCCAGTTCCCGTCTGTGCCGATGCCAAAACATCCTTACCTTCTAAGACCGGTGGAATAGCTTTTTGTTGTATGGGGGAAGGAGTAGTATATCCTTTTTTATCGATTGCTTTCAATAAGGCATCAGATAAGCCTAATTTTTTAAATGACATAAATTGTAGTTGATGAATACGAACTTCTAAAAGTTCTATTCTTGTATTTAATGCAAAAGTAAGGCTTATTTAATAGTTTGGGCATTTTTTTATCAGGATATGACTTAACTTTGGTAAAATAGTTGCCCTGAAAAATCAATTTTTTACCCTTTTATGAAAAAATCCTTTGTCTACAAATCACATGTAGTTCTCGCACTAGCCATTTTATTAAACCATAGTTGCGCTAAAGAAAAAACAAGTAACCCACCAAATGTTATTCTTATTATGGCCGATGATATGGGCTATGAGTGCCTAAATAGCTATGAAGATACTCATTACAAAACTCCTGAATTAGATGCTATTGCTTCCAATGGTATCCTTTTTTCTAATTGTGTTTCACAACCTTTATGCACACCTTCTAGGGTGAAGATAATGACGGGTTTGTACAATTATAAAAATTATGATCATTTTGGATATTTAGATAAAAACCAATACACTTTTGGCAACCTTATGAAAGATGCTGGCTATGAAACATGTATTGCAGGGAAATGGCAACTCAATGGTTTAGCTTATAAAGACGAATTAAAAGATTGGTCTAACCATCAAAAACCAATAGATTTTGGGTTTGATGAATATTGCTTGTGGCAACTCACTAAAACAGCCAAGAATGGAGAGCGATTTTCCAATCCGCTCATTGAACAAAACGGTACCGTTTTAGCGCAAAATGAAGATGCTTATGGTCCTGACGTATTTTCTGATTTTATTGTAGATTTTATAGACCGGAAAAAAGAAAAACCTTTTTTTGTCTATTACCCAATGGTATTAGTGCATGATCCTTTTGTACCTACTCCAGATTCTAACGAGTGGTCTAACAAAGAGATTCGATATAAAAATGATACCACCTATTTTAAGGATATGGTTGCCTATACAGACAAGATTGTTGGTAAAATAGTCTCCCAATTGAAAAAATCTAAGGTACTCAACAATACAATTGTAATTTTTACAGGTGATAATGGCACTCACCCTACTATTTATACTGTTACTAAAAATGGGACCATTCAAGGAGGAAAAGGAACCACAAGCTCTGCAGGCACCCATGTCCCTTTAGTAGTTAGCTGGCCTGATAAAATCAAAAAAGGTCTGGTTTATGAAGGCCTAATTAGTTTTAGTGATTTTTTTGCCACTTTAAAAGACATTACAAATAGTAAAGCAGCCTCCGATGGCATTAGTTTTTACCCCTTACTTAAAGGCGAAAAACAAAGCACTAGAGAAAGCGTATTTGTCCATTACGACCCACAATGGGGGAAAAATGTTAATAAACATAGAAACCAGTTTGTAAGAACGTTACATTATAAACTATATGGTAATGGTGATTTTTTTAATATCAAAAAGGATGTTTTAGAAAAAAAAGCAATCCCAATAAATTCATTAACAGCCCAAGAGATTGCAATTAAGAAGCGCTTAGAAAAGCAACTTCAAAAACACCCTAAATTAGCGGAAAAGTAAATAATAAATTTTGCTTTTTTAAAAAAACCGAATGCTTTACACCCCATAACTTAAAAAAAACAAAATCGTGTAGCGAATACTTTAGGTTACCCGTCGAAAATTGTTAGTAAATAATTAATTTTAATCCTATTTTCACATCAAAATGGGAAAAATGAAATGTTTAGTATGTTTAGTATTACTTGCAAGCTTCTGGGGTACGGCACAAAACCCACTTCGGTTTTCAGAAGAAGTAAAACAATTACAAGCAAAACATCTTTCAAAGAATACTGATTCTATCCATAATATTATTTTTACTGGCAGCTCTAGTATTCGGTTATGGAAAAATTTAGATAGTGTATTTCCCGGACACAACATTATAAATAATGGCTTTGGAGGCTCTACAACAGCAGACTTATTATATTTTACGGAGGAATTAATTTTGGCTTATAACCCAAAAAAAGTTTTTATCTATGAAGGGGACAACGATATTGCAGAAAGTAAAAAAATTAAAGGAATACTGACCGATTTACATTTAATTATTGAAAAAATAAAGGATAAGAATAAAAATACACATATCGTTTTAATTGCTGCAAAACCGAGTGTGGCCCGATGGGATTTTAAAAATAAATACAAAAGGCTAAATAGAAAATTAAAAAGGCTAGGCAAAAGAAATGCAACAATAGCCTTTGCTGATATTTGGAAACCAATGTTAAATGGTAGAAATGTAAAACCTGATATTTTTAAAAATGACAATTTACACATGAACGACAAAGGGTATCAGATTTGGCACAATGTGATTAAAAATTATATTAAATAACCAACACTATATGAGAAACTCTATTTTACTTAGAACACTAGTAATCCTTCTTGGCATTACTACAATTATTGCCTGTCAGGAAAAAAGGGAAATTATTAATTTCCCCAAAACCGACCTATCTACTGAAAATCTAATCCCATTACCGCTAAAAATTACACCGACAAACAGCGCTTTTGGATTAGATCAATTCACGGCCATTTACACCTCAAATGACGCAGAATTTAAAAAAGTTGGCGCTTTTTTATCCAATAAAATAAACACTAAAATAGATTTAGATGTCCCTGTGAATACCGCCACAGACAAAACACCAACTAAGGTCATTTATATCAATAAAACTGAAAACCTAGAGTTAGATAATCAAGAAGCTTATCAAATGTATATTACTCAAGATTCTGTTATCATTAATGCCAAAACAGCAGCCGGCGCCTTTAGAGGTATTCAGACTTTAAGGCAGATTATACCGGAAGAAAGTAATGATACACTTACCGAACATAAAATGTGGTTGGTCCCTACAGGAAAAATTATAGACCAGCCTAATTTTGAATACAGAGGTGCAATGCTAGATGTAGCACGACACTTTTTTAGCGTAGGTGATGTGAAAAAATACATTGACATTTTAGCGTACTATAAGTTTAATGCCTTGCATTTGCATTTAACAGACGATCAAGGGTGGCGTATTGAAATAAAATCATGGCCTAAACTTACAGAAATTGGTGCAAGTTCAGAAGTTGGCGGAGGACCAGGTGGATTTTACACTCAAGAAGATTACAAGGATATTGTTAGCTATGCTGCCGAAAGACACATGATAATTATTCCTGAAGTTGATATGCCTGGACATACCAATGCAGCATCTTTGGCCTACCCACAGCTTAACGGAAACGGTAAAACGCCGAAAGTATACACTGGTACCCATGTTGGTTTTAGTACATTTAACACGAGAGCGGATATTGTTTATGCATTTGTAGATGATGTTGTAAGAGAAATATCTGCCATTACCCCTGGCCCCTATTTTCACCTTGGTGGCGATGAAAGTCATGTTACTAAAAAAGAGGATTTTAATTACTTTGTAGAAAAAGTATCTAAAATTGTCGAAGGCCACGGAAAAATTCCAATAGGTTGGGATGAAATTGCACATGCCGATATTAACAAATCTGCAATAGCACAATTCTGGAGCAATGAAAAAAATGCAAAAACAGCGGTAGAAAAAGGAATGAAACTTATACTTTCCCCTGGAAAAAAAGCGTATTTAGATATGCAATATGATACCCTATCTAAATTTGGTTTGCATTGGGCTGCTTATATTCCTGTTGATTCTGCCTATGTATGGACACCAGAAACTTATGTTGAGGGTATAGCTAAAGAAAATATTTTAGGTATTGAAGCACCACTGTGGTCCGAAACTATTAGCAATATAGCAGAATTAGAATATTTGGCTTTTCCAAGAGTCATTGGCCATGCAGAATTAAATTGGACGATTAAAGAAAATAGAAATTGGGAAAATTACAAAGTACGTTTAGGAAATCAAGCCCCGTACTTAGATCGTATGAATGTACAGTATTACCCTTCTAAGTTAATTGATTGGAAGAAAAGCAAGCACACTTACAAAACAATTGTAAAAGATTAATACCTTTTTAGATTCTACTTTACGATGCGCTTGTTGGTATAACAGGCGCATTTTTTTGTACATCATTCCATTTACTTTAGGTTTTTTAGTGTACTTAAACCAACAACCCATTAGAATGCAGATAGGTTGCTCTTCCTAAACAGTCCTAAGTAACTTTAAACAAAAAAAGCCTGTACAAATACAGGCTTTTTCATTGATCAATTACAATTTATTATTTCCATTCAAAATCTCCATTTTCAACAGACCAGTCGTTCCCAAAGAAACCCGCACATTTAACAGCAGAGGTTCCTTCTAACAAAACAGAGTCATCAAAGAGCAAGACATCTGGAAAAGTAGTGCCATTTACTAAATAATGATTGGCATATGCTGCCTTCATTCCCTTAATCCCTGTGGCCGTTACGACTCCTACACTGGCTTTATCACTATCATGGCGAGGAACAATAAAATACATGCCCCACTGCTCCCCTTTTAAACGTTTATCAGCCATCACCACTTCCGAATTGCTCACTTGTATGGGAGCGTTTTTTAACAAGGTTTTCCATGCTGCATTATTATCCTTATTGCCATACAATACTACATTCCTATTTAGGTATTTTGATAAAGAAAAATCTACGTCTCTTACAACTTCTACATTGCCATTTGCCTTATACCAAAATGTTTCAGCATCAAATTTAGCCCTGTTATAATACCAATCATTAACAGCATTTGATCCTTTGGTAGCATATACAAAAACCATATTGTTTGTAAACGCATCCTTAAACCCTCCGCTTCTATGAGGACCTTTTTCTTTTAAAGAAGGCGCCGTCGTTTTTACCCAACCATCTGTAGTATTTTCAAAATACTGTTTTCCTCTTTTGCGATCTACTTCAATTTGAGTATCATTTATTGTAATTGTTTTAAGGGAATCTGCAAGCACCGAAAAATCCACTTCAATTTTAGCCACGTTATCTAGTTCTAATTGTATGTTTTTTTTACTTGAAAATTTAAAAGAACTCACTTCAAAAGGAACTACTTGTTGGTGAATTGTAATAAAATGAGAACTGGCAGAAACTCCAGGGGATCCCGTATAAAATTCTAGGTTTTTAATAGTATTACTTTCTTTGATAGTGCGTTCCTTGAAAAAATTAAACAGCGGCGGCCAATCTACACTGTGATCCCCATACCAATGTGTACCATCTGGATATTCATAATAGGTAAAGTCTGGGTGAAAAGTTCCCAAACGCTCACGCATATCTTGCGCCAAAAAGGTAGGTACTACATTGTCTTTCTCACCGTGCAGTATATAAACTCCTTGCTGTAAATAATTACGCATTAACTTTATAGTTCTACTAGGCGTCCCCGCTCTTTCTATTACTTTTTCTACCATAGTGGGCACAGCCACAGTATTCATACGTTCTAATATTTTTGGAGTAATACCGAACCGCTTCACTTGCTCTATTGTAAGATTAGCTCGTCTACGGGCAAAACTATTCCGATATTCCAACAAATCTGGGTAACCTGCACAAGGTGCAATCGCAGCAAAATAATCTGGATATGTTGCGCCTAAATACCAGGTTCCGTGACCACCCATAGAGTGACCTGTTAAATAAATTTTAGAGGCATCAGGTTTGTATATTTCTTTGGCATCTGCCAAAACTTCTAAGGCATCTAATCTTCCCCAATCTTCCCAAGCAAAACCAAAAGGCCTGCGATTGGTTGGTGCAATTAAATTACCCCAGTCTTTCTGTTTGTATGCCCTTGCTTGGTTCGTTGCCTCTACAGAAGCGCCATGAACCGACAAAAACATCGCCTGTGCTTCAGTTTTTTGATCTGTAGAAGGAGCAACACTGTAATATTGTACACTACCATCAATAGCGCTGATAAACGTTCGTTTATGATGCTTTGATTTTGATTTTACGGCTGCCGCAAATTCCTGAGTAGCAATAGTTTTTTTTGAACCATTTGCCAAGGCAAGCTGTACCTTAATTGTTTCTTGATCTGACCCTACGGCTGGAGCAAAGGAAAACGGTACTTTACGCATGGTCATTGGCGCTATATTGGGAACATTAGTAGTGCGACTCATACCGGAGTGATTTGAAACAATACTATATCCTTTAACCCAAGAGTTGGTATTATTCACTACTCTAATTGCTCCAACAAAATCAGAGTCATCCTCAATTAAAATATCCGGAACCGTCATATCCCTTGAGGTAAAGTCTATCGTTTTATAAGGCTTAATTAGTCTTGCTCTCACCCTTGGAAAACGACCTACTTTTAGCACAAAAGTATTTGTACCTTTTTTTAATTTTATCGGTATTAAACTCCATCCAAAATCATAATGATCTCCTTCTTGTGGCATTCCATTAACCAATGCCACTGTATGACCAGAGGCTTCAAAAAGTAGTGTTTTTTCTGAGTTCGATGTATACGTTAGGAACACATAGCCAGATCGCAATTCCCGATCTGAAAAAGTATTGGTATTGTTTGTTTGTATCGATTGCCATTTTATTTCCTTTCCTTGACTATCGATATCAAAGACATCACCTTGTTTAGGACTGTATTGCGCATCCCTTAAAAAACGCTCAAATACAGGATCTTCAGGGAAAGTCGCAGAATTTAATCCGAAGCTTTGAAAATTAACTAAAAGACCTTTGGTAAATACATGTTCCAAAATCCCTTCACTAATTTCTTCAACTTTTTCTTTGCCAAAATATTCTACGATATTTCCAGTGCGTTGCTGACCAAATATGAAAAATGATCCGAAAAAGAAAACCAATACAGACAGTTTTCTAATACTTATTTTTTTTGTGCTCATAGTAAATTAATTTTCTGGAATTAATATCCAAAATTAAATTGATTAAATTAAAATTAATAGACCAATACAATGTACAAAAAGACAGACACAAAAAAAGCAGGTCTAAATGACCTGCTTGCGTTTTTATAAAACTTGAATTTTTTATTCTTCTTCAGAAGATTCTTCAGAAGATTCTTCTGGTTCAGAAAAATCTGTAATTCCGTGATCATGCAGTAAATTATACCATTGTACTACTTTTTTAATGTCACTTGCATACACCCTGTCTTCATCATAATTAGGCAATACTTCAAAGAAATACTCCTCTAATTTCAACTTATCATCCTTATGCTGAACTGCAGTTTTTCCGCCATTCTCTTTGTCTTGCATTTTAATAAAGACTTCTCGCAAAGGCACTTCTTCTTCCAATGTATAAATTGCAATTTCAGAAAGTACACTTACGTTGGTACGCATATTCACGGTACTACGCTTCCCGTCAATTAAGGATTCTGCAACAAAACCGGTACGCGTCTGTGTTACTAATTTGTGCAAACCTGGTTTGCCAGAAATGGATAAAATTTTATCTAAACTCATTTTTTACTATATAATTCAAGTACAAATATCACGTTTTTTAAATCGATATAAAAAAATCTATCTCCCTTTTTTTAATTCAGGAAAACGCATTCTATAATCTACCTTAATTTTACCCTTAGAAATATTACTTAATTTACTTTTCAATAATCTTTTCTTTAAAGAGGATAATTTATCGGTAAACAAAATCCCTTCAATATGGTCGTATTCATGCTGAATAACCCGTGCCAAGAGTCCGTCGTAAACCGCAGTGTGCTCCATAAAGTCTTCGTCCACATAAGAAATAGTTATGGTCTCTTTTCTAGATACATCTTCACGAACATCAGGGATACTCAAGCACCCTTCATTAAACGCCCACTCATCACCGGTTTCTTCAGTTATTTTAGCATTAATAAATACTTTTTTAAACCCGTCTAAAGCTTTTCTATCTTCTTCTGACAAATCCTCATCATCAGCAAAAGGCGTTGTATCCACAATAAATAAACGTATTGGCAAACCAATTTGAGGGGCTGCCAAACCAACTCCGCTTGCATTATACATGGTTTCCCACATATTCTCAATTAACTCCTTTAGTTTAGGAAGCTCCTTGATAATATCTTTTCCTTTTTTTCTTAGTACGGGGTCTCCGTAAGCCGTAATTGGTAAAATCATACTATATCACTAATATTTAAATCTTGTTCTTTTTATTTTTCCACTATTAAACCAATGCACCAAATCTACATACAGAAATGATAACTTAAAAAGTTTTCTACCATTGGGTACTATAGGGTTTTTAGACTTTGGCCTTTCATAAATTTTAACGTGTTCACAATCCTTTAATCCATCAATAGGTAAAGCTCCAAATGATAATTTGTTTTCAAACGGAAGTTTATGAAACTCTTTAATAATTTCCGTATCAACACGTTCCCGATCACATATCATAAAAAACAAATTATCTGTACTCTTCAGGGCTTGTAATCTACTTTTCCTTCTCTCCCATTTAAGTTGCGCCTCTGTTGAGTCTTTGTAATGCGTAAAATGTACTTCAACATCAGCTAAAAGACCTACAGGATAGGTTTTTTCTCTGTCCTTATACTTAGAAACATCAACAAACAAGAGCTGTTGCCCCATATAGAAATCAAAATTTTGCAACAGTTTTAAATAACAGGGGCCATACATAAAAAGGCCTATAAAGGGTGAATTATAAGGTTTATTTAACCATTGATAATTACTTCCCCCCCAGCAATTATTAGAAACAATGGCAAAGTTTTTATTTTCCAACTTAACCATATCCCTAGTTGCATAATTATTTTTAAAGTATTGCCGCAACTTTCTTTTTACAAAAACCTCAAGTGTTCTTAACATGCTTTAGAAATTACTTTTCCCCAAATAAGATTGTAAAATAATTGTTGCGCTTATTTCATCTACTAAAGCTTTATTTCTTCGTTGTTTTTTATTTAAACCACTATCTATCATAGTCTGAAAAGCCATTTTAGAAGTAAACCGCTCATCTTCTCGTTCTATTGGCATGTGCGGAAAAATTTTTGCAAGTTTCTCTAAAAGTGGGGCCATCAATATTTCAGATTCTGAGGCAGAATTATCCATCTGTTTGGGCTCGCCAACTACAATTTTATCAACCTTTTCTTTTGCAAAATACGCTTTTAAAAAAGTAATTAATTCTTTGGTAGCAACAGTCGTAAGTCCAGAAGCAATGATCTGCAATTCATCTGTAACTGCTATTCCCGTTCTTACCTTTCCAAAGTCTAATGCTATTATTCTACCCAAACTATTTTTTTTGCAAAAATAATATATAAATTGTTATATGTTTACTTTTGACCAAATTATTAAGTTGTACCTATTATCTTTGTCTAAAATTGATTGAAAAAATGACAGAATTACAAAAAACCATAGAAAAAGCTTGGGACAACCGAGAGCTTTTAAAAGAAACCAAAACTCAAGATGCTATTCGGCAAGCAATAGACCTTATAGATAGTGGCAAATTAAGATGTGCAGAACCAACAGCTACGGATTGGCAAATTAATGAATGGGTAAAAAAAGCAGTGGTACTTTATTTTCCGATTCAAAAAATGGAAACTATTGAAGTAGGTATTTTTGAATATCACGATAAAATGCCTTTAAAAAGAGGCTATGCCGAAAAAGGAATACGTGTTGTTCCCAATGCCGTTGCAAGACATGGCGCCTATATTTCTCCTGGTACCATTTTAATGCCAAGTTACGTAAATATTGGCGCTTATGTAGATGAAGGTACTATGGTAGACACTTGGGCAACGGTTGGGAGTTGCGCACAAATTGGAAAAAATGTACATTTAAGCGGTGGTGTTGGTATTGGTGGCGTTTTAGAACCACTGCAAGCGGCTCCTGTTATTATTGAAGACGGTGCCTTTATTGGTTCTAGGTGTATTGTTGTTGAAGGTGTAAGAGTAGAAAAAGAAGCTGTTTTAGGGGCCAATGTTGTTTTAACAATGAGTACTAAAATTATTGACGTAACTGGTGATGAACCTATTGAAATGAAAGGAAGAGTTCCTGCTCGTTCTGTAGTGATACCAGGTAGCTACACTAAAAAATTTGCTGCAGGGGAATACAATGTACCCTGTGCCTTGATCATAGGGAAACGCAAGGAAAGCACAAACAAAAAGACATCTTTAAATGATGCCTTGCGCGAATATGATGTAGCCGTATAATACCATTAAAAATGAAAACAATTCTTGTAGATGCTTGGAATACATTTGTAACCGAAGAGGGAATAGATGCTGCGCTAGAAAAAATTTTAGATTCTTATCCTAATCCAAAAATTATCTTAACCAATGCAACCCAAGAAGAATGTATAACATATGGAATACTTAATATGCCTTATGAGGTTTTTAGCCTTGAACACAGGCCAAACAAAACTGATAAGGCATATTATATTGAAATGTTAGATCATTTTAATATAAAAGCAACCGATGTGCTCTATTTTGAACATAACTTAGAGGCCGTTAATGCTGCATTATCCGTTGGTATTAAAACATACCACTATAGAAAAAATGAAGATGCCATGCATTTAAATTCATTTTTAAAGGAAAATTTATAATATCATTTATGGCTTATAACATCACATTAGAAGGTAAAAACACAGTTATAGCTGAAAGAATGCTTAAAAATGTGGCGAGCATATTACATAGGTGTGATATTGAGTATTGGTTAGAAGGTGGTACCTTATTAGGAATTAGAAGAGAAAATAGGTTGCTTCCCTGGGATAATGATATTGATGTTTCCATACATTCGAACCAAATCGACAAAATTGATTCATTTTATTCCCAATTGCAAAAAGCCGGATATCGTGTAAAAACAAGGTATTTTAACAGCACCAATGAATTTTTCAAAAAAGGTGATATTCGTATGATTAAAGTACGGGAGAAACGATTTTTTGGTTTAATAAAAGGCCCTGTATGTTTGGATGTTTTTATAAAATATCCAGAAAAGGATAAGGTGTATTGGGAGATTGCGAATAAAACTAAATTTGTACCCAGTAAATTCTATCTAACTTTTAAAGATGTTACGTTTAAAGGTTTTGACTATAAAGTTCCAACCTTAACAGATGAATATCTTACCTACCGATACGGTGAATGGCAAACCCCTGTTAAAAATTGGGATACTGCTAAAGATGATAAGGCAATTGCTTAGGACTTGTTATCTTGTAACTGCAAAGTATTTTTTAAAATAGTACTACTAACATTGGCTGTATATGCAAAATACTCAATAGGACAAGTGGTTTTAGGAAACCTGCCTTTCCAATCATCACCAACAGAAATAGCATCAATCTGGTGTTCATCTACTACGCGTTGTTTGTTTTTGTCGACCTGAGGAATAACTTCATCCACATAACTAATGGCTTTTACAACATTCATTCTTTCATAAAAAGGAATTACGGGCAACCTTCCTTTTTCCTTTTTTATAAGCTCATCTGTTGAAACACCTACGACCAGATGGTCACAAAGTTCTTTGGATTTTTTAAGTATATTTAAATGCCCATAGTGAAATATATCAAAACAACCCGAAGTATACATTTTCTTATATTTGGATGCTTTTTTTTCTACCATCACTTCAATACGGTACCCTCCATTTTTTTCTATACGAATCACATTACTAGTATCATAAAAGAAAGCACTTATTTTTTTTATAATGGCGAGCATCTCTATTAAATCGGCCTCTAATTTAAACTTACTATCAATTAATAGTTTTACTTTGTCATTGGGATTTAAATTAAAATTCCAGTTCGGATATTCGGACGATAAAATTTTTAGTGAAGCTTCTTTCATTTAATAAATACCATGTGTAACATAAAACAAGCGTAAAGTTACAAAAACAATTAGAAGAAATATTTTATAATAGCCAAATATTTTTTGATAATAAATCATTTACCATAACTTTGAAAACTTAATAAACGCACCCAATGAAAATAGTAATTCTCGCTGCAGGAATAGGATCTCGATTAGGAAACCCCTTTCCAAAGCCACTTACCCCATTAAATAATGGGAAAAGCATTATGCAAATGCAACTAGAAAATTTATGCTCTATTTTTGACATAGATGATATAAGTACCGTAGTGGGATTTAAAAAAAACTTGATAATGGAGCGCTTTCCGGAAGTAAACTATATTTACAATCCTTTTTTTGATAGGACCAATACCTCTAAGAGTTTATTGCGAGCCTTAAAAAAGAACAAAGATAAATCGGTTCTTTGGCTAAATGGGGATGTTGTTTTTGACGCCAAGTTGCTAAAAACGTTACAGCCATATATGGATAAAAAACAATCGTTTGTGGCGGTTAATACTAGTAGCGTAGCCGAAGAAGAAGTAAAATACACCCTAAATGGTGATTATATCAACGAACTTTCAAAAACAGTAAAAAACGGATTGGGTGAGGCTGTTGGTATAAACTATATTGCCAAAAAAGACATTACTTCCTTTATTAAAAGATTAGAAGAGGTTGATGATAATGATTATTTTGAAAGAGGCTTAGAACTTGCAATAGAAAAAGACAATCTCAATGTTAGTGCCGTTGATATTTCCAAATTCAATTGTATGGAGGTAGACTTTAAAGAAGATCTTGACAACGCGAACGCCTTATTTAATACATGAAAGTAATACTGTTTTGTCAGAACGCTTATGCCTTTGGTATTCTTAACCCTATTAAAAATGAATTAGTAGCGCAAGGGTATAACTTTCTATGGTATATAGATACGAAACTGATTTCAGTATTTCCTTATAAACAAGACAACTATACAACCAGGATAGCAGATTTACAATTGTATAAAAGTGATGCCATTTTTTCACCCGGAAATGAAGTCCCCTATTATATACAAGGCGTAAAAGTTCAGATATTTCATGGATTAGCTGGTGAAAAAAAAGGGCATTTTAGAATTCGACATTATTTTGACCTATACCTTACTCAAGGTCCGTACTTCACCAAACGCTTTCTTGAATTTAAAAACAAGTATAAAAATTTTGAAGTTGTAGAAACCGGTTGGCCAAAATTAGATATTTATGGTTCAGAAAAAAACAAATACAAACAGGAAAAAAGTGAATTACTAAATACGTATGGGGCTCACAAGATCATTTTATATGCACCTACTTTTTCTCCACGTTTAACTTCAGCTCCTTTTTTACTTGAAGAGTTTAAAGAGTTGGCAACAAACACCAGTCATCTTATACTTATTAAATTTCATGATTTGATGAGTAAAAATTTAATAGCCTCCTATAAAAAATTAGCGCTAGCTTGTAATAATGTCATTTTTATAGAAGAAAAAAATATTGTAAAGTACTTACTATTAGCCGATGTAATGGTCAGTGACACCTCCTCTGTTATTTATGAATTTCTTCTGTTAGACAAACCCGTAATAACTTTTAAAAACATTAACACTAAAATTTATTGGGATAATACTGCGACATACAGTGAACTTACTCAGATGGTACAAGACAACCTTACCAATGACACTTACGCCAGCCAAAGGAAGTTTATAAATGAGGAATACCACCCGTATACAGACGGGAATTCTGCAAAGAGAATGCTTAAAGCTGTTCAAAATTATATCGCTAAAAATGGTGTACCCCTAGAGCGGAAATTGCCCATAGACCGCGTACTTAAAATTAAGAAGATATTTGGCAAGCCTACGGCTAACCTCTATACTGAAGAAAGAAAGGAAAAGCTGAGTGCTTTGGTAATTACCTTTAACGAAATTAGAAATATAGAGGCCCTTTTAGAAAACTTAAAATTTGCAGATGAAATCATTATCGTTGATTCTTTTAGCACAGATGGTACCCTTGAAAAAATAAAAGAGAGACCAAATGTTACGCTAGTGCAAAGGCCATTTAAAAATTATACAGACCAAAAATCATTTACGCTTGGTTTAGCCACGAACAAATGGGTTTTATTCATAGATGCCGATGAACGAATCCCTGATGCTTTACAACATGAAGTACTAACTACCATAAACGATAGTACACGTAAAGCAGTAGCATATAAGGCATATCGAATATTTATGTTTAACAACAAAATTCTTCGGTATTGCGGTTGGCAAAGTGATAAAAACTATCGCTTGTTTAACAAAGAAAAAGTAAATTTCTCTACGAAACGAATTGTACACGAAACATTAGAAATAAACGGAGAATCTTCTGTCCTTAAAAACAAACTGATACATTACGCTTATTACGATTACAATGTGTACAAAGAAAAAAGAATGAAATATGCGCATTTAAGGGCTATGGAAGATTTGAAAAATAACAAAAAAGCCACCTTATTTCATTTGCACATAAAGCCAGTCACAAAGTTTATTGAACATTATATTGTGAAATTTGGGTTTTTAGACGGAAAAAGAGGCATCATAATAAGTTACCTGTATGCTCTAGCCACCAAAGAGCATTATAAGAAATTAAAACAGTTACAACATGGGGAATAAGGCTAAAATAGAGCATAGCTTTTCTGAAGAAATTGATGCATGTATAAAAGTTTTACAAGCTGGTGGAGTAATTCTATACCCAACAGATACGGTATGGGGCATTGGCTGTGATGCAACAAATTCAGAGGCAGTTGCCAAAATATACCAATTAAAGAAAAGAGTCAATACCAAAACTATGATCTGTTTGGTTGCTAATGACTTTATGTTAGAACGGTATATAGAAAACGTACCAGAAGTTGCCTTTGATATCCTAGATATTGCGGAAAAGCCAACCACCATTGTCTATGACCAACCTAAGGGCATTGCAATAAATTTAATTGCAGCAGACAATAGTTTAGCCGTACGAGTAGCTACGGATAAGTTTTGTCAATATTTAATTCAAAAATTTAAGAAACCTATTGTTTCTACTTCTGCAAATATCACAACACAACCAAGTCCTAAAAATTACAAAGAAATAAGCACAGAGATTTTAAAAGGTGTAGACTATGCCGTAAATTTGCAACGTAACGAACAAAAGGACACACCATCATCTATTATCAAATTAGGAAATGATGGTACTGTAAAAGTGATTCGCAAATAAGAATGGCGCAAAAAAACTACAAAGAAGCAATACAAGACCCAATTTTTTCAATCATAGCAGAAGCTGCAGCCGAGATACATGTAGATTGTTTTGTAATTGGAGGTTTTGTGCGCGATTTTATATTAAAAAGAGGTATCCCTAAAGACATAGATATTGTTGCCGTTGGTAGCGGAATCGCTTTGGCTGAACGTGTAGCCGAAAAAATGGCAAACAAACCAAAGGTATCAGTTTTCAAAAATTTTGGAACAGCTATGTTACGGCATGGCTATATTGAATTGGAGTTTGTGGGGGCACGAAAAGAGAGTTATCACCGCGAAAGCAGAAACCCCATTGTAGAAGATGGCACTTTAGAAGACGATCAAAACAGAAGAGATTTTACTATTAATGCCATGGCTATTTCTTTAAACAAAGAAACCTACGCTGAACTTTTAGACCCTTTTAATGGTCTAGCTGATATTGAAAGTAAAACAATTAGAACTCCATTAGAACCCGGAATTACCTACTCTGATGATCCTTTACGTATGATGAGAGCCATACGCTTTGCTACTCAGCTTCAATTTTCTATAGAAGAGAATTCTTTTGCTTCAATTTTAAAGAATAAGAATAGAATTAAGATTATTTCTAGAGAACGAATTATTGATGAATTACATAAAATATTAGCGAGCGCACAACCCTCAATTGGACTCGCCTTATTGCATGAATCAGAGCTTTTACCATATATTTTACCGGAATTAAGTGCACTACAAGGCATTGAAGAAATTGAAGGCCAAAAACACAAAGATAATTTTTGGCACACCTTAGAAGTCGTAGATAATATTTCAAGAAATACCGAAAATTTATGGTTGCGTTGGGCGGCACTTTTACATGATATAGGAAAAGCACCAACCAAAAAATTTCATAAAAAAATTGGATGGACCTTTCACGGTCATGAATTTGTGGGCTCCAAAATGGTGTTTAAAATTTTTAAACGCCTGCGTATGCCGTTGAATGAAAAAATGAAGTATGTGCAAAAAATGGTTTTAATGAGTTCTAGACCAATAGTACTTTCTGAAGATTTTGTAACAGATTCTGCTGTACGCCGTTTAATTTTTGATGCTGGAGAAGACATAGAGGATTTAATGACCTTATGCGAGGCAGACATAACTACTAAAAATCCTAAAAAACAACGCAAATACCACAATAATTTTAAACTTGTTCGCCAAAAGATAGTTGAAGTAGAAGAAAGAGACCATGTTCGTAATTTTCAACCCCCAATTAGTGGAGAAGAGATTATGAGTATCTTTAATCTGAAACCTTCAAAAGAAATAGGTATCCTTAAAGATGCAATAAAGGAAGCCATACTGGAAGGCGAAATTCCTAACGAATATGACGCAGCCCATAGTTTTATGCTTAAAAAAGGAAAGGAAATCGGATTATAATTTATAATTCGATCCCATTATTAATACCCTTGGATTCTATCCCTCCAAAAATAAAGTCGTTTATCTGCTTTTCCAATTCGATGACATTAATTTTCTTTTCACCTTTTTTATGAATGATTATGTTAAAAATCCATCGCAAAGAGGAAAACACTAAAAAGGTTGCGATCTCAGAATCCATAGTCCTAAATTGCCCCTCTTTCATTCCTTGCGAAATGATTGTCTCAACTTTTAAAATATATGCTTTTCGAAGTTGTTTAAACTCACTAAGTTTTGGTTCATTTAGATTTCTCCAGTCATAGACAAACAAAGCCACTTGATAAGGCTCTTTCATTGTAAATTGCACATGTTTAGAGACTACGTATTTCAATTTTTCTTTAGGTGAAAATGACGATTCCAAAATATCATCAATATAGCCGTTAAACTCATTAAAAATATTGAAAATACACCCCTCTAAAAACGCCTCCTTAGAATCGATGTAGTTGTAAACATTTGCTACTTCAAAATTCCCATTCTTAGCAATATCCCGTATGGTAGTAGCTTTAAATCCTTTTTCATATATCAGCTTTAAAACATCTGCATGAAATTTTTCTTTTTTCGTAATAAGTTTCATATCAACTTTAATTATTTATCAGGGGGGTGAAATAATAAACAGGGGAATGCAGCTTGCTAATATAAGCACAAACAATAACTAATAACAAACCTAAGGCTTGAAAACAAACAAAAATGAGCAATATATTTTCATTTTACCCCCTTACTTTTATTCAGGATCTCCCGCTATTTTATTGTTTGTTTTCTGTATAAAAGGATAACATTTCTCCCAAATCTTTTTTATTTTTAGTGAATTACATTTTTTCTATTCCATCATAAAAAGACAGATCTCAATCCTAGGAGGTTACAATACATAGGTTTTAGTTTTTAGTTATAAATCAGTTCCATTTCATCATTTCAAAAAATTAATCCGTAAACTTCACCAATATCTTATAAAATAGTATTCCTAAACACAACTTTGTCAGACACCCTATCGATATACATTGACAACTTGTATTTTTAGTTGGCATAAACCATATAGAAACTCCCTACAAAGAATATGGCTATTAAATTAAAAATAACAAAAAAATGAACATTTGTTCTTAAATAAGAACAATAATCCAACAAAGAACCTCTTATCTATAAGTATTTTTTACTAGATTTTAAGTTTAATATACATAAAGGGCTTTGTTTTTAGTACGGTGAACTTGTTTTTAATAAAAATTCATATTTTACCTTAAAAAAGTATTAATTACATAATAATTATATATTTTTAAGATAAAAGTAGTACTTTTATTTATGAAAACCTTAACTAATGTAAGATTATAGCCACGAAATATAGCAATAATTATAGCGGCTGCCAACATAATTATACATGTTCACAACAAAAAGAATAGTATTTTCCATTGTTAATTATATATTTGTTAATATTAAGTTAAATATGAACAAGCGTTCATTAATTAAGAAATTTAACTGTTTTAAGCATCGAAATTGGTCAAGAATACTGAAATATCATTCACATATAAAAATTAACAAAATTTCATTTTCTAACTCAAATGAATTTTACATATAACACTCACTAGCCATGAATTTTTATCCCCTCGCAATACCTAGAAGCTCCTACTACTTAAACTTACCCAGAATTCTAGTGTTCACATTAGGGTTGTTTCTCGTTGTATTTGGCACTCAAAACCTAAATGCACAAGGGACTACTTGTCCCACAGCGGAAATACTTTGTACACCAAATGCAGCCTTCCCTGCCTCTACTTCTGGATCAAATTTAGGTGCAGTACCCACTTGTTCAGGGAACCAAGTAGTAAATAAATGTAGTTCGTGTACGGTGAACTCTACACCTAGATCTGCCTTTTACACCTTGACGGTGGTAGAGCCCGGTGATTTATTCTTAACGCTGTCCAACTCCGCTTTGGTTGATGTTGATTTTGCTATTTGGGGGCCTTTTACTAGCCCAGATGCAGTGGATAATTGTAATGGTGGTAATTTTCCTCCAGGCAATCCGTTTGATTGTAGTTATGATCCAGGACCAACAGAACAAATAGATATACCCAATGTAAAAAGAGGGGAATCCTATATCCTTTTAATAGCAAATTATTCTGGAATTTCAACCAATATCACACTTGTCCCTAATAATGCAGGTAGTGGGGTAAATACAGCTGGTCTTGGTGGTCCCTTGGCCTTCTCTGATACACAAACACAACAATTTGCCTTAAACTCCCCACCTTCAAATTTACAAACCAATCCAGCAATAGGTGATCCTAATCTTTCCAATGTAAATTTTAGCGGATCAGGAATCACTAATGCAGCAAATGGAACTTTTGACCCAGCCATCGCTGGTTTAGGCACACATACGGTTACTGTGACGGGAGATTCATGGGGATGTCCAGTAACCACCACGCTAGACGTTGTAGTAGAATTGGATACCGATGGAGATGGTACACCAGATTCAACAGATACCGACGATGATAATGATGGAGTACTAGATGGTAGTGATACCGATCCCATAGACCCTTCTGTCTGTCAAGATTTAGATGGTGATGGATGTGACGATTGTTCTGAAACATCCAATACCGACTTTTCTGTTGGCAACAATTTTGATACCGATAATGACGGTTTAGATAGCGATGGGGATGGTATTTGCAATGATGGTGATCCAGATGACGACAATGATGGTACCCCTGATGGTTCAGATCCCAATCCATTAACACCAACCGCAGTTGATGATTTTGCAACAATGATTCAAGGAGTTTTAGGGAATATCAATATTGTTTCAAATGATGATTTTTCACCAGGCTTAAATACAACCATAACCAGAATAGGTGGAGACGCAAGCGGTATTGTTGCTTTGGACAATATCACCGGCGAATTGGCCTATACAGCAACAGCTGGAGAAGTAGGTACCACTGTAACTATACTATATAGAATATGTAATACTGCGGTTTCCCCTAATGTTTGTGCCGATGCAACGGTAAATATCACCATAGATACGGATACCGATGGTGATGGCACACCAAATTCAACAGACACAGATGATGATAACGATGGGGTTTTAGATGGTGATGATACCGATCCACTAGATCCTTCTGTCTGTCAAGATTTAGATAGTGATGGGTGTGATGATTGTTCCGCAACCTCAAATGCAGATTTTAGTGTAGGTAATAATTTTGATCCAGCCAATGATGGTTTGGATACCGATGGGGATGGCATTTGTGATGCCAGTGATACCGATGATGATAATGATGGGGTTTTAGATGGTAGTGATACCGATCCTCTAGACCCTTCTGTTTGTCAAGATTTAGATGGTGATGGGTGTGATGATTGTTCAGCAGCATCTAGCACAGACTTTAGTGTAGGTAATAATTTTGACACCGATAATGATGGTTTGGATACCGATGGGGATGGTATTTGTGATGATGGGGATCCCGATAACGATAACGATGGTGTAGCCGATGGTGACGACACGGATCCTCTAGACCCTTCTGTTTGTCAAGATTTAGACGGTGATGGGTGTGACGATTGTTCGGC
>NZ_JALKBA010000025.1 GCF_023015805.1 Cellulophaga sp. F20128
ACTTTTACAAGTCCAGGAGAAGGAAGTACATTGACCGTTACCGCTACCATTACTAATGGTGTAGGAAATACAAGTGCTGCCGCTAGTGATGCTGCCACTATTGAAACAACACTCCCAACTCCAACAATTACAATTGACGATATTACCCCAGATAATACAATAAATGCTATTGAGGCTTCCGGTACTATTGCAATTACAGGAATTGTAAATGGTGAATTTAATGCCGGAGATACTGTTACACTGCTTATCAACGGCTTGACATTCACAGGAACGGTTAATAATACTGGTGCTTTTAGTATTGTTGTAAGCGGCTCAAATTTAGCATCCGATAGTGACACAACTGTAGATGCTAACCTAGTAACTACAGATTTTGCAGGCAATACAAATACAATTTTAACAACTAAGAATTACAATGTACAAACTGCAAATATTGCAACTCCTATAATCACAGCGATAAGCATAGATACAAATATTCCTAATGACGGAATTACCGCGGACAATACACTAGAAATACAAGGCACATCAGAACCAAACAGAACTATAGACGTATATGCAAATGGAACTTTAATTGGCACTACAACAGCAGATGCTTCAGGTAATTGGACATTGGATTATACCAATACTGTTTTAGCCAATGGAAACTATGATCTTACCGCTATTGCCAGTGATACTTTTGATAATATTAGTTTTACATCTTCAGTTTTTGAAATTGTAATAGATACTGAAGCTCCAATTGTAAATGATGCTATTACAGATAGCCTTTCTCCTTTTATTACAGGTGAAGGTTCTGCTAACGAAACTTTGATTATTGCTATTGACACGGATGGTGATGGAACTCCAGAAGTAACATATACCGTAGTTACAGATGGATCCGGTAATTTTAGCCTAGATACTGGTACAGCTACTCCAGATAATGGATCTTTACCTGTATTAGCTTATCCTAGCACTCTTTACGTTACCGTTACAGATGTAGCTGGTAATACAGACAATACTATTATTTCTATTACAAATGATTATGATGAAGACGGTTTAACGAATAGTGATGAAGCTACAATAGGAACTGATCCTAACAATCCCGATACAGATGGCGATGGCGTTGAAGATGGTCAAGAAGTTCTTGATGACACCAATCCTTTAGACGATTGTGAGTCGCTAAATGGAACTCCCCTTGCTACATCTGATTGTGATGATGACGGGCTAACAAATGCCGAAGAAGATGCAATTGGAACAGACCCAGAAGATCCAGATTCGGATAGAGATGGTATACTAGACGGTAAAGAAGTTACAGACAAAACAGACCCATTAGATGCATGCGATTCTATAGGAGGTACACCACCCATAGATATTGCTTGTGATATTAAAATACAAAATGAAAATATAACTCCGAGCACACAAGATGGTGATTTTATCATTATAAATATTGAAGCATTTCCCAATAATAAAGTAGAAATTTTTAATAGGTGGGGTGTTAAAGTTTTTAGTGTTTCTTCTTACGATAATACTTCCAAAGTTTTTAAAGGATTTTCTAATGGTAGAACGGTTGTTAAAACTAGTAAATCGCTTCCTGCTGGTGTGTATTATTACATCATCAACTATCTAAAAAAGGGCGAAGCCAAAACAAAGAATGGTTATTTATACCTTAATAACTAATTATATAAAATGAGATTGATTTTAAAACATAAAAAATACATACTTAGTTTAATTGGATGTTTGCTCTTTGCTATAGGTTTGCAAGGTCAGCAAGATGCACAATACACCCAATATATGTATAATACCATTGCTATAAACCCTGCATATGCCGGTGCTAGAGGAGCTTTAAGCATTGCTGCTTTACACCGTTCGCAGTGGATTGGTTTAGATGGTGCACCTGTTACACAAACATTTAACATACACTCTCCAATCTCATCCAAATCTGGCTTAGGCATTTCTATTGTAAATGATGAAATTGGAAATGGAACTAACCAAGATACTTACATAGATGCACAGTATTCTTATACTGTAAAAACATCAGGAAAAGGAAAGTTATCTTTTGGTTTAAAAGCTGGCGGGCATTTTTTAAATATAGATTACAATAAATTAAGGGCAAACAACCCTACGGTTGCCCCTCCTAATAACGGTGTAGACAAACAGTTTTCTCCAAATTTTGGCGCAGGTTTGTACTATCATGAAGATAAATTTTACTTGGGATTATCTGTTCCTAATTTTTTAGAAACGGAACATTTTGACGATTCTTCTGGCAATAATACCTATTTAACTAAAGAACGAATAAACTGGTATTTAATTACAGGCTACATTTTTAATTTAAATAGCGATTTAAAAATGAAGCCAGCTACGCTTTTAAAAACCGTTTATGGTGCACCAGTACAAGTAGACCTTTCTACAACTTTTTTATACAAAGACAAATTTTCTATGGGTCTTGCTTATAGATGGGATGCTGCATTAAGTGCACTTATCGGTATACAAGCTACAGATAGGTTAATGCTAGGATTAGCATATGATAAAGAAACTACGGCTTTGGGAGGAACAAATTTTAATGACGGTTCTTTTGAAGTTTTTCTTAGATATGATTTTAAATCTAAATTTAGAAATGCACTTACTCCAAGATTCTTTTGATATGATGAGAAAAAAAATTATTACGAGTATTTTATTTTTAGTTGTACTACAAAATTTGGTAAGTGCACAAAGTAGACAGTTAGAAGAGATAGACCAGCTTTTTAACACTAAATCCTATGCTCTTGCCATCAAGGGTTATAAAAATCTAATTGAAAAAGGGATTTCCTCTTACGATATTTACAAAAAATTAGGTGATGCATTCTATTTAAACGCGAATTATATAGAAGCCTCAAAGTGTTATGCAAAATTATTTAACTATAAGGATATTACAATAGATCCTGAATATATTTATAAATATGCACAAACCCTTAAATCTGCTGGAAACTATGAAGAATCTAATACTAGAATGCAAGAGTTTGAAACTATTAAAAAACAAGATTTAAGAGTAGCTAAATACTCAGAAAAACAAAATTATCTAGACGAAATTAAAAACCTTAATAAGAAATATACCGTTACTAATTTATCCTCAAATTCGGCCGAATCTGATTTTGCACCTTCTTTATACAAGGATACATTGGTGTTTGCTAGTTCAAGAGATACAGGTTTATTAATCAATAATGTACATGATTGGAATAACAGACCATTTTTAAATTTACACACTGCCGTTAGAAATGATAGCTTGGATTATAGATACCATTCAAATTTTGCAAAAGAATTAAATTCAAAAACACATGAGTCGTCTACAGTATTTACCAAAGATGGAAAAACAGTCTATTTTACTCGAAATAACTCTGAAAACGGTAAATTTTCTCCTGATAAAAACGGACTAAGTAGATTAAAAATATACAAAGCTTCATTAGAAAATGGTAGCTGGACAAATATTACGGAACTACCTTTTAATAGTGATGATTATTCTACTGCGAACCCAAGTTTAAATTACACAGAAGACAAACTTTACTTTGCTTCTGATATGCCTTCTAGTTTAGGAGCTTCTGACATTTTTGTAGTGGACATAAAACCAGATGGGAGTTTTGGGAATCCAATAAATTTAGGTAAAAAAATTAATACCGAAGGCCGAGAAACTTTTCCTTTTATTTCTGATTCTGAAACACTTTATTTTGCATCAGATGGTCATCCGGGGTTAGGTGGGTTAGATATTTTTTATACAAATCTTCAGAAAGAAGATCGTGTATTAAATATGGGAAAAGATATTAATAGTAGAGAAGATGATTTTTCCTTAATTATAAATGAGACTGAAAACAAAGGGTTCTTTGCTTCAAATAGACCTAACGGATATGGAAGTGATGATATTTACACTTTTATTGGTGAGCCGCTAATACATTTTGAAACAGTGAGGATTCACGGAAAAATTGTAGATAAGGTAACTAACACTGTTTTGCCTAATGCCAAAATAACCATCTATGACTATACAACTAATAACCTATTTGAAACTTATAGTAAAATGGATGGAAGTTTTGAAGCAGAGATTCAAGTTCCTGAAAAAAAGTACCGTTTTATTGCCAAACTTGAAGGATATGATGCTACGGTATTATATCTAAGGTCCCCTTCTGTCAAAGAGAATATAAAAGATGTGGTCATGTTAATGGGGAAAGAAAATTCAAAATCAGGCACTTCAGTAGGTTCAGATCTAACCAATGTTTTACAGCTTAAATCTATTTATTTCGACATAAACAGTTCGTATCTAAGGGTAGAATCTTATCCAGATTTAGATAAAGTGTATCAGTTTATGCTAGAACATCCAGAACTAAAAATTGAAGTAGGTTCCCATACAGATAGTACAGAAAGTGATACCTATAATTTATGGTTATCTAAAAGAAGAGCTAAGTCCACCGTAAATTATTTGATTGGGAAAGGGATTGATGCCAGTAGGATAACAGACGTAGGTTTTGGAGAAACACAGCTGCTAAATGAATGTAGTAATGGCGTAAAATGTTCCGATGATAAACATTCAAAAAACAGACGGTCAGAATTTATAATTGTCAATGAATAGTTCACGACAAAGACTTTAATTTAGTTCACAGGCCTTAGTCAAAGTTTAATTCTGGCGCAAACTGAGACAAAGAAGTAAATGCTAGTAACAGAAATTAAAATTTGGTTATACTTTTAGTAAAGGTCTATAATTATAGGAAAATAAGGGCCAAGCAAAACACAATTGAGTGTGGTTGTTGCTGATAATCTCGAAGGTCCGTTTAAAACATATACCGTGTTAGCCAAAGAAGTATTTATACTATTAATTAAGGGTATTTCATCACCATTTCTCCATAATGTCGCTTGTAAAACATCTCCACTTACTAAAACCGCTCCTGCAACATATACATTTGTTATTATTGGAGCAGGTTCTGGTGTTGAGGCCTAAGAATCATCCGTACCACAAGAAAAAAATAAGACTATTGGGAGTAAAAAAACGGTTTGTATTATAAATGATTTCATAATTTTTAATTTACATTGAGTGGATTAATTGTATGTTATTTAAGTCATATTTCATCTAGTTACAAATTGTTGAAAAAGACACTCCTGTGTCTACACCTGAAGCTAATATTGGATTTACTGGCACTAAAACATCAATACAAATACTTGTTAAGCTAGTATTGTTTTTAGCGCTAAAGTCTATGATGTTCTGGCTATTTCCGTTTTTAATATTTAGGCTAGTTAATTCGTTGCTATTACAGAATAGTTTTTCTAGCACACTATTTTGGGTAAGATCTTGAACACTGATGTTATTTTGTCCACAAACCAGACTTTTTAAATTTACATTGGCCGTTACATCTAAAGAAGTAATATTATTTACTGCACAAACAAGCGTTTCTAATAATAGATTATTACTTAGGTCTAAGGAAGTAAAGGTAGATTCATAGCAGTACAATGTTTCTAGTTTTGTGTTCTTAGTTAAGTCTATTGTTGTAATTCTTGTACCTCCACAATTTAATTCTGTTAATGCTATATTTTGAGTAATATTTAATTCTGTTAGAATTGTGCCTCCACAATTTAATTGTGTTAATGCTTTGTTTTCTGTAACATCTAATGCTGCAAGCAACCCATTTCCTTCTAGGTTAATTTCAGTTAATCCAAGGTTTTTAGAAAAATCTATTGCGGTTAACTTGTTATTAGCTATTCCCGTAAAAAACTTCAGATTGCCATTGCTTCTAAGATCCAATGACGTTAAATTGGTATTAGAGCAAACTAGGCTTTCTAATTTTGTATTGCGACCTAGGTCTAGTTTGGTAATGGGAAGATGGCTACAATTAAAATAAGTTAAGTTTGCAAACGCCTCTATACCTGTTAAGTCGGTAAATAGGTCGTTAACATTGAGAAGCGTTGTACCTATATCTAAAATAGTGATTTCTAATGGGAATTGATAATTCATTTGCCCGTTAATTTGCCCGTCTTGATCAATATTAGTAGCTACTAAAAATGCTTCAAAGTTTGGGTCAGGAATATGCACCAAAGACGACGACACAATAGTAAAAGGTACATTTCTTTCTCCTCCTTTACCATCTTTTGCAACCACCCTTCCAGATGCTATGGTATTATAAGCAGATGCTAAGAATGAATGTGATAGAGTCGTTAAATTTTCGGCAACCCGTATAGAGTTTACAATAATGTCATAGGTAACAAAATCACCATTTGGATCTTTAGAAATATCCCATGCAATGTGTATTCCTAAACCCTTGATATCAGCTGTAGCCGTAACATTAAATTCCTCAGGATTTTTATTTATAAATGCATCATCATCATTTCCACAGGAAAAAAACAAGGTTAGAAGCACTAAAAAAGCAAGCTGTTTTATATATGTTTTCATATTTTTTAATTTAATTGGGGGCGTTATTTGTGATACTATTTAAAAATTAAACCTTGTTTTAAGTATTCAGGAAGTTTTAACGTTAATCCATTACCCATACATCTTTTAAGTACTCTCCGCCAAAACCACCTATAGTCCAAATTTTATCATTAAAAACTACCGAGGTGTGTCCCGTTCTTTCTGGGAAAGTAGTATTAGCAAGAACTTCAAACCACATTTGCCCATCACTACTATGCCAAACATCGTTTATTCTTGTAGTTTCGTTTTGACCGCCAATAATCCACATTTTATCATCAAAAACCACAGAAGTGAGGCCATTTCTTACAGGAAAAGCTGCATCAGCAGTAACTTGAGCCCAAGTTACTCCATCACTACTCTGCCAAACATCGTTTAAGTTTGTAGGACCGTCAGAACCACCAATAATCCACATTTTATTTTCAAAAACCACAGAAGTGTGGCCAGTTCTTCCAGAAAAAGGTGCATTAGTAATAACTTGAGCCCAAGTTACACCATCACTACTCTGCCAAACATCGTTAAGCCTATTACCATCAGAGCCGCCAATAACCCACATCTTATCATTAAAAATCACAGAGGTATGGGAACTTCTTTCTGAGAAAGGTGCATCAGCTGTAACTTGAGTCCAAGAAATACCATCACTACTCTGCCAAACATCATTAAGTCTATTACCATCAGAGCCGCCAATAACCCATATTTTATTATTAAAAACCACAACAGTGTGGCCATGACGTGCAGAGAAAGGAGAGGTTGTTGTAATCTGCGTCCAAGAAATACCATCATTACTCTGCCATACATCATTAAGCCAATTACCATCATAGCCGCCAATAACCCACATATTATCCTTAAAAACCACAGAAGTGTGCCATAAACGTGCAGAGAAATTAGCATTTGCAGTTACAGCTGTTGCTGGTATTTTAAGGTTCCGGGTAGTAAAACTGAAAGTGTTACTAGAACTAGTATTTCCTTGAGTGTCTGACGCTACCACTTTCCAAAACAGTTTTTTGTTTAAAGGGAGCCTGTCTTCTACTGTAAAACTAGCTCCATTAATACTACTTACAATACTGGTAGTTGGATCACTATTTTCATCCATAAATAATTGGTAGGTTATAGTGTCTCCATCAGGATCAATAGGTGCGTTCCAACTAAACGTTGGCTTTAAATCTACTCCAATTGCACCATCTGTAACCGCTTTTAAGGTAAATGCTGTTGGTGCTTTATTTGGCGCTACAGCATCGTCCTTGCTACAAGCAAAATTAATTATTACAAAGAAAACCGTGAACGCCAATTTTGTAATGTTACTGTTTTTATAAAAGATTTTGAATGTTTTCATAGGCCTAATTTTAGTTGAATTTTCCAATTTTCTTAAAGTAATCTCGCGCATTATTATCCCTATCTTCTTATTGTAGAAAATTTTTTGGCAACAGTATAGAACAGCCTTATTTGAATCTATAGAAGTATTAAAATTAAAAATCCGAACATTAGTCTTACTATTAACACCAATAACACATTCTATTCCAGAAGTTTCTTGCGATCCATTTTCTCCATTCCTAAAACAAGAGGTTAACAGCATGGCTATCGCCTTGAATAGGTTTGCAAATACTTTCATTCTGTTTTTCATAATATTAGTTTTATAATAAGTAGAATACAATGATATAATGCTTATTGTAAAATAGTATTCACCATTTTTTCAACCAATAGGAGTAAATGATATTTGAGAAGAAAAGCCTAGTAGTATTATTGCATAACAATACAATAAATGAAACAAACAGTTGTTTTACAGAAACTTACGGACATCACCAGAAAGTGGCCATATTCTTTCTTAAAAGCATCTCTAAAACAAGAAATGCTGTTAAAACCAACATCATACACTAATCCTAAAATGGTTTATAGGAAGTATTTAATTGTTCCCTAGCTTTTGAAGCCAAAAAGCACCTATAAATTCATCTAATCTTGCAATTAATGCTTCTTTTTTCAAGGGCTTGATAAAGCAGGCATTGGCTTCCTGCACAACGCGAAAGTCCAACCTCAAAATAAAATGTAATATTTTCGCTATTGTACTCGTAGCTCCTACCCCTTATAATTCACATTGTACTTGAAAAACTTAAGGTTTTCTTAAGTATATTAAGAAATAACGAACACTCAGAAATGAAGCAATTAAGCTTTGTTTTTACCTAGACTTAGAATAGTGTTCATTAACAGGACACCACAAATGCTATTTTTACGATGGCAATGGAGCACACCAAATTCCATAAGATTCCTTGGGTGGATTATTTTTTTGTATTGATTAATGGGACACTAAAAATAATTTTTGGAAAGATTCTTTAAATTATTGTAATTTTAAACCTTACCCATAGAGGTAATATAAATCTTGAATAACATTAACAAACCTATAGACCAAATTAATATAGTACTCTTTAAAACCACTTAAAAATGAATAAACGGGAATTTCTTAAAAAATCGGCAACATTATCATCAATTGCCTTATTACCAACAGCTTCTTGGGCTTTTTCTAAAGACAAACGGTTACGAACGGCTCACATTGGCGTAGGCAATATGGGCGCAGCCGACCTTGAGGCAATTTCTTCGCATGCAAAAGTAGATGTAATTGCACTTTGTGATGTTGACGCAAACAATTTGGCAGCAGCTCACAAATTACATCCAAAGGCGAAAATATATTCGGATTACCGAAAAATGCTCCAAGAAATGAATAAAAAAATTGATGCAGTTGTGGTATCCACTCCTGATCATACGCATGCACCAGCTTCTATGATGGCTATGGAATTAGACAAACCTGTTTATTGTCAAAAACCCTTAACCCATCATGTTACCGAAGCGCGTGCCATGAAAAAAATGGCGAAAGATAAAAACTTGGTCACTCAAATGGGGATTCAGGTACATTCATTCTACGATTATAAATTGGCCACCCTTTTAATTCAATCAGGTATTGTAGGTAAAGTGCATACCGTTAGAGCTTGGTCTCCTAAAAATTGGGGATATGACGGACCTATCCCTGAAGGAAAAGACCCAATCCCTGAAAATCTAAACTGGGACCTTTGGCTAGGAACTTCTGCCGAAAGACCTTATAAAAAAGGAGTTTATCATCCTGGCAATTGGAGAAAATTAGTGGATTATGGCTGTGGTACCTTGGGCGATATGGGAGTTCATATTTTTGACACCCCTTACAATGCATTAGCATTAGATGTACCCAGAACAATTACTACCAACTGTAGAAAACCAAACGGATTTGGATATCCAGAACAAAATATGGTAACCTATGAGTTTCCTGGCACCGAATATACAGCCGATACCTTAAAATGGGTGTGGTATGATGGTGAAGGAGCAGACAAACAACGTGAAGATTTAATGTTGCCTGGTGGCGAAACACTCCACGACCAAGGCGCTATGTTTATTGGAGAAAAAGGAAGATTGTATTTACCGCATTTTGAACTATTACCTAAATTAATTGTAGACGGAGAATACAAGGAAATAGATGTTGACAAATTTGGATTGGGAGAACCTGTAAGAGATTACGCTAGTGAAGGTAAAAAACACTACCATCAATTTGTAGATTCTTGTTTGGGTAAGGATGAAACCTCAGCTCCTTTTTCATATGCTTCTCGACTTACAGAAACAATATTACTAGGCGTTATTGCCGGCAGATTCCCTAACAAAACCTTACATTGGGATGCAAAAACTGCGAAATTTGCAGAGGAAGAGGCCAATCAATATTTAGATGCCGAATACCGTAAATTTTAATGGGGTACTATTTTGTATTCATTAAACTTTTAGTGCATTCAATAAAACCACAAAGGCCAAAAATTAAGATATTTTTGGCCTTTGTTTAATTAAGTACGGAAAATTCCAAAAAAACAATAGGTAATATCCTTAAAATTAATATTCTCTTTGCATCAATTATTACAAAGGAATATTTCCATGTTTCTTTTTAGGCATGTTAACCACCTTATCTTCTAATAACGCAAGGGCTTTTATTAATTTCTTGCGGGTATCTTTGGGTAAAATAACCTCATCTATAAACCCCCTTTGTGCTGCGCTATATGGGTTTGCGAAAGTAGCTGCATATTCGTGTTCCTTTTCTGCCAACTTGGATTTTGGATCTTTTGCAGAATTAATCTCCTTTCTAAATATAATTTCACTAGCACCCTTTGCCCCCATAACTGCTATTTCTGCACCCGGCCAAGCATAGTTCATATCTGCACCTATATGTTTGGAATTCATCACATCATAGGCACCACCATAAGCTTTACGTGTAATAACAGTTACCTTAGGTACCGTAGCTTCACTAAGGGCATACAATAGTTTTGCGCCATTAGTAATAATACCATTCCATTCCTGATCTGTTCCTGGTAAAAAACCAGGTACATCTACCAATACGAGCAACGGAATATTAAAACAATCACAGAATCGGGTAAATCTAGCACCTTTTTTAGAACTATTTACGTCCAATACCCCAGCCAAACTCATAGGCTGATTTGCCACGATACCGATACTCCTACCCGCCAATCTCGCAAAACCTACAACTAAATTTTCTGCATAGTCTTTGTGAATTTCAAAAAAGGAATCCGCATCAATAATTCCATTTATGACAGTACGCATATCATAGGGCTGATTGGAGTTTTCCGGTACAATATGTTCTAGTTCTTCACGAATTTCTTCCCCTAAGGTATATGAATTTTTAGGAGGTGCATCTTCACAATTTTGAGGCATATAACTCAACAGCTCCTTTATTTGAGCAATACAAGCAATATCATTAGCCGCGGTAAGATGTGTAACCCCAGATTTTGTTGCATGGGTTTTGGCACCACCCAATTCCTCCGATGTTACCTCTTCATTGGTCACTGTTTTAACCACATTAGGTCCGGTGACAAACATATAACTAGAGTTTTCTACCATTAAGGTGAAATCTGTCATTGCAGGTGAATACACCGCCCCACCAGCACAAGGACCCATTATGGCAGAAATTTGAGGTACAGCCCCGGACGCTGCTACGTTTCTGTGAAAAATATCAGCATACCCCCCTAAAGACCTAACTCCTTCCTGTATTCGTGCACCACCACTATCATTTAAGCCAATTATAGGTACGCCTATTTTCATAGCCATATCCATAATTTTACATATTTTTTCGGCATGTGTTTCTGATAAAGCACCGCCAAAAACAGTAAAATCTTGGGCAAAAACACAAACCTGCCTTCCGTTAATGGTTCCGTAACCCGTAACAACTCCATCCCCATAATACTTTTGCTTGTCCATTCCAAAGTCGGAAGTTCTGTGCGTAACTAGAATTCCAAGCTCTTCAAAAGACCCTTCGTCCATTAAAAAATGAATGCGTTCCCGGGCCGTAAGTTTTCCCTTGGCGTGTTGTTTTGCAATTCGGTCTTTGCCACCACCCAGTTTGGCTTGTACTATTTTATTATGAAGTATATTTTCTTTATTATTTTCTTCCATCTTACGTATCCTTTCTGTTAGCCTTCCAATGGGAAGTTTGTGGTTTGGGTACTTTTACAACGGTATTGTTTTTAACAAACAAATGCAATCCAATCAATGCTGCCACCCTACGTTCTTCTGAGCGTAAATCTCGTACCTTATCTGCAGAATAATAGTTTTTAACGAATTGTGTATCAAAATTTCCTGAAATAAAAGCAGGGTGCTCACATACAAATTTTCCAAAGGAAAGTGTAGAAGACACACCCCGTATTTTATAGTCGTCAATTGCCTGTAACATACGTTGAATAGCTTCTTCTCTAGTTGCCCCGTACGCAATCAATTTAGATAACATAGGATCGTAATAAATGGGAATTGCCATGCCTTCTTCAAAGCCATCATCTAAACGTATTCCTTTTCCTTCTGGTCTTATATAGGTTTCCAAGGTTCCAATACTGGGTAAAAAGTTATCCAAAGGATCTTCTGCGTAAACCCTGACTTCTATAGCGTGACCCTGAATGGACAAATCGGCCTGAGCAAACCCTAGTTTTTCATTTCTAGCCACCTTAATTTGTTGTTCCACCAGATCAATCCCCGTAATAAGTTCCGTTACCGGATGTTCTACCTGCAAACGCGTGTTCATTTCTAAAAAGTAAAATTCCTTATTTGCGTCTAATAAAAACTCCACAGTACCAACTCCTACATAATCACAAGCCTTAGCAACTTTTATTGCGGCCTCACCCATAGCCTTCCTAATGGTTGGGGTTAACACTACAGACGGTGCTTCTTCTACTACTTTCTGATGCCGTCGTTGTATGCTACATTCGCGCTCAAACAAATGCACCACATTCCCGTGATTATCTGCTAAAACCTGTATTTCTATATGTCGGGGGGAGGTAACATACTTTTCAATAAACACTGAACCATCTCCAAATGCGGCTGTAGCCTCACTAATAGCGCGTTTCATTTGCTCTGGCAACTCTTCCCTATTTTCTACAACACGCATTCCTTTTCCACCACCACCAGCAGCGGCCTTAATTAGAATGGGAAAACCAATTTTCTTCGCAATTTTAACTGCTAAAGTTACATCTGTTATGGCTTCGTCAATTCCAGGAACCATAGGAATATTGTAATCTCTAACAGCTTCTTTGGCCGCCAGTTTATTTCCCATAATTTCTATGGCGTGTGGTTTGGGTCCAATAAAAGTAATTCCTGATTCTGCAACCTTTTTGGCAAATACTGCATTTTCACTTAAAAACCCATACCCCGGGTGAATTCCATCGGCCTGCGTTTGTTTAGCTGCCGTTAGAATTTTATCCATCATCAAATACGATTCGGATGAGGGTGCTTTTCCTAACAATACGGCTTCATCTGCGAACTTAACATGCGGGGCATCTCTATCAACATCAGAGTAAACTGCCACCGTTTTTATGCCCATTTTTTTAGCCGTACGCATTATTCTTAATGCAATTTCTCCTCGGTTTGCAATTAAAATTTTCTTCATAACTTACGCTATCTCAATTAACAATTGCCCTTTTTCTACGGCATCATCTTTCCGTATTTCGATCGCCTTTACAATACCGTCACTTGGTGCCGTAATAATATTTTCCATTTTCATAGCAGACAGCACTACCATTTGATCTCCTTCTTTAATACCCTGTCCAACTGTGACCAAAACCTCTAAAATAAGCCCTGGCATGGGGGCCTTGACATCTTTTTGTTGTTGGGTGTTTACTTTTAAAAGTCCCATTTGATTAACCATTTGGTCATACTCATCAGCTATGCTAATGGGGTATGTATTTCCATTAACCTCTAGTATAAGTTTTTTTGTTAAATGACCGATTTCCAATAATTTTATACGGTACGACTTGTGGTTTTGAAGAACATGAAACTCATCTTGCGTATATTGAAAAATATCCAATTCAGCTAATTCTGATGTGGTTATTTTTATTTCTTCTTTATGTACTGTAACCTTGTATGTTTTCATTCGGCTTGGGGTGTGAATTTAATTAGCAAGACCTCGAAAATTTAATTATTCGGGATATTCAATTCTCAAGTGATAAATATTAGTAAGCTTAAGCTTTAACACTTTTTTTATCTCTACAATTTCTTTAAAAGTAATGTTGGCGTTTGAAAATTGATTTGCGCGCATTTGCCCGTCGATAATTTTATCTACAAACTCATCTATCATTAAAAAAGTAGGATTTTTTAAACTTTTTGAAGCTGCCTCAACAGAATCGGCCATCATTAAAATGGCTGTTTCTTTTGAAAAAGGGATAGGGCCTGGATATTTAAAATCCTCTTCATTAACCGCATCATCCTGTTGCAAAGCTTTTTTATAAAAATAGTATACTTTAGATGTACCGTGATGCACTCTTATAAAATCGATCACTCGATCTGGTAGATTATTCTTTTTTGCAATTTCTATACCATCTAAAACGTGGTTGATGATAATTCTTGCACTATCCAAGGGCTCATGATCATTATGCGGATTCACATTTGTTACTTGATTTTCAGTAAAATAAGTAGGATTATTCATTTTACCTATATCATGATACAAGGCCCCTACCCTAACCAACATAGCATTGGCACCTATTTCTTGCGCCGCTGCTTCAGCTAAATTCGCAACTTGTAAAGAATGATGAAACGTTCCAGGTGCTTTGTTAGAGAGCTCCTTAAGTAACTTGGAGTTTGTATCTGATAATTCCAACAATGAAACGTCAGAAACCAAACCAAAGACCTTTTCATAGATATAAATTAAAGGCTGTACAAACAACGTTATCATTCCATTTAGTAAAAATACACCAAAGGTTATTCCATGCATGTTGTTTAAGTTTCCTTCATGTATAATGTGAAATGCAAAATATCCTACTATATAGATCAAGGTAATTTGCCCTACAGAAATAAATAAGTTGGCTCTTTTATATAATTCAGATACTGTCAAAATGGTTACAATACCGGCCATGATTTGTAGAAAAATATACTCAAAACTATTGGGCACTACAAACCCTAAAATTAGCAAGGTTAACACATGGACAAAAAGACCCAAACGCGCATCAAAAAAAGTTTTCAAAATTAAAGGTAAAATACACAAGGGTACCACAAATACATAGGCCTCATTGTATTTAATAACCATAGTGGTTACAAATACCATAAATAAGATATTGAAGAAAATGAAGGTTACCTTGGTATTGTTATTGTAGACGGACTTTCTGTATTTATTTAAAAACAATAAGAGCATCAATAAAACCAAGGCTACCAATATTGTATATCCAGCAATAATGACATAATAATTACTATCGGCCCATAGTTCAGATTCATATTCTTCCTTGAGAGAGTTCAGTATTTTATAATTTTCTGCTTCAACAACCTCCCCTTTAACAATAATTAATTTCCCCTCGTCTACCGTTCCTCTTGTCATTGAAATTTTAGAGAGTTCTTCTTCTAAAGCCTTTTGAGAAAAGTTTTTATTATAAAACACATTGGGTTTTACAATATCAAAAAACAATTCATTATACTGTGAACTGTATCTAGATAACTGCTTTTGCTCTATAATCTCTAAGATCCTCTTTTCTACATTTTGCAAACTATTGACATCACTAAAACTCAGTTGAATTGCCTCATTATTTTTTAACAATAATAGTTTACTCTTTTTAGAAGCCACATTGGTTTTCTTAAGAATACCATTTTTATAAATAGCATCTAAAATTTGTTTCCCGGCAGACTCTAAGTATTTTTCTTGATTAGAATTCAATTCTGATGCCTTAAATACCCTTGAAAAATTGGTCGTATAACTTTCTTCTACCGCTGCAACAACACTATCGTCATACGTGTAATAATCTAGTTGGGCATTTTGAATTGCATTTTTCTCTATTTCTATTTCATTGGCATCTTTCTTAATAGAAAAATCGAATGGTGCATATAGATTTTCGTATTGCCAAGGTTTCCCCTTTTGAAATTCATATTTAAACTTACCTCCTTTTGGAAAGAAAAATACAATGAGGAATATTGTGGCTACGTAGAGAAAGCCCTTGTAAATTAACGATTGATTTTTATAAATTTTTTCCAAGATAATTTTTTAGTTAAAAGTAACTTAATCAAAAATAGAAAATTATAGCCTTAAAAAAGGGTTTTGGCAAAAGAACCCTAACATATCTGCTTTAATTTATTAATTTTGCATTGTTTAAAATTTAGAATCTTATGAAAGATGTTGTTATAGTTTCCATGGCAAGAACTCCAATTGGGAGTTTTTTAGGAGTATTATCTAGTGTAAGTGCACCCAAACTTGGTGCAATAGCCATTAAAGGTGCCTTAGATAAAATTAAACTAGAACCATCTCAGGTTCAAGAAGTATTAATGGGCAATGTTATACAAGCTGGCGTAGGTCAGGCTCCGGCCAGACAAGCAGCAATATTTGCGGGAATTCCAAATACAGTGCCTTGTACTACAATTAATAAAGTCTGTGCTTCGGGTATGAAAACGATTATGCAAGCAGCCCAATCCATAGCGCTAGGCGACAATGATATTGTTGTGGCCGGAGGTATGGAAAATATGAGTATGGCGCCACATTATGTACATATAAGAAATGGTCAAAAATTTGGTCCAACTTCATTAATAGACGGGTTACAAAAAGATGGTTTAGTAGATGCCTATGACCAGAACGCTATGGGTGTTTGTGCCGATGCCTGTGCAACAACATATCAGTTTAGCAGGGAAGATCAAGATAATTACGCAATACAGTCTTACAAAAGGTCTGCTACAGCTTGGGAGCAAGGAAAATTTGTGAATGAGGTCGTTCCCGTTGAAGTTCCACAACGCAGAGGAGAACCTGTCATTATATCTGAAGACGAAGAATTTAAAAATGTTAAATTAGAAAAAATACCCGGCTTACGCCCTGCTTTTTCAAAAGATGGTACCGTTACGGCTGCTAATGCATCTACCATTAATGACGGGGCTGCTGCGCTAGTATTAATGAGTGCTGATAAGGCAAAAGAGTTAAATTTAAAACCCTTGGCTAAAATTATAAGTTATGCCGATGCTGCTCATGAGCCAGAATGGTTCACTACAGCTCCGTCCAAAGCCTTACCAAAGGCCCTAGGAAAAGCTGGTATCTCTATTGATGATGTTGATTTCTTTGAGTTTAATGAAGCTTTTGCTGTAGTTGGCTTAGCCAATATGAAAATATTAGGACTTACCGATAAAAATGTGAACGTAAATGGCGGTGCTGTTTCCTTAGGACATCCCCTTGGCTGTTCAGGTGCTAGAATCGTAATTACATTACTAAGTGTTTTAGAGCAAAATAATGGTAAAATTGGTGCTGCAGCTATTTGTAATGGCGGTGGAGGAGCATCTGCAATTGTTTTAGAAAAAGCATAATATTAAGCACAAAGTTCACCTATGCAATACGGTATTTGCAATCTTAGCATTGTTCCATTAAGGCAAAACCCAGACGATACATCAGAAATGGTTACTCAATTATTATACGGAGACCATTTTAAAGTGTTGGAGCAGCGAAAATTCTGGAGTAAAATACGGATTGCTTTTGATACTATAGAAGGTTGGGTAGACAATAAGCAATTTACTATAATTTCTGAAGCCGATTATTTTCAGACAGAAAACGTATCGGAAACAAGACTTAGCTCAGATTTAGTTTCATTTATATCCCCAAGCAACAACAGCCTAATGCCTATTGTTGCGGGATCATCTATTCAAAATACAGGAGTTTTAAATCATATTTTTGATGGCCATCAAATTCAAGGGGTTCAAGCGAAAGAGAAATTAATTCACACGGCTTTGTTGTACTTAAATAGTCCCTTTTTACAAGGAGGAAAATCACCCTTTGGCATTGATGCCCCTGGCCTAACACAAATGGTTTACAAAACAAATGGATACCAGCTATTACGAACTGCTCAAGATCAATCTAAGCAGGGAGAAGCATTAAGTTTTATTGAAGAAAGTGAAGCGGGTGATTTGGCTTTTTTTGATGACTCTAATGGGATCATAGATCACGTTGGTATTATTATGCAAGACAATTATATTATTCACGCATTTGGAAACGTTCGTATTGATCGTATTGACCATACCGGTATTTTTAATACGGAATTAAAGAACTACACCCATAAACTTAGAGTGATAAAAAAAATCATCTAAGATTTTACTACAATTTATGTATAAAAAAAGCCTTCATTTCTGAAGGCTTTTAGTTTAATGGTTAAAAATTTTACTCTTCTAATATCTTTTTTAATCGTGTAAAATTTTCAGTATCCCCCAAGGCTCCATAAATGTTTTTTAACTGTGTTAACAAACCTTGATTGTCTGTGTTTTCTTTTAATGCATTTTCTAATATCAAAGCAGCATCTCTAAACAGATCGTCTTTTTTATTCTTTAACTCATCATACTTAGCTATATCTGCTCTTGAATTCCCTAAGTCGTTCATAGCGTCTATTAAACCATTTCCTTCATTTACATAAGTAGTTGAAAGGTTTAGTTGGGCGTTTATATAGCCTGGATTTAATTCAATTGCTCTTAAATATGCCGTTCTTGCTTCTTCTATTTTGCCTTGTTCCATATTGATAACACCAATATTATAAAACAAATCTGGGTTATCTGGATCTACAGTTGTAGCTCTGGACATCAATTCAACAAACTTATCTTTATTTCCTAATTTATAGTAAAGGTTTGCTTCGTTTAATATTAAATTTACATCATTTGGATTGTTTTCCCTTGCTTCCTTATAGGCGTCTAAAGCTTTATCATCCTCACCCAATTGCGTGTATATAAGTGCAATATTTTTTACAATTTCAGCTTTTTTAGAAGGTACTTTCTCCTCTTTTGGATCTTTATACTGCTTCGATTTTATCATTAATTCTCTTTGCGTTTTATCCATTTCCTCAGTTTCACCTGTTGTAACGTTTACCGCAGTATACTTAATCTCACTACCATCGTAGTTTAAATCTTTAAGCTCATTATAATACTTTAGCGCTTTCTCCATATTTTTAGCATTTACAGCACTATTAGCTGCATAATACAAATACACTGTATCTTTTTTACTTAAAGAATATGCCAAATATAATTTATCAGCTCCTTCTTCAAACTTTCCATCATTGTTATCCTTAATTGCAGAATTCACAATATCTCCAGACATTGTAGACATGGCTTGTTCAGCTGTTACAGAATATTTATTTTTTCCAATTTCATCTTCAAAAGCAATTAAGTCATTAAACGCAGTTATTGATTCTTCAAAGGCTCCTGCTTCTCCTGATTTTGCTAATTTAGAATAGGTATTTCCTCGAATAAAATAATACAAGGCTTTGGTTTTATCATCTGCATCACCCAATAGTGCTGCTGCCTTTTCTAATTGTATTTTGGCTTCCGCAGCGTTATCTGCATTTAATGCTTTATCTGCTGCCTTTACTTCGGATTTTTGGGCGTATGTCATTGTTGAAAATGACACAACTGCCGCTACTATTAAAATTTTAGTTTTCATTTCAAATTCTATTAATAAGTTAGTGTACATATTTATTCTTCTGTTTCGTTGGTATCATTATCAAGAGCCGTGCCATCCTCAGCAGTAACATCTAGATCCAGGATTTCTTCATCTATAACAGCGTCTTCGTCTTTCATTACTTTTGCAACGGCTGCAATAGAATCATTTCCTTTAATATTAATTAATTTAACACCCTGTGTTGCTCTACCCATTACGCGTAAATCTTCAACACCCATACGAATGGCAATTCCGGATTTATTTATAATCATAAGATCATCGGTGTCTGATACATTTTTAATGGCAACTAGTCCTCCCGTTTTTTCTGTAATAGAAATCGTTTTCACCCCTTTACCACCTCTATTGGTGACTCTGTAGTCCTCTAGGCTAGAGCGTTTTCCGTACCCATTCTCTGAAACAACTAGGATATCTTGCTCAAAATCATGAATAGATACCATCCCGACTACTTCGTCCTTTTCATTGGCCAAAGTAATCCCTCTAACCCCTGAAGCATTTCTACCCATAGGTCTGGTTTTACTTTCTTCAAAACGAATTGCTTTTCCTGATTTTAACCCTAGGAATATCTCACTTGTTCCAGTTGTTAATTTTGCTTCAAGAAGCTCATCATCTTCTCTAACTCCAATGGCATTAATACCATTTAGACGCGGTCTAGAATATTGTTCAAGAGAAGTCTTTTTAACCGTCCCTTTTTTAGTAGCCATAATTACATAATGACTATTCACATACTCTTCATCCTTTAAATCTTGCGTACAAATAAATGCCTTTACAGCATCGTCTTGTTCTATATTAATAAGGTTTTGAATAGCTCTTCCTTTGGATGTTTTACTCCCTTCTGGAATTTCATAAACACGCATCCAGAAACATTTTCCTTTCTGCGTAAAGAACAACATATATTGGTGGTTTGTTCCCACAAATAAATGTTCTAAGAAGTCCTCCGTTCTTGTTGAAGATGCTTTTTGTCCAACCCCGCCTCTGTTCTGAGTTTTATACTCACTTAAAGCTGTTCTTTTAATATACCCTGCATGAGAAATAGTAATCACTACTTGCTCATCAGGAATCATATCCTCAATGCTTAAATCGCCACCCGCAAAATTAATTTCAGAACGCCTATCATCTCCGTACTTTTCCTTAACCTCTTGAAGCTCATCCTTAATAATTTGCATTCTTCGTGGTTCATTGGCAAGAATATCCTTTAAATCTGCAATGGTTTCAATTACTTCATTGTACTCTGCTCTTAACTTGTCTTGTTCCAGACCTGTTAATTGACGCAAACGCATTTCTACAATTGCCTTGGCTTGTATCTCTGAAAGTTTAAACCTTTCTATTAAATTTTCTCGTGCTTCATCAGCATTAGAAGACCCTCTTATAATTGCAATTACTTCATCAATATTATCTGATGCAATAATTAATCCTTCCAAGATATGGGCTCTATCTTCCGCCTTTTTAAGGTCAAATTCTGTTCTACGAATAACAACCTCATGCCTGTGCTCCACAAAATAGTGAATCATTTCTTTTACATTCAGGAGCTGAGGCCTCCCTTTAACAAGCGCAATATTATTAACACTAAAAGAAGTTTGTAGTGATGTATATTTATAAAGGGTATTTAAAACGATATTTGGTATAGCATCTCGTTTTAAGATATAAACAATCCGCATACCATTTCTATCAGATTCATCTCTGATGGTAGCAATACCTTCAATTTTCTTATCATTAACAAGATCGGCCGTTTTCTTAATCATATCGGCCTTATTCACTTGATACGGAATCTCAGTAACAATGATGCATTCTCTACCTTGAACCTCTTCAAAGGTTGCTTTTGCACGCATCATTACTCTACCTCTACCCGTCTTAAAAGCTTCACGAACTCCATCATATCCATATATAATACCCCCAGTTGGAAAATCGGGTGCTTTAATATGTGTAATAAGCTCATCTATCTCAATATCATTATTCTCTATATAAGCAATAGTACCGTCTACGACTTCAGATAAATTATGAGGAGGCATATTTGTTGCCATACCAACAGCGATCCCAGATGCACCATTGACCAATAAGTTTGGAATTCGCGCTGGTAAAACTGTGGGTTCTTTTAAAGAATCATCAAAATTAAGCTGGTGATCTACGGTATCTTTTTCAATATCTGCCAACATGTCATCTGCAATCTTTCGCATACGTGCTTCCGTATAACGCATTGCTGCAGGGCTATCACCATCAATTGAACCAAAGTTACCTTGTCCGTCTACAAGCATATATCGTAAACTCCAATCTTGAGCCATACGCACCATAGAATCATAAACAGAAGTATCCCCATGCGGGTGATACTTACCTAAAACCTCACCCACAATACGGGCAGATTTCTTATGTGCGCTATTGGAACGAACACCCAATTCATGCATACCATACAAAACCCTTCTGTGTACTGGCTTTAAACCGTCTCGTACATCTGGTAAGGCACGTGACACAATAACCGACATTGAGTAATCAATGTAGGCAGATTTCATTTCGTCTTCTATGTTTATTGGAATAATTTTTTCCCCTTCTGCCATATTAAAATCTTATAAACTAATTTGATTAAAAATTGACGCCAATATACATAAAATCATTAGGAGAAAAGCACAATTTAAGCACTTTAATACATTTTTTATTAACACTCTTTATATTTTAAAATAGTTGGGAATTAAATTAAAATTTTGCAATTAAAATATGCGTTTTCCGACAAATACTACAACTTTAACGAATATAGGTATGGTATTTGCCTTAAATAAAGATAGATTTATTACTTTTATAACGGACTAAGGAATAATTTATGGATGACAATTTTTCACCAAGAGTAAAAGATGTAATTGCGTATAGCAAAGAAGAAGCTTTAAGGCTTGGGCACGATTTTATTGGTACCGAGCATTTAATGCTAGGCCTTCTACGTGATGGCAATGGAAAAGCTATTAATATACTAGATGCATTGGAGGTAGATTTGGATCATTTACGTCGCAAAGTAGAAATACTAAGCCCCGCAAATCCCAGTTCCGATAATTTGCAAAAAGATAAAAAGAACCTACACTTAACGAGACAAGCGGAGCGTGCCTTAAAAACCACCTTTTTAGAAGCAAAGCTTTTTCAAAGCACTTCTATTAACACCGCTCATCTATTACTGTGTATATTAAGAAACGAAAATGATCCTACAACAAAGCTACTTCACAAACTTAAAGTAGACTATGATAGCGTAAAAGATGAGTTTAAATCTATTATCACTAAAGATGAAGATTATATAGACACCCCTAGAGCTGAGTCTTTTTCTAATGATGCGGATAGCGAAAATGACGAAAAAGAAAATTTCGGATCTACATCAGGACAAAAAACAAATAAAAAATCTAAAACTCCTGTGCTAGACAACTTTGGACGCGATTTAACGCAAATGGCGGAAGAAGACAAATTAGACCCGGTTGTTGGAAGAGAAAAAGAAATAGAAAGAGTCTCACAGATTCTTAGTAGAAGAAAGAAAAACAACCCCTTACTTATAGGAGAACCTGGTGTTGGTAAAAGTGCAATTGCAGAAGGTTTAGCTTTGCGCATTATAAACAAAAAGGTATCCCGAATTTTGTTCAACAAAAGAGTTGTTACCTTAGATTTAGCATCTTTGGTGGCCGGTACAAAATACCGTGGCCAATTTGAGGAACGAATGAAAGCGGTAATGAATGAACTTGAAAAAAATGATGATATTATTTTATTCATTGATGAGATTCACACTATTGTTGGAGCCGGTGGAGCAACAGGAAGCTTAGATGCTTCTAACATGTTTAAACCTGCCTTGGCACGTGGTGAAATACAATGTATAGGAGCTACAACCCTAGATGAATACAGACAGTATATTGAAAAAGATGGTGCTTTAGAACGTCGTTTTCAAAAAGTAATCGTAGAGCCTACCACAGTAGATGAAACTATAGAAATCCTTAAAAACATCAAAGGGAAATACGAAGATCACCATAATGTTATCTATACCGATGAGTCTATCATTGCTTGTGTTAAGCTAACAAATAGATACATGACCGATCGTTTTCTTCCAGACAAGGCAATAGACGCTTTGGATGAAGCAGGCTCCAGAGTGCATATCGTTAATATGGATGTACCCAAGCAAATCTTGGAACTAGAAAAGCAATTAGAAGATGTTCGTGAATTAAAAAATACAGTTGTAAAAAAACAACGTTACGAAGAGGCTGCAAAACTTCGTGATGATGAAAAGAAAATTGAAAAGGATCTTGCCATTGCGCAAGAAAAATGGGAAGAAGATAGCAAGCTACATCGAGAAACGGTTACGGAAGATAATGTGGCAGACGTTGTTTCTATGATGAGTGGTATTCCTGTAAATAGAATTGCACAGACCGAAATAAACAAACTGGCAGAATTACCCAATCTAATAAAAAGCAATGTCATTGGTCAGGATGATGCTGTTGCCAAAGTAGCCAAAGCAATTCAACGAAATAGAGCTGGTCTAAAAGACCCTAACAAACCTATTGGATCGTTTATCTTTTTAGGACAAACGGGTGTTGGTAAAACGCAGTTAGCAAAGGTTTTAGCGAAGGAATTATTTGATTCTGAAGATGCACTTATTCGGATTGATATGAGTGAGTATATGGAAAAATTCGCCATTTCTCGTTTGGTAGGAGCTCCTCCAGGATATGTAGGGTATGAAGAAGGCGGACAGCTGACAGAAAAGGTAAGAAGAAAACCGTATTCTGTTGTACTGCTTGATGAAGTAGAAAAAGCACATCCAGACGTATTTAATATGATGCTTCAAGTGTTAGATGATGGTTTCTTGACGGATAGTTTGGGGCGTAAAATCGATTTTAGAAATACCATTATAATCATGACTTCCAATATTGGAGCGCGACAATTGAAAGATTTTGGTCAAGGGGTAGGATTTGGAACATCAGCTAAGAAAGCACAAGCAGATACGCATCAAAAAAGCGTCATTGAAAATGCACTAAAAAAGGCATTTGCTCCAGAATTTTTAAATAGGATCGATGATGTAATCGTATTTAATCCTTTAGAAAGAGAAGATATCCATAATATTATTGATATTGAATTAAACAAACTTTACCTTAGAATTAAAGAGATAGGTTACCACCTAACACTTTCTGACAAAGCTAAAGACTATATAGCAGATAAAGGTTTTGACAAACAATACGGCGCAAGACCATTAAAAAGAGCTATTCAAAAATACATTGAAGATGCTTTAGCCGAAGAAATTGTAAATTCTAAACTCGTAGAAGGAGATAGTATTTTTATGGATTTAAATGAAGCCAAAGAAGAGCTTACTATAAAAATAAAAAAGGAGAACAAAACTTCTGAAGCCTAAATAAAAGTGCTACAACGAAAGCACGTTAAAAGGAGTCCATTTAAATGGACTCCTTTTTTATTGAACCTCAATTTAAAAACTCAAAAAATGAATTTTTTAAGCTTCTTGAAACTATAAAAGGATATTTAAGCGCTTTATCTATTTTTTTTCGGTATCGCTCTACATCCTCCTACTTTAGCCAAGAACACTATTACGCAGAAATATGAAGATTGGGCAAAACAAGAAACCAATAATTGTTAAAGAGTACCAGCTAGAGTCTGGAAAAATATTTGTCTATGATAATTATATGGTGTCCTCATTTGATGAAGGCACTACTGTTACCTTAGAAAAGGCATTTCAAATTATCGGTATTTCTGAAATTCATTTTAGGGATAAGGATTTTGGCTACATTAGCCTGCGCAAAAATTCATACGCCATAGATCCAAACATCTACAACTACATAAGAGGTTTTGAAAATCTTAAAGCTTTCGCTATTGTTTCAATTAAGGAAATAGACATGCACAACTTTAAAATTGAAAAAATGTTCTACAAAAAACCTATGAAGTTCTTTATAGATTACAGCAATGCGCTTATATGGGTAAAAAGAAGAATAGCTTCCGCTGCAAAAAAATAAGACAATTATTCTTTACCTTCTGTATCCTGTTGTCCTTGTAGGTCCTCTGTACGTCTAAAAAGCTCCAAAAAAGCAGCCCCAATTGTTTCTACAATTGAAGTTGCTGATAGGGACTGATAGCCTAAACTTTCTACTGCCAAGTCTGCTGCACTTCCGTGCAAATAAACGCCAAATACGGATGCCACGACTGGCGAATACCCTTGAGCAATTAAGCCGGTGATAACCCCCGTTAAAACATCTCCGCTGCCTGCAGTTGCCATTCCAGGATTTCCTGATGTATTTACATACCCCTTGCCCTTATACAAGGTAATAGTATGTGCGCCTTTAATGACAAGCACACAACTATATTTCTTAGAGAATTTTTTTGCCTTTTCTAATTTATCAAAATCATTTGCCCATGAACCCAACAAACGTTCTAATTCTTTTGGGTGTGGCGTCAATACAGTATCCTTGGGGAGTAGCTTTAACAAGGCCTTATTTTTAGATAAAATATTTAAGGCGTCAGCATCTAAAACCAAGGGTTTTTTATTTGTACCTAAAAAGGCAGCAAAAGCGTTCTGTGTTGCTTCACTGGTTCCCAAACCAGGACCAATACCAATAACGGTAGCTTCTACAGTGAAATTGAAACCGGAAATATTTAATTCTGAAACATCTGTTTGCACCATAACTTCAGGAAGGGCAGTCTGAAAAGGAATATAACCCGAAGTAGGCACATAGGCCGAAACCAACCCACTTCCCGAAAGCAAAGCACCTTTAGCTGCCAATAGGGCCGCTCCAATTTTCCCATAGCTTCCGCCAATAATCAAGGCATGACCATAATGGCCTTTATGTGCAAATTTTTCCCTAGGAATATACCATTGCAACACTTCATTTTTACTTATTAAATCAAAATCTGTTTCCGTAACAGTTAAATATTCTGCATCTATACCTATATCAATGATTTCCCAATTACTGCCATAGACACCCGTTTCTGGCAAAAAGAAAGCCAATTTAGGTGTCTGAAATGTTAAAATATGATTTGCATGTATGACGGCATCTGGGTCTTCTACGCCCTTATCTAAAAATAAACCTGAAGGAACATCGACAGACAATACAAATGCCCCACTTTTATTAATATGTGCCATTAACTGAGTCACCCAAGCAACTGGAGCTCTATTTAATCCTATTCCAAAAATTGCATCCACAACAATGTCTTCTTTACTAATTTTTGGAATTTCACTTTCTTTGGCGAGAAAAACAGGCCATATTTTTCTGTCTTTTAACCGTTTTAAATTGGTTAAAAAATCAGCCGTTCTTTTATCGCTATAATCCACAATATATACAACGATATTATAGCCGTGTTCCTGTAAATGTCTTGCAACCGCCAGGCCATCACCCCCATTGTTCCCAATACCACAAAACAAATGTATTTTAGGTTGCGCTCCTTGCAATCTTACATTTAACCAATTAAAAATCTGAATAGCAACACGTTCCATTAGTTCATCACTAGTGATCTGTTGTTTTTTAATTGTGAATTTGTCAGCTTCATATATTTGGGCACCAGTAAAAATCTTCATTCACTAAAAATATTTGTTAATTACTATTGATTTCACAAAAATCATAGAAATTATTTGATTAAAAAAACAAAAGTACTACATTTGATTCGTTAGTAAGCATTGCTTAAATATACATTTTGGACAAAAAATCAACTTTTTTCAATACAATTACTTGTGTTCTTACAAACACAACAGCTACCCCCTTGGGGTGATCTTCTACATACATGTCCATATTGTTGTATTGATTTTCAATACCATTTATTACCTAATAATTTATTCTCAATGAAAGTATTAAAGTTCGGCGGAACTTCGGTTGCCAATGCCAAAAATATAAGATTAGTTAAAAATATTGTAGCCCATTCAAACACCAAAACAGTGGTTGTTGTATCAGCCTTTGGGGGTGTTACAGATTTGTTATTAGAAGCAGCAAGTTTAGCGTCTACCCAACAAGAAACATACAAAGAAGTTGTAAAAAAAATAGAGCACAGGCATATTGAAACTATTAAAGATTTAATTCCAATAACCAATCAAAGTAAAATTTTAAGTAAGGTTAAAAGTGAATTAAATGTTTTGGAAACCCTTCTAGAAGGCGCTTTTTTCATAGGTGAAATAACACCGAAACTATCCGATAAAATTGTTAGTTATGGCGAACTTTTATCTTCCTATATCATTAGCGAATTTTTTATTTCCGAAAAATTAGACGCCCACTACAAGGATAGTAGGGAACTTTTAATTACGAATACTACCTATGGTAAGGCAAGTATTCTAAATTTTGAAGATACAAATACCTTAATCCACCACTATTTCACCACAAACCCAAATTTGATCACTGTATTAGGAGGGTTTATAGCTGCTTCCAGTACGGGCGACTCTACGACTTTAGGACGTGGCGGCTCAGATTATACCGCTGCCATTATCGCAGCTGCCGTAAACGCAGAAGGTTTAGAAATATGGACAGATGTTAGCGGTATGTATACGGCCAACCCTAAGATTGTAAAACAAGCCCAAGCTATTCCAAACATATCTTATGAAGAAGCTATGGAGCTTTCACATTTTGGAGCTAAAGTATTATACCCTCCAACAATACAACCTGTGCTGGCCAAAGGAATACCAATTCAAATTAAAAACACCTTTGACCCAGAATCCGTGGGTACTTTAATTACCAAGAGCATAGAAAAAAATGGCAAAACTGTACGCGGTATAAGTCATATCGAAAACGTTAGTTTACTTTCATTGGAAGGACCAGGTATGGTTGGTATTCCAGGAATATCAAAACGTTTTTTCGAAGTCCTTTCCCTGGCTCAAATTAGCATTGTGTTGATCACTCAGGCATCGTCAGAACATTCTATTTGTATTGGTATAGCAGACCTAGATTCTACAGCTGCACAAGAAGCTATCAACAATGAGTTTCAGTATGAAATTTCTTTAGGAAGAATTAAGCCAATATTAGTAGAGAACAATCTTGCCATTATTGCCTTGGTTGGCGATCATATGAAAAACCACCAAGGATTAAGTGGTAAAATGTTTAGTAACCTAGGTAAAAACAATGTAAACATACGGGTTATTGCTCAAGGGTCTTCTGAGCGAAATATTTCGGCTGTCATCGCTAATAGCGATGTAAAAAAGGCATTAAACTCTTTACATGAAGCTTTTTTTGAAGAGAACATTAAACAATTAAACCTGTTTATAATGGGGGTTGGTAATGTAGGATCCCGACTTTTACATCAAATTAAGCAACAAAAGAAATACCTGAAAGAAAATTTAAAACTTAACCTAAGGGTTATTGGGATATCAAATTCCAGAACTATGTTTTTTGATGAAGAAGGAATTTCGTTAAAACATTGGGAAGAAGCATTGGCAAAGGGAGAAAAAGCAGATACAGAAGCCTTTTTCAAGGCTATAAAAAAGCTGAACTACAGAAATAGTATTTTTATAGACAATACCGCTAGTGATGTCATTTCTAAAACCTACACCAAGTATCTTAGCAATAGTATTTCTGTTGTCACTTGCAATAAAATTGCCTGTTCATCTGAATACGAAAACTATAAAAATCTAAAGTATCTAGCACAAAAATACAACGCGCCATTTTTATTTGAAACGAACGTTGGTGCTGGGTTGCCAATTATTGATACTTTAAAGCACTTAATTGCTTCTGGGGATAAAATTTTAAAAATACAAGCTGTGCTGTCTGGGAGTTTAAATTTTGTATTTAATAATTTCAACAATACTACAACTTTTAATAATATTGTAAAACAGGCACAAGAAGAAGGCTACACAGAACCAGATCCTAAAATAGATTTAAGTGGAATTGATGTGGCTCGAAAAATATTAATTTTAGCTAGAGAAAGTGGTTATCAAATTGATATTAATGAAATTGAAAACAAATCATTTTTACCCGAGGAAAGTCTAAACACAAACAATAACGAAGATTTTTTCGCTTCTCTTATTAAGTATGAGGCCGATTTTCAAGAAATGTATGCAGAAGCCCATCAAAAAGATTGCAAGCTAAAATATGTGGCTCAGTTTGAAAATGGAAAAGCAAGTGTAGGTCTACAACATATCCCCAAAGGACACGATTTTTATAATTTAGAAGGAAGTGATAACATTGTCTTGTTTTTTACGGAACGGTATCCCAATCAGCCAATGATTATAAAAGGAGCAGGTGCAGGTGCAGATGTAACAGCTTCTGGCATATTTGCAGATATTATAAGAATTGGAAATTTTTAATATTATGGATAAGGAAATACGTGTGTTTTGCCCAGCTACAATTGCTAATATCTCATGTGGATTTGATGTCCTTGGCGTAGCCTTAGATAATGTTGGGGATGAAATGGTGGTTCGTAAAACACGAAAAAAAGGAATTACTATAACCAAACTAGAAGGGCAAGATTTACCCTTAGAAACTCATAAAAATGTTGCTGGCGTTGCAGGCTTAGCATTATTATCTGCCTCAGACTACGATGGGGGTTTTGAAATTGAAATCTATAAAAAAATAAAAGCTGGAAGTGGTATAGGAAGTAGTGCTGCAAGTTCAGCAGGAGCCGTTTGGGCAATGAATAAATTATTAGGAGAACCTTTCTCTAATTTAGATTTGGTGAAATTTGCAATGAAGGGAGAGGAACTGGCCAGTGGAGTACCACATGCAGACAATGTAGCTCCTGCTATTTACGGTGGCTTTACTTTGGTACGCAGTTACGACCCCTTAGATATCATAAAAATTAACACCCCAAGCGAATTATACGCTACGGTTATACACCCCCAAATAGAAGTAAAAACATCCGATTCTAGAAAAATACTAAAAACAACAATTTCTTTAGCAGATGGTATTAAACAGTGGGGTAATGTTGGCGGTTTAATCGCCGGACTGTATACGGAGGATTACAATTTAATTGGTAGATCATTAACAGACCATATTGTAGAACCAATACGCTCTATTCTTATTCCCGCCTTTGACACTGTTAAATCTGCCTCCATACAGGCAGGTGCTCTTGGCTGTGGAATATCGGGTTCTGGACCCTCCATATTTGCGTTGTGTAAAGGAAAATCCAGTGCAATTAAGGTGGCAGAAGCGATGCAAAAAGTATACACCAAAGTGGGAATCACCTATGATATCCATGTCTCAAGTATAAATTTAGAAGGAGTGAAAAAAATGAACCCCTAACTACAACTACTACTTAAATTAAACTTAAGATTATAATTCTAGTTTCTTTTTCGAAAACCATTTCAATCTAAAAAACATATTAAGTTTTGCCATTTGTACGGTTGTTAGTATCTTACCATACTAAAGAAATCCAAATACACATATTATGTTGGAAGACAATAAAGAAGAACTACAAAACAATGTAGGGGGTGAAGAAATTTCAGAAACTACTGAAGATAAGACGACTTCAGAGAAAACTACTGAAATTAAAAGTGATCAACTTGAGACTCAAAATCCTGAAGATGAAAAAGAAATTATAGATGAAATTGAGGAAACCAATGCTGAAGATGCAGAGGATCAAGACAATCAACAAAGACATGAAATTCCGTTATTAGATTACCATGCTATGAGTATGGAAAATTTAGTAGGAGAACTACAGCGTTTGGTTAAAAATGAAAAGGTACAAGCCATTAAAAAACATATTGATGGTATTAAATATGAATTTGATTTAAAGTTTCAAGAGTTTCTTGAACACAAAAAAGAAGAATTTATAGCAAATGGTGGCAATGAAATTGATTTTAGGTACAACTCGGTTACAAAACGCCAATTTAACGAAGTATACTCTGATTACCGAGAAAAGAAAGACCAGTATTACAAAACCTTAGAACGCAATTTAAAGGATAATCTAGCCAAAAGATTACAAATAATTGAAGATTTAAAAGGGTTGGTGAATGTAGAAGAAGACATTAACACCACTTATAAAAATTTTAAAGATCTCCAGGAAAATTGGAGAAATGCCGGTCCAATTCCAAGAACAGAATACAATAACGTGTGGCGCACCTACCACCATCATATTGAAATATTTTATGATTTCTTACACTTAAATAGAGAGTTAAGGGATTTAGATTTTAAGCATAATTTAGAAGAAAAACTAAAGTTAATAGTCCGTGCTGACGCCTTAACACACGAACCAGATTTAGGAAAAGCCTTTAGAGAACTTCAGACCCTACATAAAATATGGAAAGAAGATATTGGTCCCGTAGAAAAGGAGCATAGAGAGCTTATTTGGGAACAATTTAGCAATGCTACCAAAGTTTTACACCAACGAAGACAAGATTACTATAAAGATTTAGATAAGGTCTACGAAGAAAATCTGGTGCAAAAGAATACAATTATTGCTAAAATAATTGAAATTGCAGCTAATACATCTAGCAATCACAAGGAATTACAAAGTCAGATTAAAGAGATAGAAGCCTTACGAGAGGCTTTCTTTACAGCTGGCAAAGTTCCACAAAAATCAAATGAAAAAACTTGGGCTATTTTTAAGGAAGCCGTAAAAACCTTTAATAAGTCTAAAAATGCTTTTTATAAAAATCTCAAGAAAGAGCAACAAGACAATTTGGATAAAAAAAGAGCTTTATTAGAAATTGCCACAGTAACAAAAGATAGTGAAGATTGGGATGTTGCTACAAGCGAATTTAAACGTATTCAAGGAGAATGGAAAAAAATAGGCCATGTTCCTAGAAAATATTCCGATAAGATTTGGAATGAATTTAAAAGTGCTTGTAATCATTATTTTGATCGTCTTCATGCTTTAAAGAATAAATCGAGCAGTGAGGAAATTGAAAATTTAGAGCACAAAACTGCCTGTTTGGAGAAATTAAAAGCGTTTACCTTAACGGGGGATAGAGCTAACGATTTAGCGAGTTTAAAAGAATTCATTAGTGAATGGAAATCGTATGGACACGTCCCTTTCAAAAAGAAGAACATTAATAATAAATTCAACACCATTCTTGACGCCATATTTAAAAAATTAGATGTCAATAAACAAGAATCTGAACTTTTAAAATATGGAAATAAGATTCAACAATTATCTTCTACAGATAACGATAACGCTATTTACAAAGAACGCCTTTTTATTCGACGCAAAATAGATGAGAGTAAAAGTGAAATTCGTCAATTAGAGAACAATTTGCAATTCTTTTCCAATGCCTCTGAAGACAATCCTCTTGTAAAGGATGTTGTTAAAAACATCAACAATCATAAAGATGCTTTAAATACTTGGAAAGCCAAGCTGATAAAGTTGAACATTTTGGAAAATACTCGAAACAAAGAGGATGAGGATAATAATAGTGAGGAGGAATAAACCCCGGCTCTATTACATAACAAAATTTTAATTAAAAAGAGGAGCTAACCTATTTGTTAGCTCCTCTTTTTATGTTTTACAGTAGACCTAACTTCTATCGCTTGGATCCTGTTAGGCAATTTGATATTTATTACTCTTATTTCATTAAAAATAGGGCATAAAAAAAGCCCTTATCGTTAGATAAGGGCTTAAAAAAAAGGCAGCGGCCTACTCTCCCACAAAAATGCAGTACCATCGGCGCAGATGGGCTTAACTTCCCTGTTCGGAATGGAAAGGGGTGAGCCCC
>NZ_JALKBA010000026.1 GCF_023015805.1 Cellulophaga sp. F20128
GATTCTACTATCTTTTTTATCTCAATGTACACTTCACTTAATCCCTCCTTTACTTCGACTTCCCTCAGCACAAGCGGAGGGAAATTATTTCTTTGTCCTCTCCCCTAAATCCTGCACTATAAGAAGTATCAATAAGGAATACCTAATCTACATTTGGTTTTCTTCTGTTCGACTTTTTTAAGGCCGATTTCTTTTTACTGTTTAATCGTTTTTGAATTGCAGATCTGGAAGGTTTTGTTTTTCTGCGTATTTTTGGCACTATAAGGGCGCCTTTTATAAGGGCTAAAAAACGTGTAATGGCAAGCGCCTTGTTTTTATGCTGACTCCTAGAATCATAGCATTGTAACAACAGCACATTCTCTTTGGTTAATCTATTTGCCAATTTAAGAAGTAAGCGTTCTTTTTCGTTTTCTGTAAGGGCCGTAGAATTTTCCAAATCATAGGTAAGTTCAATCTTTGTAGACACTTTATTTACGTGTTGCCCGCCAGCACCACCACTACGCACTGCCTTAAATTGAAGTTCCTGTATAATTTGTGATTCGTTCAAAATTGTTAAGCTAGTCTCTTGTTTATAATATCTATGGGTATATTGAGGTAGGTTGTACTTTCTAATGCCAACTTTGTATCACAGGTAAAAAATATCTTCTGCTCCTCTGTAGCGCCTTCAATTAAAAAATACATCCCCATAGGATACACCTTCTTTACCGTTATTTTTAGTCCAGATGCTTTAGAAACTTTCAATTCATGGGCGTAAACAATAATTTTCTCTTTGGTTTTGGCATAGGTTTTAATAACATCTATGGGTATTTCATTGGCTTCAGCAAAAAGACTGGCAATGTACAAAGACTTGGGATTTTCAAACAATGCCAAGGTCTTTGCATCCGCAATAACAGCTTTATCTTTTACCACAAGTACTCTGTCTGCAAATGGCAACACTTCTTGCTGATCATGGGTAGCAACAATACAACTAATTTTCTTCTTTTTTAGGTAGGCAAAAAGGTTTCTGCGTAAACTATTTTTTCTGAAATTATCGATATGACTAAACGGTTCATCCAATAACAAAAGTTCTGGCTCTTGCGCCAAAACTCTAGCCAAAGCTACACGTTGTTGCTGCCCGCCACTTAAATTTTTAACCTTAATCTTAGCAAATGAAGTCATTTCTACCATTTCCAGTAACTCATCCGTCCGTTCTTTCAATTCCTTTGGGTAAAAAACGGATAAAAACTGACTTACATTTTCTGCAACAGTTATAAATGGCATCAAATCAAAATCTTGAGACAAATACTTCATGTACTTTTCCCCTGGGATCAAATTATAATCGGGTCCTAAAACCTGATTTTCCTTCCAAAAAATTGTCCCTTCATTCAATTGCAATAGGCCATAAATTGCTTTGAGCAGGGTGCTTTTTCCAGAGCCACTTTCTCCCAAGATGGCAAGATATTCTCCTTCATCAACCTTAAAACTTATCTTTTTTAAAATTGGTGTTGTAGTATATGAAAATGATATGTTCTTTACTTCTAACATAATAAGACAAAAAACGGCTTCTAAATGAAACGGATTTTTAATTTAATTATTCCCTTTTATTCTTTAAAATTCTTTAAAACTGCTTTGTTTGGCAATTCACTAAAACCCATATTGAAGAGTGTAAATGCCTGTACGTCTACTTGCTCATTAATGATTGCTTCGGTTGATTTCCCTGCGCCATGCCCCGCATTTATATCGATTCTTATAAGTGTTGGGTTTGCACCTTCTTGTTTTTCTTGTAATTCTGCAGCAAACTTAAAACTATGTGCGGGTACAACACGGTCATCATGATCTCCTGTAGTTATTAAAGTTGCCGGATAGCTAACTCCTTTTTTTACATTCTGTACGGGCGAATAGCCCAAGAGATACTCAAACATTTCTTTACTATCGTCTGCGGTACCGTAATCATAGGCCCAACCAGCGCCTGCTGTAAAAGTATGATACCGCAACATGTCTAACACACCAACTGCTGGCAAGGCTACTTTGGCCAAATCTGGACGCTGCGTCATAACGGCACCAACCAATAAGCCGCTGTTAGAACCCCCGCGCAATGCCAAATAATCAGACGAGGTATAGTTGTTTTCAATTAAATATTCTCCTGCTGCAATAAAATCATCAAACACATTTTGTTTTTGAGTTTTGGTACCTGCATCATGCCATTTTTTACCGTATTCGCCACCCCCTCTTAAATTAGGAACAGCAAAGATACCCCCTTGTTCCATCCAAACGGCGTTGGCAATACTAAATGAGGGTGTTAAACTGACATTAAATCCGCCATAACCGTATAAAATAGTTGGGTTCTTTCGGTTGCGAATAAGATTTTTATGATGTGTAATTATCATAGGGATCTTAGTGCCGTCCTTGGAGGTATAGAACACCTGATTAGAGATATAATCATTGGGATTAAAATCTATTTCGGGCTTCCAATATTGATTGTATTTACCGGTTTCTACATGGTAACTATACGATGATCCTGGGGTGCTGTAATTGGTAAATGAAAAGTAAAATTCCTTGTCTTCCTTTTTCCCTCCAAAGCCACCAGCAGAGCCAACTCCTGGTAATTTTATGGTACGCACTAGTTTTCCATCATAATCATACTGCAAAACTTTAGAAATTGCATCTACCATATAATTGGTAAAAAAATACCCTCCGCCAGTACTTGGGGAAAGTACGTTTTCGGTTTCTGGAATAAAATCGACCCAATGTTCTGGTGTAGGATTACTAGCGTCTACCGTAATAATTTTTTTGTTAGGTGCATCCATATTGGTTACGATATACAGGGTAGTACCTACGTTTTCCATAACATAGGTATCCGAATTGGTATGGTCTACAATAGTGGTCTTTTTGTTTGTTTCTAAGTCAATTATAAACAATTTATTACCCGAAGTAGACACGGAAGCTGATATGACCAAATACTGTCCATCTTCTGTTACAGAGCCTCCAACGTACCGATGTTTTTCCTCTGGAAGCGCTCCAAAAATAACGATATCCTCTGTTTGGAGTGTCCCTAATTTATGGTAGTATAATTTGTGTTGGTCTGTTTTTGCAGAGAGCTCACTACCTGTAGGTTTGTCATAACTGGAATAAAAGAATCCTTCATTCCCTTTCCAAGATACGCCACTAAATTTTACATCTACCAAAGTATCTCCAACTATGGCTTTGGTCTCTGCCTTGATCACTATTATTTTCCGCCAATCGCTACCGCCCTCAGAAATGGAATAGGCCGCTAATGAACCGTCTTTAGAAAAGTGTAAACCCGCTAAAGAAGTGGTACCATCCTCTGAGAATTTATTGGGATCTAAAAATACCGCTGCTTCACTATTACCCTTTTTTCTATAAATGACCGCCTGATTCTGTAGGCCGTCATTCTTATAAAAATAGGTATACGCCCCTTCCTTAAAAGGAGCTCCTAATTTTTCGTAATTCCATAATTTCTCTAGTCGCTGCTTTAAGTTGTTCCGAAAAGGGATCTTGTCTAAATACCCAAAAGTAGTTTTGTTTTGTTCTTTTACCCAGGCTTCTGTTGCTGCGCTTCTATCATCTTCTAACCAACGGTAGGAGTCTACCACTTTGGTTCCAAAATAATTAGTAATTGTATCTACCTTATTAGAGGTAGGGTAGTGTACCATAATCGCTTCTTTTTTTGAGGTTGAATCACAGGCTGTAAATATTAGAACAGCCAACAACAGCACTATTGATTTTTTCAATGTCTTCGTTTTCTTGGTCTAAAATTACCACAAAAAAACCTTTACGAAGAGTTCTTCCTAAAGGTTTTTATACACTTCTACGGTAAATTTAAAACTACAATAGCTTATTGTTTGTTAGGTATTCTGCTATTTGTACTGCGTTTGTCGCTGCTCCCTTTCTAAGGTTATCTGCAACAATCCACATATTTAGGGTGTTTGCTTGGGATTCATCTCTACGAATACGGCCTACAAAAACCTCATCTTTATTGTGCGCATAAACGGGCATTGGGTAGGTATTTGTATCTGGATTGTCTTGTACCACTACACCTGATGTATTGTTTAATATTTGTCGCACTTCACTCACATCCACATCATTATAAAACTCTACGTTTACAGATTCTGAATGACCCCCAGCTGTAGGTATACGCACTGCTGTAGCTGTTAATGAAAAAGTACTGTCATTGAATATTTTTTGTGGCTCACGAGATAATTTCATCTCTTCCTTGGTATAGCCATTATCCATAAAAACATCACAATGTGGCAATGCATTTCTATTAATAGGATAAGGGTAAGCCATTTCTCCTTGTATGCCAGCGACCTCATTTTCTAACTGTTTTACAGCCTTTACTCCTGTACCAGAAACAGATTGATAGGTTGAAACTACTACACGTTTCATTTTGTATTTTTTATGCAAGGGCGCCAAAACCATTACCAATTGAATGGTAGAACAGTTTGGGTTTGCAATAATTTTATCTGCTTTGGTTAACTCGTGGGCGTTAATTTCAGGCACTACTAATTTTTTAGTAGGATCCATACGCCAAGCTGATGAGTTATCTACCACAGTGGTACCCACTTCTGCAAATTTCGGCGCCCATTCTAAGGAAGTATCTCCCCCGGCTGAAAAAATAGCCAAATCGGGTTTGGCAGCAACGGCATCTGCTAATCCTATCACGGTATGTTCTACACCATTATACATCATTTTTTTGCCTACAGAGCGTTCTGAAGCAACCAACAACAATTCTGACATTGGAAAATTACGCTCTTGTAATACTTTTAGCATTACCTCTCCTACCATTCCGGTGGCACCAACCAAAGCTACTTTCATTTTATTTCAATTTAGAAGCGCAAATGTAATTCAATGAAGCGTAATGAACAAGGAAAATAAACAAGAATAAATAAAATATAACATATTGTTATATTTATAACAACTTAAAATACAAACAAAAAAAACCGCCAATCTATTGCATTAGCGGTTCAATTTTACATATAAGATGGTTTACTTTTTAAGCAAATCTCTAATTTGAATTAACAACTCTTCTTGCGTTGGTCCCTTTGGTGCTTCTGGGGCAGCTGGGGCTGGTGGAGTTTTTGTTTTATTATATGCTTTCACAATCATAAACAATACAAAACCTACAATTATTAAGTTAATAATTGCATTGATCCATTTCCCATACATGACCGCATTTTCTGGTTTGGCAATAGTTCCATCAGCAGCAAGCACTGCTTCATCCAATACTACTTTCATTTCGGCAAAATCTAATCCCCCCGAAAAATGACCTACAAATGGCATCATAATATCATTCACAAAGCCGCTAACAACAAGACCCATTGCCCCGGCTAACAAAACAGCTACTGCTAAATCAATAACATTACCCGTCATTATAAAATCCTTAAATTCTTTGAACATAATTTTCAGTGTTTAATTGGTTATATACTTGCAATGTAATTAAAAAAAATAGGTGTTCGAAATTTTATTTTTCTATATATCTTCTTTTTACCCGCTGAGAAATTCCTGTAATGAGCTCATAAGAAATAGTATCCGCCGCTGTGGCCAGGCTATCTGCCGTATGTATTTCATTAAAAACGATTACCTCATCCCCTTCTTTACAATTGATATGAGTGACATCTACCATAATCATATCCATACAGGTATTTCCTAATATAAGAGCCTTGGTATCCTTTATAAATACAAATCCCTTTTGATTCCCATAAATTCTACCAATCCCATCGGCATGACCAATTGGCAAGGTGGCCACTGTTTTCCTTTCTGAAGCAGTAAATCCCCTATTGTACCCAATACTCTCATTGGGTTCTAAATGGTGAATTTGAGAAATGATTGTTTTTAAACTCGCTATGGGCTTTAGGTGTTTGTTGTATTTTTCATCATTTCCAAAGCCATAAATTCCAATACCACTCCGCACCATATCAAATTGGGCCTCTGGATAATTTAATAGGCCCGATGTATTTAAAAGGTGCTTTATGGGCGCATATCCTAATTGTTGATCAATCCTTAATATCACTTTCTTAAAACGCCTTATTTGATTTTCTGTAAACTCCTTTTCATTGTGATCTTCAGATGCTGCTAAATGTGAAAATACAGAAGCCACTTTCACTGTTTTTGATTCGTTTATAACATCGGTAACAAGATCCAACTCGTCTTCTAAAAAACCCAATCTATTTAATCCGGTATTGAATTTTAAGTGAATGGGATAATTTTCTGTCTCAGTTTCTTTCAAATGTTCTGTAAACAAGGCCAACATTCTACGTGAATAAATACTGGGCTCCAGGCGATACTGCACCAAAACATCAAAATTGGCGGGCACTGGATGCAGTACTAAAATTGGGATTTTAATACCTGCATTCCGTATTTCTACTCCTTCATTAGCATAGGCCACGGCCAAATAATCGACACCATTATGCGCCAACTTTTCAGCAATCTTAACCGCATCACTGCCATAGGCAAAAGCTTTAACTACCGCTAAAAATTTAGTAGTAGCCTTTATCCTAGACCGCAAATAATTATAGTTGTGTTCTAGCGAAGTTAAATTAATTTCTAGAACTGTTTCAGTTGCCTTTGGCATTGGTATCCTCTTTATTTTGTTTTAGTTCTTCAGGGGCAATAACAGCCATAGTTTTAACCTTCTCTTTTAACATCGCTCTATAAAAGGCAGCCCTGCTTAAGGGTTCATACTCTTCTGTTTCGCCAAGCATCACTAAATTATCATTGTTCGATTTTCTATAGCTATAATTTGCTAGGTTCCCTGTTCGGGTACAAATGGCATGTACCTTAGTTACATATTCTGCGGTTGCCATTAAGGCAGGCATTGGTCCAAACGGATTGCCTTTAAAATCCATATCTAAGCCAGCCACTAAAACGCGTATTCCTTTGTTAGCAAGATCATTACAAACCGTAACTATTTCATCATCAAAAAATTGAGCTTCATCAATACCCACAACATCACAACCATCTGCTAATAACCTAATATTGGCAGCAGCAGGAACTGGTGTAGATCTAATCTCATTGGCGTCATGAGAAACCACCATTTCTTCATGGTAACGCGTATCTACAATGGGCTTAAAAATCTCAACCTTTTGCTTCGCAAATTGTGCTCGTTTTAACCTGCGAATAAGTTCTTCTGTCTTTCCAGAGAACATTGATCCGCAAATAACCTCTATCCAGCCAAATTGTTCTTTAGGGTTAACAGTATTTTCGAGAAACATTTTGTATTTTTAGACGAAAATAAAGCGTTTTTCGTTCTTATTTTATAGTTCTATTAAAATTATTAAAAAAAATCACTGTTTAAAGGTTTAAAATTATAGGAAAATGAAGCAAAAACTGAAAGAGGAATTAGTTAAAATGTCTACAGATATATTAACCTCTAACAAATTAAATAATATCTCTGATTTGTATGAAACAGCAAAGGCTTTGTATGAAAAATTAGCTGTTTTAAAATTCATTGAAGAGAAATTACATGACGTAGAAATTGATGTAACAAAAAACGTGATTGCTGAAAAATTTGAAAAATTAGCAAATGCCGTTATTTTTGAAAAGGCAGCGGTACCCGAAAACAACCCTCACCAAGAAGATATTATGACTCCTGGAATTGATACAATTATGGGGATGGTCACCGAAATGCCTACTGACAAAGCTACAGACGATACACTAGACGAATTCATGTCTAAGCCCGAGTATATGAAGAACGACAAAGAGCTTTTTATGCCAGAAGTTAAGACCAAAAGTGTAAAAGCCAAGTACATCAACAACATCGTCAATAAAGATGTAAAAATTGATCTTAACGATAGGCTGGCCTTTGTAAAACACCTTTTTAATGACAGCAATGATGATTATAACAGGGTACTGTCTCAATTAAGCACTATAGATTCGGAAGAACGTTCTATATCCTTTATCGTAAATATGGTGAAGCCAGATTATAATGGTTGGGTAGGAAAAGAAGAGTACGAAGAACGTTTTATGGCAATTATTGAACGTAAATTTGCATAAAACCGATCTATGAATTTTTCTAAAATACTGTATTGGATAGGCACTGTTCTTCTCACTGCTATTATGTGCTATTCTATTTACAACTATTTGTTTAACAACGCTGCAATTAGCGGCTATTTTGAACACTTGGGTTACCCATCCTATTTAGTATATCCTTTGGCAACTGCCAAAGTTTTAGGACTCGTTGCTATTTGGGGTGATTTTTCCAAAACTCTAAAAGAATGGGCTTACTTTGGGTTTTTCTTAAACACAACTATGGCTTTTGCTGCACATTATATCACAGATAACGGCGGTTATCTTTTTGCAGCTTTGGCTTTTATAGGCACTGCACTATCGTACTATTTTGGAAAACAAATTAAGCCATAAGAAACAGAAATGGGGAAATTATATTTAGTACCAACACCTATTGGGAATTTGGAAGACATTACTTTTAGAGCCATCCGTGTTTTAAAAGAGGCCGATTTAATCTTAGCCGAAGACACCCGTACTAGCGGTAAATTATTACACCATTACAATATTGACACTCAAATGCACAGCCACCACATGCACAATGAGCATAAAACGGTAGAAAGCATTGTAAAAAGAATGCAGGCTGGCGATACTATTGCCCTTATTTCTGATGCAGGTACCCCTGCCATTTCAGATCCTGGTTTTTTATTGACCCGTGCCTGTGTAGAAAACAACATTGAGGTAGACTGCCTACCCGGTGCCACTGCCTTTGTGCCTGCCCTTGTAAATAGCGGATTGCCCAATGATAAATTTGTCTTTGAAGGTTTTTTGCCTGTTAAAAAAGGGCGACAAACTCGTTTAACACTATTGTCCGAAGAAACTAGAACCATAATTTTTTACGAATCACCTCATAAACTATTAAAAACTTTGGGGCATTTTGTGGACTATTTTGGGGCAGACAGACCTATTTCGGTTTCTAGAGAATTAACCAAAATGTTTGAAGAAACCATTCGCGGAACAGCAGCAGAAGTTTTAGAACATTATACGGCAAAGCCTCCCAAAGGAGAAATTGTTATTGTAGTTGGAGGAAAAAAATAACATACAAATGACACTATTAGAATTTAAAGAAAAACTACAGTTTACGCCTGCAAAAATTGAATTTACAGACACCATGCAGGTCATAGAAGCCAATTATAAGTTTCATCCAACCGCCTTTAAAAATGGAGAATTGCACAATATGGCTGGTGAAAACTCGGGGTCTTGTAAATTATTTGCATTTGCTATAGCGCAAGGATTTACAAAGAATGAAACCTTGGTTTGTTTTGGTAAATTTTATGCCCAAGATGTTTTACAAGACCCCACCGGCAGTAGCCATCAAAATATTCGGAATTTTATAAAAACAGGTTTTGAAGGGCTTTCTTTTGAAGGAGAAGCTTTGGAAGAAAAATAGGGTAAGCCTTGCTCAATTCGCAAGGCTTACCCTATACCAAATTCTTTATAGATTACAACTAATACGCACTGCCATTGTGTTTTCCTTCTTCCCAACCGTGTTTTCCTAAGTATTGGCTACCACTTTCTACGGCTCCTTCTTCAATGGAAGTCCCCATAGAATCGTTCCATCTATTTAAATAGCCAAATAAGGAAATAACACCTAACATTTCTACAATTTCACCTTCGTTCCAATGCAAATACAATTGTTCTTTAATTGCCGCATTTACGCCATTTGGAACCTGTGATGCCGCCAATGAAAAGTCTAAGGCCACCCGTTCTGCCTCAGAAAAGGCAGCGTGGGTTCTGTATTCCCAAATATTATCTAACTGTTCTTGTTCTGCTCCATAACGCTCCGCTGCTCGTATAGCATGCGCTTGGCAATAGCGACATCCGGTAGCATTACTACTTACCCAAGCAATCATTCTTTTTAAGGCAGAGGTTACCCGCCCTTCATTGGCCATAACAGCCTTGTTTAAATTAATAAATGCCTTTGAAATAGCAGGCCTGTGTTGCATTGTTAATACGGAATTTGGACAAAATCCCAAGGTTTCATTAAAAAAAGCTGCCAGTTCTTTTGTCTCAGAATCATGGTTTGCATCTAGTGGTTTTACTAAGGCCATATTTGTATATTTAATTGTATTTTTGAACCTACAAGAAACAAAAAATTATGAGTACAACAAATCATATTACCACCAAATGGTTGGGCAACATGGCTTTTGAAAGCAATAACCCTTCAGGAAATAATTTAACAATAGACATTGCCAAAGAAGATGGAGGTGACGGTCAGGGGTATAGACCTAAAGCATTAATGCTTGCCGGTTTGGCAGGTTGTTCAGGATTGGATGTTGTTTCCTTAGTAAAAAAAATGAAATTAGATCTAGAAGCATTTACCATAGAAACAATTGCTAATCTTACTGACGAACACCCTAAATACTATGATACCGTTACTATTGAGTATCATTTTCACGGTGCCAATTTGGATGAAAAAAAATTACAAAGAGCGGTAGATTTATCCGTAGAAAAGTATTGTGGTGTTATGGAGATGTTCCGGCGTTTTGCCACCTTAGAGATCAAAACCATTTTTCATTCAAAGTAAGCGGTTATGAATAAATTATTGTTTTTAGCTACTGTTCTATTTTCCTTCCTTTCAATGGCCCAAGAAAAAGAAAATATTAGCTCTCACAACAAAGAAACCATTGTAACCGATCCCTCTAAAGGAGCCAATAGTTATAAGCGTTGGACTGTTTTTCCAAAAAAGGAAAAAGAGGTTAGGCAAATCGTACTAAATTTAACTTTTGAGTGTCCAGACGGAATGCGTTGTGCAGATTGGGATTATGTAGACCATATTATTGTACGTCCCAAAAACGACACAACTTCCTATGAAATTGCACGAATGCTTACTCCATACGGGGGTAGATTTCAGGATGATTGGAAATTTCAATGGAAAGTTGACCTCACTGATTTTAGTCCCATTTTAAGAGATAGTGTTGAAGTGGATTATATCCATATGGGTTATGAGGACAATAAAACAAGAGGTTGGAAAGTTACTACAGATTTTGAATTCACCTATGGCACCCCTGTAGCCGAAGTTTTGGCTATCCATAAAATTTATGATGGCAACTACAGTTACGGAGATAAAAATGATCCTATTGAAAATCACTTAACACCAGTTACCATAGTTCCACAAGAAAATATGGTATTTTCAAAGGTTAAAGTACAGCAAACAGGACATGGTATGGATGCCAATGGTTGTGGTGAATTTTGCGATAAGTACCGCGAAATTGTGTTTAATGGAACTGTTGTAGATGCCAAACAATTATGGACCGAATGCGGAGACAATCCATTATATCCACAAGCTGGAACTTGGATTTTTGATCGCGCAAATTGGTGTCCTGGGTATTTATTGCAGCCAGACGAGGTACTTATACACCCTAAAAATAGGGATCCTTTTAATGTAGAATTAAATATGGAGCCCTATGAGACCGAAAAGCCTAGTGCCAAAGAACTGCTGGTAGCCTATGTCATTGAATACGGTAAAGTTACTGCTCAGAATGATGTGGCCTTAGTAGAAATTGTTTCGCCCTCCACTGAAGATATTCACAGTAGAAAAAACCCTACGGGTGGTTTGGCGGTTATTCGCTTAAAAAACAATGGAAAAAACCCATTAAAAACAGTTCAAATAAAATACAGCCTAGAAGGTGAAAAAGAAAAGAAGTTTCTTTGGAAAGGAAACCTTCCCTTTGGAGAAACCGCTCTTCTAAGTTTGCCTGAAGCGGTATTTTCTCCTCAAAAAACAGCCAACTTTACGGTAGAGTTAAGTAGACCAAATGGAAAAAAAGATGGCTTTAAAGGAGACAATCGGAAGACTTCTGTTTACAGTAGACCCCATATTCTTCCGCAAGACATTATCCTCCATTTTAACTCCAACAAAAAGGCGAACGAGAATTATTATTCCATTACCAATGCCTTAGGGGAAGTCGTTTTTAAAAGGGATAGTACAGCACTAATGCCCTCAACAGCATATATAGATACACTTCATTTAAAGAAAGGGAGCTATACCTTGCGACTAGATGATACCGCTGGGGATGGACTTGAATTTTGGTTTAAAGCAAGAGCTGGCCGTGGAAGTATAAAACTTTTAGATACACTAGGGCAAGCTTTAAAACACTTTAAATCTGACTTTGGAAGTTCTATTATTTACAATTTTGCAGTAGTACCAGGCCATGCTTATGATTTAGACAATGAAGCATCCATTGCCATGTTTCCTTCAAGAACACCAGGACCTATAACGGTAGAATATTTTTCAAACACTGCCGCTACTGTACAAGTTAGCATTGTACAACAAGAGAACGAAGCTGTGGTATTAGAAGAACATATTTACCACAATTTTAAAAAGGGTAGTTTCACCTATGATCTAAGTTATTTGCCTAAAATGCGCTACTACCTTAAAGTTGTAGTAGATGGTAAAGAATTATTTAAGAATAGAATTCGACTAAAAGAATAAAAACTATGCGTTGGACCATAAAACCAAAACCTGATGCTACTAAAGTAGCAGCGCTACAAAAAGCCCTTCAGGTAGATGAGATTGTGGCCAAACTATTGGTTCAGCGCGGCATTTCTACTTTTGAAGTAGCTAAAAAATTCTTTAGACCCGAATTATCAGATTTACACGATCCTTTTTTAATGAAGGACATGGATCTCGCTGTGGCACGTATTGAACAAGCAATTGCCAACTCTGAAAATATTATGGTTTTTGGAGATTACGATGTAGATGGCACCACATCAGTTGCCTTGGTTTCTTCTTATCTACAAACATACTACCCCAATGTTGCCACCTATATTCCGGACCGATATAAAGAAGGATATGGAGTTTCCTATGCTGGTATAGATTATGCAGAAGACAATGGCATTACCCTTATTATTGCTTTAGACTGCGGCGTAAAAGCCATAGACAAAGTTGCATATGCCAAAGAAAAAGGGATCGATTTTATTATTTGCGATCACCATAGACCAGGTAACAAATTACCAGCTGCCATTGCCGTTTTAGACCCCAAGCGCAGCGATTGTAGTTACCCCTATGATGAGCTTTGTGGTTGTGGTGTGGGTTTTAAACTGATTCAAGCTTTGGGGTCTAGAAAAGGAGAAACTACAGAAGATTTAATCCCGTATTTAGATCTGGTAGCTACGGCAATTGGGGCAGATATAGTACCCATAACTGGAGAAAATAGAGTGTTGGCTTATTTTGGTTTGCAGGTCATAAACACTAATCCTAGAATAGGATTTAAGGCCATCATAAAGCAAATAAAAAAAGAAGTACTAACCATTACCGATGTTGTTTTTGTAATTGCTCCCCGTATCAATGCTGCTGGGCGTATGGAACACGGTTTACATGCGGTAAACTTACTCACCGAAACCAATAGTGAACAAGCAGAACAATTTGCTGCTAGTATAGAACAATACAATTCTGATAGGCGAGAACTAGACCAAGAAATTACAAAAGAGGCTTTGGTGCAAATTATAGACAGTAAGGAAGAAGAACAGTTTACTACGGTTGTATATAATGAAAATTGGCACAAAGGCGTTATTGGTATTGTGGCCTCTAGGCTCACGGAAACCTATTATAGACCCACGCTTGTTTTTACCAAAAGCGGCGACAAATTAGCAGCCTCCGCACGTTCCGTAAAAGGTTTTGATGTATACAATGCCTTGGAAGCCTGTGCAGAACATATAGAACAATTTGGCGGCCATAAGTATGCTGCCGGTTTAACTTTGTCTGAAGCTCAGTATAGTGGGTTTAAAACTCAGTTTGAAAAAGTAGTGGCAGAAACCATAGATCCCAATTTGTTGGTCCCTGAAATTTCTATTGATGCTGCACTTGATTTTAATGAAATAAACCCGAAACTTATGCGCATCATTAACCAAATGGCTCCTTTTGGTCCCGGAAATATGTCGCCCGTATTTATGACAGATAACTTACAAGATACTGGCTATGCCAAAGGCGTAGGGCAAGAAGAAGCTCATCTAAAATTATCCGCTACCCAAAAAGGCTCTAAACAAATTGGCGCTATTGGTTTTAATTTGGGAGATAAGTTACCCTTAGTTCAAAACAAAAAACCATTTTCTGCTGTTTATTCCTTGGATGAAAACGAATGGAAAGGCACCGTAAGCTTGCAATTAAAATTACGGGATATTCGATAAACAAATTAAAGAATTGCTGCCTTAATTCCCCAAGAAAGGAAAATCAAAACAATCGTTATCTATGTCTTTTTACATTTTGCAAACAATTTATAGTGCGTTTTAAATATTGAATATTAGGTTTTCGGTAAACCATGCGCCTTACGATATTGCGTATATTTTTGCAGCCATAACCCCATTCAATTACCAACGGCAAACAGCAGTTGGTAACACTACTAAAAGCTTGTGTTTCTGATTGTTGAACCCAAACAAAATTGTACAGGGAACAATTGTGAGAAACACCTGGGCATCACTGTTAGCATAAAGAACTAACCTCAATTTAAGATTAGGCAGAAGTCAAAATTCTTGAACTAAACGCAAGTAACTTTTTTAGACGAAATCTGCAAGGAAAACTAAAATACACCATGTTTTTATAATACTTTTGTTGTTTATTTAAATCTCTAGATGGATCCCTACGCAGCATTACGTTATAAAGAATTTAATATATTCCTGATTGTTCGTTTTGCAATGGTTTTTGCCTGGTCCATGCAATTTATTGTAATAGAATGGCAAGTCTATTCTTTAACGAAAGATCCGTTATCCTTAGGAATTATTGGACTGATGGAAGTAATTCCTGCCGTTTCCATGGCACTGTTTGCAGGCCATATTGTAGACCAGAAAGAAAAGAGAAACTTATTGGTAAAATGCATACTGGGCTTTTCTGTCATTAGTTTTGGCTTATTTATACTGAGCTGGCCAGAAATTATTGCACAAACCTCAACCCATACAATCTTATACGCTACTTACTTCTTGGTATTTTTAGGTGGTATTGTACGCGCATTCTTAGGGCCTACTATATTTTCTTTAATTGCCCTTATTGTACCCAAAAAAATATACCCCAATGCAGCTACATGGAGCAGTACCACCTGGCAAATGGCCTCTGTTTTAGGTCCTGCCTTAGCCGGCTTTTCAATAAGCTGGATGGGCGTTCACTGGTCTATGTGTTTAATTTTTGCCTTTTCCGTATTTGCCTTACTAGCCTTATCTCAAATTTCTAAGAAGCCCATACTGAATCCTAAAATTGGAGAACCCGTATTTAAAAGTTTAAAAGAAGGCTTAAATTTTGTGTTTAAAACCAAGGCTGTCTTTGGTGCTTTAACCCTAGATATGGTGGCTGTACTTTTTGGTGGTGCTGTTGCCTTATTACCTATTTTTGCGCAAGACATCTTGCATGTTGGCTCAGAAGGCTTTGGTGTTTTAAGAGCTGCACCAGCAGTGGGTGCTGCCCTAACTATGCTTGGTTCTACCCATTTTCCGCTGCACAAACATGCAGGTAAAAAACTACTCTTCGCAGTATTTGCTTTTGGTATTTGTATTATTGTGTTTGGCTTGTCTACCTATTTTTGGTTATCCGTAGCTGCCTTATTTATCAGTGGTGCTGTAGATGGCGTTTCTATGATTATACGGCAAACAATATTACAATTAAAAACACCAGATCATATGCGCGGAAGGGTAGCTTCGGTAAATTCTATGTTTGTGGGGTCTTCTAATGAGTTGGGTGCTTTTGAAAGCGGACTAACAGCCAAACTTATGGGTACGGTGGCAGCAGTTGTTTTTGGCGGTTCTATGACCTTACTTATCGTGGGTGCCACAGCCATTGCTTCTCCGAGTTTTAGAAAGTTAGATTTACAAAAAGAGGTTGAGCGCCACGAAATGGAAGGATAAAAACGGGGTGCTTTCATTGCTATTACTCTTAGTTCACTACCAGTACAAAAACCCGCGATTAAAATAAAAAACCCTATTTTAACGTTGATATATGCATTGAGGTGAATAGAAACCTACGCTCTAGGTAACATTGCGCTCGGGTCTTATACGTCTAAACTAATGAAAGCACTACTTCTAAGGCTTATTATTCTTTTATCTTTCACTTGTATTAGTGCACAAAATTTAGTGAAAAACGCAAGCTTTGAAAACTATCGTTATTGTCCAGATGACATCAGTAGGTTTGATAAAAATGTAGACCATTGGACGGTTTTACTAGGCACTACAGATTATATGAACGCCTGTAGCAGAACCGTTGGTTTTCAAAACCACAATGGCAAACAAACCGCAAGAAGCGGTAAAGGTTACGCCGGTCTCTATGTGTTTTCAAAAAATGACTATAGGGAATACATTGGAGGAACTCTTTCTGAAAAATTAGTAAAAGACAAAAAATATGTACTCACCTTTTATGTGAGTTTGGCAGATTATGCCACCTTGGCTATCAAAGACTTTAGCGTGCTTTTTACCAACAGTAAACTAGGTTATAAAGATTTTACCTCAAACCGAAATCATACTTTGGTTACGCCAAAATCAGTCTCTAAAATCAATGGAATTTTATACAATTTCTACGATCAACCGGAACCCATCTTTTATAAAAGCAAACAGATTTGGATGCAAGTTTATATTCCATTTACGGCCAAAGGGTACGAGACCCATTTTATCATTGGTAGTTTTGTTTCAAATACCCGAACAAAAAAATTAAGGCTTACTACGGACACTAAGCAAAAGCAATTCTCTTATTATTATGTTGACGATGTTAGTGTTGAATTAAAAGATAGCAACTTAAAAATCAATGCGGAAGAAAGCCTTCCGAAAGAAGTAAGAGCAGTTCCTACTTTAGAGCAGAATAAAGTTTATTCCTTTAGAAATGTATTGTTTGAATTTGACAAGGCTGTTTTATTGGCAGAATCGCAGATAGAATTAAATGCCTTATCTGAGTTCCTTTTACAAAACAACAAGCTAAGGATAGAAATTTATGGGCATACGGATGCCGTAGGGACTAAAGCGCATAATTTAGAACTTTCTAAGGCGCGAGCTAAGGCTGTTACCGACTATTTAGCACTAAAAATACAGGATAAAAATAGGATCAAGTGGTTTGGATATGGAAGTACAAAACCAATAGCCAATAACACAACAGAAAACGGTAGAACAAAAAATAGAAGAGTAGAATTTAAACTAATAGAAGATTAATCTTTTCCCAATTTCTCTAATCGCAGTTGCTTTCCATCAAAAATACCATAGGTGTAATAGCCAATCCAATCCCCAAGGTTTATATAGGTAGATATGTCATTTAAAGGAATCGTCATAGGCAAGTGACGGTGTCCAAAAACAAAATAATCAAAGTGTTTTGTCTCTAATTTTCGTTTGGCATACTGCACCAGCCATTCCTTGTCCTCTCCTAAAAATTGCACATCCTCATCACCAGAAATCGCCTTATTTTTTACAGAAAAGTATTGCGCCAAAGCAACACCCAAGTCTGGATGCAACCATCTATAAAACCATTTAGAAACAGGGTTTGTAAACACTTTTTTCATTCTTTTATAGCCTTTGTCAAAAGGCCCTAAACCGTCTCCGTGACCAATAAAAAAAGTGGTATTATTAAACATAAACTGTTGTGGTTCATGAAAAACCGGAATATTTAATTCCTCTTCAAAATAACCGTCCATCCACAAATCATGGTTACCAACAAAATAATAAATAGGAATCCCAGCATCGGTAAGTTCTGCTAATTTTCCGAGTGTTCTAGTAAAACCTTTAGGTACTACTGTTTTATACTCAAACCAAAAATCGAACAAATCCCCTAACAAAAAAATAGCGGCGGCATCTTCTTTTATTTCATCCAACCAAGCTACAAACTTTTTTTCCCTTGGCTTACTTTCTGCCATGGTTGGTGCCCCCAAGTGATTGTCACTTGCAAAGTATACGTTTTTGCCATTTGGAACTGTAATTTTCTTCAAGCCTTTAATGTATTAATTATCTATGGCGTACCATTCTGCAAAAGAAGAATCTGTTTCTTGCAATTTTAGCGAATGAAGTGTTATGCTTTTGGGTATTCTTGCTTTTATTTTAGCCGCAAAATCGATAACCATATTTTCACTTGTAGGCTGGTATTCTGCTAAAATAACATTATGGCCTCTTTCTGTGAGTTCCTTGGCTAATTCTACATGCGGGGTGTTTTTATTAAAAACAGTAGCGTGGTCAAATTGATCAACAATCTCTTCCTTAACTATTTTTTTAAGATCACTAAAATCTATAACCATCCCCAATTTTACATGGCTAGTATCTGTAATTGGGGAACCAATTACCGTAACAGACAATTTATAACTATGCCCGTGCACATTTCTACATTTTCCGTCATAACCATAGAGTGCGTGGCCTGTTTCAAAACTAAACTGTTTTGTTATTCTAATCTTGCTCATACTTACTTATTTGCACTGCAAAGGTATTCATTTTACTGCTTATGTTTTCCGTAACTACAGCTAAATTACGTTTACACAACCTTAATAGCGCTTCGCATTGTCCTGCCTAAAAACCGAATTTGTAGCCTATTTTGGTATTCCAAAAGTAGTGCTTACCCATTTTTTTTACCCTTTGTTTTTTGCTTCTCTTTGTTCTTTACAAAAATTAATTTGTTTCTACTTTTAGAATTCTCTCGTTGCTCTAGCTCAAAATCGTCTATCGATTTAATTAATGGAGTTAATTTATCAAAGCCGTAATTTCTTGAATCAAAGTTGGTTTGTCTTTTTTGTAATAAGCTACCGACATCACCCAGAAAAGCCCATCCATCATCGTCAGACAAATCAGAAATAGTGCTTGCTATTAATTTAATAACCTTTGCTGTAATGGGGTAAATACCTTCTTTGGAATTAGCTTTCTGACTTACATCTTCTTTATTCTCGGTTTGTGATCTAAGTATTTCTATATAGATAAATTTATCACAGGCTACAATAAAGGGCGTGGGAGTCTTTTTTTCTCCAATACCAATAACTTGCATCCCTGCTTCTCTTAGTCTAGTGGCTAATTTGGTAAAATCACTATCGCTAGAAACCAAACAAAAACCATTTACCTTTTCTGAATACAATATATCCATGGCGTCTATGATCATTGCGGAATCCGTGGCATTTTTGCCCGTAGTATATGCATATTGCTGAATGGGTGTAATTGCATTTTCTAGCAAGAGTTTTTTCCACTTCGCTAAGCTTGGGTTAGTCCAATCGCCATAAATTCTTTTAATGGTTGGGTTGCCATACTTGGCAATTTCTTCCATCATCTCCTTTACATGGGCCGAAGGTATGTTGTCTCCGTCTATGAGTACTGCTAAATTTGAATTCATAATAATAAGCTTTGAGGTATTCGTTTTTTAAAGATAGACAAAGATATAGGTATCGCTATTTGTTACAAATTGTATTCGTTTTATTTTATAACTATTGGCTGGGTCCAAGCCGATTCATACAAAATATTTTCTATGGGGTTGTCTTGTAATTTGGAAGACGTTATTTTACTTCGTACAAATAGAATATCGTTAGTAATTGTAAAACTACCTTGAATACCCGCTACTTTTTTAAACTCCATAGGCTCGGTTTCTCCTTTTTTACAACCTATAAAAGAGATACTATAGGATACTCCTTCTTCCGCTTCCACGGCAACGGCAAGTTCCTTATTTTCTATTTCAACTTTTTTTAAGGTGACACCTGTTGTCGCATAAAAATTTCCTGCTTCCATACTTAAAATTAATGATTTGGCCGAAAGCGTATCTGCCTGGACCATAACCCAACCACGACCGGCATTACTCCATTTATTACCCTTTCTGTGGTATTGATGAGAATCATCTGTAGCCAAACCGTACATTAGTGGTTTGCCTGCTTCTATATAGGAAATGTTAATCATATCCCACATTTTCTCCGTAGAAATGTGAGTAGAATCGCCCATATTATGAACGGATGGATGGCCGTTATAAACTTCAAAAAAACGTTCGCCCCGCAAAGAAATCATATCGTCTAAGGTAATGCTGTAATGAAAGTTGGGATGATTAATATGGGGCATAATGGGTACTCCTGTTTCCTGGCGCTGCTGCAATACAGCATCTATATTGTTTTGCATCACTTCTGCCATACTATTACCGCCTTGAGGGCTAATTTTACTTTGTATGTTTGTAGCATTCATGTGCATGTGTTTGCCTTCATACTTATCGGTAATTTCTTCAGATCTTATGACTAAAAACGCCCCTTTCTCTTCGGTATAATCGCGGTATTCTTGATAGGTTTTTAGCTTAACATGTGTTCTTCCTGAATCTATTTTGTATTCCACCCAATCTTCACCATAGGTTTCCAAATAGTTTTTAAACGCGTTTTGATAGATGGAATCATTAGCAATAATTTTCCATTTTTCACCTTCGGCTATGGTATTGTGATCTGTTAATGCAACAAAATCATAATCCTTGGCTTTGTACCAATCTAAAACCACCTCTGGAAATTCATCGCCATCACTCCAATAGGTGTGGGTATGTAAATTTCCTTTGTACCAAGTGGCCTTAGTTTCTTCTTTTTTGGTTGCTTTATCGGCACAACTTTGGCCAAGTCCTAAGACCATACAAAGTATAAGAAGTTGAATGTAGCTTTTCATTTTAATAACCTTTGAAAAAATTAATATTACTGCTAAAGATAAATTTTTAGCGGGTTAAACACCAACAAATCAAAGTATTATTGCTGTAAAGCTTCTTTCTTAAGGGTAGAAAAGACTTTTAGGACTACCGATAAACCGTAAACCATAAGGCAGTTAGCCTCATAGCATTGCGCACTTTAATCCCTAAATCCATGCTGTAATATAAACAGACAATATGTTTTATGAGATCCAAACTGTCCGTTTAAAAACTGTTTTTATAACTCCCGTTAGAAATTTACATACGTAATAATGTTGAATTGATCACGGCTGCTATTTTCAAAAAATTGGTTCATATAGCCAGCTTCTATTCTTATATTAGTAGATATATGATATCCTAAACCACCATACGTCCTATTCCTATCAAAAATAGAAGATTTCGTGTTTAGGAATATTTCATTATAGCCTGAAAGGTAATATTTATTTTTAGCAGCCTCTTTACCGTATAAGGGAATATATATTCCCATAAAATACCGAAACCTCATCTTAAAATCAGCTTCCACAAAGCGTTGTTCAAAGCGGTAGCGATGGTTTAATTTAACCACACCTACCTTTTGCTTGGCAGTAAATTGTTGGTAAATTCTATGCTCATTAACCGCTACTTTATCGTCACTACTTTCTATATAATTTTCCGATAGAATATAGCCATAACCCAACAATAGGTTGTTTTTGCCCTCATTAAAAGTACGGCCCAAGCCTGTTCTAAGCAGCAACTGTTCTAAATCTCCTATTGCATTGTAATTTCTGTATTGCACCTCATGGTGTAAGTTCCATTTTTGGTCAATTTTTTTATTGCCAATATAAATTAACCAATTGCCAAAATTAGACTCTTGACTATGCCCTAAATTAGGTAGCATTAACCCTAGGATTAATGCTACCATAATTGTTTTAATGTTCATCTTGTTTTAATTTTTATTCAAAAAAATCAACAGCTCCTGTATTGATATCATACATAGCCCCGACAATTTTAATTTCACCATTGTTTTTCATCTCTGCAAGCACATCACTTTCTTTTACAATTCTATCAATGGTTAGTTGAACATTTTTAGCAGCAACACTATCTACAAAATCAAGGTTTTTAGAGTTTCTCAAACTCATATCTGCCGGTTCTTTAATGGCTTCTACTGCCGGTTTTATCTTGGCCAACATTTTTGTCAAGTTCCCTAACTCGGCATTATCACAGGCCCCTTTAATAGCACCACAACTCGTATGCCCTAAAACCACTATCAATTTTGTGCCAGCCAATTTACAGCCAAATTCCATGCTTCCTAAGATATCCTCATTTACAAAATTACCTGCAATACGAACACTAAACACATCTCCTAAACCTTGATCAAAAACCAATTCTGCCGAAACCCTAGAATCTATACAGCTTAAAATTGTGGCAAAAGGAAATTGACCATCGCTAGTGTCATTTACCTGTTCTAGTAAATTTCTATTGGCTTTTAAATTGTTTTGAAATCTAACATTTCCTTCTTTTAAATAAGTCAATGACTTATTTGGTGTCATTGTAGCCTGCGTTTCTTTAGTATGTACTTTCATATTTTTAATTTAATTAATTACAATTTTTCTTGTTTATTTTTAGTTTAGGCTATAATTGCTATTGGTTGTTAATAGCAAGGATACATTCATTTTATCCACGACCTTATTTACTTCTGAATTTAAATTGGATGTGCTTTGGGAAGCACTTTCCCTTCTGACACACAATAGGTTAATATTGCTTTTTACAAGGTAATTAGAGATATTCTGTAGGGCCTGGTCTCCTTGATCAAAAACATAATCTATAGTAGTAACTGCCTCCTTCGCTTTGGTTTCTAAGAGGTGATTTAGTTTTGTAGTGATTCTAAACGATGTTAAAGGTTGCTGGGTATGCAACATTAAATCTTCTGCAAATGTAAAATTCAAAGACTCTTCATCGCCCAGAAGCACCCCCATAGATAAGGTCGTATTGGGCTCAATGGTATTACTGTTAGCAGCTAGTAAAACGACTCCTTTGTAATTTTTTAGGACAAAATCTGTTATACAATCGCCCATAATGGTCAATAGTTTTGGTTTCCTTTTGCCCAAAACAACAATGTCTGGTTGTTCTACCTTCATATACTTACCCAATTCATTCTTAACATTACCAAAAGAAAAGCGATAGTTAATATTCACATGGTGCTCTTTGGCAATAGAATCTACCATCTTAAAAATCCTGCGCTCAGTTTCACTATACTGAGCATTTATGGTACGCATGGCAGATAACTGATTGTCTCTATCTACAATTTCCGAAGGCTTTTTTACGTAGAACAATTCTATCTCGCCATCAATCATTTGTGCCAAACTTACGGCACTCTTTAAGGTGCTACTTGCCGATTTTTTTAAATCTGAAAACACTGCTATTTTATATTTTTTCTTAGTCATAGTGTTCTAGCTTAAGCTTAAATTTGATTTTGGTTTTTCATTAAAAAACTGGATGAAACTAGATGGGTTTTCAACAACGCCACGTTTAGAAACCAGCTTAATATCAATGTTTCGCTCTTCGGCTTTATATAGAAAATCTTCTAAAATTTCTATAATATCATTATCTAAGTATCTCGTTTTTATCAGATCTAGCTCTAAATAAGTATCTCTTGGCAAACTCTCTAACTCTTTTAAAATGGCTCCTTTGTTAAAAAAGGTAACCTCTTCTGCTAGGGTCATTTTTATTTTGTGTTTGCCATTGCTTTTGTCTTCAATATGAAGAAAGTGTGAGTTTTGATAGCTTTTTAGCAAAATAACAACCACACCAACCATAAGGCCCAAGCCAATACCTACCAATAGATCTGTAAAAACAATACCGATAACTGTAGTAAAGAACGGAATGGATTGTTTCCAGCCCATCTGGTACATGTTTTTAAACAAAGTAGGTTTTGCCAACTTATAGCCTACCAATAATAAAATGGAAGCCAATACAGACAAGGGAATCATATTAAGCAAGCGAGGAATAAGAATTACCGATATCAAAAGTAAAATACCATGTAAAATAGTTGCTAATTTAGACTTACCTCCAGATTGTATATTTGCAGAGCTTCTTACAATAACTTGGGTAATAGGCAAACCTCCAATTAGACCAGAAATAATATTTCCGGTTCCTTGTGCTAATAATTCTCTATTAGTAGGAGTTACATTTTTATCTGGATCTATTTTATCTGAAGCCTCAACACATAATAGGGTCTCTAAACTTGCGACCAAGGCAATGGTAAATGCCACAATCCACACTTGATGATTGGTGATAGCGGAAAAATCTGGAAAACTAAATTGATTTAAAAATGAAGCGGCATCTTCTGGAATTGGCACCCTAACCATATGTTTGGCACCAATAGACAACCAAGGAATACTCTGAGTTACTGTAAAGAAAATAATACCCAATACAACCACTACAAATGGCCCTTGAACCAATTCAAAAATTTTAGCTTTTTTCGTAAGTACCTTATCCCATAATAACAAGAGCAATAAACTCACTAGCCCAATTATTGCCGCACCTGGATGAATATTGTTTAGCATTGCAAACAATTCTGAAAAAGTATTTCCTCCATCGATCTCAAAAAATTCAAGATCCCAAGCTGAGGCTTCATCATACCCAAAAAAGTTTGGAATTTGCTTTAGTATAATGATAATTCCAATACCGGTTAACATTCCTTTAATCACAGATGAAGGAAAATAATATCCAATAATTCCGGCTTTTAATACTCCAAAAAGCAACTGTATAACCCCTCCTAAAACTACGGCTACAAGAAAATTCTCATAACCCCCTAAATCACCAATAGCGGTTAATACAATGGCCGCTAAACCGGCTGCAGGACCACTTACTCCAATTTTAGAACCACTTAGGGCTCCTACTACAATTCCTCCAATAATACCCGCAATTAAACCCGAAAAAAGTGGGGCACCACTGGCCAACGCTATCCCTAAACATAAGGGTAAAGCAACAAAAAATACTACGATACTTGCAGGCAAGTCGTTTTTTAAATATTTAAACATTTTACAATAGAAAGTTTATTTCTTGAAATCATTAATTTCAAGAAATGTTAATAAATTGATACAGATTGCACAAAATGCACAATCAAAAAAAAATCCTACTTATAAAATGTGTAAATCGGGAGGTGGTGAAATAATATTTAAATGTGGCTTGGGGTAATTCTTAGAATAATACCCTTGTGCATTTCCTTTTTCAGAGAAAGCAATATCGCTCTGGTAAAAAGAATCTACATTGATAAAAACCTTTACATTTCCCCCTTTTTCTTCTTCAGAGACCGAGAAAAAATAAGAAACGTCTGCACAATCATTGACCAAAGTAATCACTGTTGGCGCCGTTAGAAACGCCAAAAAAAGTACAGTGAAAAATAATGATATAATGTTTTTAGACAATATTCTAGCTTTTAAAAGTTGCAAATATAACCATTCAACTTGTTACAGTGCAGCTTCCCTTATCTTAAAAAATTGTTAAGCTTTTTGGTGTTTCGGTGTCATATTAGTTGATAATATCAAAAAACACAACATTATTGTCAATAAAAACAAAATTTAGCCTAGGTCTTTTTAGCATTTATTCGCTTAAATTTCAGGCTGCTACGTTTGTTATCTTTTAAATTTTTTGTTTTTTCTAATTTTATTAATCACATAAACCGCCACTACAAAAAGTGCCAATACTGGAAAAACCAAATCTCCATTCATATTATTATTTTTTAATTGGTGTGTTTTTTATTTTTTAGAAACAGAGCAACAATTGCGGCGGTAACAACCCCCATAGACAAAGCCCCAAAGGCCGATTGCAACATATAACTTTTAAGGTTAAAAAAAGCTTCTGCCATTGCCCTATCTTTTCCACTTTCAACAGCATAGTTTATAGCATTAGAAAAGAAATCTGGACTGATAAACGTAGCGACATTAAATTGAACCAACGGACTTAATACAGCAATAAAAACACTTAGGGCAATACCACTAACAAAGCCTTGCTTCCATGTCATTTGTCCGCCCAAATCATTTTCCTTCTTATCTTTTAGTGCCTTGACGTATAAGACAATGGCTACAATTCCAAAAATATTAGTATACAAATAATGTTCGGCTATTAGCGCATCATGCCAGCCCATCATTTTTTCAAAAAAGACCCAGGCCAAGGTACAAGCTGAGAATATAATAGCCCATTTAATTTCTGTTTTATACTTGTTCATGCTTTTTATTTTCTATATTTTGATAAAGCTTTTCTTGTAAAATCTGACAATACTAATTTTCCAGAGATAATAGCTCTTTCTTTTAAAAGGGTATTCCAATGCTCTGTTCCTTCCCAAAGTACCCGCTTCATTTCTTCTAAAGCCTCCGGATTATAGGATGCCAATTTCTCTGTAAAAATATTGATCTCAATATTCATTTCCTTGCTAGTACTGAATACTCTGGCATACAAACCTTTCTCTTTGCCCCAAAAAGCATTTTTCCAATCTGTTGCAGCCAAAGAAAGCTCTGCCAGACCACTTTTACCTATTTTACGTTCAAGGGCCGGAGCTATAACAAAAGGCCCAATGCCTATAGTTAATTCTGATAATTTGATAGCGGCATTTTCGGTGGCAAAGGCATAATCGCAAGCGGCAATTAAGCCAACACCGCCACCAACTGCTTTTCCTTGTACACGACCAACAATTAACTTTTTACATGTGCGCATGGCATTAATGACATTGGCAAAACCACTAAAAAATTGTTGCCCTTGGTCTAGGTTAGTTACCTCCATTAACTCATCAAAAGAAGCCCCTGCACAAAATGCTTTATCCCCTTCTGATTTTAATACGATGAGGGAAACAGTAGTATCATTGGAAAGTTTTTCTAATTCCTTAGTCAACCTATCTAACAATTCTGTTACAAATGAGTTACTCGCCGGATGTCCAAATTCTACCGTAGCAATTCTATTTTCAATCGTCGTATATAAACTTCCGTTTTGTCTTATTGTACTCATAGGGTTACTAATTTTAAAAATTATTCTTCAAAATGATAGTATCAAAATTACGTTTTTTGTAGTAGTGGACGAAACTTTGCTCTGAATTTAAAGATCAAGGCTCCTCCACGTATGAGCATCCAAACACCAAAGGCGATCCAAATTCCAGAAAAACCCCAGCCCAAATATTTGCTTAAATACAAGGTAGGGATAAAGCCTAGAAAAGTAGCTACTAACAAGGTGTTTCGCAAATACTTCATTTCTCCCAAGCCTTTAAACAAGCCGTCAAAAATAAAGGCAACGGCATTCATAGGCAAGCCTAAGATCAGTATAAAAAAGACCGAATAAAACGTTTCTAAAACAATAGCTTCATTGGAAAACATCCTGCCCATAGGGTAGTAAAAAACAAAGCCTAAAACCATTAAAATTACACTGACAATTAATCCGTACTGCATAATTTTTTTAGCTAATTTCCATAAATTATCGTATTCTTTTTCACCCAATAACTTGCCACCCATAATATTCCCTGCTGCTCCATATCCATCGATGAAAAAGGCTGAAAACAGCCAAATATTTATGGCAATCGTATGTGCTCCTATATACCGATCCCCTAAGGAAGTTGCTTCTCTAACTGCTAAAATTAAAGCGGTATTTAATGCCAATGCTCTTACAAATAGATTGAGACTCATAACCACTAACCTACCCAATTCTGGGTGAAAGGGAAAGCGTAAACTAAGGCTTATATCTGTCTTTACCACCAACAAAACAAAAGCCATAAGGGCCATAACACCTTGTGCAATTAAACTTGCCCAGGCGGCACCTTCTAAATACATGGGCGCTAACACACCTTCAATACCATAAACAAAAATAAAATCTAAAATAATGTTTAATACGGCCCCAACCAATGCTATAAACATGGGCCAATAGGTGTTTTGCAATCCTCTAAAAATGCCCATTACTGCAAAAGTAAAAAGTGTTAATGGAAAGCCCCATACCCGTATGGAATAGTAAGCAACACAAAGTTCTAAAATTTTACCCTTTGCCTCTAGCAACATAAATATTTCTTCGATGACAAAAATGGTAGATAGCAATAATACAATGCTTAATAAGATATTGAAAAAAATGGCCTGTGCTGGTAAGGACTTTACCTCCGTTATACGTCCGGCTCCTAAGTATTGCGATATAATGGCAGAAATAGCACTTCTAGTTTGCCCTAAAATCCAAATCATCATAGACAAAAAAGAACCTACAATACCCGCTGCTGCCAAGGATTCTAAGCCAAATTCAGGAATATTACCAACAATTGCTGTGTCGGTTATTGATAATAAGGGTTCAGCAATACCAGCAATAGTTGCTGGAATGGCTAATTTATTAATGTTTTTAAAATTTACTATGGTTTTCAAATGGATGGCTTATAAAACAAGTTCATAACAATGAAATGGATGGTCGCTTTGTTTTGGGAAAAAAATATCACCTAATTTTTTATACCCCCGAAGTTCATAAAACCTCTGGTTCCGTTTATTCTGACTAAATGTATCTAACCTAATGGAAACAAACCCTTTTTCCTTTGCGTAATTTTCTGCAAAGGTCATTAATTTTTGAGCATACCCTTTTCCTTGGTGTTCTGGATGTACAGACAACCGATGAATGTATGCATTATTTTCACTCTGTGTTAACCACTCAACTGCTTCATACTCGCTATCCATATGGGTAGAAATTACAATAGTTCCTACAACGCTTCCTGCTATTTCTAGCACATAAAGCTCATTGCGTACAATATCATATACAAAGGCTTCTTTACTAGGGTATAGTTCATTCCATTGAAAAACACCTTTTTTAATCATAAAGGCAGCGCAAGCCTTCGTAATTGAATGAATATCATTTATTTCTAATATTTTTGCAGGCCGAATCATAAGCGGTTTAAATTAAATTGTAAATTTATAGTATATAAAAGTACTTTTAAAATTAGTTACAACAATTAAAAGACGCTAAGTTGGATTGAAACCCCAAATTATATGTGGCGTTGTAAAACCCTAAATAATAGCCGATGAAAAATATTTTGGTTCCTGTGGGAACATCACCAGAAAGTTTTAAAACATTACAATACGCAGTAGATTTTGCCCGTAATTTTTCTGCTACGATCTATGTTATGGAAGTATTTAATGTTGTCTCCCCTAGAGCTGGCAGTTTAGCCAGTGCTACAGATAAAATTGAAAAAAATAGCAGGGAACAACTACTGGCCATTATTAACAAAGTAGATGCTAAAGGCGTTGCCATAAAAATAGCCACCTACCAAGGAGATCTTATAGATGGGTTAAAGAAAATAGACCTTGAATATTTAGGTATCGATTTAATTATTATTGCGACAAGAAGTAATGATATTAATGAAGAAAATTATTTGGGCGATACTTCTGGAAAAATTATAAAAAGAACAGATATCCCAACTTTAATTGTTCCTAAAGGGTATGAATACAAACCTATAAAAACGATTTTAACTGCTTTTAAATCTGGTATTTTAAAGAGAAAGAGAATTCTAAATCCTTTAATTGATATCAAGAAGAAGTACAATAGTACCATACAGTTACTTTTGGTAAAAACCCCAGGGTATTCTGATGACGATTTAAGAGTAAATACGGCCTTATTGGATATTAGTACCAGTATGACCATGACAGACAACCCAACTACCTACCTTGGTGTTTTAGAACATTTAAAGACCAAACATCCAGATTTACTCTGTGTTTTTAGGAGAAAAAGAGGTTTCTTTAAAAAATTATGGGAAAAAAATACGATTGCAAAATCTGAATTCTACGCGCCAATTCCGGTCTTGGTACTAAGTGTAAAGAAAGATTAAATAAGGCTTTGCTAGGAAGAAAAAATATAGTTTCTTTGGGACCCATTACTTGGGGGATTAGCTCAGCTGGCTAGAGCGCTTGCCTGGCAGGCAAGAGGTCACCGGTTCGACTCCGGTATTCTCCACGATCAAGCGCAATTGCTATTGCGATTTAAAACGAAAGAAAGCCACCAAATTTATTTGAGTGGCTTTTCTGTTTTAAAA
>NZ_JALKBA010000027.1 GCF_023015805.1 Cellulophaga sp. F20128
TGTTCTTGAAAAGATTTATCCTTTACCCATTCCCTAAATATTTTCCCATCAGTAAATTCTTGTATGGATAGTTAATATGTTGATACTCTATTATGCAGAGTACCTTTCCCAGTAGGTATTTCAATTATGTTTTTAGTGTTATGAATATTCTTTTTACCAACCTTCAAAGGGTTTAAGCCTTGATGTCCATTTTGCTCTACAATATGTTGAAGCTCATTACCTGCTGAAGCTTTCCCTTGTGCTTTTTCAAATAGTCTTTGAGAAGAATACCCTTTACCTCCTTAAGGTTGTTGTTACTATTGAAGCATAAGTATAAAGAAATTTGGTAATGGAACTAGCCCTATTTGGGAACTGTGCCTTTGTTTTGTGCCTGCAAAAAAGGGATTGCTACAAAGAAAAATAGGTGAAAGAACTCTTTCATAAGTTACAGTTTAAAGCCAGATTAGAGCGCAATCTGCGCTTTTTTAGTTTTAAGTAAGTTGCCATTAATTATCTTTTCCTTTTTTTAACTCTTCACTAAACCGCTCAATCCAACCATTTTCTATGATAGGCTCTGCTTTTAACATTTCACTAATCTCTACAAGGTTAACCTGTTTGCCTTTTTCTTCATATACAATTTTAAACTGTTCGTTTTCTTCAAAGATTCGTAAAAAATTAAAATATGAGCTTAAAATTACATTTTGTATATATGCATTAATTTCTTTCTTTTCTTCTTCTTTAAGTTTTAAAAAAAAGAAACAATTTTTTTTTAGTAGGATTTTTGTTATTACCATTTAAAATATCCATAAAACCTCCATATGTGGTATCAAAACATTCTTGAGCAACCAACTGCCCAAACTCATCAAGTATTCCTTTATCCGTTTTCATAATAAAATTAATTTTTACCCTTCCAAGGAATGTTCGTGATTAATTATATACACAAAAGAAAGCTTTGGGTAAAAATTACAAATCAATCCATTTCCCATCATCTCCCATTATTTTTTCAGGTTGCCAATGGTCTATGAATAATTCTTTTAATTTTTGCTTGTTCTCCTTTATAAGATAATGCTCATAAACTTCTCCCTTATACGGAAAGGACAGGGAACAGTTGTTATTCCATTTTTCTGTTTCAGAGCTACCTAAGGAAGCACTAATTCCAAAAGCTTCTGAATCTTTTTTTGCACCATTCCATAAGGCTATCCGGAATGAAAGTTCAGGGTATTCATCATCTTTACATGTTTTACATATTTCATTTTTAATGGCATCATATTCAAGGGGGATTTTTTGTTCTAAAGCTTCTTTTTTACTCCATCCTTTTTTATACCATCCACCTAAACGTGGGTCTATTATTTTTAACCGTTCTAAAAATATAATAAATGACTCTGTACATTCTTTTAACGTTTCCTTTCTATTATACCAGCTTACCACTATGTCTTCTATTAGTATCATTAATTTCTTGGTGTATGTTTTAGAGTTAAATTACTAAACCCTTCATTTCTAAACAAATATTCAAAGGCATCTCTTACAATTTTATGTTCAAAATGCCACTCTACAGGTAAGCCTTCAGCAGCTTTTAATTGATTATCCGCTTGTTTTATTGCAGCTTGTTGTAGACTCAAAAAAAGTGAGACTGAATTTAATGGTAGTCTCAATTTGTTTATTTATCAACCAAAAACTTATCAAATGCTTTAAACTCCATACCTGTAATGCCTTCTTTTTCAAATATTTCTTTTAAAGGTTGACTTATAATAGGAACAAAATTTATACATCGGATTTCGTAAACATCATATTTTGGAAAATCTTTTTTCATTACTATTTTTCCAATACGAGTTCTATTGAACTTATTGTTTTTTTTACATCTAATACTTGGTTCCATGAATAAATTGGAAAAATTTTTTCTACTACAGTTTCTAGTGGAGATTTAAATTCAAAAACTTCACCATATGAATTCTCAGTATCTAAGAAATCATTAATAATATAATGTAACCAATAATACCGCAATATTGTGTTCTTATGGTATACTTTAATTGGATAAAAATGGTGTTCTGGTAACTTATGGTTCTCTAAAATATTTCATGTTTATTTTAATTAAAAAGTCTAAAATACTCATTTAGATTTAAGTTTGTATTTTTTGCCAAATCTATCAGGTTGTCTAATTCAGGAATCAATTCGTATTCTAAAAAATATTTAGCTAGTTCTGGGGAAAAGCCAGGATTATCAATTTTAAAGTCATTTAGTAATTTTTGAATATAAATATCATATTGAGGATGATTGCCATGTAAACCCTCTCCTGTTAGTTTAGTATATTTTTGTATTGCTTTGCCGTTAATTTCTGCATTCATATGGAATCCAGCATAAGCAGCTTCTTTTATTACATCATCATTTAATTTATTCCAAGGAATAATATGGTGGGGCTGAAACTTGCATAGCGTATGCTTAAGATACCTAATTCCAAATTTCTTTTACCAATCAATTAAAAAATATTCTTACATTTTCATTTTTGTAAGATTCTAGAACTATGGCCTTTATTATTTTAAACTTCAAATCATCACTTATTGCTAAATCATCGTAAGGAGGTTCAAACTTATTGACTGAATTGATGTTTGCATAAAATGAAGGTGGTTCAAGAATAACTTCTCCAGTAATTATCATTTTTTTTTCATCAATTTCAACTTCCATTATTCCTCTACTTATAATATCATATTTGATTTTCATAATAATATCATCTTTTAAAAATTACTTTTTCCACTAAAGTTACAGGATCAATAGCAATTATTTCAGTTACATTTAAATTGTTTTTTAGAGTGGGAAGTTCAATAGTTGTCCACACTCCCAAAGGGTTTATATTTTGACCTAAAACCACACGAATTTTGCCTGATACTTTTTTAGTATATTCTTCCGACACTTGCTTCCAAATTTCAGACGTTTCTTTAGAAAAACTAGGTAAGGATATAGAATTATTTTTTAATGTTTTTTCTAAAGTAGTTCCTCCAAAAGAGTTGGCTATTTCTAAAGCCTTTGCTTCTCCACCAATTCCATTAGTTTTTCCAGACCAAAAGAAAGCTGTATTTTTTTCTGTTTTTAGGGCTGCAAAAATCTCTTCTGCTGCTTTTACAACGGTCTTATTCCCTATTTTCGCAGCAATTTTCCAAGCCTTATTTCCTTTAACAATCTTACCAATAGGTTTTAATAGCTTTCCGCCAGGAACAATACTAACTATTATCATAAACCCTGCTAGTTCCCTATTTTGTTCAACACCATCAAAATCTTTACCGTCTATTAATATTATCATATCTTCTAGCGGCGTAGCATACCTGGCCGTCACCTTTATGGCATCCCAAAATGCCACTGCTAAAAATGGCTCGCTGTATGGGGAAACTCCAGTGGCTGGTAATAGCATTTCATGCCATCCGTTAACACCAAATGTTTCCGGATTATGAACGTAATAAAATTTTCCATTGGGGTTTAAGGAAACATCTGCATTTAATAAATCTCCTTGGTTAATTGCTCGTCTGCTCGTATATTCACTTACAAACAAACTATTTTTCAATCGGTACAAAACACCCCTTCCTTGATCAAAATCGGAATCTATCCTGTCATACTCTAAACTAGGAAAGTTCTCAATTTTTCCTGTTGCAACTGCCATTTCCGTGGTAGCATTAGCTTTCGATTTTTCTAATGAAATGGTCATTCTGGCTATTTTCTTAGCCTCCTCTATATAGTCATTAACCCCTACTTTATGCAAATCTAAAAAGTTTACAACATCTGTAAATAGACCGATATTTGCCTTTAAAAAATCTGCTTCAGCTATAGATAGTTCAAGTTTAATGGCAATAGGTTCAGCATCGAAAACATCGTCTTCAAATACTGGTAGCGCACAATCCTTACAATCTACGGGCACTACAACCAATTGGTCTAAGTCCTCATCGCCAACATTGTTGTTGGTTCCATCTCCACCTCCAGAAGTGTTTGTTGTACCTCCTTCACCAAGATTGAATGCTTCATCATCATAATATCCACAACTAATCCCTGATTGTTTTAAGACAATGCAGCTATTACAGTTATTTTCTGCAGGATGCCATAAACCATTACAATTTCCCAATTTATCGTTATTGCACATATATGAGTACAAAGAGGTACATTCATGTTGTATTTTTCCACTTTCATTATTTATTAGTTTAGGGTCCAGGGTGGTTACTTTAGTTGTGCCCTCAAAACTTTTGCTGTTATGATCTGGATTGTATGTTGGTTTTGAAGTATAAGTGTATTTTATAAGATATGCCTTTGTTTGTCCTAGGCTATCTATTTTTATGGCCAAATTCTCAAAAAAGGAATTGTTTGTTTCCTTTCTTTTTATGAGCATAGAAAATGAAGTAATTTTATTTATCGTTGCTTGTTTTATTGTACTAGAATCAATAGTGAAGTCATATATGTCTTTCTTACCCGTTTTGTTGGCGTAATTATTTTTTTGCAAAACACTTTTTATTTCCATTGTTTCCAAAAACCCTTTTTTAAACATGGGGGTTTTAAACATCTCATTAAAGGTCCCTTGATTTAATTTAAAATCAGTATTCTCTACTACTGTCCCAATATTAGGTTCAGCAATTTCTTTTTCACAATTAACACTTATTACTAAAATAAACATTAATGTTAAATGCCTTAGGTATTTACTTATTCGATTTTTCATATTATTTAGTTGGTGTTTTGAAAACCTAAATTATAAATTATTTGGGAATTTTGATTACACCTAAACCTCAGTTATTGTGAGGTTTAGGTGTTTAAAATTTTTAATGCCTGGCAAAAAATTTGTTTAATAGCCTAGATCAAGGATTGGGATTTAAAACAAAAAGCCCCATCAAATTTTCCTAATTTGAGGGGGCTTTTTATAGAAAAAATATTTTTTCTACTCTTCTTCCAGAACTGCTATTGCCTCAGGGAAATCCCCTCCGGCAAAGAACACTTCTAGCTCTTTTAAGGTGGCAGCAGAGGTTTTAATGTCTTTTACCACTTCTCCTTTGTTAAGCACAACAATACGCTCACAAACTTCGGTAACGTGACTTAAATCATGGCTAGAAACCAATACCGTTGTGTTTTGGTTGGCCGCTAAGTTTTTAAGAATCCCTTTGAGTCTAATTTGTGTTGTTGGATCTAAATTTGCAAAAGGTTCGTCTAAAATAACCACCTCTGGTTTCCCAATAAAAGAAGCGACTATACCTGCCTTTTTCTGGTTTCCTTTAGACAAATCTCTTAAATATTTTTTTTGATTTAAAATTTCACCGTGAAAGAAGTCTTCAAAACTTCCAACTAATGCATCTACATCTGCCTTGTTTTGTCCGCGTAACTCCCCGATAAAGTAAAAATATTCTTCAGGTGTTAGGTATCCAATTAAAAAAGATTCGTCTATAAAAGCAGAGGTGAAAGGCTTCCAATCTTCACTTGTATTTACTTGTACTCCATTATTTATTATCTGCCCTGTTGTAGGCTCAATTAAATCTAGTAATAGGCTGAAAAAGGTAGTTTTACCTGCGCCATTATTTCCTACAAGACCAAAACATTGTCCTTTGGGGATTTCTAAATTCTCGATGTTTAAAACCGTTGCTGCGCCATAAGTTTTAGAAAGGTTCTGTGTATGTATCATGGTGTATTGTTTTATGGTTGCTATTTTTAGTACTCCAGAGAGTACCTAAGAAATTGTATTATGCTTTTTGTTTGTATGCGTGTATTGTTTTGTACTTCTCTTTCTTGTAAATTTTTTCTATTTGGGTAAATACCCTGTTTCTAAAGGCAAAACCTAATATCCCTGCCAAGGCCACAAAAATATAACCGGCCGTATCGCTAATGGTATAATAACCAGCTGCAAAAATAAGCATTGGCAATAATAATTTAGGCAATGATAAGAGCATGGTTTTCATATTAAATGCCTGTTTGTCTCCAAATGCCTTTTTGTTTGATGTAAGATCTACGGGCGACTTAACATAAGCTCCTCCCAGGAGCACAATATGCGAATTGAAACCAATATTATACACGGCACCAACCAATATGGCTAAGTAGGCATTGATGCCAAAAAAGAGATAAAAGGAAGCTAAAACCGTACTTATCAAGGTTGCTATCACAATTAAATACCATTTAGATCTAATATAATCTCTGTATTTAATATTCTGACTCATCATTAATTGGTAGTAAGAGCTATCCCAACTTGGTACGTATTGTCCAAATGTGAATAGAAATCCACCAGTGACAAAAATGGCTCCAAAAATCTGCCATATAGGCCCGTCGTATACTTCAATAGCTCCCGAGCCAAATAACAAACCGTAAAATAAAAACAGACCACTCATAAGGACTACAGTACGCGGACGTTTGTTTCTTTTGATCAGCTTAATATCGTTCTTTAAAAAAGTTCCCATATTCCCAAACCTATCTAACCACGCCAAGTTTTCACTCTTGGCAACGGCATGTTTGGTTTGTAAACCACCATCCAAATACATATTACTCTTAAAGTAATTAAAAGCCGCATAGTACAAAAGAACCAATAGGGCGATAGGAACTAAGGCGGTCCATGACATGGTGTAAAAAGCGTTAAAAATAGTTGCAGTATATTCCGTAATATCAAAAAGGTTAAAGTACTGACATACCCCCAATCCTAATACTAGGGCGGCAATAGGATAGAAAACACTATCCTTATTATTCACCAATACATTGATAAAATTGTTGCAATAAATAAGGGCAAATAGTGCAAAATGCCATGCGATAACTCCCAATGGATTATAGCCTTGTACTAGGAGGACAATGGAAAATGGCAAAAAGAAGAACGCATGGGTCCAATTAAAGAAAGACACTACGGTTTTCCCTAAGGAATAATGTACAACCTGACTCTTCTTTAAGGGCAAATACAATAATGGTTTAATATTGGTTACCGGCATTTTCTGCATGAGGTATCTAAAAAATAAATCTCCTGCTATATAATAAATCAGGTATTTATTTACAAAAAGCAGTGGGTCTTCATAACCAGCCTCCTTGATAAAAAAATAGGCTACTACTCCTAAAAATGTAAATGCAACTACAAAATACAACACCCCAAAACCCATTAATATTTTAATAGCTAAATTGGTTTTAAACGATGCAGACCTAAAAAAGGATTTCCATTGAAGGTTTAAAAAATGTTTAAACATAGTATGGTTGATTGATTGTTTTAAGTTAGTAGTACGGATCTAAAATTTGTTACACCTTTTTACAGAAATTTATATTCAGGATAGGTTTCCTCTAGCAATAGTTCTGCTTTTTTAGGAATAATACCAACCATAATATACCCAAGAACTGCAGCACAAACAGTGCAAACGACGAGGGCAAATTCTATATAAACATTGGCAGTTCTTGTTAGTACTCCAAACGGATAGTAATAAAAGAATAGTACAATTTGAAGTGTATCTCCCCATTGAAAAATGACATCTTCCAACAACCATCTTTTGTTGTTTTTTGACTTATATTTCCTTTTGTTTTTAACCGCATACCAAAAGAACGTTAGGGCTGTTAAAAATAGTACCCCTTGTAAGGTATAGCCTCTATAAGCAATAGGGATACTTCTGATTATGGCAAACAAACAGAGGATCACTGTTAGGATTATTGCTAGGGTTGGTAGCTTTAAAAACTCTTTATAAAAACGAAGAATTAGTTTCCAATACCGCTTTTTCATCAGCTTTTGTTTTTGCGCTATAACATCCATAAAACCAAATACTCCAAACTTTTTAAATTCCTTGTTTAATGCTTCTTTAAATGGAAGTTGAGGGTTTTTCTGCCATTGCTCTTCTATGCCGTTGCTGATATGGTCTACCAACTCGGTTTGCAAATCGTAGTGTTCCACATAATGTAGGCGTGTAAAACTATATAATTCTTGAATTTGGTCTTGGGTTAATTTCATAGGATGCCATTTGTGTCTTTGTTCATCATCTCTCTCCTTATTTAATACTCCAATTGGGGTTTACCAAGTTTTGCATACTCCGGATAAATTCTTCTAACTCGGCCAATCTGTTTACGGTTTCTTCTTCACCTTGTTCAGTAAGCTTGTAGTATTTACGCAGTCTATTATCTACTTTGGCCACCTCTACATCTAATAAACCTTCTGCCTCTAATTTATGCAATGCAGGGTATAAGGCACCTTCCGTAATTTTAAGTTCACCTTTGGTTAACAGCTTTACTTTCTGCGTAATTTCATAGCCATACATTTTGCCCTGCTCTTCCAACAGTTTTAAAATGATCGTAGTTAGACTACCCTTGTATAATTTTGAATTTCCCATTTAATTAATCTTCTATTTTCCCAAAGGGAGGCAACTTGCCCATTTTCAACTACAGCTTAACCTCATTTCAGTAGGGTCATAGTACTGATTTTACTGAAAATTTTAAACCTCATTTGAATCAAATATATACATAATTATCTTATGCATAAGAATTCTATGTATTAAATTTTAGCAAACTTGGTTTTATATGAATAGAGCAATGTGTATTTTTGCTAAAAATTACACCTATGAGTCACTTTCACCCTTTAACGGTTCAACATATAAAACCCTTAACTCCAACTTCTGTTGCAGTAACTTTTACTATTCCAGCAGACTTGATACAGACGTTTCAATTTGTTTCCGGACAATACATTACCATTAAAAAAGAAATTAAAGGAAAAGAATTACGCCGGGCTTACTCCATTAGTTCTTCTCCTAAAAAAGGTTGTATTACCATTGGGATTAAAAAGGTTGACAATGGAGGGTTTTCAGATTATGCACATTCTAAACTAAAAGTGGGTGATGTCTTGGAGGTAATGCCCCCAGAAGGAAGGTTTACCTTTAAACGAACAGATAAGGTGAAAAATGTTGCTGCCTTTGCTGCAGGAAGTGGAATTACTCCTATTATCAGTATTGCACGCTCTGTTTTAGACAGCAACAAAAACAACAAATTTGTATTGGCCTATGGAAACAAATCCTTTGAGGAGACTATGTTTCATACTGAATTGGCTAAGTTACAGCTAGAATATGCCAATCGGTTTTTTGTACATTTTATTTATAGCCAGGAACAAGATGAAAATGCTTTGTTTGGGCGTGTAGACAGGTCTACTTCTAATTATATTATCAAAAACAAATACAAGCATATCGCTTTTGATGATTATTATTTGTGCGGACCAGAGGCAATGATACACACAGTAACAGACACTTTAAAAGAGAATGAAATTAGTGAAGATAAAATTCATTTTGAATTGTTTACCGCCACAGAAATTAAAGATGAGATGCCTGTAAAAGAAGGCGGTAAAACCGAAGTTACCGTTACCGTTGACGATGAAGAGTTTACGTTTTCTATGGATAAAAACACGGTTGTATTGGATGCGGTTTTAAAAGAAAACATCGATGCTCCTTACTCTTGTCAAGGTGGCGTATGTAGTAGTTGTATTGCACGAATTACCGAAGGAAAAGCAGAAATGTATAAAAATCAGATCTTAACGGATGGTGAAATTGCCGACGGATTGATATTGACCTGCCAGGCTCATCCTACGACACCTACTTTAAAAGTAGATTATGATGATGTGTAGGTAGTTAATCGTTGTTCGTTTATGGTGTATAGTTTATGGTGTATAGTTTATGGTACAATTAACTATTTCAACTTTTAGACTTTTAGACTTTTAACTGATATACGCCACTATTGCGCATGGTAAATCCTAAGCTTTTATACAAGGCAATGGCAGCCGTTCTGTGGTGTCCAGAAAAGAGCAGTATTTCGTCCAAGCCCAGTTCCCTGCCTTGTTCTACTAACTTTTGCATTAATTGTTTGCCGATGCCTTTTCCTCTATAGGCGTCATCTACCACAACATCTTCAACCAAACCACGATACCCCGCTAGAACTTTATAGGTAACCAATAAGGCCATTCCGCAAATGACGTTATCCTCTTTACAAACAACCATAAGCACATTTTTGTTCGCTAAAGCATCTTCTAACAGACTCTGGTGTTCCGTAGGGTTCAACTGGCCATACAAGGAGGATACTCGCTCTTGAATTGTCGCTGTAATATCGGAATGATGAAGCATTTCTATTTTCATAATACTATTGTTTCGATCAAAAATAAGTAAAATTTAAAACCTGAGTAAAAAAGATAACTATTGAATATCAATTACATACGTCTTTGCGAAGGTGGTACGACTGTGTCAATCTGTATATTAATCGTAAGATAGCCACATTTAATTTGAAAAAAGGAATACTCACAAGGACCATAAGTTTAAACTACTGGATATCCAAACTATTTACTCAGTTCACTAAAATGCCTTTTCAACGCTATCTTCAATAAATTTTTCGGTATAATTCTGTATTTACTCGGTTTTTATTGGCGTACAGATTTCAATTAAAAACCCATTATTGTCAAGAATATATCCCACTTTTTGTCCCCACGGTTTTTCCGTAATACTTTCAAATTCCGTTGCTCCTGCATTGATTGCGTTTTGAAAATCAATCTCAATATTTTCTGAAGTAAATGCTAGTTCCACTCCAACAGGTTTTCCCGATTGTGTAATTTTTTCAAATCCTTTCTTAAAATTAGAGTTTCCTAATGCTACTGATGCAAATGCTATTGTTGTTTCCCCTGAAATTAATTCGCCATAATCATTTTCAGGTGTTACAAATTTTCGACTAAATCCGAATGCTTTTTCATAAAATTCAATTGTCAGTCTCACATCAACAACATAAATTATTGTATAGGCATATTTCATATTCTCAATTTTTTAGCTTGTTGCATATCGAGTTCGTTTAATCTCTTGTTTATAGGCAAGGAATATCCAACGGTAAATTAGAAACTAACAATAGCAGAAATAACCCATTTTTTATAATGTAGTAATTATCCTAGCCCTATTTAATTAGTTGAATTGATTTCTCAATTCCGATTTTTACATGTTTTACAACTTCGATTATATTCCCGTTTTTGTCATACGTTAATTTAACCTTGCTAGTAAACCATTCTTCATCCAGTTCAGTTTTTGATAGTACCCCAATTTCTTTGTCTACATTTTTTAAATGTAAAGAATAAATTCGCTGTTCAATTACTTCTTTATTTTCGTTGTATATCAGTTTATAACCCCAAGGCAATTGCGAACAGATTACACAACTAGAATATTGGTATTCAATTAGTTTGCCCTCAGCATCGTATGTATAGCTTTCTACCCAATTTTTGGTTAATTTTTTGGGTTCACTTTCATTGGCCCATTTGATAATTTCTTGATTTTTTAACTCAGGACGAATCAACCTCTTTGGTAAACCAAAGAATTCACCAAAATTGTCTTTATAAAAAGAGATGTCCAGTAAAGATTTTGGTTGTGCAATTGTTTTGAATTTTTCGTAATTCGCAACACCCTCTAAATCAGATGAAATTTTAAAAGTCAGAGAATCGTTTTGTGCGTAACTGCATTGAAAAGATAGTACTGTTATGAAAATAATATTTTTTAAATTTCTCATAAGTCATAGTGTTGCACTCAATTTATCTCTAAAAAATTTATATATCAGGCCTCTATCATCAAATATAAGTTTTCTTTGGGACAAATTTACGGCATCAGTATTTTCCGAGATTCTTCCATCAACGCCACTCGTTTTTCCAAGTCTATTTCCAATGGCAATTGCGCCAACCCCATAATTCTACGCAATATTTCTATGGCCGTGAATTTTTCACACAACGCCTCGTCTAAAGTTACAGCTAACTTATAGCGCGCCATTGCATTTTTAAGTAATTCTTCCGGCTGGTCTGCCATTTTTAAGTGGGCCATTGTCACCCCTATTTCAAATTCTACGTGACCAAAAAAGCAAAACTCAGGGTCAATAATTTTTACGCCGTCCGCTGTAGCCAGCCAACTCCCAGGAAAATAATCACCATGCAACAAGGTCTTTCCTTCTTTTAAATAAAGCACTCCTAGTTTTTCAACTTCATGTTTAAGTCCTTCATCATTTTTTAGATCCGCCGCTGCTGCCTCCAATCCCGGAAGGATATCATCTAGGTGTATCCCGTTATCCATTACATAGGGATACCTAAAAATATGTTCGTGGTTTAGTTCTCGCATTTTCCGGTTAACAATCCTTTTTGAGGTGGTTTCTACCGTAATGCTATTGTGTAATACTGCCGCAAAATCGAGTACCGCATTTAAATCTGCCTCAGCTATTATTTTTCCTTTTTGATAAATATGCGAATAATCTGAACCTTTCCCTAGATCCTCCATTAACAACACACTATTGTCAGCATCCAAACCAATAAGCGTGGGCATCATTTTTTTCAAGGCAGGTACACTTTCTATAAACTTATAAAATTCAGCCTCTCTTAAAACCCGTTCTGCAGGAGCCGCTACTTGCGGGTATTTTTCTACATAGTCACGACTCTGCTTTACAATAAACGATCTACTGTTTGTACTTATCCGAAGCGTAAAATTCATATTCCCCTCACCGGGCTTTTCTACCGCAACAATAGTTTCATCGTTTTTAAGCCAATTCTTATCTTTAAGGTAGGCAGATAAATCTCCTAGGTTGGTGTTTAATTTTATCACAACTACTTTACTTTTAAACTTGCTATTAATTTTTGGTGATAGCCGGGTACAACATCATAACAGTAGGTAACCGGACTTCCTTTTTCTTTATCGCAGAGTAAATACTGTTTAAAAACTTGTTTGTCGTTTTCCTTAACAGTATCATCTGTATGCAGTTCTAAACGTGCATTTAAAGACTCCTTCACAATATCTTCTGGGGCTATGATATAATGACTTGCCAACACATCAAACGGATTAAAACCGGTAGCTCCTTGATCTAGCCATTGTGCTAACCAAGGTTCGGAAGCTTCTGCCAACCACTTTGTGGCAGGGCTAGCTGTTTTTAATTCGTTTAAATCTTCCTGACCAACCCATACCTTACTCGATATTTCAAAAGGACAGAGTACCACGGGTACTTCGTTTTCAAAAAGGATTCGAAATGCATTGTTGTCCAAATCGAAATTTAAATCCTTGGCATGTCTTCCCTTGTTTCCAATTTTAAAATAATCTGTGGGTGTTCTTCTACCTGCTACCAAAACCACCTCTTTAATTTGTGATTTTAATTCAGGATATTTCAACAATAAAAGTCCAACATTTGTTGCAGGCCCAATAGCCAAAATAATCAAGGGTTCTTTTTGCAAGGCAGCAGCCATAGCTTCAACCGCATCATTGGTAACTACACTATCCAAATTAATAGCGCTTTCTGCTCCTTGATACACTGCTATTTTATTTGCCGCAAACTCGGCACTTATATATTTTCCAATGGCAAAAGCATTTTCTAAGCTCGAGTTTCCAAAGACCGTACTCATCCCTTTAATCGCAACATTTTTGGCTTTTAACAATTGTAAAACTGCATAGCCATCATCAACATCTGAATAGCCCGGTCTGTTTATTCTTTTCATCCCAACGGCCAAGTCGGCATCTATCCAAACCTTTTTAATAGCATCGGTAGTTTCTTGTTCTACCGATGAAATAGGCGTTTTTACTGTTGTTGCTTCCTCTTTCTTTGTCTTTGTATTGCAGGCTGAAAGCACTGTAATCATAGATAAAATACCAATAAGTTTAATTTTTTTCATCTTTTATAATTTTTATTTTTCCCACCAACCTTTACTGTTGATATTATCACCACCAATGCGACTAACTGCTTCTTGGTAGTTGTCGTTGTTTGTTGCTTGTTCCGATTCTGGATATAAATACCGAACGGGATATTTATTTTCATTAAAATTGTCTGGCCCTGGTTTTAAGTTGGGAATTCCTGTTCTACGCACATTAAACCAAGCCTCATGTCCTACAGAATTTAAACTCAACCATTTTTGGGAAAGTATTTTAGTAAGATCATCCGCAGTACCTGTTAAGGCAATAGCCTCGCGCGAAAAATAATCTGCTGGAAGTTGGGTTTTGTAGTACTCAAAACTAGCGGCAATTCCGTTTTGGTAATAGGCATTGGCATCGCCAGTAATATACCCTCTTGTAACCGCTTCGGCCAAGGCAAATTGCACTTCTGAATACTGCATGTACTGGGCATCAACACCATTGGCTACATCCCTAAAAATACTCCCAAACAAAGAGATATTGTTAAGATCGATACCATTGGCGGCAATAGTACTGCTCGATTGTCCATTTTGCAGACCGTTGTATTCTGGCATAGCCAAATTTTGAGAAGCCTTCGTCGGTTTATATAGTACAGCCACACGAGGATCATTCCAAGCCTTTAAAACCGAATCTACGGTTGTTGTCATGCTGTGTTCTTGGTAAGTGCCCGCAGAGGCGTTAAACAAGGGAAACTGATTGGGAGCCGAACTTAAATAGGGCACTACCGCATTATCTGCGTTAGACTGCATAATCATTCCCCCATCTGCTAAGGTTTGCAACTCACTAAAGTTGGTTGTTCTTTTGCTAATTCGCATTAGGTACCGAACCTGAAGTGAATTTGCAAAACGCACCCATTTATTTAGATCGCCCTTAAAGAGAACATCTCCGTTTATACTAGCGTTTGTGTTTTCAAGAACAGTAGTTGCTTTTTTCAACACCGCTAATATTCCGGTTTCAGGATCCGTATAAATACTTTCTTGGGTATCGTATTTTGGTAAAAATTGACCTTCCAAAGCCCCTAAGGCTTCGGTATAAGGAACATCTCCCCATAAGTCTGTCAATTGCGAAAACAAATAACTCTGCATTATGTCTCCCACGGCAGCATAGGCTTCATTAGAAGCTGGAGCCACCTTCATTGATTTAACATCCGAAAGCAATCGAAAGATAACATCCCAATAGTCACTATTAGAGCCCATTTCATAGCGGTCTATACGTTCAAACTCAATACTAGCAGAAAATTGAGCCAGGTAATTGGATTGCCTAAACCCCTGTTCAAAGGCACTTACATCTGAAGAAACAGAAATAATATTCGCAAGCAAAAATTGAGGAGCTACACTTTCTGGATCGTTCTTGTTTTCATTGATATCGCTAAAATCGTTTGTGCAACTCCCAATAAAGGCAGCTACTACAACAAACATTACGACTAATTTTATAGATTTTTTCATTTTTTACTTCTTAAAATTCAGTTTTCAGACTAACGCCAAAACTCCTTGTTGATGGGTATGAAAAATCTTCCACCCCATAGGTAATTCGCTGTTCTTGTAGTGCATTCAACTCTGGGTCAAAATGTGGATTCTCTGTAAACAACAATAAGTTACTACCAACCACACCCACTTTAATGGTATTAACACCCATAGAATTCACGAGTTTTTCTGGAAAATTATAGTAAATACTTAACTGCCTAAGTTTTACATAAGATGCGCTGTATAAGGCACTGGCCTCATTGCCACGATCATAAAATGCATTGTTGTAATCTTGTGCAGAAACCACCGTAGTATTTGGTGTATATTGGGGGTTATCCACAGTCCCTGTATTCACAACACCACTGCCAACAATTCCTGTTTCTCTACCTACCAAGGTTTCTTTTAGTACCCCTGCAGTACTCCCCAAGGCCTTAGTTCTAGAAACAATAGTGCCCCCTTTACGCCAATCGAACAAAAGGGTAATATCTAAATCTTTGTAAGAGAATTTATTATTGAGTCCCATAGTAAAATCTGGATTGTAATTCCCTAACAATCGCAAATTGGGATCTTGAACAGGAAGTCCTTTGGAATCGTGTACTATTTGTCCGTCTACCGCAACAAAACCAGTTCCATACATGTCTCCAACACGCCCATTTTCACGAGCGATATAAAAAACGGTATTAGAACCACCACCACCTGAAAATATATTGGCAGTACCGGTTACAAATTGATCTACCCCTTCTGGAAGTTCTGTAACTACACTTTTAAAAGTTGAAAAATTTACCGAGCTCTGCCATTGAAATTCTGGGCCCTTAACTATTGTTCCGCTTACTAAGGCTTCAAAACCTCGCGTACGCACTTTTCCGCCATTTACATTAAAATTTCCAAAACCACTGGCTTGCGAAATGGGTCTTGAGATAATTTGGTCTACACTTGTATTTTGATAGGCAGCCACATCAAATTGTACGCTACCGTTTAAAAACCAAGCTTCTAATCCCGCTTCATAGGCATTTAAGCGTTCTGGTTTTATATTGGCATTTTTAAGCACCGTTTCATTAGTAATTCTAAAATCAGCCCCATAGTTCTGATTGAACAAAAAGTTCTGTGAATTTTGATAGGGATCTGTATCGTTCCCTACACTTGCCGCACTAAATCTCAAATTCAAGAATGATATGGCTTCGGGCATTTGAAACATATTGCTGACAACATAACTAAAGCCGGCAGAATAATATCCAAAAGAATTGCTGTTTGCAGGCAAGGTGCTACTCCAATCGTTTCGGTATGTAAAATCAAAATAAAGGGAATTTTTATAGGCTAAATTCCCTGTAGTGTATAGACTATTAATGCGTTTTGTGAACAGGCTGCTATTACCCACCAACGGGGTTTTAGAATTTGCCAAGGTATACACATCTGGGATCGCCAATTGTGAGGCTTCCGCATAGCTGTATTTTATTTCTTGGTCAAACCGATTGGCTCCTCCTGATAGTGTGTATTTCCAATCCTCGTTTAGCACATCCGTATACGAAAGTAAAACATCCGTATTGAGTTCTCTAAAGTTGATATTATCTTCTCTAAAGGAACCCTCTGGATTAGCGTTGGTACTCACGGCACGTCTAAATTCTCGTTTGTCATTATACATATCCATACCCGCGCGGACACTTAAACGCAGCTTGTCTGAAAAGTCATATACCGCAGCGGCATTGCCCAATATTCTATTCTTATCAAAACTATTGGTGTTCTCATAAACGGTGAGGTACGGATTGGTAAGCCATCGATAATTAATATCATAATGCTGTACGTTCTCCTGACCGGCTTGCCAGTAGTTTTTTAAGGCGGCTACATTGGCCTGTCTGCCCGTCCAGTTAAACCCATACAAAGGATTTTCATAACCATAGCCCAAATTAGGTCGGTTACCACTTCTTGTATTGATGTAGTTTACAAAGGTATTTACATTTAGTTTTTCGCTTAATTTCTGATCTACACTCAAGGAAATTCCGTCCCTGTCTAAATCGGTATTGGGTACAATGCCCGTGTTTCTTAAATTAGAATAGGAGATTCTACTACTTCCGTTTTCACCCGAAGAATTAATCGCAATATTATGCTGCTGGGTAACTCCTGTTTTAAAAAAGTTACGCACATTATTTGGATTAGACACCCAAGGGGTTGCAGTAATTGGAGTAAATGTCCCGTTGGCATAGGTTCTAGAAATAACATCACCAGCACGTACAGGGTTGCCGTTAATATCTACAGAAGGACTGTTAAACTGATTTATAAGTAAGCCCTGGTCTAGTTTAGGGCCATAACTACTTAAGCCCCCATCTTGAATACCTGCGCCTGCTCCATTTTGAAACGAATATACCCCATTAGAACCACCACCGTATACATTCTGATAGTCAGGCAAGGTAAGGGGTGTTTCAATTGTTAAGGAACTACTTGTAGTTACGCCAAAACCCTTTTTGTTTGTTCCTCTTTTGGTGGTTATAAGCACAACGCCATTAGCTGCTCTAGCACCATAAAGGGCTGCAGAGCCCGCCCCCTTTAAAATAGAGATCGCTGCAATATCATCTGTACTAAGCTCAGCGCCACCATTTCCATAATCTACTTCTTGTAATGCTCCATTATTAACGAGATTACTGGTAATTTGTTCATTACTGATGGGGACACCGTCTACTACAAATAATGGCTGATTGCTACCACTTAATGAATTCTCACCGCGAATAACAATTCTCGAGGAAGAGCCAACCCCAGACGATCCGTTGGTTACCTGCACTCCTGCAACTTGCCCCGCAAGACTGTTTACCACATTTGTTAAGATAACATCCGTTAGTTTTTCTGAAGAGACCATAGTAACGGCAGAAACTAGTGACTGTTTTTCGCGTTCAATACCCAAGGCAGTAACCACAATTTCATTTAATTGTTCTGATGAATATTCTAAAATTAATACGCTCCGTAAATTTGAATTGGTTACCCTAATATCTTTAGAAACAAAACCTATGGACGATATCCGTAAACTAAAATTTGTAGCCGTGGTAACCAACGTAAATTCACCATCAATATTTGTCGTTGTATAGTTTTGCGTCCCAATTTCATGTACCGTCGCAAAAGGAATAGGTTGATTGTCTTGGTCTACTATTTTTGCCGTATAGGAATTTGTCTGTGCAAAACCTAGCATAGCAAATAACTGCATAACTGCAATTAAGACTATTTTCATAATAATGTAAATAAGAATGAATAAATTATCTAAAAGAATAGAAGGCTGATTGTAAACTTACCTTGCCAATTCTTTACAATGTGTTCCCGCGATAATTTATAAACGTGGAGGTCCTCTACGTGAAAACCATGAGTAAGAGCTATGGGTTCCTAACGCAAGGTTTGTAGTCCTAAAAAAAACTGGTGCCTTATAAAAGTGAGTAAGAATAAAGGTACTTACTACCGATTCCTTGTTGGTAAAGGCAAATTCTAATACGGAAGCTTTGGAATCTATATCAATTAAGGTTTCTAAAACGGAATACGAGATATAATTTCCGCTAGCCAGGGCATCTATAGCCTTAGAAAGATTGGGTGTTAACCACGGTAATTCTTTAAAAGCTACTTCATTAAAAACTGCCTTGTTAATCCCTAGAAGATAAACTCCACCATCTTTGGAAGGTCCAAAAACCAATGAATTTTTTTGAAGTGCTTGAATAGCCTCTTTTATATGATGAACAGTAAGGCCAGGTGTGTCATTACCGATAGACAAAACATTGGCATACCCTTGGCGATACAATTCCTTAAAGGCGTTGGTATAGCGCTCTTCAAAATTAGTTCCTTGCTGCTGGGTTTCATCCATCCAAACAACATCTACCCCACTTTTGTTGGCTACCTCTAAGGTTTCCTGAATTAATAAATCATAAAAATCTTTAGTGACATTCCTTCTGTGCGCACCAAACAAAGGCTTCCGTTCCGCTTCAATCCGTGCCGAAAGAGAAAAAACTAAAAGTACCGTCTTGTTGGTGTTACGCTTCATTATTTATTCTTGGTCGTTAAAAAATAAAAACCTTAAATTATTTTTCAAATATAGTTTCAAAAGTTAAGGAAAACAGCCCTTTCTTCGCCTCATTTTATCCTAAATTTTTAAACCAGTTGGTCTGTGAATGCTTACAAAGGTCAATTTATGTTAGGGCTTAGGACGGTTCACCGCTTTTATTTGAATTTACACGTCATTGCCTGTATCCCATAAAAAGTTTGTTATATTTGCAACAAACCATACGGTCTTTTTAATGTAAACCAATAGTAATGGAAAAAAACCTAAAACGAATGGCCACCATGCAACGGATGCAGTCCGTAGGTCTTGCCATATTTTACAAAAGAGGGTATTATGATACTAGTGTAGATGATGTGCTTAAGGAGTTATCCTTATCGAAAGGGGCATTCTATTATCACTTTAAATCCAAGGAAGAATTTTTTATAAGCATAGTACAAAATATCATTTTCCAAAAAGTATACAGCGAATTAATAGCACCTATTGAGGGCTTAGAAGATCCAACATTTATATTAGACAAATGTTTTGATAGTGCGTTAGAAACCACAGAACATAATGACCTAGACAACGGCTTTGTTCTCAGTAATTTTATCACCGAATTTAATGGTAAGAATCCGGCTATTATAAAATTGTTAAATGAAATACTGAGGGTTTGGGAAGTAAATCTAATTACGTGTTTGCAAAAAGGAAAAACAGACGGGTATATAAATCGTCATGTAGATAGTGAAGCTGTCGCCAGTTATTTAATGTCTTCCTATATTGGGGTTCGCTTGTTAATGGTAGAAGGAAATGCTAAACTTTTACGCTATAAATTTATGCAACAATTACGGAGTTATTTTAAAACCATTATCGTTAAGCGATAGACTTTTTACAGGTTTGTGATACGGAATTATGAGAAACAACATATTTACTTCCCTACTATTTGGCGGAATAGCTCTTCTTTGCCTTTCGTCCTGTATGTTTAAAACCTCAGCAAAAAAAGTTGGTAAGGATCCTATTTCTCAGCTATTAATAAAAGAGGGATTCTCCTTAAAGTGGCAAGACCACTTTAACACCTTTAATAAAGAGAACTGGACTATTGGATTAGAAGATAAGGCGACAGGAGATTTGGTTCCAGGAGCCGCAGGAAAGAATTTTCTGAATTATGCTTATGATGCGTATTACACGGAAGAAGATGTGTATATAGAAAATGGCATTTTAGTGCTTCGGAATCAGAAAAGAACCATAAATGGCACAAGTCCCAAAGGTAAATTTGCATATAGTTCTGGCTGGGTGATGTCTATGCATAAAGTTTTCTATACTGAAGGATACTTAGAGATCAGGGCTCAATTTCCAAAAGGAGATAAAGTTTGGCCAGCTATATGGTTGATCCCTGAAGATTTGAGTTGGTGTCCGGAGTGGGATTTGTTTGAATACTTTGGTTATCGAAAAAATTTGGGTTTTGACCAAATGGGCATGCATTTATGTCATTCGCCCTATCCAAATCAGCAATGGAAAAATTATTTTGTGCCAGATTTTGATAAAGTATATCATAGTGAAGCTTGGCATACCTATGGATTTGCTTGGACTGCCAATACTGCTGTTTGGTATATTGATGGAAAAGAGGTTCGCCGATTACAGGAAGATGGTATAAAAGAATGGCCTAAAAAAGACATGTACATTGTTTTAAACAATGGAACACGCAAGGAATCTCCGGATACTACCACAACTTGGCCCAACTATTTAAAAGTAGATTACGTTAAGCTTTATACCAAGTAATTCCTAGTAAAAAGTACGACTAATACAATGGAGCGTTGGCCACTGCAACAATTTTTTGGACCACCATAGCTGGTACAATAGTTTCCATAGCCTTTTCGTATCCCTCTGGAAATTTATTGCCATAAACCGATGTAGGTATCAGCGGAAATTTTTCTCTATCGGCTAGCAAGGCGTTTGCCATTGGCTGTCCAAATGGATAAAACCCGGCATAGGGATGTGTAACACCCCAAAGGGTTATTGTAGGGACCCCATAAAGGGCACTTAAATGGGCATTGCCACTATCCATTGCCAACATAACATCTAGGTTAGAGATTAAAGTAAGTTCTTCTTTAAAACTTATTTTTTTTACTACAGAAGTGCAATTAGCATAGGTGTTTTCCCATTTTTCCAATACGGATTGTTCCTGTTCACCGCCTCCAAAAAGCAGTAAAGTATAGGTATCTGCTGCATCTAAGGTTGCCAGTACTTCTTCCATCAGTTCCAAGGGATATGTTTTTCCTGCAAAGGCCGCAAAGGGAGCAATCCCAATCCATTTTTTACTGTCTTGAGGCACTAGGGCTAGTATTGTATCCGTTAATTTTTCTTTTGCTAAGGAACAAGATTCGTCAACCTCTAGCTGAAAGCCTAATTTAGAAAAAACAGCCTCATAGCGTTGTTGCGTGGTTTCTAATTGCATAAAAGCTTTATTTTTAGAAGCTGTTAACGCCTTCTTTTCTGCTCTACCCTTATTAATCTGAACAAAGGGAATTCCCGATAATTTAAAAAAACGTTTTAAAACATTAGAGCGCAACACATTGTGCAGATCGGCAACTGCAGTAATCTGCAATGCTTTTAACTCCTTATATAATTTAAAAAGCCCCAAAAACCCTTTGTGTCTGCCTTTTACATCTGCCTCATAAATTTGTACTCTTGGTAATTGCGCAAACATTGGCGCAAAAAATTTACGGGTTAAAATAGTTATTTTTAGGGTTGGGTTTTTACGAAGCAAACCCATAACTACTGCTACAGTCATGGCTACATCTCCCATAGCAGACAAGCGAATAATTAAAAGGTGCTTTACAGTAGCATTATTTTCCACGAAGCACGGGGTTTAACTCATCGTCATTGTACATCTTCATCTGTTTGTAGACTTTCATATACTTATTCCCTGCTTCAATATCCGCTAGTAACTGGTCTATCGCAGTAGACAGGTCTTTCTTTTGTTCTAGCAGCACATTTAATTTTAGGGAACATTTTTCTTTGTGTACTGCGGAAGCATCCTCTCTCTGTGTTTCCTCTTGCATATGATACACTTTTAAGGCTAAGATAGATAGCCTATCTATTGCCCAAGCAGGACTCTCTGTATTTAGTGTGGCTCCGCTCTTGCTTGTAACCGATGCGTATTTATTTAGAAAATAACTATCTATATACTCCACCAAATCTGTACGGTCTTGATTGCTAGCATCTATTTTACGCTTTAATTCTAAAGCACTTACCGGTTCTATTTTTGGATCTCTTATAATATCTTCATAATGCCATTGTACGGTATCTATCCAATTCTTTCGATACAACAAATGTGCAATTTCATCTTTGGGGTACGGATTGTTAAAGGCTTGATAAACATCATCTTTTACATGATACTTTGCGATACTTTCGTTAAATATTTTAAAGGCAAACTCACTGAACATAGTACTAATTTTTAACAAAGATACCCATTTTTTAATTCAGTAAAACCTCAAATATAAATATTGAAAAAGGTACCACAATAGACAGAATAAGGGCAATCTCCTGAAAGCGCGATTTGCGAATAGTTTCTATATAATTAGTTAAGAATACCGCTGCAGGAAAAAATGTCACCATAATGGGAAATGATCCCTTTGCTGCTTCTAAAAGAGTTAATACGATTCCGATTGCAAATGAAAGAGCAATAAGTCGAATACTGGCAATACGCCCTACACCCGATTTTCCAATTTTAATTCCGCTCCAAAACCCAATAAAAATAATGGCTATTAAATACACGACAAGCTTGGAGCTTTTGCTCCATTCTAAAAATATTTCTTTGTTAAACTTTAAGGTAAAACTATAATGGTTTAGCAAAAAACCTGTTTTATCAGAAAGCACAAGGACACTGAGTGTAATTAAAAAGATGCCCACAAATGCCGCTATGGGAACAAGCCAATTTCTAATATTCTTTGGCTCATATATATAGATGGCAACAAAAATCCACACCATATAAAGCAAGGCCCAATCATAAAATAAGCTTGCGATGACAACCCACAAAGCCGCATCAAATAGTTTATATTTAATGTCCTTGAGGGATTTTAAGCTTAACAATTTTCTAGTGGCCAATAACAGGAAGAAGCTACAGAATATCCCATTGTTGTCCATCAAAGATTCAGGAAACAGGATACACAATAACCCATAAAAGAGAATTGTAAAAGAGTTCGTTTTGGTTAATTTATTGCGCTTTACGATAAAGTTTACTACAAAAAAACTGAAAAAAAGTATAGTTAATACCCCGATATTCCCAAGGATTACCTGGGGCACAAACTCTATTTCTAGCCATAAAATACGCACGATCCAGTAGAAGATAAATAGGAAAGCAAGTACTATTATATAATTTATTGGTTTTGTTTTTCCAAAAAAGCTTGAAATCATCTAGAGTTTTTATATTTTTGTAGGGTAAATATACATATAAGATGAAAACATTTTTTAAAGCAATAGCGGATTTATTTGTTGATGTACTTTTTGCTCCTTTGGATGCACTACGCGCATTAGAGTTACAAAGCTGGTGGGCTGCCAATACCTTGAATTGGATTTTTATGATTATTGGTGCCGTTGCAATGGTATATTGGATGTTACAATTGAAAGAGCATGCCGCTAACAATGAAGAAGATAAAAGCTCAAACGCGCATTCTTTTATAGATATATAATAGCGTTATTTAGCTAAATTAGCTAAGTACCTAGAAAGTAAAACCCAACAAGAATGTATTGTACATTCTTGTTGGGTTTTTTATTTTATTGCTTTTGAAATTTTTGTACTCGATACGTATTACGTCATTAAATCCATATGTTTAGGGTGATTAGCGTTGCATCGCATATTCCAATTCCTTAGACTATAAATCGAATCCTAAATCTTTTCTATAGTTCATTTTATCAAAATGTATTTTTTCTACATTCTCATACGATTTTGCAAGAGCCTCTTTAAAGTTAGCTCCAAAAGATGTCACCGCCATTACACGTCCGCCATTGGTCACTACTTTATCATCCTCTAAGGTTGTACCAGCATGAAAAACTAGAGATCCCTCTACCTTTTCTAGGCCAGTTATCTCTTTGCCTTTTTCATAACCACCAGGATATCCGCCAGAAACGGTCATTACCGTAGTAGCCGTTCTGTCATCAATCTTAATCTCTATTTGATCTAGGGTCTGATTGGCAACAGCCTGAAACACCTCAACCAAATCGTTTTGTATACGAGGCAAAACAACTTCCGTTTCCGGATCGCCTAAGCGTACGTTGTATTCGATTACCTTGGGATTGTCTCCTACTTTTATCAAGCCAATAAAAATAAATCCTTTATAGGGTAGGTTGTCTTTAACTAAGCCGTTTACCGTTGGTTTTACAACTTGGGTGTGAATTTTGTCCATAAATTCTTGACTTGCAAAAGGAACGGGAGAAATAGCGCCCATACCACCAGTATTTAAACCTGTATCTCCTTCCCCAATACGTTTGTAATCCTTGGCTGTTGGTAATACTTTATAGTTTTTTCCATCGGTCAACACAAAACAACTTAATTCTATTCCGTCTAAAAATTCTTCAATAACAACTGTTGTACTTGCCGTCCCAAATTTAGAATCGACCAACATGGCTGATAGTTCTTTTTTAGCTTCTTCCAAATCTTGTAAGATTAAAACACCTTTCCCAGCTGCCAATCCATCTGCCTTTAAAACGTAGGGTGCTTGTAGCGTTTCTAAAAAAGCCTGACCTTCCGTGAGTGTTTCAGCCTTAAAACTTTTGTAGGCTGCCGTAGGGATGTTGTGACGCATCATAAACTCCTTTGCAAAGTCCTTGCTGCCTTCTAAGGTTGCAGCTGCCTTTTGCGGTCCAATAACCGCTATTTTTTTTAGATCGATATCGTTTAAGAAAAAATCATGTACTCCGTTCACTAGTGGATCTTCCGGGCCTACAATGACCATAGAAATCCCTTCAGAAAGTACTACTTTTTTTATGGCTTCAAAATCGTTTACACTAATTGGTATATTTTTGGCAATAGCCGCAGTACCAGCGTTTCCGGGTGCTACAAAAAGTTTTGTAAGTTTTGGACTTTGTGTTAATTTCCATGCAAGCGTGTGTTCCCTACCGCCAGAACCAAGAATAAGAATGTTCATAATCTAAAAATTTGCTCAAAAATACAGCACTATAAACAAATATCCTTTAAAAATGCTGAAAAATACTTCTAGTAGCCTGCCTCGTTGTCAGAATTTAGATTACTGTACCATTATAGTCTTTAACAATAGTAAAATTGAGATGCAACACGGTGAATTGGTTGTTGGTTGTCGGTTGTCCGTTGATAGTTGATGGTTGTACAGTTATTAATATTGATAATTTTGAACATAAAGCTAGATGTACACTATTACTGTCCCCGAACATTCGGGGCGAGTGCTATTGAAGTATGAAAAAATGTATTGAAAACAATGTACCCCTAAAACTTCTCGATACTAATTATTTCATCGCTTGCGCTACGAAATAATTCACTCGAAGTGACATACCGTATTTTAAGTAAAGGTAATCTAGATGTCCCCCGACCATTCGGGGCGAGGGCTATTGAAGAATGAGCTAGTGTATTGAAAACAATGTACCCCTAAAACTTCTCGATACTAATTATTTCATCGCTT
>NZ_JALKBA010000028.1 GCF_023015805.1 Cellulophaga sp. F20128
TGGACTCCTGATTCCTGGCTCTTGTAACTCTTTTCACTCTTGACTCTCTCTTCTTTTTGCATTTGATAAACCGGATTATTTTTAACGAAATGGCAATTCAAGTTTTACGCTCTGTTTTTGTAGGTCGTTGTTGGTTTCTAGAAGTTCTCAATACTCCCAATGTTTCGGGTGACAATTAATTACTCATATTTATAAAAAAATAAAACTATTTCTTACCTAGATTTATGGGCTTGCCTTTCATTTTATCTTTATCAATTTTAATATTTAAAACATCTAAAACTGTTGGTGCAATTTGATTACTAAACAATTGCTCACTTTCTGATACTTCTCCTAAATTAGCAACTCCTTTACCAAAAGAAATAAACCAAACCTCCCCCGCTCCTTGAACAGAACCACCGTGGTGTTTCCAAGTATCTAAGGGTTGCGTACCTCTGCCGTGATCTGTGGTGATTAGAAAAACAGTATTGTCTTTATAAAAAGAATCATTTTGGGTAAAATTCCACAATTCTTCAATAAGGCCATCTGTGTTTTTTGCGGCTTTTAAGTATGCATCGTAATCCCCATCATGGGCAAAATCATCTGTTTCTCCATAGGAAATATACACTACCTCTGGATGTGCTTTTTCCATATATTCTAATGCAAAATTATGAGTAAAAACATCCAAGCGAACCGAACCCCATGGACTTGGTGTTTGTCCTTGCAATTTGTTCAAAAATTCTTCTTTGTCCGTGAGCTTACTTCCTTTCGCTTTTTCAAATCCTGCGTTCACAGGAATTCCGGAGCGTTCTTCATTGATTATAAAAGGAAAAACATCCCAACTACCAAAAGCAGCAACCTTTCCTTTATAGGCTTCGGCATTGTTTAACATTTCTAAAACAGTAGTGTTTGGGTTGTTAATTTTACTGTTACTCGTAATGTTTTTATCATCGGCCTTACCCGTTAATATCTCATTATAGCCTGGGTATGAAAACCACATAGTATTGGTGAGGTCTACCTTAGAATTTTTTGCCCTGTTCCCATATATTTGCCCCATTTTAGAAATGGTATTCCAAACAAAGGGAAGGAGTATTTTTCTTCTTTCTTCTGCCATACTTCTCCAAAAAGTCCCTTTTAATTCATCCGTATTACTTACGTAGTCTTTGTTGCCAACCAAAAGAGAATCGGCACCAGCAAACAGTTCTTGCCAACGCAAGCCGTCTAAAGTTATTAATACTACTTTGGGTGATTTGTTTTTTTGTGCAACTGCCGTCATCCCAATTAAAAGCAATACAGCTACAATTTTATTTTTTAATTTCATTCCCGTTTATTTTGTTTTAAATGTTACCGTTTTGGACCAATTGCTCCAATTTAAGTTTTGATCCCTATAGCGTACTCTCCAAAAATAGGTGGTATTTGGCTTTAGGCGCTTAATTTTTTCATCGGTTAAATCATCATCTTTTTGTCTATTCTCCTTATAGTACCAGTTTTCATGTTGTTTCCAACTGTTGTACGATAATTTTTCAAAATCTTTATCTTCCGAAACTTGCCAGTGCGATGCTGCGTGAAAAGCAGTATCAAAAGTACTTTCAAACAGATCAGCTTTTAAAACTACACCTTTAAAATCTTCCACTACTGTTTGTGGGGCTAGTGCCTTAGGCGTGGCCGGTTTTCTGTCTTTTTTCCAAACGGTAATACTATCTGTTAGTTCGTTATCTTTTGGGTGTACTGTATTGCCCCTACTTATTCTTTTAAGCGTAAATTTAGGGTCTTCTTTGTCCCCATCTACCTCTACCATCACAAAACCATACTCGTCTTGGGTAACCGTAAATTCATCGTAATCTTTACCTTCAAACTCACCCCAATTGTCTATTGCACCCCCCGCTGAAGCCACATTTACCATAAGATGTTTGTGGTCTTTAGATTGGCCTCTTGAATACCCATGGGTGTGTCCAAAAAAGTGAATACTTGGCTTTCCTGAATCTGTTGAGAACTTTTCTAGTTTGGCAACTACTTTTCCAGAAAAATCTGTTTCTCCAGGAATCCATAATTCAGATTTATGTGGATGGTGCATTTGAGCAAAAACAAAATCAATGGCATCATTTTTTGCGGTTTCATCCAATACTTTTTGCAACCATGCTAATTGCTCCCCAAGATTCCGAAACCCTTCGTTAGAATCTAAACCAAGAATTCTAGTATTGCCATAATCTTTATACCACCAATGTTCTGAATATGCAGCTGTTCCGTTTTCGGGCAAGCTAAAATATTTAAAAAAGAAATTAGAGTTTCTTTCGTGATTCCCCGGAACAGGATATAGTGGAACCTCAGCAAATAATTTTTCTGCTGGGTTAAAAAAATGATTCTTCCATTGACTGTAAACAGAGCCGGTAACCACCAGATCTCCTGGAATCATAACCACTGCCAAATTGTTTGATAAATCACCTTTGTATTCTTTTTTTACATACCTTAATATCCCTTGATTTACTACTTCTGAAAACTTTTCTGGTTCGCTGCTATCGTATTGCATATCACTCATTGCAACAATATTGAACGACTCATTATCACTAGCAAACGGGGGTGTTTTAAATTGATAAATGTCAGATTTAACTTTGTTGGTCACAACCCTATAATGATAGGTTGTAAACCTTTTTAAACCTGTGATTTTCACCTCATGAACTCTGCTTTCACTAAAGTTTATATCATAGGCAATACCTGTTGTTTTCTTTCCTAGTTTAGGGGTAAGCCCCCATTCTACTATACTTTCTTCCCCTGAGGATGTTTCCCATTTAACAATAATGGAACTTGGTGATGCATCTTGCAAATAGGGCTTAATTAAGATTTCCGTGTTTTGGGCAATTCCCAGTACGAATACAAAATTCAGAAAAATTAATAGTTGGTATTTAATCTTCATTTTACTGTGTTTTTTACTTTTACTTTATGAATGTCTAAAATAGATATTTTATAACCTACTACTTCTATCATTCAAATTTATATAACAAATTAAGACCAAAGGTGTTATTTTCCATTGGTCTTAACAAGCTATTTTTACTTCTTTCTTTTTATTCTAACCACCATGTGATTTCTCTAATTTTATCATTTCCAGTTCCAAACTGAGCATCTATCGCAGTAGCAACATTCACTGAGTTATTGTTGTATTCTGACAAAGGATATATCCATCGTGTAGGGGGAGTAACTCCTAATGTTTGAGCCAAGGCTGGGTAGCCGGTTCTAATATGATCAAAATACATTCTCCAGCCCGACTGAAGAAATGAGGTGATGTATTTTTGAGTCAAAATTAAGTCTAACTTTTCATCTGTTGTTAATCCATTGTCAAAATCCACCATAGTACCTGCTAAATACGTATCAGCATCTGAAGCTTCTACATACATTTCATACCCCTTTGCAAAGGAATTGTAAAAACTAAAAGATGCTTTTACACCGTTTTCATAATGTGTTTTGGCATCTGTACTTATCCATCCTCGCACTGAAGCCTCGGCCAATATAAACTCCAATTCGGCATAGCTTAACAAATTGTGTGGTTCAGTTGTAGGATCTGTGGTATACCTTAAATTCACTTTGGATACGTCTCCAGCTGCAGCTTTATCATTAACTTCTGCATAAGGAGCCAATGGATCACCTCCTTCATAGGCATTAAAATCATCTATTGCCAAACCTGCTTCTTTTGCATTTTTAGTTCTGTCGCAGTAAATAAAAAGCCTAGGGTCTTCTTTGTCCTGTAACCTTTCAATAAAGGTAGATGAGATATACATCCCAGATCCATAACCACTAGAATTAAATTCTGTGTACCTACTTCCTTCTTCATCTAAGAAGACAAGTTGACCATTGTCATCAATAGATTGCATTAGGGGGTCGTTATTGTAGATACTTGCAAAAGTGCTTTGAACGTTTAATTCTGAATCGCTTTCTTTATTAGATAAGGTTATTAATACCTTTAATCTAAATGAGTTAATTAATCTTTGCCATTGTATTGTATTACCATTGTAAATAATATCACCAGCAATAATAGTATTTGTACCCTCTAAAAGGTTATTGGCTTCAGATAAATCTTTTAATATCCCTAAGAATACTTCTTTTTGAGAATCATATTTTGGCGTATAATACGCCTCCGTTTCACCTTGCAATGCTTCACTGTAAGGAATGTCTCCAAAGGTAAGGGTAAGGTTGTAGAAATAAAACGCTCTAAAAAACTTACCTAAAGCGATATACGCATCACTTTCAATTCGCTCTCCTTCTTCTATCATTTTGGCAACTTCACCAAGCATGTTATAATCATCAAAGCTAGCTCTATCCCAATTGTAATATTGACCCGTATTTTCTCCATCTGTTTGTACCAACATACGAGAAGCGTATAAAGCTCCTGTACCATCTACACTAAATGCATTACTGGCTATGTTAGTTAATAACAATTGTGGATGTGTTTCACTAACGTTGTTTGGGTTTTCGTTTATTTCTGATAAATTTTGACAAGCAGAAGTAGCTATCAAAATTAGTAATCCGACTAAAATTCCTAGTTTTTTCATTTTATTATTATTTCTAAAATTTAACATTAACACCAAGACCTAAATATCTTGTTGATGGATCTTGAAGGTTATTATCGTTGCCGAAATCAGGATCAATAATATCTGCCTTTTTCCACATAAATAAATTATAACCACTTAAGGTTACATCTAAATTTTTCACACCTTCTATATTCGCTAATTCTGTAAAATTGTATTTCAAGGAAAGTGTACGTAACTTAAAGAAGCTTCGGTTAAAAATATTTGCAAATTTTTCGCTTTCTTTATAGGTAACGGCTGCTCTATACGGATAGTTTTGAGACCAGGTTTGCCAGCTAACGGCTGTTGTATTATCTTGATATTGTCTGGTGTCTGATAGCACTGTGCCATCCACATCGGTAACCAATTCTCCGCTTGTTACATTTACCCCATTTGGAACATAAACCGGTACGCCTGCTGCATATTCTGCATCTCTAAACTCAGTTGAGTTAGGGTGTTTTCCTCCCCACCACATTTTCTCTACCGTTAAGGATCTTATTAATCCTCCCCAAACACCATCTATACCAACATTTACAGTTAAGTTTTTAAACTTAAAGTTATTCTGTAAACCTATGGTCCAACTTGGATCACTGTGTCCCAAATTTTGTTGAAAATTATCCTTTATTGGCAACCCATTACTTCCTAAAATTAGATCTCCGTCAGCCGATTTTTGCCATACGGTTGCGTAATAACTATCTGCTCGCTCATTCAATTTTAAATTATTATAGGTGTCGTTGCCTTCATAGATTTCTGTAATCTTCCTGACTTTTCTACTCCAGTTTGTGGCTATATCCCATTTAAAATTATTTGTGCGTATTGGGGTTGTATTTAAAACAACTTCTAAACCATTAGTAGTATACTCATTCCCATTAACTTTTCTGTTTTCAAAACCAGAAGTATTGGATATTGGTAAATCTATAATTTGATTGGTATCTATAACATTGTAATAGGTTACATCTAGACTAAAGGTGTTTTTTAAGAAGGCTGTAGATGCTCCTAACTCAAATGAGGTTGAGCTCTCTGGGTTTATATCGGCATTAATTAAACCGTTAGGGTATTGCAGTTTTACATTTCCGCCAAAAACACCATTATTGGTATAATAAGCTTCTGTTTGGTATGGACTTAAATCACTAGATACTTTTGCCCAAGAACCAAATAATTTAAAGTAATCTATAGCCTGTGGGAGCTCTAAATAATTAGAGACAATAGTACTTATAGAAGCGGATGGATAAAAATAGGATCTGTTTTCTACAGGCAAGGTAGAAGACCAGTCATTTCTTCCTGCAACAGTTAAAAACACCGCGTTATACAAATCTAAACCGAAAGTTGCGTACACACTATTGGTCGCTTTTTCTTCAAAATAAGTGCTTGCGTTTAAATTACCTTTTGTATTGTTTAAGCTATAAACATAAGGTACTACCAAACCATCTGTTGAGTTGTATTCACTTTGGTATCTTCTGTAGTAAGTAGAGGCTCCTGCATTAACATCAAAAGAAATATCATCCGAAATGGCTTTGTTGTAAGAGGCTAAAACATCATAATCTACAGTAAGCCTATCGCTATTCCATGTCTTATAATCTCCATCTCTAGCATCACCATAATTTAAATATGTTTTAGGGCTTTGTCTATCTTCAAAAACATCTTTTAATACGGCAGATCCTCTAGCTTGAATATTAAAATCATCTGTGATTTTATAGTTTAATTTTAATTGTGCGTTTATAAGATTGGCATCATACTTTTGATTGAGCTCGTTGGCTGCAAAATAAACATTGTTGTACCAAGCATAATTATAATTAGCTTGTCGATACCCTTCTTGTCCCGGCACATATAAATGATCTTTAAGCTCTTGCCCATTTACATCATCACCCATCCAAATAAGAATGGTATACATGTGATTTTTTGGCCCGTAACCGTGACGTGGGTAGTTAGGAGAATATAATTTATTGTAAGATAGCTTACTGTCTAAAGTTAATTTGTTTGTTAATTGAGTCGTACTCTTAAAACTTAAACCTCCTGATTTTAACTCTGAATTTGGCACTCTATCTTTTTGGTTGGAATAATTACCAGACAACCTAAAAGAACTTTTCTCTGATTTACTAGCAATAGAAAAGTCTGTTGATGAAATAAAACCAGTGCCCATAAAATCATTTAGGTTATCGTGATATTCCCAAGGAGTTGGCACTCTTGAGTAGCGAGATTTATCGTCGTACTGTGTTCCAGCAACATCTCCCCACCAAGGAGTGGTCTCACCTGTTACACTGTCATAAATTGGACTATTCCATTGTGAAACAAGAACTCCTGGCTCAAACTTAGGTCCCCAAATCATGTCCCCATCAGAAATACCACCATCTTTTCCGTCCCAGAACTCATACTTACCATTAGATCCATTTCCGTATTCTGTTTGTGTTTCTGGGAAGACTGTAAAGCCAGCTGACACCATAGTATTGTGAGTTATAGAAACTTCTAAACCTTCTACTTTTGCATTCTTAGTCGTAATTAAAATTGCTCCGTTTCTACCTCTAGAGCCATATAATGCAGATGCCGTTGTTCCCTTTAACACGTTAATAGCAGCAATATCACTTGCCGCAACATCAAAAAAGTCTGTTTCAACAGCAATACCGTCTATAACAATTAATGGTGTTTTGCCTCGTAGGGAAAAAGACGGACTCTGAAAAAGCCCCGTTGGATTACTTACCGAAAGGCCAGCTACTTGCCCTGTGAACAAGTTTCCAACATTAGGGGAACTTATTTCTTCTAATATTTGGGTGTCAATTTTTTGAGTGGCATATCCTATTTTCTTTTCCGCTCTGGTAATTCCCAAAGCTGTAACAACAACTTCGTTTAATTTTTCAGCATCTGGCAAAAGCTGAATTTCCATAAATTGTGATGCATTGGCACTCACTTCTTTTGTAATGTACCCTACATAGGATACTAAAAGGGAGGCATTTTCTTTTTGTAATCTAATCTCAAAATTTCCATCAAAATCAGTTGCTACTCCAGTACTACTTCCTTTGAGAATTACAGTTGCTCCACCTAAGGGAATATTGTTTTCATCTAATACTTTGCCTTTTAGTACAGCTTGCGCATGCCCTACAACAATTGCCAAAAAGGCAAAAATTAGTGTTACTTGGTTTTTTTTCATTTTCTTAAAATTTGTAAACTATTTTTTTGTTATTCGAGGGCAAATGTCTTGTACTGTTGTTAGGACATTGGTCTATTCATATTAAAAAAAGGAAAGGTTTTTGTTAAAAACATTAACAAATAGTTAGGCAGGTATTATGGTAGCTCATTGAGTATAAAAACTAAACAAGGGTAATTTTTTTTATGCCATATTAATATCTAGATTTGTAGCTATATCTTTTTTTTTGTCAACTTAATTTTAATTATGCGCTTTTCTCTTTTAAAACTACCCCTGTATTCCACTTTAATTCTACTAACTATTAGTAGTTGTAAGGAAACCTATGATGAACCTGTTATTTCCTTAGAAGACTATAAAATTGAAGAAGGTTTTGAACTAGAGATGGTTGCTTCAGAACCCTTATTAATTGCCCCCGTTGCTATGGATTTTGATAGCAAAGGAAGAATATGGGTGACAGAAATGCCTGGCTTTATGGATAATATAGATGGCCTAGGCGAAGATGACCCTACAGGAAGTATAAAAATATTGGAAGACTTAGATAATGATGGAGTGGTAGATCATGCTAAAGTATTTTTAGATAGTCTAGTACTTCCAAGGGCAATAGCCCTTGTTTATGATGGGTTACTCTATGCTGAACCACCAAACTTATACTTTGTAGAAATAGAAAATGATCAACCTAAAAATAGAGTTTTGGTAGATTCACTATATGCAGCAGAAGGCAATCCGGAACACCAACCCAATGGGCTTCGCTTAAATGTTGACAACTGGATATACAATGCAAAATCTCATTTTAGATACCAACGGAAAAACGGAAAATGGATAAAAGAACCTACTACCTTTCGCGGACAGTGGGGTATATCACATGATAACTTTGGACGCTTGTATTACAATGACAATTCCAGGCAATTACTAGGAGATCATGTCTTACCTAATAGATTGGTTCGCAACCAATTTTTTGTTCCAAAAGTTGGCGTTACTCAAATGTTAACCAATAATCAGCGGGTGTATCCTTTAAATCCAGCTTCTGTAAATAGAGGGTATATCAAAGGCGTTTTAGACAAAGATAGTCTGCTTGTAAATGTAACTGCTGCATGTGGACCATTGATCTATAGGGGTGGCGGTTTTCCAACGGATTATAATGAAAATGTATTTGTTTGTGTCCCTGAAGCCAACTTAATAAAACGAAACATACTTACGTTTAATGGTGATAAAACAGAAGCCAAGCAGGCATGGGACAACAAAGAGTTTTTAGCTTCCTATGATGAAGGCTTTAGACCCGTAAGTTTATCCAATGGTCCAGATGGTAATTTATACATTGTAGATATGCACAGAGGCATCATTGGGCATCATGCGTACTTAAGTCCGTATTTAAAGAAAAAAGCTGAGGAAAAAAGATTGGATACCTTGATTAGTTTTGGAAGAATTTTACGTGTAAAACACCAAGATAACCCAGTTACCAAAACGCCAGATTTAAGCAGCTTATCCGGAACCGAATTGGCACAACTTTTAAAAAGTACAAATGGTTGGATCAGGGACCGTGCACAGCACCATATTATCTTTAAAAACAAATCAGAAGTTATTCCTGAACTCCAAGAGTTGGCTTTAAATGCTGATTTACCATTGGCACAAATACATTCCTTATATGCACTTAAAGGGCTTAATGCCTTAAATTTTGATTTGTTAGCAACTATTGCTAGCGCTAGCAAGGATGATGTTACCGCCCATGCCATCGTATTGATGGAGGACTTTATTGCCCCTGAAAATGTAGCGAAAGCAAGTTCTCTTTTTACAGATTTAGCAAAGAAAAATAGTGCTACTGTAGACCTATATCTAAGTACTACGGTTGGGACTTGGGCATCAGAATCGAAAGATGAGTTTCTTCCCTTGCTTATGTTGTTGAATGAAAAACATACGGCTAGTCCAATTTATCAAGAAGCCATCGTGAGTGGTTTTACGGATATTACAACAGATAGCTTACAAGTAACACTGAGTAATAATGAAGCCATAGCAAGCACTAATTTAAGTGAATCAATTGCTCAAAATATTCAACTTAAAAAGGATGATAGACCAAATTCTATTTATTCTAGAAAGGGAATCCCCGAAGATGGTAGAACCAAAGGAGCAAAGTTATTTCGACAAATCTGTGCGGCCTGTCATGGCTCATGGGGCGATGGTATTGAAGGACTAGCTCCTCCTCTTATGAAGTCTGAATTCATGGCTGAAAATATGGATAGACTTGGGCTTATCATCTTACACGGGTTAAAAGGTCCAGTTACTGTAAATGGAACTGAATATGAGTTTAATAATGGCATGCCTGGTTTAAAAAGTAATAAAACCATATCAGATGCAGATATTGCTAGTATTATTTCCTATGCCACAAGTGCCTTTTCTGATACACCAAAACAGCTAAGAACTTCAAGAATTAAAGAATTGCGAACGGTTACTTCTAAAGACGGAGCAGAATTTACTGCTGAAGAATTGTTAGAGGTTACGGGCAAGTAGCACCAATACTCCCTTTAAAATACATAAATGGCATTACCCTATCTAACATAAATATGGTAATGCTGTTTTTGTTTGGTGAAAAGGGATAAATCTATATATTAAAAAGAAATTTTTCTTGTAAGCGTAAGTATTTTGATTTGGTAAAAAGCAACCTTTTATAAGTACGCTCAGTTTATAATTTTATAATCTTTTATCGGCTTCCAGCACTAAGGTTGTCACCGATTTTCCAAGAACCTCGATCGGGTTCTTTTTTGAAAAATTTTGATTCATTTTCTGAAGATTATAGGATTCGTTAGTGATGTAACTTTTCATCTTAGTTTTTTTGGGAAATGCCATATTTAACTTTAATTCTATGGCTTTTTTATGTTGGTTGACTATCACAATTACTACACTTTTATCCTGGTTTTTATAGGCTGATATCAATACCCCATCCTTTAAATTGCCTTCCTCATTGATACCTTTGTAGTCCACAAATACCCTTTTTGCCCCCGGCCTAATAAACCTAGAGTAATTTCCCAAAGCCCAAAGCAATTTAGAGTCAAAATAATTACCATCCTCGGTATCCTTGTCTACATAGATAAGTCCGTCCTTAAAATCGTAGGGACTCATAGCTAACCACCAATGCCAAGCGCTCGCATTTGCAATGGTTAGATCTGTATGGATAAGCCTGGCTACATAAAGTGCCGTTTGCATCCCCAAATCACGGCCTTTTCCCTTTATTTCCTCATTGTTCTCCAAAATACAGTATTCGCTCATCCAATATTCCAACGAAGGATACTGAAGTAGCTTTTCAGCGATTCGCTCTCTTTCCCTTTTAAGTTTTTGGATATCCCAAGTCGTAAAATAGCTATGTGCTGCAACCTTTGGGGCAACCGATTTTAAATTGCCTAGATAGTGGGTGCTCTCTGGACTAAAAAAAGTCTCAATTTGGTTGCTCCTATTGTGATGCTTTTCTTTTTTCCTTGTTAAATAATCTATGGCCCCAGCCTCAGTAAGCTCTATTTTAGAATCTATTTTCTGCCGGATAAAAACAGAATCGATTACCCGGGTAGCATCTGCCAATTCATTATTGTTCCAAGGGGAACCTTCCTGCCCACCTTTCCATTCCCACTGGGGTTCGTTAAATGGACTTATATATTCAAAATCAATATCTAGACTATCCTTAAAATGATGAAGAAAGCTTGCCAAGAACACCCCGTAGTCCACATATTTTTCTGGAGATAAATTAGCCGCCAAACCGTCCTCTGAATGCGCCTTATTGTTTCTGGTCATTTGTATGGGTGGACTATTCACAAAGGCTATAAAATGTTCCACACCTCTTGTTTTTGCCGCCTGTAAAAACCATTGTTGTCCTGCTTGTTTTCGCCAATCATAACTCCCATTGTCCCTTAAAAAACCTTCGGTTCTTCTCCATGAATCTTTAATCCCACTTTCGCTTCCTTGGGCTGCACTGCCTGCACCAATATTAAAACGCCAGGCCGATAGCCCAATTCCTTTTGGAGAACCATCTGTATGGTTTTCCAGACTAAACAACCAATCGGCCATTCTGTTCTTTTTATGATCTAGCCATAAGCCCGTATATTGCGCTGTCCATGCATCTGAAGCTGCAAAGTTATGGATGGTCTGATATTCCTTATCCATTTTAATAACAACCTTGACTACCTCGTTCCGTTGTGAATAACCAAACTGGCAAACTAGTAAAGCACAGGCAAAAATGATTTTAAATCTGGCTTTAAAAAAGTTAGAGGATGGTTTATCCCACAGTAATTTACATCTCTCAATTATGATTTTATCTTCCATTATTTAAATTGAAATTCCTTGGATGGCTTTCTACTTTTATTTAATTCCTGAATGAGTTCTTGGATCTTATTTGGGAAATCATTACTAATATTCTTTGTTTCGCTGGGGTCATTTTCCAGGTTATAGCCCTCAAAATCTCCCGCTTGGTTAACATTATACCAAATTAATTTCCAATTACCAGCCAATAAGGCCTGTCTCCCTCCGCGTTGTGGAAGAATAAAATGAAGTAACTGGCAAATAGCTCCATAGCTTTTTTGCTGAATAGAATCTCCCTTATTTTGGGTTTAATCCAGGGTAAAAGAGAAATCATTAAACTTTTCTGTACTCCAAGCTAAATGCTTGGTTGCTGGCGATGCTGCAAAGAAGGGAGAATAGGTATGCACTACTACCGTTTTTCCGTCAGGTAAAAATTCTAAAATTCTCAACCAGCCATCCCCTCCATTACCATGCCAACCGCCACCCATTGCTTGGGCATTAAATGTCATTTGGTTTACCTTTTTCCCTGCCTCATTTTTATCGGTCTTAAAACCAACATGGGCCTTAAAATCATTAGCACCTCCAATATGTCCAGAAAAAACCAATTGGATATTCTGAGACGGTTGTACTAATTTCTCCCAAAGTGCTTTTCCATAATTACCATCAGTAATGGGATAGTTTTCTTTTTCAATTGGTTCATTTTTTGCATTTAAATAGGAGTGCGTAAGTAGTGCCACGGTATGATCTTTGTATTTTTCCTGTCCGCTAACCCCTTTTGCCCATTGTACAATAGTATCTCGAGGAGCAAACTCTAGGTTCATAAATAAGAATTTACGTCCGTGAGGAGATACAAACTCAAAGGCAGCATTTTCTAGTGTTGGGTGACCGTTGGCATTTTTTCCTGCAGCACTTAATAAGGGACTATTAGCCGCATTTTTATGCGCCGGAAAATAAACATCATAATTAGAGCCTCTATGCTCAACACTCTTATATCCATAATCATGATTCCCTGCCGCCAATACGTAAGGCACTTTGCCATCCAAACGCCCAAATGCCCTAGCAACTGCCAGCCACTGGTTTCTACTAGTCTCATTTCCGTTTACATTGTCTGGTACAATCATTTCATTTTGTTCTACCAAATCTCCAGTACACAAGACCATTTTAATATTTAAAGGTTGTATGTTCTCACTAATCCAAGCTGTCATCAAATCTAAAATACCTTGGTTTCTCGCAAATTTTACATAAGATTGTGTATCAGGAACCATAATCATGGTCCAAGAATCTGGGTCCGATAATTTTGGCGATTCAAACTTTTGTTGAGCTATACTACTACTTACAACTAATAGTGCTATACCTAGTATTGCTATACTTCTCTTTACTGTTTTCATAGGCTTCTTATATACGGTTTGCAACCAATTAAATTACTGCAGTTAAACAGCGTTCAAAATTTTTGAAATTTATGGTACCCTAAAAATATGGTTTACCAAAACGATTAACAACAATAGGGTTGAAAAATAACAATTTCATAGCTCGGGATTTATTGCTTATTCTTTTTGTAACTTCTATCCTGAAAGTATTGTGACTATTTCCCGTCAAATAAAGGAACCAACAAATAAATTCTATGAGCAAACTAGTAGCAATTGCAGAACTAAACGATTTAGAAAACAAAAAACCAGCGCACGCCTTAGTAAAGGGACTAGACCTCGTTATTGTAAAGTTTGATGATGATATTTCGGTATTATATGGCAGGTGTTTACATAGAGGTGCACTCATGGCCGACGGTCATTTGGATGGAAAAAATTTAATCTGTGGTGTTCATGGTTGGGATTACAGGTATGATACTGGTGTTTCTGAATACAATAATGAAGAGGTTTTACACAAGTTCACTGTAACAGTTACCGATGGAAAACTTTATGTTGATACGGCAGAAATAGATGCCTATTTAAACGATTTTCCACAACCTTTTAATAGGGATGCCTATTTAGGCGCTTATGCAGATACGCATCCTGAGCCAACAGAACCGTACACCGCTTATATAAAAGAATTAGCCCAAAACGGACTTAAAAATTTTGGCCACCATGGTCCTTCTGCAGCTATGGGTGTTGATCGCGATACACTTCCCAAGTGGAACGACATTCAATTTTTGCCCGCGCAATTGGCCAGCAGACCCTTATTAGACGAAGAAAAGGTAACTACCAAGGTTATTATTGGTCCAAAGGCAAAAAAACCTGTAACCCTCGATATTCCATTATTTGTTAGTGATATGAGTTTTGGGGCGCTTTCTAGAGAAGCCAAAATTGCATTGTCTAAAGGAGCAGAATTATCAGGAACAGCCATTTGCTCTGGGGAAGGAGGTATGCTACCGCAAGAACAAGCAAGTAATAGTAACTATTTTTATGAATTGGCATCTGCTCAATTTGGTTTTTCCTGGGATAAATTAGATAACGTACAAGCATTTCATTTTAAAGGCGGCCAAGGCGCTAAAACAGGAACAGGAGGGCATTTACCTGGTAGCAAGGTAACGGATGAAATTGCTGCCGTAAGAGGGTTAAAAGCAGGAGAAACGGCTATATCCCCAGCTACGTTTCCCAATTTTCACGGTGTACAAGATTTTAAAGATTTTGCCGCAAAGGTGAGAGAACGAACAGGAGGTATACCTATTGGTTTTAAAATTGCAGCCAGCCATATTGAAAAAGACATTCAGTTTGCGTTAGATGTAGGTGTAGATTATATTATCCTAGACGGCCGCGGTGGAGGCACAGGCTCTGCCCCAACAATTTTACGAGATCATATAAATGTACCAACCATACCTGCCCTTGCTCGTGCACGTGCCTATTTAGACAAGTTAAACGCTACCGATGTAAGCTTGGTTATTACGGGGGGGTTGCGCGTTGCTGAAGATTTTGCAAAGGCAATGATGCTGGGTGCAGATGCCATTGCAGTTTCTAACGCTGCCTTACAAGCCATTGGTTGTATAGGAATGCGGGCATGTGGCAGCAATAATTGCCCCGTTGGCATTGCCACACAAAAAGAATCCTTACGCAGTAGATTAATCATTGAATCTTCTGCCAAGCAATTGCATAATTATTTTGAGGCCACAAACAATCTTATAAAAGTAATCGCTAGGGCTTGTGGTCATGCTGATGTTTCTAAATTCAATTTTGAAGACCTATCCACATTTAACCACGATATGCATAGGCTAACAGGTATTAGTTACGCAGGTATAACTAACTAAATATAAAATTCATGAAAAAAATGATGCACATAGCAGCGCAGTATTTGGCTGCAGCAGGAATAAGCTTTCTGGATAAAAAAGAGGATGATAGCCATACGAATCTTGGTTTTTCTGTTGAAAATCAACGCCTGGAAACACATCCTTTATCAGCAAGTGGAATTATTCTTTCTTTAAATTATAATCGCTTTACTTTGGACTGGAATACGCCAAAAAACAAGGAATCTTTATCTTTAGATGGAAAAACACATCGGCAAGTTTTAGATTGGCTCACGAGTACTTCTGATAAATTTTTAAACAAAAAGTACCAGTACCAACTTCATTACAAATTGCCATACACCATTGACGATTCGTATACCTATAAAATAAATACATTGGAACTAAAGGCATTGGCAGTTTTAAGAACTCAAGCCCAGCATAGTGTATCGGAAACATTGAATACAATGGGATTAACAGCTACGGTTAGAGTTTGGCCACATCATTTTGATACTGGTGCCTATACCACTATACATTCTGATATAACCGTAGGTTTTGGTTTAGCCATTCCGGATACCGTTGTTCCTGAACACTATTATTATTGCAGTGGATATAAGGGGGGTACTGCTATAGATACTTCTCATTTTGGCAAACTTTCAGTAGGACAATGGAAGAACAATGGCTTTAAAGGAGCCGTTTTGGCTGCAACAAATGCTACTGAAAAAGAAGCAATTAAGTTTTTTACCGAAGCAATAAATACCTATAAAAAAGAAAAATAATGGCAGTTAAAAGCCTTTCATTAGGGTGTTTTAAAGAAATGGATAACCTGGCTGTAGCCCAGTATAATTTACCTATTGAGTTACTCATGGAAAATGCTGGTTTGCAATTGGCTAATTTAGTGGTTGCAACTGCTTCTAAAAACGATACCATAAAAATTGGAGTTGGAAACGGCAACAATGGCGGTGGAGGTTTGGTTGCTGCAAGACGACTTGCGGCTTGGGGTTATTCTGTTTATTTAGATCTTGCTGTTAAAATTACAAAGGAACTCCCCAAGCAACAGCTAGAAAGAGCCTTATTGTTTGGTGCTAAAACAGAGAAAATTGAAAATCCAGCTATTTGGGTAGATGCCTATTTGGGGTTTTCACAAAAGTTACCACTTTCAAAAGAGTTTTTAGACCGTATATCCCTAGCAAATGCCTCATCTGCCTTTAAAATAGCGTTAGACATTCCAATAGGCATTTCAGAAGATGAAAATCAGCCCATGTTCGCAGCAAATCAGGTACTAACTCTAGCTGCCCCAAAAACTATTTTAGAAAAACTGTTGCCAACTACTGCAGTTTATATAGCCGATCTTGGTATTCCTAAAACAGTATACGATAAATTTAATATTGCAATGCCTGCCTTTTCTGAAAATCAATTGTTACGCTATAAGCCATAATTGAAAATTAAAATACATAGCAGTTGCCCGTAAATTTTACATATCCCTATTGCGCTAAAATAAAAAAACCTCCCAAAACTAGTGTTTTGAGAGGTTTACCGGTGGTCCCACCTGGGCTCGAACCAGGGACCCCCTGATTATGAGTCAGCTAATTATAGTTTTCATATATTAGTATCTAGCATCTTATAGTCTGATTATCAATAATTTATACATTTTTATTTTGTAGTTGTTTGCATATAATATATCTTTATTAGACAATTTGTTGTACAGATGTTGTACTGATAAATTTTAATGAATGTACTGATATTATTGAGGTTTTTAATGAATGTTTCTAAAATGTTGTACTGATTTATACAAAACCTATGGCAACCGTAAAGACTGTATTGAAAAAATCGAAGCTAGCTGATGGTAGTTACCCCATCTCATTAAGAGTGTCAAAGGACAGAAAGTCCAAGTTTTTTCAAACGATATTTAGAGCTTTTCCAAATGAATGGAACCAAATAACTGGTAGTTTCACTAGTAAAAATTCAAACAGCGTCCAGAATAATAGGTTACTTCTAAAATTCAAGGACAGAGCTTTAAAGATTCTTTCTGACTTGGAAATGGAGAAAGATGAATTCACTTTAAATGATTTTGAAAATCGATTTCGAATTGTATCTAACCCAGTACAACAAAACGTTTTTTACTTCTGGGATGAGATTATGGATGAAATGATTTCTGCAGGGAGAACGGGCAATGCAAGAGCTAATAAGGATACTTTCAATTCCTTGCACTTATTTCATAAAAGTACTAGCCTTACATTTAGAGAAATTACCCCCGAATTTTTGTACAAGTATGAAGTATTTCTTAGATCAAGAGGAGGAAGTGATGGTGGTATAGGCGTACGCATGAGAGCTATTAGAGCGCTTTATAATTTTGCCATTGAAAGAAAAATAGTCAAATTGGAATACTATCCCTTCAAAACTTACAAGGTCTCAAAACTAAAAGGTAGAAGCCTCAAAAAAGCTTTGAAGATAGAAGAAATCATTAAAATCAGAGATTTAGACTTAAAAAAATATCCATTATTGGTTAATTCCAGAAACTATTTCATATTTAGTTTTTACACTAGAGGTATGAACTTTGCGGATATGATGAAACTTGAGTGGAAAGAAATTGACAATGATAAAATCTACTATACGAGATCAAAAACCAAGGGGAATTTTAAAATTAAGGTTCTTGCCCCGGTTCAAGAAATACTGAATCATTATAAAGAATTTTCCATTGGTACAAAATACGTTTTTCCAATTCTATTAAAAGACAACTTAACACCATCTCAATTGGAAAACCGAAAACATAAAACACTTCAACGATATAACAAGGAATTAAAAGAGATTGCCAAAATTTGCGGAATCGACAAACCACTCACTAGTTATGTGGCCAGGCATAGTTTTGCAAACTGTTTAAAACAAAAAGGAGTCGCTACCGATATAATTAGTGAATCGATGGGGCATAAAAACCTTACTGTCACACAAACGTATCTTAAGGAGCTTGATAATGCCGTTTTAGATAAAGCGATTGAAATATTAGTGTGAAAGAAACTTTTACTACAAATTTCTTCCGATCATCTTAACATTATGTCTTTCCCATATAGTCCTGCCATATGACCAAAACATATTTGTCTTTTGCGTGTTCCGTCTTTTTTAGGAATCCGTATTCATAAACAAATAGATAAACCTCTCCTTTTTGGTTTTTCCAATAATGGGTGAAAAAGTTTGGGTTAAACCCTAATTCCAATAAAACACTGGTTCTTATTGTCACCTTGCCTCCCTTGTTATACTCCTTTAATAGCTTGCGATTCAATTTTAGTTGATTATCTACAATATTATAAAAGCGTTCTGGATTTTGCTTTTCCTTTTGGTATTGGTAGGCGCTTTTACAATGTAAGTTGCAATATTTTTTATCCGTTCTACCTGTAATTTCTTTATTACAATACAAACAGTTATGCTGTAATCTCATCTTTTTAAATTTAAGTGAATGTCTATGCGAACATTATTCGATTAAGATACGATTAAATCATTTGTATACTATAATTTAGTTTTAAATTCTTGAAATCAATCCTATGAATTCATCATACAAACAACATATTAAGTCTATAACCTTATATCATCTAATGATTAATAACACCAAGATGATTGGTATAAAATTTGAATCTGATAAAGTTATTCAGGCTCTAATTAAAAGTTTGTCTAATCCAAAATGGAGTGATCAATACAAAATGGTGTATTTACTAAATACCAAGCAGAATTTAAATAGTATTTTCAATGTGTTTAAAGGCGTAATTTGGATAAACTATAATCGTTTTTTAACTAATAAACCAATTAAAAAGGATAATGAAACATTAGACATAAGTTGGTTTCGAAAAAGAAAAATCACCCCACATTATAAGTATTGCCCTGAAGAATATTTATTAAAGCTTGAACTCAAACGATACTCTAACAATACAGTTCGCATATATGTTCCTTTTTTTGAAATGTTCATTAATTTTTATTATGACCGAGAAATTAATACGTTGGATGAGAGTGATATTAGAGCTTTTCTCCAGCATCTAATCCAAAGAAAAATGTCGAACTCTTATATAAATCAAGTAATAAATGCTATTAAATTTTATTATGAAGTAGTACTTGGAATGCCTCATAGATTTTATAATATAGAACGCCCACGTAAAGAATATAAGCTCCCAAAAGTAATTTCTAAACAAGAAATACTTTTAATAATTAACAATACAAATAATATAAAACATAGGTGTGTTGTAAAATTACTATATGGTTCTGGCTTACGTAAAAGTGAACTTTTGAACCTAAAAGTAAATGATATTGATAGTAAGCGAATGTTAGTCCGAGTACAAAATTCAAAAGGCAATAAGGATAGATTTACCCTTCTCTCAAAAAATGCTTTGGACGATTTAAGGATTTATTTTAAAGAATTTAGACCAAAGGATTATTTGTTTGAAGGACAAAAAGGTGGCAAATACAGTGGAGAAAGTGTTCTGAGAATTGTAAAATTAGCCTCTGAAAAAGCTAGAATCCGTGAAAGTGTTACGCCACATGTGCTGCGCCATAGTTTTGCTACACATTTATTAGAATCGGGTGTAGATTTAAGACAAATTCAAGTATTACTTGGGCATAGCTCTACTAAAACAACAGAAATTTACACACATGTAGCCACTAATACTTTTAAAACAATAAAAAATCCATTAGATTAGCCATACGTATAAAATAGAAATAACCGTATGTATACGGTTATCCTTACGTTGTAAAACATATAAAAAGAGCACTCCAAATAAATGAAAGTTTACGGAAAATGCCCCAAATGCAATAGTGAAATTGGATATTCAACCAATGCCAATACTCGGGTGGAATTTACAATGCAAGACGGAGAAAGTAAAAAGCTGACTTGTAAAAATTGCGGACGGACAACCGATTTTTACGTGGACGAACTAAATGCAAAAAAATCGAATTTAGCGAAAATTGGTGCTGGACTTATTTTCTTAATTGGCACACCACTTATGTTCTTTTTTGTAAGCCCAATATTTACCGGAAGTCGAAATCATTATGTGATTCTCATAGTCGGAAGTTTTTTATTAATCCCTGTGGTGGCATACGGAATTATAAATAAACAAGATCAAGTAAGAGTTAGTTCTTTTAATAGAAAAAAACTTAAAGGACGGATTCACAACATTTAAAAAAAATACGTTTTACAACAATGCCTATAATTCAGTCTTGCCTTTTCTAATGAGAAAATTTAGTACTTTTAATCTGGCTCGATTCCGATCCTGAAAAATCCTAACGGATTTCCCAGACCGAAATCATAGCCGAACCGTTGTGGGTAATTTAAAAAAACATTTAGTCAATAATGCCAATTAATATTTATAAAGAAAAAAATAATGAAAGGCTAGCTTGGTTGTGCGATAAAAGTTGGGATTTACCATATCAAATTTCTGAACTGGAAAATTGGTTAGAAAAAACTGGAAAACACCTTCCTATTGGGCAGTATGTTGCTGACATTGGATTTGGAATTAGAAATGAGGCAAATGGTGGTGGCGGAGTTATTAGCAAAAATATGATGGGTATTATGAGCAAAATTGGAATGGAAATTTATCTTTCAGAATACCCATCAAAATGACCAAATCAAAACGGCTGGATTTTTTAAAATCCTATCTCAAATTGTACGGAGTTGAAAGAATTGAATTAACGAATGAAACAGTTGACTCAATTAGTGGAATTGCAATTTATGATGAAAATGACCCAGAAGAAAGGCAGGAATTTATTTGGCATAAAACTGAAACACAAGTTCCTTCACCAGAATTGAATATTCTGATTGAAAAAATTGTGACGGAAAAATGGCATACCGGAGACAAAATCTCGGAACATATTGAGGAGCTGGAATTAGAGGAATTTGACAACTCGTTTAAAGAAAAAATACTGACTGAATTATTTGACGTCCAAATTAGAATGGTTGATGATGGAGAAGAAACGGACTCTTATTGGGTGCATTATTGAGCGAAAAACTACCCACAACAATGCCTAAACGTAATGCGGACTTTAGGGCTAAAACGAAAGGTCTGTGTATATTTATGAAGTCGCTAAATCTTATGGATTTAGCTTTGGACAAAAAAAGAAAAAGCAAAACAATAAGCTTTAGCTTCGTGCACAGACGGAAACGAAAAGTTTCCTTACTACCGCACTACGCTTAGCCGAACCGTTAGAGGCCATTATAAGTGCCGTGGGGGCATTTTTTCTAAGGTTTGTGTGAATTATGAAAGCGGGCGTTATTTCTTTGTTAAGGGATAGCCGACTTTTTGATAAGGGTATCGCTTGAAGTAGTTTAGCTTATCAGCGTTGAGAGCTCGCTATCAAAACGTTGACACGTTAAAAACTACTTGAGTCAAGGAAGGTAAAATTTTTGACAAAGT
>NZ_JALKBA010000029.1 GCF_023015805.1 Cellulophaga sp. F20128
TCGTTAAAAATAATCCGTCTTGTGATGAATTCAAATGCAATTTGAAGAAGTCAGCGATTATTTAGAAACCGAAAGAGAAGTTTAGCTTTGGTTTTATCAGTCTAGATTTTTTGTTTCTTTTTCATCGATGGAAAAAGAAAGAGAAGACCTTTTAGTTTCAATTGGTTCTCGATACATTTTTCGTTTCATTTTATTACACAAAAACACTCGAACTGACTACTTTGTACGATTTCAAATTATAGTTCTACTGTCACTTCGAGTGAATTATTTTGGAGCAGTAGTGGAAAAATAATTAGTATTATGAAGTCAATGTGTTCAAAAGGTTCTCGATACACTATTTCATTCTTCAATAGCACTCGAACTGACAATCATTGGTTGCATCAAAATACAGCGTGTAAAGAATAAACGGAACCAAAACCCCACCTACAATAATCAACTTTTTATTAGGAATCAGGTTGGGTTAATGATTAAATTTTTATTTTCAACCATCAACCATCAACCATCAACCATCAACCAACCTTAATCCCAAGTATAATTTTTCTGTAAGGCCTGCTTTTGAATTGCAGACAACATTGCGTTTTCCAATTCTCCTTTACTACTTTCTTTTTGGTTTTTAGTGATAAAGGCTTCCCGCTTTGTATTTAATTCTTGAATTTCTTGCTGTATCGCTATACGTTCGTCTTTTTTGGTTTTTATATAGGCTTCAATCTCCGTTTTCGATTTGTGCTGTAGTTCTTTTGGTAACTGTTCTTTCTTAATTTTGGCAACATCAAAATCATCGGCTTTTGAGGCATCTACTAGATCCCAAGAGGAATTAGAATAGAGCCTAGAACTTTTGCTTACTGCTCTTTTTACCATTACAGCTTCTTCCATTTCAGCCGCTTTTTCATCCTGAACAGATTGCAATTGCATTTTAGAAGCCCCTAAATTCCCATAAGAAACATAGGTTTTGTTTAGTTTGCCGTTTAGCCTTATAATGATTTCATCATAAGGGGTGTCTATCTGTACAACTTGTTTGTTGTGGTCAATAGCAATGTATTCTCCACCTGTTAATTTGGCGCCGTTCTTCCATTCGGTAGCTACCCCTTGTTGGTAGTTACCACAGTAAATAGTGTTTACAACGATGTCCTTTTCCTTGGCATTGGTCACGGCATCCTTATAACTCAATTTCCCTTGGGTAAAGGGTTCGTTACCCGCAATAAAAATTAGTTTCAGGTTGTCTGGGTTTTTACCCCAATCTAATTGCTGTAGGGAAGTATGTATCACTTCACCACAATACTCTTCTCCGCCACTGGTGGTCAAGGAAAATAGTTGCTCAGAGATTTCATCCAAATCGCTGCTAAAATCGATGACCTGTCGGATATACCCTTCCTTAGAAGATAAATTACTATTTCCGTATTCGTAGATGGCAATCTGTAAATCGGGCCTAGCGTCTGTACCGCATTTTACATAGCTAAACTTGTTTACAATATCCCACAGTTGTGATTTTGCTTGATTTATTAAGCCATCCATACTATTGCTGGTATCTAATAACAGGGCAATTTTTACCACATTTTTAGCCGCTGTTTCACTGGGCATTTTGGCCTGTGTAAGCACCGTGTTATTTGCTTGTTGTATTGGTTTTAGTTCGCAGCTAAAAGCGCTCGTTACTAGTAGAGAAAGTAACCCGATACTGATTTGTTTTAAATTTTTCATCGTTCTATGTTTTATTTGTTACAGGATAAAAGTATGGGCAATGTTTTTCTGAAAAAAAGAGCAATGAGTAAACGGATCCTTTGGGTGAGTAAACAAACCTATTCACTTTGTTAGGGAGTAAAAACAGTAGTTCTTTGCTGTAATTAGGGTGTTTTGTAATTTTCTAGAATGAGATAAAACAACTAAGTTTACCATATCTAATTATAAACATGGGCTTTAAAAAATTCATACTATTGATAGTGCTGCTGAGCTGTGTTAGTGCATTTTCTCAAATTAACCAACAAGAAAAGTTTGAGATTAAAGGTGTGGTAAAAAACAAAGCAAAGGATATGCCTATTTCTGGAGTGCAGCTTTCTACTTCAAGCGGCGAATATGCGCGTACCAATGCCTTTGGAAAATACAAGATAAAAGTAAGGATTGGTGATGAGCTGCTGTTTGAGAGTTCAGAATTTGAAACCGTTCAACACCGGATTACCAACAATGAAGATGTAGATGTGCTTGTGGAAGACGATGCGTTGCAATCAGCAACGAGAAGCACATTAGCCAATAAAAACACCTTGTATAAGGCCTATTTAGATTCTGCCCATCAGTTTAAGAAAAAGGACTTGGGGAAGAGTATTGACTATATCCGGATTTCCTTAGAGCAATTAAATACTAGGGGAGACAATAAAGAACGTGCCCAATCATTTTCCGCTTTGGGAGAAATCTATGAGTACCACAAGCAATATGACCTTGCCATTGATAATTATAAAGAATCTTTGCAGGCAGAACCCGCTATTGCGACTCAAATTTTATTGGGAAATGCCTACATTCTAAATAAAGAATATACAAACGCAGAAAAAACATTTCAAGAACTAGTCGCAGCTAAAAAGGTAGGTGTTTACCAAAAAATTCAGATTTATGAAGGTTTAGGAGATGCCTACAAAGGATTGCAAGATGCCAATAAGGCTGTGGTTAATTACAAGAGCGGCTTGCAATTAGCCAAACAAGAAACGGTAGCTCCTAAAATAACAGATTTAAGCACCAAGTTGGCCGAAGCCTATGCGGCTGATGAAATGGAGGAAGAGGCACAAGTCTTTTTTGATAGCTCCTTAGAAGCTGCAGCTAAAGAAGCCCCTCAGAAATCATTGGAGGTAAAAGAAAGAGCGGCAGATTTTTACAGTCAAAACAATTTGTACGATAAGGAGATAGCACTTCGCAAGAAAAGTTTAGAACAATTAGACCTCTTAAAAGCTTCGTCCAAAAAAAAGAGTGAAACTGCAGAACCTGCCCAATTAAACTCCATCACCAGCCAAGGTATAAATTATAAGATTGCCAATACCTTAATTGTACAGGGAAAATATGAGGAGGCCATTCCCTATTTAGAAAAAAGTATTGCTGACGCAAAAACAGATGACGATTTGGTGGTGCGTAAAGATGCGACAAGAAAATTATCAGAAGTACATGAGTTTAAAGGCGAATTCACCAAGGCATTAGAAGTGTATAGGGCTTATGCTGATGTAGCCGATACCTTATATGCGCGCAAAGAACAAGAAATAGCGCGGGCAGAACGGTTGAGTAAGGAAATTGCAGCCAAACAAAATAGGATTACGGGCTTAGAAAAAGACAAAGAATTATCTGATAGTAAATACAATTTGGCAAAAACCAAAGAAGATTTGTTTACAGCAACTACAAAAAAGCAGCAATTATTAATTTATGCCTTAATATTTGGGATGTTGTTATTTGGGTTGGCCTCTTTCTTTTTTTACCGAAGTAATAAACAGCAAAAACTAGCCAATAATTTGTTAGCGTTAAAATCTTTGCGGTCACAGATGAATCCGCATTTTATTTTCAACGCCTTAAATTCTGTCAACAATTACATCTCTAAGAATGATGAACGCAGTGCCAATCGGTTTTTAAGTGAATTTTCTACCTTAATGCGAGCGGTATTAGAAAATTCGGAAGAAGATTTTATTTCCCTTTCTAAGGAGTTAGAACTTTTAGCCTTATATGTAAAATTAGAACATTCCCGTTTTCCAGATAAGTTTAGTTATACCATAACAACGGCAGATACGATAGATGTAGATGCCTTTCAAATTCCGCCCATGTTGTTGCAGCCCTATATCGAAAATGCCATTTGGCATGGGTTGCGCTACAAAGAGGAAAAGGGTTTTTTAAACATCAGCCTAAGGCAAAAAGATCAGGAAACCATTGAAATTATTGTGGAAGACAACGGGATTGGAAGAAAAAAATCGGCTGCGCTAAAAACGCAGAATCAGAAAAAACAACGTTCCCAAGGCATGGGTAATATTACCAAGAGGGTGGCTATTTTAAACGATATGTACAAAGACAAGGTAAGGGTGCTGGTAGAAGATTTGTATGAGGATGAAACGGGTACCAAGGTTATTCTGACGTTAAAAAAAGAAGTATGAAATTAAAGGCAATAATAGTTGAAGATGAGGCCAATAGCAGGGAAATTTTAAGCAATTATCTCCTTAAATATTGCCCATCCGTGCAAGTGGTAGGCGCTGCGGCTTCCATAAAAGAAGGGTTGGCACTAATTGAGAAACAACAGCCCGATGTTATTTTTTTAGATGTAGAAATGCCCTTTGGCAATGCGTTCGATTTGCTAGATCAATTGCCCGATAGAACTTTTGAAACCATTTTTGTGACGGCCTACAATCAATACGCTATGGATGCGCTTAATAATCATGCGGCCTATTACCTTATGAAGCCTATTAATATTGATGAACTCATTAAGGCTGTGGCTTATGTAAGTGAAATTAGGGCCAAAGAAAATGTACTGTCAGATCGGGTGCTTACCCCCAAGTCTAATAAGGTAGACGGTAAAATAACCCTACCACAGCAAGATGGTTTTCAGGTCTTGGATGTCGCCGATATTTTATATTGTAAGGCCGATGATAACTACACGGAAATTTACTTAGAAAACAAAAAAATTCTAGTGAGTAAAACCCTGAAATATTTTGAAGAAGCTATGACTGCCTTTCCGTTTGCACGCATTCATAAATCGTTTTTGGTGAATGTAAATGCCATCGCCAAATATAAAAAGGGAAAAGGGGGTAGTGTGGTATTGCACAATGGCAAAGAATTAATGGTGTCAGCATCCAGAAAGAAAGAACTGCTGGCCTATTTTGAATCTTAATTATAAAAACACTAACATAAAGAATATGATCATAAAAGCAGTAAATGGCAAGTCGCCCAAAATTGGAAAGGACTGTTTTATAGCAGAAAATGCAACCATTGTAGGGGAGGTAGAAATGGGAGACCAGTGTAGCGTATGGTTTAATGCGGTATTGCGCGGCGATGTACATTTTATAAAAATGGGAAATAAGGTGAATGTTCAAGATGGTGCTGTAATACACTGCACCTACAAAAAATCGCCTACTACCATTGGCAATAATGTATCTATTGGGCACAATGCCATTGTTCATGGTTGTACTATAAAAGACAATGTTTTGGTTGGGATGGGGAGTATTATTATGGACGATTGTATTGTGGAAAGTAATAGTATTGTAGCTGCTGGAGCTGTCGTTACCAAGGGAACTCATATCCCATCTGGAACGGTGTATGCCGGAATGCCCGCCAAAAAAATAAAGGATATTAGTGAAGACCTAAGCAAGGGAGAGATAGATAGGATCGCCGATAATTATGTTACCTATTCCAGTTGGTTTAAGGACGAATAAACTTTAGTAAACCGATATGCACTCTAGGGAAGTTTGCTTATTTTTGCTAAATACTAAAACTGAAAAAAGATGAATGCATATATTTTTCCTGGGCAAGGAGCTCAATTTGTAGGAATGGGTTTGGATCTTTACGAGAAATACCCTTTGGCTCAAGAACTCTTTGAAAAAGCCAATGTTATCCTTGGTTTTCCTATTACAGACATTATGTTTGAAGGGACTCCTGAAGACTTAAAACAAACCAAGGTTACACAACCTGCAATATTTTTGCATTCTGTGATCATGAGTAAAGTGATGGGAGATGCCTTTAAACCAGATATGGTTGCCGGCCATTCTTTAGGAGAATTTTCTGCTTTGGTAGCCAATGGTACCCTTACTTTTGAAGACGGTTTACGGTTGGTGTCTAAACGGGCTTTGGCTATGCAAAAGGCTTGTGAAGTGCAATCTAGTACTATGGCAGCGGTTTTAGGTTTGGAAGATGAGGTTGTAGAAAAAATATGTAAAGAAACAGAAGGTGTGGTTGTGGCGGCAAATTATAACTGCCCGGGACAACTGGTTATTTCCGGTGATGTTGATGCCGTAAATGCTGCCTGTGAAAAATTAAAAGAAGCAGGAGCAAGAAGAGCTTTGTTATTACCTGTTGGTGGTGCTTTTCATTCGCCTTTAATGGAACCTGCAAGAGAAGAATTGGCTGCGGCTATTGAGAATACGGTTTTTAGCGAGCCCATTTGCCCTATCTATCAAAATGTACCAACCACTGCAGTTACCCAAGCAGCGGAAATTAAAAAGAACCTTATTTCGCAATTAACGGCACCTGTAAAATGGACCCAAAGTGTGCAAAATATGGTTGCCGATGGTGCGCTTTTATTTACCGAGGTAGGTCCTGGAAAAGTTTTACAAGGATTGGTGAAAAAAATTAATAAAGAATCAGAAACTACTTCAGCCCTTTTGCAATAACCGTAAAATTTCAATACCAACCTACGCGGTACCAGCTATAGGTCAGTGGGGGAGGAATATCGTTTTTTGTCGATTATGTTTAGGGAGGCGTTTCTTTTTGGTTAATATTGCAATACGCTTATTGTAAGCATTTTATTTTTAGTAACGTTAGTTCTATTTACAATGAAAATTAAAGAATCAGATAGTTCCCATTTTTCTAAAAAGCACATGTTGTTGTGCTTCTTTGTGATCTTCTTATTTTTTGGACTTTCTGCGTATGCACAACCGGAAGTTGCCATTAAAGAAAACCAGAATGCAGCCGAAGCTGGCTCTGTGCCTGGTAGTTTTATTGTGGCTCGAAATGTAGCGTCCTTGGCGCCCTTGGTAGTGCGATATACGGTTTCTGGAACCGCCAATTCACCGGATGATTATAGTACACTTTCAGGACAAGTAACCATACCTTTTTTAGGTACAGAGGTTACCCTAAATGTAAACGGAATTGTAGATGATAATTTTATAGAGGGCGATGAAACCATCGTTGTAACCTTAATACTCAATGGAAATAGTTATACCATAAATCCAATTAATGCAGAAGCCTCTATTGTAATTAAAGACAATGAGCCTGTTTGTTCAAATGCTGGGAATGCACCGCTGTTAGATACCTCAGTGCCCACTATTTTTTGTGATTCATTTTCACAAGACTTGGATAAGTATGTGCGAGATGCACCACCTTCTGGGATGGTGTTGACTTGGAGTTTAAGTGCTGATTTATTGAATGAAAATTCCTATTTATCCAGTTCGGAAATTGGGTTTCCGGGTGAATTTTATGGTTTCTTTCTAGATGCAGCAAACAATTGTACCAGTCCGCCTGTAGTCATCAATATTGTTCAAAATTTAAGTCCAACTATATCCAATATCGTAGAAAATGCAATTTGTGGTACGGGTACGGTATCCTTATCGGCGACACCTAGTGATGGTAATTTAGAGTGGTATGATGCGGCTGTTGGAGGTAATTTAGTATACACCGGAGAGAATTTTGAAACTCCAGTATTGTCTACGACTACCTCTTATTTTGTATCCGCTATTGCCAATACTTGTGCTTCAGACCGAATAGAGGTTGTGGCTACAATACACATTCAGCCTTCCTCTGGGGTAGGTATGGATGCAGATGCCTGTAGTTTGTCCGGGAATGGTAGAACAACACTTATCAATTTAGAGGATCAATTAACAGGAGAAGGAACCGGAGGTTGGTCTATTACCACCCAACCCACTGGCAGTACTATTGCAATTACCAATGCAAATACGGTAGAATTTGAAGGACAGCCTTCAGGAAATTATCAATTTACGTATACTACAACTGGGTTTGATGCTCCTTGTGTAGCAGAAACAACCACAATTACTATAACTGTCCTAAGCTGTATTATAGATACAGACGGAGACGGACTAGAAGATCCTGATGAGGTCAATATTGGTACAGACCCCAATGTTGCCGATACAGATGGGGATGGTATTAATGATTTTGATGAGGTAGGTGGCGATTTAAACGCCCCTTTAGATGAGGATGGGGATGGTATTATTGATGCCTTGGATTCCAATATTTTAGATTCAGATGGTGATGATGTGGTAGATCAAAAAGATCCAGCCAATACAGATCCTTGTGTACCAGACAATACCAAGGGTGTTTGTGATACCGATGGTGACGGAATTACCGATGGTGATGAAATAGCGAACAATACAGATCCTTTAGATGCTTGTGATCCCAATTTAACCCCGGCCTGTGATCCTGATGATATTGATTTATCAGTGGTAAAAACGGCTGATAAAAGTGAAGTATTTACAGGAGAAGAGGTTGTTTTTACTATTACGGTAACAAACCTTACCCAAGACAGGGTTATTGATATTGTTATTGAGGACCTTATAATTGCAACCATAGGTTTTGAATATATATCGCATACCGTTACCACAGGAACCTATGGTGATACTACCGGTGTATGGGATATTCCTGAGATGCTAGCAGCAGAAGTACAAACCCTTGAAATTACGGCCTTGGTACTGGATGAAGGAACCCATGTGAATACGGCTACCATTACGGATAGCTTTCCAATGGATAACAATGCAGCCAATAATAGTAGTGCACTAACCATAGGTATTCAAGAAATAGATTTGGCTATTGCTAAAGAGGTAGATAAGAGGGTGGTTGTTGTAGGAGAGCAAATTGTGTTTACCATTACCTTGACCAATGAAACCGATGGTTTGGTGACCGATGTGGTGGTAGAAGACCTTATTGAAGATGCTAGTGGTTTTCAATATATTACCCATACTGCTTCTGTAGGTACCTACAACCCAGTTACTGGTGTTTGGGAGGTCGATGAAATATTAGGAATGGAAGAGTATACCCTAGAAATTGTTGCCATGATCTTAGAAGAAGGGGATTATGAGAATACGGCTACCCTTACAGATTCGTATCCCATAGATGATTTTAATACGACCAATAATGAAGCTACTGTAATGGTTACGGTATCGCCAAGAACAACGGCAGAATGTGGGTTCTTGTTTAATCAGTTTTCACCCAATGGTGATGGCGTCAATGATAAATTAAGAATTAATTGCATTGAAAATTATCCCAACAATAAAATATCTATTTTTAATAGATATGGAAGTGAAGTGTATAAACGGACAAATTATAACAATAGCTGGGACGGAACATGGAAGAATGAAGATTTACCAAATGGAACCTATTTTTATGTGTTAGATTTGGCTGATGGTTCTGAGGTTAAAAAAGGATGGATTCAAATCATAAGATGATACAATTGAGAAACAAAAAGTTCCCCATATATATAAAATTGTTGTGTAGTAGTGTGCTGCTATTGAGCTGCCTTTCTAGTTTTGCTCAAAAAGAACCGCAATACACTCAATACATGTATAATATTGGTAGTTTTAACCCTGCCTATGTGGGGAGTGTCGCATCTCCAGAGATTATGAGTTTGTACAGGTCGCAATGGATCAATGTTCCCGGGGCTCCTAAAACTATTCGGTTTGGTGTAAACTTACCCTTTGCTAATGAAAAAACAGGCCTAGGATTTAATGCGGTGGTCGATGAGATAGGCCCTGTAAATCAGACTATTTTTAATATCGCCTATTCCTATCAAGTAAAAGTATCCGAAGATGTAAAATGGTCTTTTGGAATTAATGCAGGTGGGTCCTTATTGGATGTAGATTTTAGCAAGGGCGATTTTGAATTTGAGAATGAACCCGCTATTGGTGAAAATCAAATCAATGAATTTTATCCCATCATTGGCGCTGGTACTTTTCTCTATGCAGAAAACTGGTACCTGGGGCTTTCGGTTCCTAACCTATTAACAAGTACCTTGTACAATGATGAGGTAGCCGTGGTAGAAGAAGATAAATCACAATTTAATTTTATTGGTGGCTATGTGTTTGACCTTGGAGAGCAGGTAAAATTTAAACCGGCCTTCCTAATCAACTATATCGACAAATCTCCGATAAATGTAAATTTGTCTACTAATTTTTTAATCCGCGATATTTTTACGGTGGGCGCTTCCTACAGGTTGGATAATGCCGTAAGTGCGCTAGCCGGTTTTCAAATCTCAAATACTATGTTTTTAGGGTATTCTTACGACTATTCTACAAATGCATTTCAATCCTATAATGATGGCTCACATGAAGTGATTCTTAAGTTTTATTTAGGGCGATCTGGTGGAGACTCAAAAAGAAAAAATCCGAAAAACAATAAAAATAAACCGAAACAAATAGATACCCCAAGATTCTTTTAACAATACACGCTATGAAAATTAAGCTTTGTTTTTTGTTTTTAAATATAATGGTTTTCACTGTTTTTGCACAAGATGTAAAAACGGCTGGGGATCGTTTTTTCTTTGGATATAATTATACGCAAGCCATACAAGAATACGAAAAGGGAAGAACCCAAGAGATATTGACAAATCAGCAATATTTAAATTTGGCAGAATCCTATTTTAATACAGCCAATTACCCCATGGCATGGGAAGTGTACCGTTTGGTGTTAGATAGCGAATCTATTATTACACCCTATCACTTTAATAAGATGTTGCGCAGTTTGGCAGAAAATGAAGGCGTAGCTGCAATGAACCATTTTTTAAAGAACGATTCTATCTTGTTGGAGTCTTCTTGGTTAGAAAATGCTAAATTTAATTTCGATATTTTAAATAAAAAAGATGCTGCTCTCCTAGATTATCACGTTTTTAATCTGGAAGAAAACAGTTCAGAAGCCGATTTCTCACCTTCTTTTTATCAGGATAAATTATTGTTTACCAGCGGCAGGAGTGATGGGAAAAGGAAGAAGGATAAAAACCTCAAAAATCCCTATTTAAATATCGTTGTGGGTAAAGTAGATCTTACGGGCCAAGTGTTAAACGTAAATTCATTTACGGGGATTCCCAAAGGTGAATTCCACGAGGCAACACCGCATTATTCGGCGGAGCTCGATAAAATATTTTATGTACTTTCTAATGAAAAAGATGGGGAAATGCTCTTTGATGCTACAGGGAAAAATGCCTTATCTATTGGTAGGGTAGACCCTGATGGGAAGTTTAATTTTATCCTAAAGAATTTAAGTACCTCCTTTTATTATCCGTATTACGACTCAAAATCGCAACGTTTGTATTTTGCCGCTAATTTTGAGGATAGCTATGGCGGAACCGATATTTATTATGTGAGTACCAACCAAGGGCAGATTATGTCTGCACCTATTAATATGGGACCTCAGATAAATACACCGGGGAATGAAATTGCACCCTATATTTTTGAAGGCGGACTCTACTTTTCTTCGGATGTTTTTTATGGACATGGCGGGATGGATATTTATAAATCTAACCTAAGGGACGACCGTTCTGCGGGGGTGCCTATTAACCTAGGTCCCGGGATAAACTCTACGGCAGATGATTTTGGGTTTATCGTTAGAAACGACGGCAAAACAGGGTTAGAAGGCTATTTTTCTTCCAATAGGGAAGGCGGTAAAGGAAAAGACGATATTTACGGCTTTAAACTGGCCGAAAAACCAAAACTCAATACCATCGTTTTAGAAGGTAGGACTATAAACCCCAATACCGGTGTAGTGATTGGTGGTGTAAACATTAAAGTGTTTGGCGAAGAAAATAAAATACTGAAAGAGCTAGAATCTTCAGAAAACGGTTCCTATACCATAGAGGTGCCTTGGCAAGAAAAAATTACGCTGATTGCCAACAAGGAAAAATACGCCTTGTACAAAACTTATTTTATAGCGGCAGATCTTAAGGACGCTAAGGATACCAATTTGTACTTGGATTTTGTGGACGACTTTGTAGTGGAACGCGAAGACAAAAAGGTGCTAAACCTAGGGAAATTTGTGTTTAGAACAAAAAGCTCCCTACTAACTCCCGAAATAAAAACGGAGTTGGATAAGGCCGTGGCTATCATTAAAAAATTCCCAGAATTTAATCTTAAAATAGAATCCCATACCGATAGTAAAGGAGGTTCTTCTTCTAATTTTAAGGTGTCACAAGGGCGAGCAGATGCTATAAAAGCTTATTTAATTGACAAAGGGGTGCCTTCTAAAAATATCCTATACGCTATTGGCTATGGGGAAGACCATATTCTTAACCAATGTGTAAATGGTGCCTATTGTATCGATTATTTTCACTCGGTAAACAGAAGGATTCTGTTGGTGGTTTTAAACTATGAAGCCCTGTATTAAAAAAGCAAATTTTCTCTTTTTTGTGTTTCACATGTCACAAAGATTTATTTAGTTGAGTTTAAAGGTATTTTTTAAACAGAATTAAACAGATTCTTTCTAAGTTTTCCTATATTTAAAATTTTAAACTAAAATATGGAGAATCAGACAAAAAAAACGGCCTATTGGAGGGAAAACCTTATTTATTTAGCCATTCTATTAAGCATTTGGTTTTTGGTCTCTTTTGGCTTCGGAATTTTAGGCAAGGAGGCTTTAGACAGTATTCAGTTGGGCGGTTTTAAACTAGGCTTCTGGTTTGCGCAACAAGGCTCTATTTTTGTTTTTGTAATTCTTATTTTCGTCTATGTTCGTCTTATGAACAAGCTCGATAAAAAATACGGGTTTGATGAATAATCAAAGCCCCAAAACCAACCAAACCCATTAGAAAGTTATGACAGTACAAGTATGGACGTATATTATTGTAGGGATTACTTTTGCGCTATATATAGGCATTGCAATATGGGCTAGGGCAGGCTCAACCAAAGAATTTTATGTAGCCGGTGGAGGCGTTTCTCCCTTGGCAAACGGACTGGCTACTGCGGCAGATTGGATGTCTGCAGCTTCCTTTTTAGGAATGGCAGGGTTAATCTCCTTTGGCGGTCACGATGGCTCCGTATACCTTATGGGGTGGACAGGCGGCTATGTGCTCTTGGCACTATTATTAGCTCCCTATTTGCGAAAATTTGGCAAGTTTACAGTACCCGATTTTATTGGAGATCGGTATTATTCCAATACCGCCAGAACCGTGGCAATCATTTGCGCCCTCTTGGTTTCGTTTACCTATGTAGCGGGACAAATGCGAGGGGTAGGCCTGGTTTTTTCACGCTTTTTAGAAGTCGATATTAATTTGGGTGTCCTTATTGGGATGGTCATTGTTTTGTTCTATGCCGTACTAGGTGGTATGAAAGGGATTACCTATACACAAGTAGCACAGTATTGTGTGCTTATTTTTGCTTTTATGGTCCCTGCTATTTTTATATCGATACAAATGACAGGAAACCCAATTCCACAATTGGGAATGGGGAGTGATGTAGTAGGCGAAGGCGTTTCTTTGTTAGATAAGTTAGATGGCTTGTCTACAGACTTGGGATTTCATAAATATACAGACGGTTCTAAATCGGTTATCGATATCTTTTGTATCACCGCTGCCTTAATGGTAGGTACCGCAGGATTACCCCATGTAATTGTTCGTTTTTTTACGGTTCCTAAGGTAAGGGATGCCCGTAAATCTGCTGGGTACGCCTTGTTTTTTATCGCCATTTTATATACAACAGCCCCTGCTATTTCAGTATTTGCACGGACCAATTTAATTGAAACGGTAAGTGGAAAAGAATACGGTGGCATGCCGGCTTGGTTTACCAAATGGGAAACTACAGGTTTAATCGTATTCGACGATAAAAACGGAGATGGAAAAATACAATATGTAGCCGATAAGGCTAAGAACGAATTAACGGTAGATCCAGATATTATGGTACTGGCAAATCCTGAGATTGCAAATTTACCCAATTGGGTCATTGCCTTAGTGGCGGCAGGGGGCTTGGCAGCAGCCTTGTCTACCGCAGCCGGATTGCTATTGGTAATTTCTACTTCCATATCACATGATTTAATTAAAAAACAATTAAAACCAGACATCTCAGACAAAGGCGAATTAATTGCGGCACGTTTGTCCGCTGTAGTTGCTGTTTGTGTTGCAGGGTATTTTGGTATTAATCCGCCCGATTTTGTCGCCGCAACGGTGGCCTTGGCCTTTGGCTTGGCAGCAGCCTCCTTTTTTCCGGCCATTATCATGGGGATTTTTTATAAGAAAATGAATAAAGAAGGTGCTATTGCTGGGATGGTAGTAGGTATAGCCGTCATGTTATTCTACATGTTAAAATTTAAATTCGCTTGGTTTGGTGGAGGAACGGAAGCCGATTGGTGGTTTGGAATTTCCCCTGAAGGGTTTGGAACCGCAGCCATGCTCGTAAATTTTGTAGTATCCATTACAGTTAGTAAATTTACACCAGACCCACCGGAAGACGTACAAGAAATTGTAGAAAGTATCCGTATCCCAAGTGGAGCTGGCGATGCCGTAGATCATTAATAAATAAGGAATTAAGTAACAATACATATGAGTAATTATCACATAAAGCATTTAGAAGAATATTTTCAGGTTTACCGTAAATCCGTGCGAAACCCAGAAGGTTTTTGGGAAGAAATTGCCGAAGAGCATTTTTTATGGCGTAAAAAATGGGATAATGTGCTGAGTTGGGATTTTTCAAAACCGGAAGTAAAATGGTTCGAAAATGCCAAGTTGAATATCACAGAAAACTGTATAGACCGTCACTTGGCTACAAGAGGCGATAAAACAGCCATCCTTTTTGAGCCCAATGACCCCAAAGAGGAAGCACAGCATATTACCTATAATGAATTGCATGAACGCGTTTGTAAAATGGCCAATGTGCTCAAAGACCAAGGCGTTAGAAAAGGAGACCGGGTGTGTATTTACCTGCCTATGATTCCAGAATTGGCTGTTGCTTTATTGGCATGTGCCCGTATAGGAGCCATACACTCTGTAATTTTTGCAGGCTTTTCTTCACAAGCTATAGCCTCCCGAATTAATGATTCGGATTGTAAAATAGTACTGACCTCAGACGGCTCGTTTCGTGGAACAAAATCCATCGATTTAAAAGGCATTGTAGATGCGGCTTTAGAAGACTGTCCGGGTGTACAAACGGTCTTGGTAACCAGGCGTACCAACGCACCTATAGAAATGAAAGAGGGGCGCGACAAATACATGCAGCCCTTATTGGATGCAGCCAGTGGCGAACTTAGAGCTGAGGTAATGGATGCTGAAGATCCTTTGTTTATTTTGTATACCTCAGGGTCTACCGGTAAACCAAAGGGGATGGTACATACCTGTGCTGGGTATATGGTGTATACCGCCTATACCTTTAAAAATATATTTCAATACAAAGAAGATGATGTGTACTGGTGTACAGCAGATATTGGTTGGATTACCGGTCACTCCTATATTGTTTACGGCCCCTTGGCCAATGGCGCTACCACGGTGATGTTTGAAGGCGTGCCTTCGTACCCAGATTACGGTCGTTTTTGGGAAGTAGTAGAAAAACATAAGGTGACCCAGTTTTATACGGCACCAACCGCTATCCGTGCCTTGGCGAAAGAGAATTTAGAGTTTGTAGAAAAGCACGACTTGTCTTCCTTAAAAGTATTGGGTTCTGTAGGAGAGCCTATCAACGAAGAGGCTTGGCATTGGTACAACAACAATGTAGGGAAGAGCAATAGCCCTATTGTAGATACTTGGTGGCAAACGGAAACTGGTGGAATTATGATTTCCCCTATTCCGTATGTAACGCCAACCACACCCACCTATGCGACCTTGCCTTTTATAGGCATACAACCGGCATTGATGGATGAAAACGGACAAGAACTAAAAGGCAACCAAGTAGAAGGACGTTTGTGTATTAAATTCCCATGGCCGTCTATTGCGAGAACCATTTGGGGCAACCACGAACGCTACCGCGACACCTATTTCTCTGCCTATAAAGACAAATACTTTACGGGAGATGGTGCGCTTAGAGATGGCGTAGGCTATTACAGAATTACGGGTAGGGTAGATGATGTCATTATCGTATCTGGACACAACCTAGGAACGGCACCTATAGAAGATGCGATAAACGAACACCCAGCGGTGGCAGAATCTGCTATTGTAGGCTTCCCGCATGACGTTAAAGGAAATGCGTTGTATGGTTATGTGATTCTAAAAGAAACGGGTGAAAGTAGAGACCGTGAAAATTTAAGCAAGGAAATAAACCAGCAGATTACAGAACATATAGGCCCCATTGCCAAATTGGATAAAATACAGTTTGTTTCTGGCTTGCCAAAAACGAGATCTGGTAAAATTATGCGTCGTATATTGCGTAAAATAGCGTCTAAGGACACCAGTAATTTGGGTGATATTAGCACACTACTAAACCCAGAAGTAGTACAAGAGATTATGGATAACGCCCTATAAGGAAGTTGTTCCTCTAAATGTAGTTGTATGCCCTTAGCAAGCCGGAGAAACGGTTTCTAGGGGTACAGCAACAAGAATACCTCCCCCCACAAACGATTAGTAAAGAACAATTGCATTCCCCCTATGCCTGACAAGGCTTGGGTGAAGGTGGATTGTTTTAAAACAGGGATAACAGTAGACATACAGATATACCTATGTTAGCACCAAGCAAAATAATCCAAGAATGAACAATTTACTTTACTATCCATATATAAATATTCCAAGGACAAACTGGACAGCAAGAACATTATTGTATTATGATACAATTGGATCAATTGTTCCTCAAAATTACTTTTATGAGCCTGATAATTATGAACCTTTTATGAGGGACTTAGTTCGTCACGAATTAGTTATCCCTATAAATCCAATGGAAGTATTAGAAAGACCTTGGGAATTAGCAGAGCCTTTTATTGATTATGTTGACAGTAAAGAATTCAAGTTAAAACTTAGAAGAAAATCATTTCGTAAAGGTAATTTTGGAAGAATAAATAAAAATAAATTTCGTCTAAACGGGCCAAGAATTCACGTAAACAAATTCGATAGCGAAATATTTAATCGATTAGAAGATTGTGGTCTTGCAAGGAGGGAAAATTATGAATGGTACATTGTTGAGCAAAGAACAGCGAATGACTTAATGACTTACCTCGCCTCTGTAATCGGAGGAAAATTAAATTATCTTCCAACTACAGACAAACAAATAAAACGGTTTTCGGTTGCAAGTAACTCAAAAAAAGTTCAGAAAATTCAAAAGAAAGAGCAAATAAAAAGGGAAATAATTTTAAGAGAACTAATCCCCTTTCCTGAAAAAATAGATTTAAAACAACTTAGAAAATTTAAAGACAAACATTCTGATTTATTAAATACGTTTAAAAATAGAGTTGAACTGATTGCTCTCGACCCGAATCTTGATGAAGACACACCTTTGTTTAATGAAACAATAAAAGAACTTGATTTTAGGAAAGGGGAACTAAGTGCAAAAATGGGAGAGAGTAAATTAGGCAATGTCTTTTTTGGAACAGTCTGTGGAATTTCAGGAGCAATGATTGGGATGGCACAAGCGGGAACTACAGGTGCAGTAATTGGAGGATTACCAGCATTTGCAAATGCAGTCTATTCAGCATTACAAATTGAACGTGCTGAAAATATAACTGACCAATCTGGGATGAAATATTTGGCTTTGATAGATAGAAAAATAAGAAAGCCAGGTGCTAACACTGTATATAGCAAATAGGGCGTTTAGTGGTTTAAGAAAGGTCAGTACTATTTAGAAACACCGCCAAATTTTTAATTTGGCTTTTAAGATGAATAAGTTAAAAACAAGATATAAAAATGTGGCTCAGAGCAAATCTGAAAGTTTATCGCTTTCTACTGCCCTACTTGCCATATACTAACCGTTATCAGCAATTAAAAAACTATGAGCAATTTAGCCAGTTTCAGTGTAATCAATCAGAAGGTTGAGAAAATATTTACTGAAGAAAGTACAGCAAATAAAGGAACAGCATTTACTTATCTATGTTTAAGAACCTTATTTAAACTTACGGATGAAGAACTAGAAGAAACAATCACTGATGGTTCTATGGATGGCGAAATTGATGCTATTTATATTTCTGATAGAACTATTCACTTGTTGACTTTTAAATACACGGATAGATTTGAACTCTCTCAGAAAAACTACCCAGGAACTGATCTTGACCAATTTATATTAACCACTGATTTGATTATTAGTGGAAACTTAGATGAACAGACTATCAACGGTGCTGTGTGGGAAAAGTATCAAGAAATAAGAAACCTTGCCAGTTCAGGAAAAATTGAATTTAAGATTCATGTAATCTCGAATAAACTTCATCCAGTAGACAGTTCGAAATTGAAACTGAAAAACGCTGTAGAAAAATATAGAATAGTTGATGAGCCAATTTATCTCGATCAAGAGGACTTGGTTACGATTATATTGGCTGATAAATCCAAACAAATAGATGGACAAATTAGATTCATTGATAAGCAGCATTTCGAAAAATCAGATGGTAATATTAAGTCAATAATAGGATCCGTAGCTGCTACCGACCTCATAGACCTTATCAAACTTAATGACAAAGAAATAAACGAAGAAGCATTTAACGAAAATGTACGGGTTTATAAGCCCAAACATAGAGTAAATAAAGCCATCATTGAATCTGCAAGCGATGAAAATAATTTTCAATTCTTTTATTTGAATAATGGTATAACAATACTCTGTGAAAATGTAGATTATGCTCCTAATACCCGTTCTCCTTTGGCTGAACTTAAGAATTTTCAGATAATCAATGGAGGTCAAACTTCACATTCACTTTTTGAAGTATATAAAGCTAGTCCAGACAAATTAAACTCCATTGAATTACTCGTAAGAATTTGTGAAGCAAAAAAGGACAACCCTTTAAGCGATAAAATTAGTGAGACTTCTAATAATCAAATCCCAGTTGGAAGTCGAGATTTACATTCAAACGATCTAATTCAAAGAAAACTAGAAGAGGAGTTTGTAACACTTGGTTTACATTATGAACGAAAACCAAATCAACATTCTGACGAGCCCAAAGACAAAGTTTACAACAATGAAATTTTAGGGCAATTGTTTATGGCTTATCACCTTGAATTAGCCTCGGAAGCAAAAAACAGTAAATCCAAAGTATTCGCTGATTTGTATGATCAGATTTTTGATGAGATGATTATTAATGCATCTGAATTAATTCGTCTTCACAAATTATACAAACCTCTCTTAGAACAAAAAAAAGAGATTCAAAAAAAGAAAAGGAAAAAGGAAGTCGTTCCAGAAAAAGAAGCATTTGTTTCTCGTGCAATATTCCACATTGTTAGTGGGACTAAACACCTTTTCGAAAGAGCTTTTTTTGAAATAGATCAACAGGATATTTCTCAATCGGACAAAATCAAAGAGAAGGATAGAATTCATAGTGAAAAAGGATCAGAGTTCACGAATGAGGTTATCGACATCATCTATGAAGTAGTGTCTGAAGAGATATTACTAAGACCTGATCTCTATACTCACGATAAATTCTTCAAAGAGATCCCAACAAATAGTATTATAAGAAACAAAATATTAGAAAAAATAAACGCTGGTAACAAAGAGTATAGTGCATAGCTAACCAGCTCTGCGAAGTTTGCAACTTCGTAGCATATTGTAGTAAGCAAAAGTTTTTGAAAGATAGCACTGCGATTTTTGGTAGTGTTTTTTTATTGCGCCAGTTTTTGCAACAGCTGTGCGAAGTTTTTAACTTCGTACCGTATAAGAGAATGTAGAGATTTATTGTTGCTTCAAAGTTGCAAACTTTGCAGAGCGTAATGAAGAGCATATCATATTTTTGTTATATTTAAATATGTTTAATACAGATGGATACAAAATACGAGACCAATCCAAACCACATTTTTTAACGTTTACAGTTGTAGATTGGATAGATGTATTTACTAGAAAACGCTATAAAGATATTATAATAGAGAGCCTATCGTTTTGTATAAGAAAAAAAGGAATGATAGTTTATGGTTTTGTGATAATGAGCAATCATATACATATAATCATGCAAAGTACAAATGGAGAATTGTCATCTTTAATTGCAGATTTTAAAAAGTTTAATTCAAAAAAGGTTCTAGAATCTATTAAACAAGAACCAGAAAGCAGAAGAGAATGGATGTTGGAACGCTTTAAGGATGCAACTAAAACGCATTCTAGAAACAAACACTACCAATTTTGGAAATATGGAAATCATCCAGAAGAAATTTTTTCAGGAAAGTTTCTCTGGTCAAAGTTAGATTATATTCATTTAAATCCAGTTAGGTCAGGTGTGGTCGTTAAAGCATCTCATTATTTATATTCTAGTGCTTCAAATTATGTTGAAGGGGACGGAATTTTAGATATTACGCTTGCAGATAATCCGGTAATAGGAGATACTACCAAAGATGAAACTTTTTTAAAAAGTATATCTTGGTAAAAGAGTTAAAGCTTCCAAACATATTTTAATACTTGGATTGTTTATTCTACTTCGAAGTTGTAAACTTCGAAGAGCAAAGCAGATGAAACCTTAATTTGTTTTAATTTAGCATATAGGAAAGTGAAAACAGTGTTGACGCCATTATCAGTATGATCCAGTACTAATTCAAAATTGATGTACTTAATGACTGAATTCCATATTTGACTTCACCCAAACCCTTAGAAAATGGAATACGACATTTGAGTTTTTTGAAAATGCCGTAGAAATGCCGTAAAGAAACCGCTATCATTACCGAGCTACATGCCTAACTTTGAGAAAACCAAAAACCAAAAATAAATGAGTATACTAGGACAGCAAATTAGCGAGAGCAGAAAAGCAAAAGGGCTAACGCAAGAGGAACTAGCAGAATTGGCAAAAGTAAACTTAAGAACCATTCAGCGTATTGAAAACAGTGAAAGTGAACCCCGCGGAAAAACCCTAATTCTAATTTGTGATGCCCTTGAAATTAACGTAGAAGACTTACTCCAAAGCAACAAGCAGCCCATTGAAGATCGGTCTCTAGTATATGGCTACCGGTTAGCATCAAAGGGTACCCGTTTTTTAGCCACCTTTACGGAAGCTATTATTTATTTCATTTTTATTATCACGCCCTATACCATATATCATAGTTCTTCGTTTCGAGAATTTCTTGGTGGTGGTTCTAGTCCTATTGGTGTTGGCCTTACAGCAATTTTTAGCCTATTGGCAGGGGCTGTCTTTTACCCTGTATTTACCGGTAATTTGGGTCATCGTATGTTTGGCTTAAAAGTAATTTCGTCAGAAACGGGTGAAGATTACACTAAAGCAACTGATGGCGCTATTCGCGAATTTTTAAAGGGAATGTTGAGTTATTTAATTATCCCTATCATCTGGATTCTTTGGGATGATAAAAATCAAAACTTATATGATAAGTTGACAAAGACCTACGTTGTTGAAAAACGTAATTCCTAGATTTTTTTGGTTCGTTTTTTCAGCATGAAAAAAATGAATAAAAGAGTTAAAGCTTCCAAACATATTTTAATACTTGGATTGTCTATTCTACTTCGAAGTTGCAAACTTCGAAGAGCAGATTCATCACAAGATAGCCTATGGAGATTTAAGGTTAACTACTTATCGTAAAATCCTTGAATTTAATTTTAAAAAGTAAGTGTGCTTTTGATAACTCAGTT
>NZ_JALKBA010000002.1 GCF_023015805.1 Cellulophaga sp. F20128
GCCTATGGAGATTTAAGGTTAACTACTTATCGTAAAATCCTTGAATTTAATTTTAAAAAGTAAGTGTGCTTTTGATAACTCAGTTATACTATTGTCTTGTGTCGGCCCAGACGACTGGCAGGAGTGATATTTCCACCGCAGGAAGGGTTAAGAATCAAATGCTGTTTGAGCGCAAGCGAGTTCATTTGATTTAGCGCCGAGGATGAGAAATATATCCGAAGAGTCAAGCCGTGATTTTTTTGGTTCGTTTTTTTATCCAGAAAAAAATGAACAAAAGAGTTAAAGTCTCCAAACATATTTTAATACTTGGATTGTTTATTCTACTTCGAAGTTGCAAACTTCGAAGAGCAGATAATTTTAGAAGCAAATTTTGAAAATGTAAGGGTGGTTTTGGTATCTTAGTATGCATGTAATGCTTCATTCGGTCAAAAGTTCCAGAAGAATGCGATTTTTTTGTAAATTTGAAGGAAAGGAATCGAAATGGATATCAAAACATCGAAAATAGAACTTGTCAAAATGATATTGAATATCGAAAATGACAATTTTATCCAAAGGGTAACGGATTTCATTAGGAATGAAGAATCGGACTTTTGGAACGAGTTAAGTGCATCTGAACAAGCGGAAATTAAAAAAGGAATCGAGCAATTGGACAATGGACAACGGATTTCGTACAAAGACGTGCTTAATAAAATTTCTTAATGAAGGTTTTTATTTCGGAGCTAGCCGAATATAAACTTAAACAACTTACAGAATATTTACTGGAAGAATGGAGCTATAAGGTCAAAAAAGACTTTTTGGTGAAATTAACCGCAAAAATAGAGCAGATTTCGGAGTTCCCTGAAAGTTGTCAAAAATCCTTAGCATCTGGGGGAATATATAAATGTGTGGTAACAAAACAAACTACATTTTTCTACCGAGTGAATTTTTCTAAGAAGGAAATTGAAATTATCACGCTATTCGATACCCGAAATGACCCAGAAAAACTAAAAAGTCAACTGCAATGAGGGCGAATACCCGACGAAAATTCCAGTAAATAGACTAGTCAAGTTAACCTTAGGTAATTTTACCACTCTTAATGGTTCTTCCCGTTAATTATTGAAATAGGGTAGTTCTGTATGCTTACCAAAAGGTTTGGGTTTTATTTACTAAATTAGTTTTATACAAATTACCAACAACCAAAACCAAAAATGGTTATTTAATTGTAAAAACTAAAAGGCATATATATGATTGCTGTTTTTTTAAAAGCCAAACATTGGCAATTATTTGTCGCAATGCTGGGTATTCCAATTCTTTTTCTATTGTATGCTTTGTTAAGTATGTCCTCGGATTTTGAAATGACATCGAGTCAAAACCCAGAATATTTGTTGCACACTTTTAAAGCGTTTCCTGTAATTATGATTCTATATACCGTTGTTTTTTTTGGATGGTTTTGGTCAATTGCAATTGGCCTTCAGAAAAAAATTCCGCAAGAAATAAAAATGAAAGTTAAAAAATTTAAGATTTTATTCTTTATTCCTCTAATCTATATTACTTTGGTTTTAATATTTATGGATGGCCTTTATTCTGGAATGGGAGTAAATGGATTTCCAGATAGTGGTTGGTTTGTTCCTATTATCTTGCCCCTTCATCTGTTCTCTATGTTCAGTATTTTCTATTCAATGTATTTTGTTGCAAAAACAATTAAAACTGCTGAATTGCAAACAAAAGTTGGATTTGGAGATTTTGCTGGAGAATTTATCTTTTTGTGGTTTTATTTCATTGGAATTTGGTTTATACAACCACAAGTCAATAAACTCTTTGAAAAAGGAAATAGTGCAACCAACAAGACCTAAATCTAATGAGGCCTTTGGTGCTTAAATTGAAATTCCTGAGCTTAAATTTTAAAATATAAATGGCTTTTTGTAGCTAGAAGCTATACTATTACTTGTGTCGGCCTAGACCTCTGGCAGGATTCATATTTCCACCGCAGAGGGCGTTAAGAATCAAATGCTGTCTGAGCGCTAGCGAGTTCATTTGATGTAACGCCGAGGATGCGAAATATATCCGTAGCGATCCAGCCTTGATTTTTTTGGTTCGTTTTTTCAGCAAGAAAAAAATGAATAATCACTAAAAGAAGTTGCAAACTTCGAAGAGCAGAATACACTTGCTGGTAATTTTTGGAGGCAAATTTCTATAGCGTGTTCATTTTTAGTAACTTAGGTGCTATAATAGAAATAATGGTAGTTTTATAGCTATCTGTATGTTCGTAGTACCTTAAATTCATGGAGGAAGAACTTAAGAATAGAAAAATTGACAAAAAGAAAGCAATAAAAACACTTCAGTTTTTTGCGGCCTATTTGGTTGCTGCGTGGACCTTACTTCAATTTGTAGATTGGGTTTTAATTCGGTATAGTATTTCACCCTATTGGGTAGATCTTTTGTTGTGGATTTTTAGTGGTATCATTCCTTCACTCCTTATCTATTTATACCATCAAGACCGTATTAATAATAGAATCTTGAAATTACGGGAGAAGATTATTTTTCCACTTAATATTTTGTTCATCATGGTGGTTACCTATTTTGGTTTTGGTAATAGTGATTTAGGAGCCACGACAAAGACCATAGCGTATACAAACGCAGAAGGTAAAGAAGAAACCACACTGATCACTAAAGAAGAATTTAGAACGAGCTTTCCTATTTTTAATTTTAAACCCATAACGAAAGACAGTACCCATGTATGGTTAGAGTTTGGCATTTCCATATTACTTCAAGAAGATTTGCTACAAAACAAAAATATTAGCCCAGAAGTTAAAGGCATAACAAACACGGTAGATAAAGTGGATTATGCTAAGATTTTTAATGATTTTTATATAGACGGTGAATTTGACATCAACGATGATACCTATACAATTACTATGTTTATTAGAAATGCAAGGAACGGCAAAGTGACCAATCAGCAAACTTTTGAAGGGAAAAATATATTAAGTCTTGTTGATGAGATGACTGTTTTTGTTACTGCTAATTTTACCTCTAACGAATTGAATGCACCTCAATACATGGACTTAGATGTAGAAGAATTTACCAGCAGCTCCTTAAAAGCCTTAGCGTACTATAGAAACGGAGATTTTGAGAACGCTATAAAAGAAGACAGCACCTTTGCTTTAGCCTATTTGGCTTCAGCAAAAGTAAATCTACTTTTTAATAAAAGTAAATTTGAAGAACGCACCCTTGCAGACCATGCTTATAATTACAGTGATAAGCTTCCATTACAAAAACGAGGTGAAACCCTTATATTTAAAAACCTAGCTTATGACCAGTTTAACAATGCTGAAACGCTTATAAAATTGCAATTAGAGGTTGACCCAAGCGATAAAACCTATTCGCGCTTACTTTACAGTATTTATGGACGCACTCAAAACTTAAGAGACTATACAGAATTAGCTTATAACAATTATAAAAGTGAACCATCTACAACTCATGGTCTTCAATTAATACATCCAGGTATAATAAATGAAGACTATAAAATGGTCCTTGATGAATTAAATAGGCTAGAACTTTTGCTACTCAATGATAATAATATATTTCCACTTAAAATTCAGCCCCAATTATTTAAAGGCGATCTAGAGGCTGCAGAAAAAAACTTATCTAAAATGGATTTGTTATTTCCCAAAACAGGGAATCTCACTAAAGTCTTTAAAAAAGCAGTCACCTATTTAAAAGGTCATAAGGTTACTAGAGCCGATTTAAAAAAATTTGAAGGCGAGTATCGTTTTAACGGCAATGAACAAACCGTAAAACTATGGGTTGAAAACAATACCTTATTGCAGTATGTCTCAAACCAAAATATTACACCCTTTTTAATGGCTGGAGCCAACACTATTGTAGCGGGATCCCCAAATAATAGTAGAACTTGGGAAATTACATTTTCTAAGGATGAAAGGAATAAGTATTACCGCTATAAAAATGAACAAAACGACTTTGATAATTCTACTGTATTCTACTATTGGAAATTAGACAACACCATTAAAAAAGCGGAAGCACTATTTGATGAAAAAAAATTAGATGGCGCTAAAATTGCCTATACGGAAGCTATAAAAGCCAATCCGAAGCACTATTATTTAAAAGATGTTTTAGAACATATTAATTATATTCAAAGCATAGATTCCGTAGCCTTGCAAAATCAATTGAATGATGTAGTTGGCACCTATGGTCCACGAATATTTTGGATGGAAGAAAGTAAACTATTTTATAAGCGGGAACAAGCGGAAAATGGACAAGTGTTTCCGAAAATTGAAATCTTGCCTATAAGCAAAGATCGGTATATAAATAGGACTAACTTCAGCACCATATATGCGTTTGAATTTGAGAATGGGAAATCAAAATACTCATTTCCGTATCAATATCTTATGGAAAAGGAAGCGTGGATTAAATCAGAATTAGAAGAAAATACTTTTGTGAAAGATTTATAACAACTACGGCCAATAAGCCTCCTGTAAAACGCACTTCGTATAGTCCTGTGTAAGTAATTTACTATCATTTAAGCTTTATGATCCAGATAGGTACTGGGAATACACTTATAAGTAATTTTAGGTTTAAATTTAAATAGGGAGCTCATTTTTAGTAACTTAGGGTTCTAGTAAAATAAGTGCAGGAGTGCCTTTATTTGTAGGTTGCGCTTTGTTCTAAACAACCATAAACCATTTAAATAGTCGATTATGAAATCAAATTCAAATTATCCATTGTACAAAAATGGAATTTTCATACTTTTTTTAGTATTCATAAGCAATTTGAGTTTTGCTCAAACAAAAGTAGAGGAAATCGAAAAACTTTTAAGTACCTATGAAACCTATGGAAAATTTAATGGTTCCGTTTTAGTGTCTAATGAAGGTAAAGTAATCTTTAAGAAGGGATTTGGTATGGCAAATATGGAATGGAATATTCCAAATGAACCCAATACAAAACATCGCTTAGGCTCTATCACCAAACAATTTACAGCGATGCTAATTTTGCAATTGGTTGCCGAAGGGAAATTAGATTTGCAAACGCCTATAACTATCTATCTGCCAGATTATCCCAAAGCTAGTGGCGCTATAATAACCACCCATCATTTACTAACACATACTTCAGGAATACCAAACTACACATCATTTCCTAAATTTATGGAAGACGAAAGTCGCAACCCCTATACCCCTGAAGATTTTGTAAAAATGTTTAATGAAAAGGAATTGGATTTTACACCAGGCGAAAAATTTAGCTATAGTAATTCGGGTTATTTTCTTCTCGGGGTTCTTATTGAAAAATTGTCTGGAAAAAGCTATGAACAAATGCTTCAAGATAAGATTTTTACCCCATTAAAGATGAAGGATACGGGTTATGATCATCATGGGGATATCTTAAAAAATAGAGCAACGGGTTACGAAAAATTAGGTAGAGGTTTTATGAATTCTAGCTATTTAGACATGTCTATTCCTTATGCAGCAGGTTCAATGTATTCTACGGTTGAAGACTTATATAAATGGGATCAGGCCTTGTATACCACTAGTATTTTACCAAAGGAATTTATGGCCCTTTATTTTAAACCTTATATCCCTGCTTTTGGTAACGTCCATTACGCTTATGGATGGGTTGTTGGGTATGCTAAAATAGGAAAATCTACAGATAGTATTTACGGGATAGGGCATGGCGGTGGAATCAACGGTTTTAATACTACTATTTCTAGGACAACTTCTACTAATTCATTGGTTGTACTTCTAAATAATACAGGTGGAGCACCACTTGACGATATAACAAAAGCTATTCGGGGCATTATGCATGGCAAAGAATACGACATGCCTAAAAAATCAGTAGCTAACGTGGTTTTCGCTGTTATTGAAGAGAAGGGGATTGATGCAGGAATAGTACATTATAATCGTATTAAAAATTCTGAGAACTATAGTTTAAGTGAAAGTGAAATGAATGCAATTGGCTATCAACTTATGGGTATAGACAAAGTTGAAGAAGCCAACAAAGTATTTGAACTTATTACGAAGGAATTTCCAACATCGTTCAATGCCTATGATAGTTTTGGAGAAAGCTTAATGAAGTTAGGTAAAAAGGATCTTGCTATTGAAAATTATAGAAAATCGGTAACCTTAAACCCCAATAACCAAAGCGGTATTGATGCGTTACAGCAACTTGGGGATGATGTAAGCGATTTGGTAAAAGAGGTAAAAGTATCCATTGCTATTTTAGAAACTTATATCGGTGCATACGAGCTCCAACCAGGGTTTATTCTTACCGTTACCAGAGAAGAAAATCAATTAAAAGCCCAGGCTACAGGGCAACCGGTATTTGATTTATTTCCAAAATCTGAAAATGAATTTTATTTAAAAGTAGTTGATGCTCAATTGGCCTTCAATAAAAATGATGCTGGCGCCATTGAGAGTGTGACCCTTTTTCAAGGAGGGCGCGAAATGAAAGGTAAAAGAATAGAGTAGTTTTAAACAACTAATAATTTGCAATGTAAGACTTGGAGTAACGGAAGATCAACAAGGTGTACTATGAAAAAGTATGGTTGATTCTGACAGGAGCCGGGAATTCTCTTGGTTGTGATTTCAGGAACAAATTTTAATACTGAATTCATTTTTAATAACTTAGGTGTTCTAATAAAAAACAGGCATCTACCGATAAATAACCGTAGGTGTTCCTTTGTTAGATTAATCGCAATGGAGAACTAAAAATGGGAAAGCCGAAAACCGTCCAGAGTAGGCACAAAATAACAACCACAATCATGACAACTGAAAAAAACATTCAAGTAATTAACGCGTTGTACAACGGGTTTTCAACGGGCGATATGCCCACTGTACTTGGATTAATGGATGCTAAAATACAATGGAACGAAGCCGAAAGTAATTCGCTTGCAGTGGGGAATCCCTACAATGGTCCAGATGCAATTTTAGAAGGCGTATTTGCAAATCTTGGAGCTAACCACGAACACTTTGGATTACAGGATGTGAAAGTCCACGGAATGAATGATAACATGGTCTTAGCTACAATGCGATATGATGCTAAAGTAAAAGCTACAGGGAAGAGCTATAATGCACAAGCCGCTCATTTGTGGACGCTTAACGATGAAGGAAAAATTACTGCTTTTCAGCAGTTTGTGGATACTAAAAAATTGGCAGACGCTGAAAAGTAATTTTAATTGTTCCGCCTAAGACATTATTAAAAAATAACCAAAGCACAAACAGGCATATGCCGAATTCTGCCCAGTAAAAGCTGAGCAAATGGGATATGCCATACCTTATTATTTGTACCCACTAAAAGTAACACCAACAAAACCTCTTATAAGCATCCCAAGACCAGCCCACGCTAATGAACTCTTGCTTTCTTGGTAGCGCTTCTTTTTTTATTCAAATAAGTTCGGGAATACACATGGAAGGTGTTTTGTGTGGTCAATTTTTAAAAAGCAAATGTACTTTTGGTACCTTAGTGCAGCTATAGAAATAACAGTATGTCTACAGCAATTAGTAAGTTGTTATACAACCTAACGAATTATAAATAAGCTTTAGAATAAATCATTAAATAGATCATGAAAAAAAGAAGAGATTTTGTGAAAGTGTTATCAATTGGTGGGGCTGCAGCTATGCTTCCACTAAGCTTGAGCGCCAATAGTATTGAGAACCTTACAAAGAAGAAAAAAAAGTTATTGAGATTCGCTATTTGTGCTGATATACATCATGATATTATGCATGATGGGGAAGAAAGACTCCAAGCATTTATTGATGAGGTAAAAGAGAGCGATTTTGATTTTATTATTCAATTAGGTGACTTTTGTCGTCCGTATGATTATAACCAAAAATTCATGAATATTTGGAATAGTTATCCCGGAAAAAAATACCACGTCATAGGGAATCATGATATGGATGGTGGTTTTTCACGAGATGAGGTTGTGAGCTATTGGAATGCTATTGGCAAATCATATTCCTATGACTGTAACGGCTACCATTTTGTGGTTTTAGATGGCAATGATAAGAACCCTTCTCCAGATGGGCCATCTGGATATGCTAGATTTATTGGAAAGGAACAGTTAAAGTGGCTAGAGAAAGATTTGGCAGATACCAGCTTACCAACCATTGTTTTTTGTCACCAAGGTTTAGATAATGATTTAGGAGGTATTTACAATGGTACAGAAAGTAGGTTAGTATTGGAGGAAGCAAACAAAAAAGCAGGTTTTCAAAAAGTACAATTTGTATTTTCAGGTCACCACCATCAAGACTACTACAATAAAATAAACGACATCCACTACATCCAAATCAACAGCATGTCATATCAATGGTTGGGAAGCAAATATCAGCATATACGGTATAGTGAAAAAGTAAATGAAACATATGAATGGATAAAATACACAGTCCCTTACAAAGATCCTATTTGGGCCTATGCGGAAATTTCGACAGATAACACCTTTAAATTGTTTGGTAAAAAATCAGAATTCGTGGGACCATCCCCCGAAGAATTGGATGTTGATATGAGTGTATATGGATACCCCATTGTACCCTATATTTCGGACAGAGAAATTAAATTATAATTACAAAAAACAGTTTAGAACTCTGTATAAAACAATGCTAAATCAGTTGGTTATCCCGCAAAGAACCTTATACATAGCGTTGGCAACAAGCTAAAAAAATAAAAATAGAGAAAGCCATACCAAGCTACGCTAAATAGTAAACTGAATGAACTATTTGGTATGGCTTGTTTAGCTTCGTACCTTATATAATACATTCCATTTAATTTAGGTGAAGGGGATGGGATTGTTGTATCTTTAAGTTCTCTTATACACGATAAATAAAACGATTACATGGCTGGTGAAACCAATTTATCTGAATTAATAAAAGGAATGACTCCCATACTGAACGATGGAGAATATGTTTTTGTGACATTACAAGATGTTGGTATAATTGATCGAAAAAACACCATTTGTGAGTTCAAAGAAAAAGAAGGTACAACTATTGTTATTGCGAAAGAGCAAGCAGATGAACTAAACTTGAGTTATGAGTATAGTGCCGCTTGGATTACCCTTATGATTCATTCATCACTTGATGCTGTTGGTTTAACAGCCGTATTTTCTACGGAATTAGCAAAAAATAATATTAGTTGTAATGTCATTGCAGGATATTATCACGACCATATTTTTGTAGATAAAAAAGACGCAGTTACAGCCATTGAAGTTTTGACGCAGTTATCGAATAAGTAATGACCAATTTATTGCTAACAACGATTCCTAAATAAACCTTTATGAAGTCCGGCTTAGTGAAATTCTGTTTCTATAGTAGCGCTTCCTCTTTCTTCTTAGCTTGGAAGGTAGCCGGAATAACAGGCGTTTTAACTTTAGTGATCAAAATTGAAATACTAAGGGTGCTTTTTAGGTACCTTACATACTATAATTGGAAGCAACAGTACACTTACCGCTATCCGTATGTTGTAACTAATTAAAAAAATAAACTAAAAAAACATCTTAGAATGTATGAAAACAAAAAGAATAATTTCATTCGTAACAATTGCAATATTAGGAATGGGTTCAATAGTCTTACCGGTTTTTTTTCTTGACGATTTAAAACATTATGACTCACCTTTATTTTCATTAATCAGAACTGGAATAGAAGGCATATCGATGTACAGTTTAGGCTTCCTGATTTTTTCAGGATTTATTGTTAAGTTATTTAGTGATGTTCCCTCATGGAAAATTGGATTAATGAGTATGATTTTATTTCCATTGGCCGCTATTTGTGAAATGATAGCCGATTCTTCTTCTCATAATATGTTTCCAATTGAATTTATACTCTATGGCTTTTATACAATTCCAGCAATAATAGGAGCCTATACTGCTCAACTCATTAAAAGTTTGGCGATAAAAAAGAAGTAAAAACTGGCTATAAAACTGTATAAAAATAATTGCTAAGAAAGCCGTAAATATGAACATTGTAGCCCGCATAAAATCTAGTTGTGCCTTGAAAAATTCGAGTCCCGAAGTCGGCTACTATTCTTATACCAACCGTTGTGTGTAATTTAAACAAATAGGAGGAATGACAGAAAAAACAGAGGATTTAGATAATTATTTAGACAATCATTATATACACCGAAGTAATTGGTTAAGAGCTGCTGTACTTGGAGCTAACGATGGAATTTTGTCTACTGCAAGTATCGCAATTGGAGTTGCTGCTGCTAGTGATATTAGGGAACCAGTTGTTTTGGCAACATTAGCCGGACTAGTTGCTGGTGCTTTATCAATGGCAGCGGGAGAATATGTGTCAGTAAGCTCACAAACAGATGTTGAAAAAGCGGATATAGAACGTGAAAAACAAGAACTCTATGATATGCCTGAAATCGAATTAGAACGATTAGCGGAAATCTATGAAAAAAGAGGTCTTAAAAAAGAGACTGCGTTAACAGTTGCCAAAGAATTAACGGAACACGATGCCTTAGGAACACATATTAGAGATGAATTAGGAATTAACGAAATTAGTCAGGCTAAACCTTTGCAAGCTGCATTGGCATCTGGGTTAGCATTTACCATAGGAGGAGTACTTCCTTTTTTAGTAACACTTTTTCTTCCATTAAAAAGTATGGAATATTCACTTTATGGTTTTGCTTTGTTTTTTCTAATAATTTTAGGAGCCTTAGCTGCCAAAACGGGAGGTTCAAGTATAAGAAGAGCTATTATTCGAATTACATTTTGGGGTACAATTGCAATGGGACTTACAGCATTAGTTGGTTATTTGTTCAATGTGAATATGGGATAAAATGAAAAAGAAAAATATTCTTTCACCTAGAGAATTTGCAAAACGAGTACTTAAGTATTCCCTATTTTCAATAGTTTTGTTAAGTATTTCAATTGGGATAGGAGTTTTTGGGTATCACTACATAGGAGATTTAAATTGGATTGATAGTATTTATAATGCTTCCATGATATTAACTGGGATGGGCCCAGTAAACGAACTGAATACTGATTCTGCAAAGTTATTTGCTTCAATCTACGCCATATTTAGTGGGGTTATTTTTTTAAGTACGGTAGCCATATTTTTTGCGCCATTTGCTCATAGATTAATGCACTTATTGAAAATTGACGAAATTGATGATTAAAAGATCAAAACAACAAGGTCTTCTTTAAAAAAACCTAGTCCAGTCTACCATAGTGAAGTCATATTTCCTAGTAGTTCTTAATCTTTCGGCTCTTATACTAAGCTCATTTCGTTTATCCAGATTGATTCCTAGAATACAGTTGTGTGTTAACGTTCATTTAAGAAATACAAATTAGAAACTATAAAATGAATAAAAGATTAAAATTCTATCTGATTAATTTAGGGTTGGTTATGGTCTTAAGTTTTGTATTACTTCAATTTATGAATGGGACAGGTAATGATTATCCTTTTAATTTTTTTGGAATATCAATAGTAATCGCAATCCCAATAATTTATTTTCAATATCCGATTTTGAATTATAAAAAAAATTGGATATATAAATCGGTTATTTTTTACCTGAGTATGCTCATTTTTTTATTCCTACTAGGAGTAATTCTTGCTTGGAATGAAAAAGTTGGAAGTAATGAAGCTGGTACATGGTTAGCTCGATTTGACTCTGGATTAAGAGTGACTATTTATGGCCAAATATTTGGTGGTATTTTTTCTTTTATAATTATAGTATTGACAAATATTGCATTAAAAAGCAAACTGATTGAAAAATAATATAGAAAACATATATACCTACAATTGCCGTCAGTTTACCAACAAAACCAACGTGATAAATACTATTAATTATAATTGAATCCCTAGAGATAGGCCACCCATGCATAATAGAGCGCAAACAAGCTTAAAAATACGATGCCGGCATAGGTTAAAAATTGCAGTCCTTTTTTAGGGCGGGCAGCAGCGGGCATATCTGTACTCATGACATTTTTAAGGTTCATATATCCAACTATGGGAGCCACTAGAAAAGAAACCGTAGTTGCCAAGGCTACCACCTTGCCCATATTGGCATTGAAAAAGATGATGACCCCTAAATTAATGGCAGCTAAAAGCAGTACAGTGATTGTAAAATAAGATTTCTTTGGTGGGTTGCGAACGGTGGTTTTGCTACTCAATTTTTCAAGGACATCCAAACTAACCCTGGCAATGGCATCATGGGCGGTCATGCATGAACTAAACATGGTGGCAAAGGCGGCTGTGGCCACAAAAACAGTGGTCCATTCTCCAATATTTACGGTAAAGAGGGTAATGAGTTGGTCTGCAAAACCTACCGCACTACTACTCATAGCCGTGCCAGTGCCATAGAGTGAAAACCAACCGATGACAAGGAACAAAATGGCTAAGATTCCGGTGAGCACATAGCCCAGATTAAACTCAAACAAGGCATCTTTAAGGAGAGGTTTTTCGATGGTGAGCTTTTGTTTTTCAATAGTCCATAGGCTCAACCAGCTTGAGGTTTCTACCGCTGTTGGCATCCAACCTACCAAACCAATGATAAATAAAACACCCACACTATCAAAAAAAGGGAGGGGTGTAAAGTTAGCGGCTTGGGTAACTTGTCCGTTGTACAATACCACAGTGGTAGTGACTACCAAGGCTACAAACAAAACGGAAACAATTATTTTTAAAGATTTTTCAAGAAGGAGGTAGCGCCCTACAATAAGTAAAATAGAAATAAACGCAAACAAACCCAAGGCAACCCAACCAATGGGAATCTGTGAAAGCTGAAACAGATTTATCAACAAACCAGAGGTAACCAAATACAGGGCCGCTAGTATGGTAAAGGTAGAAATAAGCGTGATAATAGCGTAAAACCACAGATAGCCCCTACCGCGGTTTAAATAGCCTTCTATAAGTGTTTTGCTAGTAGCGTTGGTATACCGAATGCCAAATTCGAAAAATGGATATTTTAAAATATTGGCCAGGAGAATAGGAATCACCATAAGCCAGCCGTATTGCGCCCCGGCTCGGGTAGATAATACAAGATGGGAGGTGCCAATGGCCATACTGGCAAAAAGCAGCCCAGGACCCAGGTTTTTAAGGAGGGATTTAAAGGGTAACATAGATAGTGGTTTGGTTCTTGGTTTTTTTATTTTTCATCACTGCATAACTACAATACTTTTTGTTAGACTATGGTTATTTTCTCCCCAAAAAACTTGGGTTTCGTTTTAAAAATAAGATCTATAAAAACCTTGACACGGGCCAAATACTCTCTGGTTTGTACTTTTAATCCCCCTTTTCCTGTAATGTCATTTGCGTTGTATCCAATGGCTGTCATGCCTTTCTTTTCGGCCAAAAATATGGCCCGTTCGTTGTGGAATTGTTGTGAGATAACCGTAACGCTGTCCAAGCCAAAAATAGCATGTGCTCTCACCATAGAATCTAGCGTTCTAAAGCCCGCATAATCCAAAAATATTTTGTCTGCCGGAATACCGCCTTTCATTAAATCCTTTTTAATGGTATTTGGTTCGTTGTAATAAATGCTGCCATTATCACCACTGACCAATACATAATTTATTTTTTGTGCCTTGTACAATTCAAGCGTCGCATTTATTCTGTAGGAGTAATACAAATTGGGTTGTCCGTTGGTAAGTCGGTTCGATGTACCCAACACCAAACCAACCCTATTGTACGGAATTTCAGTAACCGCATTGTATGTTTTTTTAGCCGTAGCTAGTTTAATAATGCTATTGCAACAAAACACCAATAATAGAGGGACTACAATAAAAACGAGACTAGATATAACAAGCTTTTTCTTCATAGAAGATTAAAGGTACAAAATTGAAACAATCCTTTGTTAAAAATTATAGGGAGTTCCCTATTTGTTGTAACGGAACGGATGTACAGTTTTAGGTTCAGCCAAGAGAGTATTATCTTTACTAAAGAATCACTAAAACAACACTGCTGTTTTGAGAAAATTATACGTCGGCCTTTTTACATCTTTTTTGTTGCTGTCTTGCGCCAGTGTAGATCGCTATAATGCGCAAATTAACAATGCTCATACCCCAGAAGCCTTACAGAAAGACGTAGACATCGTCTATCGGAAATTACAACGCCTACACCCGCGTTTGTACACCTATATTTCTAAGGAAGAGCTCGATGCTAAGTTTCGTGATTTAAAAATGAGCATTACTACGCCACTAAACAGTAGGCAGTTTTATAAACGCTTGGCCTCGGTTGTGGCTGAGGTGCGCCAAGGGCACGCAGGTGTAATTCCGCCCATGCAAAAATTCACCAAAAAGGAACGCAAAGAATTAAGCAAAAAGAAGTTTGAGTTTCATTCCCTAAATTTTGAACACCTAGACCATAACTTATGGGTAGAAAGTACCTTGGGTGAAGATAGTACCCTTGTAGGGAGTAAGCTTCTAAAAGTAGGTGGTGAACCTGTAGGTAAGCTCGTAGAAGAGTACAAGCGCTATTTTGCATCAGACGGTTACAATACCACCTTTTATGATAAAAAGGTAGCCCGCAATTTTGCGAAGTATTACTATGCGGATAAGGGGTATCTAGACAGTTTGGCGGTTACCTTTTCTGCTGCAGATAGTGTGTATACCAAAGTATTTCGGAGAATTCTCAAAGATTCTACCCGTTTTGAAAAGGAACAAAAGGATTCTGCAACAATTGAAAAACCCAGAAAGCTGAGCAAGGAGGAACGAGTGCTCGCTAAAAGGGAGCGGAAGAAAAAATTAAAAGAAGAGGATAAGTATGGTTATATTAAAGCCAAGAAGTATTACCATCGGAATTTAGATTTTATAGGAGAAGAGGAGCCTGTTGCCTATATGCAAATCCGCAGTTTTACCTATGGCAATTATAAAGACTTTTATGAAGAAGCTTTTAAAAAAATAGATTCTGCCCAAGCAAATAACCTTATTTTAGATTTGCGAAACAATGGCGGTGGTCGGCTATCCGAAATTCATACCTTGTATTCCTACCTTACCGATACACCGTTTCAGTTTATACAAGAAGGAGAGATAAAGACAAGCTTTCCTACAGTAAAATCATTCATGTCTGGCAGTACTTCTGTGAGCAACACCCTTTTTAGAAGCTTGTTTGTACCTGCCCTTTTTGTGCGCGATATTCTCAAAACCCACAAAAAGGAGGGTAAAAAAGTATATCGATTTAAAGAGGCTAAGCTAAAGCCTGCCAAAGATTTGCATTTTAGTGGGTCGGTATACGTTTTAATTAATGGTTATTCTTTTTCCGCATCTTCTGTACTGACTAATTATTTGCAAGCCACCAACCGTGCGTTGGTTGTGGGTGAAGAAAGTGGTGGTGCTTATAATAGTACGGTAGCCGGACAGACCAAGGTGGTAACCTTGCCAAATTCTAAACTAGACTTCTACTTTGGGATGATGGTATTAGAAACCCCCTTTAAAACAGAAATAGAGGGCTATGGGGTACAGCCCGATGTACCTATTGTTCCCACGCATCAAGATAGGATCCAACACCTTGATCCAGAACTGGATTGGGTACTTCAACATATCAAAAAAACAAGGGTTAAAAACAAGTAAGCACGGTAAAACATGCATTCTACCACTTTTTAGTATTGTTTTGCAACATAAATAGTTGCTGTTTTAGATAAGGTTTTAGCTTTGACAGGATTACGTATAAAACAAAACAAAATGAAAAAACGAGTACTTGCTTTAGTTTTTCTAGTAGCAGCAACAAGTGTATTTGCGCAAGAGGGCGCAAAAATTGGAATTCAAGGTGGTATACCGCTCGGTGATTTTACAGATGATGTGAGTTTAATGGTAGGGGTAGACCTGGGTCATATGTGGGCCTTGGGCGAAGTAGTAGATGTAGGTGTATCCGGGGGTTATATTCACGGGTTTGCAGAAAAGTACCATACCGGTACTATTGTCAACGATTTGCCGAGCATTCAGTTTTTAAAAGCAGCCGCTTCTATTCGTTTTTGGGCCTCTGATACGTTTTCATTTGGCGGTGATATAGGCCAAGGCTTTGGCTTAAATGATGGTAATGAAGGTGGCTTGTACTACAGACCGCAGTTGGGGTTTTTAATGAGCGAACACACCGAAGTGAATCTATCTTATACCGGCATACAATTGGAGGACCAAGCATGGACTAGCGTATCTTTAGGGATTGTATATACCATAAATACAATCAAAAGGTTTTAGGAACGTAGCTCCCGACTTTGCAGTTATTTGTTTGTTTTTCTACCGTAGAAGTAATACAACAGAAACCCAATAAACGGAGCAAAGAGCACAATGATAACCCAGACGATTTTATCTGTTTCGGGCTGAAATTCCTTGCGAACAATATTTTTTAAAACAAAGAATAGGATCAAGGCATACATAAAATACAGGAAGGGAGTTACAAAGACCAACATCAGGCTTGCCAAGGGAAGGGAACTGTGTTTGGTTGTCTTAACCTTGCTTTTCTGCGTAAAGGGAATATGATTTATTTTCAAATATTCTATAATGCTACTTAAATCATCATTTTTAGCTATAGCAATAGAATAGACTTCATCTGGTGAAGTCGCGTATAAAGTAACCGTAGTATTGTTTACAATCTCTGCTTTTGTAATGGAAACGGGGTTTGCAAGATTACTCATAAAGTAATCCTTTGTAATTTCTTTGGGAACATCTGTAGCGCAACTGCTACATACTAGGAGTAAAATAACCAATGCAAAAAGATGTTTTTTCATAAGATATAGTTGAACTATAAATATAAGAAAAAACATCTTTAACTACTTGATATATGCCTTATTATAAAGTAGGGGTAACTGTATTTTTGTTCTTATTCCTGTTTTGCTACGCGCTTTTCAGCCAGTAATTGGTCTACGACCTCTTTTAATTTTTTAGGGTCGTCTGCATATTTTTCTAGGTTAACGATCTCTACTTTTCTAAAATCTACTGGGTGACTCTCGCTTTGTAAGGAAATAGAACCTCCCGTAAGTAACTGTCCTTCTTTTGCTCCGTTTATAGGATCTAATTGGGGCTTGTTGTAGCGCATTACCTCTTCTCCGTTAACGTAGTGTACAATTAATGAATCTCTAATGGCTAAAACTTCTACACGTACCCATTGTTCGCCGTGATACGTTTTAGAACTAGAGTTTGCACAATGTTGTTTTACAATATTACCATCCAAAACATATTGTGTGCCAGGTGTACATAGGTTGGCTGTAGATCTAGGGTTAGTACCATCACCACCCAAAAGTTGTACTTCTATAGAATTGGGGAAATCCTGATCTAAAGTCATGGTGCTTGGATCTTGCCCGTGAATCATAATACCACTATTTCTATACGCCCAACCTGGTCCGCCTTTTACTTGGTCTCCAACAAAACGGTATTCGGTAGCAAAGAGGTACGTAGAATACGGTTTGTTGTAAAATAGATGTCCAAATTGCTGATCAAAAGCGTCATAGCCATCATAGCGTACTTCAATATTACCATCGTTTACCTGAAAAGTGTTCGCAAAATTTTCGTTTAAAGCGTGATTGGTGATTTTTATTTCCCAATCTTTTAAATCCTTGCCGTTAAATAGTTGTTCCCACTTTGCATTTTTTGAAGAAGAACAGCCAACCAAGAATATCGCGGCGCCAAGAATGGTTAGTACTGAGCATTGAATACGTTTAAAAAAGTGTGTCATAAATATGGTGTTTGAATAAAAGAGTTGCTAAAGTATAAATTTAGTAGCAAATCAGCATTCTTAATGCTCTTAATATTGTTTTAAGAATAAAACATTGTATAAAAAATGGGTTGCTAATTATGATTTTCCGAATTTTTAAAGCCACCCAACCGCTAATTTATTACTTTAATTGCGGTAGCTCTATCTAAAAATTCATCCTCAAGTCTCTGTTGGTTTTCGGAACGATTTTTTTATCTAAAAAATCGTTCTAGAAACTGATGCCCGTTTGTAGACATAATCCGTGTTACTATCTCGTCGGCGTCAATATTGTTTTCTGGCAGGTTAAAGCTGTTGGTTGCTCTGTAATTGTAGGCGTGGCGCTCTAGGAAATCTGCTAAAAAAGGAAGCTCTTCCGCAGTCCAAAATCCGTTTAAAGGATCTATAATACCATCATAATCTGTTCCCAGTGCTAGACAATCCCAAATAAACAAGCCGTTGCTGTCTAGCATTTCTGCAATATGTTGTATTTGGTACCATAGCAATTCAGCCCGATAATGCATTATTTTAGAGCGTTTTGTAGCGTGTTTTACATTTTTAATGGTCGTATTACTCGCTATTCTCCTTTCGTCCAATTGCAATCCAAATATGCCTTTACTTTTTGCGATTCTAATAATTTCATCATCGTAGAAATTAATGTCGACCGTTTTTAATTTTTTTGCCACTTTAGAACCTTCAGCGGTTTTGTTGCCTACAGAAGCATGGCCATTGGCTGCACCATGACTTACAATAATAGGTACATTTCTATAGTCTGCTGTATTTTCTAGGAGGTCATAATACTGTTTTCTAGAGGCAACGCTCATGTGTTTAATGTCGATAAAAATACGTCTGCCATTAGCATTGCTTAATAATTGATGCACCACCATTATTCCTAAATCGGTAAAACCAGTGTTGATACCTTCAGATTGGTCTACCTTCTTTTTTACCAGTTTTGTAAAGCTTTCGGCATGTCCGCACAAATGATTCCAAAAATGATGTGCTATGGCAACAAAGAAAAGAGGCGATTCCCAAGATTTCATAGTATTTATCTTCGCAATAATTTCAGATTCACGAGGAGGGTTGGGGAGGTTTGAGTTTAATACATGCATGCCTTCAATAGAGAGAATTACACAAATGGTAGAGAGGGTCGAATTTTGGTTGGCATACTGTATCAATTCAATTTCTTCGTAATTTTTAACCAGCTTGTATTTAAATTTTCCTTCCGGTAGGGTAATGATCGTATCATCGAGCTGTTTGTAGAAATCATATTCCATTTCAAGGTCTTTAAAGTAATCTTTGATGCCTTGTATATGGTCTACTCTTTTTTTACCAACCCCTGTGGCAAAGTTGGCCGAAATATCCTTGATGAATTCCGATTTAATTTTATTTTCAAAAAACCATTTCTCAAGTGGGTAGAGGGAGACACAAACAACACTAACACCTCCTTTAGCTAAGCTCGTAAAATTAGCTTGCGAAAATTTGGTTAAATGGATGAGGTAATTAATAAGTTTGTCTACTATAGAAGGCGGATTGTATTTCCAAATACTACTAGATCTGTTTCTTCTGGGATTGTTGCGGCCAATAGTTTTGTAGTTATAGCTTTTTCCGTACGGTTTCATAGCAGCGTGACAATGAAAATCTACGTAATTGTTTCTTTTTAATGACATATGGCTACAATTTTTTAGGCCTACATAACTTAGGTGATGGGCAACAGTCCGATAAGTAAGTTCTGTATTAAAATTAAGAAAAAAATCGCATATAGTAGGTGTGGAAAACCTTTAAAAGCATAAAATAAACAAGCATGACTTTGCTGTAACGGTATCTATTCTGGAATAAAATTTTTATCCTTTGCCAAGGTCCATTGATCCAATTCAAAGCCATCTTCCCGCATGGAAAAAGAAATGATATATTCACCTTTATTTTTAAAATTAAGAGTAATGGTTTGTGGTATGCCACAATGCTTTTCAGGAACACGCTGCGCTGAAGACCATGTCCATTGGTTTTTTCCGACACACCATTGCATTCTAGCACCACTTTCTGGCCATTCTTCATCCACTCCAACATGTAAGCCATTATCTTCTCCGCCACTTGAAAATGCCCTTCCCCATACATAATAGATCCCTGGATTTTCAATTTTTATTTTATAAGAAACAATACCGCCTGAACCTGCTATAGGATAAAAATTATCGCCTTCAATAAGCTTGTCAGTATGGGCAACCCTAGTGTCTGGTAAGGCTTCTATATACCCATTACCACTGGCTGATTCAGAATGATTTTCAATATCTTCTGCCGCAAAAGGGAGGCTGTTGTTCTGTGAGCGAACATACCATTCGCGTGGAGCGCCATTGTTTGTTTTGTGATGATACGCTTCTGCCTCTACATTTAAAAGGCCATTTTTCTCTGTAAAAGGTGTAACATTTTTAAGTTTGCTCTTAAGTGCTGTTTGGCTTGGAGAAAATGCTAGCTGACTCCACCTTCCTCTAGCCCAGGCGGTTTCATCGTTTTCAGGAATTTTCCCATTGGTTACCGCTTTGGATACTACTTCTATAATGTCATTTTTATGTAAATATATAGGGTCAATAGTATGTCTAACTCTTTCATAATCTGCTGTCGTTTCTGGGTTTTGAAATTGTTTTATTTCAGTTCCATTAACAAGGATTTTATAAACGGATTCCCCATCATTTTCGGCCATAGTTATAAAGGCACCATGATACAAACCACTAGGGTGTTTAAATACCAAACGAGCACTTGCAAACTGATCTCTTTGGGTTTTGTCGGCTGCATTTATCGCTAAAGCAGAATTTGGGTTTCCGTTGTAGCCAAGCGGAATATTTTTGTAATATGTAGCCTTACTTGAGGTGTTTATGTCAAAATCAACCACCGCACTATAGGTTATTGCTTTTATGGATTTTACTTCTGCTACATTTTTTCTTTTTGTGGTTAACAAGGCAACCCAATCCTTGTCCCTGTTGGGAGGAAAACCAATAGAAACTGTTTCACCTCCTTTTACCCATTTTACAGTGCCATTTTGAAGTGACCCACCTGTTCTAGGATTGTACCACTTTACCGTAAATTTAGTAGAGGTCCCATATAAGTTAATTTTGGTTTCTAGTACTTTGGGAAGGTAAACGGCATAGGTATGGCCATTTTCAGCAAACACATAGTCATCGGGGTTTTCCGTTAAGTCATCTGCCGAATGCATTTTTGTAAAAGGAAGGTATGTTTGAAAGAAATCTAAGGCATGTCTCGTTTGATTCCAAAGAATATCTCGCGATCTCCAGTCTTCACAATTTAAATCGTTATGGGCCAATTTGTATCCAAAATACCACTCTACTCCAGCACCGCCAGCCATTAAGTTACCCCAGAGTGTATGGTGTCTTACCTCATTGTGTTCTGGGTCATCTGAATCAGGGACTACCCCTTTAGAGGCAGGGCCAATTTCATCTTGACATACAATCCATCGCTTGTCGGTTTTTTTAGAGGCATTAATCCATTTTAAAGTTCTTTCATGTACTTCATGTGGATGATGTGTTTGCATTGAGGGGCCATCCAAATGGGCATAGCCTAACAAAGGTTCTAGAAATAAGTCTTGGTCTTTGCTCTGGGCGTGCGTGTGCAATACCACAAAGTTTTTGTATGGGTCATGTGTTTTTAGATACTTGGCCATATCCTTCCTGTCCTTATCAGATTGCCCTTTTGGCGTCCATTTTAAAGGCCCGTTTTCTTCCCCTAAATTCCATGTAATTCCTAAATGATGCGAAAAACGAGCTATTAACTCCCGATAATAAAGTTTGCGCTGAACTCCCAATTGTCCAATGTCTAACAAGACTTCATTTTCGGTTTCTTGGGTTACAATATGTAGCATTAAGCCCAATTTGTCCATATGATTAAAAACAATTTCCCACTGGTCAAGTTTACTACAGTCAAACCTGTAGCGTTCATTAATATCAGTCCACGGCCATACATCCTTACCGTCACCTTGTACGTTCATTGTTAAGAAATAAGCAGAATTCATACCTTTTGAGCTGAGGTAATTTAAAGCGCCTATGATGTTTTTTCCTTTGCCATTTTGCCAAGAAGGATCATCAGAATTCCAATCTTGGGCATGGGGTTTGTATTTGTGTGATGGCGGAGTTTGATCAAACTCATAATAGCCTAGAAAGTTTTCAGGGCTATCTGCACCTCCCTTTATAAAATACGTTTTGGTTTCTGCAAATTGAAGGTAGCCTTGGTCCGTATAATTTAAACGACCTTTTGCTCTAAAATCTTTTCCTGTTTTATCTGATTTTACTATGGTGAAGTTTCCTTTTTTACCATCAAATTGTACGGCCTCACCTTCGTTTTTATCATCGCTAACAGCTATGGCGTTGCCTTTTCTAAAAGACACTTCATAGGTCCATTCTCCAGTGGTATCTGGTGTAAACCTAACTTTCCAAATGTTCCCTGATTTTGCACTGGTTTCACTTGCATTGCCATCTGCGGCATAAAATCCTGGTACCACATAGGTTTTGTCTTTATTTTTAAAGGTGACATTTAAACGATAGTCTAAAAATGGATTTACTTCTCCGTATTCCGATAATTGTTCGCCTGCAAAACTAAGGGTCACTCTGTGCCATTTTTTTAATTCACCGTCTATGGAGACGACTGATTCTTGGGCGTTGGAAATACATAGAATGAAGAAGAATAGTACATTTAAAATAATTATTTTTTTCATCTTTTAATAGTTTGGTTTTTGGTTTTTTGAAATAGGGTACTTTTAATTGGGTGCTATATTAAGGTAAGAGGCGGCTGCTGAGTTTACGCATTGCACTGATTTTTTTGTAGCGTGGTAATTTGTCTAATAAGAAGGGAAGTGGAGTGAAATTGATCAACACTTGGTTGCTTCTTTTTAGTGACATCATAATAAGGTTGGTTGTGGTTGTTCAATTCGGTATTGCGTAAGCAATACGGAAGTGAGCTACTAAAAATAGAAAAAAAACGAATATAAAACCTTTTTAAAAGAAGAAGAAAACAAAAAACCCTTGAAAATCATAAGATTAACAAGGGTTTTTGTACTCGAGGCGGGACTTGAACCCGCACGGACTAATGTCCATTGGATTTTAAGTCCAACGTGTCTACCAATTCCACCACTCGAGCGTGACTGTTACTAGGAACAGACAATTGGTAATTTTTTGAGTGAAAAATGACTCCGATACTTCAGAGGAACTACAAGGCTATTAAAATTTTTAACAACTAGTTTGCAATTACCATTTTTCTCAATACATGAGCGAAAAAAGGGATTCGAACCCTCGACCTCCACCTTGGCAAGGTGATGCTCTACCCCTGAGCTACTTTCGCAAGTTTTAATGAACGTTGCATCTTACTCAGATGCGGATGCAAATTTAATACAATTCTCTAAAAAGCAAAGGAATTTTTAGTAAAAAAGCAGACAATTTTATTTTGACGGCTTGCTGAGGGTTCAAATTGCGTAAAATGAGTGGGTTAGGAGCTTGCTTTTTTTGTTTTAGAGAGCAATCTTTTTATCTCGTTTAGTTTCATTAAAGCCTCAACAGGCGTTAGCGTGTCAATATCCAAATGAATTATCTCTTCCTTGAGCTCTACAAGGAGCGGATCATCCATATTAAAGAAGCTCAATTGCATCTCGTTTTGAGCATCGTTTAATTTGGTAGTTAACTCTTCACTGGAGTGCGATTTCTCTAATTTTTTGAGAATTTTATTGGCTTTTGAAATTACTTGTTGTGGCATACCAGCCATTTTTGCCACATGGATTCCAAAACTATGCTGGCTGCCGCCTGCAGTTAATTTACGTAGAAAAAGCACCGTGTCTTTGAGTTCTTTTACAGAAACATTGAAATTTTTAATCCGAGGAAAAGTGGTAGTCATTTCATTGAGCTCATGATAGTGGGTGGCAAATAATGTTTTTGCACGGGCTGGATGTTCATGTAAATACTCAGAAATGGCCCAGGCTATAGAAATACCATCATAAGTACTTGTGCCGCGGCCAATTTCATCCAATAATACCAAACTACGCTCAGAAAGGTTGTTAAGGATAGAGGCTGTTTCATTCATTTCTACCATAAAAGTAGACTCACCCATAGAAATATTATCGCTGGCGCCAACCCGTGTAAAAATTTTATCTACACAACCAATTTTAGCAGATTCTGCTGGTACAAAACTTCCCATTTGAGCAAGAAGTACAATTAAAGCAGTTTGTCGTAAAATAGCCGACTTACCACTCATGTTAGGACCGGTAATCATGATAATTTGCTGTTCTTCCCGATTTAGGGTAACATCATTGGCAATATAGGCTTCTCCAACAGGAAGTTGTTTTTCGATCACAGGATGCCTTCCATTTTTGATGATCAAGTCCGTAGAGTCATCCATGGTTGGTTCCTTGTAATTGTTGTCTATTGCCAGTTGCGTAAAACCACAAAGGCAGTCTAACTGAGCTATGAGTTGGGCGTTGTTTTGAACAGGAGCAATATAGGTCTGCATCCAAAGAACCAATTGCGTAAAGAGTTGGTTCTCTAGGGCTTGTATGCGTTCTTCTGCACCTAGAATTTTGCTTTCGTATTCTTTGAGTTCCTCAGTGATGTAGCGTTCTGCATTGACCAAGGTTTGCTTGCGGATCCAGGTATCTGGCACCTTATCTTTATGGGTGTTGCGCACTTCTATATAGTAGCCATAAACGTTGTTTGCCGCTATTTTAAGAGAACTTATTCCTGTTTTTTCAGTTTCCCTAGCTAGCATTTTGTTGAGGTAATCCTTGCCAGAAAATGCCAAGCCTCGTAGCTCATCCAGTTCATTAGAAAAACCCTTGGCTATGGTTTCGCCTTTTAGCATATTTACCGGGGCATCCTCGCTAATCATTTCCTTTATTCTGGAACGAAGCATATCACAGGATTCTAATTGGTCACCGATACCCTTTACGGCCGAATTAGGGCTATTGCTTGTTAATTGCTTTACAGGGAGTATAGCTTCAAGGGAGTTTTTAAGTTGAATGACCTCCTTGGGTGTTATTTTTGTAGTAGCCACCTTAGAAATTAAACGCTCTAAATCTCCCATTTGCTTCATAGAATGTTGCAATTTGTGTAGGGTAGTTTCGTTTTCCTGTAAAAAGGAGACAACCTGATGCCGTTTCTTTATCGTTTCAATATTTTTAAGCGGTAAGGCCAGCCATCGTTTTAATAAGCGCCCGCCCATAGGTGATATAGTTTTGTCTATAACGTCTAAAAGCGTCACCGCATTGGGATTGTACGAATGATAGAGTTCCAGGTTTTTAATGGTAAACCTATCCATCCATATATATTCCTCTTCCGCAATACGTTGTAAGGTATTGATATGTTGTAATTGATGGTGTTGTGTTTCTGATAAATAATGCAAAACTGCACCAGATGCCATTATACCTTGCTGTAAATGTGCTACACCAAATCCTTTTAAGGTACTAGTTTTAAAATGTTTGGTTAGTGTTTCCTCTGCATAGTCTTCTTGAAAAATCCAATCTTCAATAAAAAAAGTATGGAATTGTTTGCCAAAAATTTCTAAAAATTCTTTCTTATGCGCTTTAGAAACCAGCACCTCATTGGGTGCAAAATTCTGAAGTAATTTATCAATTTGTTCGTCGTTGCCTTCGGAGGTTAAAAATTCACCGGTAGAGATATCCAAAAAGGAAATTCCTAGTTTTTTACGGCCAAAATGTACAGCACATAAAAAGTTATTGGTCTTGGCAGAAAGAATATCGTCGTTTAAGGCCACCCCAGGAGTTACCAATTCGGTAACCCCTCTTTTTACTATGGTTTTGGTTTGCTTTGGGTCTTCCAATTGGTCGCAAATAGCTACGCGATGCCCTGCCTTTACCAATTTGGGTAAATAGGTGTTTACCGAATGGTGCGGAAACCCAGCCAATTCAATTTTTTCTCCGCCATTGTTTCTATGCGTGCAAATAATCCCGAGAATTTTGGAGGCCTTTACCGCATCTTCCCCAAAAGTTTCATAAAAATCACCCACTCTAAATAGCAACAACGCATCAGGGTATTTTGTCTTGATGGCGTTGTATTGTTTCATTAAAGGGGTTACCTTCTTTGGGGTATTTTTCTTTGACACAGCGAAATTGAATTGAGTTTATCCTAATGTAATGAAAACGAATTTAAGTTTTTCTATTTGGTTAAAAAACCTTTGTTGATATTTGTGGATAAGTTTACTGTAGTTTAAATTGAATAGTTAAAATTGTAATGCGAAAATTAAAGAATAGCGAGTTAGACCGGTTGGATGTAGAAGCGTTTAAGGCAGCGAAAAAAACACCAATCGTTATCGTGTTAGACAATATTAGAAGTCTTAATAATATAGGATCGGTATTTAGAACAGCCGACGCTTTTTTAGTGGAAAAAATATATTTGTGCGGTATTACGGCCAAGCCGCCACATAAGGATATTCAAAAAACAGCCTTGGGGGCAACAGAAAGTGTTGCTTGGGAGTATGTAGAAGATACCTTGGCTTTGGTAAAGCGTTTGCAAGCCGAAAGTTATACGGTCTGCGCCATAGAACAAGCAGAGAATGCTACCTTTTTAAATGACCTCAGGGTAGCGGCAACAAAAAAATATGCTTTGGTTTTGGGCAATGAGGTCAAAGGTGTTTTACAAGAAGTGGTTACCGCTAGTGATGTTGTTGTAGAGATTCCGCAATACGGCACCAAACATTCCTTAAATATCGCTGTAACAGCCGGTGTGGTTGTATGGGACCTTTGGTCTAAATTAAAATCCTAACTGATTTTTGGAAAGTAGAGAACAAAAAAAAGGTCCAACAAAGTTGGACCGATTATATAGTTTGAGTTAGTTAATTTCTCTTTGTAGAGGGGTGCAATTAAGTAAAAGGTTTTGGTTTGTGCAAATAAAATGTGAAATCATTGTTAATTAAAACACCGTTTTGTTTTATAGGGAACAAAGGATAAATTGTTCTATTTTTTTTGTAATTAGTTCATAATCAGATTTGTGATCTACAAAATCCAAGTCACTAACATCAATGATTAATGTGTTTTGTTGGGGGTAACTTTTTATGAAATCTAAATACCCACTGTTAATTTTTTCTAGATAATCGGTTTGTATTTCCTGTTCATAATCACGCCCACGTTTTTTAATGTTCGCCAATAATCGCGCTGTATTCTGATACAAATACACGTAGATGTCCGGTTTTTTTACTTCTTTATACATTAAGTCGAACAACTTTCTGTACAATTTAAACTCTTCATCCTGAAGGGTTATTTTGGCGAAAATGAGCGACTTAAAAATGTCATAATCGCTCACCATAAAGGTTTTAAAAAGATCCAATTGAGAGGTGTCATCAGTATACTGCTGGTAACGGTCTGCTAAGAAGGACATTTCTAAGGGAAAAGCATACCTGCTTTGGTCTTCATAGAATTTTGGTAAAAAGGGATTGTCTGCAAAACGCTCTAAAACCAACTTGGCATTAAAATCTTCAGAAATTTTGTGAGCCAATGTGGTTTTACCAGCACCAATATTTCCTTCTATGGCGAGAAACTGTACTTTAGAAAACAATTGTGTTCTGTTCGCATATATTTTCCGCTCTATTCTTTCCAAGGTACTTTTGTCTTTGCATTCTTGCAAAAGGTTTCTAGAATCTTTATTGAATATAGGATGATAAAATTGAGGAGCGATGTCCGTTAATGGGCGTAAAACAAATTGTCGCTTTTGTAAGTTGGGGTGCGGAATGATTAAATCTGTAGTTGCTATTATTTCCTTTCCGTAATAGATAATATCAATATCAATGGTTCTTGCCTGATACCCTTTTTCTGTAGAGCGCTCCCTGCCAAGTTGTGTTTCTATAGCCAAGACCGTTGCTAGTACTTCTTGAGGTGTTTTGGTGGTGTTGATTGCGATACAGGCATTTAAAAAATCATCAGATTCAAATCCCCATGCGGCACTCTTATATATTTTTGAAATAGCACTAATAGCCCCTGTCTTTTCCTTGAGTAAAAAGACAGCTTCTTGCAAATTAATTAGCTTGTTCCCTAGATTGCTACCTATAGAAAGGTAAACAGTTGTAGTGTTGTTCTTCATTTAAAAACAAAGTAAATAAAATAGTTGGTAAGGCACTATCTTAAAATTAAATATCTTTTTAGTAAGGGAAAGAAAAAAGGATAACTTATTTATCTTTGAATTATGGAGAAACAAATAAATGAATTTAAGACAAGGATGACTTTTGCCGATAGAAAACTGGCCTATAAAATTTACCTTTATTTGGGCGCTTTATTTATAACTTCTTTGGTGGTTTCCAATCTTATTTTTCAGAAGTTCTTTATTTGGCAACCTTTTGGCGATGTAACTATTTTTGGGGCTACTTTGTTTGAGATCTCGGTAGGGGTGCTTCCGTACCCCGTAACCTTCCTAATCACCGATTTAATTTCTGAAATTTATGGAAAAAAGAGCGCCAATCAGATTGTGGTTGCCGGTATTTTTGCTTCCTTCTTTTCATTGCTGATTGTATTGGTAGCCTCTTATACAACGGCAACAGCTTGGTCTCCGGTTAGTAATGCAATGTTTAGTAGCGTGTTTGGGAATACTATTATTGCCGTTTTTGCATCCATGGTGGCGTATTTATTAGCCCAATTTATAGACATTCAGATTTATCATTTTTGGAAAAAACTGACCAAGGGAAAACACCTGTGGTTGCGGAATAATTTTTCTACCTTTTCTTCGCAGTTGGTAGATACGTTTACCGTGGTTTTTTTGTTGTGCTCCTTTGGTGAAATTGCATGGGATAGATTTACCGGTTTGTTAATTAGTGGATTTATTTTTAAGATAATTATAGCATTTCTAGACACCCCTTTGCTGTATTTTTTCGTATATATACTACGGAAACGATTTAAATTACAATTGGGGCAAGAAATAAAACTTGTTTCATACTAAAAGCAGTTATATACTGTTGTATGTTTAGTTGTTAAAAGCAATAGGTTAATAAGAGAAAAAACAAGGGAGAAAGTTGTATTAAATAGGATTGTATGAAAAGAAAAATTTTTAAGGTTATTGGTGTTTTACTAGTGTTATTTGTTGGGTTGCTCATCGCTATCCCATTTTTTTTACAAGGTAAAATAGAGAAGATAATTAAAAATAAAGTAAATAATAATATTGAGGCAACTTTAGATTTTGCAAATGCCGATCTTAGTTTGCTTGCAAGTTTTCCCAATGCCAAGGTAACAATTGAAGATTTGGTATTAGTGAACAAGGCACCTTTTGCAGGAGATACACTTTTTGCCGCCAAGACTATTGCACTAAATATGTCTATCAAGGAACTCTTTAAAGATGCCAGTGAACCAATTGGCATTAAAAGCTTGGCTGTAGATGGCGCTGTATTAAAGGTGAAAGTAGATGAAGACGGAAATGCAAACTATGATATTGCAAAAGAAACGGAAACTACGTCAGCTGATGTAACTGCTGATGGCAATAGTTTTACCTTGGCAATGGAGTCTTATGAGATTACAAATTCTACTATTGAATATACAGATGTGGTGTCTGAAATGTCTTTGTTGTTAACCGACGTACAGCACTCAGGTACTGGGAATTTATCCTTGGAGAAATCAGAATTGGACACAAAAACAAATGCTTTGGTATCCTTTGGGATGGGAGGGACCAATTATTTAAACAAAAATAAGGTAGGTCTAGATGCCATCATCGGGATTGATTTAAAGGAGAGCAAGTTTACTTTTCTTAAAAATACGGCAACCGTAAATAAGTTGCCTCTTGTTTTTGATGGATTTGTAAAGCTGAATGAGGATAGCCAAGAAGTAGCAATAAACTTTAAAACCTTGGAGAGTGAGTTTAAGAATTTTTTGGCGTTAGTGCCGGAAGAATACTCAAAAAGTATTGAGAATGTCGCAACCAGTGGCGATTTTATCATAGAAGGTAAGTTTGAAGGAATCGTAGACGATACGCATATACCTACATTTTCAATTCAACTAAATTCTACCAATGCATCTTTTAAATACCCAGATTTACCTAAATCTGTAAAAAATATTTTCATAAATGCAACTGTAAGTAACACAACAGGTATTACAGAAGATACTGCGGTAGATATAGAACGTTTGTCTTTTGGAATAGATGAAGATAAATTTAGTCTTACGGCTAAGATTGTTGACCTCATGGGCAATACAAAGGTGAAGGCGCATATCAACGGAAAAATGAACTTAGCAAATATTTCGCAGGCTTATCCAATGCCGACAGATTTAAATTTAAAAGGGCTGTTAGATGCAGATATTACCACTTCCTTTGATATGGCATCTATTGAAAAGGAGCAATATCAAAATACAAGTTCAAGCGGTACCTTGCGGCTTAGGGATTTTGAGTACAACGCTACTGACCTAAAAAATCCGGTACAGATCACAACAACGACCTTAACCTTTAATCCAAAAACAGTTTCTTTAAACGACTTTCAAGGGAAAACGGGGAAAACAGATTTTTCAGCTAAAGGAACCATTACCAATTTGTTAGGGTTTATGTTTAAAGACGAAAAGGTAAAAGGAGATTTTGTCCTAAACTCGAATACGTTTTCCTTAAACGATTTTATGGTCGATGAGGCAGAATCAACTTTAACCCAAAGTACAGAAAAGAAACAATCTTCAGCAACGGAAAAATTAAAAATACCCTCATTTATTGATGCAACTATTACGGCTAATGCAACTACCGTATTGTATGATAATTTAACGCTTAAAGATGTAAAAGGTAGCTTGCGGATACAAGATGAAACAGCAACCTTGTCTAATATGACAACTGCCTTGTTTGGTGGTGATATGGCGTTTAATGGCGAGGTATCTACAAAAAATGAGACGGCTACTTTTGCCATGAACCTCGGCATGCATCAATTTGATATTGGGCAAGCACTTAAGGGACTGGAAATGTTAGAGGTTTTGGCACCCATAGCTAAAATTATTAGAGGGAATTTAAATTCAGACATTACAATTGCAGGGAATTTAAAGGATGATTTTACACCAGACTTATCCACTATTTCAGGTAAGGTATTAGCCGAGTTATTGTCGACCGAATTGGATGCAAAAGAACAAAAATTTATGTCGGCCTTAGGAGAAAAACTCAGTTTCTTAAAGCCTGAAAAATTAAACCTAAACGGATTAAAAACAGCCTTATCCTTTGATAATGGAAAGGTAGCAGTAAAACCCTTTGTTTTGCATTACGGTGACATCGCTATGAATGTCTCTGGGAGTCATACGTTTGATCGTAAAATGGCGTACAGTGCAACCATTGAAGTACCGGCTAAATACTTGGGGGCTGATGTAAATGCCCTTATTGCCAAAATAGACGATAAGCAATTGGAAAATTTAACTGTTCCAATTACCGCGACTATTGGGGGTGATTTTACAAGTCCAGAGGTAAAGACCGACTTAACAAGCGGCATTAAGAATTTGACCACCCAATTGGTAGCGATTGAAAAACAAAAACTGATCGCCAAAGGAAAAGATAAGGCCAGCAGTGTAATTAGTGATTTGCTCAACAAAAACAAATCAAAAACCGATTCTTTGGCTAAAAAAGACGAAAAAAATTCTGTTTTTAAAGAGGTAGCCAGTGGCTTGTTTGGAACTAAGGATACCACAGCAGTAAAACAAGATTCTGCATCCAATGCAAAGAAGGAAACTCAAAAAGAGGTGGCTAAAGAAATATTAGGCGGCCTATTTGGTAAAAAGAAAAAAGAAACCGAGAAGGATACTACGAAGCAATAGTTAAGCGTACGTAGTAACCTTCGTTGCTTCTTATATTAAATACTGTATTATCTGCAAAGATTAGGTATTGGCCTTTAATACCTGTAAGAACTCCTTTGTATTCTGGCGTTTTATCTAGATTAAGACTTTTTACTTTTTCTGGATAATGGGTCACAGGGAAATTCAAATGTGTTTCTTGGTTGTCTTCAATAAAATAGGGTGCAGCTTCTTCTGGAATAAATGGTCTTAGTTTATTGCGCCAGGCTATAAGGTTTTCATCATCTACTGTATTGGTAAGCATTTTGCGCCAGTTGGTTTTGTCGCCCACATGGTCCTTAAGGGCAACTTCTGTGATACCCGCGAGATAACGATTAGGGACTTCAACTATTTCAATAGCCTCGTGTGCTCCTTGGTCTATCCAACGCGTTGGTATCTGTGCCTTGCGGGTAACACCCACTTTTACGTTGCTAGAATTAGCCAGATATACAATATGTGGTTGTAATTGCACTTTTTTTTCATAGGCTAAATCCCGATCTTCTTGATCTAAATGTGCCTTGCTTAATTCTGGTCTCATGATCCAATCTCCAGCCGTTGGTATTTCAAAAAAACAAGTTTTACAAAAGCCTTGCCTGTATATTGGTCTGTCTAGCTTGCAGTTAAGGCATTGGTGTTTTAACAGGGTTAGCACTATGGATTTGTTTATAATCTGATTTACATTTAAGAAATCATTTTCAAAAACCAAGTAGTATTGAATAGGGCTTCCGTTTTCTGTTTGCATTTTTTGTAAAACACCTTCGTACTGCATAAAATCAATTTGAATATTAACGAACTAAAGTCTATTTTTATAAAAATAAACGCTGAATATTTTTCGGCATAAAGATACCTAAAAATGTCAATACCGTTTGTGAATTCTATTGCCTCTTGGTTGCTTAAAAAGCGGTATCATCAAATAGAACTTTTTTTAAAATATCCTGCAGAAGTGCAAGAAGAGGTTTTGTTTAAGTTGGTGAGTATTGCCAAAGACACTGAAATTGGTCGAAAGTATGACTTTGCCTCCATTACAAGTTATGAGACTTTTGCAGAACGGGTGCCAATTCTGTGTTATGAAGAAATAGAACCTATTATTGAGCGAACCAGAAAAGGAGAACAAAATTTGTTTTGGCCAACTTCAATAAAATGGTTTGCAAAAAGTAGTGGAACAACCAATGCAAAAAGTAAATTTATTCCGGTAAGTACAGAAGCCTTGGAAGATTGTCATTATAAATCAGGAAAGGATTTGCTGTGTTTGTATTTGAATAATAATGAAAATTCCCAGTTGTTTACCGGTAAAAGTTTACGCCTGGGGGGTAGTAAGGAGCTGTATGAAGACAATGGAAGCTTTTTTGGGGATCTATCTGCAATCTTAATAGATAATATGCCTTTTTGGGCAGAACTAAGTAGTACGCCTAGTAATAAAGTCTCGCTTATGAGTGAGTGGGAAACCAAGCTAGATGCTATCATTAATGAAAGTAAATTAGAAAATGTAACTAGTTTGGCAGGAGTTCCATCATGGATGTTGGTACTGCTTAACAATATGTTGGAACAAACGGGAAAAACGCATTTGTTTGAAATATGGGAAAATTTAGAAGTCTATTTTCACGGGGGTGTTAGTTTTAGTCCTTATAAGGAACAGTATAAAAATTTGTTGCCTAGAAAACGCTTTAATTATTATGAGATTTATAATGCATCAGAAGGTTTCTTTGCAATTCAAGACAGGAACAATGCAGATGATTTGTTGTTGATGTTGGATTACGGCATTTTTTATGAATTTATTCCTATGGAACACTACGATAGCGAGGACCAAAAGGTGGTGCCCTTGTGGGATGTGGAGTTGTTTAAAAATTACGCTATAATCATTACAACGAATGCGGGCTTGTGGCGCTATAAAATTGGAGATACGGTACGGTTCACCTCTATAAGTCCCTACCGCATAAAAATTACAGGACGTACCAAACACCATATCAATGTATTTGGTGAGGAACTTATCATAGAAAATACAGAGGAGGCACTAAAGAATGTGTGTATGAAGACCGGGGCGCAAATTAAAGATTATACGGTGGCTCCAATATTTATGAAGGGGAAGGAAAAAGGGGCGCATGAATGGATTATAGAATTTAGAAAAGAGCCAAAAGATATAGCTCACTTTACAGAACTTTTAGACAATGCACTAAAGTCACTCAATTCAGATTACGAAGCAAAACGCTATAATAACAGTACGCTAAAAATGCCGGAGGTGCACATTGCAAGACAGGATCTTTTTTATGATTGGTTAAAAAATAGAGGGAAATTAGGTGGGCAACATAAAATCCCGAGGTTGTCCAATACTAGAAACTATTTGGAGGAATTACTTTTATTAAATAACTAAAATAGTTGGTATTTTATACGTTGTAGAATAAGGTGCTATTTTATAAAGAAAGCCTATCATTTTATTTAAAATGATAGGCTTTCTTTTGTTAATCTTGTATTACTCCAAAGGTGCCAGAGTAATGACCCGTAATAATATCGCCGTTTGCAGCTGTAAATGTATAGTCTATATCTACCGTACTGTTTGCGGGGGTGTTGTTGTCTATGTTTAATTCGTTTAAGGTAATAGTTGGGTTTGTGTTGTTTGGTGTAATAATGGTGCCATAATTTTCATCTCCCATACCAAATTCTATCCCATTAGTAATGTATGAAGGGTTTAGTGGGGTAATTTGTGCGTTTTCAATAAGTAGTGAGTCATCCGTGTTATTTACGATGTACGTATTGCCTGGTAATGGACCTGCAACGGTTAAATCTGGATTTTCTGAAGCATATACTTGTAAGAACACAAAATTTGTTGTGTTTAAGGAAAACAGATAATCACCAGAAGATCCATTTACATTGGCGTCATTGTCAAACATTCTTCCGTTGCTGAAGAAAACAGTATAACTGTCCGGTATGTTGTCATTGTCGCTGTCATCTTCATTTATTTCCAAATACATATTTGGCGTTTCAAAAAATTGACCATTATGGGTAAAGCCATCTGTAGGGATTGTAATGTTTGTTTGTGCATCATCATTATTATCACAACTTGTAAATAGTGCTATAAGAGCTATTGCTATTAATTTTAAATTTTTCATACTAATGTTTTTTTTGTTATTCATCCTTATATCCATTCTGCATAATTTTTGTTACCCTCTATTTCTAATTTTTTTTAGTAATTAGGGTGGTGTTACCGTTTTATGGTTTTAATGGTATCTATTCTAAGGTGTCTTTTTTGTAGGAAGAATCTATTTATGAGGGCTTTATCTAGGAATTGGCCCTGATGAACAAATAAATTGGGTTTTATGGTGCAAATGCTTCAAATTGCGTTAGATACCTAACCAAAGTTAAATTCATAAGCATATGGCTTCAGAAAGATTAGTTGTTTTATCCGATATGTGGGGCGCCAAAAAAGGAATGTGGATAACCTCATATTTGGCATACTTACAGCAGTATTATGACATTGAATATTATGATATTCAACAATTGGCCAATATTGATATCCTTATTAATACAGAGAAAAATATACATTCAGAATTTGTAAATGGTGGCATAGATGCTGCGGTTGCTAATTTAGTTAAGAAGGAAACAAAACCAGCCCATTATTTAGCATTTAGTACTGGAGGTACCATTGCATGGAAAGCAAATCTTAAAGGGGTTCCTATGAAGTCTTTGTATGCTGTTTCTGCCACTAGGTTAAGAAAAGAGGTGGAACGGGTAGACTGTAATGTGCAAATGCTATATGGTGGTAAAGACCTGTATAAGCCCTCTTCAAATTGGTCGGAAGCCATAGGTGTGCGTCCAGAAATTATTGAGAATTTTGGTCACAAAATGTATTCTGATCAAAAGATAATCCAAAAGGTATGTCAGGATCTTTTGGGGCAAGTGATTGCCAAAAAACCACAGCCAAGGGTAGAAAAGGTTAGCGTTTTAAACAAAAAAATATCCTAAGGTACCCTCAGGATATTTTTATATATTATTGTAAAAGCCGTTTTGTTATGAAACGGCTTTTAGCTTTTTAATAGTTTCGTACGATAGTTTTTGTTCCGCATATGGCTTGGTTACCCTAAACTCTTTTTCGTTGCTACTTGGCAACTCAAACATAGCGTCTGTAAATATAGCTTCGCATAAAGAACGCAAGCCTCTGGCTCCTAATTTGTATTCAATTGCCTTTTGAACCATATAGTCTAGTGCTTGTTCGGTAATGGTGAATTTGATATCATCCATAGCAAACAACTTTTCATACTGCTTTATAATGGCATTTTTAGGTTCCGTTAAGATGGCGCGTAAGGTTTTTTCATCCAATGGATTCATGTGTGTTAACACGGGTAAACGACCAATAATTTCTGGAATTAAACCAAAGTCTTTTAAGTCTTTTGGAATAATGTATTGTAAAATATTAGTGTTGTCTAGGGTGTCGTCTAATTTTGAGGCGCTATAACCAACGGCTTGCATGTTTAAACGCTTCGTAATCATGCGTTCAATTCCATCAAAAGCACCACCAGCAATAAATAATATGTTTTCGGTGTTTACTTCAATAAATTTTTGATCGGGATGTTTTCTTCCACCTTTAGGCGGTACATTTACAACGGTCCCTTCAAGCAATTTAAGTAAACCTTGTTGTACACCTTCACCAGATACATCTCTTGTTATAGAAGGATTGTCACTTTTACGAGCAATTTTATCAATCTCATCAATAAAAACAATACCGCGTTCTGCCTTTTCTAAATTGTAATCTGCAGCCTGCAATAAACGTGTAAGTAAGCTTTCTACATCTTCTCCAACATAACCTGCTTCTGTTAATACGGTAGCATCTACAATGGCCAATGGTACATTTAACATTTTGGCAATGGTTTTAGCCATTAATGTTTTACCCGTACCGGTTTGACCAACCATTATAATATTACTTTTTTGGATCTCTATTTCGTCCTCACTGCTTTTAGGCTGTAATAATCTTTTGTAGTGGTTGTAAACTGCGACAGACATTACTCTTTTTGTGCGATCTTGACCAATAATGTATGTGTCTAAAAACTCTTTTATTTCTTTGGGTTTTTTTAGAACCAATTCAGCAGATAAACTATCTGTTTTAGATTGTTTGCTATCTTCTATTACAATGCCGTATGCTTGTTCTATACAGCGGTCACAAATATGCGCTCCCTCGCCAGCAATTAATATGTTTGTTTCAGCTTTGGTTCTTTTACAAAAAGAACATTCTAAATTTTCCTTTGCCATAACGCTACCTCTTCATCTTTTATACAATGTGTTTTTAGTCGGAATTATTTTTTATCCCTAACTAAAATTTCATCTATCATCCCATATTTTTGTGCTTCATCAGCTTTCATCCAGTAATCTCTATCACTATCATGACTAACTTTGTCAAAAGTTTGCCCAGAATGGTTGGATATAATTGTATATAATTCGTCTTTTAGTTTTAATATTTCCCTTGCTGTAATTTCAATATCACTCGCTTGTCCTTGAGCACCACCTAAGGGTTGGTGAATCATAACGCGAGAGTGGGTTAGGCCACTACGCTTGCCTTTTTCACCAGCACACAATAAAACAGCACCCATAGAAGCCGCAATACCTGTACATATGGTTGCAACATCTGGTTTAATAAACTGCATTGTATCGTAGATGCCTAAGCCTGCATATACACTGCCTCCTGGAGAATTGATATAAATTTGGATGTCCTTATTGGCATCCGCACTTTCTAAAAACAATAACTGGGCCTGTACAATATTTGCAACTTGGTCATTTATTCCTGTCCCTAAAAATATTATACGATCCATCATTAATCTAGAGAAAACATCCATTGCAATGGCATTTAGTTGTCTTTCTTCAATAATGTTGGGTGTCATGTTGCTAGGGTACATTGTACTCATGATTTTATCATAGTACATGCTGTTGATCCCTTGATGATTTATAGCGTAATTCTTAAATTCTTTTCCGTAGTCCATGGTAATATTTGGTAATTTAATATAAAAAAGTGCCGAGAGATATACTTTCGGCACCGTAAATATACTTATTTTTTTTAGTGGCGACCTAAACTATAAACTGCTTTTAAAGTCTAAAAGTATAGTTTTATACTAAAATTAACGGAATGTGTAGTTTTTAACTTTGAACAGCTTAATTATTTAAATTGAAGATGTTTTAGTTGGGCAACATTTACTTTCCGTAAACTTCTTTGATAAAATTATCATAGGTAACCTCTTTTTCTTTAAGGTTCGCTTTTTCTTTATAAAGTGACAATAATTTTTGACTCATTAATTGCTCTGATAATCGCTTAACTTCATCTTGATTAGACATAATTCTGGCAGCGATATTATCTAGCTCTTCTTCAGCAGGATTTAACTGACCGTATTGTGCCATTTGAGACTTAATAAAACCTTTAGCAAATTCCTTTAATTCGTCAAATTGTACTTGAATATTGTTTTCTTGAATTATTTTACCTTCAATTAGTTGGTAGCGTAATCCCTTTTCCGATTTTTCAAATTCAGCACTTGCCTCTTCTTCAGTTAATGGCTTTTCACCCGTCATCTGAATCCATTTTTTTAAGAACTGTGTCGGTAGGTCAAACTTTGTATTCTCAATAAAGTTTTCCGTAATGTCATTCAATAACTTCTGATCAGATTGTTGCTCAAATTGCTTTTCTGTATCTTCTTTTATTTTTGCTCTTAATTCTTTAACGGTCGTTATTTTTTCTTCTCCAAAAAGTTTGTCAAACAACTCCTGGTTCATTTCAGCAGCCTCACGTTCGTTGATTTCTTCAATAGTGAAGCTAACTTCCGTGTCTACTTCTGCAGCTTTATCAGCGGCCAAGCCTAAGGCGCTAGACAATTGGTAATCTTCTTTAAAGAGTCCCTTTGTTTTTAAGGTAACAACATCACCAACTTTTTTACCTATTAGGGTGTCAATGGCTTTTTTAGCTTTAAGGCTATCTAGCTCTATGGTTGTTTTGTTCTCTATTTCCTCTGCTTCGTTGGTAAAGGTGCCTGTTACTTCATCTTTTTTAGAAACTTCAGTTTTCGAAATAAGATTTCCATATTGTTTTCCAATACGGTCTACTTGTTCGTCTATCATTTTTTTATCAGCAACTATTTTGTAGTAGGTAATTGCTTTTTTAGATTTAATAGGAGCTTCAAATTCTGGAGCTAAACCTAATTCAAATTCAAAATCTAGGTTTTCTGAATCCCAATTAAAATCGTCCTTTTGTTTTGGCAATGGGTTACCAAGAACATCTAATTTTTCCTCTGTAAGGTATTTGTTAAGGTTGTCTTGTATAAGTTTGTTTACCTCGTCTACTAAAACAGCTTTACCATATTGCTTTTTAATAAGACCCATAGGTACATGTCCTTTTCTAAAACCAGGTATGTTGGCCTGCTTTCTGTAATCATTAAGAATAGCTTGCACCTTGTCTTGGTAATCTTCCTTAGTTACGGCAACTTTTACAACTGCATTTAATGCGTCAATCTGCTCTTTTGTAATATTCATTTTTGAATCTGATTTTACTTAAATAAAATGGGATGCAAAAATAGTACATTTTAATTACCTCTACAAGTTTTTAAGTGGTTGCAATACAAAAGAGTACCTTATTTTTTCTTATCGTTTTTTAAGATGGAAAATAATAGGGATTGAAAAACGGATAATAATACACTAAATAGGATAGCCCAAAGCAGTCCGTCTACCGTAAAACCTGTTATAAAATAGTCTGCTAATAGAATAATACAAGCATTAATCACCAATAAGAATAAGCCTAAGGTTATGATAGTTACGGGCAGGGTTAGGATGACCAATAGGGGTTTAATAAAGAAGTTTAATATACTTAAAACTACGGCGACTATAATAGCAGTGGTATAGCTATCTACACCTACACCAGGTAAAATTTTGGCTAGCACAACTACGGCAATAGCACTTAATAAAACGCGTAAAATAGTATTCATAGAGCAGTAATTTAAGGTTAATTTTTTATAAAGATAAGTGATTTTTCTAAGAATTCTTTGGGATTTTCTGCGTGCAACCAATGTCCTGCATTAGAAATGGTTGTAATGGTTGCCTTTGGAAAATGTCTTTTAATTAGGTCTTCATCTTGGGGCGAAATGTATTCAGATTTATCACCTCTTAGAAAAAGTGTTGGCTTGTTGTAGATGGCGGAAGCTCCTATATTTTCTCCTATTTCTTCCATGCGATCTGCTAAAACCTCTAAATTAAAGCGAAATGCTAGTTTGCCCTTTTCTATCCAGTAAAGATTTTTTAGTAAAAATTGCCGTACGCCTTTGTTGGCTATATGTCGAGAGAGCGCCTCGCTGGCTGCCGTTCTAGAGGTAATGGTGTTGAGGTCTAACGCTTGCAGGCCATTAATTATGTCATGATGATGTGCAGGGTAATACTTAGGAGCAATATCTGCAATGAGAAGTTTGCTCACCAAATCTGGATAGCTACAGGCCAATTGCATGGCTGTTTTGCCCCCCATAGAATGTCCTAGTACAATACAGTTTTCTAATTGGTTTTGGGCTATATACTCTTTGATGTCATTGGCAAGAATATCATAATTAAAGGCGGCAGCATGAAAGCTTTTACCATGGTTGCGCTGGTCTATAAGATGCACTTGTAAGCCAGCCTCGGCATATTTTAGTCCAAGAGACTTCCAATTGTCAGACATTCCTAAAAATCCGTGTAGAATTAACAACGGTTGTCCTTCTCCAAGTATGGTGGAATGTAGTGTTTGCATTATTTTAATTTATTAAGGTACATGTTCACGACATTGTCTAGTCCTAAATACAAGGATTCGCTTATTAAAGCGTGTCCAATGGAGACCTCCAATAGGTTGGGAACATTTTCTTTAAAGTATTGAATATTGTCTAGGCTAAGATCGTGGCCTGCATTTATTCCCATGCCTAATTGGTAGGCTAGTTTGGCGGCTTCGGTAAAAGGGAGAACACCGTTTTTGTCACCTATGGCATATGCATCGGCATAACTTTCGGTATACAGTTCTATACGCTCTGTACCCGTTTCTGCTGCACCTTCAATCATTTTTAAGTCGGCATTTACAAAAATGGAAGTTCTTATATTATTTGCTTTAAAGGTAGCAATCACTTCTTTTAAAAATTCACTGTGTTTTAGAGTATCCCATCCCGCGTTGGAGGTAATGGCATTAACAGCATCTGGCACCAAAGTAACCTGTGTAGGTTGCACCTCTAAAACTAAATCTATGAACTTTTGAATGGGATTGCCTTCTATATTGAATTCAGTAGTTACAATTTTTTTTAAATCGCGTGCATCTTGGTATTTTATATGACGCTCATCGGGCCTAGGGTGTATTGTTATACCTTGGGCACCAAAACCTTCTATATCAGTGGCTACTTTACAAAGGTTAGGTATGTTGCCTCCTCTAGAGTTTCTTAAAGTGGCTATTTTATTAATATTAACGCTAAGTTTTGTCATTTTTAGAATTTTAATCAATTGCAAAAATACAAATAAGGCATAGGTTTTGTAGTTACTTTTGTAAGGATTTTTAATTTATGGCAAAAGCAAACTAAATTATAAGGTCTGTAGAAATTTTTATTATTAATTTGCGTTATTATTAAAGCTATGCAAATACAAGCACACATATTAACTACAATTCCCATCTTTGCAATAGAAGATGAAATGGAAAAAGTAATTCGTTTTTTTAAAACAACTACTTTCTCCCATGTGGCTGTTATGGAACATAACAAGCTCTTAGGAATGCTTTCTGAAAATGATTTTGAAACCTTTGAAAAAGAAAAAAAAATAGAAGACTACAGATTTGTCTTGGAAGCTTTTTTTGTTCGGGAAGAAACTTTATGGTTGGATGTTTTGGAGGTTTTTGCAAAAAATGACGCGAATTTAATACCTGTTTTAGATAAGGATGATGCCGTTATGGGGTATTATGGATTAACAGATATTGTCAGTGTTTTTATAAATACTCCATTTTTTACGGAGCCCGGTGGTATATTGGTGGTTTCAAAGGGTGTTAAAGACTACTCTTTTAGTGAGATTTCTCAAATAGTAGAAAGTAATAACGCCAAATTATACGGTGCGTTAATAACTGATATTACCAATGATATTGTAGAGATTACCTTAAAAATAACTACCGAAAATTTAAACGAAATTACACAATCTTTTAGGCGCTATAATTACAGTATTTTGTACGGTAATGAAGATGATCTTTTTTTAGAAGATTTAAAAGAGCGTTCTAAATATTTAGACAAATACTTAAACGTATGAAAGTTGCCATTTACGGACAAGCCTACAATAAGGAAGCGGCTGCTTATGTTTTAGAGTTGTTAGATGAATTACAGCAACACCAGGCAGAAGTTTTTTTTGAGGCCGATTTTTATGCCTTTGTAAATAGTTCACATACCTTGTTAAAATTCCCTGTTTTTACCGAATCTGAAGGCTTGGATGGTTCTTTTGATATGTTTGTGAGTTTTGGGGGTGACGGTACAATTTTAAGGGCAATTACCTATGTAAGGGATTTAAATATACCTATAGTGGGTGTGAATACCGGTAGGTTAGGATTCTTGTCTACCTTTAAAAAAGAAGATGTTAGAAAGGTTGTACAGGAATTTGTTGCAGGGGCGTATACCATTGTAGATAGGAGTTTGGTAGAGGTGAACTCTGCTAAAGGAATCCCTGAATTTGGAAAACTGAATTTCGCTTTAAATGAAGTTACGGTAAGCAGAAAAGATACCACTTCTATGATCACTGTAGAAACCTTTTTAAATGATGAGTATTTAAATTCGTACTGGGCAGACGGACTTATTGTGTCTACTCCAACAGGTTCAACTGGTTATTCCTTAAGTTGTGGGGGCCCTGTAATTACGCCAACAGCAAAATCGATGGTATTAACGCCAATAGCTCCACATAATTTAAATGCCAGACCTTTGGTAGTATCAGATGACACTGTAGTTAAATTAAAAGTTTCGGGGAGAGAGAAGTTTCATTTAGTGTCTTTAGATTCTAGAATTGCTACCTTAGAAAACGGACATGAAATAACAGTGAAAAAGGCCAATTTCACCATAAAAATGATAGAATATACTTCAGAGAGCTTTTTAAAAACACTTCGCAATAAATTACTGTGGGGAGAAGACCGACGTAATTAATTGTTTTTAAAACAATAAATGGCCTTTAAAACTGTTATTCAAAGGGAGAACAGAGGTGTAGTAATTAAGGTATTGCAAAATCCTATCATTATTATAGTTGCAAACTTTTAAATTTTATGAGAATATTTAGTGTAATTCTATTGCTTTTATTTTTTGGTGTTTCCAATGCGCAAACCTTTGAGGTTGGTGTGCTTGCGGGAGGGTTAAATAACATTGGTGATGTAGGGAGAACAGATTTTATAATGCCTAGTGGGTTTGCCTACGGGGGTATTTTTAAATGGAATAAAAGTAAACGATACGCATGGCGCGCTAGTGTTATGCATGGAAAATTTGTAGCAGACGATTTAAAATCGGGTTTGGCTTCTAGGCAAAAACGAGAATTGATAATGGAGAATACCGTTACTGAATTCTCAGGCGGACTAGAAGTGAACTTTACAGAATATAACTTACACCGACTAGGACCGGCATTTACACCCTATTTATACACCGGAATAACGTACTTTAGGTACGATTACAATTATTTTGAAGTCGGTTTTTTACAAGATTTAGACCAGCGTGATGGTGCATTTGCTATTCCAATGACAGTTGGTCTTAAGTATAGGTTAAATCATTTCTTTATATTAGGTGCCGAAATAGGTGCGAGGTATACTTTTACAGATAATTTGGATGCTAGCAATCCTGAAAAATCAAACGTTGCTGTACAAATAAACCCTAAATTTGGCAATATTTTTAGTGATGATTGGTATGTTTTTTCTGGTTTTACACTAACGTATACTTTTGGCAGAAAGCCATGTAGAGATTGTTTTGAGTAAAAAATTTTATGAATACAATAGAAGATTTAAGTACAGAAAAACTGCCCAACCATTTGGCTATTATCATGGATGGCAATGGTAGATGGGCAAAACAAAAAGGAAAATTACGCATCTTTGGGCATGAAAATGGTGTAAAAACAGTGCGAAGAACTGTTGAAAATTGCGCCAAACTTGGAATTGGTTACCTCACTTTATATACTTTTTCTACAGAAAATTGGAATAGACCAAAGCTAGAAGTGGATACTTTGATGCGTATTTTGGTGTCCTCATTAAAGAAAGAAGTTAAAACTCTTAACAAAAACAACATAAAACTTAATGCCATTGGGAATTTAGATTCTCTGCCTACAAAAGCAGGTGCGGAGTTAAGGAATGTAATGGCAATAACAGCAGCAAATACTGGTATGACACTGACATTGGCCTTGAGCTATGGTTCCAGAGAAGAGCTTAAAACAGCCATTCAGCAAATTAGCATCAAAGTTAAAAATAATATAATTTCTCCTGAAAATATTGACGAAACCATTATTAATAACCATCTTTACACGCAAAATTTGCCAGACGTAGATTTGCTTATTAGAACTAGCGGTGAGCATAGGATAAGCAACTTCTTATTGTGGCAAATAGCATATGCAGAGCTGTACTTTACAGATGTTCTTTGGCCAGACTTTAAAGAACATCATTTGGTAGATGCAATTAAGAATTATCAGAACAGAGAAAGAAGATTTGGAAAAACTAGCGAACAACTCAACTAACAATGCCAAGAGAGCCATTTCTTTTGGTTCAATTATTACCATCCTTTTATTATTTACCAGCCTTACTGCCCTTGGGCAAGTAACGTCTTATGAAGACGGTAAAAAGTATATTTTAGGAGGTTTGGAAGTAACAGGCCTGGAAAGCTTTAATGAGCAAACAGTAAAAACGTATACAGGTTTACGTGTGGGGCAACCCATTACACTACCCGGAGAAGAGATTAGTGCCATAATTAATAAACTTTGGGGCTTGGAGCTGTTTAGTGATATTAGTTTTGACCTGGTGGATATAAAAGGAGATGAAGTTTTTTTAGAACTGAATATTATTGAACGTCCTACCTTAACAGATGTTACTGTGTATGGAGTTAAAAAAGGAAAGGTCGCTGAAATTATTGATGATACGGATCTTAAAAAGGGAAAGAAGATAACCCAGAGTCTTATCAATAACACTGAAAACTACTTACAGAATAAATACAAGAAAAAAGGTTTTCTAAATACTAGAGTTACTATAGCCACTGCAAAAGACACTTCTGAAACTAATGCGCAGAAGATGGTAGTTAATATTAAAAAAGGTGAAAAAGTTAAGATTAATGAAATTGCCTTTGAAGGGAATGAACAATTGTCTTCAAAAAAACTTCGCAAATCTTTAAAGAAAACAAAGAAGAAAAAATTCTACCGTCTCTTAAAACGTTCCAAGTTTATAGAAGAAGATTACCAAGCAGATCTTACATCATTGATAGCAACTTACGCAGAAAACGGGTACCGAGATGCGAGAATTGTGTCTGATACCATAACTAAGGTGAACGATAAGACTATCAATTTAAAAATAAAAGTAGAAGAGGGTAATAAATATTACTTTGGTGATATTGAGTTTGTTGGAAATACAGTATATCCAGACCGTTTTTTAGAGAGAGCTTTAGGAATTAAAAAAGGCGATGTTTACAATGGGGTGTTATTGAAAGAAAGAATAGAGGATAATACCAAGCCACAACCAAATGATATAGCTAGTTTGTATCAGAATTTTGGATATATGTTTTCTAGTATTAATCCCGTGGAGATTTCTGCTGAAAACGATACTATTAATTTTGAGATTCGAATCATAGAAGGAAAAGAAACCTTTTTAGATCACGTCACTGTAAGTGGTAATGATAAGACCAATGACCATGTAATCTTTAGAGAATTAAGAACTCGTCCAGGTCAAAAATACAATAAGGCAGATATTATTAGAAGTATTAGAGAATTGGGTGCTTTAGGATTTTTTGATGCAGAAAGCATTACACCAGATGTGATAAACCCTAATCCAGATGCGGGTACGGTAGATATTAACTACAGTGTGTTAGAAGCGGGTTCTAGTCAGATAGAATTGCAAGGGGGCTACGGAGGTGGTGGTTTTATTGGTACTTTGGGCTTGTCTTTTAGTAACTTCTCCTTGAACAATATATTTAATAAGGAAGCTTACAGACCTGTTCCTATGGGAGACGGGCAAACATTTGCCTTGCGATTACAGGCGAGTAGAACGTATAGAGTGTACAGTTTAAATTTCTCAGAACCTTGGTTAGGGGGTAAGAAACCAGTACAGTTTAATATGTCTTTGTCTAGAACGCAGCAATTTTCTTATGATTATCAAACGGCAGATATAGATAAGGATAGACAATTTTCTATATCTAGTATTTCTGTGGGGATGGCAAAAAGACTGCAATGGCCAGATGATTACTTTGTAGCATCACATTCATTAGCGTACCAATTGTACGACTTTAAAAACTACAATATCGGATTATTTAATTTCGGTAATGGATCAGCGAATTCGTTTTCATACACCTTTGGTATTTCTAGGGAGTCATTAGATGGTGGAAAGATATTCCCAAGAGGTGGTTCTAGTTTTCAGTTAAAACTAAAGGCTACACCGCCCTATTCTTTGTTTTCGGATAAAGACCACAAAGCCTTGAAAGCAGAAAGTGAAGAATTGCAAGACATACGTAGTACTAGAGCATTAAGTGCTTTTGAGCAAACGCGTTTGGAAGAAATTGAGGAAGATAGGTTTAAGTGGTTAGAATTTTATAAAGCAAGTTTTAAAGGAGATTGGTATACCACCCTTACCGGAGATTTTGTATTGCGTTCCAATGCAGAATTTGGTTTCTTAGGACATTATAACAATGATATAGGCAATGTGCCTTTTGAACGTTATTTTGTTGGGGGAGATGGCTTGGGTAACTTTACCTTAGACGGTAGAGAAACGGTTCAATTAAGAGGCTATGAAAACCAATCTGTAACTCCAGTAGATCCAATTTCTGGACAACAAGAAGGAGGAATTATCTACAATAAATTCTCTATGGAGCTTCGATATCCTATAACTTTAAAGCCGTCGGCATCTATTTATGGACTAGGATTTTTAGAAGCAGGAAACTCTTTCAGCAATTTTAATGATTTTAATCCGTTTCAATTAAAAAGATCTGCCGGTTTAGGTTTGCGTATATTTATGCCAGCTTTTGGTCTTTTAGGAATTGACTTTGGATATGGATTTGATTCTGATCTTCTGCCTGGCTCTGTAGGACCTAGCGGTTGGCAGACACACTTCATCATTGGACAACAGTTTTAATAACAAAGAATATTTCTAAGCTACCTTATGCTAACTATCTCAACCCTAAATGATTAGTATTTTTGGCACGATATTTTCTATGTATTAAAACGAAAAACAAATGAAAACAAAAGTTCTTTTAATAATTACCGCCTTCGTAGTATCTACGAGTATGTTTGCGCAACGTAGTGTAAGAATAGGATATGTAGATATGGAATACATTCTAGAGAATGTAGAAGAGTATAGGGAAGCAAATGAGCAGCTCGCCAACAAGGTAGAGAAGTGGAAGCTAGAAATTGAAGGGGAGCAAAATGAGATCGACAAAATGCGACAATCCTTGCTTGCAGAGAAAGTGTTGTTAACGAACGAGCTAATTGCCGAACGGGAAGAAGAAATCGCAATTCTTGAAAAAGAAATGTTGCAATATCAACAAGACAGGTTTGGGCCACAAGGAGATTTGGTGATACAAAAACTGAGGTTGGTACAGCCAATACAAGACCAAGTGTTCAATGAGGTGCAACAAATAGGAAAAAATAAAAATTACGATTTTATTTTTGATAAATCAGCAGATGTTGTAATGTTGTATGCTGAAAAAAGAAATGATATTAGTGAATTGGTTCTTAGGGCCATATCTAGAACTAGAAAAATAAGCGCTCCTAAGAAATCATCCACTAGAAATAGGTTTGATGATGATGTTGAAGAAACGGAAAAACCAATAACTGAGGCTTTATTAGAGCGTCAAGAAAAAGCGAAGGAGGCTGAGGCTGCCAGAGCCAAAACGGCGGAAGAGAAAAGAGCAGAGCAGTTAAAATTGCGGGAAGAACGCAAAAAAGCGTACGAAGCAAGAAGAAAGAAGTTGTTGGAAGAAAGAGAAGCAAAAAAGAAAGAAAATACCGAAGAGAACGGGAACGAATAAAATAATCTCAAATTATATATAACTAAATACTTAAAATTAACACTCAATTATTATTATGAAACAAGTAAAGAAAATAGCAGTTGCATTAGTATTGTTTGTAGCTACTTCAGGATTTGTAAATGCTCAGGGGAAAATTGCACATGTCAATGTACAGGAATTATTAGCAGATATGCCAGCAATGAAAGCGGCAGATGCAGAGCTTAAAAAATTAAACGAAACCTTAGGAGCAGACATACAAGCTTCTATGACAGAAGCGAGAAATAAAGCAAATCAATACCAAAGTGAAGCTGCGTCTAAAACGGATGAAGAGAACGCTAAAAGACAAGAAGAGTTAATGACATACCAACAAACTATTGGTACTGCTCAGCAAGCGGCACAACAAGAATTGCAAAAGAAACAACAAGAATTGTTTGTACCTATTCAAGAGAAAGCGATGTTAGCTATAGAAAAAGTAGCAGCTGCGCAAGGAATTGACTATGTTGTAGATTCTAGCCCAGGTTCTGGTGTTCTTGTAGCAAAAGGTAAAGATTTACTAGCTGCAGTTAAAAAGGAATTAGGTTTCTAAAAGAAAAATAATTTTATACAAAAGGCCGTGCGTAATGCATGGCCTTTTTTGTTTCTTTGCAGTATATTTATAATGGAATAATAAGCTTAAATGGAGAATAGGCCCATAGGTATTTTTGATTCAGGTATTGGAGGAACCTCCATTTGGAAGGAGATCCATAAGTTGCTCCCCAATGAGGATACCATTTACCTAGCAGATAGTGCCAATGCTCCCTACGGTGTAAAGTCTCCCGAGGACATAATACAACTTAGCGTAAAAAACACAGAACTTTTAATTGCTAAGAACTGTAAGATAATTGTTGTGGCTTGTAATACGGCCACCACCAATGCAATATCCTATTTAAGGAATACGTATACGGATATCGCTTTTATTGGAATAGAGCCTGCAATTAAACCGGCTGCCTTACAGTCTAATTCTAAAATTGTAGGCGTTTTAGCTACTAAAGGGACTTTGTCTAGTAGTTTGTTTCACAGCACGGCTAAAAGTCACGGAGAGGGCATTACAATAATCGATAAAGAGGGGCTAGGTCTCGTTCCATTAATTGAAGCGGGTAAGGCCTCGTCAGTGGAGACAAAAATACTGTTAAAAGAAATTTTGGAGCCAATGCTTCGGGCAAACATTGATTATTTGGTTTTGGGTTGTACGCATTACCCGTACTTAATTCCTGTATTAAAAGAATTGTTGCCAAGCAATATTACCATTATAGATTCTGGTGAGGCCGTAGCACGACAAACAAAGGCAGTTTTAGAAAAAGGTGAGCTGCTCAACGGGGCTAAGCATGCAGTAAAACATCAATTTTACACCAATGCCGATGTAACTATTTTAAGTACGTTTCTAAGTGATGTAAACAGCTTCTTGAAAATTGAATACCTCAAATTTTAATGAGGATAAGCCTTAGGAAATAATGTCCCTAAAAAAATGCTATTTTTTTAAGTAGCTAAGGTAGGTGAAGTCGTACTTGTGTTTTTCATCTTTCGGGTGATATTCTTCAGTGAGTAGTTTCCAATCTTCAGGATTAATTTCCGGAAAAAAAGTATCAGCTTCAAGGTTAACATGCACACGGGTGAGTTCAATTTTGTGGGTATACTGTAGGCCTTGTTTGTAAATTTCACCCCCTCCAATAATATAAGCTAAAGGTTCAGATTTTGTGAGTTGTAATGCATTTTCTATGGAGTTGACTACCACACAATTTTCAAAGGCAATTTTGTAATCTGTATTTCTTGTAATTACAATATGCTGTCTGTTTGGCAGGGGTTTGGGGAAGCTTTCAAATGTTTTTCTTCCCATAATGATGGGGTGTCCAGTTGTCAATAATTTAAAACGTTTAAAATCATCAGGCAAATGCCAGAGTAGATCGTTGTTTTTGCCAAGCGCATTATTGGTTGCCGCTGCTGCTATCATTGTAATGGTTTGTGCCATTTTTATATTTTTCTTAGAGGTGTTTTTTAAAAATTTAAAACAATTCATTCATCTTGGTTTTTGAATACCGAGCATCCATCCAAATATACATTAATTCAAATAGTTTAGAAGGGCATTGCCCTGTATTCTAGAAGAATTGTACTGGTTTTTGTCTTTGTATAATGGTAATTCGGTGATTTATAGAATGTTAAAATCGTATGAAATCGTTTTTTTAATTGTGTTTTTGTAAAATTACAAACGTATTATTAGTAATAATTACTTTATGTTCTTATCGTTTTATGAAATTGACAATTCGGTGCTTGATTCTTGCTAATGAGCGTTTTAAGCTGTTCATTTGCGGAAAAAATAAACATAGAATTATGGGAATTGCAAAACAGTATTTAAAATCGAAACCAGTTTGTAAAGTAACCTTTACAGTACCCGCTGAAAAAGCAAAAAAAGTTGCTGTAGTAGGAGATTTTAACGAATGGAATCCTAAGAAAAGTGAATTGAAAAAATTAAAAAACGGAACTTTTAAAGGAACGTTAGAATTACCAAAAGAAGGTACTTTTGAATTTAAGTACTTGGTAGATGGTGAGTTTGTTAATGAAGCAAAGGCAGATCGTTACCAATGGAATGATTATGCTGGGACTGAGAATTCTGTCTTAGAATTGTAATTTCTGCCTCGGTATAAAAAAAAGCTAAATACAAATTTGTATTTAGCTTTTTTTTTTTGTTAAATGGCCACAATTCCTTTAATATGCGGGTGTGGATCATAATCTGTTAAGCTAAAATCTTCAAACTTAAAATCAAAAATGTCTTTAACTTCAGGATTTAGAGTCATTTTTGGCAGCGGTCTAATGGCTCTGCTTAGTTGCAATTCTACTTGCTCTAAATGATTGTTGTAAATATGTGCATCGCCAAAAGTGTGAATAAATTCACCCGCTTCATAACCGCAGACTTGTGCCATCATCATCGTAAATAGGGCATAGGATGCAATGTTAAAGGGCACGCCTAAAAATATGTCTGCACTGCGTTGGTACAATTGACATGATAATTTGCCGTCTGCTACATAAAACTGAAAGAAAGCATGACAAGGCGGTAGCGCGGCCTTTCCATTCGCGACATTTTCTGCAAAGGAAACGGAGGTATCTGGTAATACGCTTGGGTTCCATGCGGTAACCAACATTCTTCTGCTGTTGGGGTTGGTTTTAAGGGTGTGGATCACCTCTTTTATTTGATCGATGTCCTCGCTATTCCAGTTGCGCCATTGATGCCCGTATACAGGACCAAGATCTCCCTTGTCATCTGCCCATTCATTCCAAATACGAACCCCATTTTCTTGTAAGTAGCCAATGTTGGTGTCTCCAGTTAAAAACCAAAGCAATTCATATACGATGGATTTTAAATGCAGTTTTTTTGTGGTGACCATAGGGAAACCTTCGCTTAGGTCAAATCTCATTTGGTGACCAAAAACACTAGTGGTTCCTGTGCCAGTGCGATCTCCTTTTTGATTGCCTTTGTCTAATACGTGTGTAAGTAAGTCGTGGTATTGTTTCATTTTTTAATGACATCTATCTCCATGAAATGAATAGGAGTTATGTTAGATTGTAAAATTAATTAATGTAAAAGAAATTATAAGGCTAGAATGCATTTCAATATTAAAAACTTATTAACTAGTCTGTCATAAAGGGAGAAAATATTTCTATTTCTAAAGTTAAATGTAGTCCAGATTTGTCTGAAGAAGGTTGATGTGCTATAGGGAAGTAAACATCTTTAACCAACTGACTAAGGTCATTCGAAACATCAAGTTTCCTAAAAGATTCTCATTGAGCTTTTTTTCCCTTCAGCCCTTACCCTAAAATCATCCCAGCAATTGTAGCAGAAAGCAAGGAGGCAATAGAACCACCTAAAACGGCTTTAAGTCCAAATTCTGACAATGTTTTTCGTTGCCCAGGAGCTAAGGAACCAATACCGCCAATTTGTATCCCGATAGAGGCAAAATTTGCAAAGCCACACAGCATATAGGTAGCCATTAAGACCGACTTATTATACGTAAAATGGGTGCTGCTTGCCATATCTTTCAGTTCTGCTAGCTGTATGTAGCCAATAAATTCACTTGCAGCAAGTTTAATACCGAGCAACTGCCCCATAAGCATTATATCTTCTTTGGCTACACCAATAAGCCACATTAAAGGCGCAAAAATGGTTCCAAGAATTGCTTCTAGGCTAAATTGTTCATACACACTATTATTGGCTATCCAGCTGTTTATGGAAGAGGTGTCTCCTATATCACCCACCCAGCCTAAAATACCATTGATCATGGCAATAAATGCAACAAAAACCAGAAGCATTGCTCCTACGTTTACAGCCAATTTTAAGCCTTCCGTTGTGCCGTTTGCAATGGCGTCTAATATATTGGCGCCTATTTTTTCTGTTGAAACCTTTACCTCTGTGTTTATGGGTTCGGTTTGTGGGTATAGTATTTTTGAAATAACAATAGCTCCCGGTGCAGCCATGACGGAGGCAGCTAATAAATGCTTGGCAAAGTGTAGTCGTAAGATTTCGTCATCACCCCCTAAAAAACCAATATAGGCAGCTAAAACTGCACCAGCAACCGTAGCCATACCGCCAATCATCACTAGTAAAATTTCGGACTTGTTCATTTTTTCTAAATACGCCTTAATCAATAAGGGGGCTTCCGTTTGTCCTAAAAATATATTCCCGGCAACCGATAAGCTTTCTGCTCCAGAAATACCTAAGGTTTTGGTTAGCAGCCAGGCTAGTGCCTTTACAACTTTTTGGATAATCCCTAAATAGAATAATACAGAGGTTAAGGCCGAAAAGAAAATAATGGTAGGGAGTACTTGAAAGGCAAAAATAAACCCAAAGGTATCCATGTCTGTAACAAGGCCTTCAAATAAAAACTTACTTCCTTTTGTAGTAAATTCTAAAATACTGACAAATATCTTCCCTATAGTATCAAAAACTTTAGCAACAAAATTTACCTTCAATACGCCTATTGCGATAATTAATTGTAGTCCCAGTCCAATACCTACGGTTCTCCAATTTATAGCTTTTCGGTTGGCGCTAAATAAAAAAGCAATGAACAATAGCGCTAGCATTCCTAATCCCCCTCGAAGTAAACTGTTTATTGAAAACCCTTGATTGTCAATTAACTGATCGGGAAAATCATTTGTGGTTATGGTTTCAACGGTTTTAGGTACTAGATTAGTAGCTAAGGAGTCTTGTGCGATAGAAGGGAAAATGACAAAAAAAGCAATGAGGAGAATCCAGTAACTTTTTTTCATGTTATTTATGGTGTAAAGAGGGTTATTTTCTTTTTGAGATTTCATCCCGTAACTTGGCTGCTTTTTCATAATCTTCACTGGCAACAGCCTTATTGAGTTCTTGATGTAATTCCTCAACGGTTAATTCACGGTAGGCATCTGAAGGGTTAGATTCAATCTCTACGGTTTCGCTCTCTTGAAGAATTTCATCAACCATAATGCTATCATCCGTTTCTTCTTCCTTTTCTTCTTTGTTAGAAAATTTCAAGAAAATACCTGCTTTGTCTAATATGGTTTTATAGGTAAATATTGGTGCATCAAAACGCAAGGCTAATGCAATAGCATCGCTTGTTCTGGCATCAATGATTTCTTCAACCTTATCGCGCTCGCAAATAATACTAGAATAAAAAACACCATCAACTAGTTTGTGTATAATGACTTGTTTGATAACAATATCATATCGATCTGAAAAATTTTTAAAGAGATCGTGTGTTAGTGGTCTTGGGGGTTTAATTTCTTTTTCGAGGGCTATGGCAATAGATTGTGCCTCAAAGGCACCTATAACGATAGGTAATTTTCGATCACCATCAACTTCATTCAATATCAAGGCATAAGCGCCATTTTGCGTTTGGCTATATGATATTCCTTTTATTTTTAGTCGTACTAAACTCATATTCACATTTAAAATTACTAAGGGCTGTTTAAATAAAAGGGAATTCCTTGTATTTAAACAGCCCTTTAGTATGGGCACAATTTATAAAAAATTAAGCGTTTTGAGCTTTAAATTCTTTTAATTTTTCTATTAGTTTAGGAACTACTTCAAAAGCGTCGCCCACAATACCGTAATCTGCGGCCTTAAAAAAAGGCGCTTCAGGATCTGTATTGATCACAACTTTTACTTTAGAAGCACTTACACCAGCCAGGTGTTGAATGGCTCCAGAAATACCAATGGCAATGTATAAATTGCTAGCTACTGGTTTTCCCGTTTGGCCAACGTGTTCGCTATGTGGTCTCCAGCCTAAATCTGAAACTGGTTTAGAACAGGCTGTTGCAGCGCCAAGAACTTCTGCTAATTCTTCTATCATCCCCCAGTTTTCTGGTCCTTTTAAGCCTCTACCACCAGACACAACAATATCTGCATCTGCGATAGTTGCCTTACCGACTACCTTATCTACTTCTACAGATTTTGTAGCGAAATCGGCATCAGTTAAGGAAGGAGAAAAGTCTTCTGCTGTTGCTGTTGTGCTATTTTCTTTAGCACCAAAAGAGTTATTAGACACGCCAATAACTTTAATATCCGTACCAATTGTGGTATGAGCAAAACCTTTGTTGCTAAAAACCGTTCTTTTGACCTTAAAGGGAGAAGTACTTTCTGGAGCGGTTACCACGTTAGGGGCATAACCCGCTTTTAGTTTAGCCGCTACGATAGGGGCTAAATATTTACTATCTGTACTTGAGCTAACAACCACTACTTGGCTGCCTTCTTTTTCTGCGGCTTCAGTTATTGCGTGTGCAAATGCTTTGGCGTTAAACGTTTTAAGCTTGTCGTTGCTAATAGTTAATACTTTGTTGACACCGTAAGTGCCCAAGGTGTCGTTGCTATCGGCATTAAAGGATACAGCTGTAACTGTTGTTCCCAGTTGCTGTGCAACGGCGTATGCATAAGAAGCTACTTCAAAAGCACTCTTTTTAAATTTTCCGTTTTCTGATTCTGTATATACTAAAACTGACATATTTAGATTGCTTTTGCTTCGTTATGTAATAAGTTAATTAACTCGTCTATATTATCTGCGTCTATGAGTTTAACAGCTCCTTTTGCAGCAGGCTTGTCAAAACTAACATCTGTTGTGGCAGCGGTTACAGCGATTGGTTCTATTACCGTTAATGCTTTTTTACGAGCCATCATAATACCTCTCATGTTGGGTATTCTTAAATCACTTTCTTGAACTAGTCCTTTTTGACCTCCAATAACTAGAGGTAAAGAGGTGCTAATCTTTTCTTTACCACCGTCAATTTCTCGGGTAGCAGTTACGGTATCGCCATCAACCTCCAAACCTGTACAAGTGTTTACAAAGTTCATATCCAATAGGGTAGCGATCATTCCTGGAACCATACCACCATTGTAATCTAAAGATTCACGACCAGCAATAACTAGATCATATCCTCCGTTTTTTACAACTTCCGCTAATTGTTGAGCAACATAAAAACCATCTATAGGTTCTGCGTTTACACGGATAGCTTCGTCTGCGCCAATGGCTAGTGCTTTTCGGATGGTGGGTTCAGTGGCTGTACCACCTACATTGGCAACATGAACCGTTGCGCCCTGTTTTTCCTTGAACCACATTGCTCTTGTAAGTCCAAATTCATCATTCGGGTTAATTACAAATTGTACACCGTTAGTATCAAACTTCGTATCACCCTCTGTAAAATTTATTTTAGAAGTAGTGTCTGGTACGTTACTTATGCAGACTAATATTTTCATGTTTTATCAAATTTAAAATAACAGTGCTAAGATAGCTAATAATTTTCTAATTTACTATGCATGCATAACAAATTTATATTTTTTTTTACGATGTGGTGCTCATTAATTGAAAGATATTTTGCTATTTTTGCTAGCGTTTTATTGATTATACTAATTTATTCAACATAAATGAAAACATTACAGTTTAGAGAAGCAATTGCTGAGGCTATGTCTGAGGAGATGCGAAAAGATGAATCTATCTATTTGATGGGTGAAGAAGTAGCGGAATATAATGGTGCTTACAAGGCATCTAAAGGGATGTTGGAAGAATTTGGAGCCAAGCGAGTAATTGATACTCCTATTTCTGAATTAGGCTTTTCTGGAATAGCTATTGGTTCTGCAATGAATGGAAATAGACCTATTGTAGAGTATATGACCTTTAATTTTGCTTTGGTTGGTATAGATCAAATCATAAATAATGCGGCTAAAATTAGACAAATGTCTGGTGGGCAATTTAATTGTCCTATAGTTTTTCGTGGACCTACAGCTTCGGCTGGTCAATTGGCGGCAACACATTCACAGGCTTTTGAGAGCTGGTTTGCGAATTGTCCGGGCTTAAAAGTGGTTGTGCCATCTAATCCTATGGATGCTAAAGGTTTGCTAAAGGCTGCTATTCAAGATGATGATCCAGTTATTTTTATGGAGTCTGAGCAAATGTATGGTGATAAAGGAGAGGTGCCAGAAGGAGAATTTACAATACCATTGGGTGTTGCAGATATAAAAAGAGAAGGTACAGATGTCACTATTGTTTCTTTTGGTAAAATTATTAAGGAAGCGTATAAGGCGGCAGACGAATTAGAAAAAGAAGGTATTAGTTGTGAGATTATAGATCTTAGAACGGTAAAACCTTTAGATTATGAGGCTATCTTAAAGTCGGTTAAAAAAACAAATAGACTTGTAGTTTTAGAAGAGGCTTGGCCATTTGGCAATGTGGCTTCGGAAATTACTTATCATATACAGTCTAACGCATTTGATTATTTAGATGCGCCTATTGAACGTATAAATACAGCGGATACTCCAGCGCCTTATTCTCCTGAATTGTTTGCAGCTTGGTTGCCAAACAAGAACGATGTTGTAAAGGCTGTTAAAAAAGTAATGTACAAATAAGAAGGCTGGTTTTCTTAAAAAAAAATAGAGAAGCTTTGTCAGTAATGGCAAAGCTTTTTTCATTGGAATAAAAATTGTAGTCTTGTTCTTAATTAATAAGCGTTATGAAGAAATTTCTATTGCTTCTGTTTAGTTTAGGTACCGTGATAGCAATGGCACAAACCAAAGTGAGTGGTATTGTCATTGATGAATTTGGGGATCCTGTTGCTTTTGCGAATGTGCTTTTTAAAAATTCTACGGAAGGTACTATTACCAATGATGACGGTAGGTTTTATATGGAGTCTGAGAGCACCTATGAAACGCTACAAATTTCATTTATAGGATATAAAAAACAAGACATAAGTTTGACAAAAAAAGTAACTTATGAAATGGAAATTACATTAATGGAGTCTGGCGAACAGCTAAACGAAGTTGTAATTTACTCGGGTAAGCTATCCAAAAAAAACAATCCTGCTATTGATATTCTGAAGAAGATTTGGGCAAAAAAGAGAGAAAACGGCGTTTATAAGTATCAACAGTACCAGTATGATAAGTATGAGAAAATTGAATTTGACCTAAATACCATAGATAGCTCTGTTATTAAAAGTAGAATGTTTAAGGGCTTAGAGTTTGTTTTTGACGATTTGGACACCTCCAGAATTACGGGGAAAACATATTTGCCGGTTTTTATCAATGAAACCTTTCATAAAGTCAATGGTGATAATGTTTTAGGACTTAAAAAAGAATCGCTTCAGGGTAGTAAAAACTCGGGATTTACAAACAATCAAGCGATAACGGCCTTTGTTGAAGATTTGTATTCAGATTACGATATTTACAATAATTACCTCAAATTTTTTGATAAAAGTTTTACCAGTCCGCTTTCAAAAACGGGTATAGATGTCTACAATTATGCCCTGTCAGACAGTGCTTATATTGACAATAAGTGGTGTTATAATATTGTGTATTATCCAAGGCGTAAAAATGAGCTGACTTTTAAGGGAGACTTTTGGGTTAACGATTCTACCTACGCCATCAAAAAAATAAATTTAGAAGTTACCAAAAGTGCTAATATAAACTGGGTTAAGGAAATTTATATTGAACAAGACTTTGAGGTGGTTAATGATTCGGTTTTTCTGTTGCAACGCGATTATATGCTGAGTGATTTTAGCTTGAGCAAAAAAGAAAAGTCGAAAGGAATTTACGGCAAGCGTACTACGGTTTACGACAATTATATATTTGACATTCCTAAAGATAAAAAGTTTTATAAGGATACCGGAGAAGAATACAATCCGGAAGCATTTAGTAGGGATGATGCCTATTGGAGTGTGAATAGGCTTGAGGGCTTAAACAAAGATGAAAAGGGGGTGTATAAACTATTAGATACCCTAAAAACCATTCCCAAGTTTAAAAGCTATTATAATATTGTGAGTATACTAGGCTCTGGCTATATAGAGATTGATAAATGGAATATAGATATTGGTGATGTCTATAGTGTTTTTGGGTATAATGATGCAGAGGGTGTTCGTATGCGAGGAGGGGCTCGAACATTTTTTGGGCAAAATGATCCTTGGCGTTTAGAGGGTTATTTGGCCTATGGATTAAAAGATGAAAAAATAAAACACGGCTTTTCTGCAAAGTGGCTTATCGATAAAAAAAGTAGGCTGATTATTTCTGGTGGTAGTCGGAAAGATATAGAGCAATTGGGTTTGAGTTTAACCGCAACCAACGATGTGATGGGTAGAAGTATAGCTTCTTCCTCTGTTTTTACGGTGGGGTCTAATGATCGGTTAACAAATATACAATTGTCGGCCTTGAGTTTAGAGGTTGAACCCGTGCACAATTTAAGAGTACGACTTGGCGGTTCTTTTAGAGAGCTAAGTTCGGCCTTGCCCGATGCCTTTAGTTTGGATTATGTAGATGCGGAATCGCCTACGGGAGTATCATCCGAAATAAAACAACTAGACCTTACTACAACCTTAGTTTATACTCCAGGCAAACGAACTATTGGGTACGGGGTAGAGCGAAAAGATATTAATGATGAATATAGTACCTTGTTATTTAATTATACCCGAGGTATAAAAGGGTCAATGGAAAGTGATTTTGAATATGATAAAATTCAGTTTTCTTACGGTCAGCCATGGCAGATAGGAGGTTTTGGAAGGTTGTACAGTACCGTAGAGGTGGGTAAAACAATTGGAGAAGTTCCTTTAGGTTTGTTGAATGTGATACCGGGGAACCAGACCTTATTTTCAATTTACAATACCTTTCCCAATTTAGACTTTTACGAGTTTGTAACAGATACCTATGCCGCAGTACACTTAGAGCATAATTTTAATGGCAGAATATTTTCGCGCATTCCATTTATGCGGAAATTAAATTTACGTGAAATTGTGGGGTTACGTGGAGTTTGGGGAGAATTGTCGACCGAAAACATAGCCTTGAGTGCCCCAACCAATATTCCGCTATTAGCACCATCTGATAAAATGTATTGGGAGTATTCGTTTGGAGTAGGTAATATTTTTAAAATTTTAAGAGTAGATTTTAACTTTAGAGGGAATTATTTAGAGAATCCAAATGCCAGACCATTTAGTGTTACCGGCTCTTTTGGATTTAGTTTTTGATAAAATGTTCCCATTAATTTAAACTAAAAACGGTTTTATTTCGTTTAGATTAAACTATTTTTGTAATATAATTAACAATAAGAATGACAAAACAAGGTAAAACATCTTTTGATGTGTTGATCGAAATCCCTAAGGGAAGCAGGAATAAATATGAATATGATTTTGAATTGAAAAAAATTCGTTTTGATAGAATGTTGTTTTCTTCAATGATGTACCCAGCAGATTATGGTTTTGTACCAGAAACTTTAGCATTGGATGGGGATCCATTAGATGTTTTGGTAATGGGTGGGGAGCCAACATTTCCTATGTGTGTTGTAGAAGTAAAACCAATAGGAGTTTTTCATATGGCTGATGAAAAAGGGCCTGATGAAAAGGTTATATGTGTTCCAGTTTCGGACCCTATTTGGAATAATTTGAACGATTTATCTGATATGAACCCACATCAGATTAAAGAAATTGAACATTTTTTTCAAGTTTATAAGGATTTAGAAAAGAAAAAAGTAGATGTTGGTGGCTGGGGAAATGCTGAAGAAGCCTATGATATCCTTAATAAATGTATAAATAGATACAATGAAAGTGAGCATAAAGTGAACGGTAATTTTACAATTTAAGAATTGTACGCTTTAAATAAAATCAAAAGCCCTTGCAGATACATTTGCAAGGGCTTTTGTATTAAGGTTGATTTTCCTATTTTTGCCCCGCTAAATAATTAACAAACAATAAAATAATATGGAATCAATGATGATTTATATGCCAATTGCCATGGCAGTATTAGGATTAATTTATATGGTTGTAAAACAATCATGGGTAATGAAGCAAGATGCCGGAGATGGTAAGATGAAAGAAATTTCGGACCATATCTATGAAGGAGCTCTCGCTTTTTTAAAGGCAGAATATAAATTGTTGGCCATATTTGTAGTAATTGTGAGTATACTTTTAACGATTGTATCCTTTGTAGTGCCAACAACACATTGGTTAATAGTTGTGGCATTTATTTTTGGAGCAATATTTTCTGCCTATGCAGGTAATATAGGAATGAAGATAGCTACCAAAACAAATGTGAGAACTACGCAAGCTGCAAAAACAAGTTTGCCAAATGCACTTAAGGTTTCTTTTGGTGGAGGTACAGTAATGGGACTTGGAGTTGCCGGTTTGGCAGTTTTAGGACTTACTACTTTCTTTATTGGTTTCTTCTATTTCTTTATGGATAGCACTTGGACCAATACGATGGATATGACAATCGTTTTGGAAACGCTAGCAGGATTTTCTCTAGGCGCAGAGTCTATTGCTTTGTTTGCTAGAGTAGGTGGCGGTATTTATACCAAAGCAGCAGATGTTGGTGCAGATTTAGTAGGTAAGGTAGAAGCTGGTATTCCAGAAGATGACCCGCGTAACCCTGCTACTATTGCAGATAACGTTGGTGATAATGTAGGTGATGTTGCAGGTATGGGAGCCGATTTGTTTGGGTCCTACGTAGCAACCGTATTAGCAGCTATGGTGTTAGGTAACTATGTGATTAAAGATATGGGCGGTGCAATTCAAGATGCTTTTGGAGGAATTGGACCAATTTTATTGCCAATGGCCATTGCAGGTGTGGGAATAATTATTTCCATAATTGGTACTATGTTGGTTAAAATAAAAAGTAATGATGCTAAAGAAGCGCAAGTAATGGGTGCTTTAAACTTAGGCAACTGGGTTTCTATTGGTTTAGTTGCAGCAGCATGTTTTGGGTTGGTTACTTGGATGTTGCCAGAAACAATGCAAATGAACTTCTTTGGCGAAGGATTAATTGAGATTTCATCGATGCGTGTATTCTATGCAACCTTGGTAGGTTTAGTTGTAGGTGCGGTAATTTCATCGGTTACAGAATATTATACAGGTTTGGGTAAAAAACCTATTTTAAAAATAGTACAACAATCTAGTACAGGAGCAGGAACCAACATTATTGCTGGTTTGGCTACAGGGATGATTTCTACATTCCCTTCTGTATTGTTATTTGCTGGAGCAATTTGGGCTTCTTATGCTTTTGCAGGATTCTACGGTGTTGCCCTTGCAGCATCTGCAATGATGGCTACCACTGCTATGCAGTTGGCAATTGACGCATTTGGACCAATTTCTGACAACGCAGGTGGTATTGCAGAAATGAGTGAACAAGAACCTATAGTGAGAGAGCGTACAGATATCTTAGATTCAGTAGGGAATACAACTGCAGCAACAGGAAAAGGATTTGCTATTGCTTCTGCTGCATTAACATCATTGGCATTATTTGCTGCCTATGTTACGTTTACAGGAATAGACGGAATAAATATCTTTAAAGCACCGGTTTTAGCTATGTTGTTTGTCGGGGGTATGGTACCCGTAGTATTTTCTGCCTTGGCAATGAATGCAGTAGGTAAAGCGGCTATGGAAATGGTGCAAGAAGTACGTAGACAGTTTAGAGATATTCCAGGAATTATGGAAGGTACTGGGAAACCAGAATACGATAAATGTGTAGCCATTTCAACCAAAGCTTCTTTAAAAGAAATGATGTTGCCAGGATTGTTAACAATCGGATTTCCTTTGGTAATTGCATTTGTTCCTATGATTTTTGGTATGGATAATTTAGCAATTGCTGAAATGTTAGGTGGTTATATGGCAGGTGTTACTGTTTCTGGTGTGCTTTGGGCAATATTTCAAAACAACGCTGGTGGTGCATGGGATAACGCAAAAAAATCTTTTGAAGCAGGTGTAGAGATTAACGGAGAAATGACGTACAAAGGTTCTGAGGCACATAAAGCGGCTGTAACTGGTGATACGGTAGGTGATCCATTTAAAGATACTTCAGGTCCTTCTATGAACATCTTAATTAAGTTAACTTGTTTAATAGGATTGGTCATTGCGCCAATCTTAGGTGGACACGCTGTAGAGGGGGTTGCAAACAATACTTCAGAAATTAGAAAAGAAATTAAAGTAGAAATAACTGCAGATACAGATAAAATGGCAATGGCTACAATTACTACCGTGACAATGAAGAACGGAGTTAAAGAAAGCAATGCAGAAGTGATTACAGGTTCTTTGGAAGAAGTAAAAGAGCAAGTAGCAACTTTAAAAGGAGAAGAAAATAAAACTGTAGAAGTAAAAACGGTTATTGAGGAGTAAGACCCTCCTGCTTATAGAAATAAAAAAACCACACGATTTCGTGTGGTTTTTTTGTTTTAATTTAGAAGATAAAATGCTAAAACAAGCCGTTTATCTCTGCATCTATGGTGTTAATTACAAACCCTAAATCTTCAGGATTGTCAACAAAATTTAAATTATCAACATCAATAATTAATAATTTACCCTTGTCATAGCCATGTGCCCAAGCTTCATAGCGTTCATTTAAACGACTTAGGTAATCAATAGAAATGGTGTTCTCATACTCGCGACCCCTTTTGTGAATTTGGTTTACTAAATTAGGGATTGAACTTCTTAGATATATTAATAAATCTGGTGGTTGCACCAAACTTTCCATAAGCTCAAAAAGGCTTGTGTAGTTCGTAAAGTCTCTATTGGTCATAAGGCCCATAGCATGTAAGTTAGGAGCAAAAATATAGGCATCTTCATAGATGGTTCTATCTTGAATAATTTCTTCTCCGCTTTCTCTAATTTGTAATATTTGTCGGAACCTACTATTTAAAAAATAGATTTGCAGGTTAAAGCTCCAACGTTCCATTTGTGTGTAAAAATCATCCAAATAGGGATTGTCTACTACGTCCTCAAAATTGGGTTGCCAGTTGTAATGTTTGGCAAGTAATCTCGTTAATGTTGTTTTTCCGGCACCTATGTTTCCTGCTACGGCAATATGCATCTTGTTTACGTGTTTTGTTGTTGTTTGTTTAAGACAAAAAGGTTGCACAAGATAGGTGATAAGGGGTATATCTAAAAATGTTTAGCAGATTAAAGCAAATAATTTTTTTAGATTGGTTCCGTAGAATAAGGATCAATTTTAGTAATTGCTAATCACTAGTATGTTTTGGTGTTCTAGTAGCAATAGTGCTTAAGTTAGTTTTGTTCTTTGTAAATTAGAGCATAAACAAATAAAAAACACCAATTTAGTAATGTTATTTATAGAGCATGTTAAAGCAAAAATTATATTGAGAATCAATTGTAGCAACATGAAATGTGATTAATCGAACTTTAAACACAAAAACAATGAAGATAATTTTTTTAAGCTTTTTTTTAGTGGTGGGGATTTCATATACGGCTAGGGCCCAGGATTTTCAGGGCAAAGCAATGTATGATTTAAAAATTACGGATATACCGGGTTTTGACGGCAATGACATTTCAGAGCCTGATAGAACTAATATTATCAATCGGATGAAAAGAGGAATGGAAAAAAGCTTCTCTTTAACGTTTGATCGAACAGCCTCGCTTTACCAACAAATTGAAAAACAGCTAATTGCCCCGCCACCGCCTCCACCACCCAGTGCAGGAGGTTCTAAGTGGACAGTTGTAGGTGTTTCTAAGAGCGCAGTTGTAGGTTCGCCGATTTTCAGCGGAGCTGGTTATGACACAGGTCAGCTTTATATAAACAGTACTGACAAAGAATACGTAAAAGAAGCGTCTATTTCTAATAAGTTGTTTTTAATTAAAGATGAATTAAAGCAACCAGATTGGAAAATGGAAGGCGAGACTAAAAAAATAGGAAAGTATATCTGTTATAAGGCTACGCTTACAACTCCAATAAACAATGCAAGTAATGCTGCTCATAAAGATAATAATCTTCCAGAAACACCAACAGAAAAAACAATCACTGCTTGGTATACTTTAGATATTGCAGTGGGTCATGGGCCTGGAGACTATTGGGGACTTCCTGGTTTAATCTTAGAAGTTGAATTAGAAGGACGCAAATTGGTGTGCTCTGAAATTATTCTGAATCCAGCTGAAAAAATTGAAATCAAGGCCCCTGAGAAAGGGAAGGTTATTAATCAGAAAGATTTTGATAATATTTTGGCTAAAAAAAATGTCAAAACGAGTCAGACTATGCAGGTAATTGAAGTAAGAAGGTAGCAATATTGTTTTTGTTACGCCATACTCTAACTTTTTAGCATTGGCCTTAATTCAATGAATTAGCGGTTATGACAAACTTATTTTAGTTGGTCATAACCTTTTTTTTGTGATCTTTTTGATTAAGAAAAACAATTTCTAATCTTTGATAATCCATGTTTTACTTTGTATCGGTTTTCGTTTACGGCAAATCGGTACTCTGCTTATGGCCTCTTCTTAAGGCATAGTTTGTTTTGCGAAATTTGATAGTGCTTAATTTTTTTGGCAATATTTTAACACAAGCAGTTTAAACCAATTACACTTTTTATAATCTAAAACCAGAACAAACAATCAATCCATTTTTTTTGGATATAAAAATTAATAGAATGAAAAATATATTTTTAACCGCTTTTGCGGTACTGTGTTTCACTTTAAATGGTAATGCGCAAGATTTTCAAGGGAAGGCTATTTATGAAATACGAATGACGCAAGCACCAGATTTTGGAGGTAGGGATTTGTCTGATGCTCAAAAGAAAGAATTTACAGAGCGTATGAAGAGTGGCATAGAAAAAAGTTACACCCTTTCTTTTGACAGAACATCATCGTATTATGAGGAAAATGAAAAGTTAGAAGCGCCAGGCGGTGGTGGAGGTGGCCGTGGGTTTCGATTTGGAGGCGGAGAAGAAGCTGGTAAACTGTATAAAAATATTAAAGATAAAAAGTACGTCAAACAAATAGAGATGTACAGCAAGTTGTTTTTAATAGAAGATGACTTAAAAACGCCAGAATGGAAAATGGGCGCGGAAACTAAAAAAATTGGGAACTATACAGCGTATAAGGCTACGCTTACCACGGCAATAGATACAACAGGTGCAGGAGAAATGGCTAGAATATTTAGTAGAAACCGAAATGGTCAAGGTAGTACTCCAAGAGAGATTCCTACAGAAAAAACTGTGACAGCATGGTATACTTTAGATATCCCTGTTAGCCTTGGGCCTGCAGAATATTGGGGGCTTCCTGGTTTAATTCTGGAAATTGAACAAGATAGATCTATACTAGTATGTTCTAAAATTGTTATGAATGCTACGGATATTGTTGAGGTAGAAGCACCCTCTAAGGGGAAAAGCATTAATCAGGAAGATTTTGATGAGCTCATGGCAAAAAAACGTATGGAAATGATGCAGAACTTTCAAGGACGTGGCGGTAGAGGCGGTGGCGGTAGACGTTAATTCCGATCATACAATTAAATACACATATAAATACACAAAGAATTAATGATTAAATTAATGAGGTTTTTTGCTATTGCAGTATTGTTTGCTGCAACTAGCACGGTTTCTGCTCAAAAAATAACCCTTTCAGGTATAGTTACAGATAGTGTTAACAATCCGTTAGATATGGCAAATGTTGTTGCCATAAATCAAGACACCAAAATTTTAGACGGTTTTGGAATAACGAGTGTAAAAGGAATGTATAAGATTAATGTAAACGCCAATGCCAATTACAGTTTAAAAATTAGCTATTTAGGGTATAAAACCAGAGAGGTTTTAATACAGACCAAAGATGCAGATATTACAGCGAATTATATATTGGCAGAGGAAGCTCAAAGTTTAGATGGGGTAGAGATTACCTATGAAATGCCAGTGACCATCAAAGGTGATACCATAGAATACAACGCAGATTCTTTTAAAACTGGAACAGAGAAAAAGTTAGAAGATGTGTTAAAAAACCTTCCGGGTGTTGAAGTTAATGACGATGGAGAGATAGAGGTAGAAGGTAAAACTGTTGGTAAAGTAATGGTTGAAGGAAAAGACTTTTTTGATGGGGATAGTAAATTGGCATCCAAAAATATTCCATCGAATGCGTTAGATAAAATTCAGATTTTAAAAAACTTCAGTGAAGTAACGCAATTAAGTGGTGTTAGTAACAATCAAGATAGTTACGCTATAAATATCAAACTTAAGGAAGGCAAAAAGAACTTTTGGTTTGGAGAGGTTACTGCTGGTGGTGGTAATGACGAGCGATTTATTGCCCACCCTAAATTATTTTATTACCATCCAGAATACAGTATCAACCTGATAACTAATTTTAATAATATAGGCGAGGTGCCATTTACCCGTAGAGATTACTACAGGTTTACTGGTGGTTTTCGTGGTGGAGGTAGCGCTGGTAGTGGTACAAGCTTTAATGTAGGATCTAGTGATATGGGTTTTTTAACAACGCAAAACAACAGAGCCAAAGATATTAATGCGCGATTTGGTGCGGCAAACTTTAGTTTTTCTCCTAAAAAAACCTGGGATTTAAGCGGATTTGCCATTTACTCTGGCAACTCTACAGATATGCAACAGAATACCTTTAGACAGTATAAAGCAAGAACAGATGGTTCACAACCCTCTCCTGATGAATCTACGGAGAGCGTTACTGCTCAAAAGAGCGATTTAGGGTTGTTAAAGTTGAGTTCTAGCTACAAGCCAAATGCAAACAATCATTTTGATTACGATATTTTTGGTAGAATTTCAACCCAAAAAGAAGATCAGGATTTGTTTTCAACACTTACAGGAGATGTTACTGAAATTCAAAAACAAAACCCGTATAGTATCAACCAAAATGCAAATTACTACTACACCCTAGATGCGAAAAATATTTTTGCAGTAGAGGCGCAGTATTTAATTCAAGAAGATGATCCTTTTTACAATGCCTCTTTATCGCAAAGTGATCAATTTAGATTGGATGATGTATTGGGGATGGATCAGTCACAAACTGGTTTTGATGTAGTGCAAGACAAATTGATAAAAACAAACAAGTTAGATGCTAAAATAGATTACTGGCATATAACAGGAGATAAGAGTAATATTAAATTTACAGCAGGTTCTTTGCTAAGTACACAGGAGTTTAGTTCTGATATCTTTCAAATTTTAGACAATGGAAATAAATTCACCTTAGATGGTGCTATCAATGATGTTGCAAATGATGTGAAATACAATTTTAACGATCTCTATCTTGCCTTTGAATACCGACTTAAGGCTGGTATTTTTACGATTACTCCAGGGGTTTCTGTACATAATTATACAACCAAAAATGCTCAATTGGGTACTACGGTAAAAGATGAGTTTGTAAGATTACTACCTAGTTTTAATACAAGAGTGCAATTGAAGAAGAGTGAGGATATAAACTTTGACTATCGATTAACCAATAGTTTTTCTGATGTAAGTCAGTTTGCGGCAGCCTTTGTTATGAACAATTACAACTCTTTGTTTCAAGGAAATAGGGATTTGGAAAGCGCCTTATCGCATAACATAAGTCTGCGCTATAATAATTTTAATATGTTTAATTTTAGCAATATCAGAGGCTCGGTTTCCTATAATAAAAGAGTAGACCAAGTTCGTAATATTTCTGATTTCTTAAATTATCCAAACCCAGATTACCCGGCGACTTCAGACGATGAATTTATACAGACATCAAACAGGATATCATCGCCATTCAATTCAAATTTTGCAGATGAAACCTTTTCAGCAAATGGTTCTTTTGAAAGAACTTTTGGGAAGATAAAAGCTGGTTTAGGAGCCAACTTAAATTATTCTAAATTCAATCAGATTGTGGATAATGAACAGGCTATTAACGAATCTTTCTCTACTTCCTATAACGGTAGTTTAGGGACTAGATTTCAGAATGCTCCAAATATTGAAGTGGGTTATAATTTATCGGTGAATACCTATGAGCAACCCAGTGGTTCCGCAATCACCTATTATACGCATAGACCCAATGTAAAAGTAGATGCAGCGTTCTTAAAAGGTTTTATATTTAATGCAGACTATTCTTATTACAATTATAAAAATGAAGTAGAATCTATTAATACCTATACGTTTTTAGATGCCTCATTAGGATATCAGAAGAAAGATAGCAAATGGGAATATATAGTTGGAGTTACCAATTTGTTTAATACTACCTCTTTAAACCAAGATAGTGATAACGCCTTGTTTGTGAGTACTAGTGAATATTTTATTCAACCTAGATACGTAACCTTAAAAATTAGATACAACCTATAAACAATATTGTTTGTTTGCAATAGGGGCTGTGGTCAACAAATAAATTTGTAACCATGGCCTCTTTATTTTTACTAAGATTTAGATTTTCTTTGAAATGATTTTTCAAATCCAACTAATTTTATACTTTTGTGGTTCTAATTAAGAGGAAGGATTTGACTGATTGCAACCTCGTATACTGATTTCAGTAATACAAAAAATGCTAAAACAGAGTATTCGTTGATTTTTTTCAACACTTTCCCCTGTTTTTTGCAATCGGCAACACTTTTTCTCATTTACAATAAAAGTATAGTGTTATGGCATATTTATTTACATCAGAATCGGTTAGTGAAGGACATCCTGATAAAATTGCAGATCAAATTAGTGATGCATTATTGGATAATTTTTTAGCTTTTGACCCAGAAAGTAAAGTAGCTTGTGAAACCTTGGTGACCACAGGGCAAGTAGTGCTGGCAGGAGAGGTTAAAAGTGATACCTATGTTGATTTGCAGAGTATTGCAAGAGACGTAATTAATGCAATTGGATATACTAAAGGAGCCTATCAATTTAGTGGAGACTCTTGCGGTATCATATCTTTAATACACGAGCAATCTAAAGAAATTAACCAAGGAGTAGATCGAGGTACTAAAGAAGAACAAGGGGCAGGTGATCAAGGAATGATGTTTGGTTATGCTACCAACGAGACAGAAAATTTCATGCCATTGGCCTTAGATTTGTCGCATAGAATCTTAAAAGAATTAGCGGTGCTTAGAAGAGATGGGAAAGACATACCGTACCTGCGTCCAGATGCCAAATCTCAAGTAACCATAGAATATTCAGACGATAATGTTCCGCAGCGGATAGATACTATTGTTGTATCTACACAACACGATGAGTTTGATGCTGATGATGATAAAATGTTGGCTAAAATAAAGGAAGATATCATTACTATTTTAATGCCAAAGGTAATTGCCCAATTGCCAGGATATGTGCAAAAGTTGTTTACAGATAAGATTAAATATCATATTAACCCTACCGGTAAATTTGTAATTGGAGGGCCTCATGGCGACTCTGGTTTAACGGGGCGTAAAATTATTGTAGATACCTATGGCGGTAAGGGAGCCCACGGTGGTGGTGCCTTTAGTGGTAAAGATCCTAGTAAGGTAGATCGGAGTGCAGCCTATGCAGCAAGGCATGCCGCTAAAAATTTAGTAGCTGCTGGTGTTGCCGATGAGATTTTGGTACAGGTGAGTTATGCTATTGGAGTTGTAGAGCCTACCTCTATTTATGTAGATACCTATGGCACTTCAAAAGTGAATTTAACGGATGGAGAAATAGCAAAGAAAGTAGGCCAGCTTTTTGATATGCGACCTTTTGCTATTGAAGACCGCCTAAAATTGCGAAATCCAATTTATTTAGAAACGGCAGCCTACGGACATATGGGAAAAGAACCAAGAACGGTTACCAAGGTTTTTGAATCTCCCTATAACGGAAGAATAGAAAAAGAAGTAGAGTTGTTTACATGGGAGAAACTAGATATGGTCAATGCTATTACAGCTGCTTTTGGTTTGTAAGGTTAACTAGTGTGGTTTCGAGTTTGCTAGGAATGTAGAAAAGACCGCTGTTGTTTTTTGCGGAATATTTAATTTATTTAGCATTTTATATATTTTATACCGAAAGATTAGGATTTTAAATTTTTCTGAGCATATATTTGCAACACAAAGTTCAAACACTTATTGAATAGTTATCAAGAAAGGCGGAGGGATTAGACCCTGTGAAACCTTAGCAACCCTTTATGCAAATAGAGAAGGTGCTAAATTCTACCACGTACTTTTGTACCATAGGCAGATAACGAGACAAACCATCCAATTTTGGATCGTGAATTTCTATTTTCTTTTTAACTTTTTAATTTATAAACCTCCGTGCACTGTCGGCATGATTTGGGTTTGGATTTTTATTTTATCAATTTAACAATTAAAAGAAGAAATTATGAGTACACTAAAATTTGCAACAAACGCATTACACGCAGGTCACGACACCACACAAACTGGAGGCGCTAGAGCGGTGCCAATTTATCAAACATCCTCTTACGTTTTTAACGATACAGATCATGCAGCTCGATTGTTTTCCTTGGGAGAATTGGGGTATATCTACACGCGTTTAAACAACCCTACAAATCAAATTTTACAAGATAGATTGGCCGCAGTAGAAGGTGGCGTTGGAGCCGTTGTTTTTGCTTCAGGTGCATCTGCTATTTCTACAGGATTACTTACGCTTTTAAAAGCAGGAGACCATATTGTAGCCTCTAGCAGTTTATACGGTGGAACGTTTAATTTATTGAATGTTACCTTGCCAAGATTAGGAATTACTACAACCTTTGTAGATGCTTCAAACCCAGAAAATTTTAAGGCAGCGGTACAAGACAATACAAGAGCCTTTTTTGTGGAATCTTTAGGGAATCCTAAATTAGATGTTTTAGATCTTAAGGCTATTTCTAAGCAAGCAAAAGCAGCCGAAGTGCCATTTATCGTAGATAATACTGTGGCAACTTCAGTGTTGGTAAACCCTATTGAGCATGGTGCTAACTTGGTGATCCATTCCTTGACAAAATACATTGGTGGCCAAGGAACTTCTTTGGGTGGTGCCATAATAGATGCAGGTACTTTTGACTGGACCAACGGAAAATTTCCGGAATTCACAGAGCCATCTGCCGGATACCACGGATTAGTATACAGTGAAGCCTTAGGAGCTGCAGCATTTACTTTTAAATTAATCTTGGAAGGATTGAGAGATTTTGGAGGGGCTTTAAGTCCGTTCAATGCATTTCAAATAATTCAAGGGTTAGAAACCTTGCCATTGCGTATTAAGCAACACAGTAAAAATGCACTGGAACTTGCAACTTGGTTAGAAGGTAGAGAAGAAGTTGAATGGGTAAATTACCCAGGTTTAAAGAGTAGTAAATATTACGATTTAGCAAAAGAATACTTGCCAAACGGTCAAAGTGGGTTGGTGACTTTTGGAGTAAAAGGAGGCTTTGAAGCTGCTAAGAAAGTAACAGATGCAACTAAAATATTTTCACTGCTTGCCAATATTGGAGATACAAAATCTTTAATTATTCACCCAGCAAGTACTACGCACCAACAATTAACAGCAGAACAACAAACAGCAGCAGGAGTTGGTCAAGATTTAATTCGTTTGTCTGTTGGTTTGGAAGATATTGAGGATTTAAAGGCCGATTTGGAAACAGCTTTTGCAGCACTTTAATTTTTTATTAAAACTCATAACTAAAATTTACCACGGTAATTCGTGGTAAATTTAAATAGAACGCGATGCTACATCATTTAAAAATCAATAATTATAAAACCATAAGTGGGGTAACTCAGGATATAGACCTGTCTTATCAAGTTTTTGGAGCTGCCTTACATACGGCTCCCATTGTGCTGGTAAATCACGCCTTAACGGGGAACTCTAATGTCTCTGGAGAAGGGGGTTGGTGGTCCTCCTTAATTGGGGATGATAAATGTATAGACACTAAGAAATTTACGGTCTTAGCCTTTAATATTCCTGGGAATGGCTTTGATAGTTTTGTTATTGATAATTATAAAGATTTTGTAGCTAGAGATATCGCCTATATCTTTTTGGCCGGCTTAAAAGAGCTGAAAATAAATTCGGTTTTTGCAACTATTGGCGGCTCTTTAGGTGGGGGCATAGCATGGGAAATGGCAGCATTAAACCCAAGCTTAACCGAACATTTAATTCCCGTAGCATCCGATTGGAAATCTACGGATTGGCTTATTGCAAACTGCCAAATTCAAGAGCAGTTTTTGGTTAACTCTAAACAGCCTGTTCATGATGCGCGGATGCATGCCATGTTGTGTTACCGCACCCCAGAATCTTTTAAGGAGCGTTTTAATCGCAGTACAAATACAGAGCAGCAAATTTTTAGCGTGGAAAGTTGGTTGCGACATCACGGTGAAAAATTGCAAGAACGCTTTCAATTGTCGGCTTATAAGTTAATGAACCAACTGCTAAAAACAATTGATGTCACAAGAGAAGGCAATCAGTCGTTTGTAAACTTGCAAAATAGCAATACCAATATTCATATAGTAGGGGTAGATTCCGATCTGTTTTTTACAGCCAAAGAGAATAAAGATACTTTTAAGCAATTGGCACAAGCCAATAGTAACGTGACTTACGGTGAAATACATTCCCTTCATGGGCACGATGCTTTCTTAATAGAGTTTCAACAATTGGAACAGATCTTAAAAAACGTTTTTAGTGCTAACGGAAAATCAAAACAGATTAAAGTCATTAAAATTGGGGGTAAATCTTTAGCCAATGGCGATGGGATCTCTCATGTGATTGCTAAAATAGCATCAAAGGTAAAGGCCGAAGAGAATATTGCCGTAGTTGTTTCTGCACGGGGAAACTCTACAGATGATTTGGAAGCATTGTTAGATTTAGCAGCGAATGCCAGCCCGTACAAATCGGCTTTTGAGGCCTTCGCTAGCTATCAAAAAAATGGTTTGGATATAGATTTATCTTCGGAATTTAATGAACTCCTTAGACTGTTAGATGGAGTGGCATTGTTGGGCGATTATAGCTTGCGTATAAAAGACCAAGTATTGGCATTTGGAGAATTAATCTCTGCAAAAGTGTTGGTGGCCTTATTGGCAAAAGAAGGGATTAAAGCAGAGGTTTTGGATGCCCGGAAACTTATAAAGACCGATGCTACCTATGGTAGCGCCAATGTATTGGAAGAAATTTCCAAAGAAAATGTACAGGTTGCGTTTGCAAAGCTCCAAGGAGATACTATTCCGATTATCACAGGATTTATTGGATCTGATGAAGAGGGGAAAACAACCACCTTGGGAAGAAATGGCAGTAATTATTCTGCTTCTTTATTCGCTAATTTTTTAAATGCGGAAGAGTTGCAAAGTTATACCCATGTAGATGGTATTTTTACAGCCAATCCAGATTATGTTGCAGATGCTAAGCGAATAGAGCAGCTCAGTTATTCTGAGGCCAATGAACTGGCTAATTTTGGAGCCACTATTTTGCATGCAAAAACCATTATTCCATTACTAGAAAAAAATATTCCACTGCGTATATTAAATACCTTCAACAATGATAATGAGGGGACTTTAATAAGCGCCAAAACGTCTAAAGAAGGTATTAAATCGCTTTCTGTGATAGAAAATGTAGCCTTGGTAAATTTAGAAGGTCGCGGATTGTTAGGAAAAGCTGGGATCGATGCTCGTATTTTTAAAACTCTGGGCGATGCCAATATTAGTGTAAGTATCATTTCTCAAGGATCTTCGGAAAGAGGTATTGGTTTGGTTGTAGATGCTGCCAAAGCAGTAACCGCAAAAACAGTATTGGAAAAAGAATTTACATCAGATTTCCATTCCAAGGATATTAATTTAATAACCGTGGTAAAAGATGTCTCTGTGATTTCAATCGTGGGGCAAGATTTAAGCACTTTTCACAAACCCTACAATGCGTTAATTAAAAACCGAATAGTGCCCTTATTGTTCAACAATACGGTATCTGGTAAAAACGTGAGTTTGGTCGTTAAAAAATCGAATTTACACAAGGCATTAAATGTCATGCACGGTCAGATTTTTGGGGTGAGTAAAAAAGTCAACATTGCCATCTTTGGGCATGGTACCGTTGGTGGTACACTGATAGAGCAAATTTTAAAATCTTCTAAAGTTATTGAAGAGCGCAAAGGAATCAATATCAATGTTTTTGCCGTTGCTAATTCTAGAAAAGTACTGCTAAATAAAAAAGGGATTACTAAAAACTGGAAAACTAATTTAGAAGCAAAGGGCAAAGCCTATGAGCTAAAAGATGTTTTTGAATATGCAGAAAAACATCATTTAGAAAACTTAATTGCGATTGATAATACCGCCAATGAAAACTTTGTGGCGCATTATATCGATTTTGTAAAAAATGGATTCGATTTAGTTTCCTCCAATAAGATAGCAAATACCTTAGCATTTAGTCTGTACAAAGAATTACGAGAAGAGTTAGATAAGCATCAAAAACAATACTTGTATGAGACAAATGTAGGCGCTGGCTTACCATTGATAGATACCATCAAGTTACTGCATTTATCGGGTGAAAACATCACCCGTATAAAGGGGGTGTTTTCAGGATCCTTGAGTTATATATTTAATACGTTTTCTGAGAGCGATGTGCCTTTTTCTAGCATTTTAAAAGAAGCTATGGAAAAAGGGTATACAGAACCAGACCCACGAGAAGATTTGTGTGGAAATGATGTGGGTAGAAAGCTATTAATTTTGGCTAGAGAATTAGAATTAAGCAATGAATTCTCAGATATTAATATTCAGAATTTAATACCAGAATCTCTCCGAGCAGGGGATAAAGTTGAATTTTTAAAACAAACCGATGCCTTGGATAGCGCATTTGCTGCCATAAAAGAAGCACAAAAACCCAATCATGTATTGCGTTATGTTGGCGATTTACACGGCAACCTACAAGAAGAAAAAGGAATTTTAGATGTCAAGTTGGTTTCGGTACCTAAAGAAAGTGCATTGGGGCAAGTAAAAGGATCCGATTCTATAATAGAGATATATACCGAGTCTTACGGAGAAAACCCGCTTGTTATTCAGGGCGCAGGAGCCGGAGCAGCAGTAACGGCTCGAGGTGTTTTTGGTGATATTTTACGGATAGCCGAGAAAGGGTAGTAGTTTTGTAAAGGCTAAAGGTGGCTGAGCGTAGTCGATGGTGGCTGAGCGTAGTCGAAGCCAAAGGATTAAAAATAATACAGTTATGAAAAAAGGCTGGGTTTCTGTTTTGGAGTGCGCTGATGGTAGTTTTATACTGGAAGTACAATTGATCTTGAAAAGAGGTTGATGCAGCACCAAGAAGGGACCGGAGCTAATTATACTAAAAAAAGATTGCCTGTTACCTTGATATATGTTGAAGCCTATAGTGTTATTGCAAAAGCATTTTATAGAGAAAAACAGATTCAGGGATGGGGCAGGGCAAAAAAAGAGGCTTTAATTGCAGGCAAGTTAGCTGATTTATCACAGTTGTCTGAATGTACAAATGAAACAAGCCATACATTGTATAAAGAAAAAAGAAATGAATAAATGGTGGTAGATTGTGACCTAAATTGACTTCGGCTACGCTCAGTCACCATTTGTATACATAGAGATAATGACAAAGAAAAAATTTGAAACAAACGCCATACGCACACAGCTAGAACGCTCACAACATTTAGAGCACTCAGTGCCTTTGTACCTAACGTCTAGTTATGTGTTTGAAGATGCAGAAGATATGCGTGCTTCCTTTGCGGAAGAAAAGAACAGAAATGTATATTCCAGATATTCCAATCCCAATACATCAGAATTTATAGAAAAAGTATGTCAGATGGAAGGCGCAGAAGCTGGTTTTGCTTTTGCCTCTGGTATGGCAGCTGTTTTTTCCACCTTTGCCGCCTTATTAGAAAGTGGTGATCATGTGGTGTCTTGTAAGAGTATTTTTGGGTCTACCCATAGTTTGTTTGTCAATTTTTTTCCGAAATGGAACATTTCTACCAGTTATTTTAATATTGATGATGTAGCCTCCATAGAAAAACTAATTACCCCTAAAACTAAGGTGTTGTATGCAGAATCACCCACAAACCCAGCAGTAGATGTGTTGGATTTGGAAGTCTTGGGTGCCATTGCTAAAAAACACAATTTAATACTGATAATAGACAATTGTTTTGCCTCCCCCTATTTACAACAACCTATAAAGTTTGGAGCCCATTTGGTCATCCATTCGGGGACCAAATTAATGGATGGTCAAGGTAGGGTGTTAGCTGGTATTACGGTTGGTAGTGCCGATTTAATAGACAAGGTATATCGTTTTTCTAGAATCTCAGGACCGGCACTCTCTCCTTTTAATGCATGGGTATTGTCTAAAAGTTTAGAGACCCTTGCGGTACGTGTAGACCGGCATTGTAGCAATGCCTTGCAATTGGCGGAATATTTAGAGAACCACCCCAAAGTAAATTGGGTAAAATATCCATTTTTAAAATCGCATCCTCAACATGCAATTGCTATCAAGCAAATGAAAGCCGGGGGTTGTATTGTGGCTTTTGAAGTAAAAGGCGGCCTTAAAGCCGGACAAGAATTTTTTGATGCTATAAAATTACTATCGCTGTCTGCCAACTTGGGCGACTCTAGAAGTATTGTAACGCATCCTGCTTCTACCACACACAGTAAATTAACCGTTGAAGATCGTGAATCTGTGGGTATTACAGACGGTACGGTACGGGTTTCTGTTGGCTTGGAGCATATAGATGATATTATGGCCGATATTCAACAGGCGCTAGGGTAGTGGAAACAGTGAAAAGTACAAAATACGAAGTCGACAGTAGGGTATCCAGAATCATGAATCACTTTTGATTTAAATTGTGGATTTGTTTTTTGTTTATGTGTTGCTATTGTCACCAGATTTTGTTTTTTCAACCATCAACCATCAACCATCAACCATCAACCATTCCTGGTCCCAAGATCTAGTACACTATGGAAATTTATAGGCATTCGCCTACAGTTACTTTTATAATACTAAAAAATAAACTAGATTAGTACGCTCCCCCCATAAAAGAAATAACAGTACACATACAGATAGCTGTACGTTGTGCATAATTTAAAAAAAGAATGGCAGACCTAAGTTTTCAAGACAAAAGATATTTAGAAAGAATGTTTGAAATGGAAGGTGGATATGTCTTGGACTTTAGTAATCGCACTTTTCATAATTTCATTTATGATTCAATTAAGTTTAATATAGAAGAAGAAAAATATTATAGCAACGGAGAATCAAAAGCGAGAAGATTGAGAGTATTTTGGGATACAGAATCAAACTATAATGTTGGACTACTTATTGAGAAATTATTAGAATATTGGCTCGTACAAGTGAATATGGGGGAGCGTAAAATAGATAACCTCTTAGAAAGATTACATAATGAGTGTGAAAAGATATCTGAAAGGCTAAAATCGGACACGATTGTTAGTGAAATCGAAGTAATTAAGGAAGTTGAAGATGATAGAGATTTTAGCTTGCTTGCAAAATCTATTCGTGAAAGCATTAATAAAAATGAGCCAGAAGTTGCCTTAGATAGATTGCATACTTACGTAATGAAATTTATTAGACAGCTTTGTGAAAACCACAAGATTGAGGTTAATAAAGATGAATCATTAAATGCAATATTTGGCAAATACGTTAAATTCATTGTGGCTAGCGACAAAATTGAATCCGTAATGACTGAGCGAATTTTAAAATATTCCATTCACGTTATAGAGGCTTTCAACGATATAAGAAACAATAGAAGTTTTGCGCACGATAATGCTATTTTAAATTATCCCGAAAGCGTACTAATTTTCAACAACGTAACAAACTCGATAAAATTTATCGAATCAATTGAGAAAACAATTGAAATAGAAAACCAAAAAGTAGAAACGGAATCAGCAAATTGGGAAGATTTGCCATTTTAAACATATCTAAGAGCCTATGCAATAAAGTAGAATTAGTAACCAGTTATCTATTGGACCTCAGTCAACTTCTGTTCTTCGCGTTAGCAATAATGTTTATTGAATTGATAAAATCTGTAATTATGGAAAAATTGAAAATGATTATTCGTGAAGCGACCCTCGTGTGAAGAATGGAGCCTTTGCTTTGGAATATTAGTAGCTGATGAAACTTAAACTTTTTTAGGACAGAGGGTTTTGTGGGTTCGAGTCCCCCGCTTCACACCACTTAAAAAACTATGCACAACAAAACCTAAACGTAATGCGGAGTTTAGGGCTAAATCGAAAGGTTTGTGTATTTTTATGAAGTCGCGAAATCTTTGGGATTTCGCTTTTGAACAAAAAAAAGAAAAAACAAAACCAAAAGATTTCGCTACGTGCGTGGCGGAAAGCAAACGCTAGTTTGCTCCCGTACTGTTCATAGCTAAACCGTTAGCTTTAATTTGAATGACCGACATAGACAAACAACTTTTTTTAGAACATTTTATTCCGACTGAATTGGAAGGGAAAAGAAAAGTTATGTTTGAAAACGGTTCTTCTATAACAACTAAATATAAATCCGAATTCAAATATTTCGTGAAATATAAACCTGGAAATTATGCCGACTATTATTCGCCTATATTTATTTTTAAAACAGATAATGATTTAAAGATAAAAATAACCCCAATTCCGAATTTCTATACATTTATTTTTATCCCAATAGCACTGGTCATTATAAATTATTATGAAAATTTAGAAAATGAAAATATTTGGACTATTGTAATTGCTCTGATTTTATTTGTGATTTTTGTACAGTTCGTATTAATAATCCCAAGTCTTTTGAATATTAGAAAACGAGTGAATGAAAAATAATAAAACTAAAGCTAACAACACCTACAATTCGGGTTACTTTTATAATACTAAAAAATAAACTAGATTAGGACTCCCCCTTCCCCCTATAGTAGAAATAACAGTACACATACAGTTATCCGTTTGTTGTAGTGCATTTGAATAAAATTTGCATTGTACGGCAAATAACCGTACATTTGTATCAAACAAATTTATAATGGGAGCACAAATAAGCAAAGACGAACGGATAGAGTTAAGAGTTTCCTCTACTGACAAAAGAATTTTCAAAAGAGCTCAAAAGCTTAGCGGGGATAAGTCATTCAGCAGCTTTGTTGTTCGTATAGTTAAAAAGAAAGCAGAAGAAATTGTTGCTGAAAAGGATAGGATTATTACTACTGAAAATGACCGTCAAGTTTTTTTTGATGCCGTCTTTAGCAATACAAAACCAAATAAAAATTTAGTAGCAGCTGCTAAAAGATACAAATCAAAAAAAGCCTAAGATTGGATATTTCTATACTAGACAAGACTCACAATAGAAAGAATTTTGAATGTGAAGAGCAGTCGCTTACAGACTATATCCAAAGACAAGTTAGTCAAGATGTAAAAAAAAGACTTGCAATTTGTTTTGTAGCTACAGATGAGGATTATAATGTTATAGGCTATTATACTCTTACCAGCGAAAGTCTTGGAAGAGAGCTAATACCTGAAAAATACCTCAAAAAAGTACCCAAGAATTATAATGCGCCTGTAATCTTACTTGGTCGATTAGCCAGGGATGTAAAGGAAAAAGGCTCCGGTCTCGGAGAACACCTTTTGCTAGATGCTCTATTCAGAGCTTTTACCCTATCCGAAGAAAGTATCGGTGCAATGGCTGTGGTCGTTGATCCAATTAATAAATATGCCGTGAAGTTTTATAAAAAGTTTGGATTTGAACAACTACCAGATAGTGAAAAAATGTTCCTTTCAATGAATACAATTAAGCAGATTGTATAAAAAAACGCACCACAACAACACCTACAATTCAGTCTTGCTATTTCCTATGAATAAATTCAGTACTTTTAATCTGGATCGATTCCAATTCTAAAAAATCCTAAATGATTTCTCAGACAGCAGTTATAGATTAAACGTTGGCAACAATATGAAAACCGAAAACTTTGAGATTTAAAACAGCATTTTTCATATCATTCTTTTTTTGCATTTTTTCTGCATTTGGACAACGGACTTTAAGGGGGAAAACTATCGACCAATTTTTAGAAAGTGCCATAGGAATTACAATATTCGACAAAGACACAATCAAAATTGGACAATCTGACTTGAATGGGTATTTCCAAATCAAATTACCCAAAGAAACGGATAAATTAATTTTTGCTGGTGTTGGCTATGAATGGGCAACGATTACAGTCTCTAAGGAATGTGAAAATCAAGAGATAATTTTGTTTTTGGCAACTACCTACGATTTTATGTCACCTAGAAAAGTTGACAGACATCGGAAAAAAGAATTTGAGAAATTACCCGAGTTGCACTCTCAAGCCTTCCAAAAAGGAATTTTTGAAACTGAAAAACCTTGTGTCATTCGAAAATTTGAATCATATCAGCCAAAATAACTGAATAAAAATACTGTTGCAAATACCATATATAATTTATTGCTAGTTCTTGCCTACTTGTGAAGCCCGAAGCGCTGGGGCTGTCGCATTTTCTGCCTTCCTGCAGACAGGTTCATTTTTTATTGGTTAACTTCGTTGCGGAAGCCTACAAGGACCCTCACAAGAAGTGTAATATGTAAATGCAGCATTCTCATAAAATTAAAATCATTGGTATTCTTATGAAAGTAAACTTATTGTCATGTGATGCCCAAAGACCAGATAGAAGGGCAATTGCCAACTGTATTGCAGAGATAGCAACTAATATGGATGAATCTTTGTCTCATCAACTTACAGACATTCTTTTAGAAGGAGATTCCGTTGCTATTGAAATGGAAGATAAAAGCTCCGGTTCCGCCTTAAGAGCTTTGCGGAAATTAAGTATTGACTACGAAATTATAGAATAAGCTTCTATGGCCCTAAAACAATATGGGCTGTAAAAGGGTTTGAAGGAAAACGCCCTACCATCCAAAAAAAAGCTGGAGTACTCAGCGGGTATACCATTATTGTTTTTTGAAGTTATTATTTTCTATAAAAAAATAATGGTTAACTAAAAAAATAAACAAAACATAAAGCTTTAGCTTCGTACATAGACGGAAACAAAAAGTTTCCCTTTTTGCCATAGCCGAGCTGTTTGCCATAATAATGATACTATGAAAGAAGCAAAAGAGCATGCTAATGAAAAAGAAAGATTAAAGGCTTTAGAATCCTATTCCATACTTGATACGCTTTCAGAATCTGATTATGATGACATAACTGCCATTGCAGCAGAAATATGTGGGACTCAAATTTCTTTAATTAGCTTAATTGATAGTAAGCGTCAATGGTTCAAATCTCACTATGGCGTAGATGCATCAGAAACACCTAAAGAATATGCCTTTTGTGTGCATGCCATAAATGACCAAGACAACATATTCATTGTTGATGATGCCAGAACAGATGAGCGCTTTTTTGACAATCCCTTAGTAACAGGAGATCCAAAGATAGTCTTCTATGCAGGTGTGCCTTTAATAAGTGATAATGGCCTTCCTTTAGGGACTTTGTGCGTTATAGACAGAAGGCCAAAATTACTAAGCGAGGGTCAATTAAGATCTCTAAGAGCTCTAGGGAATCAGGTAATGAATATGTTAAACCTTAGAAAGACGCGGTTAACCTTAGAGGAAGCTTTATTAAAATTGGAAGAAAAAAATCAAGACTTAGATCGTTTTGCATCGGTTGCAGCGCATGATTTAAAAGCACCCTTGGCAAACATCATAGTATTGTCACAACTAGTTACAGAAGCGTATAGTGCTAAGATAGATGCTGAAGGCCAGGAAATGCTAAGCTTAATTTCGAAATCATCTGATAATCTAAATAATATGATCGACGGATTACTAGAATATACGAGATCTGAAAGTGTTTTAAAAGAAAAAAAATCAGAAATAAATCTTACAGATTTAATTGAAAGCATTACTGGGCTTTTCGCTTATGAGAATAATTTGAAACTCAATTTAAAGACTTCAATTAAAAGCATAACTACAAACAGAGCCGCGCTGGAGCAAATTTTGATAAACCTTGTTGCTAATGCTATTAAATATAATGATAAGAAGACTATTGAAATAGAAGTTGGAATAACAGCTACTGCGAGTCACTATGAACTTTATGTTCAAGACAACGGACTTGGCATTGCTTTGGAAGATCAAGACAAGATTTTTGAAATCTTTGAAGTTATTTCACCCCAAGATAAATATGGTAAACGTGGTAATGGTATAGGCTTAGCCACAGTAAAAAAAGTAGTAGAAAAAAGCGGAGGGTTGATAAAAGTAGAATCAAAACTGAAAAAGGGGGCAAAATTTATATTTACGATTGAAAAATAACTTTTGTCTACAATACCGTATCCTTTAAAAAGCCATAGTCCGGTGCTCTAAAATAATAGAGATGCGCTTCTTACCAGGGGCAACCTTCGTTGTCCTATTTTCTTAGTCTATTAATACTATTTTGTCTAGAACTTCGTTTGTCATAAACACCCTTAATAAAAAACAAATCAATTCGTATGAAACTATTAAAAATTAGTACCCTGGCATTTCTTTTTCTCGCATTCTATTCATGTGATAAATTGGATGAGCTTACAGAAGTAGATGTCAATGTTACGGAAACAGCAAGTCTTACCGTTGCAGTTTTGCAAGGTGAAAGCAGTTTTAGTGAAAGTATTACAATTTCTGTAGACGATGAACAGGTTCAAGATAACCTAGATCGTATAGAAAGTGTTACCGTAAAGAACCTGAGCTATACCTTTAAAAATGTAACAGGGAATGCAGATGCTACGCTATCGGGGAGTATGACCTTTGGTATGGCAAGTATTTCTTTTAGTGATGTAAATCCAACAACCATAGAAGGTCAAGCGGTTGCCATAACCAATACAGATGTGCTTAATGCATTTGCACAGGCCATAAAAAATGGAGCAGAAGCAACAGTTGTTCTTGAAGGAACAGCTCAGAATGCACCTGTTTCTGTAACCGTAGAATTAACGGCAGAACTGGAAATTGTAGTAGACGTTCTATAATAGGTACATCACCTTTTAAATAAATTTAATCCTCAAGACGTAATCTTGAGGATTTTTTTGTGGTGTATAGGGTAAGATAATTGTATAAGCACTTATGGTAAAGCATAGTTCTTGTTAAACAGTAGAAATTTAGATGCATATGACTGCAAATACTTTTATAACACTAAAAATCCATTAGAGTAGTACTACGGATATAAAAGAAATAACAGTATTATAGATATATTCGTATGTTGTATGTAATTTAAGAGAATGTAATGACGCAAAAACTGAAAGAAAAATTCAGAATTCTATTTTAGAATATTAGAACAATCCACCTAAAATTAAGACTTTCATGATTCATTGACGGTTCAGAAAAATGGTCTTTATGTATAGCAATTGAACAGTTTGGAAAGTATTCTAAAAATGGGTTTCAAAATAGCAGAGGGTATATTCTTTTTGGCAAAGAAAAAGAACATTGTAACGAACTTCAAATAGTTAAACGTTAAAAATCCTAATGAACTTTCAGAGGGTCTTTCTTCTTTATCTGTATAAAGACACTTAACCTCAATGGAAAATAAAAGCATACGAATCGCTTTGTTACGTATTTTTATACTAAAAAAATGCACAAAATTATCTAAAGAGATAAAATTATGGTCAGCAAAAATTCAATTACTAGCTTTATTCTGACTGTGTCACTAGCTGCCACTGTCTACGGTCAGCACAATACCAACTCGGCATTTCAAAAGACGCTAAAGGAAGCATACGCTGGCAAATTTCTCATAGGAACTGCAAGCGATTTGAGAGGAATTTCTGAGGACGAGCTTACGAGCGTTAAAACGCAATATGACATCATTACTCCAGAGAATTGTATGAAACCGCAACCTCTTCATCCTTCGGAAGGTAAATACAATTTTAAGACTCCTGATGCCATAGTTGAATGGTCTAAGCAGAATGGTGTAAAGGTTTGGGGACATACCTTGGTGTGGCATTCACAAACGTCCCCTTGGTTTTTCCAGGCAGAGAACCCAGAGATAGAAGAAGGTGTAGAACCAGCTAGGCATCGCGTAGTGAATAGGAATCCTATTGCACCTCGTTCTACTGCGACAGAAATATGGCGTAATAGTATCCAGGGTAAGATAGCGAGCCGTCAAGTAGTGCTGCAGCGTCTTAAGGATCACATTATGACCGTTGCTGGGCGATACAAAGGATCCGTTATTGGATGGGATGTTGTCAATGAATCGATTGCCGATGGCGGTGACGGAACTACAGAAAACCTGCGAGATTTTAGCTGGTATAAAGTTGTTGGCCCAGATGTATTGACTTTGGCTTTCAAGTGGGCGCACGAGGCCAATCCTGACGCACAACTTTATTACAACGATTATAATATTGAGCAAGGGGCAGTTGAAAATAAGGGCAAACACGCCAGTTCTATGTTACTACTAAAGCGTCTCATAAAAGAAGGTGCTCCAATTACTGGGGTGGGAATTCAGGGACATTGGCACTTAGACACCAACCTAGCAGATGTTGAAAAGGCAATTGAAAACTATGCATCTCTTGGGCTAAGGGTATCTATTACAGAATTGGACGTAACCGCAACTGGTCATAATAGTGGTGCTTTTGGCGTAAACCAAGGAGAGAGAACTATACCGGTAGAAAACTATCAAAAACAGGCGGAGGTATACAAAGAACTGTTCGAGATTTTTATGCGTCACTCCGATGTCATCGATCGCGTCACTTTTTGGGGGATTAGCGATACCCGATCATGGCGCAGGGGACAAGCTGCGCTTTTATTTGATGGGCAGTTGCGGCCCAAACCAGCGTTCAAGTCTGTTATTGATGCAAGTTCAAATTAAGTAAACTCTGCTTCTCTCTGAAGATGAAAATTTATAAACATTGTCTATTGATGAAAAATTAATCAATCAAAACAAATTGAAAAAGAGTATATTGAATTAGCTGAGGGTATATATCTTATTACATTTATTTTCGATACTTCCGAATGAATTGAAATTTGAACTGATTGGAACAAAAACTTATTTGAACCAAATAAAGTAGAATCATTTTAAATGAAAAAAATAAAATACGAAATGCCAAAAAAGGACAGAGCTATAAAGTGTTAAATTAGAAGGTTAGTGCGTGTTTACCAAGACCGTCAAATTTTTAAATTTGGCTTTTAGAATAGAAAAATGAAAATGATTGAGAAAAGTAGTGGACAACCTGGGATATGTATATAGAGAGATTCAGCTAATTATAACTGTCTTCTAGCCTTTTTGTTTCTACTACTTCGGAAGTTCCTACCACTTTTGGTATAATACGTTACAAAAGCCCAAACTATGCTTATAACAATAATTAAAATAATTATCTGATAAAAATCACCTGGCAAATTCATACTATGAATATAAGAAAAATTTCTAAACTTCTTGTTAACAAAAATTCTATTGCCTAAACTGTATAAAAAAATCACGCTGACTTTCTCTCTTTTGTCTTTTCTGATTATTTCTAATTTTAGGAATAATAAACTTATGAAGTACTGTGGTAAAAAAAAGCGTTTTTTTTACCACAGTACTTCTATTGCTGTCATCGTATGATTATTCTATTTGTGATTTTAAAAAAGAAATGGACTGGTGATCATAAATTTTGTTTATTCCAAAAAACGAAAATTATTTAAATCCCAATTTTGCCTATCTTTGTACCATGCTATCCAAAAAAACCAAGTACGGACTAAAGGCTTTAACCTATTTAGCTCAAAAAAAAGACAGGAATCCTGTTCCTATTGGAGAAATTGCCCAACAGAATAATATTTCTCAAAAATTTTTAGAAAGTATTTTGCTGACCCTCAGAAGAACAGGGGTTTTGGCATCTAAAAAAGGCAAAGGCGGGGGTTATTATTTATTAAAAGAACCGGCCAATATTCAGATGACAGATGTTATACGGGTGTTAGAAGGCCCCATTGCTATGGTACCTTGTGTTAGTCTTAATTTTTATGAAAAATGTGACGATTGCCCAGATGAGGTGGCTTGTTCCGTACATAAATTAATGCTTCAGGTTAGAGATAGTGCCTTAGAAATATACCGGAGCAATACCTTAGCCGATCTTATTTAATTTTTTTACAAAGCCTAAAGGTAATTCAGCTTTTAGGTACACTGCGTAATAGGCAAGCTAACGATACCGTAGGTTGCTCTTTCTTAATATTCTACGGGGCTCAAACAGCAACACAAAAGCCTTTTTCACAATCCATAATAATCCCTATGTATTTTTAGTAATCTACTAAAACTATAGGATTTGTTTGTTTTTTATTATGATTTTTCAAAATTTAGTTTACTTTTGTAATCCCTACTAATTATATAGGGTAATAAAAATTAACCAAATGATTGCTGATCAATTGATTTTAAATAAAGAAACTTCTAAAGGAAGTTACAAGTCAGACATACAGTCAGAGAGCCCCAAAAGGAGTATAGTAAAGTCTATAAGTTGGAGAATTGTAGGAACAATAGATACCGTTATAATTTCTTGGTTTGTTACAGGAGCATTAACCTTAGCCTTTTCAATTGGGTTAATAGAGTTGGTGACAAAAATGGCCTTGTATTTTTTTCATGAGCGTATTTGGAATTCAATTAAGTGGGGTAAATAAGAACGTATAAGTAGCGATAAGATGGGTTTTACAGAAGATATTATTAAAAATTTGAATGCTCAGTTTAGGGGGATTCCGCCTGTAGAAATAATTTCTTGGGCCATAGAGTATGCTAGAAATGCAGTGGTAACTACAAATTTTAGACCTTATGAGGTCGCTATTTTGAATGCAGTTACCGATATTAAAAAGGATATTCCTGTAATTTGGTGTGATACGGGCTATAATACGCCCAATACTTATAAACATGCAGAAACCATAATTTCTAGTTTAGATCTTAATGTAAAACTGTATGTTCCCTTGCAAACCACTGCTCATAGAGATGCCGTAATGGGTATCCCCGCTATAGAGGATCCAAGGCATGCAGCATTTACAGAACAAGTAAAGTTGGAGCCTTTTAAAAGGGCAATGGCAGAACACAAGCCAGACGTTTGGTTTACAAACCTTAGAAAAGGGCAGACTGCCTTACGAGATTCTTTGGGAATTTTAAGTCTAAGTAAAGACGGGGTATTAAAAGTGAGTCCGTTTTACCATTGGAGCGATACACAGTTAGATGCGTATTTGGAACAACGCAATTTGCCCAACGAACACAAATACTTTGACCCTACAAAAGTATTGGAGAATAGAGAATGTGGCTTGCATACCTAAGCGGGTGTAAACGAATAATTAAAAAAAAATTAGATTTTGGAAATAGCTGAAATAGAAACAACCATTAAGAATAACCTAGTGAAGGTAGATACCAATGCACTCGAAAGCGAAGCCATCTATATATTGCGAGAAGTAGCTGCTCAATTTGAGCGTCCAGTACTCTTGTTTTCTGGAGGAAAAGATTCCATCACATTGGTGCGTTTGGCGCAAAAGGCATTTTGGCCTGCGAAAATTCCATTTCCATTAATGCATATTGATACGGGGCATAATTTCCCAGAAACGATTGCTTTTAGAGATAAATTGGTAAAAGAATTAGGTGTAGAACTTATCGTTAGAAACGTTCAGGATTCTATTGACGAAGGAAAAGTTATCGAGGAAACAGGAAAGTACTCGAGCAGAAATATGTTGCAAACTACTACGCTTTTAGATGCTATTGAAGAGTTTAAGTTTGATGCCTGTATTGGTGGAGCTCGTAGAGATGAAGAAAAAGCAAGAGCCAAAGAACGTATTTTTTCGGTTCGGGATGATTTTGGGCAATGGGATGAAAAGAAGCAACGACCAGAATTGTTTGATATGTTGAACGGAGAAATAGAAATAGGACAAAATGTTCGTGTTTTTCCAATCAGTAACTGGACAGAATTAGACGTTTGGAGTTATATAGAAAAAGAGGAAATTGAAATTCCATCCATCTATTTTGCACATAAAAGAAACATCTTTTTAAGAGATGGTTTAATCTGGTCTGCGGAAGATGATGTTGTTTTTAGAGCAGAAGATGAGGTCGTAGAAGAACGATGGGTACGTTTTAGAACTGTTGGCGATATGTCATGTACAGCAGCTGTATTATCGCATGCCGATTCTATCAAAAAAGTAGTGGCAGAAATTAGAGATTCTAAAATTTCAGAAAGAGGTGCGCGTATCGATGATAAACGTTCCGAGGCAGCTATGGAAAAAAGAAAACAACAAGGGTACTTCTAGTAGATAGTGCAGAGTATTAAGTGAATTAAGATATTTTTTAAAAATAGTTGTGGCTGATTTTATTGAATCCTAAAGGTTTTAAAACGAACAACCAACAACGATCAACGAATTAAGAATGAACGTACTAAAAATAGCAACAGCAGGGAGTGTAGATGATGGTAAAAGTACCTTGATAGGGAGATTGCTGTACGATACAAAATCGCTAACCGATGATAAGTTAGAAGCTATCGAAAAAACGAGTAAGCAAAAAGGATATGACTATTTGGATTTTTCTTTGGCAACAGACGGACTCGTAGCAGAAAGAGAACAAGGGATAACCATAGATGTTGCACATATTTACTTTTCAACAGCAACCAAAAGTTATATTATTGCAGATACACCAGGGCATGTAGAGTATACCCGTAATATGGTAACTGGTGCCTCCACATCCCAAGCGGCAATTATTTTAATAGATGCTAGAAAAGGAGTGATAGAGCAAACCAATCGTCACTTTTTTATCAATAATATGCTGCGTGTTAAAGATGTTATTGTAGCGATTAATAAAATGGACCTAGTCGATTTTTCCGAAGAAAAATACAATGCAATTAAGGCCGATTTTGAGAAATTAATGGCAAAAAGAGAATATCAAGATCAAAAAATTACATTTATTCCCGTGAGTGCCTTAAAGGGTGATAATGTGGTGAATAAATCTGAAAATATGGAGTGGTATAAAGGGCAAACACTTTTAGAACACTTTGAAGATCTAGATCGCAAGGATATTTTTAATGTAGGAACCCCTCGCTTTCCAGTACAATATGTAATTCGTCCTAAGACCGATGAATTTCATGATTTCAGAGGATTTGCAGGGAAAGTATACGGTGGGGAATTAAATGTAGGCGATGAAGTAGTAGTATTGCCCTCCATGACAAAGTCTAAAATAAAAGACATTTATTTTTACGATAAAAAATACAAAACCGCTACAAGGCGTTCTTCAGTTACCATTACCTTAGAAGATGAGGTGAATGTAAGTAGAGGAGATATGTTGGTAAAAGTAGGTGACCTTCCTACCATAGGCAAGGAGTTTACAGCCACAGTTTCTTGGATGGATTCAGACAAGCTAACAACGGGGAAAAAATATGTGGTGCAACACGGAGTCAATAAAGTGTTGGCCAAAGTAGACAACATCCACCATAAAATTAACCCAGATTATTCAGGGGTACATGCGGCTATCAACGGCTTAGAGATGAATGATATTGCCCAAGTTACATTTAAATTAAACAAACCAATTTTTTATGATTCTTTCAAGGATCACAGAACCAATGGGTCCTTTATTTTAATAGATCCGCAGACCAATACAACGGCCGGAGCAGGATTTATCAACTAAAAAAAAGGGGACATAAAAGAGTGTTTTTTACACTCTTTTATGTCTAATAACCTATTAAGTCTATAGGAGATTACTAATTATAAAGAAACCAGAATTAGGAGATGCAAAGTTTTAGAACAGAAATAGAGAACCCGGTAGTAGAAAAAGATATTCTTGCTTTAGAGGCTAAAATTAGAGAGTTTAATGAAGGTAAGCTCGATGAAGAAAAATTCAGAAGCCTACGTTTAGCCCGTGGTATATACGGTCAGCGCCAACCAGGTGTGCAAATGATTCGTATTAAATTACCCTACGGCAAAGTTTCAAGCAAGCAACTAAAACGTATTTGCGATGTTTCTGGAGAATATTCAACCGGACGTTTGCATATTACCACCCGTCAAGATATTCAAATTCATTATGTAGATATAGAACGCACCCCAGAATTATGGGCGCAATTGGCGAAGGATGATGTGACCATTAGAGAGGCATGCGGTAATACAGTGCGTAATGTAACGGCTAGTGAAACTGCAGGTATAGATGTAAAAGAGCCTTTTGATGTTTCTCCCTATGCACAAGCCTTGTTCGAGTATTTTTTACGCAATCCTATTAGTCAAGAAATGGGACGAAAGTTTAAAGTTTCTTTTTCTTCTAGTGACGAAGATACAGGACTGTCTTACATGCATGATCTTGGTTTTATTGCCAAAATTGAAAATGGAGTCCGAGGCTTTAAAGTAGTTCTTGCTGGTGGATTAGGTTCGCAACCACGGCATGCAGATGAGTTATTTGCCTTTCTTCCTACGGATAAGATTATCCCGTTAATGGATGGTGTTGTTCGTGTTTTTGATCGGTACGGAGAACGTAAAAGTAGGGCCAAGGCGCGAATGAAATTCTTGTTAAAAGACATCGGCTTAGACGGATTTAAAGCCTTGTTGGAAGAAGAACAAAAAGCAGTTCCCATTCAGACTTTTCCAGTAGATGTAGCCGCGTATCCTGCGGTTTCCATAGCAAATGCCGCTACGCCTACAGTAGAAATAGAAGACAACAGCGCTTTTGAGCAGTGGAAAAACACCAATTTGGTGCCACAAAAACAAAAAGGGTATGTTGCCATAGGTATTAAAGTAAAGTTGGGCGATTTCTATATTGAAGAAGCGCGTCAATTGGCAGATTTAGTTGACCTATACGCTGCAGGTGAATTGCGACTTTCATTGCGTCAGAATATATTAATACCCTATGTAAAGGAGGAGTTAGTGCCCTTCTTTTACACAGAACTTAAAAAATTAGGATTTGTAGAAGCAGGTTATAATAAGGCGTCCGATATAACTGCTTGTCCAGGAACTGATACCTGTAATTTAGGAATTGCGAGTAGTACAGGAATTGCAGATGAGTTAGAGCGACTTATAACTGCGGAATATCCACAATACATCAATAACGAAGATATTAATATAAAAATTAGTGGTTGTATGAATGCCTGTGGGCAACACAATATGGCTAGCATCGGATTCCAAGGAATGTCTGTGCGTACTAAAAATAAATTGGTGGCTCCAGCACTGCAAGTCTTGTTGGGGGGTGGCAATTTTGGGAATGGAAATGGTCGTTTTGCAGATAAGGTTGTAAAAGTACCTAGTAAAAGAGGACCAGAAGCCTTGCGATTAATTTTAGACGATTATAATGCAAATGGAAACGGACAATCGTTTACGGCTTATTATGTAGACAAAGGAGAACATTATTTCTATGACTATTTAAAGCATTTAACAGATGTAGACAATTTAACCCAAGACGATTTTATTGATTGGGGAACAACAGAACGCTACGAAAAAGCCATTGGAGTAGGAGAATGTGCCGGTGTTGTCATCGATTTAATAGCAACATTGTTATTTGAAAGCGATGAGAAAATAGAAAGTGCATCGGTAGCCTTGGAAGAAGAGAAATGGGCAGCTAGTATTTACCATTCCTATTCGGCCATGGTGAATTCTGCTAAGGCCTTATTAACAGCAGAGAATACAAAAACAAATACACATATCAGTATCATCAAAGATTTTGATACGCATTTTGTAGCAACGAATAGAATTAGTTTGGAAGCGACTTTTGAAGAGATTGCATTGCAGTTAAAGAGCAATGAGCCAACAAAAGCATTTGCAACACAATATTTAAAAGATTCTAAAAACTTTTTGCAAGTGGTACAGGAATATAGAAAACAAGAACTGGTAGAAGCATAGATGATGGAGGTAAGAAAAAATGATACCAATGAAAATGGACTGCTTACCGTTGTTGGTGCAGGTCCTGGAGATGTAGAGCTAATTACCCTAAAGGCAATAAAAGCATTGCAAAATGCCGATGTGGTTTTGTATGACGCCCTTGTAAATGAAGATTTATTGGAATATGCAGGGAATGCCGAGCAAATCTTTGTAGGTAAAAGAAAAGGATGTTATGCCTACCAACAAGAACAAATCAATGAACTAATTGTACAACGTGCAAAAAGCAAAGGGAAGGTGGTTCGCCTCAAAGGAGGAGACCCCTTTATTTTTGGACGTGGATCTGAAGAAATGGAATATGCCGCTAGTCACGGTATTGCTGTGGCAATGGTACCTGGGATATCTTCTTCGGTAGCCGTACCGGCATTCCAGAATATTCCCGTGACTAAAAGAGGTAGTTCAGAAAGCTTTTGGGTCATCACCGGAACAACCAAAAACCATAAACTATCTGCAGATGTTGCCTTGGCTGCCAAGTCTAGTGCTACCGTGGTTATTTTAATGGGGATGGGGAAATTGTCAGAAATCATAGCACTTTTTCAGTCGGAAGGAAAATCAGAAACTCCAGTTGCAATCATTCAAAATGGAACTAGAATCAATGAAAAAGTGGGGATAGGGACTATTGCCACCATAGAAAATGTAGTAAAAGAGCAAGGCCTATCCAACCCTGCCATTATTGTAATTGGTGAGGTGGTAAAACACAGAGAACAGTTGTTAAAAGTGCAAGAAAAAGCAGCAACCAAAGCCTTAGTATATTAAAAATGGAACGGAACAATCTATATCCTATTTTTTTAAAAACAACGCAATTACAGATTCTCATTGTAGGTGGGGGTAATGTGGCAGAAGAAAAGCTGCGTTTTTTAACCAAGTCTAGTCCAGATGCTAATGTAACCTTGGTAGCGCCTTTGTTTGCAGAAAAAACGGTGCAACTGGCATCACAATTTAAGGTAACTACAATTACAGATGTGTACAATGCAAAATATTTGGAAGCAAAGCAACTGGTAGTTGCGGCGACGAATGATGAAGCGGTAAACAAACAAGTGTATAAAGATTGCAGAGCCCAACATACTTTGGTGAATGTAGCCGATAATCCGCCTTATTGTGATTTTTATATGGGGGGTATTGTAACCAAAGGCAATGTAAAAATAGGGATATCTACCAATGGAAAATCGCCAACAACTGCAAAGCGGTTACGACAATTTTTCGAAGATGTAATTCCAGAAGATATCAATACAATGGTTCAAAATTTAAATGCCTATCGAAAGACCATCAAAGGAGATTTTGAGCAAAAGGTAGATCAAATGAACCAAATTACGAGTTCCCTAGTAGATCGGGAAGATTAATAAGTAAGAAGAAAAATTAAAAAATAGAGCGTACAAACTGTAAAGGCTAAACTTCCAAGCAAGTGCCGGTTTTTACTAAATTTCAATACAAATGATTAAGACAGATATTCTAATAATAGGAGCAGGACCAACAGGATTATTTACGGTTTTTGAAGCAGGATTGCTAAAATTAAAATGTCATTTAATTGATGCTTTGCCGCAACCAGGCGGACAGTGTTCAGAAATTTATCCGAAAAAACCCATTTATGATATTCCCGCTTTTCCAGAAATCCTTGCAGGAGATCTGGTCAACAATCTTATGGAACAAATAAAACCTTTTGAACCTGGATTTACCTTGGCAGAACGTGCAGAAACACTAGATACCCTAGAAGATGGTTCTTTTGTGGTTACCACAAACAAAGGCACAAAACACAATGCTCCAGTTGTAGTGATCGCTGGCGGCTTGGGTTCTTTTGAGCCCCGAAAACCACCCCTTGAGAATATCTTGGATTTTGAAGATAAAGGTGTTGCCTATATGATAAAAGACCCAGAAGTATATCGCAATAAAAAAGTACTTATTGCTGGAGGTGGGGATTCTGCCTTAGACTGGGCTATATTCTTAGCAGATGTTGCGTCAGAAGTTTCATTAGTGCACCGAAGAAATGAATTTAGAGGGGCTTTAGATTCCGTTGAAAAAGCAGCAGCCTTAGCTAAAATTGGTAAGATTAAATTGTTTACCGAGGCTGAGGTTAAAAAGTTATACGGAGACGATCATTTAGAAGCCGTAGTTGTAAAATACAACGATGAAGAAAAAGGAGAAAGCTATATAGAAGTAGATAATTTTATTCCCTTGTTTGGCTTGTCGCCAAAATTAGGTCCCATTGGAAGTTGGGGACTAGAAATAGAGAAAAACGCCATTAAGGTAGATAACTCCTACGACTACCAAACAAACATTCCCGGTGTATATGCTATTGGGGATGTAAATACATACAAAGGAAAATTAAAATTAATTTTATCTGGTTTTCACGAGGCCGCTGTAATGTGTCAGAGTGCGTACCAACGCATTAACCCTGGGAAAAGATATGTTATGAAGTATACCACCGTTGGTGGGGTAGAAGGCTTTGACGGCAGCAAAAAAGTGGCCAAAAAAGAAGTGGTACAAAGCATTTCCTAAAACAGAAATTCTAGACCTATATGGAGTAAAAACCATATAGGTCTATAAAAAAGCCATCATTATTTTGGTTTTCATAAAGCTGTGGTGTTACTTTGCAGCTTAATTAGTTCATTACAAAACTGAAAATAGTTATCAAGAAAGGTGGAGGGATTAGACCCGCTGAAACCTTAGCAACCCTTTATCTAGTAAAGAAGGTGCTACATTCTACCAAAGTGCTCCATAGGTGGCTACTGCGGCAGATAACAACACAAATGAAAAGCAATTTTCTTTTCCTTTCCTTACTTGATATTTTTTAACTAGCGTTCCCATTCGCTCAACATAATTTGTTTCGCAATGTGGGCCGGGCTTTTGGTAGTCGCTTTTTAATGTTTGCCCTTCGGCTTCGCTCCGGGCGCGCATCAAAAGAGCTTCAACAAAACCGCAATCCCTAACGCGCCCAAAGTCAAGTTTTCAACAGTGAACAGTAGATACGGATAAGAGGTTATGAAACCAATACAAGACATATTAAAAGAGAGAATTTTAGTGCTAGATGGTGCCATGGGGACTATGCTACAGCGCTATAAATTTACGGAAGAAGATTTTCGCGGGGAACGTTTTGCAGATTGGAAACATCCCTTGCAAGGAAACAATGATTTGTTGTCCTTAACGCAACCAGAAGCCATTGCAGAAGTACATCGCAAATACTTTGCCGCAGGTGCAGATATTGTGGAAACCAATACCTTTTCGGGGACTACCATCGCTATGGCAGATTATTTTATGGAAGATTTAGTGTACGAGCTCAATTATGAGTCGGCACGCATTGCCAAACAAGTTGCTGATGAATTTACAGCAAAAGAACCACACAAACCTAGGTTTGTAGCAGGGAGTATTGGTCCTACCAATAAAACGGCAAGCATGTCACCAGATGTCAACGATCCCGGATTTCGGGGCGTTACTTTTGATGAGCTTCGTATCGCTTATAAATTGCAAACTGAAGCCTTGTTAGATGGCGGTGCAGATATCTTATTGGTAGAAACAATTTTTGATACCCTGAATGCCAAAGCAGCATTGTTTGCCATAGAAGAGGTAAAGGAAGAGCGCGGAATAGAAGTGCCTATAATGGTGAGTGGTACTATTACCGATGCTTCAGGGAGAACCTTATCTGGACAAACAGCAGAGGCTTTTTTAATATCCATCAGTCATATTCCAATTTTGTCTGTTGGGTTTAACTGTGCCTTAGGTGCCAATCAGTTGGTACCCCATTTAGAAGTGCTAGCAGCAAAGACCCAATTTGGGGTTTCTGCGCACCCAAATGCAGGTCTACCAAATGCCTTTGGAGAGTATGATGAAACTGCAGAGCAAATGGCAGAACAGATTAAAGAATACGTAGAAAAAGGATTGGTAAATATCGTTGGCGGTTGTTGTGGTACAACACCAGAACATATTAGTGCCATTGCCAATTTGGTGAAGGATTATGATCCAAGGTCAGTTTTTGAAGACCGTTAATGGTTTTTTGTCCTAAGAAATTAAGGAAGTAATTATGATTCTAGAGGTTGCTATTTTAAATATTAAGCCTGGGTTTTCGGAAGATTTTGAGAAAAATTTTAAGGAAGCTCAAAAGATAATTGCAGCAAGCCATGGTTATATTTCACATGAATTAAAAAAGTGCATAGAAGTCAGCAATAAATACATACTATTGGTACAATGGGAGACTGTAGAAGATCATGAAGAAGGATTTAGAAAATCTAAGGAATATCAACAATGGAAGGCATTATTGCACCATTATTACAAACCATTTCCAATAGTAGAACATTATATATAATGAGTACGAACAACGATCAACAAATACCTAGATTTTTAAAACTAAGTGGATTGGAACCTTTGGTGGTGACACCAGATACCAATTTTGTAAACGTTGGAGAGCGTACCAATGTGGCAGGTTCTAAAAAGTTTCTACGGTTAATAAAAGAAGAAAATTTTGAAGAGGCCCTAGATATTGCCAGACACCAAGTAGAAGGTGGGGCGCAGATCATAGATATTAATATGGATGACGGACTTATAGATGGCAAGGAGGCCATGGTTAAGTTCCTAAATCTTGTTATTGCAGAGCCAGATATTTCTAGAGTGCCCATAATGATCGATAGTTCTAAATGGGAAATTATAGAAGCCGGACTTCAAGTAGTCCAAGGCAAATGTGTGGTAAATTCTATTAGCCTTAAAGAAGGAGAAGCAGAATTTATTCAGCATGCAAAATTGGTTAAGCGCTATGGTGCAGCAGTCATTGTCATGGCTTTTGATGAGGTGGGGCAGGCAGATAATTACGAAAGGCGTATAGAAATAGCAAAACGTTCCTATGATGTTTTGGTCAACAAAGTAAAATTTGCACCGGAAGATATTATTTTTGATTTAAATATATTTCCCGTGGCCACCGGAATGGATGAGCACAAGCTCAATGCCTTAGATTTTATAAAAGCCACAGCTTGGGTGCGTCAAAACCTACCACATTGTAATGTAAGTGGTGGCGTTAGTAATGTGTCGTTCTCGTTTAGAGGAAATAACCCAGTACGAGAAGCCATGCATTCGGTATTTCTATACCATGCCATTCAAGCGGGTATGAATATGGGGATTGTAAACCCAACCATGTTAGAAGTCTATGACGATATTCCAAAAGATTTATTGGAACGCGTAGAAGACGTTATGCTCAATAGAAGAGATGATGCTACAGAGCGACTCCTAGATTTTGCAGAAACCGTAATTGGCAAAGCAAAAGAAAATACGGTCGATTTATCGTGGCGTGAAGAACCCATTCAGAGTAGAATTACCAGAGCCTTGGTAAAAGGAATAGATCAATATATTGTAGAAGATGTTGAAGCAGCACGGCAGGCAGTAGACAAGCCTATAGAGGTTATAGAAGGGCATTTAATGACAGGGATGAACGTGGTGGGTGATTTGTTCGGTAGCGGAAAAATGTTTTTACCACAGGTGGTAAAATCGGCCCGTGTAATGAAAAAGGCAGTAGCCTATTTGTTGCCCTATATAGAAGAGGAAAAATTGAGAAATCCGCAAGCAGGAGATTCCAAAAATGCAGGTAAAATACTAATGGCAACCGTTAAGGGAGATGTGCATGATATTGGTAAAAATATTGTGGGTGTGGTGCTAGCATGTAACAATTACGAGATTGTAGATATGGGGGTGATGGTGCCACCAGAAAAAATTATTCAAAAAGCAAAAGAAGAACAAGTAGACGTTATTGGATTAAGTGGTTTAATAACACCTTCTTTGGACGAAATGGTATTCTTGGCCAAGGAGATGGAGCGCCAAAATTTTAAAGTCCCATTACTTATAGGCGGGGCAACAACAAGTAAGGCGCACACGGCTGTAAAAATAGACCCACAGTATAAAAATGCAGTGGTTTATGTAAATGACGCCTCACGAGCGGTAACGGTAGTGGGCGATTTATTAAAAAAAGGAACCGCTGAAAAATACAAGGAGACCATAAAATTAGACTACGAAGAGTTTCGCAAGCAGTTTTTAAAGCGTGGTAAGCATAAAGAATACCTAACCATTGCAGGCGCCAGAAAAAATAAATATCAAATTGATTGGAATACATCAGAAATTGTAAAACCAAATCAATTGGGGATTCAAGTTATAGAAGCCTATGATTTAAGTAAGTTAAAAGAATTTATTGACTGGACACCCTTCTTTAGAAGCTGGGAGCTGCACGGAAAATATCCAGCGATCTTAACCGATGAGGTGGTTGGGGAACAGGCAACAGAATTGTTTGGCGAAGCCAAAACCATGTTGAACAAAATCATTGATGAAAAATTACTCACAGCCAAAGCTGTTTTTGGACTATTTCCTGCGAATACCATCAATGACGATGATATAGAAGTAAGCGCTCCAAGTGAAGCAGAGGGGGAAAGTAAAACCTATACGTTTAGAACCCTCCGTCAGCAATTAAAAAAATATGCAGGCAAACCAAATTTTGCCTTGTCAGATTTTATTGCACCCAAAGAAAGTGGAGTACAGGATTATATAGGCAGTTTTTGTGTGAGTACCGGTTTTGGAGCCGAAGAAATGGCAGAGGAATTTCGGAAGAATTTAGACGATTATAACTCTATCATGGTAAAGGCGTTAGCAGACCGTTTAGCGGAAGCTTTTGCTGAGTGTTTGCACAAAGAAATTCGATTAAAACACTGGGGTTATGCTACGGATGAAACCTTAGACAACGAGGCTTTAATCAAAGAAGAATACAAAGGCATTAGGCCCGCACCAGGATATCCTGCTTGCCCAGATCATTTAGAAAAACCAACCATATGGGAGCTTTTAAATGTAAAAGAAGCCATTGGGGTAGAACTAACAGATAGTATGGCGATGTGGCCAGCAGCATCGGTTTCTGGGTATTATTTCGGAAATCCGGAAGCACGCTATTTTGGAGTAGGAAAAATAAAGGAAGATCAAGTAGCAGATTTTGCAACGCGAAAAAATATAGAATTAGAAGTCGCTTTACGATGGCTAGCACCAAATATTGCGGACGATTAAAATAGCGGTATTGCGTTAGGGATAGAGGTATTGTTGAAGCTATTGTAATGTGGGCACTGAGCGTAGCCGAAGTGCAAGCATTAAAAAGCGACTACCGATAGCCCGACCGATAGGAACGCCAAAAAAGAGATAATATAGACAGATGAAAGTAACGGATCACATCACAAACGCAAAGGGAAAAACATTGTTCTCTTTTGAAATTATTCCGCCAGTAAAAGGAAGGAACATTCAGGAATTATACAATAATATAGACCCCTTAATGGAGTTTAAGCCTCCGTTTATTGATGTTACAACCTCTAGGGAAGAGTATATTTATATAGACCGGGATGGGTTGTTAGATAAAAAACTAACGCGCATGCGCCCGGGTACCGTGGGTATCTGTGCCTCTATAAAACACAAATACAATGTAGATACTGTACCGCATGTGCTTTGTGGTGGATTTACAAGAGAAGAAACAGAGTACCTTTTGGTAGATTGTCATTACCTAGGTATAGATAATGTGATGGCCTTGCGCGGAGATGCCATGCGAGAAGAACAATATTTTGAACCTACCAAAGGCGGACACCAATACGCTGTAAGTTTGGTAGATCAGATTCAGAAATTAAATTGTGGTTCCTATCTACATGAAGTGATAGAAACAGATAATTGTGCAGATTTTTGTATCGGAGTTGCCGGTTATCCTGAAAAACACATGGAAGCTCCTTCTCTATTGTCCGACTTAAAACGCTTGAAACAAAAAGTAGATGCTGGGGCAGATTATGTGGTAACCCAGATGTTTTTTAATAACGAAAAGTACTTTGAGTTTGTTGCCGCTGCCAAAGATTTTGGTATTAATGTACCTATAATTCCAGGGATTAAACCCATTGCTGTAAAAAGACATTTGCAATTATTGCCACAGGTATTTAAAATAGACCTGCCACAAGACTTAATAGATGGGGTAGAAAATTGTAAGGATAATAAAGCGGTGCGCCAAGTAGGTATAGAGTGGGCCATACAGCAATCCAAAGAATTAAAAGCAGCGGGAGTTCCGGTATTGCATTACTATTCTATGGGGAAATCTGATAATATTAAAGCGATTGCTCAGGAGATTTTTTAAGAGGTAGATTTTGATGGTTTAATTTTGAATGTCTAGTCTATAGTTATCCATCAACTAAAATCCCTACTTTTGCACGCAATGAAAATAAAATTTCTCTTTTTAACGCTGTTTTCAATAGGCTGTTATGCACAGCAAAACAGTAAAATTGTTGTAGATGCCAATCAGTTTTATGGCTCTATATTGCTACATAATAATGATATTTCACATTTAATTAAGGCGCATCCTGCGGGTTTAATTCTAAGTTACAATAGAAAAACCTACGGTGCTGAGGCATGGGAGCAACATTTTAACTATCCAGATGTAGGCTTTTCCTTTGTATATCAGGATATGAATAATAGTACCTTGGGAAAAAATTACAGTGTGTATGCCCACTATAATTTTTACTTTTTAAAGCGTAATATTCAATTTAGAATGGGGCAAGGTATCGCCTATACCACCAACCCCTACAACAAGGAAACCAATTTTAGGAACAATGCCTACGGATCTCACTTTATGAGTTCTACCTATTTGATGTTGAATTATCAGAAGGAAAATATATACAAAGGATTAGGATTTAAGGCAGGAATTTCAGTCATTCATTATTCCAATGCTAATTTTAAAGCCCCGAATACCTCTACCAATACCTTTGCCTTTAATGCGGGACTTACCTATGATTTGGATGGGGGAGAAAAGATTGAGTATACAACCATAGCAGATACTACAGATTTTAAAGAACCTGTGCATTACAATTTTGTTTTTAGAGGCGGATTAAATGAGAGTGATGTTATTAATATGGGGCAATCACCCTTTTATATTTTGTCGGCCTATGCCGACAAACGAATTGGAAGAAAAAGCGGTTTGCAAATTGGCGCAGATGTGTTTTTCTCTAACTTTTTAAAAGAATTAATCGTTTATAAATCCATTGCCTTTCCGGAGTTGAATGTGCAGCCCAATGACGATTATAAAAGAGTAGGTGTGTTTTTAGGACATGAGTTGTATATTAATGAAATGTCTGTGATCACCCAGTTGGGGTATTATGTTTATTATCCGTTTGATTTTGAAGGTAGGGTATACAATAGAATTGGATTAAAACGTTATTTTGGAAATAAAGTATTTGGAGCAATAACCTTAAAATCGCACGGAGCCAAGGCAGAAGCGGTTGAATTTGGTGTAGGTATTAGATGGTAATGGTATGAAGATAATGAATAGATTGGTATTGTTTTTTGGTATTGCAATTGGGTTTTTAGGTTGCAATAGTGAACATGTGTCTGATTGTTTTCAGAATGCAGGAGCAATAATGCGGGAGGAAATTTCAGTTCCAGATTTTTCAAAGATTATCGTTTTTGAAAATATAGAACTCATAGTAAAACAAGGACTGGAACAGAAAGTTGAAGTAGAAACAGGCGAGTTTCTTCGCAATGATATTAGCGCAGTTGTTGAAGATGGGAGATTGGTTTTACGTAACAGTAACGCTTGTAATTTTACACGAGAGTATGGGATTACCAAATTTTATATTACGTCTCCTAATATTACAGAAATTAGAAGTAGCACCGGTTTAGATATTAGTAGTGACGGGGTGTTGACCTATAATTCTTTAGTGCTAGTATCTGAAAGTTTTAACAATCCTGAAACAGATTCTACCAGTGGCTTGTTTAATTTGGAAATACAAAACACTACGGTCTCAATTGTCTCCAATGGGTTGGCTTATTTTAAGTTAAATGGAAGTACGGAGAATTTTAACATCACCTTTGCAGCGGGTGATTCTAGACTGAGTGCAGAAAATTTAGTAGCGCAGAACGTACGTGTAAATCATAGAAGCTCTAACGATATGCTGGTAAATCCGCAAGTAGCTATCAGTGGAGAAATTAGGGGAACCGGAGATGTGATCAGTTTTACAGAACCACCATCGGTAACCGTAACCGAATTGTACAAAGGAAGACTGATCTTTAGAAATTAATACACTAGTGTGAAATCATTATTCGCTTTCCTAAAAGGCTTCTTAAGAGGGTCAAAATTACTCCAAAAAGGAAAAACTACTGCATTTGAAGAAGCTGATGCGTTGCTTCAGTCTTTGATCACTGAAAACAAAGTTCCAGGGATATCAATTGCGGTATCCAAGGGCAATCAAATCATTTTTGAAAAAGGCTATGGTTTTGCAGATCTTGAAAATAAAATTCCGGTTATTCCCCAAGAAACTATTTTTAGAATAGCAAGTGTTTCCAAACCTATTGCAGCTACAGCTTTGGCTATATTGGTAGCTGAAGGTAAAATAGATTTGGATGCCTCGTTTTATAACTATGTTCCGTATTATCCCAAAAAAGAGTTCGATTTTAGTATTCGGCAATTGGCAAGTCATACTGCCGGTATTCGAGGGTATCGGGGTACAGAATATGGCTTAAATAAACCGTACACCATAGAAGACAGTCTCGTGATTTTTAAGGATGATGACCTATTGTTTAAACCGGGTACTGCGTATCAGTATACCAGTTATGATTGGGTGTTAATTTCCTTAGCCATACAAGAGGCAAGCGGAATGCCCTTTGAAAAATATGTGCAAGAAAAGGTGTTGCAGCCCTTGCAGATGTTCAATACCTTTCCGGAAGTAATAGGAAATTCTAAGTCGAATACAACAAAATTTTATACTAAAAATAGGACAGGCTTTAGAAAGGCAATGTCGGTAAATAATTTTTTTAAGCTGGCAGGTGGCGGGTATTTGTCCACCACCTCAGATATTCTAAAATTAGGGAACGCATTTCTAAACAATTCTCTGATTCCTGAAAGCATAAAAGATGCGTTTTTAACCGCAGCAACCATAAATGGAGTATCTACCTATTACGGCTTGGGTTGGCAGGTTAGTTCAGATGTTATGGGTAGAACCTATTATGGGCATATAGGAAATGGGGTAGGAGGCTACTCTAATTTTTTTGTATATCCCAAAGAAGAGGTGGTGGTTTGTATTTTAACCAATGGCACCAATCCTAATATCCAGGAAGTTCTGGATAGGGTGGTAGAAATGTTTGTGGCTAAAACCAAAGAGACTATCCAGTAATCTCCGTAAACAAACTTTCAAGATTTTTATTCTTTCTACTTAATTGAAGTGTTTTTAACTGATTGTCATGTGCAAAATCGAACACTACGGGTCGCATATCTTTTGTGGTGTCAAAAACAATTTCATAGACAAAACCTCCAGTATTTTTTGCCTGCACTACATGGGGTAATTTTTGCAATAGTTGTTCTTCAACCCGATAATCAAATTCCACCTCAATTACCTGTTCTTGATTTTCGCGCAAGTCGGTTAGTTTTTTATCAGCCACGATAACCCCTTTGTCTATTATGACTACACGATCACATACCGCTTCCACCTCTTTCATAATGTGTGTAGATAGTAAAATGGTTTTTTCTTTTCCGATGTCCTTGATCAGTTTCCGAATTTCCAACAACTGATTTGGGTCCAAACCCGTTGTAGGTTCGTCTAAAATTAAAACTTCTGGGTTGTGTAACAAAGCAGCGGCCAACCCAACCCGTTGCCTATAGCCTTTGGATAATTGTTCAATTTTTTTATGTGCCTCTGGCGTAAGCCCGGTTTGTGCTATAACTTCTGCAATTCTTTCTTTGGGTACATTGTATACATTAGCATTAAAAGCTAAATACTCTTTTACATACATATCTAAATACAACGGATTGTGTTCTGGCAAATACCCAATGCTTTTTTGTACATTGATTTTGTCGGTAACATTGTAGTTATTTACTGCCGCTTCCCCGCTATCTGCCAATATATAAGTGGTAAGGATTTTCATTAAGGTAGATTTACCTGCTCCATTAGGGCCAAGAAAGCCAACAATTTCCCCTTTATTTATATTGAAAGACACCTTATTTAGTGCTTTTTGGGTTCCAAAATTTTTGCAAATATTCTCTACGGAAATAGACATAGCTATAGATTTTCATCAAAAATAATGTAAATAATACAAAACTCAGTTGTAAAATTGTAATTCAATAATTTGTTGGAAATACCGTCTTTCCCCATTGTTTCGTTAACAAAACCTTAACATTTTAAAAAAACGTCTTTTAATTTTTTGTTAAAAAAATACATAAGGATATTAAATATTGTGTTAGGTTTAAAAAAAATGTAGGATAAAATTTGTTTTTTAAATTTAATAACTACCTTAGCCCCATAATTATAAGAATAATGAATACAAGATATTTCTGGAACGGTTTTTATTTTTACTTCTTTAAGAGAGGTTAGGGACTGTTGTAATATTTTGTAATATAGATATAATAAAAAAGTCCCGTGAAAAACGGGACTTTTTTTATGCTTAAAAATAATAGGATAAGAATAGAAATGGCATTAAGAATTGCAATACAAGGTATAAAGGGATCTAACCACCACCAAGTTGCCAATGAGTATTTTGGTAATAAGGTAGAATTGGTAGAATGTCTTTCTTTTGATGAGTTAATTCATCAACTTATGACGGGCTATGCCGATGAGGCTGTTATGGCTATAGAAAATTCCATCGCAGGTTCTATCATACCTAATTATGCTTTGGTATATAATAATAACCTGCATATTATTGGAGAGCATTACCTAAATATTCATCATCATTTGATGGCTTTGGCGGGGCAGAAAATTGAAGACATTCAAGAAGTGCATTCGCACCCCATGGCTTTGCTTCAATGCAAAGAATTTTTAAGAAGTCACGCTCATATAAAATTGGTAGAATCTGTAGATACGGCAGAAACAGCACAGCGGATTCAAAAAAACAACTTAAAAGGGATAGCGGCAATAGCTCCTAAAGTAGCGTCAGAATTATATAGCCTGGAAGTTTTAGCTTCAGAAATACAAACGATAAGTAATAATTCTACCCGTTTTATTGTGCTTTCAAAGGAAGATAGAACAACTCAGGAAACAGCAATTAATAAAGCTTCTTTACGCTTTGTTTTGGATCATAAACGCGGCAGTTTGGCAGCGGTATTAAATGTGGTAAGCGACTGTAACTTAAACTTAACCAAAGTGCAATCCTTGCCTGTTATAGAACGACCTTGGAAATATTCATTTTTTGTGGATGTTACTTTTGATAAATATTCGCATTACGAAAAAGCAAAGGCTCTGTTAGAAATAATGGCAGAAGAATTTAAAGTATTAGGAGAATATAAAAACGCTAGAGTATGAAAACAGCTGATAGATTAGCCCATATTCAGGAGTACTATTTTTCTAAAAAATTGAGAGAAGTACGTGGATTAATGGCAGAAGGTAGACCCGTAATTAATATGGGTATCGGTAGTCCAGATTTGGAGCCTTCCGCTAGTGTTGTTGCTGCCATAAAAAATGCGGTTGATGATGCAGGTGCTCACCAATATCAAAGTTATCAAGGTTTGCCAGAGCTAAGAGCGGGCATTGCCAATTTTTATAAGACTAATTTTCAGGTAAGTGTAAATCCAGAGGATGAAATTTTGCCGTTGATGGGTTCTAAGGAAGGGATTCTTCATATTAGTATGGCTTTTTTAAACGAAGGAGATGAGGCTTTAATTCCAAATCCTGGATACCCAACCTATACTTCTGTAACTAATTTAGTAGGTGCCGTACCTAAATACTATGATTTAGTAGGTGAAAACCAATGGTTTCCAGATTTGGAAGCATTAGGGAAACAAGATTTATCTAAGGTTAAAATAATGTGGGTATGTTACCCTCACATGCCAACAGGGGCAACAGCTACAACAACACAGTTAGCTGCCTTGGTGCAATTTGCAAAAAGAAACAACATATTATTGGTGAACGATAATCCATACAGTTTTGTTTTAAATGATGAGCCAAAAAGCATTTTAAGTATTGAAGGAGCAAAAGAATGTACCTTGGAATTAAACTCTTTGAGTAAGACCTTTAATATGGCCGGATGGCGTGTGGGCATGGTGTTGGGTAGTAGTGACCATATCACAGCGGTGTTAAAAGTGAAAAGCAATATGGATTCGGGTATGTTCTACGGCATACAAAAAGGAGCCATTGCAGCCTTGCAGAGTAGTAAGCAGTGGTTTCAAGATTTAAACAAGGTGTACACAGCTCGTAGGGAATTAATTTTTCAATTAGCAGATAAATTAAATTGTAGCTATGACAAAAATGCTGTTGGCATGTTTGTTTGGGCTAAATTACCTGAAGATAGTGTTTCTTCAGAAAAATTTATAGATGCCATTTTGTACGATAAAAATATTTTTTTAACCCCAGGAACCATTTTTGGTAGTAATGGAGAAGGTTATATTCGATTTTCACTCTGTGTAACTGAGGAAAAAATAAAAGAAGCAATTAAGAGACTAGGGTAGGGATGAATGTATTTGTAATTGGCATAGGATTAATAGGAGGCTCAATGGCCAAGGATATCAAAAGATTTAATCCTGCTGCTAAAATATATGGTGTGGATATTAATGAGGCGCATGTAGATGAAGCACTTGCCTTAGGTCTTATTGATGAGAAAGCTTCGTATGCAGATTTAGCAATTGCCGATATTGTTATTGTAAGTATCCCAGTAGATGTGTTGGTGCGCGAGTTGCCTATAATTTTAGATGCGGTTCATGATAATGCCATAGTTATAGACGCCGGATCTACAAAGGCATTGCTCTGTAAAGTAGTTGATAATCATGTAAAAAGAAGAAATTTTTTAGCCTGTCATCCTATAGCTGGAACCGAATTCTCTGGCCCCTCTGCTGCGATTGAAAATTTGTTTGAAGGCAAAACAAATATTATATGTGAGGTAGAAAAAACGGCTTTTAAATTACAAGAAAAGGCTTTGGATCTTTTTCAGAAAATGGGAATGCGAATTCGGTATATGAATGCGGAGGCGCATGATAAACACATTGCTTACGTTTCTCATTTATCACATATTAGTTCCTTCATGCTCGGGAAAACAGTGATTGAAAAGGAGAAAAATGAACGCGATATTTTTGATATGGCCGGTAGTGGATTTGAAAGTACAGTGCGATTGGCTAAAAGTTCACCCGCTATGTGGACACCAATTTTTGAACAGAACAAAGAAAATGTTTTAGAAACATTAGAAGAATATATACAAAATTTAGAAGCCTTTAAGCAAATGATTGTTGAGGACAATTTTAAAGGCATTTATAGTGAAATGCGTGAAGCAAATAAAATAAAAGAAATATTAAACGGAATCCCTCAGAATAAAAACTAAATAGTAAAATGGAAAATTCAAAACAAATGAGAACTTGGTTGGACGATATGAAATTGGACCATCCGTTAGTAATTGCAGGACCTTGTAGTGCTGAAACAGAAGAGCAAGTATTAAAAATTGCACATCAACTAAAAGATACAGATGTAAACTATTACCGTGCAGGTATTTGGAAACCACGTACAAGACCAGGAAATTTTGAAGGCGTTGGCGCTTTAGGATTAAAATGGTTAAAAAAGGTAAAAGAAGAAACTGGATTAAAGACAGCAACAGAAGTAGCAAACAGAGCACACGTAGAATTAGCGTTGGAAAATGACGTAGATTTATTGTGGATTGGTGCTAGATCTACTGTAAGTCCGTTTATCATGCAAGAAATTGCAGATGCCTTGGAAGGTACAGATAAAATTGTTTTGGTAAAGAATCCTATAAACCCAGATTTATCATTGTGGTTGGGTGGTATTGAGCGTTTGTATACAGCAGGTATTAAAAACTTAGGTGCTATTCATAGAGGTTTTTCAACCTATGAAAAAACAAAATATAGAAACATTCCAGAGTGGCAATTGGCTATTGAGTTTCAAAACAAATTCCCTGATTTACCTTTAATTAGTGATCCTTCGCATATTACAGGAAACAGAGATATGATTTTTGATGTTTCACAAACAGCTTTAGATCTTAATTTTGATGGCTTAATGATAGAAACTCATTTTGATCCTGATAATGCATGGAGTGATGCTGCACAGCAAGTAACACCAGACAAGTTAGTGCAAATTATGCGCGATTTAAAAATTAGAAAAGAGTCTGATCCAGAAGCAGAATACAATAAAGAGTTGAGTAATTTAAGAGCTCAAATTGATGTTATTGATTCTCAGTTGATTGATACAATGGGAAAAAGAATGAAAATTTCTGATGGTATTGGTGCTTTAAAAAAGCAAAAGAATGTTGCAGTGCTTCAATCTACCAGGTGGAACCAGATTTTAGGCGCTATGATTCTTGAAGGGGAATCTAAAGGATTAAGTGAAGAGTTTGTTTTAAAAATGTTTAAGGCAATACACCAAGAGTCTATAAATCACCAGGAAAAAATAGTAAACGGATAAAAAGAGTATAAAAAATCCCGATGGTAACATCGGGATTTTTATTTAAATTTTTGGTAAAATTATTATTTTTTAAAAATATAACGGGTAATAAAAATGCCCTGGCCATCGCCTTTGCCGCCTTCGCTTTCAACAGCGCTAGTTACAAAAGCAAGTTCCCATCCTTCTTGTATCATCGCATTGATCTTTGAAGAAATAATAGCATCATTCGCCGCAATATTCTGGAACCTTATGCCGCCAATATTATAAAAGTTTAATAGTTTGGTTTCATCAAAATCTTTAACTCTAATCTCATCTCTTTTAGACTTGTTTCTAGTGTTGTCTTCTTCAGTTTGTGTAGATGTAAATTCTTTGTAATCCTTATCTTCATTCGCTGAGATTAGTCTAGAACGTCCTAATCCGTTAGGAACTATAGATTCTACACTGGTAATAATTTTAAATTGTTGTGCAGACAACTCTAAAGTGGTGCAGCAAATAATAAAGGCAACAAATACTAATTTTTTCATGGAATTTTAATTTAATTATTAAAATCAAACGGTAAAAAAAATAGTGTAGTATATTGCTTATATTGTTTCTTTGTAAAAAATAACGAATAATGATAGGAACTGTTTATAAATCTACAGGCAGCTGGTACACTGTAAAAACAGATGCCGGGAAGTTTTATGATTGCAGAATAAAAGGGAAGTTTCGCTTAAAAGGGATAAAAAGTACAAATCCTATCGCGGTAGGGGATCGCGTAGCTTTTGATCTCGAAAAAAGTGGGGATGAAACCAACGCAACCATTACGGAGATTAAAGGCAGAAAAAACTATATTGTTCGTAAATCTGTTAATTTGTCCAAACAGACCCATATCATTGCTGCCAACTTAGATCAGGTATTCTTAATGATTACCCTAAACAATCCACAGACATTTACAAGTTTTATAGATCGGTTCTTAATTACAGCAGACGCCTATCGGATTCCTGCGGTTCTATTGTTTAATAAAATAGATTCTTATGATGAAGAAGAGCTGTTAGAAGTTAAATACTTGGCAGCCTTATATAGAAATATTGGCTACCATTGTATTGGAATTTCAGCCCAAACAGGGCATAACGTGGCAAAGGTGAAAGAATTAATGACAGGAAAAACTAGTATGTTTTCTGGACATTCCGGAGTTGGGAAATCCACCTTAATCAATACCATAGACAGTACACTAGATATTAAAACCAAAGCAATTTCTGAACAACACATGCAAGGGCAACATACCACAACCTTTGCAGAAATGTACGACTTAGATTTTGGAGCTCAAATCATAGATACGCCTGGGATTCGTGGTTTTGGTATTGTAGATATGGATAAAGCGGAAATAGGAGATTACTTCCCTGAATTTTTTAAGCTAAAGGATCAATGTAAATTTAATAATTGTTTGCATATAGACGAACCAAAGTGCGCCATTAAGGATGCGTTAGAAGCAGATAAAATTGCTTGGAGTAGGTATAAGAGTTATGTGCAAATGATAACCGATGAGGATGAAAATTATAGAGTAGATATTTACGCAGAAGGAAAATGAGAACAGTAATACAAAGAGTTTCCCGGGCAAGTGTAACCGTAGAAGGGAAGCTAATTTCAAAAATAGATAGTGGTCTTTTAATTTTATTGGGTATTGAAAATAACGATGCTCAAGAAGATATTGAATGGCTTTCTCGCAAAATTGCAAATCTTAGGATTTTTAATGATGAAGATGGTGTCATGAATACATCGATCACCGCAATAGGAGGTGATGTTATTGTTGTAAGTCAGTTTACATTACATGCGGCTACAAAAAAGGGAAATAGACCTTCGTATATTAAAGCTGCAGGTCCAGAGTTAGCAGTACCCCTATACGAGCAATTTGTAAAGCAAATGGAAAAGGACTTGGGTAAAAAAGTAGGGACAGGTGTTTTTGGTGCAGACATGAAGGTCGATTTATTAAATGATGGTCCGGTTACCATTCTCATCGATTCAAAAAATAAAGAGTAATTTTAAAAATCAGTTTGTTCTAAAATTTCGATTTATTATATTTAGGCAATTCCTAACCATAACCATGCGCATATATACCTTCATTGTTTTTCTTTTCTTTCTTGATCTATTAACTGCACAGAACAATGAATACCAATCCATTCTTATTGATGAAAGCCTAACTAAAAATGTGAATGCTGTAGTTCGTTCAGATGAGATGGTTATACATACCACTTCAAAAAAAGAAATGAAGGTAACCTTAAGAAGAGTTGTTACCGTTTTAAATAAATATGGAGATAGCGACATTCAAACTTCTGTTGGGTATGATAATAGTAGGAAAATAAATAAATTATATGCAGTGGCTTATGACCAATTCGGGAATGAATTGGATAAGTTTAAGGAAAAAGATTTTACAGACGTAAGCGCCGTAGACGGAGGCACACTATACTCAGATTATAGAGTTAAATATTTAAATTATACTCCGGTAAAGTATCCTTATACGATGGAGTTTAACTACCAATATACTACGCCTAATACAGGAGAAATCATCCCAAGTTGGTATTTTTTAGACGGGTATTTAGTAAGTACCGAAAAGAGTAAAATAAGCTTTCTTTTTGATGAGGAAGACTTAAAACCAGAGATAAAAGAAAAAAATTTGGAGGGGATTCAATTTGTAAAGACGGTCAATGAGAATAGTATCGTCTATGAAGCCAAGAATATTGCAGCCTATAGGCAGGAAAGTTTAAGTCCGTCTTTTGGTAAGATTGCACCTAAGTTAATCATCAGGCCAGTAAATTTCACCTATGAGGGTTATGATGCCAGTATACATACTTGGGATGATTTAGGAAAATGGATGTATAACAATCTTATTGTCGGTAGAGATGAATTAACAGAAAGTACAAAAGGCAGTATCAAGTCCTTAACAAATGGAGTTACAGACAATTTAGAGAAGGCTAAAATAGTGTATCAATACGTGCAGGACAATACCAGATATATTAGTGTGCAAGTTGGTATTGGGGGTATGCAACCCATCAGTGCTATAGATGTTGATAGAGTGAAGTACGGAGACTGTAAAGGTTTGTCTAATTATACCAAAGCGCTCCTAGAAACCGTTGGTGTCACCTCTTATTATACCCATGTTGAGGCAGGGAATTATAAGGTTGACTTTGAGGACGACTTTGCTTCCTTGGCAGATGGGAATCACGTAATTTTAGCAATTCCGTATCAAGGCAACTATTATTGGATAGATTGTACATCTCAGATTCACCCCTTCGGATTTATAGGAGACTTTACAGATGGTAGAAAGGTTTTAATTATTAAGCCAGATGGAGGAGAAATAGCGACGACCACAACCTATGTGGGAGAAGATAATCATCAATCCACCACAGCAGAAATCACCCTGAATAAGGATGGGGAAATTGCAGCTGTCGTAGATATAGTAACCAAAGGAATTCAATACGATGATCGGTTTTATTTGGAAAATAAAGCAGCCAATGATATTACGAAATACTACAAATCGTATTGGGGGTATATCAATAATTTAAACATCGACCAGTTTGGTTTTAAGAACGATAAAAATAAAATAGTCTTTACGGAAACGGTACAGGTTACCGCCGCAAATTATGGTTCTATAAGTGGAGATAGAATTTTATTTATGCCTAATGTATTCAATAAAAATAAGAATGTTCCGGATCGGGAAAGGAATAGAAAATTTCCATTAGAAATACAAAGGGGATACTTTGATGAAGACGAGTTTGTAATTTTCCTACCCCTTGGTTATGAGGTTGAAGCTATGCCTAAAGGCACTACTATTGAGAACGAATTTGGTTTGTATACAACAAGCTTGGAATTGTCAGAAGACAAAAATAGTATTCGGTATAAGCGCAGTTTATTCATTAAAAATGGACAATATGCTAAAGAAAAATATAAAGACTATAGAGATTTTAGAAAGAAAGTTTCACTAGAAGACAGTGCCAAGGTTGTACTGATTAAAAGAGATTAACCAGCCATAAACCAAAATCTATGTTGAAGAAGTGTTTAAGAATAGCCTTATTTTTAGTCGTAAGCCAGGTTGCCATGGCTCAAGAGTTCGATTATGGCAAGGTGTCTAAATTGGAATTGGAAGAGAAAACACATCCCATAGATTCCTCAGCCAGTGCTGCTTTTTTATTCAAACAGCGAACTACTTTTTTTCAATTTAGTGATAGTGAAGGTTTTCAGGTGGTTACTGAAATTTATGAGCGTATTAAAATTTATGACAAAGAGGGGTTTGATTACGCTACAAAGCAAGTTAATTTGTATAGGGCTAACCAGGGCAACAAAGAAAAATTTACGGGCCTTAAGGCTGCCTCTTATAATTTGGTAAAAGGTAAAATAGAAGAATCCAAATTAAAGAAAGACGGTATTTTTGAAACTGAATTATCCGATTATTACGATCAGACTAAATTTACAATGCCCAATGTAAAAGAAGGTACTGTAGTAGAATATAAATATAGAATAACCTCTCCCTTTATTTACAATGTAGATGAGTATGTAATGCAAGAAAATGTACCTATTAATAAAATAGAGGCTAGCTTTAGTGCACCGGAGTTTTATAATTTTAAGATTAATGTTAAGGGATATTTGAGCGTGAGTCCAGTTAAGACTACTAATCGTAAAACTATAATCTCGAGTGGAGCAGACAGATCTGGTAATGTTACCTCTTTTAATGCCAATAAATTAGAATATATAGATCACATTCATACCTATACTTTAGCCAATGTGCCGGCTATGCGGGAAGAGCCTTATGTGAATAATATAGATAATTATAGATCTACTGTAAAATATGAATTATCGTATGTAAAATACCCAAATAGCATCCCCAAGTATTATTCAACCACCTGGGAAGATGTGGTAAAATCCATTTACGATAATCCGAGGTTTGGAGAGGAGCTTAATAAAAACGGATATTATGAGGATGATATTGATGTATTAATTGAGGGAGTTACGGATCCAGCTAACAAGCTTGCACTCCTATTTAATTATGTAAAATCAAGGGTAAAGTGGAATGGGTATTACGGATACAATACCAATTTAGGGGTTAGAAAAGCCTATAAAGAGCAAACGGGAAATATTGCAGATGTCAATTTAATGTTAACCTCTATGTTGCGCTATGCTGGTTTGGATGCCAATCCAATTTTGGTAAGTACAAGAGGGAACGGCGTTGCTATTTTTCCTACGAGGGAGGGGTATAATTATGTAATAGCGGGTATAAATATAGGTAATAGTTTGGTGTTATTAGATGCTTCAGATACTAATAGTTTGCCCAATGTATTGCCTGTAAGGGCTTTGAATTGGCGTGGTAGAATGATCAAAAAAGGAGAAGAATCTTTAGAAGTAAATTTATATCCTAATGCGTTGTCGTCCGAGACAAAAAATGTGTTGGCCAATTTGCAGGAAGATGCAAGCCTAACAGGGATGATTCGGAATGTTAAAACATTACATGATGCTAAACTGTATAGGGATGTCTTTAACGGTGCTGATGAAGATAATTTTATTGAAAAATTAGAGAATAAATATGAAATGGAGATTGAAGATTTTAAAGTGGATAACGCCAAGGAATTAGAGATGCCTATTACAGAAACCTTTAAATTTGTAAAGGAAAATCAAGCCGATATTATCGGCGATAAGATTTATTTTTCACCATTGTTCTTTTTACGAACCGCTGAAAATCCATTTAAAATGGAGAAAAGAGAATTTCCTATAGATTTTGGGTATCCATCAGAAAACACGTATCGGGTGATGGTGAATTTACCAGAGGGTTATAAGGTAGCCTCTTTACCTGAGGCTAAATCCATGTCCTTGCCTGAGAACTTAGGAAGTTTTATGTTTACGATTACCGAGAACGGAAAACAAGTGCAGTTACTTGTAAGAACAACAATGAATAATGCGCTTATAACGCCAGTTTATTACGATGTTTTAAAAGAGTATTTTAAACAATTAATTGAAAAAGAAAACGAAAAAGTAGTTTTAATAAAAGTCTAATGAATATAGAAAACGCACAAGAGGCCGTTGATGCTTGGATTAAAACCCATGGCGTACGTTATTTTAACGAACTTACCAATATGGCACAACTTACAGAAGAAGTTGGTGAGGTTGCCCGGATCATCGCTCGTAGGTATGGAGAACAAAGTGAAAAAGAGTCAGACAAATCTAAAGATTTAGGGGAGGAGTTAGCAGATGTGCTTTTTGTAGTGCTGTGCTTGGCAAACCAAACCGGAATAAATTTACAAGAGGCCTTTGATAAAAAGCTCGACATAAAAACAAAGCGAGATCACGATAGGCATCACAACAACGAGAAGTTAAAATAATTACATTTTTAAAACAATAACATTGAAATTACACCTTTCCCCACCACCGTCTAATTTGCTACAGTCTGCAATTAAAATAACAGGCAGTAAAAGTGAATCTAACCGTTTACTTCTACTAAAAGCACTCTATCCAAATATTGAGATTAAAAACATATCCAATTCAGATGATGCCCAAGTCATGGAAAAAGGGATTGCGATCTCTAAGGGTGAAGTAGATATTCATCACGCAGGAACTGCCATGCGTTTTTTAACAACGTATTTTTCATCCCAGGAAGGAAAAGAAGTTGTGCTTACCGGGTCTAAACGAATGACAGAACGACCCATTGGAGTTTTGGTAGATGCTTTAACCGCTTTAGGGGCAGATATAACATACACTAATAATATAGGGTATCCGCCGCTACATATCAAAGGAAAAAAATTACACAAGAAAAACGTTAGTCTTCCTGCAAACATAAGCAGTCAATATATTTCATCCTTATTGCTCACTGCACCTAGTTTAGAAAATGGTCTAGAACTAGAATTGGTTGGTAAAATAACATCGGTGCCTTATATAAAAATGACATTAGCCCTACTATCACAAATAGGTGTGGAGAATTCCTTTGAAGGCAATACCATTAAAGTGGCGTCAAAACAAACAATTCCTGCCACTACTATGGTTGTAGAATCAGATTGGAGTTCTGCCTCTTATTTTTATAGTATAGTTGCCTTAGGTGAAGTAGGTACATCAATAAAATTATCGGCCTATAAAAAAGATAGTTTGCAAGGAGATAGCGTTTTGGCTGAGATTTATACAGAATTCGGAGTGGAAACTACTTTTGGGGAACACCATATTGTTTTGAAAAAAATTAAAAGCGAACAGCAAACCAAGTTGCAATTCAATTTGGGCAATGCACCAGATATAGCGCAAACCATAGCGGTAACTTGCTTTGGATTAGGGCTTGGTTGTCATTTAACAGGATTACATACCTTAAAAATTAAAGAAACAGACCGTTTGGAGGCCTTGCAGGTCGAATTATCAAAACTAGGAGCAACTATTGTTGTTACTAATGATAGTTTAACCTTGGAGCCGTCAAATTCTATAAATAAAGATATCGCCATAGATACTTATAATGACCATAGAATGGGCATGGCTTTTGCCCCCTTAGCTCTAAAAACATCCCTATTCATTAACGATGCGGGTGTTGTTTCAAAATCATATCCAGATTTCTGGACAGATTTAAAGCAACTTCAATTTAATATAATAGAGGCATCATAGTAATTAAATGGTGTTTTACTTGACAACGCCTATGCGATGATAGTATATTTGCAAACTCAAAAATGATTACTAAAATTATTCTAAATGAAATTATCGAGCTTTAGTTTTGAACTTCCAGACAATTTATTAGCAGAATACCCATCAGAAAACAGGGATGAAGCTAAATTGATGGTGATCCATAGGGAAACCGGAAAAATTGAACATAAAATGTTCAAAGACCTTATCAATTATTTTGATGAGGGAGATGTGATGGTTTTAAACAATACAAAGGTTTTTCCTGCTCGTTTGTATGGTAATAAAGAAAAAACAGGTGCTAGAATTGAAGTTTTCTTATTGCGCGAGTTAAATGCTGAACAGCGTTTATGGGATGTTTTAGTAGATCCTGCTCGTAAAATTAGAATAGGAAACAAACTGTATTTTGGTGATGATGAAACGCTAGTAGCTGAGGTTATAGATAATACGACGTCTAGAGGAAGAACACTTCGTTTTTTATACGATGGTTCTTATACAGATTTTAGAAGAAAATTAAAAGAATTAGGAGAAACACCACTTCCAAAGTACATCAAAAGAGATGTAGAAGAGTCTGATGAAGAGCGGTATCAAACTATTTATGCAAAGCATGAAGGCGCAGTGGCAGCACCAACAGCTGGCTTGCACTTTTCGAAGCATTTGTTAAAAAGATTAGAAATCAAGGGTATCGATTTTGCTGAGCTAACGCTACATGTTGGTTTGGGAACGTTTAACCCAGTTGAAGTAGAGGATCTTTCTAAACATAAAATGGATAGTGAAGAACTCATTATTGATGAGAAAGCAACAGAGATTGTAAATAATGCGCAAGCTAAGAAACGTAGAATTTGTGCAGTAGGAACAACAGCAATGCGTGGTCTAGAAAGTGCAGTGTCTACTAGTGGTCAACTAAATACTTATGAAGGGTGGACCAACAAGTTTATCTTCCCTCCCTATGACTTTAGTATAGCGAACTGTATGGTAACTAACTTTCATTTGCCTAAATCTACCTTACTTATGATGGTTTCTGCATTTATAGGGCATGATTTAATGAAGAAAGCCTATAAAGAGGCCATTTTAGAAGGCTATGAGTTTTACTCTTACGGTGATGCAATGCTTATTGTTTAAATAAGTATTCAAATTAAATATATTAAATCCCGCCTGTTTTCTATCATTGCATAGAAATTGGCGGGATTAACTTTTATAGACTACCTTAATAGTGTGGAAAAAACGAAGAAAAAAGACATACGGGCATTAACCAAGGATCAATTACGAGATTTTTTTGTAACCCAAGGCGACAAAGCCTTTAGAGGCAATCAAGTATACGAGTGGTTATGGCACAAGGGAGCGCATTCCTTTGAAGCCATGACCAATGTTTCTATGGAAACAAGGCAGTTGTTAGATGCTCATTTTGTCATAAACCATATCAAGGTAGATCAAATGCAACGCAGTAGCGATGGTACTATAAAAAACGCGGTACAATTGTATGATGGTTTAATTGTAGAATCGGTTTTAATTCCAACAAAAACGAGAACAACGGCTTGTGTTTCTAGTCAGGTTGGTTGTAGTTTAGATTGTCGGTTTTGTGCTACCTCTAGATTAAAACGCATGCGTAATTTAAATCCGGATGAGATTTACGATCAGGTGGTTGCTATTGACAACGAGAGTAGGTTGTATTTTGATCGCAAGTTGAGTAATATCGTTTTTATGGGCATGGGAGAGCCTTTAATGAACTATAATAATGTTTTAAAGGCAATAGAGATGATTACCTCTGAGGAAGGCTTAGGGATGTCGCCTAAAAGAATAATTGTATCTACCTCGGGTGTGCCAAAATTAATTAAGAAAATGGCAGATGATGCCGTGAAATTTAAACTGGCAGTTTCTTTGCATTCGGCTATAGATGAAATACGAACTTCTATAATGCCGTTTAATGCTACGTTTCCATTAAAAGATTTACGCGAAGCCTTACAATATTGGTATGCTAAGACCAAAAGTAGAATCACCTATGAGTATGTAGTATGGGAGGGTATTAATGACACCCAAAACGATGCCAATGCCTTGGTAGATTTTTGCAAGTTTGCCCCATCAAAAGTAAATTTAATAGAATACAACCCTATTGATGATGGAGAATTTCAACAAGCCTCAAATGCGGCCATAGAAATGTATGTAAAAACATTAGAGCGCAATGGAATTACGGTTACAGTAAGGCGTTCTAGAGGAAAAGATATCGATGCAGCTTGTGGACAATTAGCGAATAAAAGCTAAGAAATAAGGTCGTCATTATTCCTTTACCCTAATTTTAATAACGGTAGTCTAACTTATGCTAGGGAGTATAATATTTTAGTTACTTTTGCCTTTCCAAATTCAACGAATTACCTTTTTGAAAATCGTAGCACAAATAAAGGAACCTGTAAATAAGGAAATGGAACTTTTTGAAAAAAAGTTTCATGAATCCATGTCGTCTAAGGTTGCCTTACTTAACAGAATCACCTATTACATTGTAAATAGAAAAGGCAAGCAAATGCGACCTATGTTTGTGTTCCTTACCGCCAAATTGGTTTCTGGTGGTACAGTGAACGAGCGAACCTATCGGGGGGCAGCTGTAATAGAACTCATACATACCGCTACTTTGGTGCATGATGATGTGGTGGATGACAGTAACAAACGACGTGGCTTTTTCTCCGTAAATGCCTTGTGGAAAAACAAAATTGCTGTCTTAGTGGGCGATTTTCTACTCTCTAAAGGTTTATTGCTTTCTATTGACAATGGTGATTTTGACCTTTTAAAGATTATTTCCGTCGCAGTACGAGAAATGAGTGAAGGCGAATTACTGCAAATTGAAAAAGCAAGAAGGTTAGATATTACGGAAGACATCTATTATGAAATCATCCGACAAAAAACAGCAACGCTTATCGCTGCTTGTTGTAGCCTGGGCGCCTGTTCTGTAAGTCCAGATTCTGACGATGTTGAAACGTTTCGGAAATTTGGAGAGCTTATTGGAATGGCTTTTCAAATCAAAGATGATTTGTTTGATTATGGTGATGCGGAAATAGGCAAGCCAACCGGAATAGATATTAAAGAGCAAAAAATGACATTGCCGTTAATCCACGTATTAAACAATTGCTCTAAAAAAGAAAAAAGCTGGTTGATCAATTCAGTGAAGAAATATAATAAAGACAAAAAGCGGGTTAAAGAAGTCATTGCTTTTGTAAAAGAACGCGGTGGGCTAACCTATGCTGAAGAAAAAATGAACACTTTTAAAAGGGAAGCACTCCTCCTTTTAGATAAATATCCTGCCTCTGACTATAAAAGTTCCCTTGTACTTATGGTGAGCTATGTAGTTGATAGAAAAAAATAATACTTTTATTGTCTTGTAAATCAGTTCGGTATAATTTAATTTTAAAAATTATTCCGTTGCAGGCAACGTTTGTAGAACGTCTGTTGTCTATATAGAAAGAAGACCTTAATCGTGAAAATAATTACACTGTATACTAACGAAAAAACCCTTATTAAAAAGGCAGCCCAGGCAGACAGGGAAGCGCAAGAACGTTTGTACACTACTTATGCTCCTAAAATGCTGAGCGTTTGTAGACAGTATGTGAAAGATCTCCAATTTGCGGAAGATGTTATGGTTGGGGGATTTTTAAAAGTGTTTACCTATTTAGATACATTTAAGTTTGAAGGGAGTTTTGAAGGCTGGGTTCGAAAAATAATGGTGCGAGAGAGTATCACCTTTTTGCGCAAAAAAAAGCCTATCGTATTTGATGATGAAGTGTTTGAGCGATCAGCACCAAAACATATTACAAGTGCTCCAGACTTGGATGTAGAGCAAGTACAAATGCTTATAGATGCCTTGCCTAATGGATACAAAATAGTATTTGTACTCTATGCTATAGAAGGGTATTCCCATAGTGAGGTCGCCGAACAATTACAGATTTCAGAAAATACATCAAGATCGCAACTTTTTAAGGCAAGGAAAATGTTGCAAGAACAATTGGAAAAAATTAAAAAAACGGAAATCATATCGTTTGAATCCTAAAAAATAAAATAAATGGCACCTTTAAAATTTGAAGAGCATTTAAGAGATAAGTTAAAAGAGCGGGACATAAAACCCTCTAAAAACGTATGGGCTAAAATTGCCAATGGATTGGAGCAGCAAGAAAAGCCCAAGAAAATAAAAATGCCTTATTATGCAATTGCAGCCTGCCTTATTGGTTTGGTGATAGCAACTGTTTGGTTCGTGAATAAAGCCCCAGAGACAGGAAGTACACCTCAAATAGTTGATGTTGAACCTAAAGTTGATCAGGAGTTAAATTTAGTTAAGCCTAAAACAGAAAGCGACCAAGAACAGTTGGTGGAGACAATCGTTAAAGCCGCTGAAAAGCAAGAAACTATAGCGCCATTAGCCAAAAAGCAGCCTAAAAATATACCAAAACAAAGACTTTCGCCAGAAACATCTCCAAGGGTAATTGTGCAAAATGAAGCTAAAAGTGTGCCTGATTTTACAGATAGTATGCCCGGAAATAGCCTTGTAGATACCAAGCTTAGTGGAGTGATGCAAAAACTAGCCTTGTTGGAAAAAAATAATATTGTGGTTTCTGATGCCGAAGTAGATGCGCTCTTGCGCAAAGCACAACAAGAAATACTGACAGAAAAGGCGGTAAAGGCAGGTATTTCTGTAGATGCTATGGCCTTGCTTCTAGAGGTTGAAGATGAGCTAGATAAAACCTTCAGAGATCAAATCTTTGACAACCTTAAAAAGGGATACCTAAAATTAAAAACTGCAGTGGCAGATCGCAATAATTAAGAACATTCATCAATCAAAGTTTTATTGAGTTCTTCTAACATTTCCTTAGGTTGAGATGTTGGAAGGGCGATAAAACACAGCTAAAATTTAATCATTATGAAAAAAATTACACTTTACATCGCCTTATTTTTAAGCTCCTTTTGCCTGCAAAATGTGGTAGCTCAAGAAACTGTTCAAGAGAAAGTTGAACAGTTGATAAAGGAAAAGGAACAAATTAGAATGTTTGAAAAAGAGGCACTTAAATTAGAAATTGAAGCCATAAACAAACGTTTTACTAAAAATGAAATTACGGCGCAAGAAGCCCAAAACTTAAAGGCGGAGGCGGCAAAAAATAGGGCCTTAAATATAGAAAACAGAATAGCTATTTTAGAGAATAAGATAGCATTGTTAGAAAGAAATGGAACAACTGAAGTAGTTTCCGATTCTATGGGATCGAAATTGGAAGTTAAAATTTTTGATTTGAAACTCAATGATAAATCGGTTTTACTGGGAAATAGAACAAAGGACTCTGTAAAGTATGATGTCCGTACAAAGTCAGATTTTGTTTGGGCTATAGGTTTAAATAACGCCATAATTGATGGGCAGTCTTTAGATGATTCTCCTTACAAAATTGGAGGTAGTCGCTTTTTTGAAATGGGCGTAACCTGGAGAACAAGAGTGTTTAAGCACACCAATGCGGTACGCTTGCACTACGGTTTTTCTTTTCAGTTTAATGGTTTAAAAGCTAAAGATAACCAGTATTTTGTTGAAAATGGTGAGCAGACAGAATTGCAAGAATTTGAGTATAACCTAAAAAAATCAAAATTGCGAATGGATAATTTAGTTTTTCCTGTGCATTTAGAATTTGGCGGGTCTAATAAGGTTGTCAAGGACAACAGTATGCGATACTATTTGGATAAAAAATTTAGGTTTGGGATTGGAGCTTATGGTGGTTTTAGTATTGGAACGCGGCAAAAACTAAAATATAAAGTAGATGGTGACCGTACTAAGGATAAGTTTAAAAGAGATTACAATACCTCAGATTTAATTTACGGACTAAGTGCTTATATGGGCGTGGGAGAAACACAGTTGTATGTGAAGTATGATTTAAATCCAATTTTCACCAATGCCTTGGTGGAACAACACAATATATCCATAGGGCTTCGGTTCGATTTGTAAAAATAAATGCGTGCCAAATAAAAAGCCCTAAAACAATCAATTTTGTTTTAGGGCTTTTTTTTTATTGTTAGTCTATTTTATAGAATTAGTTCTTATTTTAATCCATTAGAATGAAATCATAAAACAGAGTTCAGTATATTTACCCCAGTAAAAAAACTTCCAAAAATTGATATCAAAATCTACCATAGATCAAGTGTATGAAACTGCTCGTTTAGAGGAGGTCATTGGTGATTTTGTACAGCTAAAAAAATCGGGTTCTAATTTCAAAGGCCTTAGTCCGTTTACAGATGAGCGTTCACCAAGTTTTATGGTATCACCTGTAAAACAAATTTGGAAAGATTTTAGTAGTGGTAAAGGGGGGAATGTGGTTGCTTTTTTAATGGAACACGAGCATTTTACCTATCCAGAGGCCATTAAATATTTGGCGAGAAAGTACAATATTGAAATAGAAGAAACCGAACGTACAAACGAAGAGAAGGAGCAGGCTGATGAAAAGGAAAGCATGTACCTGGTTTCTGAATATGCACAAAAATACTTTTCAGAAGTACTATGGGAACGTGAGCTAGGAAAGGCCATAGGGTTAAGCTATTTTAAAGAAAGAGGGTTTACCGAGGAGACCATAAAAAAGTTTGGTTTAGGCTATTGTTTAGACCAGTGGGACGCTTTTACAACGGCAGCATTAGGCAAGGGGTATAAAATTGAATACTTAGAGAAAACAGGGTTAACCATTGTAAAACCTCAAGAAGGCCAAGAGGCTAAAAAGTTCGATAGGTTTAAGGGGCGTGTTTTGTTTCCAATCCATTCCATGAGTGGAAGGGTGCTGGGTTTTGGAGGTCGTATTCTAACGAGTGATAAAAAGGCAGCGAAATACTTAAACTCTCCTGAAAGTGATATTTACCATAAAAGCAAAGTGCTTTATGGTATTTACCATGCCAAGCAAGCCATTGCAAAGGAAGATAATTGTTATTTAGTAGAAGGTTATACCGATGTTATTCAATTTCACCAACGAGGCATACAGAATGTTGTAGCCTCTAGTGGTACGGCTCTTACATCAGACCAAATTCGTTTAATAAACAGGCTTACCAAGAATATTACGGTATTGTTTGATGGGGATGCGGCTGGGTTGCGAGCCTCTTTACGTGGGATAGATTTAATCTTAGAACAAGGAATGAATGTTAGGGTCTGTACCTTTCCGGAAGGTGAAGATCCTGATAGTTTTTCTAAAAACAACTCCCTTGAAGATGTAACTCAATATTTAGAAGATAATTCTAAAGATTTTATACAATTTAAAGCCTCCTTGCTTATAAAGGAAACGGCGAATGATCCCATAAAAAGAGCAGAAACAGTTCGGGATATAGTACAAAGTATTTCTAAAATTCCAGATCAGATAAAGAAGGAAATATACATTCAAGAGTGTGCTAGTTTAATGAACATTTCGGAAGCTGTTCTATTTAATACACTGGCTCAAATTGGAAAAAAAGACATTGCCGATACGCATAAGAAAGAGCGACAAGAGCAAAAATCTTTTGAAGTTGTTAAGAATGAACCAGTTCAAGAAAAACTAGATGTACAGTATTTGTTGGAAAAGAAAATTATAGAATTACTCTTGTTGTATGGTGACACACAACAAGAGTTTGATGATTTGTTGTTAAAGGAAGATGATAAGGGAGAATTGGTGCTGGAGAAAGAAATAATAAAATCTAAGGTTTATGAGAAAATATATTTAGACCTGCAGGAAGATGAAATTGAGCTTGCCAATCAGAAATTTAAAAGTATTTATTTTAAATTGATGGAAGAATTGAATGAGAAAGAACATTTTGAAGCCAATAAGTTCATTGCTAACTTAGATCAAGAATTGGTGATAGAGATTTCATCCATTTTAATGGAAGAAGAAAAGTACATATTACATGATTGGGAGCGCAAAGAGATATATCCCAAGGAAAAATCATCTGGAATAGGGCAGTTGGTTAGTGAAACAATATTAACGCTTCGGTGTTACCTCATTAAGAAGAGAATTGGAACCCTTCAGGAGAAAACGCAAGTACTAGATAATGACAACGCAGAAACTCTGGAAGAAATTATGGGGTATTTACAGCTGAACGTTTTGTTGGGTAAAAAATTAGCTCGCGTACTTTCGTAAAGCAAATATTCCAATAAGAAATCAAAACAAAAAAACCAGCATATTGCTGGTTTTTTGTTTTGATAAAATTTTAAATAACTAGTAAATATCTAAAGCTTTCGCTTGTTGTAATAAATCTACCATATTATCTACATTTAATTTTTTCATTAAACGCGCCTTATAGGTGCTAATCGTTTTCTCATTTAGGCTAAGGCCTTCGGCAACATCTTTATTTCTTTTGCCACTAGCAAGCATTTTTAGGACCTCTACCTCTCTTGTAGATAGTTTTCTAAACAATCTCCTAGGTTTTTGAGTGCCTTCGTCAAAGGCAAGTCGCTGTGCTAATTCATTGGTGATAAACATTTTTCCATCACTAATTTTTTCTAAGGCTGCAACAATATAATCTAAATCGGCAGACTTTGATAGGTATCCTTGAGCGCCGGCTCTAATAGAGCTAATGGCATAAACGTCTTCAGACTGTCCGCTGTACATAAGAACTTTAACGTCTGGATAGCTCTTCTTCATTTTTCGTAAGCAGGCAATCCCATTTATTTCAGGAAAATCCATCTCTAACATTAAAACATCAGGAATTTCGTTTTCCAATTTGTAAAAAAGCTCTGCTGAAGAATTAGCGGTGCCAATTACCTTGAAGCCTGTATCATTATTTAAAACTTGTGTAATTCCAACTTGTACAACAGGATGGCTATCTGCAATAAATACTGTTTTCATTTCTTTTGTTTTATTAAAATTTAAGCTTACTTCCTGTTTAGATAATAAAATTCATACAAGAAAAGTCAGGTTAAATCATATATTTCAAGAGCAAAAGTCTTTTTTAATTGTTAAATATAAGCATTATTGGCGTTTTATTCGTTTTATTTTACAAAATATAGGTTGATTGGTTATTTTAATCCATTGGGGATCTTACAAATAGGGATTGGATTCATCTTATGTTGGTTGGCAGTATTCAACTTTTTGTATAATACAAATACTTCTTTTTGTCTGTCAGTAAAATGGTCAGTATTCATTCCCTGCTCATCGGCTAACATAGCCCATTCTAATTCTGGATAAGAAGCACCTATTTGATCTTCATCAGTTCTATCGTCTCCCCAAAGTCCATCTGTAGGGGCTGCTTTTATAATGTCAGAATTCACACCGAGAAACTGGGCTATTTCATAGACCTCGCTTTTCATTAAATCCGCAATAGGACTAATGTCTACACCACCATCACCGTATTTGGTGTAGAAGCCAACGCCAAAATCCTCTACCTTATTACCAGTTCCTGCTACCAAATAACCGTGCAGGCCTGCAAAGTAATAAAGACTGGTCATTCGCAACCGTGCTCTTGCATTTGCGAGCGATAAAAACCGATCATCTTCATTTGCAACGCTCGGTAGTGTGTCTATAAAACTATCAAATACAGGAGTGAGGTTTACCAATTGTCGTTCTACATGATTGTAATTCCCTTGCAGCCACTCAATATGCCTAGCGGCTCTTGAAACTTGATTTTCTGCTTGGTGAATAGGCATTTCTAGGCAAAGTAAATCCAAACCTGTTTTGGCACACAGGGCAGAAGTCACGGCAGAATCGATTCCTCCAGATATTCCAATGACAAAACCTTTAATATTGGCTTTGGTTGCATAATCTTTAAGCCAGCTTACAATATGATTCGTTACTTTTTCTGTTTGCATAGAACACCTTTATTACGTTGAAAACTATTAACTTTGTCAGCGTAAAAATAAAGTGTAACATCTTAATATTATAATGTTAACTCAATTACTTTTGAATGAAACAGCCTATTTACGCACTTTTTGTCCTTTTTGCACTCTTTTTTGGGTGTAAAGAAGATTCTAAAGAAGCCCAAGAAATTAATAAAATAAAGGTAGATCTAACTATTTCCAGATTTGATAGGGAAATAGCAGCAGCTCAAGCAAGTGACATCCCTTTATTAAAAGAAAAGTATCCGTATTTGTTTCCTGAGCAATACCCAGATAGTATATGGGTTAACAATTTAAAGGATACCCTTCAGATTTCTATATTGAAAGAAGTAGAAGGTGCTTTTGGAGATTTTAAGGAAGAAGCAGAAAAAATAGAACGGTTTTACAAACATGTTTTGTATGCTTTTCCCCAAGAAAGACTACCAAAAGTGGTTACGGTAATTTCTAATGTAGACTACAATAACCCAGTGATCATAACCAATGAATTAGTATTGTTGGGTTTGGATAATTATTTAGGCCCTGAACATAAATTTTATCAAGGTTTTCAAAAATACATTGCCGCTGGTTTAGATCAGAAGTACTTGCTTAGTGATATTGCTAGTGCCTTTTCTAAAAAAGTAGTGGCGTACCCAAGCAGTGACAGAACATTTTTGGCGCAACTCGTATATTATGGAAAGGTATTGTATTTAAAAGACAAATTAATTCCTTTTGAAAGCGATGCCATTAAGATAAAATACTCCCAAGAAGATATGGATTGGGCTGCTATTAATGAGGAACAAATATGGCGTAATTTTATAGAGAATGAATATTTGTATAGTACGGATAAAAAACTAGCACTTCGCTTTTTAGACCCTGCTCCTTTTTCTAAATTTCAATTGGAATTGGACAGCGAATCCCCAGGTAGATTAGGGCGCTATCTCGGTTGGCAAATAGTGCGCTCTTTTATGGAAAACAATAATGTAACCTTGCAACAGTTGTTGGAATTGCCTGCCACAGAAATTTTTAAAAAATCTAATTATAAACCAAAACGATAAATGTCTAAAATACATACTTCAGAAATTACACTAACCGTGGGATTAGACGAAAATAGAGTGCCAGAAACTTTAAATTGGTCTGCCCAAGATGGAGGAATTAACAATGAAGAAGCTAAAGCTATGCTTTTATCTGTGTGGGATAGTAAAAACCAAGAGTCTTTAAAAATAGATTTATGGACAAAAGATATGCCAGTAGATGAAATGAAATTGTTTTTTCATCAGACGTTGGTTTCCTTATCTGATACCTTTATGAAAGCTACTCAAGATGAAAAAATGACCGCCACAATGAAGGATTTTTGCGATTATTTTGCTGAAAAATTGGAGCTAGCAAAAGATTAAGGTAGTAGAATAAAATAAAAAACTCCCAGACTTTTCTAGGAGTTTTTTGTTATATATGTTTTCTGCCTACTCTACTGTTAGTGAAAAACTTTGATCTACATCTGTAGCACCACCTGCATCTGCTAAAGTACCATTGTTTGGTTTTTTAGGTTCGTGTCTAAGTGTTACGCCCAATGTGGCGGCACCAACATCACCGGTAGATAAGGTAAACATTATTCCTACAGGGTTCCCATTTTCATCTGTATCCGAGTAAGTTGTATTGTTGATTGATCCGGAAACGGTATAAAAAAACTGATGATGATCATCCTCATCTGCAACTTCTTCAGTAATATCTTCCGCCGGACTTTCGGTTTCATTTAGTAAAGTAATAGTTCCGTTGTAAGTTGTATTTGCGGCTAAATTTTCAACTGTTACCACAGGAGGATTTGGTCCGTCGCCATCCAGATCCTGAGACATTAACGTAATTGCGTCTCCCCCTGCAATAGGAGTTAAGTTTATTGTTACCGTTGTTATAACTTCTTCTTCGTTTACTGCTTCTGGCGCGTCATCATCATCAGAACAAGAAAATAATGCAATGCTAGAAAATGCAACGATACTTGCTTTTTTAATGCTTTTGAAAATTGTGTTTGTAATTGTCATTTTTGTGTGTATTTAAATTAATAATTAAATTTTAGTTTAAGTGTAATAGATCTTCCTAAGTCGTCAGTGAAAAGACGTTGTCTATTCAGGTACTCCCGATACGTTGTATTTAAAAAATTAGTGATACCTAAGCCTACGGTTAGTGCTTTGTTGTCAAAATTAAACTTCATTTCTGAATCTAGTTTTAATAAATGATATGCATTTGGAGGAGTGTTAATTTTTAGTTCTACTTCTTGGTCTTGCTGGGGTGAATACACATCAATATTTGGCACATACTCATTTTGCTTAAAAACATATTCACTTTGTAATTCGATATGAAAGTTATTCCACTCTTTTTTTGTGTACGTAATTCCGTTTTGGAATCTAGCTGACGGCATGTTAATTAGTGGCATATCGTTATTTGTCTCCTTACCTTTTGTAAGTGAAAATTGATGATCTGTACGCCAATTAGAAGACCAAAGGGCATACATTGATGCGTCAATACCTATAAGCCTTGCGTCGGTTTGCCTGTACTCCCATACAGGAAATGCACCGCGAATAGAAAATTCTATCCCCGTGGGCTCTAACAATATAAAATCTGAAATAAAATTGATGTAGGGCGATAGTTCGTATCCCCAGCTAAGGTCATCTTTGCTGATTGAAGCAGCAAATCTGTGTGAAGTTTCACTTTTTATACGTAAATCGCCTAATTCTACTCGTGCAGCAGAATGATGCAAGCCGTCACTAAATAATTCAGCTGGGTTGGGTGTGCGTTGGGCCAACGTATAGTTAAACCGAAATTGGTCATTATTTTTGAAAATGTAATGTAACCCCGCTGAGCCAGAAAAATTATGATACTCTAATATTGGATTAGTGAGTAATTGGGTTCCCAAATCATCAATGATAATTTCAGAAAAATCAGTATCATACCCGCGTTCCTCCCATCTAGAAGTGCGGTAATATTTTTTAGCATCAATTTTACTATAGTCATATCGTAATCCCGCATCTATGGAGCTATTGTCAGAGAGTTGGTATTCCATAGTGGTAAACGCTCCAAAGTCTGCCTTTTTGTAATCAGGTATTAACCTACGAACACCGGTTTCTGGATTGGCGTAGTTTTCTTGATGCCTTCCTAAAATTCCAAAGGTTATTTTTTTCTTGTCATAAGAATCTGCCTTAAAATCTACAGCTACCGTTTGTGTTGTTAATTTTAAGTCTAACGCAGGCTTGTCCTTATCATCACCAACACGTATGTCATACTCATACCTATGATTTTGTTGTAAATCATACTGCACGTTTAGCTTTCCTACGCCTTGAAAACGTTTGTAATAATTTAGTTTTCCTAAGTGGTGACTAACTTCTTGATGAGGATCATTAATGGTATAGGTGAAGTTGTTGACTATGGTTGGTTCATTGTTGTTTATTGCTGTTATAAGATCGTCTACATTGCCAATATGGGAAGCTCTTAAAATACCAATAGTTGTATTGAAATAAGTATAATAGGCATTCCAGCCTTCTTCAAAATTTAGTTTTCCAAAATCGATTGATGCACCGAGTTGTGATACGCCTGTATTGGATAAAATATATTGGGAAGTTTCTGCGTCACCTAGTTTTTTGTAGGATGCCTGCCCTTTTATATAAGCCCCATTTTTATAGGTTCTAGTAAGTGCTGTAGAAATGTTGCCGCCTTGGCCGTTGGATATGCCATGAAGTAGTGTTTTTCCATAAATTGAATCTTTTTTAGGAATTCTATTCTGGTCTAACAAAATGATGCCGCCAATGGCATCGCCGCCAAATTGTAATGCAGCAGCTCCTTTTACAACGGTTACATTTTCTGCAGAATTAAGGTCTATGTTTGGTGCGTGTTCATCTCCCCATTCCATATCTTGCATGCGAATGCCATTGTTGAGAATTAGGATACGGCTACCGCCAAGTCCTTGTATTACAGGTTTAACAATATTGGATCCTGTACTTAAGCTAGACACGCCGTTTATTTGCTTTAGGGCATCGCCAAGGGTATTGCCGCTAAAACGTTCTAGCTGATCAGTTTTTAAAATGTTTTCCTGTGCGGAATTGGTTTTATTTATAGTGCTGCTTGTAACCTTTACTTCATCCAATTCCTCTAAATGGTGCTCTAGAACAATTTGTTTATAGGTGTTTCCTGAAATTTCTATTCTGATAAAACGGGTGCTACATTCAGGATGAGAAACTTCTAATTCTATAGTGCCATTACAGAGGTTTTTTATCGTAAACTTTCCCATAGCGTCTGATAAATAATGCTTTTCCTTGCCTTGTATTTGAATTGTAGCATTAGATAAAGGCGTATTGTCGTGGTAATCAATAACCTCACCAATAAGGATGTTGTTGCAGTCTTGTGCATACAGTATGGTGTTAGCTACTAGCAAACACAGTAATGTTAGCGTATTTCGCATAATAAATGATTTTGTTATAAATAAATACAGCTTCTTTTGTGTAAAAAGAAGAAAAATAAAAAATGGAATGTACTTATCGTTTTGCTGGAGGAGGCCTATTTAAGTAATAGGATGTATGTGTACTTTGAGTATAAGGCGCATTGTAAGTAATTGCAAAAATAGCGCGTACCTCCTTTAATGGATAGATTGTAAGTTGTGTGCAACCGTGATTTATAAAAGAAGTGTGGTTGTTGGTGTAAATGAAATCACATTGTTCACAATGAACAATAACATCATTGGCTTCATCAGCAGAGTGGTAGGTAAAAGCGTGTATGTTTTGGGATCCTAAGAAAAGGAAGCCAATCATAACTAGGCTAAAAACCGACAAAAGGATCTCTCTTAACTTCATAGCAATGCGAAAATACCCAATTGTAAGGTACTTTGTTGTTTGAAAGTGTAAAATTAACAAAATATTAATCTTGTAGATGTGTAAGTTTTTTGGATGGTTTTAGACTGTAGTTAGAACCAATACCTGATACAATGGTTCCTAAAGATTTTAAAAAATTAGTGTTTGTCTATAATGCCAATTCTGGTATAGGGAACTCTATTTTAGATAGTGCTCATAAAATATTTAGTCCCGCTACCTATAATTGTAAGCTGTGCGATATAACTTTTGGTGTGTTTAAAGAAAATGCAGTTTGGAAAAATTTTAGAGAAACCACAGCGGTGGAACTTGAATTTCTTCATAAGGATGAATTTAAGGAACGGTTCCCTAAGAGTAAAGCACTACATGGTAGCTTGCCTGTTGTTTTTACTGAGCTAGACGGATCTTTAGAAATCGTTATATCTGCAGAGGAATTAAATGCGATAAGTACTGCTGAGGCTCTTATAGGTTTAATAAATGAGAAGTTGGTGGTATAGCTTATTTGACTGCGGTAGCCTTAAAATAATCGGTATTAATTCCATCTATAAACTCTAAAACTTCTTCTCTTCCAAGGGTGTTAGAAGCAGAAGTTACAAAGTAGAGGGGAGCTTCATCCCAACTGCCAGAAAGTAATTGGCTAATATAAGCCTCGGCTTGTTTCTTAATTACTTGCGGTTTTAGTTTGTCTGCCTTTGTAAAAATTAAGGCAAATGGAATTTGATTTTCGCCCATCCATTCTAAAAATTCTAAATCTACCTTTTGTGGCTCGTGGCGTATATCAATTAGAACAAAAGCACAAACTAATTGCTCTCTTTCTAAAAAATAATCTGTGATGTATTTTTGAAAAGTTTTCTTGTCTCTTTTAGAAACACGAGCATAACCATAGCCTGGTAAGTCTACTAAAAACCAATTATCATTCACTTTAAAATGATTGATAAGTTGTGTTTTTCCTGGTCTTCCAGAAGTTTTTGCTAAGCTTTTCTTTTGCATTAGCATATTTATCAATGAAGATTTTCCAACATTAGACCTTCCTATAAAAGCGTATTCGGGAATGGATTCGTTAGGGCACGAACGCACATTAGAATTACTGATAACAAAGCTAGCTGATTTAATTTTCAAAAGAATATTTTTAGTTGTGGAATACTTGTTTTTTTATTAAAATTTACGCTGTTTTAGCCAAGCATCTAAAATTGTATTAAACTCTTCCGGGTGTTCCATCATTGGAGCATGTCCACATTCTTTTATCCAAAACAAATCAGAATCTGGTAACAATTTATGAAATTCATCGGCAACATTTGGAGGGGTAACATTGTCATTTTCTCCCCAAATAATACAGGTTGGCGTATGCATTTTTGGCAAATCCTTTGCCATGTTATGTCTTATGGCGCTTTTCGCAATTGCTAAGGTTTTTACCAATTTAATACGGTCATTAACTGTGGCAAATACTTCATCTACAATTTCTTTGGTCGCCACCGCTGGGTCATAAAATACATCCTGTGCCTTCTTTTTTATAAACTCATAATCACCTCTTTTAGGGTAACCATCACCCATTGCGCTTTCATAAAGCCCAGAACTTCCAGTGATTACTAATGCTTTAACGCTTTCTGGAAACATTTTGGTGTGCAATAACCCAATATGTCCCCCTAAGGAATTTCCCAATAATATAACATTATCTAATCCTTTGTATTCAATAAATTCCTTGACAAATTTGGCAAAACTCTTCACAGTAGTTTTTAATAATGGTCTGTCGTAAATAGGTAATTCTGGTACAATAACCTTATATCCTTTTTCAGGAAAATGTTCCATTACACGATTAAAATTGCTAAGTCCGCCCATTAAACCATGTAGTATAATGATAGGTGTGCCTTCTCCAATTTCTATATATCGGTATTTGTCTTCTGTGATAATTATCTTTTCCATTAAAGGATAGCTATTATACTATTAGTTAGCAAATATAGGTATTTCCGCAAAAAGATTTGGGTATTCTTTTTTTATACTCCATCCTATTTTTACCACTTCCTTACATCTTGTTTTTTAAGCTTTTAGTCTAGAAGTTGACTTTTGGGTGGGGAAACTTATTAACAATGTGGTATTTAGTGGTAATTTGTGGTAATTATTTTTATCTTTGATATCAGTTTTAAAATTCAGCTGATTTTAAATGGTAAACTTCATAGGAACATACGAATGTAAAGCCGACGTTAAGGGCAGGGTCATGGTACCCACAGCTCTTAAGGGTCAGATGGCTAGCGTTCTAAACAAAGGTTTTGTTGTAAAACGCTCTGTTTTTCAGCCTTGTTTGGAACTGTATCCTATGGATGAATGGAATCTTCTAATGGAGAAGATGAACAAGAAAAATAGATTTAAGAAAAAGAATAATGATTTTATACGTCGTTTTTCGGCAGGTGTAAAAATAGTAGAATTAGATGCTACAGGGCGTCTATTAATTCCGAAAAACTTAGTTGAGATTGCGGGCATTTCAAAAGATGTGGTGTTGAGTTCTGCAATAAACATTATTGAGATTTGGGATAAGGATAGTTATGAAAAAGTAATTGAGGAGGATGCGGAAAATTTCGCAGCCTTGGCAGAAGAAGTGATGGGAGGAGATGAAGATGAGTTATCATAACCCGGTTTTGTTAAAAGAGTCTGTAGACGGACTAAACATAAAAGAAGATGGAGTGTATGTAGATGTCACCTTTGGTGGTGGAGGACACTCTAGGGAAATTTTAAGTAGGTTGGGTGAAAAAGGGAGGTTGATTGGTTTTGACCAAGACGAAGATGCCTTGGCGAATACCATTGAAGATGATCGGTTTTTGTTGATCAATGAAAACTTTCGTTTTGTTACCCAGTTTTTAAAATTCTATGGCGTGCGTAAGGTCGATGGAATTTTGGGTGATTTTGGAGTTTCGTCGCATCAATTTGATGTGGCAGATAGGGGGTTTTCAACTCGTTTTGATGCTGATTTGGATATGCGAATGAGTAAGAAGAATAAGGTGTCTGCCCATGATGTGGTGAACCGGTATTCCTATGATGATTTACGCCAGGTTTTGTTTCAGTATGGAGATTTAAGAAATGCCAATGCTATGGCAACAGCTATTGTAGAGGCAAGGGGAGAGCAAGAAATTAAAACAACGGACCAGTTAAAGCAGGTGTTGGCTAAGTTTTTACCAGGATTTAAAGAGCATAAAATATTAGCACAAATCTATCAGGCTATTCGGATAGAAGTGAATCAAGAAATTCAGGTTATAAAAGAATTTTTAGAACAGGCAGAAGAACTGTTGCATGACAAAGGAAGGTTAAGTCTTATTAGTTACCATTCTTTAGAAGATAGATTGGTGAAGAGATTTATTAGAGCTGGACAGTTTGATGGGGAGCCTGAAAAGGATTTTTATGGAAATATTGATGTTCCGTTTAAGAAAGTAGGGGGATTAATAATTCCGTCTAGAGAAGAGATAAAATTGAACAATAGAGCCAGAAGCGCAAAATTGAGAATCGCCGAGAAAAAGTAATTATGAGGACTCGATTTTTAGACATTTTAAAAGGAAAATTTTTGGTGAGCGGTGATGCTCCTAAAAATTGGATGTTTATTTTTTTTGCATCCTTTTTGGCGGCTTTAATGATTGCTAGTGCACATAGTGCAGATGGTAAGGTGCATAAAATTGCAGCCTTGAATGAAGAAGTTAAGGAGTTGCGTAGTCAGTTTTTAGATGGTCGTTCAAATGTGCAGGAATTAAAATTAGAATCTTCTATTGTAAAAGAGGTTCAGAAATCAGAATTATATCCGTCAGAAACACCACCAAAGAAAATAAAAGTAATACCCATAAAATAGTGCCAACAACAGAAAAAAAAATATTAACCCGTTTGTATATAGTAGCAGGTGTTCTATTCTTGTTTGCTGTGGCTGTGGCTGTGAAATTGGTTAGCATTCAGTTGGTTGATGGTGAGAAGTATAATAAACTGGCATTGGACCGTACCGAACGTGTTTTTGTTATTGAACCTAATCGCGGCAATCTTATTTCTGATGATGGTAGTTTATTGGCAACCTCTGTTTCCAAATACACTATTCGCTTTGATGCTGTTACGGTGCACAATTCGGATTTTAATGAAAATGTAAAGCCCTTGTCTGATGCTTTGGGTAAAATGTTGGGTAAACCGTCATCTTATTACCAACAATTACTGCGAAAAGCAAAGTCTAATCAGAATAGGTATAAGCTTATTGCTCGAAATTTAGATTATTCAGAGTATATCAAAATAAAAAAATTACCGCTGTTTGAAAAAGGCCCAAATAGAGGTGGACTTATTGTGGAGCAAAAAACAGTGCGTGAGCATCCGTTAGGAAAAATTGCTGAACGAAGTGTGGGTTATGAACGTGTAGATGAGGAAGGTCATTACACCAGGGTTGGATTAGAAGGTGCTTTTGGAGAATATTTGCGAGGCACAGAGGGTAAACGATTAAAACAGAAAATAGCGAAAAACCAATGGAAACCCATAGGGCCAGATAACGATGTAGAGCCAAAAGATGGGTATGATGTGGTTTCTACCATTGATATTAATATCCAAGATATTGCGCACCATGCCTTGTTGGGGCAATTGGAAAAGTACCAGGCAGATCACGGTTGTGTTATTGTTATGGAAGTTGCAACAGGAGAAGTGAAGGCAATTTCTAATTTAGGGCTCACCAAGGAGAATACGTATTATGAGCGCTTAAATTATGCTATAGGCGAGTCTTCGGAGCCGGGTTCTACCTTTAAATTAATGTCCTTGGTTGCTGTCTTAGAAGATAAGGTTGCAGATACGAGTACGGTGATCGATACGGAAAACGGGCGTTGGAAAATTTACGACAGAACAGTAAGAGATTCAAAATGGGGAGGGTATGGAGAGATTTCTTTAGCTAAAGCTTTTGAATACTCTTCCAATACGGCTTTTGCTAAACTAATTCACAACGGCTATAAAGATAAGCCAGAGCGATTTGTTAATCGATTAATGAGTATGAATCTGAATAGAGATTTAGACCTGCCAATTGTTGGTGAAGGAAAACCAGTAATCAGGTATCCTGGAGATAAAGGTTGGTCTGGTATTTCTCTGGCATGGATGTCTCATGGGTATGAGGTTTCTTTAACTCCCTTGCAAATATTAACTTTTTATAATGCCGTGGCTAATGATGGAGAAATGGTTAGGCCTAGACTTATAAAAGAAGTTAAAGAGTGGAACAAGACAATTCATAAGTTTGATAAGGAGGTAATTAATGAGGCTATTTGTTCTCAAGAAACGGTAAAGAAAGTGCAGGCTTTGTTAAAAAATGTAGTGGAGCACAAAAAAGGAACCGGACATAGCTTGTATTCGCCAAACTTTTCTATGGCCGGGAAAACAGGAACAGCGCAAAAAAACTATGTGACTAAAGATCCAGATAAGTTGCAATATATTTCTTCGTTTGCTGGCTATTTTCCAGCAGATAACCCTAAATATTCGTGTATTGTAGTTGTACATGAGCCTAATAAATCTGCAGGCTTTTACGGAGCAGATGTGGCGGGGCCTGTTTTTAAGTCCGTTGCGCATAAGGTGTATGCAACATCACCTAAAACAGATATCATAGAAGGTTTAGAAATAGATGCTACGGCTTTAGAAGGCGAATACAAATCGTACTACACCACGGCTCAGAAACAACACACAAGTATCCCCAATGTAAAAGGAATGAGTGGTATGGATGCTGTTTCTCTTTTAGAAAATTTAGGATTGCAAGTAGAGGTTAAAGGAAATGGAAAAGTAAAGAGTCAGTCTGTTACCCAAGGTACAGCAGTTAAAGGAGTGTCTAAAATAACCCTAGAATTATCGTGAAATTAGTTAAAGACATATTGTATGGCGTAAGTATCGTTGCTGTTAACGGTACCACCAATAGTATGATCAATGCGATCTGTTTTGATTCTAGAAAAGTAGGATTAGATGATCTGTTTATTGCAATAAAAGGGACGTTAGTAGACGGACATAACTATATAGACATTGCCTTAAAGGCTGGAGCAAATACAATTGTTTGTGAGGTATTACCAGAAACTTTAGTCAATGGAGTTACCTATGTACAAGTAGCCAATGGAAACCGAGCATTGGCCATAATGGCTGCTAATTATTACGGGAACCCTTCTAAGAATTTAAAGTTGGTGGGTGTTACCGGAACCAATGGTAAAACAACAATTACGAGTTTATTGTACCAGTTGTTTAAAAAGGCAGGTTTTAAAGTGGGGTTATTGTCAACCATAAAAATAATGATTGATGAAAAAGAAGTGCCTGCAACCCATACAACACCAGATGCGCTTACCATAAATAAAGCGCTCTCTGAAATGAGTGATGTAGGAGTCGAGTTCTGTTTTATGGAAGTTAGTTCACATGGTATTCACCAGAAAAGAACCGAAGGTTTGGTTTTTGAAGGTGCTCTATTTACAAACTTATCACATGATCATTTAGATTATCATAAAACCTTTGCAGAGTATAGAGATACCAAGAAAATGCTCTTTGATGGCTTGTCTAAAAAGAGTTTTGCGCTGACCAATATAGACGATAAGAATGGCGCTGTTATGTTGCAAAATACCAAGGCTAAAAAGAAAACGTATGCCTTAAAAACCTATGCCGATTTTAGGGCTCAAATTTTGGAGAATCAATTTGATGGGCAATTATTAAAGATCGGTGAAAATGAATTTTGGTCTAAATTAATCGGTGAATTTAACGCTTACAATATGCTGGCAATTTATGCTACTGCAGAATTGTTGGGCTTAGAAAGAATGGAAATTCTACGGCTTTTAAGTGAGTTGGAAAATGTAGATGGAAGATTTCAATATTATATATCAAAAGAAAAAATAACGGCAATTGTTGATTATGCCCATACGCCGGATGCCTTAAAAAATGTATTGAAAACGATTAATTCGTTGAGGACAGGAAATGAAAATGTTATTACCGTGGTGGGGTGCGGTGGGGATCGAGATAAGTCTAAACGTCCGGTTATGGGTCATATTGCCTCAGAGATGAGTACTAAGGTGATTTTTACATCAGACAATCCTCGTACAGAATCGCCTTCTGTCATTTTAGAAGAAGTAGAGGCGGGTGTAGAGGCTCAAAATGTACGTAAGGTTCTGACTATTGAAAACAGAGAACAAGCTATAAAAACAGCTTGCCAATTGGCGAATGCCAAGGATATTATTCTTGTTGCAGGAAAGGGCCATGAGACCTATCAAGAAACGAATGGAGTTCGAATAGAATTTGATGATTTTAAAATTGTAAAAAAAATATTGATTGGCTTAGATAAATAGGGCTAGTTAGATAAGGAACACACCGTATGTTATATTATTTATTTGAATTTTTAGAAAAAGAATATCAATTGCCAGGGGCAACCTTGTTTCAATTTATAACATTTAGGGCGGCTATGGCGGTTATGCTTTCCTTGTTGATAGCAACTGTTTACGGAAAAAAAATAATCGTTTTTCTTCAAAAGAAACAAATTGGAGAAACGGTAAGAGATTTAGGTTTAGATGGGCAAAAGCAAAAGGCTGGTACTCCTACGATGGGGGGATTAATCATTATTCTTGCAACCTTAATTCCGGTATTACTGTTTGCGCGTTTAGATAATATCTATGTCATTTTATTAATAGTTACCATGCTGTGGATGGGGGCAATTGGATTTTTAGATGATTATATTAAAACCTTTAAAAAGGATAAAGAGGGCTTAAAAGGAAGGTTTAAAATATTAGGTCAGGTGGTATTGGGCTTAATTGTAGGGGCTACGCTTTATTTTCATCCAGAAGTTACAATTAAGGAAAATGCAATTGCAGGTATTGTTCAAAAAGGATCTACTGCGATTCCTATAGCTGTGCCTGAAATAAAATCAATGACAACTACGGTTCCCTTGATAAAAAACAATGAATTAGATTATACCGCTTTTATTTCTTGGATGGGTGATGGAGCCGCAGATTATGCGTGGTTAATATTTATTCCAATAGTAATGCTAATAGTAACAGCGGTATCTAACGGCGCAAATTTAACCGACGGTATTGATGGGTTGGCAGCTGGTACTTCGGCAATAATTGTATTTACACTTGGTATTTTTGCTTGGGTTTCTGGTAATATCATTTTCTCAGATTACTTAGATATTATGTTTATTCCTAGGTCTGGTGAGCTGGTAGTGTTTATAGCCGCCTTTGTAGGTGCCTTAATTGGATTCTTGTGGTATAATGCATTTCCTGCAACCGTTTTTATGGGAGATACTGGTAGCCTTACAATTGGAGGAGTCATTGCTGTAATTGCCATTATTGTTCGCAAAGAACTTATAATCCCATTGTTGTGTGGAATTTTCTTTGCTGAATCAATATCGGTCATGCTTCAGGTGGCCTACTTTAAGTACACGAAAAAAAGAAGTGGTGAGGGTAAGCGTATTTTTTTAATGGCGCCTTTGCATCATCATTATCAAAAGAAAGGATACCACGAAAGTAAGATTGTTACCCGTTTTTGGATTGTGAGCATCTTACTGGCAATACTAACATTTGTGACCCTAAAAGTACGATAGTGAAAAGACTGGTAATACTTGGAGCGGGTGAAAGTGGTGTGGGTACGGCGCTTTTAGGACAAAAAAAAGGATACGAAGTTTTTGTGTCTGATAATAACAAAATAAAAGAGGAATACAAGAAGGTTCTTGAACATTTTGAAATTGACTGGGAAGAGGAACAGCATACAGAGGCTAAGGTTTTTAATGCGGATATAGTGATGAAAAGCCCTGGCATACCCGATAAGGTGGCCTTGGTGCAAAAGTTGGTAGAATTAGACATTCCTGTGATTTCTGAAATTGAATTTGCTTCTAAGTATACGGATGCAACAATAATAGGAATAACGGGTAGCAATGGAAAGACTACAACAACAATGTTGGTAAATCATATCTTAAAAGGTGAAGGTTTAGCTGTGGGAATGGCAGGGAATATTGGTGATAGTTATGCTAAAATGGTGGCGGAAAACAACTTTGATTACTACGTGTTGGAGATTAGTAGTTTTCAGCTCGATGGTATTCTAGACTTTAAACCGCATATCGCCATTATAACCAATATTACGCCAGATCATTTGGACAGGTATGCATATGAGTTTGATAATTATATAGCATCAAAATTTAAAATAGCTCAAAACCAAACCGAAGAAGATTTTTTAATCTACGATGCCGATGATACCGTGCTTGTAAATTGGTTAGAAAAGCATCCAGTAAAATCAAAATTAATACCCTTTTCCATAGAGAAAGAGTTGGAAATAGGAGCATTTCTCAAGGAGAATAAAATTAATATAACAACCCAAAATATAACGATACAGATGACGACTGATAATTTAGCTTTAGAAGGAAAACACAATCTTAAGAATACAATGGCTGCATCTGCTGCGGGGAAATTGTTGCAAATTAGAAAAGAAACGATACGTGCTTGTATTGAAAATTTTCAAGGTGCTCCCCATCGTTTAGAAAGTGTTTTAAAAATTGCACATGTGCAATATGTAAACGATTCTAAAGCTACGAACGTGAATGCAACCTATTATGCCTTAGACAGTATGAAAACGCCAACTGTTTGGATTGTTGGTGGTGTAGATAAGGGTAATGATTATAAATCGTTGATGCCGTTAGTCCGAGAAAAGGTAAAAGCCATTGTTTGTTTGGGTGTAGACAATTCAAAAATTAAGGAGGCATTTGGGAATGTGGTAGATTTAATAGTTGAAACCTGTGCAATGGAAGAGGCTGTAAAAGTGGCTTATAAAATAGGAGAGCGTGGAGATACTGTTTTGTTGTCCCCAGCTTGTGCTAGTTTCGATTTGTTTACAAATTATGAAGATCGAGGAAATCAATTTAAAGAAGCGGTTAAAAACTTATAGGGGTGTTGCATTTTATCAAAAATATTAGTGGAGATAAGGCTATTTGGGGCATCGTTGCCCTATTGGCTCTGTTTTCATTTTTACCCGTCTATAGTGCTAGTAGTAATCTGGTGTATGTGGTTGGCAATGGCACTACAGTGAGTCATTTGGTGAAGCATGCATTTTTATTGTTGCTCGGTTTTGGGATTATTTTTGGGGTGCATAAAATACCGATGCATTTTTTTAAAGGCTTATCTATGATTGCGCTGCCCTTGGTATTGCTTTTGCTAGTATATACCTTGGCTCAAGGCAAAACCATTGGAGGAGCAAACGCAAGTAGGTGGATTAACATACCTTTTGTTGGTTTTTCTTTTCAAACATCAACATTGGCAACGGTGGTATTAATGATTTATGTAGCTCGGTACCTGGCAAAAATTAAGGATAAGGTGGTTACTTTTAAGGAAAGTATTTTACCCCTTTGGATTCCTGTTTTTTTGGTCATTGTGTTGATACTTCCGGCAAATTTTTCAACAGCCGCAATTCTGTTTTTTATGGTATTGATGTTGACTTTTTTAGGAGGATACCCTATTCGGTATTTGTTGATGATTGTTGGTACGGGGATCGCAAGTTTGGCGCTGTTTGTCTTAATAGCTAAGGCTGTTCCAGATTTGTTTGACAATAGAATTGATACTTGGGAAAATAGAGTTTCTAATTTTTTAAATGGAGAAGATTCTGTAGAAGATTACCAAATAGAACGGGCTAAAATTGCAATTGCATCAGGTGGAATTGTAGGGAAAGGCTCGGGTAAAAGCGTGCAAAAAAACTTTTTGCCACAGAGTTCATCAGATTTTATTTTTGCCATTATTGTTGAAGAATATGGTTTGGTAGGGGGGTTAACTTTAATGTTTTTTTACCTCTTGTTGCTGTTTAGGATCGTTGTTGTAGCAAATGCAAACCCAACTGTATTTGGTAAGTTATTGGTGGTTGGTGTTGGGTTGCCTATAGTATTTCAGGCATTTATAAATATGGCGGTAGCCGTTGAGTTGTTTCCGGTAACAGGGCAGACTTTACCGCTGATAAGCAGTGGTGGTACATCAATTTGGATGACATGTTTGGCAATAGGCGTGGTATTGAGTGCAAGTAATAAAAATGCAGATAAAGAATTGGAAGATATAGATGAGACTAACCCTTTAGAAGTTTTAAGTGGACAATTATAAATTCATATTATCTGGAGGAGGTACGGGCGGACATATTTATCCGGCAATAGCCATAGCCAATGAACTTAAGGAGATGTTTCCTACGGCAGAGTTTTTGTTTGTGGGAGCAAAGGATAGAATGGAGATGGAGAAAGTGCCACAGGCAGGGTATGAGATAGAAGGGTTGTGGATTTCGGGATTGCAACGAAAGTTGACGTTTAAAAATATGATGTTTCCTATAAAGTTGGTGAGTAGTTTAATTAAAGCTAGAGGTATTGTCCGGAAATTTAAACCAGATGTAGTAATTGGTACCGGAGGATTTGCTAGTGGTCCGCTCCTGCGTATGGCAGCAGCTAAAAATATTCCATGCCTGTTGCAGGAACAAAATTCTTATGCAGGTATCACCAATAAATTATTGGCGTCTAAAGTGAAGAAAATATGTGTTGCATATGATCATATGGAACGGTTTTTTCCTGCGGATAAAATTGTTAAAACTGGAAATCCAGTGCGTAAAGATTTGGTAGAGCTAAAGATTTCTAAGACGGAGGCTTTGCATTTTTTTGGGTTGAATCCAGAAAAACTGGTAGTACTTGTTTTGGGGGGTAGTTTGGGAGCAAAAAGGGTTAATCAACTCATAAAGGAACAGCTGCCTTTGTTTAAATCCTTGGGAGTTCAGGTTATTTGGCAATGCGGGAAATTGTATTATGAAACGTATAAAAATCTCCAAACAGAGGAGGTTTTGGTGTTCGATTTTTTAAATAAAATGGATTGTGCTTATGCTGCTGCAGATATTATTATTTCAAGAGCCGGAGCTGGGGCTGTATCAGAATTAAGTATTGTTGGCAAGCCGGTTATTTTTATACCATCGCCCAATGTTGCTGAAGATCATCAGACTAAAAATGCACTGGCTTATGTGGCTAAAGATGCAGCAATCTTACTTAAAGAGAAAGATCTGGAGTTGGACTTTATGGGAGTTTTTACAGCATTATTAAAGGATGATAAAAAACAACAAGCATTAGCTGACAATATAAAAAAACAAGCTTTGCCAGAGGCGACAAAAAGCATAGCTTTTGAAGTAGAAAAATTAGTAAAAAAATGAATTTAAAGGACATACATAGTGTTTATTTCTTGGGTATTGGAGGCATTGGTATGTCTGCTTTGGCACGCTATTTTAAGTTCATAGGTAAAGAAGTAGCTGGGTACGATAAAACACAGACTCCCTTAACGGAAGCTTTGTCTGCCACCGATATTGCTATTCATTTTGAGGATGATGTGCAAAATATTCCAGACCGATTTAAAGATTTGAACAGTACTTTAGTGGTGTATACACCAGCCTTACCTAAAACCCTTAAAGAACTCAATTTTTATATTGAGAAAGGCTTCGATGTCAAAAAACGATCAGAAGTTTTGGGAATCATTACTAAAAATAGCTTTTGTTTTGCAGTTGCAGGTACCCATGGTAAAACTACAACTTCTAGTATTTTGGCTCATTTGCTTTATGAAACAGGGGCTCCTTTAACCGCATTCTTGGGTGGGATTTCTGAAGATTTTAATAGTAATTTCTTAGTAGAAGGAACGAAGTATTCGGTTGTGGAAGCCGATGAGTTTGACCGTTCATTCTTGCAATTATCGCCAAATGTGGCATGTATTACTTCAATGGATGCAGACCATTTGGATATTTATGGGGATGGGGAAGAACTAAAACGAGCCTTTGTAGATTTTACCAACAAAATAGAACCTGATGGTAAGCTCTTTGTTCGCAATGGATTACGGTTAGAAGGTATTACCTATGGGATTGATGATGATTCAGATTTTTGCATTACTGACCTTGAAGTGCAAAATGGGGCCTACGTATTTTCAATTAAAACACCAGATGTGTTGTTAAAAGGGGTGCGTTTTAATAAGCCAGGAAGGCATAATTTGTTAAATGGTTTGGTGGCGTTTGCAATGGCTTTGGAAGCCGGAAAATCTCCTAGGGCCCTAGCTGCTGCTTTGGATACTTTTAAAGGAGTGCAACGCAGATTTTCATACCGTATAAAAAGAGAAGATTTTGTATTTATAGATGATTATGCCCATCACCCTACTGAAATTAATGCTGTGTATGATGCCATTTCAGAAATTCATCCAAATAAAAAAACACTGGCTGTTTTTCAGCCTCATTTGTTTTCTAGAACTAGGGATTTTATTGATGATTTTGCGACGAGTTTATCAAAATTTGAAAATATTATTTTACTGGATATTTATCCGGCAAGAGAAGAACCTATTGAAGGAGTAACTGCGGAATGGTTGTTGTCTAAAATAAAAAATCCGAATAAAAAAATCTGTACGAAAATAGATTTGATTCATGAAATTAAAAATCAAAGTCCAGAGGTGCTTGTGGTTATGGGTGCAGGCGATATAGGACAAGAAGTTGTTAAAATTAAAAATGCTTTTGAGGTATGAAAATAAACTGGAATTATACAAAGATAGGTTTTCTTTTATTCTTGTTATCAGGGGTTTATGCTTTTTCTGGGCATAGGAATGATGCTAAAAAAGTAAAAAACTCAACGATAGAATTTATAGGCGAAGACAATTTATTTATCACGCACCAAACGGTTAATAAATTGTTAATACAAAATTTAGGTAGTCTTACAAACGTGCCAAAAGATGCGCTAGTTTTGAATACGGTAGAAAAGGTTTTAGAAGCCAATGAAATGGTTAAAAGTGCTCAGGTTTATCTTGCTGTAAATGGGGAACTTACATCTAAAATCATTCAGCGCAAACCTTTGGGGCGTATAGAAGGGAATTCCAAGTTTTATTTGGATGATGAAGGTAAACGTATGCCATTGTCAAAAAATCACTCTGCAAGAGTGCCTATAATTACGGGTAAGATTACGGATGAAAGTCTTAATGATTGTTTTAAGTTGATACAGTTTGTGAATGCAGATAATTTTTTAAAAAAAGATATTATTGGGATTCATATCACTCAAAAAGACAAGATACAGTTGCGGCTTAGGTTAGAAGATTTTGTAGTCACAGTAGGTAGTCTAGAGAATCTAGAAGGAAAGTTTAATAATTACAAAGCTTTTTATAGAAAAGCAGTAAAGGACCAAGCCTTAGATAAGTACAAGGCTGTTAGTTTAGAGTATAATAATCAAGTGGTGTGCACCAAAATATAAGTTATGGAACCAGTTAAATATTCAGTAGGGTTAGACATAGGAACTACAAAGATTGTAGCCATAATTGGTAAGGAAAACGAATACGGTAAAATTGAGGTTTTGGGTATTGGTAGATCTAAAAGTTTAGGAGTACATAGAGGTGTAGTAAACAATATTACCCAGACAATAAAATCAATACAACAGGCTATTGAAGAAGCAGAAGCGAGTTCTGGCTTAAAGATAAGCTCTGTAGTTGTTGGAATTGCGGGACAGCACATTCGCAGTTTGCAACATAGCGATTATATTACCAGAAGTGATTCTGAGTTGGTTATTGATGAGGATGATTTAGACCGCTTGTGCAATCAGGTATATAAATTAATAATGCTTCCTGGAGAGGAGATTATACATGTGTTGCCTCAAGAGTATAAGGTAGATGGACAGGCAGAAATAAAGGAGCCTATAGGAATGTATGGCGGTAGACTAGAAGCTAATTTTCATGTAGTTGTTGGTCAGGTGTCTTCCATAAAAAATGTGGGTAGATGTATTAAGAGTGCCGGCTTAGAATTAGGGAGTATAACGCTTGAGCCTTTGGCTTCTGCAAATGCTGTTTTAAGTCAGGAGGAAAAAGAAGCAGGTGTTGCCTTAATCGATATAGGTGGTGGTACAACCGATGTTGCAATTTTTAAAGATGGTATTATTCGGCATACTGCAGTAATCCCTTTTGGAGGAAATGTTATAACTGAAGATATAAAAGAAGGCTGTTCTATCATAGAAAAGCAAGCGGAACTTTTAAAAATAAAGTTTGGTTCTGCTTGGCCAGGTGAAAATAAGGACAATGAGATTGTTTCTATTCCAGGCTTAAGAGGACGGGAACCGAAAGAAATAACCTTAAAGAATCTCTCTAAAATTATACACGCTCGGGTGGTTGAAATCGTAGAGCAGGTGTATATGGAGATCAAGAATTACGGGCATGAAGACCAAAAGAAAAAGCTTATTGGTGGTATTGTTTTAACGGGTGGTGGCAGCCAGTTAAATCACTTAAAGCAATTGGTAGAATATATAACAGGGATGGATACCCGAATAGGCTATCCCAATGAGCATTTGGCAGGAGACTCTGATCAGGATATAGCGAGTCCGTTATATGCCACAGGAGTTGGATTGTTAATGAATGCTATAGAAACAAATGCCAAGAAAAAGATAGTAGAAGTAGCTGAAAATCAGAGTGTAAATAAAGAGGGTCCCTATGTAGAAGCGGGGTCAACTTCTGGACAGGCACCTAAGTCAGCCTTAAAAATAGAACGTAAATCCATTTTTGAAAAATGGTCCGACAAGTTGAAAGACTTTTTGGATAATGCCGAGTAGTGCATCGAAGAATAAAAAAATGAATCAGTAAAAAAATAGTATGAGCAAGAACACTGAATTAGAAAGTAGTATCTCTTTTGATTTGCCTAAAAATCAAAGTAACGTAATTAAGGTCATTGGCGTAGGTGGCGGTGGTAGCAATGCCATTAACCACATGTTCCAAGCTGGTATCAACGGAGTAGATTTTGTGGTCTGTAATACAGATTCACAGGCGCTTGATAATAGTAGTGTGCCTAATAAAATTAGATTAGGTGTTACTTTAACAGAAGGTTTAGGTGCAGGTGCCAATCCAGAGGTTGGTGAACAAGCCGCCATTGAAAGCATGGAAGACATAAAAAATATGTTGGACAAGAACACCAAAATGGTTTTTATTACAGCTGGGATGGGTGGTGGTACCGGTACAGGTGCTGCACCAATAATTGCAAAACAAGCAAAAGGTATGGATATCCTTACCGTGGGTATTGTTACAATGCCTTTTCTGTTTGAAGGAAAAATGAGATGCCAGCAAGCTCAGACTGGTATAGAAAAACTTCGTGCAAATGTAGATTCATTAATCGTTATTAATAATAATAAACTTAGAGAGGTATACGGCAACTTAGGCTTTAAAGCTGGTTTCTCTAAGGCCGATGAAGTTTTAGCAACTGCAGCAAGAGGTATTGCCGAAGTTATTACGCATCACTATACACAAAATATAGATTTACGGGATGCTAAAACCGTACTCTCTAACAGTGGAACTGCAATAATGGGGTCTGCAAATGCTTCAGGCTCTTCTAGAGCTCAAGAAGCGATAATGAAGGCCTTAGATTCTCCGTTGTTAAATGATAATAAGATCGCAGGAGCTAAAAATGTATTGCTTTTAATAGTTTCTGGTGCTCAGGAAATCACGATTGATGAAATAGGTGAAATCAATGATCATATTCAAATTGAAGCGGGTCATGGAGCAAACATTATAATGGGTGTTGGTGAGGATGAAAACCTTGGAGATGCCATTGGAGTTACCGTTATTGCCACGGGTTTTAATATAGATCAGCAAGATGATATTGTCAATACAGAGTCAAAAAAAATTATTCATACCCTAGGAGATGAGCAAAAAGCAGAGCATAATTTAACACCAGCTAATGCTAATGTTGTTTATGAAGTTGTAGCGCCAGAAGAAGTAGCTCCTGTAAAAGAAGCGGTGATTAAACACACCCTAGTTGCAGATGAGCAACCAGATATGGATTTAATTCCGACTACGAATTTTATTAAGAACTTCAATGTCTTTTATGACGAGGTGGTTGCAGAAGGGACTAAAGAAGATGATTTTGTCATTATAGATGTAAAGGATATAAATGTTGTAGACGCTGAGGAGGTAAAGGTAGTTCAAGAAGAAGATCAGTTTGCTTTTAGTTTTGATATGCCTAAAGCAGAAAAAAGAGTAAAAGAGGAAGATGAGCAAGAGGTTGTTATTTCATTTAGCCTAGACGATGATGTTACGGAGATGGATGTTAAGGAGCATGTAGAGGTTGTACCCGTTTTAGAATACAACAAAGAGGGAGAAACTCGATATAGTTTGGATGATTATATGGAGTTAGAAAATGAATTGACAGGTGCAAAATCTAAGGCGGAAAAATACAATCCTAAAATTGTTGAAGACAAAATAGTCTTTGAGAAAAAAACAATCGCTAAAGAAAGTGTGAAGGAAGATAGGGTTATAGATCCTATGGATACACCTATAGAAGAGCTTTTAAAGGATCGGGCAGATGTTCGTAGAAGAAAATTAAAAGATTTCAACCATAAATTCCAGAACAATATCAATAATGTAAATGATATGGAAAATAAACCAGCTTATTTGCGTCAAGGAATAAATTTAAATCAGAACTCCCCTGAAAATAGAGTGTCACGTACTTCGTTAAGTGAGGATGATAATGATGAAATTCAATTGCGTTCTAATAATTCTTTTTTGCATGATAATGTAGATTAGTAGCATCAGCTTACGAATTAAAGTAGTTTATAAACCCAAAAGCAGTTATAGTTTTTGGGTTTATTTTTTTATCTTCGCAGTCCAAAAATAATTGGTTATGAGTTTACAGCAAGAAGTAATGTCCGCTATGAAGGAAGCAATGAAAGCTAAAGATGCAGTGGCATTGGAGTCGTTACGTGCTATAAAATCTGTGTTGTTAATGGCGCAGACAGAGGCTGGTGCTAAAACGGAACTATCTCAGGATGAAGAAATAAAAATAGTTCAAAAGCTTGTAAAGCAACGTAAGGATAGTGCTGCTATCTATTTGGAGCAGAAAAGGGCAGATTTGGCGGAACCAGAATTGGCACAAGCCGAAATTATTGCTCAGTTTTTACCTGCTCAATTGTCGGAAGATGAGATAGAAAAGGTAGTCTTAGAAGTAATTGCAGCAAGTGGAGCCCAAGGAATGAAAGATATGGGAAAAGTAATGGGTGTGGTTTCTGGAAGATTAGCAGGTAAGGCCGATGGTAAAACCATTTCTTCTATTGTGAAAAGTAAATTAATATAATTTAGGTTAATTCACAGTAAAATGTAATTTTGCGGTGTATTAAAATGGCCTCGTGGCGCAACTGAATAGCGCATCAGATTTCGGCTCTGAGGGTTGGGGGTTTGAATCCCTCCGGGGTCACAATTGAGTCACCAAGATAGGTGAATACTAAAGCGAGTTTCTTTTTAGAAACTCGCTTTTTTTAGTATAACCTTTGGCGTTGATATGGTTTTACTCTGAGTTAAACGAGTACACGCTTATGGTTTTACTGCGTAATTTATACCTAGGGATTCAGAATAGTTAGAAGGCTTTGTTAGTGTATGAAAAAATCAATACAGCATTTACTTTGTTATATTTTTTTTAATCCTAGGTCCAATAAATAATAAATCGATAAATTTGGAATATTAAGAAGCACAAAAACTTAAAAATGAAAAAAGTAGTAACCTTTGGTGAAATCATGTTAAGATTGGCACCTCCTGGATTTTTAAGATTCTCACAAGCCAATTCTTTTGATGTTGTCTATGGTGGAGGAGAATCTAACGTAGCAGTTTCATTGGCTAATTACGGTGTTCCTGTGGATTTTGTGACACGTTTGCCTAAAAATGATATAGGGGAATGCGCCATGATGGAAATGCGCAAGAGAGGCGTTGGTGTAGATCATATTATTTATGGTGGCGATCGCTTGGGTATTTATTTCCTAGAAACGGGTGCGGTAAGTAGAGGGAGTAAGGTGGTGTATGATAGAGCACATTCAGCCATTGCAGAGATTAAACCGGGAATGATAGATTGGAAATCAGTGTTTAAAGATGTGGCTTGGTTTCATTGGACTGGGATTACGCCGGCTATTTCTCAGGGTGCTGCCGATGCTTGTTTAGAAGCTGTAAAAGTAGCTAGTGAAATGGGGATCACTATTTCAACAGATTTAAATTACAGGGCTAAGCTTTGGAAATTTGGAGGAGATAGAGAAAAAATCATGACCGAATTAACCTCCTATTGTGATGTTATTTTAGGAAACGAAGAAGATGCAGAAAAGCATTTTGGTATTAAACCAGAAGGTTTAGATATAACCACCCAAGGGCATGATGTAAAAGCGGAAGCATTCTTGTCTGTTTGTAAACAGATGATGGATAAATTTCCGAAAGCGAAAAAGGTAATTACCACATTAAGAGGTTCTATATCAGCATCACACAATACATGGGCTGGTGTTCTGTATGACGGTACCAAAATGTACGAAACCCGCCAATATCAAATAACAGATATTGTGGATAGAGTAGGTGGTGGAGATTCTTTTATGGGCGGATTAATATACGGCTTGTTAAAATACCCTGAAAACGATCAAAATGCATTAGATTTTGCAGTAGCTGCTTCTTGTTTAAAACATACCATTAAGGGCGATGCAAATCTAGTAACCGTAGAAGAGGTAGAGAAATTAATGGGAGGTGATGCCTCTGGTCGTGTAGCACGATAATTTATAAAAGATTAAATATGGCGCAATATTCTAGAATAGAAGTAGCAACAGTAATGAAGGAAACAGGAATGGTTCCTTTGTTTTACAATAGTGATATAGCACTAGGTAAAGAAGTTTTAAAAGCTTGTTACGATGGTGGTGCACGCTTGCTCGAATTTACGGCAAGAGGTGATTTTGCACATGAAGTTTTTGCCGAATTAACAAAGTACGCCATCAAGGAATTGCCGGGAATGATTATGGGCGTTGGTTCAATTACAGATGCGGCTGCAGCTTCCTTGTATATGTCTTTAGGAGCTAATTTTATAGTAACTCCAGTTTTAAGAGAGGATATAGCGATCGTGTGTAACCGCAGAAAAGTATTGTGGTCTCCGGGTTGTGGTTCTTTAACAGAAATTGCAAGAGCGGAAGAACTGGGTTGTGAAATTGTAAAACTCTTTCCAGGGGATTTGTATGGGCCTAATTTTGTTAAAGGAATCAAAGGACCAAGTCCATGGACAAGTATAATGCCTACCGGCGGAGTATCGCCAGACAAGGAGAATCTTTCTGGTTGGTTTAATGCAGGAGTAACTTGTGTGGGTATGGGGTCTAAATTAATTTCGAAAGAAATCTTACAAAATAAAGACTACGCAAAATTAACCAAGGATGTAAAAGCGGCTTTAGATATAATAAAAGCAGTAAAATAGAATTGCTAACAATTTTTTAAGAGCACTATAACACAAATTTAAATTGGGTTATAGTGCTTTTTTATGCAGTATGTTTTTAACAATAGCTGTGGCATGCACTCTAGAGTTCTCTATAAACCATTTGTGCGTTTCAAGTCCGCCACAAATTACACCCGCTAAATAAATATTGGCGATATTGGTTTCCATTGTTTCAGGGTTGTGGCTTGGTATCTTTCTTCCATCTGTAGACAAGTCGATGCCAATGGATGTCAGGAAATTAAAATTTGGTCGATAGCCGGTAAGGGCCAAAACATAATCATTTGCAAGTGTTATTTTTTCTTCTGGAGTATCTATTTGTAGTTCAGTTGCTGTGATTTCGGTGATGGTGGCGTTGTAGATAGCCTTGATGCTACCTTCTTCTATTCTGTTTATAATGTCTGGGCGTACCCAATATTTTACACGCTTACCAACCTCCGGACCTCTAATAATTAAAGTAACCTCTGCTCCCTTGCGCCAAGACTCTAAGGCGGCATCAATGGCAGAATTGCTTGCTCCTATCACTGCTAGTTTTTGCTTAGCATAAAAGTGTGGGTCGTTGTAATAATGGGATACCTTAGGAAGGTCTTCGCCAGGCACATTAATTTTGTTGGGAATATCATAAAATCCAGTAGCTATTATAACATTATGGGCTGTATAGGTTGTTTTGCTAGTTGTTATGGTGAAACCTTCATCCTCAGTGGTAATAGTTTCTACTTTCTCAAATAGATGTATGTGTAAATCGTTTGTGCTTACTATTCTTCTGTAATATTCTAAAGCTTCACTCTTTTTTGGTTTGGCCTCATTACTAATAAATGGAATGTTGTCTATTTCTAATTTTTCCGAAGAAGAAAAGAATTGCATTTTTGAAGGATAGTTATACAATGAATTAACAATGCATCCTTTTTCTAGAATAAGATAAGAGAGTCCGTTTTTTTTAGCTTCTAATCCACAGGCTATTCCAATAGGTCCGCCTCCAATTATTACAATGTCCAATCTATTCACTACGCAATGCTTTTTTTAAGGTTTTTAATAGTAGTCGTTGGGTCGTTACTCTTAAAAACAAAACTGCCTGCAACCAGTATATCCGCGCCCGCCTCAACCAAGGCTTTGGCATTTTTATCGGTTACTCCACCATCAATCTCTATAAGGGTCTTAGCATTTTTACTAGTAATTAAGGCTTTTAAAGCACTTACCTTAGTATAGGTATTTTCAATAAAAGACTGTCCTCCAAAGCCTGGGTTAACACTCATAATACAAACGATATCAATATCGGCAATAATATCTTCTAAGTGGTTTATAGTAGTATGTGGATTCAAGGCTACACCTGCTTTCATTCCTGCGGCCTTAATTGCTTGTAAGGTTCTGTGCAGGTGCGGACAAGCTTCGTAGTGAACCGTTAAATTAGTGGCTCCTAAATCAGCAAAGGTATTAATGTAGCGATCGGGGTCTACTATCATTAAATGTACATCTAAGGTTTTGGTGGCGTGTTTAGCAATGTTTTTTAAAACAGGCATACCAAAAGATATATTGGGTACAAAAACGCCATCCATAATATCGATATGATGCCAATCTGCCAAACTAAGGTTCACCATTTCTACATCGCGTTGTAGGTTTCCAAAATCTGCTGCTAATAATGAAGGTGCTATTTTAGTATTGCTCATTGTTTAGGTGTTGATGTACTTACAAAAGTACTAAATTGCTGTGAATAGAAAGTGGTTACGGAAAGTATATAAAACAGAAAAGCCTGTCTATTTAGACAGGCTTTAAAATGTAATGTGTTAAATTCTTTATAGTATTAAAGGACTTCAACGTTAATTGCATTTGGTCCTTTTTTTCCTTCTTCAACGTCATAACTAACTTTGTCTCCTTCAGCTATTTCGTGAGTTAATCCACTGATGTGAACAAAAACGTCTTTACTGCCATCGTCTGGAGTGATGAATCCAAAACCTTTAGAGTCGTTAAAAAATTTTACTGTACCGTTACTCATAATATTATTTTTAATTAAAGTGCAAAGATAGAATAATATCAATACAATTTAACTTTTTATAAAATAATCATTATATTTTTATGGATTCATTCTTTTCTTTTTCGAATTTTTTAACCAAAGAAAATTAATTTGGCTGCCCAATGGGCATATTTACTACAGTTAAAGGATTGATTGTCTGTATATTTAGATTGCACTATTGGTGCAATTACAGTCCGTTATTTATCAATTAACAGCTGCTTTTAGGTGGTAATGACAACCAAATTGGTGTTTTGATGAAAAAAAATGGTCTGTTTTGGTCTCGCAGGATCTATTGTGTTTGAATCTTTATTTTAGGCCAAACAACTTCGTTAACTGGTTAAATGTAGAATATAGCTTAGATCCAATTTACCCTGGTGTAGAAGGTAGTTTGGGTTTTAAATATTTAGCACGATACTATCATTGAGATGGATTGTAGCCGTGTTGAAAAAAGTTGATTTTTGTAGTCTATATCCATAAAAAAGCTGCCAATTAAAAAATTGGCAGCCAATAATGTATGTAGAACGCTTGGCGTCCTGTTTACTTATACTCTTGGTAAATCGCCATCACCTTTCAGGGGTAATGTGGAGTTTCCTATGAGGAATTTGTCTACATGGTGTGCAGCTTCTCTTCCTTCTGAAATAGCCCAAACAATTAAAGACTGTCCCCTGCGTTGGTCTCCTGCTACAAATACACCGGGTACATTGGTCATGTAGTTTTGGATCGATGCTTTAATGTTTGTTCTTGGATCTGATTGTAAACCCAATTGCTCGGCCACCGTCATTTCAGAACCTGTAAAACCCATAGCGAGTAATGCAAGTTCACATTTCCATTCTTTTTCGGTATTGGGAACTTCCTTTAAGCTAGGTCTTTGTCCAGGTGTCTTAATCCATTCTACTTCAGCAGTAATTAATCCTTTTAGGTTGCCGTCTTTATCACCAATAAATTCTTTGGTAGAAATGCTAAAAAAGCGATCGGCTCCTTCTTTGTGTGATGAGCTTGTGCGCAAACGCATAGGCCAAAATGGCCAAGGCTGATCCTCCGGTCTTTCGGGAGTTGCTTTGCTCATGATTTCAAAATTAGAAACAGAGGTTGCTCCATGCCTAATTGATGTGCCAATACAGTCAGATCCTGTATCTCCACCACCAATGACAACAACGTCTTTGTCTGTCGCTTTTAGTTCCTCGCCAAGATCCGTAATTCCATCAACACGTTTGTTATTTTGCTTAAGAAAATCCATTGCTTGTACCACTCCTTTTAAATCGGCTCCCTTAATTGGTAGGTTTCTACGCACGGTTGCTCCACCAGAAAGTACTATGGCATCAAAGTCTTCCTTTAGTTTGTCTGCCTTGATATCGACACCTATATGCGTGTTAGTTTTAAATACAATGCCTTCTTCTTCCAAGACTTTAACCCTACGATCGATAATATTTTTTTCCAATTTAAAATCTGGAATGCCATAACGCAATAATCCGCCTACTTTTGCATCGCGCTCAAAAACAGTAACCAAATGTCCTGCTCTATTTAGTTGTTGGGCTGTTGCTAATCCTGCCGGACCAGAGCCTACTACTGCAACTTTTTTTCCTGTTCTTGTTTTTGGAGGTTGTGCCACAACCCATCCTTTAGAAAAAGCAGTTTCTACAATATTTTTTTCAATATTTTCAATAGAAACCGGGTCTTCGTTAATTCCTAGTACACAGGCTTCTTCACAAGGCGCCGGGCATAACCTTCCTGTAAATTCAGGAAAATTATTGGTGGAATGTAATATGTCTGCTGCTTTTTCCCATTTTCCTTTGTAGACAGCGTCATTAAAATCGGGAATTAAATTGCCTAACGGGCATCCGCTATGACAAAAGGGAACGCCACAATCCATACAACGTGCTCCTTGATTTTTTAATTCAGTTTCTTTTAATGGCTGTGTAAATTCTTTATAATTTTTTATGCGCTCTTCAACAGGAGCGTAGTCTTCTATTTTTCTATCGAATTCCAAAAATCCAGTTATCTTTCCCATAGTATCGATTTATATAATGCTAGCTTTTTCTTCTTCTAATCTTAATAATGCTTGTCTGTATTCTTCAGGGAATACTTTAACGAATTTAGGTAAGCAATCTTCCCAGTCTTCCAGTATTTGTTGTGCTAAAGGACTCATCGTATGGTTGTAGTGACTTTCAATTAAGTCTTTTAGTTCAGCAATATCCTTTGCTTCATTAACAGGCAATAAATTTAAAGCCTCTTTGTTGCAGTTTTTTTCAAAGGTTTTATTCTTGTCATAAACATAGGCAATACCACCACTCATTCCTGCACCAAAATTCCGGCCTACTTCGCCTAAGATCACAGCAATACCTCCAGTCATGTATTCACAACCGTGATCCCCAATACCTTCTACAACGGTTTTTGCGCCAGAGTTACGAACACAAAAACGCTCACCAGCCTTTCCATTAATATACGCTCTACCTGCAGTAGCACCATATAAAGTTACGTTACCAGTGATAACATTGTCTTCCGGAACTATAGTAGCTCCTTCTGGTACTTTAATAACTAGTTTAGCTCCAGAAAGTCCTTTTCCTAAATAGTCATTCGTGTTTCCGTTTACAGTCAAAGTTAATCCTCTAGTGGCAAATGCACCAAAACTTTGTCCGGCCGATCCTGTAAAGTTTAATCGTAGGGTGTTAATAGGCAATCCTTTTGCACCATAGGTTTTAGAAATTTCATTACTTATAATGGCGCCTATAGCTCTATCTGTATTGCAAATAGGGTAATCCAAGGTTAATTTCTCTTTTCTAAATAATGACGGATTAGCTTTCTCTATAATTTTAAACTCTATAGACTTACTAATGTCATGTTGTTGCTTTTCTGTATTGTATAATTTAGTCCCAAAAGGTACTTTTATCTGATGTAAAATAGGGGTTAAATCTATCCCGTCTGCCTTGTAGTGCTCTATGGCTTTGTTTCTGTCTAGTTTTTGAACCTGTCCAACCATTTCATTGATGGTTCTAAAACCTAATTGTGCCATAATTTCACGTAGTTCCTGGGCTATAAAATACATGTAGTTTACAACGTGCTCTGGTTTCCCTTTAAACTTCTTACGCAGTTCTGGATTCTGAGTAGCTATACCAACAGGGCATGTATTTAAATGACAAACACGCATCATAATACAACCGGAAGCGACAAGTGGTGCGGTTGCGAAACCAAATTCTTCGGCACCTAATAAACAAGCAATAGCAACATCACGTCCTGTTTTTAACTGTCCGTCACATTCTACAACAACTCTGTTCCTTAAGTCGTTCATAACCAAGGTTTGTTGGGCTTCAGCAATTCCTAGTTCCCAAGGTAAACCAGCGTGTTTTAATGAGGTTAGGGGAGATGCTCCGGTTCCACCATCGTGACCAGAAATTAAAATTACATCTGCTTTTGCTTTTGCAACACCCGCTGCAACGGTACCAACTCCTATTTCAGACACTAATTTTACGTTTATTCTAGCTTTTCTATTAGCCGACTTTAGATCGTAAATTAATTGTGATAAATCTTCAATAGAATAAATATCGTGATGTGGTGGTGGTGAAATTAAACCTACATAAGGGGTAGAATTTCTTGTTTTTGCTATGGAAGGATTAACCTTTGGTCCAGGCAATTGTCCGCCTTCACCCGGTTTGGCACCTTGAGCCATTTTTATTTGTATTTCCTTAGCGCTTGTTAGGTAATTTGAGGTAACACCAAACCTACCGGAGGCAACTTGCTTTATAGCACTATTTCTCCAATCGCCAGTTTCGTTTTTATAAAAACGTTCTGCGTCTTCCCCACCTTCTCCAGAATTGCTTTTTCCACCAATTCGGTTCATTGCGATAGCTAAATTCTCATGCGCTTCTTTACTAATAGAGCCATAAGACATGGCACCTGTTTTAAAACGCTTTACAATATCGGTCCAAGGCTCTACTTCATCAATAGGAATTGGATCAAAATTAGAGAATTCAAATAAACCTCTTATGGTCATTAAATTCTTAGACTGTTCATTTATTAAGCTAGAGTACTCCTTATAGGTGTCTGGTTCATTATTACGAACAGATTTTTGAAGTTTAGCAATAGTCTCTGGGTTAAAAAGATGTTTTTCACCATCTCTTCTCCATCTGTAGGCACCACCCATCTCCAATTCTAAATTGGCTGCAACTTCTTTTTTGTTGAAGGTTTTAAGATGCCTTTTGGCTATTTCTTTTTCAATTTGGTACAAGCCAATACCTTGTATTCTTGTGGGTGTGTTCGGGAAATACTTCTCTACTACCTTGGTGTTTATTCCAACACATTCAAACAATTGAGATCCTCTGTACGAATTTAAGGTAGAGATCCCGATCTTGTTCATAACTTTTAACACCCCTTTGCCTATAGCTTTGTTGTAGTTTTTAATTGCTTCCTCTTGGGTGAACTCTGTGATATCGTGTTCTTCAATTTGTTCGGCAATTATTTCATTTACGAGGTATGGGTTTACGGCACTTGCACCATATCCAAATAACAAGGCAAAATGATGTACTTCTCTAGGTTCTGCAGATTCTACAATGATACTGAGTTTAGAACGCTTTCCTAATTTTTGAAGTCCACTGTTTACAAAAGAAAGAGCTAATAAAGCTGGGATTGGTGCTCTATCTTTGTTTGCTCCTCTATCCGATAGGATGATGATATTGGTATCGTCATCTATAGCTTTGCAAGCCTGATCCAGAAGAGATGCCAAGGCTTCTTCCAAGGCATTGTGTCCACGTGATATATTGTATAAGATCTCTAAGGACCTTACTTTGTAATCTGGGCTAACATCGTAATTTTTTATCTTATCCAAATCTTCCTTGGAAATCACAGGGTTTTGAATTTTTAATTTGCGACAGTGCAATTCAGTGAAATCGAAAATATTATAGTCACTACCTAAGGTAAGGCTAATATCTGTAATTAATTCTTCTCGTATACCATCCAAAGGCGGATTGGTTACTTGCGCAAATAACTGCTTAAAATAGTTGTATAGTAATTGTGGTTTTTCAGATAATACAGCAATTGGGGTATCAGATCCCATAGAGCCAATTGGCTCTTTTGCCGTTTTCCCCATAGGTAAGATAATTGTATTGATATCTTCTAAGGTGTATCCAAAAAGAGATTTTCTTTTTTCTAATGATTCTTCTCCTAAGAACAAAGGACAATCATTATAAGGAATGTCTTTTAAGTGAACCAGGTTGTTTTTTAACCATTCTTCATACGGACGAAGTTGTGCAATTTCTTCTTTAATTTCTTCATCATTGATGATTCTACCTTCTTCCATATTCACCAAGAACATTTTTCCAGGCTCTAAACGACCATGGAATTGAATGTTTTCTGGTTTAATATCTACAACTCCCGTTTCGGAAGACATAATAACATAACCGTCTTTGGTAACCGTGTACCTAGAAGGACGTAAACCGTTTCTGTCCAATACGGCGCCAATGTAGTTTCCGTCTGTAAACGGAACTGAAGCAGGACCATCCCAAGGTTCTACCATACAAGAGTTGTATTCGTAGAAAGCCTTTTTTGAAGGAGACATGTCTGGGTTTTTCTCCCAAGCTTCTGGAACCAACATCATCATAACTTCGGGTAAAGAACGGCCAGTCATTAATAACAATTCTACTACCATATCCATGGTAGCCGAATCAGACTTTCCTGGTAATATAATTGGTAATATGTTCTTTATTTCATCGCCAAACAAATCGCTCTTTAATAACTCTTCTCGCGAGCGCATTCTAGATACATTTCCACGTAGTGTATTTATTTCTCCATTGTGGCACATGTATCTAAATGGTTGTGCTAAATCCCATGTTGGGAAGGTATTGGTAGAGAATCTTTGGTGTACTAATGCCAAACGTGTCACAACTCTAGGGTCCATTAAGTCTTTAAAGTAAAACTTAATGTCTTGCGGCATTAAAAGGCCTTTAAAAATAATGATTTTGGTTGATAAACTAGGAACATAGAAAAATTCACTTTCCGACAGTTTGGAGCTTAAAATAGTATGTTCTGTAACTTTTCTTGCAATGTATAGTTTCAGGTTAAAGCTAAAATAATCTTGCGAAGAATTTTCTTTCCCTATAAATAATTGTTTTACATAAGGTTCTGTTTCCATAGCGATACGCCCGGGAACTGTTTTGTTTACTGGAGCATCTCTCCATCCAATAAGCTTTAAACCTTGTTTTTTTATGTTTTCTTCAAATGCAGCAATGCAAAAATTTCGTTGATTCTCTTTTTGAGGTAAGAATACATTGGCAACAGCATATTCTCCTGGTTCGGGTAATTTAAAACTACAAACTTCTGTAAAATAAGCGTGTGGAATATCTATTAAAATACCAGCGCCATCCCCTGTTTTTCCATCGGAACTAACCGCGCCACGGTGTTCTAATTTGTCTAATATCTCTAATGCTTTATGTATAATGTCATTAGATTTTTCACCTTTTAGACTACAGATAAATCCAGCTCCACAATTGTCATGTTCAAATTCTGGAAGGTATAACCCTTGTTTTTTCAGCTTCATATAATTGTCGTATTTCTTCAAATATACCACAAATGCTAAATTATGTTTAACACTAAGAGGTTAATCCAATAAAAAATTCATCATTTGTGATAAAATTGCCGGAATACATTAAATATTATATTTTTTGTCTAGCTAAATTATGATTTTGATAATGATGTTTTGGTAAAAAAAACGAAAAGAGGCTACCTATTATTTAAGTAGCCTCTTTTTAAGTAGTAAATGATGTCTATAATTGCTAATCTCTTAATATGCTCCTGGAAATTACAATTTTTTGAATTTCAGAGGTGCCTTCATAAATTTGGGTAATTTTTGCATCCCTCATCAGGCGTTCTACATGGTAGTCTTTAACAAAACCATTGCCTCCATGTACTTGTACTGCTTCCACAGAAACATCCATAGCTACTTTAGATGCATATAATTTTGCCATTGCGCCAGATAAATCATAGTTTTCATGGTTGTCCTTGTCCATGGCCGCTTTGTAAACTAACATTCGAGCGGCAGCTATAGAGGTGTGCATGTCTGCGAGTTTAAATGCAATGGCTTGATGGTTGCAGATTTCTGTGCCAAAAGATTTTCTCTGTTTGGAATAATCTCTGGCCATATCATAAGCCCCGGCAGCGATACCCAATGCTTGTGCGGCAATACCAATTCTGCCACCTGCTAGTGTTTTCATAGCGAATTTAAATCCGAAGCCATCTTCGCCAATTCTATTTTCTTTAGGGACTTTAACGTCGTTAAAAATCAAAGAGTGTGTATCACTTCCTCGTATGCCTAATTTATTTTCTTTAGGGCCAATTTCAAAACCTTCAGCATCTTTTTCAACAATGAGCGCATTAATGCCTTTGTGTCCTTTTTCAATGTCTGTTTGGGCAATTACAAGGTAAATTTCTGCCGAACTACCATTAGTAATCCAATTTTTGGTGCCATTTAAGATATAGTGATCTCCCTTGTCTAGGGCTGTTGTTTTTTGAGAGGTAGCATCGCTACCAGCTTCTGGTTCAGAAAGGCAAAAAGCCCCGATACAATCTCCTGTAGCCAAGCGTGTTAAATATTTTTGTTTTTGTGCTTCGCTACCATAGGTTTCTAGACCCCAACAAACCAATGAATTATTTACAGAAACAATAACAGAGCAAGATGCGTCTACCTTAGACAATTCTTCCATTACCAAAACATAGGATAATGTGTCTAGGCCACTGCCGCCGTATTTTGGGTCTACCATCATTCCTAAAAAGCCCAGCTCTGCCATTTTTTTAACTTCATCTTTCGGAAATCTTTGAGCGTCATCCCTTTCAATTACACCGGGTAAAAGTTCGTTTTGAGCAAAATCTCTTGCCGCTTGTTGAATCATTAACTGTTCTTCTGTTAATTTAAAGTCCATTTTATTGAGATAATGTTAATTATAAGTTGCAAATATACGTTTATATTGTGAAATATATAATGTAGTATTCTGGATGTATTCTACATGTAAAATGATGTGAAAGTAAATTTAAATAAATATTTAACATTCTGTGGGTGTTAAATCTTAAAAAACACAGCAATATTTTTATATTTGTTGGAGATTAGATTTTAAAATCGATTTAATACTAAAATTATGAGGCAGCATTAGCTCCTATAGGGAGATTGTTTTACAATACGAATTAGGAGTGCCTAACAAAAATCACATAATTTTTATTATTTCAATGAGAGAATTACTACAGAAATACGAGGATAAACAACCCGAAATAGTTTTTAACTGGAAAGATTCAGAAACAGAGGCTGAAGGGTGGACGGTTATTAATTCTTTGCGCGGAGGTGCTGCCGGTGGTGGCACAAGAATGCGTGAAGGCTTAGATATGAACGAGGTGCTTTCTTTGGCTAAAACAATGGAAGTTAAATTTACGGTTTCCGGACCTCCTATTGGTGGAGCAAAATCCGGAATAAACTTTAATCCCAATGACCCGAGAAAAGCGGGTGTGTTAAAACGTTGGTACAATGCCGTTGCACCGCTATTAAAAAGTTATTACGGCACAGGAGGCGATTTAAATGTCGATGAAATACATGAGGTAATTCCCATCACAGAAGATGCTGGTGTCTGGCATCCGCAAGAGGGTGTTTTTAATGGCCACTTTAAACCGACAGAAGCCGATAAAATAAACCGAATAGGTCAATTGCGACTGGGCGTTATAAAGGTGTTGGAAAGTGAAAAGTACTCTCCCTCACTTAAGAGAAAATATACCGTGGCTGATATGATTACTGGGTTTGGAGTAGCAGAAGCAGCAAAGCATTACTACGATATTTACGGCGGAACTATACAGGGGAAGCGAGCTATAATTCAAGGTTTTGGAAATGTTGGGGCAGCAGCAGCGTTTTATTTAAGTCAAATGGGTGCTAAAATAGTTGGTATCATTGATAGAGATGGAGGGTTAATAAATGAAACGGGTTTTACTTTTGAAGAAATAAAAGAACTTTATCTTGCTAAAAAAGGGAATACATTGGTTGCAGACCATACGATTCCTTTTCAAGAAATAAATGAAAGAATTTGGAAGTTGCAAGCAGAAATATTTGCACCTTGCGCGGCATCTCGGTTAATCACAAAAGATCAAATTACACAATTAATAGAAACGGGATTGGAAGTGATAACTTGTGGGGCTAACGTACCATTTGCCGATAAAGAAATTTTCTTTGGCCCTATTATGGAGTATACAGATGAGCGTGTTAGTGTAATCCCAGATTTTATATCAAATTGTGGTATGGCCAGGGTGTTTGCTTATTTTATGGAAAGAAGAGTGGCAATGGATGATGAATTGGTATTTAATGATACCTCAGAAACCATAAAAAGGGCATTGCAGAATGTATTCAAAAAGAATGCATCTAGGAAGTATATTAGTAAAACAGCTTTTGAAATAGCATTAAAACAATTAATTTAAACCAAAACCAAATAAAACATGGAGACCATTGTAATTATTATTTTCTTCGTTGGCTACTTAGCAATAACCCTTGAGCATAATCTAAAAATAGATAAGCTAATACCGGCACTGGCAATGATGGCATTATTGTGGGCTGTAATAGCTCTTGCTCATATGCCTGTATTTGAGGTTGATGCTGCATTGAGGCAGTTGGTGCCTTCACATATTGATGAGATTCTCCTGCATCACCTTGGCAAGACAGCAGAAATATTAGTATTTCTATTAGGGGCGATGACCATTGTAGAAATCATTGATTATTTTGATGGTTTTGCTACAATAAAGGGCTTTATAAAAACCAAGAGTAAAAGAAAATTATTGTGGTTGTTCTCCATTTTGGCCTTTATATTGTCTGCAATAATTGATAATTTAACGGCAACAATTGTACTAATTACAATCTTACAGAAAGTGATTAGAGAAAGAGAAACACGCTTGTGGTTTGCGGGGATGATTGTTATTGCTGCCAATGCTGGTGGTGCTTGGTCGCCCATCGGTGATGTAACAACAACCATGTTGTGGATTGCAAATAAAGTTTCGGCGGCTCAATTAATAGAACATGTGTTGGTACCTTCAATTGTGTGTATGGTAATACCTGTTTTAATAGCTAGCAGATTTAAGGCATTTAAGGGTAATATAGAGAGTAGTGTTGAAGAAGAGGTGGCTGTAAAAAGTAAATTTGGTTCTACAATGCTATATCTTGGATTAGGGGCAATTGTATTTGTTCCTTTCTTTAAGACTATAACGCATTTGCCACCATATGTAGGTATGATGCTTTCTTTAGCTGTGGTTGCTACCTTTGCAGAGATATATAGTAATACGAAATTCAATATTTCTTCGGTAGATGCAGGCGAAAGCAATGCGGCTTCTCACCATAGTCCAGTGCATCACTCCTTGGCAAAAATAGAATTGCCGAGTATCCTATTTTTCTTAGGAATATTATTGGCAGTTGCAGCTCTTGAATCTTTAGGAATGTTGTTTCATTTTGCAGAAGGCCTCAACGCTGCGATACCAAATTCTGATATCGTTGTTATGTTATTAGGAGCTGGCTCGGCTGTTATAGACAATGTACCCTTAGTAGCTGCAAGTTTAGGTATGTTTCCACAAGCAATGGATGATCCATTATGGCACTTTATAGCGTATTCTGCTGGAACAGGTGGTAGTATGCTAATTATTGGGTCTGCTGCAGGGGTTGTGGCAATGGGTATGGAGAAGATAGATTTCTTTTGGTATTTCAAAAAAATAGCTTGGTTGGCTTTGGTTGGATTCCTTGGAGGAGCTCTAGCTTTTATTTTAATTAGAGATTTTATACTAAACGTATAATTTTATTCGCAAAATAACGTTATAAGTGCAACTTAAATAAGAGAAAAAATATGGTATTGTTTCAAGATGCTGATACTGCGGGGATAGGAGAAAGTATTTCCGAAGAAAAAACACTTTCTGTCATAGATTTAATTGTAAATGGAGGAGCAGGGAGTATTATTATAATTACAATATTGGGCATTCTTTTGTTTGTTGCATTGTATATTTATTTTGAAAGAGTTTTTGCTATAAAGGCAGCTTCTAAAATAGATAAGAACTTCATGAATCAGATTAAGGATCACATTACGAACGGGAAGCTAGATGCTGCTAAAATGTTATGTGCCCAAACAGATTCTCCCGTAGCGAGGTTAACAGAAAAAGGAATATCGCGTATCGGTAAGCCTTTAGATGATATAAATACAGCTATAGAAAATGCAGGCACCTTAGAGGTGTACAAACTAGAGAAAAATGTAAGTATATTGGCAACTGTTGCTGGTGCTGCGCCAATGATTGGTTTTTTAGGAACCGTAATTGGTATGATTTTGGCATTCCATGAAATGGCAAGCAGTGGTGGGCAAGCAGAAATGGGCTCTTTGGCATCTGGTATTTACACGGCAATGACAACAACAGTTGCTGGTTTAATTGTGGGTATTATAGCTTATATTGGTTATAACCACCTTGTAAACAGAACGGATAAAGTAGTGCACTCTATGGAAGCAAATACAATGGACTTTCTGGATTTGTTAAATGAACCGCTTTAAATTTCTATAGATGAAGTTAAAAGGAAGAAATAAAGTAAGTCCAGATTTTAGCATGTCTTCAATGACAGACATCGTGTTTTTGTTGTTAGTATTTTTTATGCTAACATCAAATTCTCCCAATGCGCTAGATTTGTTGCTGCCAAAAGCAAAGGGGAAATCGACCAATACACAGAATGTTTCAGTAAGTATCAATAAAAATCTGGAATATTTTGTAAACAATGAGAAAATTAACGGGAAATATATAGAAATTGAATTAAAGAAAGCACTTAAAGGTCAAGATAAACCTACAATTATTCTTAGGGCAGAAGAAAGCGTACCTGTTAAAGAGGCAGTCAACGTTATGGATATCGCCAATAGAAATAATTACAAAGTTATTATGGCAGTGCGACCTAATTAATGTCATTATTAGATACGAAACACAAGAAAAAATCTTTTACACTTACAACACTATTGTTAAGTGCATTCCTTCTATTGCTTTTTTATGTCGGTTTAACCTATTTGGATCCGCCTGAAGAAAAAGGAATAGCCATTAATTTTGGTCAGATGGATTTTGGAAAAGGGGAGGTACAGCCCAAAGAAAAAATTAAATCCCAGCCTCCAAAAACTGCTCAAGAAGAGGTAGAAGAAGAGGTAGAGGAGGTAAAGCCTATTACCGAACCTGAAGTGGCAAAAGAAGAAACTGTTGTAGAGCAAGAAGCTGAAAAGGTAATTACCCAAGAGAGTGAAGAATCTATTGTAATTAAACAAAAAGAAGAAGCCAAACGTAAAGCAGAAGTAGCAGCCAAGAAGGCAAAAGCTGAAGCAGATAAAAAAGAACAAGAACGGGTGGCTGCAGTTAAGGCAGAAGCTGATAGAAAAAGAAAAGAAGAGCAGGCAAAAAGAGATCAAGTCGATAATCTTTTTGGAGGACTAAGTGAGTCTGATGGAGCGGTAGAAGGTGGAGAAGGAGATGATAATAAGGCTGGTGATAAAGGTGATCCCGCAGGTGATCCTTATGCCACGAGTTACTATGGTGCTCCAGGGTCAGGAAGTGGTTCTGGTGGCTATGGCTTGTCTGGTAGGTCTTTAGTTAATAAAGGAAAGGTAAAGCAAGACTGCAATGAAGAGGGTAGGGTTGTGGTTAAAATAACTGTAGATAGAAACGGAAAAGTAATTAGTGCAGTTCCCGGTGTAAAAGGAACGACCAATAGTCATCCTTGTTTGTTAGAGCCAGCTAAAAAAACGGCTTTTATGCACAAATGGAATTTAGACTCTAATGCTCCTAGTCAGCAAACAGGTTTTGTTGTTGTTAACTTCAAATTGGGGGAATAATTTTTAAACACAATCGACTTCGTACTATTTTTGATAAATTTTAATTGTACTTAATGACTTATAACAAGACATTGGAGTGGATGTTTGCGCAACTTCCTATTTATCAGAATAAAGGGAAGGCAGCGTTTAATGGTAAATTAGACAACATCAAATTGTTTTCTAAGGCCTTGGGTTCTCCAGAAAATCATTTTAAAAGTATTCATATAGCAGGTACAAACGGCAAAGGGTCTAGCAGTCATATGTTGGCTTCTATTTTGCAAGAAGCGGGCTATAAAGTAGGTTTGTACACTTCTCCACATCTAAAAGACTTTAGGGAACGCATTAGAATTAACGGAAAAAAAATCGCTAAGGAATCGGTTGTTCAATTTATAACCAATCACAAAGAATTTTTCAATGAAAATAAACTGTCATTTTTTGAAATGACAGTTGGTATGGCCTTTGATCATTTTGCACAAGAACAGGTAGATATCGCAATTATTGAGGTTGGTTTAGGTGGTAGGTTAGATTCTACCAATATTATTACTCCAGAAGTTTCTTTAATTACCAATATCGGTTTAGATCATACTGATTTTTTAGGGGATACTATTGAAAAAATAGCGGTTGAAAAAGGAGGCATCATAAAGGAAGGAGTTCCGGTGGTGGTGAGTGAGTATCAAGAAGAAACTGCGGCCGTTTTTAAAGCCATAGCAGCAGCTAAGAATGCAAGTATATGTTTTGCTACAGATGTTGAGAAAACATACGTTACATCCTTGTTAGGCGAGTACCAACAGAAGAATGTCAAAGGGGTGCTAGTAGTATTACAAAACTTAAAAGGCTTTACAGTGCAACATAAGCATATTGTAAACGGATTGTTAAAGGTAGTTGAAAATACTGGCCTGTTGGGGAGATGGCAGATTTTACAGGAAGAGCCTACTGTTATTTGCGATACGGCACACAACTCAGAAGGACTTTCATTAACCATGTCTCAATTGAAAAAACAATCTTATAAGGAGTTGTATATTGTTTTGGGTTTTGTAAAAGACAAAAATTTGAGCTCCATTTTACCCTTGTTTCCTAAAAATGCCATTTATTTTTTCTGTTCTCCAAAAATAGAAAGAGGATTAGATGCCAATGAGCTCAAAGAAAAGGCCAGTTTGTTTTCACTACACGGTGAATCTTATTCGTCTGTAAAAGAAGCGTTTAAATTTGCTAAATCGCAAGCGAGCAAAGAGGATATTATCTATATTGGAGGTAGTACATTTGTGGTTGCAGAAATTGTTTAATTTTTTTTCTTTTTTCTTTGCGGTAAATGAAAAACTATTCTATATTTGCACTCGCTTGCAGAGAAATTAATTTCAACACAAGTGAAAAGGGCTCTTAGCTCAGTTGGTTCAGAGCACCTGCCTTACAAGCAGGGGGTCGAAGGTTCGAATCCTTCAGGGCCCACAGTAACAAAGAAAGGCTTCCAAGAAATTGGAAGCCTTTCTTTGTTTTTAATCAAGCTACTATTTTGTGTTGGGCAGTAATAAAAAAAGAAAAGAATTATTTGGTTAATATTCATAGCCCAGTTGAAAATCATTTCGATACTGTTTAGGCGTCTTTCTCATTGTATGTTTGAACTTTTGGTTAAAATGGGTTAAATGGTTGTAACCAGACATGTAGCATACTTCTGCAATTGAAAGGTCAGAATCCATAAGTAATTTACAGGCGTGCCCCACTCGGACTTCCGTAATAAATTCAGAAAAATTCTTGTTCATCGATTTTTTAAAAAGTCTACAAAAAGTTGCTGGAGAAACATTAATTAAATCGGCAAGTTCATCAATGGTTATTTTTTTGGTAAAGTTCTCTAAAATATAGTCGTTGACCAGTGACATTCTTTTGGATTCCTTTCTTTTTGTTGTGGGCTGATAGCCTGGACTACTCAATACCGAATATTCCTTTACGTTACTAAGGGTATGCAACATTTCTAAAAAACAAATCATCTGATGAAAGGGACTTAAGCTCTTAATGGATTTCATTTTTTTCTTTATTTCTATAACTTCAGAACCAAAAAAGTGACATCCCAGGGAAGTTCTGGAAAGTAATTTTTTGATGTTAGCATTTTGTGGAATATTGAAGAAATTTTGTCCAAAAGACTCTTCTGTAAAATGAATACAGACGGCATTTCCTTTTTCAGGACTGTCCACTATTAAGGAATGGGGAAGATTGGACCCTAATAAAAACATATCTTCTCCATAAAAATTATGGATGCTATTCCCTACAATTCTTTTTCCTGAACAATTAAAAAGCACGGTTAACTCATAATCTTCATGTACTCTCAAGACAGTTGGTCCTTTTGAGTCTAGGGTATTATAAACGCTAATGTCAAAGGAAATACCCTGTGATGGTTTAAATTGTTCTACTTGTATTGATCGCAATGCAGCAAATTTATGATGTTAGTAGCCTTAATATTACAATATATTGAGCATATAGTGCTGTTTTATGCCTAAATTTTAGAATGAAATGATTTTAAATGCCTTTATATTTGTTTCGTACCCTGGTTTGATACTATTGTAAAAACTTTAAATATAAATTTTAGGATGTAGGGGTGATTTCCATCCAATTTGAAGACATATGGGAGCTTAGGTAAAATTTTACGCAAGAGTTAAACACAAAGGTGCTTTATAGCCGCCAACTAAAATTAGGAAATTTTGAGTTTATAACCATAGGTTTTACTTTTTGATTCTAATATATTCGTAGTAATTTTTCATCTGGAATTAATAAAAGTAAAGAGGTACTTTGCTCTGATTTCTTTTAATTTAAAATAAGTTTTAAACAGTAAATAAATGAATTTTATGCGTAAATTATTTTGTATAGTACTAAGTGTACTATTTACAACTAGCTGTATTAACACTGAATACAAGGAACTTCTTGAGAATAATTCTTTCAAAATCACCCTAGACAAAGAAGGTAAATTAACAGAATTATTAGATAAGGAAACGGGGAAGAATCTATTAATTCCTGGATCTGCTATTTCTCTAATAACCGTTGTGAGTGAAGGTGTGGATTATCCTATACAAAGTTGGAAACGTAGTGGGGATGTGTTGCAATTTAAATTTGATGAACTTGGAGCAGAAATTAGTATAAAGGTTACTTCTAAAAAAGAGTATCTAACCTATGAGATTATTGAGGTTACTAGTGAGAAATTAATTGAAAAAATAATTTGGGGCCCATATCATGTACTAACTTCTGAAAAAATTGGGCAATCAATTGGGATCGCATATGATGATCAAACAGCCATTGGATTTATGGGACTTAACCTTAAAAGTCGTGGTGGATTTGAAATTGGAACACGTGAAAGGTTTGGAAATGCCGCTCAGAAGATTGATGGTGGTGCTAGCTTAACAGGTTTTGTGCGGGATCGTTCTAACTACCGAATTGTAGACAATTGGGAGCAAAAATTAGGACAAGCAGTACCTGTAAACGATAGCGATGCTGAACTAGTTGGAGCTAAGTTTGCAATGTATTGCATTCCCTCTAAAAATCTTACGCAAGTACTAGAGAAAATTGTGCTCGAAGAAAACTTACCTCATATAAAAAATGGAGATACATGGAATAAAACTTCAAAGTATTCTACATCTTCCAAATTTATTATGTCCTTTAATGTGAATAATATTGATGCATGTATTGATATTGCTCAAAAAGCGGGTATTACTTGTATCTATCACGGTGGAATTTTTGAAACTTGGGGAACTTTTAAGGTTTCAGAAAAGGATTTCCCCAACGGTTATCAGTCCGTAAGGGAGTGTACGGATGAGGCAGAAAAGCACGGAATTAATTTGGGAGCTCATACATTAACAAATTTTATAACTACAAACGATCCTTTAGTTACTCCTAAACCTCATCCGGGTTTAGTGTTGGCTGGAATCACAAAACTTGAAAAAAGTATATCTGTAACTGATGATGAATTGGTATTGCATGATGAGCTGATGAGACCTGCATATTACGAACCGGATTTAGACAAAGTAAACCCAAGGTGGCGTGAGCATACCGCAGTTCGAATAGGTGATGAAATTATAGAGTACTCTTTTGCAACGGCCAATGGTAAGTTGGTTTTAAAAGACTGTAAGCGTGGGGCTTTTGGTACCATTGCAGTTGAACATAAAAAGGGAGCACAGGTAAGTCGACTTATGTCGCACGGCTATAAAGTATTTTTTCCTGATATTAACCTACAAGATCAAATGGCTAAAAATCTAGCTAAATTCTTTAATGAGGCTAATTTGAAGCGTATTAGTTTTGATGGTATTGAAGGTGGTTTAGCAAGTGGTCATGGACGCTATGGGAGCGATCGTTTTGTAAAGGTTTTTTATGATAATCTAAAGAATCCCAATATTGTTGCTAATTCGTCTGATGTTACCCATTTTGGATGGCATTATTTTTCGAATGAAAGTTGGGGCGAACCTTGGACATCTGATAATTTTAGAGAGGCACATTTAAGCCACAGATTAGAAGTTCAAAAAGCATTAAAAGAAGACTTGCTACCGCGTAAAATGGGGCAATTTAGCATCAATGCAAAAACCACTAAAAAGGATATCGAATGGGTTATGGGCTTGGGTACTGGTTATGATGCAGGTGTCGATTTTTACATCAGCCCTAATTTTCAAGAGGTGAATAAGGAAGCTAGTTCCATATTGGCAGAAATTAAAAAGTGGGAAGAGGCAAGAATGAAAGGACTATTTACCGAAGCCCAAAAGGAAAAACTTCGCGATCCGTATACCTTCTATGGTCTTGAGCAAAACCAGGATAGCTTACAACTGGTGTTTATTGAGTCATGGGAGCCTGAAGGTGAAAGTTCTCAAAGTGAAGAAGAGGTAAATACATTGCCAACATCCATATTAAAAAGTAGTTCAGAAGCTCCTGTTTCTATAGATTATAAGCATTTGAATGTAACAACAGAGCCAGGGCAACCAACAGCTTCTATCTGGAAATATTTTAGTGCTGGTCCAGCACAAAAATTACAATTTGTAATTCGCCTACCAAAACTATCCAAAGAGGTGGTAAATGGCATTTACGTCAAGGTGGGGCCTCAAAAAATTGTAATGCCATTTACATTAAAACCGGGTGATTATATTGTTAATAAGGGAAGCGATACGTATATGCAGTATTCTGAAGATCATCAAATTAAGAATGAAGTGGTTATTCCGGGTGGCAGTATTGCCATAACTGAAGGTCAAAACCTTATAGAGTTTGATTATAAAGGTAAAGGAAGAGTTGCTGGCCCTGAAATGATCGTGAATTTTTGTTCAAAAAAATAAACAGCTATAGGCATATTGAAAATTAAATTTGATAGTACTTTGAAGGAAGTGAAAAGGCAAGCGTAAATTATAAACCATAGATACACCCGAAATAGTAGCTATGAATTAAAATTTGAAAAATACGACTTATATTAAAAATAGGAGATATTAAGAAAACTATAAATACGATACAATGGTAAAAAAACTAATTGTACTAAGCCTTTTTATTGGCTTGTTATCATGTGAGCAAAAGAAACATCATAATTTACTTACTGAACTAAACGATAGTCCATCGTGGACAAATCTCCATAACGGGGTTTGGAAATCTATTGTTAATACTCCTCAAGAATATAATTTATTAAATACTTCTGGTGCTTTACCCCGAGAAGAAGCTTTGTCAAAAATTAAAGGATCAGATTTTCCTTTGGAAAAATCAGAAATAAAGGCATTTTCGAAAAATGGAAAAACCTATGTAAGACTTCCTTTAGAGGATGGTGAAAGAATATTTGGTTTGGGTTTAAATTTTAAAACTGTAGAGCAAAGAGGTCGTATTATGCGTTTGCATATGGACCATTACGGAGGTGAAGATAATGGTAGAACCCATGCGCCTACACCTTTTTTTGTTTCTACGAACGGGTATGGGTTATTAATCAATTCGGCCAAGTATATTGATGTGTATATGGGTACGGGCGTTACCAAAGATAGTAAGAATCCAGATGTGTCTAGAGATAGAAATACCGATAAAAAATGGACGCCTCAACCAAAATCTGATAATATTGAATTGGTCATTCCCGATGAAGGGGTTGAATTGGTATTATTTGCTGGAAAAAACATTCAGGAAACCGTTCAACGATTTAATTTATATTGTGGTGGTGGTTTTATACCTCCAAAATGGGGGCTTGGGTTTTGGCAAAGAACCCCTACTTTATACGGAGAAAAAGAAGTTCAGGAAGAAGTAAATGGATTCGTGAATAATAATTTCCCCATTGATGTTGTTGGATTAGAACCCGGGTGGCATAGTAAATCATACCCATGTACTTTTGAATGGGATAATACACGATTTCCTAATCCGAAAATATTCGTTGAGGATATGAAAAATCAAGGGATTCATTTAAACTCTTGGATTAATCCGTATGTTTCTCCAAGTTCTTCTATTTATGAAAAAATTAAACCTTTTACGGCAACTCATACGGTATGGACTGGAATTGTTCCTGATTTTTTAGTGCCTGAGGCACATGAAATTATGACTCAACAGTTTGAGAAAAATGTAGTTTCAGTAGGTGTTAGTGGTCTTAAAATTGATGAAGTAGATGGGTTCGACAGGTGGTTGTGGCCAGATTATGCGCAATTTCCATCGGGATTAGATGGCGAAACTATGCGTTCTATTTATGGTACATTAACTCAAAAGTGGAGTGCCGATTTGTATAGGAAACAAAACACAAGAACCTATGGTTTGGTTAGAGCCGGAAATGTAGGCTCCGTTTCTTTACCTTATGTTCTTTACAATGATTATTACAAGCATGAAGACTTTATAACAGCCTTAATTAACAGTAGTTTCGCTGGCGTGCTTTGGACGCCAGAAGTTAGAAGTTCAGGTTCTCCAGAAGATTGGATACGACGCATGCAATCGGTCTGTTTTTCACCGATGGCAATGATAAATGCATGGGCAGACGGTACCAAACCTTGGTCATATCCAGAAGTCTATGAATATTGTCAGGATGTTGCTTTTTTAAGAATGCAGTTATTGCCTTATATCTATACTACTTTTTCAGATTATTATTTCAAGGGAACTCCTCCATTTAGAGCTATGGCTATGGAAGAAGGCTTTACGCATATCCCTGAATTGATTGAACAAGGCGATTTAAATTCTACCGAGAACCCATATGTTGCAGCGTTAAAAAAAGAAATTAAAGATCAGTACATGATGGGAGAAAGTATTTTGGTGGCTCCAATGTTTGCTGGTCAAAAAACAAGAACAGTTGTTTTGCCAAAGGGAAAATGGTATGATTTTTATACGGGTAAACTTGTAGGTGATGGAGGTATTATTACAGCGAATCATGGCTTAGATAAAATTCCGTTGTATGTAAAAGAGGGCGCTATTATTCCAATGATGAAGCCCATTAGAAATACATCGGAATGGGGAAATAATACAACTTTAGAAGTTCGTGTATATGGTAATACTCCTAATGAATTTATTTTATATGACGACGATGGGGAATCCTATGACTATGAGAAGGGAGCGTACTCGCAAAAAATATTAAAAACAGTTAAAAACAACGGTAAATTAAAGGGAACTATTGCTGATTTAAAATCTGAAAGTAATTGGTCTTACGGCGCTTTACAGTGGAATTTTATGAGTAAATAGAATTTTGATTTTGAAAGCCTAATTAAAGTGTTGTTATTAAATAGTACAAAACCTTACAGCTTGGGTTTATATAAAGTACACCTACTAAGAAAAATGGAGTGCTATTTATTGCAATCCTATTATCGGAACAATTAAAAAAAATGGACAACTCAAACATATCCTTTGTAAATTCTTAAAACATATGGTTTTATTGAGGCTAGAGCACTGTAAAACGAAAGATAAACATAAATTAAGTATAAAATATATCAAAAAAATGACAGCCATATTAAGCATTTTAGCCAACCGAATGAACATCTTTATTCAATTTAATAAGAGGAGTACCTTTATGATTAATTACAAAAGTAGTTTGCTTTTAATAGCTTTAACTTTATTAATTATAAGTTGTTCTAGAGAAGGGGCAACCAACTTTAATACTAACTATTTAGACATTAGTATAAACGAGCAAGGGTTTATTTATAGTTTGAAGGATATTACAAAACCACAAGCACGAGAATTTAGCCCGGTAGACAAACCATCTCCGTTATTGTCTTTGTACAACAGCAAATTAGATAGTATGTTAGAGCCTATTGCTGCAGATTATAATTCATCTGAGCGTCTTTTAAAATTAACCTATAAAAATAATTCAGTAGCAGAAATTAGTGTAGAGCCCAAGGATAAGTATCTTAAATTTACGCTTTCTTCTTTAACCGAACGAAAGGATATTGAAGGCGTACAGTGGGGAGCCATTCATACCAATATCACCAATCTTTTTGGTGAAATTATTGGTGTAGCTCGTGATACTAGCGAAACTGTTAATTATGCCATCGGTATGCTCGCTCTAAATGATAATACGCTAGGCGGAAATTCTAAGACCATTGCTGATGCTGCACCTTTTCAATATGTAATCCATTCTCCAGATTCCATTCAATACCCATTACCAGATGATTTACATGAAGGTCAGGTTTTTACATTAGGGGGAAATGGAATAAGTGATGTGGCATTCTATGCCCACAAAGAACCTTATTATAGAATTGTATACGGTAATTCTGCAGAAGTTGATGAAAAAGGAAGAATTTCTATAGCCTATAACTCAAGGGATAGGTCTACTAAAAGAGAAGTGTTTTTTTCATTAATACCCAATATGCCAGCCAATATTCCAAATCATTTGGAAGTGCAACCACTTCCGGGTGTTGACTTTATAGGATCGTCTGTGGCATTGTGGGGAAGTCCAGACAGCACGGCTTTAAAGGATGTGATTCAAGAAATTGTTATTGCAGAAAACCTTCCTTATCCAACAATAAATGGAAAATGGGCCAAAGATCCCGCAGCCTATGTTCCTGATGCACTTACCTATGGTAATTTGTACGATAGTATTATTTCGTATACGTCAAGGTTAGGCTTTAAAACTATTAGTTTGTACGATCAAGGTTTTATAAGACCAGATCGTGGAAATGAGGGGTATTTAGATGGTAAAAATTTCGAGAAGAAACCATTAAAACTGACTTCAGGAAACCTTTCTCATAAAGAGTTTGGAGATCTGGCGGCGAAAAAAAATATTACTATAGGGAGAACACCAATAACAAATGCATTAGCTCCTGGCACCAAGGATGCCAGTCCAATTCCGAGCGATAGTTTGGCTTACCAACAGAAACGGTTGTTGGTGAAAAATATAAGTGAAACTGATACCATTATTATTATAGATGATCCAAAATATATGGAAGAAATTGGCAGTTGGGAAGGACATGCGGAAAATCTAAATATGATAAAAATTGGGAAAGAGCTTATTCATTATTTAGGCGTATCTGAAGAAGAACCCTATCGCCTTTTAAATGTTGAACGTGGCTACTGGGGCACAACACCGTTAGAACATAAAACCAATGACACCATTTACAAACTGCAAGTTACAATCAATTATGGTTATGATGGGTTAATACCCAATTGGGAACTTCAGGAAGAAATCGCAAAATATTATGCTGATGTAGCGTATATCAATAATTTGGGCTATTACGATTTTGATGGACAAGAATTTTTATTTAACAATGGCCATGGATATTATTCTGTAAAACGATTTTTTAAAAATATGTTTGATAGAGCCGAAGAGCATGGTATGGCTCCAATCCGTTTTACGGGAGCTACCTTATCTGAAGGTTCTTGGCATTACCAGAGCATTTGGAATGTAGGTGGAGGAAAAAACTTATATGATTTAGAAACTAGAGAATGGGGGAGTGCTACTAGCCAAGGTAAAGACCTTAGAGATGTAACATACGCCAACTATTTTCCAGTTAGTGTTGGGGGTAATTTTCCAATAACAGCAAAATCTACAGTAGAAGAGTATAATCACATTCAGGCAATTTCGGTAGGGATTGGCATGACATATAGTTTAAAATTAAGTCAGAAAGATGTGGAAAGTTGTCCTGAAAAGGATGCCATTTTTAAGGCCATAAGAACCTGGGAAAATGCAAGAGCAGCCAATGCATTTCCTCGTGATGTCAAAAAACTTTTGGTAAAACCAGATCGAAATTGGGAGTTGGATGAGGTTGATAATAATCATTGGAAACTCTATCAGGTGGTTGATAAGGTGAGAGGCCCTGCAATCAATTTAACTAGAGACATAGAAGGCGGGTATTAACTGTTTAACTATAGAAGATTGTAATAACTATGAATTTTACTTGGTATACGGATAAATATTTGCTTGATAAATTCAGGTGTGTTTTAAATACACCTGTTTCTATACCGTACAAAACAATTGCAATACAAAAGAATAATATCAGCAACTTCAAAAAAATTATTGCCCTCGTTTTTGTTGTTTTAGGGTGTTCTTCCCAATATGCGTTACAAGCGCAAACCAATGACTTAGAACCCATATGGGGAATAGGAATACATGATGATTCAGCCGCTGAGTTTGCCTTGAATTCTAATACCTATATGGATTTTGTTTCCAGCGGTTTTGGCGGAAAGGATCGCTACTATGTTGTTGGTAATTCTACTACATCAGAAGACTGGCCATTTATTCTGCCAGGACCTAAGGACAGTTTTGCTGGTTATGGCTACTGGTCCGGTTTGGCATTACATCAATTGCCTATTTATTTTGAATTAGACAAAGTCACTACGAAAGGGGTTTGTACGCTTGTTGTCCATATTCTAGAAGTGAGTTCTAAAAATGCACCCTTATTTCGTGCTGTAATAAACGGAAAGGCATACAGCCGCCAGTTGCTGGTAGGGCAATCGGGTAGCCTCCCGGAAAATATAAGCGCTAATCCGCAAACAGTATCATTTTCATTTCCTGCAACTGAACTTAAAAAAGGCAATAATGAAATTGTCTTTCAGAATATGACAGGGAATTGGTGTGTTTTTGATGCAATTTCATTAGTGGGCCCAGAGGGGATAGGGCTAGGTAATCCTGGAAATTCAATAATCAAAGCTGTGGATTTTTCCACTTTTGAAATTGGTTCCAATAAAAAAAACAGTCAAGCTTTATTGGTAGACATTCGGCAACAAGAAGAGCCTGCTGAAATACGTGTAATTGTTGATGGAAAAGAATTCCATAAAAATATGGAAGCTGGTCACAGCGTGTTAGAGTTTTATGTACCGGCCGTTAAAACGAAAGGGGAGTCTAAGGTTAGTATTTATATAGATGGAAAACTAAAATTTAATGAAATACTAGTGCGTTCCCCTCAAAAGGAAATTACCTATGCCGATTATGTAGACCAGTTTATGGGGACTAGTGGATCTCGCTGGATGATTACCCCTGGACCAAGAAACCCTATGCCTATGGTTCAATTAGGGCCCAATAACGAGGCTACAGTTTGGAAGGCGGGGTATGAATATCAAATTGAAAATATTTCTGGATTCAACCATACCCAAGAATGGACAATGTCTGGTTTTCTTATGATGCCAACTGTTGGATTTTTGCAAACACAGCCAGGACCAGAGCACCATCCAGATCTTGGTTACCGCTCTCGCATTGACAAAAAAACAGAAAAGGCAGGTATTGGTAAATACAGTGTTGATTTAACGGATTACAATATTCATGTTGACCTAACAGCCACTACACGAGCAGGTTTTCAACGCTATATTTTTCCCGAATCTGATGTTTCCCGGATCTTAATAGATGCTTTCCCAAATGCTGAATATAGTTATCAAAATAAGGAAACAATAATAACCCAAATAAGTGATAAAAAAATAGAAGGGTATGTTCATCATATTAGTGATAAAACGGGTTATGTGCTAACCCAAGACTATAAGATGTATTTTGTTTTGGAGTTTAATAAACCTATTGAAAGCATGGGTGGCTGGACTGATAAGGCAGAATCACTTAAAAACCTAGGGCATGGCCTTACGTACGAATCTATTGTTGACAATGTAAAAGAAGTAAAGGGCTCCGGAAAAACAGGAGCATTTCTAAATTTTAAAACGAAAGCCAATGATACTATTTTGGTCCGTAGTTCTATTTCTTTGGTCAGCACGGAAAATGCTTGGTTAAATTTAGAACAGGAAATTTCAGCACCTTTTGGATGGGATTTTGAAAAGGTTGTCCAAAAGCAAAAAAACGTTTGGAATGAATATCTTGGTAGGATAGAAATAGAATCGGATGATTATTTACAGAAGGTTAAGTTTTATACCAATTTTTATAGAGCATTGTCGGGTAGAGTGGCTTGGGGAGATGTAAATGGACAATGGGTAGATATGAATGAAGATATCCAAACATTCAAGGACCCAAATCAACGCCTTTGTTCAGGAGAGTTTTGGAATACCTTTTGGAATGTACAGCAACTCAATCAACTTATTGCTCCTGAATTTTCTTCAATGCAAGTTAAAAGTTTGTTGGAATTTTATGATAAGGGAGGGTGGTTGCCTAAAGGTATTTTTGGTGGTGAATATACCAGTGTTATGGTTGCCGAACATGGAATTCCTTGGATTGTAGGGGCTTGGAATGCAGGCATCAAAGATTTTGATTATAAAAAGGCGTATGAAGCAATGCGCCATATACAAACAACAATTCCCGAAAATTCACATAGTGGTGGAAGTAGGGTGGGAAACGAAAGCCTTGTCGCTTATTTGAAGTATGGTTATGTGCCCCTGCAAACCGATATTTATCAGAGTTATGCCTCAAATACTCTAGAATATGCTTATGACGATTGGTGTCTGGCGCAAGCGGCAAAAACTCTAGGTCATACAAGTGACTATGAGTTATTTCTAAGTCGCTCTCAAAATTGGCGTAATATCTTTGATTCAAAATCTGGATTTATGAGACCAAAGAATATCGATGGTACATGGCATGAGCCTTTTAGTCCATACCGTACGCCAGGTTTTGTTGAAGGAAATGCATGGCAGTTTAGTTGGTTTGTACCACAAGATATGGATGGGTTAGTAGGTGCAATTGGTAGGGAACGTTTTGTGATGCGTTTGGATAGTGCAATGGTTCAGTCTCAAAAAGTAAATTTTAATGCTTTGGGTGATAATTTTTCGAAATACCCTATAAATCACGGGAATCAGCCAAATATGCAATCGTGTTACCTTTTTAATTATGCCAATGCACCATGGCTAACTCAAAAATGGGCGAGAGCTATTCAAGAAAAATACTATGGAATGGGGCCTCGCGACGCGTACCCTGGGGATGAAGATCAAGGACAAATGAGTGCTTGGTACGTAATGAGCACGCTAGGTCTATTTCAAATGGATGGTGGTGCTGCTGTACATCCACAGTATGAATTGGGAAGCCCTAGGTTTGAAAAGGTAACCCTTCATCTTAGTGACACCTATTACGGAGGAAAAACCTTTGTAATAGAAGCTAAAAATGCCTCTCGAGAAAATAAATACATTCATTCCATACGTTTAAATGGGAAAAAGTTAAATACATGGAAATTTCCGCAAAAAGAACTGATCAAAGGAGGAAAACTTACTATGGAAATGAAAAATTTTCCAAATAAGGACTGGTAGCGAAATTGTAAGTGCCAAGGTTTTAATACGAACACGAAACGGAATAAAATAGAGTGGCTTTTTTGTGACTAAATTGATAGGTATAACAGATGCATATAATGAATAAATCTATGGTGAGAATTAAATTAAGTTTTTTAATGCTACTTTGTAGCATTGGGGCATTTGCTCAAACCGAATCATCCTCCATAAAACAAATTAATTCGCTTCATAATAGCTGGTCGGAGACACCCGCGCGCATCCCAAATAATGTGGCTATTGATGCCCCATTGATGGGAAATGGCGATGTAACCATGAGTGTAGGATATAAAGAAAATAAATTACGTTACTACTTGTCTAAAAATGATTTTTGGAGATTACGGTCGCAATCTGATGATCTATCTGGGCCTCGCGTTGTTAGTTTTGTTGATATTCAAATAGACGGTTTTAATGAATCTGATTTTTCTGCAAAGCAATCTATCAAAAACGGACTCACCACTTGTTTGCTAAATAATGGTGCGCAAACCATTAAATCTAAATCTTGGGTGTCTGCAACAGATAACTTATTGTTTATTGAATTGGAAGCGATAGATAAGGCGACTAAGGTTTCTATTAATTTAAGCGTGCCAGAAAATAAAAGAGCGGAAGTGAAAGAAGGGAAAGCAAAGGGTATTCATTGGCTTACCAGAGCTTTTGTTGATAGTGTAGATATACCAACAAAAGTAGCAGTTGCTTTAAAAATTAATAATCATAAGGAAAATAATGTAACGCTAGAAGTTGGAAAAAAATTAGTGATTGCCATAGCCGTTGAAAGTACCTTTAAGCAGGATGATCCTTTAAAATATGTTGTAGGTAAGGTAGCAAAAACGAATAATAAGGCAACCAAAAAACTCTTTCAGCAACATAATAAGTGGTGGAATACCTATTGGAGTATGTCTTCGATTTCCATTTCTGATCCAGTTTTAATGAAGGCGTATTATCAAGGACTTTATACGATGGCTGCTTGTAGTCGAGATCTTAAATTTCCGCCAGGAATATTTGGGTGGACAACTACAGATAGGCCTAGATGGAATGGCGATTATCACTTGAATTATAATTTTGAAGCCCCTTTTTATGGCCTTTATGCTGCAAATAGATTAGAACAAGGGGAGCCACATGATGCTCCGTTAATCGATTTTATGGCAAAAGGAGAAGCTTATGCAAAACAAATAACCCATGGCAGAGGTGTTTTGTATCCCGTGGGTATTGGTCCCTTAGGCACTGATGTTACTAAAAATCATCCCGCTCATAATAATTCGAAGGATACGGAAGAAGGAGGCTTGTTTTTTGGACAACGTTCTAATTCTGCCTATGGACTAATTAACATGGCTCAATATTGGCGTAGTACATACGATACCGACTATGGTAGAAAAATTTACCCATATGCCTTAGCAGTTGTCAATTTTTGGGAGGACTATCTAAGGTTTGAAAATGGCAGATATGTGATTTATGGCGATGCTATCCATGAGGGATCCGGAGAAGATAAAAACCCTATTTTATCACTTGGGCTCCTCCGTAATGCATTTGATTTAATAATCGACTTAAGTACTACATTAAAGGTAGATGAAGACCAACAAGAAGGATGGAAAAATATTTTAAGTAAATTGAGCGATTTTCCTGTCCAAACAAGAAACGGTAAAAAAGTATTCCGCTATACGGAAGAAGGCGTAGCATGGTGGAGTGGTAATGGATTAGGGATTCAGCAAATATACCCTGCCAATGCTATAACACTAGATAGTGACCAGGAATTGTTGGTCGTTGCTCAGAATACGATTGATGAAATGCAACGATGGCATGATAGCAATACTAGCAGTAGTTTTTTTACCGCGGCTGTACGTGTTGGCTATAACCCTCAAAAAATTATGACAGAATTACGTAAATATGCACAACACACCTATCCTAATGGGTTTCAGCAGAACAACCCACACGGAATTGAAAATAGTTGTACCGTAACCAATGCACTCAATGAAATGCTTTGCATGAGTGCTGGCAATGTAATTCGTTTGTTTAGTGTATTTCCCAAAGATCAAAATGCGAGTTTTAATAACCTAAGAACATGGGGTGCTTTTTTGGTATCTGCCAAATTAAATGATGGCATTATTAACCAAGTCAAAATTAAGAGTGAAAAAGGAAGGCCATGTACAATAATAAATCCATGGCCAAATAAAAAGGTGCTGTTGGTGCGAAATGGTAAAAAGGCCGAAACCCTTGAAGGAGATAGGGTTACATTTCCTACGAATTTGAATGAAACTATTGAAGTCATCCAAATCTGATGATCATAAGTTGGTGTAACTTTTTTCAAAGTATAAACGGCAATTGGTTAAAATAATTTAACTAAGTGTTATTGCAATTATTCAGAGTAAAGGTGATTCACAGTAAGGGTGTTGTAGAATTATTATGTGTAAATAAAAATAGTCATTATGAATATTATTGAAAACCTTACCAATCTAGATTATATTGTTATTATAGGATACCTTATTGTTTTGTTGGGTATAGGGTTTTGGGCGAGTAAAAAATCGGATCAAAATGGCGGGGATTTATTTTTAGGTGGTCGCGAATTAAAATGGCACAATATAGGCTTGTCTATGTGGGGTACCAATGTAGGCCCTTCTATGTTAATAGCAACTACAAGTTTAGCCTATTCTACGGGACTTGTTGGTGGTAATTTTTCGTGGTTGGCATTTCCTATTCTTTTACTTTTATCTAGAGTTTTTATTCCACGTTATCTACAAGCCCAAATTCATACAACACCGGAATATCTAAGCTTTCGTTTTAATGAAACTACACGCGACATTGTAGCCGTTTATGCCTTGGTTTCTATTTTGATACTTTGGCTGGGTGGGACTTTGTATGCAGGAGGAATTATTATTAGTCAAATGTTAGGTTGGCCACTTTGGGTTTCTGTTACAGTACTCATGGTTATTGCGATGAGTTTTACCATTGCGGGGGGCTTAACTGCTGTAGTTTATACCGATACTTTTCAAATGATTTTATTAATTATAAGCTCATTGTTTTTATTAATTTTAGGAATCGATGCCGTAGGAGGAGTACAAGTTTTATGGGAATCAACACCCAATCATTATTGGCAATTGTTATTGCCTGCTTCTGATGAAGTATATCCATGGTACGCCTTACTTTTAGGATATCCCGTGATAGGAATTTGGTTTTGGTGTACAGATCAAACCATAGTGCAAAGGGCTTTGGGGGCAAAAAGTATACAATCTGCACAAAAAGGAATTTTACTAACAGCTGGATTAAAAATCTTAGATACTTTTATTTTTGTTGTTCCGGGAATTGTTTGTTTTTTGCTATTTCCTACCTTAGAAAATCCGGATGAAGCTTTCCTTAGACTTTCAATGGGGGTCTTGCCAGCAGGGTTATTTGGGCTTACCATATCTGTTATTTTAGCGGCTTTGATTAGTACAGTTGATTCAGGTTTAAATTCTTTAAGTACGGTGTTTACCTTGGATATTTACAAGAAAAAAATAAACCCAGGAATTTCAAAATCTAAAGAACGACGAGTAGGGCAATGGGTAACGCTCTTTGGGGGATTTTTGGCTATTATTCTATCAGTTTTATTAGACAATGTAAATAAGGATTTATTTGGGTTGTTGCAATCTATCATTGGTTATTTAGCGCCACCCATGTCTGCTGTGTTTTTAATTGGGGCATTATGGAGCAAAGCAACCTCTAAAGCAGCTAACATCACCTTAATAGTTGGTTTTGTACTTTGCCTGTGTGTAGCTGTTGCAGATTTAGGAGCGTTTCCTTACCAAGGGTTTTTTCCGCCTTATATGTTAATGTCTTTCTATTTATTTGCCTTCTTAGCCATTCTGATGATTGTAATTTCATTGTGGACCAATAACGAAACTGAAAAAAGTAAGTTTTCGCCCCTCACTAAAGTATATGAGCAATTACAGTTATCGCCAACCTATTTGTGGGGTGGGTGGTTAATAATATCAATAATAATGATAAGCCTATATGTGTTTTTTAATTAAAAAGAAAAGGATGAAAAAAATGATACAACTCACAGTAGTTTGCTTGGGATTGCTTATGACTAATGGTTGTAAAGAAAATGCAACTCATTTTGATGAATATGTATATGCCGTTCAGCTGGTTGATAATCCTATTAAACTTCAGGAATATTTAAAATTCCATGAAAAGGTTTGGCCAGAGGTGGAAGCTGGGTTTAAGGCGGCGGGGTATAAAAGTATTCGTATGTACCGCTTTAAGAACTATGTTACTATGATTATACAAGTTCCTAAGGGAACAGATCTTGACAAAATCGGAAAAACAAAAGAATTACACACAGTTCGGGTTACGGAGTGGAATGCGATTATGGCGACCTATCAAAAAGGAATACCTGGTGCCAATGAAGGTGCAACTTGGGTAGCAATGGACAAAATGTATGAATTTAAAAGTGATAATTAAGAAACGATAATGGAAGTCGATTTAAAAGGGATAGAACGTGTTACTTTAGGGACTGCCGGATTAGGTGGTGCTTGGCGCCCGGTTGATTTGGATCAGTCTGTAGAAGCAATTCTTTATGCGTTGGAAGAAGGAATTACGCATTTAGATATGGCACCGGCGTATATGGACGCAGAATTAGTTGTTGGCCGTGCCTTGCAGCAATGGAAAGGGGAAGATCTATTTTTAAGTACAAAGATAGGCAAGCTTAGAGGTCGGGCAGATGAACAAAATCTTGTCGATTATAAAATAAACACCATAAAGTCTAGTCTAGCAACGAGTCTAGAACGCTTGAATAGAAATACTATTGACTTACTCTTTTTACATGAGCCAGAACTAATTCCAGCAGAGGCTATCCATGGGGTTGTTGATACCTTACTGTTCTTTAAGGATCAAGGTTCTGTCAAAAAAATAGGGTTGGGAGGGAAACCTTCTAAATTATTACGACCCTTTATAGAACAAGGACTTTTTGATGTAATAATGGATTTCAATGGCTATAATTTAGTGGAACAAAAGGCGCTAAAGGAAGACTTTCCGTTTTATAGAAAACACCATTTAAAAATATATGAAGGTAGCCCCTTAATGATGGGGCTGTTAGGAAACCGTTTAGAAACCTATGCAAAAGACCCGCCTTCGTGGCTGCCATTAAAAACAATAGCGCAAGCTGGTGAATTAAAGTTACTGGCAGTGGAAAATAATATGACATTGGCGACTATGGCACATCGGTATTTGTTGTTTAGCAATAACATTGATAGAATGGTCATTGGGCCAGCCGTATTACAACAGCTAGAAGCAACCATACGTGATATAAAAATGGGGCCACTAGACAATTTACTATTAGAAAAGATACATAAAATAATAAATATATAATTTCATGAATACAAATAAGATTCTTAATGAACGCTTTTCAATCCGGGAAATACAGTGCAAGGTTTTAAAGCCAATAGTATTTCCTAGACCCTTTTACGACTCAACTATGGGGCCTTTTAGTTCTTACCAAACTACAATACTCACTTTAATAGATGAAAGTGGATTTTTAGGGGAAGTAGAGTTTCCTTTGTCTTGTATCTCTATATTTAAACAACATTTTGCACCGGTTTTATTAGCATCTAAGAATACCTTATATAAGGATTTATATATAAAAATGTTTTGGAGCATTAGAAATGAGGGATTTAGAGGTGAAGCAGCAAGAGCTTTGGGGTATTTAGATCGGATGTTCTATGATATAGCTTCAAGAAGAGCATCTATGCCTTTGCATCAATATTTAGGAGCTACAAGAAATTGGGCCAAATTATATGCATCAGGAGGCAGTACTGGATTGACAGATGCCGAGCTTGTTGAAGAATGTTTGAGCTTTAAAGAAGAAGGGTATAACGTGATAAAGATGAAGGCAGCGGGTGACTTTGGAACTCACCTAAAGGAAGATGTTAAGCGAATAGAAAAGGTGAGAACTGCCTTGGGTAATGATATTCGACTGGCAGTTGATTTAAATCAAGCATTAACAGTTTCACAGGCAGTGGACTTCTGTTCCCGCATTGAAGATTTTAATATTGATTGGCTAGAAGAGCCAATTCATTCTGCAGATATCGAAGGAATGCAAGAACTAACATCAAAAACAAAGCTTTGCATATCATACGGTGAATCGGAAAGAACCTTTTATCCATTCAAATCATTACTGAAAGCAGGAATTGGTCATTTTCAGCCAATTGGAAATAATATGATTTCAATTGATGAATTTAATACCGTTTGTGAAATAGCAACAACTAACGGACTTACACTTAGTTGTGGTTCATTTCCAAATGTAAACGCACAATTAATAGCTGCTCAAAAGGAAGAGGCTATGTGTGAGTATTTGATACCATATCTAAAACCAATGGAACCCTATTATTCTGTTCAACCACTTATAAAGGAAGGAAAAGCTCATTTGCCAGAAATAGATGGTGTATCTGTTAGATTTGATTGGCAAAAAATTGAAAAGGAAAATTTAATTAGTGAAACTATAAAATTTTAAGTTGGAGGATTAGATAATTACCAGTAATCTAAGTTGGTTCATAAATAAAACGATAAGAATATCCTTTTATTCAGATGGGAACTTAACTAAAGTGGTACCGGTTGAAATTAATTAAGGTTCACAGGGATAAAAAAAGCTTCCGATTTTAAGGAGGCTTTTTTTGTTTACTGCAAATCTTAAACTTGAACACAATTTGCTTTTTCTAAAATATTTTTCAGATTCATTTTTAAAATGCTACAAATGCCAGTTCTGCTGATAAAAGATAAATTATTACATTTATAGGGGAACTCCCAGTTTTGGAGTTTTTGGTTTTTTTTCAAAAGTGATTACTTTTTTTTTAATCATAGGTTGCGAAGGAATGCCATCTAAATAAGAGTAGTAGAAATAACAGTAATCACTTCACCGAAATGGTGTTCGGGACATCCAAAATTTAGGAATTTCATAAATTCATAATATATTGTTAATTTACTTCTACTTTATTAATTTTTTTTTGCTCCTCTAATAGTTAATTATATCTTAGTCGGCTTATTGTCTTCGGAACGAATGTTGGATATTTTACAGTGGAAAAACCATTTTTGTAGTGCTGAAATTTCAATTTTTAACCTTATATTGGTGTGTGTCTTTTAAGACTTTTGTGAATACAGCAAAGGTTGAAAACCAGCAATTGAGTAGCGAAGACTTTTAACTGATGATTTAATTAATCCAATTATAAATTAAAGCGTAGAACATGTTGAAAAGTAAGATAGATAAAGCCACTGGTTTTGAGAAAAGATTCGAAAATATTAATACCGTTGTTTTTGAAGATTCTTCTACGGCCTCTAAAGCAGTTGCAAAAGCAATTGCAGATTTAATTCAATCAAAGCAAAAATCTAATAAATCTTGCGTTTTGGGCTTGGCAACTGGTTCTACACCGAAAGGGTTGTATACAGAATTAGTAAGGTTGCACAAAGAGGAGGGATTGAGCTTTAAAAATGTGATTACATTTAACTTGGACGAATATTATCCAATGGAGCCAGACTCTATGCATAGTTATGTGCGCTTTATGAAGGAGCTGCTGATGGATCAAGTAGATATATTGCCAGAGAATTATCACATTCCAGATGGAACCTTACCGAAGAGTAAAATCTCAAAATATTGTAGTGATTATGAAGCCAAAATTGAAGCTGCAGGAGGGTTAGATTTACAAATATTAGGTATTGGTGGTAATGGGCATATTGGATTTAATGAATCCGGTTCCTTACAAAACTCAAAAACTAGGTTGGTAGCATTAGATCATATTACTAGAGTAGCTGCAAGTAAGGATTTTTCTGGATTAAGCAATACCCCTAGAACTGCAATTACCCTTGGTGTAAAGAAAATTATGGAAGCCAAGCGTGTTATTTTAATGGCTTGGGGAGAAGGAAAAGCAAATATAATTAATCAGTCTGTAGAAGGGGAGGTTACTAATAAAGTGCCAGCGTCATTTTTACAAGAACACAATAATGCTGTTTTTGTACTAGACAAAGAGGCGTCTTCAAAACTAACAAGGATTAACACACCTTGGTTGGTAGAGCAAGTAGAATGGACAGATAAACTCATTCGCAAAGCAGTATTAGCATTGGCATTACATTTAAAGAAGCCAGTTTTAATGCTTACGGATGCAGATTATATAGAAAATGGTATGAGTGATTTGTTGGCAGATTCAGGTCCGGCCTATGATATCAATATTAAAATATTTAATAAACTACAAAATACCATTACAGGTTGGCCAGGAGGTAAACCCAATGCAGATGATAGTAATAGACCAGAAAGAGCGGCTCCGGCTAAAAAAAGAATATTATTATTTAGTCCACACCCAGATGATGATATCATTAGTATGGGAGGTACTTTTATAAGATTACAAGAACAAGGGCATGAAGTGCATGTGGCTTATCAAACATCAGGAAATATAGCGGTTGCAGATGATGAAGCATTGCGATTTGCAAGTTTTGTATGCGATTACAATGAGAAATTTGGGATTGAAAGTGGCCAAGCTATAGATATTTATACTAAGGCTGCTAAATTTCTTGCAAATAAAAAAGCTAGTGAAATAGATACCCCAGAAGTTAGATATATTAAAGGTTTAATACGAAAAGGGGAAGCGAGAGCAACAAGTCATTATGTGGGTCTAAAAGATGAACAAATTCATTTTATGAATTTACCGTTTTATGAAACGGGGAAGATTGAGAAAAACCCGGTAGGTGAAGAAGATATAAAACTAACTATGGACCTTATAGAAAAGGTAAAGCCTCATCAAATTTACGCTGCTGGTGATTTGGCTGATCCGCACGGAACCCACAAAGTTTGTTTGGATGCAATTTTTGAATCGGTAACGCGACTAAAACCAGAACCTTTTATGAAAGATTGTTGGGTTTGGTTGTATAGAGGAGCATGGCAAGAATGGGGTATAGATGAAATTGAAATGGCAGTACCAATGGGGCCAGACCAAGTTTTGGAGAAAAGACGTGGAATCTTTAAGCATCAATCTCAAAAAGATGGTGTGGTTTTTCAAGGAGCAGATAGTCGAGAATTTTGGCAACGTGCAGAGGACAGAAACAGAGAAACTGCAGATATATATGACCAATTGGGCATGTCTCGTTACGCCGCAATGGAAGCGTTCGTGAGATGGCACTTTTAATAGTAAAGACAAGTAAAAAAAGCGAAGGATTTTAATTCTTCGCTTTTTTTTATCGTTAAATTAACAAGGCAATACTAATAAAGGGATTTTAGTGTGGTAGGCCATATTCTTCTTTATGGGTTCTTGTAATAAGTCCTCTAAGTAACTCCGGTTATTGTATATTAACAGAAGCATATCAATAGTGTGATCCTTTATAAAACTACTTATAATTTCCGATTTGTTGGAGTAAGAGGGTAGAAAATGAAGCTTTAATGTTGCTGATTCCAAGCAATGCTGTAGAATTTTTATATTCGATTGTTGGAATTCGTCTAAAACCTCACTCGTTTTTAAATGAAGAATATGTAGTGTGCAGTTGTAGGCGTTTGTAATGGCCAACAATGCTTTTAAAGCTTCTATACTTAAACTTCTTTTTAAATCCGTAGCTAATACAAGTTGTTTTGGTTTGTAAAAAGAAGAATTATTAGGGATGGCCAAAACTGGACATTCTTTTATAGCATTGATTATGTGCATGGTATTGGCGCCAATAAAAACGCGTTCAAAATTTGTGATTCCTTTTGTGCCGGAAACTACAAAATCTATGTTTTCTGTTTTGACAAGATCTACAACCATATGTGTTAATAAATCAAATGATGAAATAGTCGTAAAGGTGTGGTTGGGATTGTTGTGGTGTAGTTCAATAAAGCGTAACGTATCTTTTAAGCCTTTTTTAGAGGTTGTTTGAGCACATTTTTCAACGACTTCTGTTTTAGACGGAGTTGCCATAAACCGACTGTTTTGTATCGCAGGAATGTAAGTGTTTAGAATGTGAAACTTGGTTTTTTCATTTTTAAACAACTCAAGTGCATAAGAAATTGCATTGTTTGCATTTTCTGAAAAATCAGTAGGCAAAAGAATATTTTTCATTAAACTGCTCTTAAAAGATAGTATTGTAAAATTAGCAGTAGTAAAGTCTTTAAACTATGATAAATATCAGTTTAAAAAAAAATAGATGGTAATGTCACAAACCGCTAATAACGGTTTCTAATTTAGGCTGACTTACAATACGTATTTTTTTACCGGAAGTTTCTATCATTCCTTTCTTTTTAAATTCAGAAATAATTCTAATGGTAGATTCTGTTGCAGTACCTACAACATTGCTCATATCTTCTCTGCTTAAACTTAAAGTTAGGTACCCTTCTTTGTCTTCGCCAAAGGTATCTCTTAGGTAAATAAAAGCTTCTGCAATGCGTTGTTTTACTGTTTTTTGAGAAAAATTTACAATGACATCATCTGCTTCTCTTAAATCATTCGCCATATGACGTAATACTTCTACCGCAAAACTTGGGTTGGTGTTTAAGGTGTGTAAAATGCTTTCCTTGGGGATAAAACAAAGGTCCATATCTTTAATGGCAATGGCACTTAAATTAGCAGATTCTTCTGCAATCACAGAGCGTTGGCCTAATATCTCTCCTTTGGTTGCTAATTTTATTATTTGGTCTTTTCCGTTAGCACTTAGTTTGGATAATTTAGAAACACCGTCTTTTACACAGTATACACCATCTAACCTGTCGCCTTCTTCAAAAATTGCTTCCCCTTTTTTAAAAGTTTTAGAAATTTTTGAATCGGATACTTTTTTTAACTCATCTTTGCTCATTGCTCGCAAAGAGTTAAATTGACGAATAATACAATTTTCACACCTACCCATAGTTTTGTTTTACCTGACATAGCAAAGCTACGGCTTCTATGTTGACCGAAAGCTGATATTTGTCATATAATTAAAAGATTCAATAAGAGATCTTTGTTTTTTGCTTAAGATACTTAAAAATGGATAAAGAATTATGTTTTCATTGTGGAGATGCTTGTGATACGGTGCCAATTGTGTTTGATGAAAAACATTTTTGCTGTAACGGATGTAAGACGGTCTATGAAATTTTTGAGTCTAACGACTTGTCCAATTATTACGATTTACAAGCTGCGGCAGGAGCAACGCCAAATGAGGTGGAAGGCAAGTACAACTTTTTAGATACCCCAGAAATCTTAGATAAACTGATAGAGTTTAATGACCAAAAGCATCAAATAGTTAACCTATACATACCGCATATACATTGTAGTTCATGTATCTGGATTTTAGAAAATTTAAATAAATTGCAGAAAGCAATTAGTAGTTCTCAGGTAGATTTTCCTAAAAAAATGGTTCGTATAGGCTACGATCCAGAAGAACTAAGCTTAAAGGAATTGGTGCTCTTACTCGTTAAAATTGGGTATGAGCCTTATATTTCCTTGGATGATTATGATAAAGGGAAAAAGAGGGTAGACCGCAGTCTTACTTATAAATTAGGGGTGGCCGGTTTTGCCTTTGGCAATGTTATGTTTTTGTCCTTTCCAGAGTATTTTGAGGTACAAGAATTTTGGTTAGACCAGTATAAGAATTTGTTTAGATGGTTAATGTTCGCTTTTTCCTTACCCGTAGTTTTTTATTCGGCGCAAGATTATTTAAAATCGGCCTATAAAAGCATTTCTTCTAAAATGTTAAATATTGATGTGCCAATAGCCTTGGGTGTTTTGGTACTTTTTATACGCAGTACTTTGGAGATTAGTTTTGATTGGGGTACGGGTTTTTTTGATAGTCTTACCGGCCTAATATTCTTTTTATTGTTGGGGAAATTTTTTCAACAAAAAACATATTCATTTTTATCTTTTGAGCGCGATTATAAATCGTATTTTCCAATTGCTGTAACCCGAATTTTGACTGGAGGTAAAGAAGAAACAGTGCAAGTTTATAGCATTAGAAAAGGAGACCGACTTTTAATTAGAAATGAAGAGTTAATTCCGGTTGATGGAATTGTTTTAAAGGGGAATGCAAGAATTGATTACAGTTTTGTTACTGGTGAGTCTGAGCCCGTAAAAAAAGTGTCTGGAGATAAGATACTGGCAGGGGGAAAACAATTGCAAGGAGCAATAGAAATGGAAGCGGTAAAGTCTGTTTCCCAAAGTTACTTAACTCAGCTTTGGGGGAATTCCGTTTTTTCTGTAGACAAAACCAGTAAATTTCAAACAATTACAGATAAAATTAGTCAACGTTTTACAATAGCTGTTTTAACGATTGCTTTTGTTGCTACCTTTATTTGGATGTTTGTAGATAGCAGCAAAGCCATAAACGTATTTACTGCGGTATTAATAATTGCTTGTCCCTGTGCAATTGCCTTGGCAGCTCCATTTACCTTAGGTAATATGTTGCGTGTTTTTGGTCGTAAAAAATTCTATTTAAAAAACACTCAAACTATAGAGCAATTGGCTCAACTAACTACTGCAATTTTTGATAAAACAGGTACCCTAACTACCGCACAAAAAAGTACAGCGAGTTATGAGGGAATGCCCTTAAGTGAAGACGAAGAATCACTTTTAAAAAACACCTTAAGAGGATCTAACCACCCATTAAGTAGAACACTATATAATCTGTTGGCTGAGCATGATATTCTAACCTTAGATGATTATCAAGAACATTTAGGGAAGGGTATTATTGGGGTTTTAGAAGATAAAACGGTTAAAATAGGTTCCGCTCATTTTGTGGGTAATACAGCTGCAGTGAGCCAGGAAAATACAGCTGTTTATGTAAGTAGTAACAATGCATATAAAGGCCGCTTTGTTTTTTCTAATCAGTATAGAGGGGGTGTTTCTAAACTGTTCCGAGAAATGAAAAAATCCTTGGATTTGGGTGTTCTGTCGGGGGACAATGAAGGTGAAAAAGAGCGTTTAGAAGCCTTATTACCACAATTTACCCCTTTGTATTTTAATCAGAAACCAGAAGATAAACTAGATTTTATAAAGAGGTTACAAGACCAAGGGAAAACTGTCATGATGGTTGGCGATGGATTAAATGATGCAGGCGCTTTAGCACAAAGCGATGTGGGTATTGTGGTATCTGAAAATGTGAATGTGTTTTCACCAGCCTGTGATGGTATCCTAGACGCCTCAAAATTTAAACAGTTGCATCAATATATAAAAGCGTCAAAAAGTGCAATGAAGATTATCAAACTCAGTTTTGTATTTTCGTTAATGTATAATGTAATAGGGTTGTATTTTGCAACAACCGGACAATTGATGCCTGTTATTGCGGCTATTTTAATGCCATTAAGTTCCATAAGTATTGTGCTATTTACTACGGTAGCGACCAATCTAGTTGGTAAAAAGTTAACGTAAAAAGAGCAAGGTTAGAATAAGAATTGCTCTTTTTACGATGTAAAAAAATGGTTAGTCTTTAGTATAACTTAAAAATTGAGGGCTAAAGGTAATCATTGCCCAAGCCCAGTTATTGGTCTTAGAAGCATCTCCACCTTTAATAATTTCCATAGTGTCAGAAGCAAACATTTGTGAATACCCAGCGTTAAATGTGATGTTGTTAGATACTTTGTACCCTAGGGTAAGGTCAATTTCTGTGCCCAAATAAGAGTCTTGCTCAAGGTTGTTAGTAGCGACCACTGTAGCTGCAGAACTAAAAAAGTGAGGTGCTAAAATAGCAGAGAATTTATTTTTAGTGTAATTTAGGTTTGCATGTATATCTACTAAACCAACAGAGTTACTATGATTGCCAACATAAAAATAATCCATTAACCCATTAAATTTGTGGTTGGTTCCAAACAATGGCGTAAAGGAATGTAATTTGCCATCGGTCTCATTCATAGCTGTGCCCGATAGATATTCTGCTCCGAGGCCTACTAAAAATTTAGGATTAAGGCTATAGCTTACTTGAGCACTTGCATTTAATGCTGCTACCTGTGTATTTTCTATTTTACCTGTTTGCGCATATAGAGACGCATCGGCATTCCATTTGTTTTTATGTATATCACCCGTTATTCCAAAGGTTTGGTTGTATGCTACTTTTTGCTGGTTTGGATCTGTATAGGCAAAACCTGTATTTAAAAATAAAAGACTTATGTTAATTTGTTTCAAATGCGTGCTGTACCACAGGTACTGAAAATTTTTATAATTGTTTACCGTGTATTCTTGTTCAAAAACTGATTCGGAATTTTCATTTAGGGCAAAACCAATATCTAGTCTGCTTTTTGGAGTTGCCAAATATTTTATAAGTAAAGCATCATGGCTACGTGCCTGTTGTGCCCAGCCAACATTGCCAAAAATCCGATGGTTGTCATAAACAATTTCTTGGCGCCCTAACTTAAAACGCCACTGCCCTAAAATGGCTTCAGCCCATGCTTGGTGTAAAGCAGATCCATTACTGTCTGAGGGTGATAAGGTAGAAATATCTCCCCATGTTCTTACGTTTTGTAGTGAAATGTAGGTATGTAGGTCGGCATTTTTATACCCAAAATTTAGGCGTGTTCTTTGAGATACAAATGTAGCAGGATCAAAGGTTTCAGCGGTTAAGGTATTGAATCCATTTCTGTATTCAAATCGTGGTCTTAATTCTGCATCTAGGTTAAATTCTTGTGCGTTAGATAGCGATAGGATGAAAACCATTCCTATGAAAATATAATTTTTATGAAAGTTCATTTTAGGTTGTTTTGGATAATTCTTTCTCTAATTGAATTGCTTTGGGAAAAAGAATATTGTTTTCTAAATGTACGTGTTGATGTAAGTCATCTTCAAATTCTTGTAGCTTGTTATACAGTGCTTTAAAGGTGTTGCAAGCCCCTTCAGGAGGAGTGTGGTTGTTGCTTAATACCGAAATTTCTTTTAAGATATCTCCTGCAACTTCATGTTCTTCTTCCATCATTTTGATGGGATCTTCAACATTTTCAAAGGGCGGTATGCTAACGTAAGTTGCACCATTTTGCTCTGCTATCATCCGTTTTATAAAAGGAAATAGAATGAGCTCCTCTTTTTTCATATGTGCAGTTAATTCTTCTGCTATCGTATGAACGAGTTTATTGATAGCGATAACTTCGGTGTAATGGTGTCCGTGTACCTTGGCAACCCTGTCTGAATATTGAATAAGTAATGGGATGGCTTCCGTGACATAGGTATGATGGGTATTTACAATATAATCCGCCAAGTAGTCTAAGGCCCAGGTCTTGTAGTTTTGGGTAATTAAAATTTTGGAATCTATGGCCAATAACTCTTTGGCTAATGTATTGAAATCTATTTTTTCTTTGGCGCAAGCTTTTTCCACAGAGATTCCCCCACCACAACAAAAGTCTATGCCGTATTTTTTAAATACATCCGCAGTTTTAATATTATCGGTTACCAAATCTGCCACTGTTTTGTTTTTAATTGTATCCATAGTGTTTTTTATTTTGATTCTTTAATTATTTGCGCCACAGTATCTGCATTGTTAACTCCTAATCCTTCTTGTTGGTGCACCATAACACCTTCTGTATTAAAAACACTGATGATGTTAGAATGTGAAAAATCAATTGGAGAAATCTGTTTGTAGCTCACGGCTAAGGCAGCGGCAAATTCTCTTGTGTCTTCAATTGATCCGGTTAAGAAAACAAATTGGTCATTGTCCATTTGATTTTCTTTCGCAAATTCTTTTAGTCGCGTAGGTGTGTCCGTAAGGGGATCTATACTAACAAATACTAACTTTACCTTGTTTTTTTGTTTGTCAGGGATTTGTTTTTCTATACTTCTCATATCAGAAACTAATCTGGGACAAGCAGAAGTACATGAAGTATAAATCATAACCATAACAAGTACGTCACCTTTGAGGTCCATTAAGGAGATGGTATCATTGTTTTGGTTTTTCCATTTTGAGGGTAAATTAAAAATGGACATTTCCGGAATTTCCCCTTCATTTCTTAGGCTGTTGCTCGCCAAGGTCAAATCCATATGGCAAACTGGACATTGCTGTTGTTTTGCATAGGTTTTATCCCCTTCACAAAGCATAGGGCACTGGTATAGACCAGTGTCTTTTTGAGAAGTTTCTTTACAGGAAAAGGATACTACTGTAATTAAAATAAGTAGAGCAATATTAATTTTTTTCAAATTATAGTTCTTCATTTGGTATCTCTTTTACACATCTAAATCCTAAGTTTCTCATGGCGTAATTTGCTTTTATACTCCCCCTAAAGGCGTAGCGCATAAAGGCTGCGTAGTTCATTAAATCTGTAGCGCCGATAGCGGCGGTTCCACAGAATAAATTACTATCCTTGTCTACATCTTTTCTGGATTCACCTGAGATTAAGACCGAGTTAAAATCTCCAGTCCATTCCCAAACGAGTCCGTGTAAATCATAAACACCCCAATAATTTTTAAAAGTACTACCTATCTTGTTTGTGTTTGTTTTTGGGGTTTCATACCAACTTAAAATGTACTGGTTGTAGGTTTCTTTTTGCCGCGCATCTGCTAGTTGTTCATCGGCCATTGCAGCATACTCCCATTCATCAATGGTAGGTAACCTTTTGTTTTGGCATTCACAGTAATTTTTAGCAGCAAACCATGATACATTTGTAATAGGTGCATCTTTGTCAAAATTTTGCCCAAAGATGGTATCATTTTTCCAGGTGGAAAGGTAGTTTTTATCCGCAAACAGACCTTTTACATTAGAGCGTTTCCATCGAGGATATTCCTTGACGAAATCTAAAAACTGCTGATTCGTAACCGGATAGACATCCATTTTAAGCGTACTTACTTTTACCTGGCTAGAATCACTGCCATAAAGAGGGATGTAAGAGCCTCCTTTAATGGTAACCATTGGGCTAACTTGTGCTTCTGCCATAGAGAATGACAGGAATAAGATGGCTAAAGTAAGTCCAATGGTTTTCATAATTTTTAGTTTTGGTAACTGTTGTCAATGTTGTTTTAATGCTTGTTTTTTACCGTGTTAACCATTTTTGTGGTAACAACGGTTTTGTTGTTGCCCCAACTGTGATATACGTAAGTTAATACATCTGCAATTTCTTCAGATGAAATTACCTGTCGGGTCATTACACTATTGTATTTCTGTCCGTTTACAGTTATTTCACCAGATTTTCCATTCAATACAATATCTATAGCTCTAGTTATATCAGCATTTAAATAATCGGACTTAGCTAAAGGAGGAAAAGCGTTTGGTATACCTTGACCTTCTGCTTGGTGACATGCAAAACAGGTTTGAGAATAAATTTGTTTGCCCGCCGTCATTTGCTCTTCTAGAGATTTAACAGTTTCTACTGCAACCACTTCTTTTTTGCCATTAGGCATTTCTTGTATACCGCTTCCTTCAGGGTGATAAATACCTTCTTGAATAGTACCAGAGTAAATGTCCTTCTTTTCTTCCCCAGTAACATTTAGCATACCTAATGCACCTTTGTTAAATGCTCTAAAAATTGAATGGTCTACCAGTATAAAAGTACCAGGAACATCTACCTTAAATTCAACAATTGCAGCTCCACCAGCTGGAATAAGTGTGGTTTGTACGTTTTCATTAACTAAAGAACCTCCTTCGACATGTACTTTGTCAAAAATTTCGCCAATTACATGAAAAGAGGATACAAGATTGGGTCCGCCGTTACCTACGTAAAGTCGAACTGTTTCGCCAACCTCTGCAACAATAGCATTGTCACCTGTAAGTGCATCTACACTACCGTTGAAAACTACATAATCTGCATTTTCATCTACGGCTTTTTGCATATCAAAAGATTGTAGACCAGGCTCACCATTTTTACCTTTTGTGTAAAAGTCACCTTGCATTATATAGTATTCACGATCCACTGGAGGTAAGCCACCTTTTGGTTCTACTAAGATTAAACCATACATACCGTTTGCGATATGCATTCCTACTGGTGCTGTTGCACAGTGATACACATATAACCCAGGATTTAATGTTTTAAAGGAAAAAGTAATTTCGTGTCCAGGCGCCACAAATGAAGAAGTAGCTCCTCCACCAGGACCAGTTACTGCGTGTAAATCTATGTTGTGTGGTAGTTTATTGTCTGGATGGTTTTTTAAGGTGAATTCTACTTCATCGCCAATACGCGTTCTTATGAAACTACCTGGAACACTACCACCAAAGGTCCAATAGTTATAGGTGACACCATTGGTCATTGTTCCCTCTTTTTCGAGAACTTCCATATTTACTAGTAATTTTTTTGCGGCGCGTTTGCCAACAGATCGGGGAACATTAGGCGGAGAAGTTAATGTAGCCACTAATTCTCCGTGGGTTTTTATAGTTTCTGAATTTTCAGCTACGCTTTCTGCTTTTTTACAGCTAGAGAATAACAGTAAAATAACAATAAGGGAGTAGATAACTTTATGGGTATGCGAGTAACAGCTCAATTGATTTTTCATAATAATTAGTTTTTAGCTAGAAGGTTTTTAATGGGATCAAAGTTCCATTCAAATATTTATTTAAAGTATGATATATATCATATATTGTAAAAATTAACAATATTATTTTTGTCGTAGAAATACAGGTAGGTATGAGTGTAATTTATGTGTTACTAGCAATAAGTATAGTAGTAGCGGTCTTTTTCTTTATATTATTTATAGTCTCGGTGAAAAGCGGTCAATATGATGATGCTTATACACCGTCTGTACGTATGCTTTTTGAAGATGAACTAGTAAAAGAGGACTCAAAAACTCAGAAAAGTAAAAAAAATCAAACAAACTAAGATTAATTAAATTATGGAAGTACAACAGTTTTATTACGATAACAAGATCGTAAAGAAATTTATCTATGCTACAATGTTTTGGGGTATTGTAGGGATGTCAGTAGGTCTACTATTAGCCTTTATGTTTCTTTTTCCAAATGTAACCGATGGTATTTCATGGTTGAGTTTTGGAAGGCTAAGACCATTACATACCAATGCAGTAATTTTTGCCTTTGTTGGTAATGCAATTTTTGCGGGAGTGTATTATTCTACACAGCGATTGTTAAAAGCCAGAATGTTTAGTGATGGCCTTAGTAAATTTAACTTTTGGGGATGGCAAGCGATAATTGTTGCTGCAGCCATTACCTTACCGCTTGGGTATAGTACTTCTAAAGAATACGCAGAATTAGAATGGCCTATAGATATTGCTATTGCCGTAGTTTGGGTAGCTTTTGGTTGGAACCTAATTGGTACTATGTTGCGCAGAAGACAGCGACATTTATATGTAGCTATCTGGTTTTATTTGGCAACATTTGTAACCGTAGCTGTACTTCATATTTTTAATAGTTTAGAGTTGCCTGTTAGTGCTTTAAAAAGTTATTCAGTTTATGCTGGTGTACAAGATGCCTTGGTGCAATGGTGGTACGGACACAATGCGGTTGCCTTTTTCTTGACCACACCATTTTTAGGTTTAATGTATTACTTTGTGCCAAAAGCGGCAAATAGACCAGTGTACTCATACCGTTTGTCTATAGTGCATTTTTGGTCTTTAATATTTATTTATATCTGGGCAGGACCACACCATTTATTGTATACAGCATTACCAGAATGGGCTCAGAATTTAGGTGTGGCATTTTCTATTATGTTATTGGCTCCATCTTGGGGAGGTATGATCAACGGATTGTTAACCTTGCGTGGTGCTTGGGATAAGGTGCGTACAGATCCTACCCTTAAATTTATGGTAGTGGCCATTACAGGATACGGGATGGCAACATTTGAAGGTCCTTTACTTTCTTTAAAAAATGTAAATGCTATAGCCCACTTTAGTGACTGGATTATTGCCCATGTTCACGTTGGGGCGTTAGCTTGGAATGGATTTTTAACTTTTGGTATGATCTATTGGATGGTACCTAAAATGTTTAAAACAAAATTGCATTCTATAGGTTTAGCAAATGCTCACTTTTGGATTGGAACATTGGGAATAATACTTTATACCTTACCAATGTACGTTGCTGGGTTTACACAAGCCTTAATGTGGGAAGAATTTAACCCAGATGGAACCTTAGTTTACGGTAACTTTTTAGAAACTGTAAAAGAAATTATTCCAATGTATTGGATGCGTGCCATAGGTGGTAGTATGTATATTGTGGGTGCGTTTATAATGTTATATAACATAGTTAAAACAATACGTTCAGGAGAAAAAGTAGAAGACGAATTAGCGGAAGCAGCTGCACTTACTAGAGTTTCCAAAAGGAGAACAAAAGGGGAAACATACCACACTTGGTTAGAGCGTAAACCAGTACAGTTAACAATTTTAGCTACCGTAGCAATCTTAATTGGAGGTATAGTTCAAATTGTACCAACCATTTTGGTAAAATCCAACATACCCACGATAACGAGTGTAAAACCTTATACTCCCTTAGAATTGGAGGGAAGGGATTTATACATCAGAGAAGGTTGCGTGGGTTGTCATTCACAGATGGTACGCCCATTTAGGGGAGAGGTAGAGCGTTACGGAGAGTATGCGAAAGCAGGAGAGTTTGTTTATGATCATCCGTTTTTATGGGGAAGTAAGCGTACTGGGCCCGATTTGTTACGAATAGGGGGTAAATACTCAGATAGCTGGCATTTAAATCATATGTATGATCCTCAAAGTACGTCTTCTGGTTCAATAATGCCGGCCTACCAGTGGTTGGTGCATGATGAACATGACAGAAGCAATATAAAAACTAAAATGGAAGCTATGGTAACATTAGGTGTGCCATATACAGAAGAAGATATTGCCAATGCCGTTCAAACGATGGATGAGCAAGCAACAAAAATTGAAAAAAATCTGTATTCAGATCCAGATTTCGCTAAAAGTTATGAGGCAGATAAACAAAATGCCAAAGAAAACGGACTTCCTTTTATAGAAATGAAGGATAGAGAAATTGTATCTTTAATTGCGTATTTACAGCGTTTGGGTACAGACATTAAGATAAAAGACAGCGAAGAATAACCCCTAAAAAGTAACAATATGTTAAAGTTTATAAAAGGCCATATGGAAAGCATAGAAGGTATAGCAACCTATCCTATGATATCTCTACTTATATTTTTTGTGTTCTTCACAATCTTATTTTGGTGGGTTTTTACCGCATCAAAAGAACATATAAAAGAGGTGAGCGAAATTCCGCTAGAAGATGATACAACAACCAACCTAACAAAAGAATAGTACTATGAAAAATATGACACCATGGTGGATAAGGATTCCCGTAATTTTCTTCATCATTTTTGGATTGATGGAGTATTTTATAGACTCTGGTGGTACACCTGCTTTTATTGCGTATCCTATTGTTTTAGGTTTTTTAGTATTGATACTTTTGCTATTAATAGCAACAGAGCTTATTGTAAAGTCTATTGAAAATGTAATGTTTCAGACCTTGCCGGAAGAAGCAAAACAAAAATATTTAGCCCAAGAGCCCAAGAAATTTGAATGGAAATGGGGTAAAAGGATTTATGCTAAGTTGCTGGGCTCTAAAAATATGGAGGAAGAGCATGAAATTATTTTAGATCACAATTATGATGGTATTCAAGAATTGGATAATGATTTACCGCCTTGGTGGGTCTATCTTTTCTATGCAGGAATCGTCTTTGCCGTTGTGTATCTGGTAAGATTTCATGTCTTTAATGATTACAATCAAATTACCGAATACGAACAGGAGGTAGCAGCGGCCAAAATAGAAATAGAAGCCTATAAAAAAACGGCAAAAGGCCTTGTAGATGCTACTACAGTAGAGCTTTTAACAGATGCAGCAGACATCTCAGCGGGTAAAAAAATATATGGCACTAGTTGTGTTGCTTGTCATTTGGCAGACGGTGGAGGTAGTATTGGTCCTAATTTGACAGATGAACACTGGATTCTAGGAGGAGGAATTAAAAACGTGTTCAATACCATATCTGAAGGAGGTAGAAATGGAAAAGGAATGGTAGCGTGGAAACAAATTTTAAAACCTTTAGAGCGTGCACAAGTAGCAAGTTATGTGCTCTCAATGCAAGGAACAACGCCAGCAAATCCAAAAGCTGCCGAAGGAGAAATTTGGGTAGAGGAATAAGAATATTAAACATTGGGATCTAATCCGTAATTAATAGCTTAACTAATGGCCGAAGAAGATAATTTTAGAGATTCAATTGGCACAGTAGATGCAGAGGGTAAAAGGGCTTGGGTTTATCCCAAAAAGCCTAGCGGTAAATTTTACAAATATCGCAAATGGGTTAGCTATACGCTATTGTTTTTTTTACTTGTATCCCCATTTCTGAAAATAAATGGAAATCAGTTTTTGATGTTTAATGTGTTGGAACGCCGTTTTAACATTTTTGGATTTCCGTTTTGGCCTCAAGATTTTCATCTATTTGTAATTTCTATGATTATTGGGGTGGTCTTCATTGCCTTGTTTACCGTAGCATTTGGTCGTATTTTTTGTGGGTGGATGTGTCCGCAAACCATATTCTTAGAAATGGTTTTTCGTAGAATAGAGTATTGGATAGAGGGAGATCGTGGAGCGCAAATCCGATTGGATAAACAACCGTGGAATGCCGTTAAAATAAGAAAAAAGGTAATCAAATGGATCCTCTTTTTTATCATTTCATTTATTATTGCCAATGTGTTTTTAGCGTATTTAATTAGTAGCGATAAATTAATTGGCTACATCACAGACGGGCCATTGGCACATACAAGTACTATTATCTCGCTATTAATTTTTACGGCTGTTTTTTACTTTGTTTTTGCATGGTTTCGGGAGCAAGTATGTATTATAGCATGTCCTTATGGGCGAATGCAAGGTGTGCTTTTGGATAATAAATCTATTGTAGTAGCCTATGATCATAAAAGAGGAGAAGGAGAAAATGGAAGGAAAAAGTACCGGAAAAATGAAGATCGAACAGATTTAGGTCATGGAGATTGTATTGATTGTTTTCAGTGTGTAAATGTTTGTCCAACAGGTATAGATATTAGAAATGGAACACAATTGGAGTGTGTTAACTGTACCGCTTGTATCGATGAGTGCGATACCATTATGGAAAAAGTAAATTATCCAAAAGGGCTCATTAGATTTGCTAGTGAAGATAATATAGAGAAAAAAGCAAAATTTACATTTACGCCAAGGCTAAAGGGGTACGCTTCCATTTTAATTATTTTAACAGGATTGTTAATCGGAATGCTATTCTTAAGGAATGATTTAGAAGCTAATATATTAAGACTTCCAGGGCAGTTGTATGAACATAAAGAAGGTAATATTATTAGCAATGTATACACCTTTAAATTGGTAAATAAAACCAGTGAAGATATAGATGATGTTAGTTTTAAATTGCTATCCCACAAAGGAACAATTAAGTTAGTAACACGTCAAAATTTTAATGTGCTGGCCCAGGAATTAGCGGAAGGCACCTTGTTTATAGAAATAAATAATGCGGTCTTAAATGGCGATAAAGACAAACTAAAAATTGGTGTGTTTAGTAAGGGAGAATTGGTAGAAACAACCACGGCACGTTTCTTGGCGCCAAGAAGTTATAAATAAATAATTGTTATGAAAATAAATTGGGGAACAGGAATTGTAATAGCATTTATAGCTTTTATTAGCTTTATTCTATATTTTGTTGTTAGAATGAATGCTGAAAATAGAGCACAACACGATTTGGTTACAGAAGAGTATTATAAGGCCGAGTTGGGGTTTCAAAAAGAAATAAATGATGCAAACATGGCCCTAAAATTAACCAATAAACTTACTGTTGAACAAACAAAAGAAGGCCTCGTAATTCATTTTCCAAAAGATCACGATAAAGAAAAAATCACAGGCACAGTGTCCTTTTACAGACCATCTAATAAGCAATTGGATTTTAACTTACCCATAAGTTTATCCAATACACATTTGCTCATACCTGACAAACGTTTGTTAGATGGTCGTTGGGACATTAAAATTTATTGGGAATACAATAAAGAAACCTATTTGCACAAGCAAAGTATTACCTACTAAATATGTTAATTTCTGCACTTATTTTAGGATTAATGGGGAGTTTGCACTGCGTTGGTATGTGTGGTCCCATTGCTTTTATGTTACCAGTAGACAGGGATAGTTCGTTTAAAAAAATGGTTCAAATATTTATTTACCATTTTGGAAGGTTATTGGCTTACGGTAGTATAGGTCTTATTTTTGGTTTGTTAGGCAAAGGACTTTATGTTTTTGGATTGCAGCAAAAATTATCAATCTTTATTGGAATAGTGATGATTGTTGTTGTGTTAATGCCATCAAAAATTTTTCAGAAATACAATGTATCTATACCGCTCTACAAGCTAATTTCAAAGGTGAAGTCTAGATTGGGCAAAGAACTAAAAAAAAGAACCCCAGATACCTTTTTAACCATTGGATTTTTAAACGGGTTTTTACCCTGTGGTTTGGTGTATATGGCACTATTTGGAGCCATTGCTATGGGGAATGCGGGGCAAGGCGCTTTGTATATGATTCTCTTTGGAGTGGGCACGATACCACTAATGACCGTTGCCGTTTATTTTGGCAGCATGTTAAAGGGTGTTAATCGGAAAAAAGTACAACAATTAATTCCAGTTTTTGTGGTTGTTATTGGCTTGCTATTTATTCTTAGAGGGCTAGGGCTCGGAATACCATATGTGTCTCCTAAACCCGTAGTTGAAATGGTTTCTACCGCCGTGGAATGTAATTAATATAAAAAAATTAATAGAATGAATATTGTATCTGCGGCGGAAGCCGTAAAGTTAATAGTATCTGGTAATAGGGTTTTTTTACAAGGTGCGGCCATGACACCAAATGTATTAATAGATGCTTTGTGTGATAGGTATACCGAGTTAGAAAACGTAGAAATTGTTTCTATTCATACAGAAGGCAAAGCAAAGTATGCACAAGAACCATACAGCCATAGCTTTAAGATGAATAGTTGCTTTGTGGGGGGTAATGTTCGTCAAGTTGTAAACACCACCCAAGGCGATTATATTCCCATTTTTTTAAGTGAGATTCACTTGTTGTTTAGAAACGATATTTTGCCTTTAGACGTAGCTGTTGTACAAGTATCGCCACCAGATAAGCACGGGTATTGTTCTTTGGGAGTATCTGTAGATGTTACCTTACCAGCCATACAAAAAGCAAAAAAAGTTATCGCACAGATAAACCCGTTGGTGCCTAGAACGCATGGCGATGGTATCATACATAGTAGTAATATAGACTTCGCAATATCCGTTGATACACCGATACACACCCACGGCATTACCCCAATATCTGAAATAGAACAAAAAATAGGCAAGCACGTGGCTGGTTTAATAGAAGATGGTGCTACCTTACAAATGGGTATTGGGAACATTCCTAATGCAGTACTCACTAATTTAGGCAGTCATAAGCGTTTGGGGATACATACTGAAATGTTTTCTGATGGGGTATTGCCTTTAATTGAAAAAGGTATAATTACAGGTGAGGATAAAGTGGTAAAGCAAGGAAAAGTGGTAACTTGTTTTGCAGTGGGCTCTCAAAAATTATACGACTTTGTAGATGATAATCCTTTGGTGCATTTTAAGGAGGCTGCCTATACAAATGACACTGCAATTATTCGTAGAAACCCTAAGGTCACCGCAATAAATAGTGCTATCGAAATTGATTTAACTGGACAAATTTGTGCAGATACTATTGGTAGTAGGCAATATTCGGGGGTAGGAGGTCAAATGGACTTTATTCGTGGTGCATCATTGTCTCAAGGTGGTAAGCCTATTTTTGCAATGCCGTCTATAACCGCCAAAGGAATCTCTAAGATCACTCCTTTTTTAAAACAAGGAGCTGGGGTTACTACAACTAGGGCGCATGTGCATTATGTAGCTACAGAATACGGAGTTGTGAATCTTTTTGGGAAAAACTTACAGGAAAGAGCCAAGGCATTAATTTCTATTGCACATCCTAAATTTAGAGAAGAATTAGACAAAGAAGCTTATAGGCGCTTTAAAAATTAATGAATACCTTACGATTATGTCAGACACAACCAATAAGATTAAACAAAAATATGAGCAACTGGGAGAAAATCCAGAAACATATCTAGAAGGGCTTTTGCATTCAAAACCCATAAATTATTGGGATTATATAGGGGTAGATACTTTGCTGTCCCTTCAAAAACCAAAGACAGATTTTAAGGATGAAACTATTTTTATTATGTACCATCAATTAACAGAACTGCTGTTAAAAATGATGCGACATGAGTTGGAGCAGATAGTAGAGGAAAATGATGCTTCCGAAACGTTTTTAATTGGGAAATTAGGCCGACTTAATCGGTATACGGCTATGCTAATATCGTCTTTTGATATTATGAAAGATGGAATGAATTATGATGATTATAATGTGTTTAGAACCGCTTTAACCCCAGCAAGTGGTTTTCAAAGCGCACAATTTAGATATTTGGAGCTGTATTGTACTCGTATAGAAAATTTAATTAATGAAGCAGGAAAAACAAGACTCTCCAAGACACCAAGTATCGAAGAATTGTTTGAAAATATCTATTGGAAAGATGCTGGATTAAATAGGGAGACTGGTAATAAAACAATCACTTTACAAGATTTTGAGGAAAAGTATTTGGATAGCTTTATAACGTTAGCAAAAAAATTGCAGGGAAATACTGTGGAAGACAAACTACTTCAAATGAAAAATGTATCCGCTGAATTAAAGGGTAAATTAAAAGAGTTTGATCACCTTTACAATATAGTTTGGCCTATGGTTCATTTAAAAACGGCAGCTCATTATTTAGATAAAGAAGGCGAAGCCAAAGCAGCTACGGGTGGGTCTAAATGGAAAAAATATTTACACCCTAAATTCCAGCAGCGTAAATTTTTTCCATCACTTTGGACAAAAGAAGAACAACTGAACTGGGGTAAAGAATAAAATAATGAAACAAAAACCCATCAAAAGAGATATAGCACTACAAGCAATAAGCCGGGAGCATCATTTTGGGTTATTATTGTGTTGGAAAATAAGAACAGGATTCGCAAAGAAAGTGTCCCCAGATAGAATTAAACAATATGTAAATTGGTTTTATAAAAATCATATCATAGACCACTTTAAGGTAGAAGAAGAATATATATTTCCCATTTTAGGGAATGATTCAGATTACATTAAAAGTGCACTTGCAGATCATAGGAGATTAAAGCGCCTTTTTACAGGAGATAAAGATCTAGAAAAATCCTTGAGTAATTTAGAAGAAGAATTAGAGCAGCACATTCGGTTTGAAGAACGCGTTGTTTTTAATGAAATTCAAAAAATAGCAACCAAAGAACAGCTGAGTGTTATTCGTAACTTGCACACCGATGAAAAATTTATAGATAACACTGCTGATGAGTTTTGGAAATAGTAGCGTTTATAGCACGTAAAATTTGATGACATGCCAAGGATCGATGACCAAGTTTATACTTTTACCTTTTATGATGAGGTAGGAGAAAAGTATGAGGCAAGTTTTGTTGTCAATGAATACCATAGTCTTATGGAGTTGCTTTTTGATAAATATGCAGAAGACTGGGGAGATTGTAGAGGTAGAGCTTGGTGCGGCACCTGCCATATTGAAATTTTAGATGGAATTGTTGAGGAGGCAATGGATGCAGACGAAAGGAATACGTTGTCTAAACTGACAAATACGGTTAAAACAAGTCGCTTGGCTTGTCAAATTCCTGTAAATTCTAAATTGAACAACCTCGTTTTTAAAATTTTAAAAGACAATTAATCTTTAGCCGTAAGCCATGTTGTAAATAGGTATAAAAGACTAACTACAAGGCATAAACTACCTAACATTAGTAACTTAAAATAAGCTGTTATTAATGGTAAATTTTGCCATATAATAAATCCTTTGTAGAAAATAAGTCCTTCCGTAAGGGCAAAAGCCAATAGATATAAATAATACCCTTTTTTAGAGAGCTTTATTAACCTGAAATAATCTAAAAATAGAAATAAGCTAATAGTTACAACACCTAAAAAAGTCCAATGCAAATAACCAATTGTGAAATCTAAAATGGTGACTGCTAAATTTGCAAAATAAGGCAACGCAGTAAGCAGTTGTAATATCATTTTAAGGAGAACTAAAACACCTATCGTTTTTAATACTAATAATTGAAACTTATTAAAAATGGCTTGGGTGTTCTTCCTATGGTTTATAAGAAACTTTAGTAGTTGAGTTAATCCGTAGAGTTGAAGCATTGCGCCTATACCTCCAATAAGATACAAAAAGAATGGGGGTTCAGTAAACAAGGTAGACAGAGAAAAGGTAGCTACTATGCCAAGATTTATACTGTAAAAAATACGCCTAAAAACGGTTTTAGGTATAATTAACTGTTGTGTTTCTAAAATATACACCAGTATGCCCAGTAATGCCATCATCATCCAGCCATTGTACTGAAAATGCAAGTAGAAATAGATAGCCATGCGGTACCATATAGATGTGGCTCCTAACGTACTCATAATACCTCCCAACATCCAAGGACCTATGCTGGAGATTACCATAAACCAAAGGGCGACAGAAATACACTTGTAGGAATTTTTTGTTTTGATTTCCGTAGCCGTATGTTTTTTAAAGAACCAAAAAAACCAATAGGTAGCTATTAAAAATAAAGTTGAAAAGACAATAGAAAACAGGGCGTATCCTTGAAATGGAAAAGTACCTAACATTCCAATTAAAGTAAGTTGAGTAAACCAAAATAAATAGGTGTACTTTTTTTGAAGCTGGAACTTCTCTAGGTATATCTTGTAAATAACAGTTGTTAGGGCAATATAGACCCAGCCGAGTAATGCAATATGCGAATGGGTATGAACAAAAAATTTAAACGTTATGGGAATTTCAAACACATAAAAAGAACGTAAAATTAAACCTAACAAAGCAGCAATTAAAAAGTATCCCAGCGCTACTTTAGAATGGGTTTTAAGATGGTTCATAATTTAACTGAATAATTAGGGCGTAAAAATCTCGAAATAAAAATAATTAATTGATGACAAATATCATAGAATAGCGCCATTAATAGTGGGTCTTTTGTGTAATTAATTAAAATGATTATAAAAGGAACGGTTATTTATGGATACTACAATGACTACAAATAAGTTAAAAGCACATTCTTTTCATATCCCAGTAATGGGCATAGGGTTTACAATAGATACGCCTTTAAAAGTGGCTCCGTATGGAATAGATTCTGTAATTTCTTTAGTAGACGATATTCTGCTAGAAAAGTTGCGTAAAATGTACTGTAATAAATTTAATATACAGTATACAGAGATAACGGATAAAATTGAAGATTTTAGGGCAAAAAGAATTACATCCTATTTAAATATGATGAGTGATTTGTCTAGTGTAAAGTTCGAAGAGCTAAAAAAAACTACGGTAAAAACGGCAAATAGTATTGTAAGTTTTTTTGATATGCTACCAGATGTATCCTCGGTTAAGCAAGAGTTTAAACGCTGTACATCTACTATGGACTTAGCTGCTGTAAAAGACTGGGTTAAAGAACATATGGTTATGGGGAGTATAGATGTAAATATCATGACCAAAGTAGATAAAGAAAACTACATTAAAAAAGAAAAATTGCCAACAGAATACAATGACGCTCATGCAGCTCTTCGTGGATTTGCAAATAGTAGTTTGTCATCTTCAGTTGTACTTTCTGCAGGTATGAACCCGAGGCTGTATAGTTATTTGGAAAATTTTGAAGACTTTTACCCCGATGAAAAAGGACATATAAAAAAGAAAATAGTAATTAAGGTAAGTGATTACCGATCTGCTTTAATTCAAGGAAAGTTCTTGGCAAAAAAAGGCTTGTGGGTTTCAGAATATAGAATAGAATCGGGATTAAACTGTGGAGGGCATGCCTTTGCTACAGATGGCTATCTTATGGGGCCTATCTTGGAACAGTTTAAAGAAAACAGGAGTGACTTAATAGAAGCAGTACATGCACTGTTGATTAAAGCCTTAGCGGGGAAAAGCAAAACTATACCAAGCTCTTATTTACCCCTAAAAATTAGCGCTCAAGGTGGTGTAGGAACAGCGGAAGAACATCAATTTATTCTAGAGCACTACAATGTTGATTCAGTAGGGTGGGGTTCACCGTTTTTACTGGTTCCTGAGGCAACGACCGTAGATAAATCTACCTTGAGTCAATTGATTGCGGCTAAAGAAGACGATTTGTATTTGAGTAATACGTCTCCCTTGGGGATTCCATTTCACAGTTTAAAGGGGAATACCAAAGATCAAGAAAAACAACGCCTCATAGCTAAGGGACGGCCGGGAAGTGCATGCCCTAAAAAATTTGTGGCTCTTAATAAGGAGTTTTCAGATAAGGCAATCTGCACGGCATCTAGGGAATATCAGCACTTAAAAATAAAAGCACTAGAGAAGGAGGAGTTGTCAGCTTCTGGTTATCAGCGTAGGTATGAAAAGATTATTGAGAAATCTTGTACTTGTGTAGGCTTGGGAACTTCTGCTTTATTGGCTTACGGGTTGCAAACTAAAACGGAAGGGGAAGGAGTCTCAGTGTGTCCAGGTCCAAATATGGCTTATTTTTCTAGGGAAATGAATTTGGCAGAAATGATAGATCATATTTATGGTAGAACCAATGTAATTACCAGGACAGACAGACCTCATATGTTTGTTAAAGAATTGGGTATTTATATTAAATATTTAGGTGATAAATGGTTAGAAAGTAATGGCGAATCTACTGAGAAAGAGCGGAAATATTTAAATACTTTTGTAAGTAACCTAAAGGATGGGGTTGTATATTATCAAAATTTGTTTCGTAAATCGGAGCATGTTTTTCAGCTGGGTAAAAATAAGGTGCAAAACGATTTGAAGGAGAGTCTAGCGGTTTTAGAACTACTAGAATTAGAACTGCAATAGCGAGATTTTAAATAAAATATAATGGTTAAAAAACAAAAAATCCGGCGCTAATTGGCGCCGAATTTTTTGAAGAAAAAAACAATAGCGAATTAAACTGGTTAAATCGCTATTATTATATGACTTGCTTGCAATGGCAAGCTATAGGTTACAATAACTTTTACTGCTATTAGAGTTAGGAAACAATAGCCAATGGTTTTGTTGTTTTCCATGCTCCTTTAGTAAAGTCGGGGAAGGCTACAGAACTACCGTGTTCAGCAACTGATGTTTCACTTAATGGTCCTACTGCACTCCAGAAACATCCTTCGTAAACATTTTGATCCATTGGTAAACCTTTGCGTAAACATTCAATAATTCGGTAAGACATCATATAGTCCATACCGCCATGACCTCCGTTTTTCACAGAAATTTCTCCCAAACGTTTGTATAATGGATGTTCGTATTTTTCAAAAATTTCTTTTAATTGATCACCTTGTGCCCATTCATGGTGGCTCTTAGTGGCGCCTTCAAATCCACCTTCCAAAGCAATTCTGGTTGGGAATCCGGTTAACGTTCCTTTTGTACCTTGAATTAGATTATGTCTAGAATATGGGCGGGGGCTTGTTTCATCCCATTGCACCATAATTGTTCTTCCCATAGTGGTCTTAATGATGGAAGTATTTATATCACCACCTTTATAGTCCAATTTGTTCCATTTATGGTCTTTCGCAAAATTTTTCTCTGCATATAAGGCTCTTCCTTTTGCTGGAGACGACATAGAAACAATACGTTCAAAGTTATCTTCCCCACGTGCCAAATTCATATATTGAGCAACTGGTCCTAATCCATGTGTTGGGTAAAGGTTTCCATTTCTATGCGCATAATGTGGAGTTCTCCAAGATCCGGTTCCTCTATCTACTGAGTTCATTTGACCTCTTAATTCATGAATGTAAGAAGCTTCTCCGTGCAGCAATTCGCCGATAACACCTTTTCTACACATGTTTAAGTATAGCAATTCTTCACGGCCATAATTAACATTTTCCATCATCATACAATGCTTCTGTGTCTTTTCAGAAGTTTCTACAATTTGCCACATTTCTTCTATGGTAACTGCAATAGGAACTTCAACATAGGCATGCGCTCCTCTCTTCATAGATTCAATCGCCATAGGGGCATGGTCTTTCCAGGGAGTGCTTATAAAGACAACATCGGGCTTTTCTTTTTTAAGCATTTTTTTCCATTCCTCATCGCCACCAGTATAAATAGCAATGTTTTGATGTCTTGTGCCTCCTCCTTTTTCAAGACAGTTTTTAGCTGTTCTGTTGGCTAGGTCTTCATATAAATCACTAATAGCTACTACTTCTGTTCCTTCTATGGATGCTACTCTAGTTGCGTGTCCAGATCCTCTAGCCCCAACACCTATAAAAGCACAACGTACAGTATCTAATTTAGGGGCAACAAAATCACCCATATATTGAGCTCCAAATGCAGTTGATGAAGTGTTAAAGGTGTTTGCTCCTAAAAAATTAGGCAAAAGAGCCATGCCAGCTCCTGCTATAGATGATTTTTTTAAAAAATCTCTTCTCTTGAAATCCATATATTTTTGTATTTAGTTATTTAAAGTAAAAGATAAAGATAGAGGTAGGCGAGTTCTAAACCGGTGAACAATTGGGTGAACAATCTAACTTTTATGTTAAATTTAATAAATTTTATAGATTTTTACTGTTGTTTTTTTATAAAACTTTGGTAAGTCCTATCAAATGAGTGGGCGTAAAGGGTTTCGTAATTTTTTGAAAAAGTAGTATAGTAATTCTGTGCCAAACCATGCTTGCCAGATGCTACTAATTCTGTGATTAAAATTTCAAGAGCGTATTCATTAAGATTGTCAAATAATAGAATTGTTTTTGCTATTTTTAAGTTTAATTCAGGATGTAATTTTTTGTTTTGTGTGTTGTAAATTTGAGATAAGAGATTTTCAACCTCATTTGAAATTTTGTTTTTGTAAAAATCTGCCCATTCCGTTTGGGTGTTTTGAAGTATATTTCCTTTTTTTAGAACCTCCAGAAAATCCTCCAAATCGGCTATAACCAATTTGCCTTCCTTTAAATTGCCTGTAATATTTTCTTTTAATTTTTCATAATTAAAAATATCTATGTCTAGGTTTTTAGTGTTTAAAACACTCCATTTTTTGTTTTCAAAAACTACCTCTAAGCCTTCGACTTTAGATAGAGCGATTCGTAACTTTCTAATGTTTCCATTTCTGTTTTCTTTAGCCTTGATCTTGGAGACTCCTGGCCAAAATGTTTCTGTAAGCCTATTGGTGTTAATACCTTCCTTTTCATCCATATGCGCTAAAATTAAAAAAGAGAGCAACTGTTTGTGTAAAGGTGAAAATGAAATTGTAGAATCATCAGATACAAGGCGCATATTGAAATTGCCAAAAAGGGTAAGTGTGTTACGTTCTGGATTTTGATTTGTTTCTTTTTTTAAAATCGATTGGGGTTTGCTCGTGTGGGGTGCTGCTCCCTTTCTTCTGCGGTACAGGAATCCTACTACTAGTGCTAAGACCAGGAGTACACCGGTCAATATATAAGCTGTTTTTTGTTTTTTAATAGGGTTTGCATGATATAATTCAGTGATTTCTTTAGAAGAAATTCCTCTGTCCCATATTTTTAGGTCATCAATGGAACCATAAAATTGTTCCCCCCAAATGTTATTTCCTATAACTAAAGATTGGTCAGACGTAATAATATCAGCCGTATTTGATTCTCCAATTTTTTTGCCATCTAGGTAAAATTCTATCGAGTTTTTAGGGTTGTAAATGGTAACTAAATGATGCCATTTTTTAGATTCAAGTGGGTGTTTTATAATATGGTCTTTTATAGTAGCCATAGTAAAATCAGGGTTTCCTTGTTTTAGTTTAAGAGAAAATGCCATCCCAAACCCAATTATTCCCATAAATTCACGAACGCGATCAGGTTTTACCCATACAGAGATGCTAATAGGTGTTTCAAAATCCAAAGTGTTTTGTTTGGAGTAATCAATAAAAGAATCCATTGTGTTTAAATGCAAAACACTACCTCTTTCTGGGTCGTTTATTAAAGAGATATCCTTAGAAATAACTCTATCCCAGTTGGGTTCCATGTGATTTATAATTTTATGATCAAAAGAGAAATCGTAAACAAGATTATCCTTTAAAATGACGTCAAAAGCAGTAAAAATTCTAGGAGCATCGGTCTGTCCTTTGTGATGTATAACTTCTGCAGGAGTTATTCTGTATCCATTTTTATAGGGAGCACGTACTTGTCTAAGTTGTGTCAAAGGAAATGAAAACCTTGCTGGGGTAATTACTTCTGGTGCATTTCTCCAAAATATTTCATTCAATTTTGTGCCATTATAGGTAACAATGCCTCGAAAACGTCTTGTTTTATTTAAGGAATCCGAAATACTTTGTAATCTTGGTATTGGATTTTTTGGAGCAATAATAAAGTTAGGTGGTTTTCCTGTTAATTCCCATAACTCAAAAATATGGGCTAGAAGTGTACTGTCTTTTTCAGTCGTTGCGTTAAATAAAATTAGTTTGTCTAATGGATCTGAAGAAAATCGTTTTAAATATTTCTTCTCGTTTCTTAATTGTGCTATTGATGTTGTTGCTACATCCGACTCAAATACAACAAGAATTTTAATGCCTTGTTTCTTAAGGTAATTCAGCTTTTGTGAATGCTCCTTGTTATAAAATAAAACTTGGTTTAAAAAATAATTGTTCAGATAATCTTTGATACCCTCTTGCTTAAATTCACCCTGTAATAGAAGAGAAACTATGGCGTCATCATTTTCCTTCAAAAAATTGGAAAGAGTGTCTAGTAAGTGAGAGAGGTGTTTTTTTGGCGAATAATTTTTAAGGACATATGTCTTTTTTGATTCTTCTAAATCCAATACAAATGCCCGTACTCCATTATCCAGGCTTTTTTCAATGGAAGTTAAATTTCGCTCACTAACAAAAGAATGGTCATCAATAGTTAAATCATTTTGAGCATTAATGAAATTGCAAAAAAAAAGGACGAATAATAAATAGACTATTTTTATTTTATTTTCAACTATTTTATTCCTTCTCATTGTATAACCTTTTATAGTTACTTAAAAATAGTATTGATACCTACATTAACTGGCAATTGTTATTCCTATTTAAGTGTTGCCAAAAGTATGTAAATATATATGAAAGTGAAAGTATCCTGACAATCTAAAATAGGGCAAGAAGGAGGTTTACAATTGCGTTTTAAGATAGTTATAACACCCATGTTTCTTTTTTTTAGTACTTTTGCAATTGTAATGAAAACAATATTTCATAAAATAGCGGCTTTAAGTATGGCCATTGTAGTCTTATTTTCTACAATGTCCTTTGCTATTGATATGCATTATTGTGGAGATACCCTTGTAGAGACAGCTATATTTCAAAAGGCAGTAGGTTGCGAAATGGATATGAATAGTTTGTCAACAAAGGAGTGTTCTGTTACGGAAAAAAATTGTTGTGAAAATGAGCAATTGGTGGTTGACGGACAAGATAACCTACAGTTTTCGGCGGACAAAGTTTCATTCAACCAACTCTTATTTATTGCTTCCTTTGTATTTACATACAATACTCGTTTTAAAGGTATAGAAGAAAAACCTAGACCTTATGAAAAATACACTGCACCACTCGTCGTCAAGGAGATTTTTAAGTTAGACGAGACCTATTTAATTTGATTTTAAACAATAGACTGTATTGTCCTGTAGCATTCTGCTATGTGGATAAATTTTTGTATTCGGTGTTTTCCGGACACCAATGTCTAATTGTTTAATAATCAATCCTTATGCTAAATAAAAGCATTAAATTTTTAATAGAAAATAAACTTGTTGCGGTTCTTTTACTCCTCCTATTTATGGGGTGGGGAACGGTGAATGCACCTTTTAATTGGGATACAGGTTTTTTGCCAAGTGATCCTGTAGCCGTAGACGCCATTCCGGATATTGGTGAAAATCAACAAATTGTCTTTACCAAATGGGATGGAATTTCACCTCAAGATATTGAAGACCAAATTACCTATCCACTAACCACATCTTTGCTCGGTATTCCTGGTGTAAAAACCATTCGTAGTTCATCCATGTTTGGCTTTTCAAGCATCTATATTATTTTTGAAGAAGATATAGAATTCTATTGGAGCCGAAGTCGGATTCTTGAAAAACTCAACTCATTACCAAGCGGATTGTTACCCGAAGGTGTTAATCCGGCTTTGGGTCCAGATGCCACAGGATTGGGGCAAATATATTGGTACACATTAGAAGGGCGTGATGCAAACGGAAACGTTACTGGGGGTTGGGATTTACACGAACTCAGAAGCATTCAAGATTACTATGTAAAATATGCCTTGTCCGCGGCAAGTGGTGTGTCTGAAGTGGCTTCTATTGGGGGTTATGTTCAGGAGTATCAAATTGATGTGAATCCCGAACTCATGCGGCAGTACAATATTGGTTTAAACCAAGTAGTACAGGCTGTGAAGGAAAGTAATAAGGACATTGGTGCACAAACCTTAGAAATTAACAAAGCGGAGTATTTAGTGCGTGGCTTGGGCTATGTGAAGTCTGTTGCAGACATTGAAAATGCAGTTGTTACATCAGAAGAATTTACGGCCATCAAAATTAAAGATATCGCTAAAGTAGCCTTGGGACCTTCTGCCCGAAGAGGCATATTAGATAAAGAAGGAGCAGAAGTCGTTGGAGGCGTTGTGGTAGCGCGGTATGGTGCTAATCCAATGGAGGTGATTAATAACGTTAAAGAAAAAATTAGTGAATTAAGTACAGGCTTGCCTTCTAAGGTTTTGGCAGATGGACGCACTTCACAAGTGACAATTATTCCTTTTTACGATAGATCAGAATTGATTCAAGAAACTCTAGGCACCCTAAATGAAGCCTTAACCCTAGAAATATTAATTACCATTTTGGTGATTATCATTATGGTTTATAATCTTAGGGCTTCTATTTTAATATCGGGACTACTCCCTGTTGCCGTATTAATGGTATTTATAGCCATGAAATTTTTTGGTGTTGATGCCAATATTGTAGCACTTTCTGGTATTGCTATAGCTATAGGTACTATGGTCGATGTGGGGGTCATCCTTTCTGAAAACATTATTCGACATCTGGACGAAGACGACGGAAAATTATCGATAAATACAGTGGTCTATAATGCTACAACAGAAGTTTCTGGTGCTATCGTTACGGCAGTAATGACCACCATTATTAGTTTTATTCCTGTCTTTACAATGATTGGTGCAGAAGGCAAACTGTTTCGGCCCTTGGCCTTTACAAAGACCTTTGCTTTAACCGCATCACTTATCGTGGCTTTATTTTTAATTCCCCCTTTTGCAGCCTTTTTATTCAGAAGAAAAAGTGTTAAAAAGAGTTTTAGCTATATTTTAAATGCTGTATTGATTTTAGCTGGACTAATTTCTGTCTTTTATGGTTATTGGTTAGGTCTTGTTTTGGTTGCATTTGGAGGTACAGGAATTTTAAAACTTCAAGAGAAAATTAATGCAAAGCGAGCAAATGGCATTAATATTATCATTTCCGTAGCGTCAATAGTATTGCTTTTGGCTGAATATTGGAGGCCTTTAGGAGTTGATAAAAGCATTTTTTTGAACCTTATTTTTGTAGGGGTTATTTGCTTTGGGTTATTGGGTGTTTTTACACTATTTATTAAATATTACACCGAAATTTTAAGATGGTGCTTAGACAATAAGTTCCTGTTCCTTTCTGTTCCAACTGCCATTGTAATTGCTGGGTTTTTTATTATGAAAAACACGGGTAAGGAATTTATGCCATCCCTAAACGAAGGCTCCTTTTTGTTAATGCCTACCTCAATGCCGCATGCTGGGGTTGAAGAAAATAAACGGGTTTTACAGCAGTTGGATATGGCTGTAGCTAGTATTCCGGAGATTCAAACTGTAGTAGGGAAAGCAGGGCGAACAGAATCTGCTTTAGATCCGGCCCCCTTATCCATGTATGAAAATATGATTCAGTACAAACCAGAATATATGCAGAACAACGCTGGTGAATGGCAACGCTATAAAGTTACTGATCAGGGTTATTTTGAATTGAAAGACGGACGCTTGGCGTATGACGGTAGTGAAAGGTTAAAAGAGTTGTTGAATCAAGAAGCACAAGGAATGAGTGATACCGATAAAAAATCAACATCACTTAAAGTGAGTACCAATGTTCAAAAATCGCAACTCACTCCAGATCCAGAAGGTGAATTTTACCGAAACTGGCGGCCAGAAATAAAATCTCCAGATGATATTTGGAACGAGATTGTAAGAGTTACAAAATTACCTGGAGTCACTTCAGCACCAAAGTTACAACCCATTGAAACCCGATTGGTGATGTTGCAAACAGGAATGCGTGCACCTATGGGAATAAAAGTTAAAGGGCAAGATTTAAAACAAATAGAAGCCTTTGGGGTACAATTAGAGACTATCCTAAAACAAGCAGAGGGGGTTAAACAAGAAGCTGTATTTGCAGATCGTATTGTGGGGAAACCGTATTTGCTCATTGATATCGACAGGGAGAAAATAGCTCGTTATGGTGTGTCTATAGATGATGTGCAAAGTGTGTTAAAGGTAGCTCTGGGCGGTATGACCTTAACACAAACTGTAGAAGGACGGGAACGTTATGGAGTAAGAGTGCGCTACCCAAGAGAGTTGCGTTCTAATCCTGATGATATAAAAGATATCTATATTCCGGTAGAAAAAGGCAGTCCGGTTCCATTAAGTGAATTGGCAACCATAAGGTATGAGCAAGGGCCACAAGTCATAAAAAGTGAAGATACCTTTTTAGTTGGTTATGTCTTATTTGATAAATTAGATGGTTTTGCAGAAGTAAATGTGGTTGAAAATGCACAAGCTTTAATTCAGCAAAAAATAGATGCAGGAGACTTAATAGTGCCCAAAGGTATTAATTACCAATTTACAGGAACCTATGAAAACCAGCTACGAGCAGAGAAAACCTTGTCGGTTGTGGTGCCTTTGGCCTTAGCCATCATCTTTTTAATTTTATACTTCCAATTCCGTTCGGTAGCAACCTCTTTGATGGTTTTTACGGGGATCGCTGTAGCCTTTGCCGGTGGCTTTATAATGATCTGGCTATACGGGCAAGGGTGGTTTTTAAATTTTAATTTTTTTGGTGAAAATCTACGAGATTTATTCCAAATGCATCCCATCAATTTAAGTGTCGCTGTTTGGGTTGGGTTTATTGCACTTTTCGGAATAGCAACCGATGATGGAGTGGTAATGGCTACTTATTTAACACAGACATTTCGTAGAAATACACCAGAAAACAAGAAAGAAATTAGAGCGTCCATAGTTGAAGCTGGTGAAAAAAGGATTCGACCATGTTTAATGACAACAGCTACTACCATTTTGGCCTTGTTGCCAGTTCTAACATCCACAGGACGAGGAAGTGATATTATGATTCCGATGGCTATACCCAGTTTTGGAGGGATGTTAATTGCATTAATAACCTTATTTGTAGTGCCAGTTTTGTATAGCTGGAGAGCTGAATTCCAACTTAAAAGAACATCAAAATGAAAAATTTAAAATCATTCATAAAAGCAATCTTGATTCTTGGTTCTTTTCTCTTGGTTCTTTCTGCTCAGAGTCAAGAATTGGAAACATTGATCCATGAAGCTTTGGATAATAATCCGGAGATTCAAAAGGTAGATTTACAGTATAAAATTGCTACTGAAAAGGTGACTGAAGTAAACAGTTTGCCCAATACGGAATTTAATTTAGGGGTTATGGCTATTGCACCTGAAATGGAAATGCCTATGGACCGTTTTAGATTATCTGTAATGCAAATGTTGCCTTGGTTTGGTACTATAACGGCACGAGAAAATTATGCTACATCAATGGCCGAAGCACAGTACATAGAGGTTGCGATTGCAAAGAGAAAATTAACACTTTCCGTTTCCCAATTTTATTACCAACTCTTTGAAATTAAGGCGAAGCAGGAAGTGTTAACTAAAAATATTGTACTGCTACAATCTTATGAAAAGCTTGCACTTACTTCTCTAGAAGTAGGTATGGCTTCGGCGGTAGATGTGTTGCGATTACAGATCAGACAAAACGAACTGCAGCAGGAGAAAGACGTTTTAACTCAGCAATACATTGGTATACAAGCCGCATTGAATAGTGTTATGAATCGAGAGTATGATAAAGAGGTGACTGTAGTTTCGTTTGTGCAAATTCCAGAAGACGACCATTTTAATGGTTATGAAACCTTGGTGATAAATCCAGAATTACTTAAATATGATAAGCTGTATCAATCTGTAGAGCTATCGGAGTTGGTAAACCAAAAAGAAGGAGGACCAATGATAGGTTTTGGGGTGGAATATATTAATCAAGAAAATAGCCCAATGATAACGAGTGCATATAAAGATATGGTAATGCCTATGTTGTCTGCCTCTATACCCATTTTTAACAAAAAATACAAATCGCTAACCAAGCAAAATGAATGGAAAAAACAGGAGATATCAGCCCAAAAAGAAGAACGCTTAAATCTGCTGAAATCTGAATTATCAAAAGCCATTTCGCAACGTAATCAGTCGCGAATTAAATTCATCACACAAGAGAAAAACTTAAATCAGGCTAAAAACGCCGAACAAATTCTTGTTCGTAGTTACGAAACAGGAACCATTGATTTTATGGATGTTTTGGATATTCAAGAATTGCAGTTGAAGTTTCAAATGGGGCAGATTGATGCCGTTAAACTTTATTATGTTCAATCTGCTATTATTAATTATCTAATAAATATATAAGATGAAAATTAAAATATTATTGATGTTCTTCATCGCTTTAACTTCAGTAGTTTTTGCACAGAAAGAACCCATAAAAGAAGGCAATGTAAATAACCTTCCAGTAAGAGAACATACTATAACCCTCCGTGAGGCTACCGTAAATAAGGCAGGAAAGGATGTTATGGGAATGACAGTTAACGGAACTATTCCTGGACCTACCTTAGAGTTTACCGAAGGAGAGTACGCGGTTATCTACGTGAAAAATGAAATGAGTGTGGAAACGTCTGTGCACTGGCACGGACTTTTACTTCCTAATTTTTATGATGGTGTCCCTTATTTAAATACGCCGCCCATTGAACCTGGGCACACGCAGAAATATGAATTCCCTTTAAAGCAGTCTGGAACCTATTGGTACCATTCACATACCATGTTGCAAGAACAAAGCGGTGTGTATGGTTCGTTTGTGATAAAACCAAAAGAACAAATAGTAGACTATGGTAAAGAATTAGTGTTGCTATTATCAGACTGGACCAACGAAAAACCAATGAATGTTTTACGTAATTTAAAACGTGGTAACCAATGGTATAGTATGAAAAAGGGAACCGCAACACCTTTAAATCAAGTTGTCTCAAGAGGTGCATTTGGTGCACAGTTAAATTTTTGGAGACAACGAATGGAAGGTGCAGATATAGCCGATGTGTATTATCCAGCTTTCTTAATTAATGGGGAAGAACGTATAGAGTATCCAGAGTTTAAGGCAGGTGATAAAGTAAGACTACGAATCATTGATGGGGCTGCTTCTACTTCCTTTTGGATGACTTTTGGAGGAGAAACGCCAACCTTAATTTCATCAGACGGACTCGATGTAGTTCCTGTTGAAAGGAATAAAACATTTATTGGCGTAGCCGAAACATATGACTTCCTAGTAACTGTGCCACAAGAAGGCAAACTAGAATTTAGAATCACGGCTCAAGATGGCTCGGGTACTGCATCCGCATTTCTTGGTTCCGGAAAAGTAGTGGCTGCAGAGGAAGTGTCTAGACCAGATAAAATTGGAATGATGCAAGAAATGGCCAAAATGGATATGAAAATGGGAGCACATGCTTTAAAATTTCAACCAAAAAAAGATGAACGCCATGCCATAAAGGCTGAATACGGAATGCAGATGGAAGGAGAAATGAAAGCTGTGCCAATGGATAAGAAGGAAGGTATGGATGGTTCTTTAATGGTTGATGACTCAAAGATGCCTGGAATGAATATGAGTAAACCAAAAGATTCTACCGGAATGGTTAAAATGAAAGAGACGAAAATGGACCATTCTAAAATGGAAGGAATGAAAATGGAAAAGTCCAGTGATTCCATAACTATGGACCATAGTACAATGGACCACTCCAATAAGGGGGAAATGAAAATGGAAGGAATGGGTATGGAAGGAATGGATATGTTTTCCGAGTACAACTACGATTACCTTAAATCGCCAGTGAAAACCAATTACGACACTTCTGTTCCTGTAAACGATATTTTATTAAACCTAACAGGAAATATGAACCGCTACATCTGGAGTATGAACGGGGTGCCTCTTTCTGAAACGGATAAAATAAAGATAAAAAGCAATGAAGTAACACGGATTACTTTCAATAACCTAACGATGATGCATCATCCCATGCATTTACACGGTCACTTTTTTAGAGTACTCAATGAAAATGGGGAATATTCGCCATTAAAACACACAGTAAATGTGCCGCCCATGCAAAAGCTAACTATTGAGTTTTATGGGGATGAAGTTGGAGATTGGTTTTTTCATTGTCATATACTCTATCATATGATGGGTGGCATGGCTCGCATTATGAGTTACGATACGCCAAGAGATCCAAGAATGGAGGAGTTTCCTGTGTCTAAAATTGTAGAAGAAACGAACCAATGGTACACTTGGGGAATGCTAGATGGGGCGTCACATATGACCGAATTTAATTATGTAAGCTCAAATATTCGGAATCAATTTAATGTGTTAGCGGAATATGGATATAATGAAAATTTAGAGGCCGAATTTACCTATGAGCGCTATTTACATGATTATTTAAGAGTGTTTGCTGGGGTTAATGTTGAAAATGAAATGGAAGGTACCCTTGAGGATATTGAGACTACGGCTGTATTAGGAATCCGGTATTTAACACCCTATTTATTCAATCTAGACCTACGTATGGATAGTAAGTTACGACCACAAATAAGCTTAAGCAGAGAAATTATGATTTTTCCAAGAACAGCCATTTTTGGAAATTACGAGTACCAAGCAGATTTTGGGATGGTAAACGACCTACCATTTGAAGATAACTTTAGTAAGGAGGTTACTTGGAGTGTAGGTTTGGAATATTTTTTATCAAAAAACTTTTCATTAATGGGAAGTTATGATAACCGTTTTGGAACTGGCGGAGGTTTATCAGTTCGATTTTAATCAAAGACTAATTATAAAACAAATAGCAATGAGAAATTTAAAAGTTACAATAGGAATTTTAGCAATTACATTTCTAGCCCTAACAGCAATGTCATGTAAAGAAGCTAAGAAAGAACACAATAATGAAGATGGTCATCATACAGAAATGGGTGTTGAAGAAAATCATTCTGAAATGAATCACAATGAAAGTGAAGGGCAGCATGCTGGCGAGAAAAATGAAGTAGCAATGAGCGAGGCTCAAGATGGCAACTCGGAACTGGTACTTAAAGACTATTTTAGTTTAAAAGATGCTTTGGTAGCAGATGATAATGCACAAGCTAAATCCCTGGCAGAAACATTAGTAAAAAGCTTGAAAGGATTGGATGTTTCAAAATTTACGGAAGCCCAAAAAACAGAATTAAAAGATATCGTAGAGGATGCGGTAGAGCATGCTGAGCATATTTCGGAAAGTCCAATAGCACATCAAAGAGAACATTTTAAAATTTTAAGTAAAGATGTGACCGATATGGTAGCTATAACTGGAACGGCAAATACATTGTATGAGCAATTTTGTCCAATGTACGACAAAGGAAGTGCTTGGTTAAGTATGAGTAAAGAAGTGCGCAACCCGTATTACGGAAGTAGTATGTTGAAATGTGGCAAAGTACAGCAAGAAATTAACTAAATGAAAACTTTTAAAATCATAGTGTTGGTTATTTTGGTAGCGTTTGTGGGCATTCAATTTGTGCCTACAGAACGCAACCAAAGCAATGTTGTTCCAGCAACTGATTTTTTAATAGTTAATGCGGTTTCTACTGCTATTAAAACCAAATTGCAAGTGTCTTGCTATGATTGCCACAGCAATAACACAAAGTACCCTTGGTATATTAAAGTTCAGCCAACCGCTTGGTTTTTAGAAAATCATGTAAATGATGGAAAATCTGAGCTTAATTTTAACGAATGGGATCTGTTATCAAACCGAAGAAAGGCAAGTAAACTTCGGTCCATCATCAAACAAATTGAAAGTGGTGAAATGCCCTTAGATTCGTATACGCTAATGCATAGTGCAGCTAAATTTTCTAAAAGTGAAAAACAGGATGTGTTACAATTTATGACCCAAGTAAAGGATAGTCTTTAAATATGAAAGAAACAATCTACATAAAAAATATGGTATGCAATCGCTGTATTTCTTCGGTGTTAGCAATTTTCACTACTGAAAATTACACGGTAGAATCGGTAGAATTGGGGAAAGTTGTTGCTGTAAAAGGTAAAAAGAGTAATGCTAAAAACCTAAATAAAGCCCTTGAAAACATAGGATTTGAACGTATTGAAAATAGAACAGAGACTTTAGTTGAACAAATAAAAGTAAAGCTTATTCATAAGTTAGAAAGGGGAGAAACGGAGGATTTGTTTCAAATTTTAGGGAAAGAATTTGGTAAAACGGAAACTGCCATAAGTAAGTTGTTTAGTAAACACGAGGGAGTTACCTTAGAGAAATACACCATCAACCTAAAAATTGAAAAAGTAAAGGAATTGATACAATTGGGGCAATTAAATTTTTCAGAAATAGCCTATACGCTCAATTACAAAACCAGTAGTCATTTGGCGCGGCAATTCAAAGGGATTACGGGAATGTCAATGTCCGACTATAAAAGTTTACAGGAATGGGACAGAAAATTTTTAGACCAAATTGTATAAATAAGAATCAGAATTGTGAAAATAAAGTAGGCAGTAGAAGTTTAATTTTGCTGTATAAAATTGGATATTATGAAACACAACTATCACATACACGGAATGACTTGCAACGGATGCCGCAGTCACGTAGAAGAAATACTGTCTAAAGTTGAAGGTGTTACTGCAGCTACTGTTAATTTAGAAAAGGCAGAAGCAACTATTGAAATGGAAGCACATATTCCACTGAAAAATTTTGAACAGGCGCTACAAAATGATGGGGGTCGATACGGCATACATAATGTAGGGGAGCAACCCCATCAGGAAGAAAAAAAGCAAGAAAAACCGCAAGGGAAGGGTACAGGAACCTTTTATTGCCCTATGCATTGCGAAGGTGATAAAACCTATGACAAAGCGGGGGATTGTCCTGTCTGTGGTATGGATTTGGTAGAAGAACAAAACCTTTCAACAGGTACATCGGAACAATGGACATGTCCAATGCACCCCGAAGTAGTAAAGGATGAAGCTGGAGATTGCCCTATTTGCGGTATGGATTTGGTACCTATGGAGGCTGATATATCTGCAGAAGAGAAATCCTATAAAAAATTGGCTAAAAAGTTTTGGATTGCAGTTGCATTTACCTTGCCCATTTTCTTAATTGCTATGAGCGAAATGGTAACTAATAACCCATTGTACGATATAATGGAGCAAAAAAACTGGAATTGGATTCAGTTTGGATTGTCTATACCAGTGGTCTTTTATGCCACTTGGATGTTTTTTGAGCGGGCGTACAGAAGCATTAAGACATGGAATCTCAATATGTTCACTCTTATAGGTATTGGTGCTGGGGTTGCCTGGCTGTTTAGTGTGTTTGGTATGTTTTTTCCAGATTTTTTTCCGGCAGAATTTAAAACAGAAAGTGGAGCAGTACATGTGTATTTTGAGGCGGCAACAGTAATTTTAACCTTAGTGTTAATGGGACAATTATTAGAAGCCCGTGCCCACAGTAAAACCAATTCGGCGGTAAAAGAATTGTTAAAGTTGGCACCCAACAAAGCTATAAAAGTAGTGGATGGGGAAGAAATAGAAGTGTCTATTGATAAAATTGTATTAAACGACATTTTAAAAGTAAAACCGGGTGAGAAAATTCCGGTTGATGGTTCCCTTACCGAAGGAGAAACTAATATAGATGAATCTATGATTACCGGGGAGCCTATTCCGGTAAGTAAGACTGTAGGTGATAAGGTAAGTAGTGGTACCATTAATGGCAATCAGTCCTTTTTAATGAAGGCCGAAAAAGTAGGGAGCGATACTTTGCTGTCTCAAATTATTCACTTGGTGAATGACGCAAGTAGGAGTCGTGCCCCCATTCAAAATCTAGCCGATAAAGTATCGGGTTATTTTGTACCTGTAGTCGTTTTAATTGCTGCAATTACATTTGCAGTTTGGGTCTTTTGGGGACCAGAACCGGCTTATGTGTACGCCTTGGTCAATGCCATTGCCGTATTAATCATCGCTTGTCCTTGCGCCTTGGGCTTAGCCACTCCAATGTCTGTAATGGTTGGTGTAGGGAAAGGAGCTCAGAATGGAGTACTCATCAAAAATGCAGAAGCACTTGAAAAACTAGATAAGGTAGATACGCTAATAATTGATAAAACAGGAACTATTACTGAAGGGAAGCCAACAGTAGAAACGGTGGGTGCTTTTGGAGATGATTTTACGCAAGAAAAGGTATTACAATATATTGTAGCACTCAATACAAATAGTGAACATCCCTTGGCGGCGGCAACAGTTAAATACGGGAAAGAACAAAAATCGAAGCAGATAAAATCTGAGGGATTTAGCGCAGTTACTGGTAAAGGTGTTGAAGGGAATGTAGATGGGACGAAGGTGGCATTAGGCAATCCAGAAATGATGGCATATGCAGAAGCCATTATCACTTCTGAAATGGAAGAAAGCGCCCTAGCCTTTCAAAAACAAGGCAAAACGGTCTCCTATTTAGCGGTAGCTAAAGAGGTCGTAGGCTATGTGGTTATTGGCGATAAAATTAAAGCAACTACAGCAAATGCAATTAAAGAACTGCAAGACAAGGGTATTTCCGTTATCATGTTAACAGGGGATAATCACGCTACGGCACAAGCAGTTGCTTCTGAATTGAAACTCACTGATTTTAAAGCCAGCATGCTGCCCGAAGATAAATTAAAAGTGGTTGAAAAATTACAAAATGAGGGTAAGGTTGTGGCTATGGCTGGCGATGGTATAAACGATGCTCCAGCATTGGCAAAAAGTGATGTGGGAATTGCCATGGGAACAGGGACCGATGTGGCAATTGAAAGCGCTATGATAACGTTGGTGAAAGGCGATTTACAAGGAATAGTAAAAGCCCAACATTTAAGTCACGCTGTAATGAAAAACATCAAACAGAACCTGTTTTTTGCACTTGTCTATAACACCTTAGGAGTGCCAGTTGCTGCGGGTGTATTATTTCCGTTTTTTGGAATTTTATTGTCTCCGATGATCGCAGCCCTGGCGATGAGCTTTAGTTCTGTATCGGTAATAGCAAATGCCTTGCGATTAAGGAATATTAAGATTTAACTAAAAAAATAAATGGAGTATGGAACAATCAAAGAAACACCGAAGTAAAGGGAGTTACAATACATTTTTTTTAATGCTTGGCCTGTCATTTATAGCCATGTACATCACTATGTATTTAAATACCTATGCTATAGATCACTTGTACTTTAGTCTAACCCGATTTTATATGGTCTGTTTAGGCATTTCTACAATGGCAGTTATAATGTTACTCTTTATGTTAAAAATGTATCAAAATAAAAAGAAAAACATTGCTATTCTTATGGGTAGTTTGGTGCTTTTTATTGGGGCCTTAGGACTGGTTAGAGCGCAAGCGCCAATTGTTGGTGATCTGCTTTGGTTAAAAGGGATGATTCCGCACCATTCTATTGCCATTTTAACGAGTGAAAGGGCGGACATTCAAGACCCGGAGGTTAAAAAACTGGCAGATGCAATTATTAAGGCACAGCAAAAGGAAATTGAAGAAATGAAAGCAATGATAAAACGATTGGAAAATGAAAAATAATAAAATAATAATTTATGTAGGGCTACTACTTCTAGGTGTTCTTTTAGGGTGGTTGTTTTTTGGGGGATCATCTGCCAAAGAAACGCAACACAATCATACGGCTGCCACAGAAGCCAATCAAATGTGGACTTGCTCTATGCACCCACAGATTATGCAGCCAGAAGCGGGCGATTGTCCTATTTGTGGTATGGATTTAATTCCGGCAGAAACCAGTGCCGATGGGTTATTGGCAGATCAATTTAAACTGACAGAAAATGCTATGGCTTTGGCCAATGTAGAAACAACCGTTGTTGGAGAAAGTTTTGCGGATAGTGAAAATGAACCAACCTTATCAGGCAAAATAACGGTTAACGAGGACGAGACAGCAATTCAGCCGGCTCATTTTAATGGTAGAATAGAAAAACTGTTTGTGACCTCATTAGGGGAGAAGGTAGCTAAAGGTCAGGCTGTGGCTAAAATATATTCTCCAGAGTTAATTGCAGCACAACAAGAATTAATTACCACTTATAAATTACGAGAATCGCAACCTTTGTTATACAAAGCTGTGCTAGCAAAGTTTAAAAATTGGAAAGTTCATGGCCCACAATTAGACGAGGTTGTTAAAACTGGTAATGTAAAAACAAGTTTTATTATTTACGCTCATGTATCTGGGGTAGTTACAGAAATAGCAGTAAGTGATGGGGCTCACATAATGGATGGGAAGCCTATTTTTAAAGTGTCAAACTTAAATACGGTTTGGGCAAATTTTGATGTGTACGAAAATCAGATTTCATTATTTAAAAAAGGGCAAGAGGTTAAAGTTGTTACAAGCGCTTATCCAGATAAGGTTTTTACTGCAAAAGTATCCTTTATAGATCCAATTTTAAATCCACAAACAAGGACAGTAAACCTAAGGGTAGTTCTAAATAACAAGGATCAAATATTTAAACCGGGAATGTTCGTTGAAGGAAAAATAAAAATTAGTAATGCTCAAAAAGTACAGATGGTTTATGTGCCAGCTTCAGCTGTTTTATGGACAGGAAAACGTTCTGTTGTCTACTTACAGCCAGACCCAATGGTAGCTGTTTTTGAGATGCGCCAGATTAGCTTAGGAAATAAAGTTGGCGGTAAATATCAAGTTTTAGAGGGGTTAAATGATGGTGATCAAATTGTGACTAACGGTACGTTTACCGTAGATGCTGCGGCTCAATTGCAAGGTAAAAAATCGATGATGAATTCCACTGGTGGAAAATCAATGACAGGGCATGAAGGGCATCTAGGTTTGCAAGGAATCAATTCGAAAGTAGATAATACCGTGGTTATTGAGCGAGTAATAGTTGCCAAGGCATTTCAGAATCAATTAAATGCGGTTTATACGGATTACCTTAATGTGAAAGATGAATTGGTGAAAGACGATTTCAAGAAGGTCGTTGCTAAAGCTAAGAGTCTATTGGCAAATTTGGCTAAGGTAGATATGAAATTATTGACAGATGAAGCGGCACATACCCAATGGATGACCTTGGAAAAAGAAATAAAATCGGCAGGGGCTTCAATAGCTACAGCAAATGAAATAAATGTACAGCGGAACCATTTTAAACAGCTTTCATCAAAACTTACCAATGCAATTGAATTATTTGGTATTAATGAAAAGGTGTACCATCAATTTTGTCCAATGGCAGACAGCAATAACGGGGCCTATTGGCTGAGTAAAGAAGAAAAAGTAAGTAATCCCTATTTTGGAGAAGCAATGCTAAAATGTGGAGAAGTAAAACAAGTAATAGAGTAATAACAATTAAATTTTTAAACAATGAAAAAAGTAATTTTAAGCGTGGCGGTAATTGCAATTTTGGGGTTAACTAGCTGTAAAAATGAAGTCAAAAAAGAATCAGAGGCTACAAATACTCCTGAAGTTTCAAAAGAAATGGCAATGGCTAACACAACGTTTGGGGTTAGAGGTAATTGTGGGATGTGTAAAGCAACCATTGAAAAAGCGGTGACTAGTGTAGAAGGGGTAACCAATGCCGACTGGGACAAGGACAAGAAGAAAATTGTTGTATCCTTTGACGATTCTAAGGCAGATGAAATGGCATTACACACGGCCATTGCTGCTTCAGGTTATGATACTGAAAAAGTAGCCGGCAATGAAGAAGCGTATAATGGGTTGCCTGGTTGTTGCAAATATGACCATGCAATGAAGATGAATCAGTCTGGTGAAGTAAAGGCAGATCACTAAAATAGTACTAGAATTATAAGGAGAAGAAATAAGTAGCTATAGTTTACCCAAGCCTTAATAGTTGTTGTACTGTTAATTTTTTCTTCTCCTTTAATTTGTTTAAAATTTTTAGAAAGGCAATTGCTGTTATGTAGGCATCGCCTAAAGCTGTGTGCCGGTCTTTTTTAGAAATATTGAATTTATCAGTTAATTCATCCAGACTATAATGCTCTTTTCTGTTCAGAAGGTTCGATTTTATGAGGGTCTTTTTGTACAAGGTGGAAGTATCCAATACTTTGTTTTTTAACTTTGGCAAGTTATTCCTGTGCAATGCTTTATTAAAAATGGTGATGTCAAAATGGGCATGATGCGCAATGATGATGCTATTTTCTAAATAAACTAAAAATAATTTTATCGCTTCTAATTCTGTAATCCGTTCTGTTTTTCCGTTTTTTAGAATCCCATGAATTTGTGCAGTCTCTCGGTTGTAATGTTCTTGTTTTATAAAAATTTCGAAGGTAGAATCTATTTTTATAACGTTTTTATGCAACTTTAAAGCACCTATGCAAAGCATACGGTCTGTATAATAGTCTAGGCCCGTAGTTTCTGTGTCTAGGACAACAAAGGTGATGTCTTCGATATTCTCAATTGCATTTTTACTGAAAGTGGCTTCGTAATTCTTCCAAAAATCAGGAAGATTTGATTCTTTTTTTTTAAAGAAATCTATCATCTTAATAAATTTGAGACATTGAACCGAATATAGATGAGATCTTGCATTTCTTTAATGGTTTTGAAGGTTCTCTTAAGTTTTATTTTCTCTTCCTTAGATAATTTGTCTAGTGATATATACCTGCCAGAGTCATTGTGAGCCAAGCCTTGTCTTGTTCTAAACTTTAAAAGTGCTTTATAGGCGTACGAACCCGCCATGAATATTTCCACATTATTCGGTTCTAGTTCTGCTAATTTTTCAAAGCGTTCTGTGGTATTGTTGATATACTTTATGGAATGAGATAATATTAATACCCTGGCGGCATCTGTTAATGGCATTAAAGCTCTTCTTTTTACATCAAAAAAGTCTTTGTGTGCACCATCTTGTTCTACTAAAAATTGTCTAAAAAAGCTTGTTGGTGATGGGTTCTGTAGGGCACCACTGGCCAAATGTAAAAAGAAATTAGGGTAGTTTTTTACAGTTTCAAATATATAATCAGATAAATTAGAGGCTAATTCTGGCTTGCCATAGGTAATATTAAAATCAAAAAAGATGGATGACAACAAGACTTCATCTGGCCCCGGGTTGGTTATCCAATTGTTCACATTTGTTTTCCATTCACTTAAGCTTAAACACCAACTGGGGTTAGAAGCCATCATTTCTGCAGGACAAAATTCATATCCTATGACATTGAGTCGTTTTGTTACTTGGCTGGCTAATTTTAAAAAATAGTTACGGGTTTCATCCAGTTTGGAGTCTGCTACATCTTCAAATATGAGGGCATTATCTTGGTCTGTTTGTAATAATTGCTCGCTTCTTCCTTGGCTACCTAATGAAAGCCAAGTAAAATTCACCGGGGGTGGTGTTTCAATTTTAGACAATGAAATCTTTATTACTTGTTTTATGCAAGTATCGTTTAACTCAGAAATTATTTTAGAAATTAGGGTCATTGGAATGTTTTGTTCTAAATATCCTGTGAGTAACATTGTTATCCCTTTTCTAATTTGTTTTATTTCCTTCGTCCTTTTTGCTCTTTTTATGGCTTTGATTAAAACAGTGGGGTTATTGCCTACAGCCACCATAACATCATGTTTAGATAAGATCCCTATGGCCTTAGAGTTTGGCGTACCGTCCTTGGTAATACACAAATGACTAATACTGCTTTTTATCATGGCCATTTGTGCCTGTGTAATTGTTAATTTTTTGGGATAAGTAATAACGGGAGTAGTCATTATTTGATGGGCAGGAGCTGTTATGGGTAGTTTGCCAGAAACAATTTTATTTCGTAAATCCTTATCTGTTATAATTCCAATAGGAAGTTTGTTTTCTACAACCAAAATGGCACCCACATTTTTAAGCGTCATGGTAGCCGCAACTTGTTTTGCTTGGGTGTTTGGAGAGCAACTAATAATGTTTTTGGTGTATTTTACAGGTTGCAAGTCCAATAATTCTGCACTTGGATTAAAAGGTTCTGTGCCTCCTGATTCGCCATAAAGAGTTCCTCTATGACTTTTAGAATAGGGGTTTCTGGTATTGGATGCAAAACTTTCAATTAAAAAATTCCCTACTTCCCTGTTGTTTTTTGCGTAAGGTTTAAAGATATCAATGGGTATAGCGTATAGTATGCTTTCTTCATGTGCTACAGCATCCATTTTGTAGTTTTCATTAGCAATTAAGGGGCGCAAACCAAAAATATCACCTTCATCACAGATGTCTACAATATTGTTTTTAGGTTTTTTTCGAAGTGAAATTGCGCCCTTATGTATAATGTAAAAATGAGGATGTTGTGGATCGTTCTCACTGAATATTTTTGCATCTTTTTCTTTATAGATAATAGATATTTGGGTTGATAAGTCTTGTAACTCATCTATAGTCAATTCATTAAAAGGAGGGTAGTTTTTGAGAAAGTCTGCTACTCTAAAAGAAATAGTGTTTTTCATATGGTTAACCTAAAATTGTATCATTAATTTCATAATCTCACCCGGGTTTTTAGACCAATACTCCAGCGCTTCATGAGCCTCTTCAGGGGTAATTATTTTAGTAATTAGTTTTTCTGTTCCTTTATTGTTTTGCATATACCCTATTACCGCTTCAAAGTCGGCCATTGTTGCATTTCTAGAACCGCGTATATCTATTTCTTTTTGAACAAATAGTTTTGTTGGCAAGGAGATGTCCTCACCAGCGTAGCCTATGCAAACAACCCTTCCTGTAAAGGCGACTTCTTTGATTGCTGTTTGATAAGTATTTGTATTTCCGGCAGCTTCAATAACAACATCTGGGCCTAAATTATGAGTTAATTCTTCTAGTTTTTCACTAAATTTTGGATCTAATGCGTTAAGAGTGTGTGTGGCTCCTAAAGATTTGGCAGTTTTTAATTTTCGGTCGTCTATATCAACTGCAATAACCTTAGCACCACGGAGGGCACTTCGTATGATGGCACCAGCGCCTATCATTCCACAACCTAATACCATAACGCTGTCAGAGTCGGTAACATTTCCTCTTTCAATGGCGTGAAAACCAACAGTTAATGGTTCTACTAACGCGAGTTCCATGTCGGTTAACCCATCTGCAAATAGAATTTTTTGATACGGAACATTGAAAAATTCACACATAGCCCCATCCCTTTGAATGCCAAGCGTCTCATTGTATTTACAAGCGTTTGTTCTTCCTCTTTTGCAGGAAGCACAGCTGCCACAGCTTGTATACGGAATTACAGTAACTTTTTTACCCAATTCATAGGCTTCGGGAACATTATCCCCTACAGCTGAGATTTCAGCACTTATTTCATGTCCGGGTACTCTAGGGTAAGCAATTAATGGATTTTTACCCATATAAGTACTTAGGTCTGAGCCGCAAATGCCGATGTAGTTTAACTTTAAAGTTACTTCAGAACCCTTGGGAGCTGTTATTTCTCTTGTGGTGACGGCTACAATTCTTGGGCTTTTTATGGAGATAGTTTTCATGTGTTATTCTTGAATTAGGAAATATTGAAATGGAAAATAATCTTTTCAATTTAATATTGCTAATGTATGTGAGAGAATTAATTTTCTTGCTAAGGTTTGTTATTTATTTATATAAAGTTTATAAAAATATTGACTTCATACTTTTATAGTTCTATTTTCATGGCTTAATAGAATAGATATGAAATTGAAGTTTTTTTTAGGAATATTATTAGCCACAGTTAGCCTTAGTTCTTGTAAGTTCGATAAAAAGAATGAGGATGCTGAAAATGCAACGTCATCAGAAAATAGGGGTACTACTCAACCTAATATTATTTATATCCTTGCTGATGATTTAGGGTATGGAGACTTAAGTAGCTATGGGCAACAGAAATTTACTACACCAAATATAGACGCTCTGGCTACTAAAGGAATGTTGTTTACACAACACTATTCTGGAAGTACGGTTTGTGCTCCCTCTCGGTCGGTCTTAATGACTGGTTTACATACAGGACACACCTATATAAGAGGAAATAAAGAAATAAAACCAGAAGGGCAACAACCAATTCCTGATGAAACATTTACATTGGCAGAATCGTTAAAAAATGCAGGGTATACCACGGGGGCTTTTGGGAAATGGGGTCTTGGTTTTCCGGGTTCAGAAGGCGATCCAATAAATCAAGGCTTCGATGTTTTTTATGGATACAACTGTCAAAGGTTGGGGCATAATTATTATCCTAGACATTTATGGTCTAATAACGATTCTATTGTGATTCCTGAAAATGCCGGTCAGAAAAAAGGAGCTTATGCTCCAATTTTGATTCATCAACAGACCTTAAAATTTATTGAAGACAATAAGGATAAACCCTTTTTTGCGTATGTGCCTTCCATAATTCCACATGCAGAATTGGTTGTTCCCGAAGCATATCACAACAAATACAAGGGCAAGTTACTCCCCGAAAAAAATTACAAGGGTGTAGATGATGGTCCAAATTATAGAAATGGCCCTTATGAGTCTCAGTCAGAATCCCATGCAGCCTTTGCAGGAATGATTAATTTGTTAGATGATCAGGTTGGGGAAATTGTAGCTAAACTTGAAGAATTGGGCTTAACGGACAATACTATCATTGTCTTTACATCAGACAATGGACCGCATAAAGAAGGTGGTGCAGACCCTGATTATTTTGAGAGTAATGGGCCTTTAAGAGGGTATAAACGCGATTTGTATGAGGGTGGAATTCGGGTACCTATGATTGTGAAGTGGCCTGGCCAAATTGCGGCTAATACAAGAACAGACCACATCTCTGCTTTTTGGGATGTTTTTCCAACTTTTTCAGATATTGCTGGGATAGAAATACCAAAGGATTTAGACGGAATTTCATTTTTACCAACTTTAATTAAAACAGATGCTGTTCAAATTAATCATGATTATTTGTATTGGGAATTTTATGAAGGGGGAGGCCGAAGAGCTGTTCGAAAAGGAGATTGGAAAGCAGTAAAGTACAATCTAAAGAAAAACCCAAATGCTCCAATACAGTTGTACAATTTAAATGAAGACCTAGGAGAGACAACTGATGTTGCCGGGCAACATCCGGATATTATTGCAGAAATGGAGACTATTTTTCAGGAAGCTAGTGTGCCTTCCGAAATAAATTGGTAGTCATTTAAGATATATAATCCACATTGATAGGAATGAGAACTAGTCACAAAAGCTAATAATTAAAGGGGTTAAAGACAGGATAAAAAAATATTTTATCAAAGGGTTTTATTTTTTTTCTTTGATTATTAGTTTTTTCGTTTTTTTTGTTTTCATTTGTCTTGTCAAACTTCAAAAGATAAGTTTGGTAAATTAGCGTATCGCTGAGCATAAATGTATACTGTTTTTATATTCGGGTTTTTGGGAATTGGGAAGTCGTACCCTGAAACAACTTATAAGATAAGCAACCGAATTTTAAAGTTAACTTCCGGTAACTCTCCTATAGTCAGCAGTCAGCATGACTATTTCTTCGTGCCAACCACGGAGCGTCAAATAATTGTGTAATAGTTAAATTTAATTTCGTAAAGGATACGTTGTAAAAAACACTATATTATGGTGGTGTTTAAAATTTAATTAAAACAGAACTAAAATTTAATGAATAATAAATATATTAATCTAATTGATCAGACTTACGATTTTCCGCAAGAAGAATTTAAGTTAGATGGAGAAAACCTATTGTTTCATGATATACCGCTTAAAAAGCTTATTGATGATTATGGTAGTCCATTGAAATTTACCTATTTACCTAAGATATCTGAAAATATTAAAAGGGCCAAGGATTGGTTTGAAGAGGCAATAAAGAATCATAACTATAAGGGAAAGTATCATTATTGCTATTGTACAAAAAGCTCTCATTTTGAGCATGTGTTGCATGAAGCTTTAAAAAATAATATTCATATTGAAACGTCATCTGCCTTTGATATAAACATCATTGAAAAACTAAAAATAGATGGCAAAATTAAAGACGATACCTATATAATTTGTAATGGATTTAAAAGGGAGCAATACATAACAAATATTGCTAGGTTAATTAATGAAGGCCATCGTAATTGTATTCCAATTATAGATAATTATGAAGAAATAGATTTGTTGTCGGAAAAAATAACAGATGATTATAAAGTAGGCATCCGTATTGCTTCGGAGGAAGAACCTAAATTTGAGTTTTATACGTCTCGATTGGGTATTGGTTACAAAAATATTGTCCCTTTTTACGAAAATCAGATAAAAGATAATGACAAGGTGCAGTTAAAAATGTTGCATTTTTTCATTAATACCGGAATAAAAGACAATGCGTATTACTGGAATGAACTTTTGAAATGCTTAAGGGTTTATGTGAAACTAAAGAAAATATGTCCTTCTTTAGATAGTTTAAATATTGGAGGTGGCTTTCCTATAAAAAACTCCTTGGCATTTGATTATGATTATCAGTATATTATAGATGAGATAATTAATCAAATTAATTTAACCTGTCAAGAGGCAGATGTTGATGTGCCACATATATTTACAGAATTTGGTAGTTTTACAGTAGGTGAAAGTGGCGGTGCTATTTATGAGATATTATATCAGAAACAGCAAAACGATAGGGAAAAGTGGAATATGATAGATTCCTCTTTTATAACAACTTTACCAGATACTTGGGCCATCAATAAAAGATTTATTATGTTGCCTATAAATAGATGGGAAGATGAATATGAAAGGGTTTTATTAGGCGGATTAACTTGTGATAGTGATGATTATTACAATAGCGAACAAAATACGAATGCTATTTACCTGCCAAAGTATAAAAAAGATAAACCCTTGTATATTGGATTTTTTAATACAGGGGCATATCAAGAAAGTATAGGTGGTTTTGGAGGACTGCAGCACTGTTTAATTCCCCATCCAAAGCATGTGTTAATAGACAAAGATTCAGAAGGAAATATAACAACCAAATTATTTAGTGAACAACAAAAGGCAGAAGATCTGCTTAAAATTTTAGGATATGAGCACAACTAATAATTACGCAGGCATTCCAGACCAGTTTGCGCAATTGGAAACAGCAAAAGTAATTTTAATCCCTGTTCCTTATGACGGAACAAGCACATGGGGAAAAGGAGCAGATAAAGGTCCAGAAGCTTTTTTAAAGGCTTCGGAAAATATGGAGTTGTACGATATTGAAACAGCAACAGAACCATATCAACAAGGGATATATCTTGCAGACGCAATAACAGAAGACAGTTCACCCGAAGCTATGGTGAATGAAGTTCATAAAACTACAAAACAGTATATCAAGCGAAATAAGTTTGTGACGTTGTTTGGAGGTGAACATTCTGTTTCCATAGGGACTATAAGAGCCTTTAATGAGTGTTTTTCTAATCTAACGGTATTGCATATCGATGCACATGCAGATTTAAGAGAATCCTACGATGGCACAAAATTCAATCACGCTTGTGCCGTGCATGAGGCTAGTCAGCATACCAATTTAATACAAGTGGGTATCCGCAGTATGGATGTGATTGAGAAAACCTATATGGATGAAGAAAAAACTTTCTTTGCGCATGATATGTCTACGGATGAATATTGGGTGGATAAAGTGGTTGATCTAATGACCGAAAATGTATTTATTACCTTCGATTTGGATGCTTTAGATCCGTCTATTATGCCTTCTACAGGAACGCCAGAGCCAGGAGGCTTGTTTTGGTACGAGACACTAGAATTTTTAAAACAAGTGTTTGAAGAAAAAAATGTGGTAGGTTTTGATATTGTTGAGTTGTGTCCTAATGCCGTGGATAAATCATCAGATTTTTTAGCAGCCAAGTTGTATTATAAAATGTTGAGCTACAAGTTTATGGGGCAAAGTATAGATGAAACATACGACAATACCTATGATGTAGATCTTAAATCAGGAAATTCTAACATTTCAAAATTTGAAGAAGATGAAGACTAAAGGAGCTATATCTAATTTTATAGAAAAATATTATTTGCATTTTAATTCGGCAGCCTTAGTAGATGCCGCAAAAGGATACGAAGAGCAGCTAAATAAAGGTTCTAAAATGTTAGTTTCTTTGGCAGGTGCAATGAGTACCGCTGAGATTGGTAAGATTTTTGCTGAAATGATTCGCCAAGATAAAGTTCAAATAATATCGTGTACTGGGGCAAACTTAGAAGAGGATATTATGAATCTTGTTGCGCATTCGCACTACAAGCGTGTGCCTAATTATAGAGATCTTACTGCACAAGACGAATGGGATTTGTTAGAAAAAGGACTAAACAGGGTTACTGATACTTGCATTCCTGAAGAAGAGGCATTTAGAAGATTACAAAAGCATATTTACAAAATTTGGAAAGATGCAGATGATGCAGGGGAACGTTATCTACCGCATGAATATATGTACAAAATGTTATTGTCAGGAGTGTTAGAAGAATATTATGAAATAGACTTAAAAGACTCTTGGATGTATGCTGCGGCAGAGAAAAATTTACCAATTATTTGCCCGGGTTGGGAAGATAGTACAATGGGGAATATTTTTGCATCCTATGTGCTAAAAGGACAGTTAAAAGCTACGACCATGAAATCGGGAATAGAATACATGACATTCTTGGCCGATTGGTATACCGACAATTCAAAAAATGGAATTGGATTTTTTCAAATAGGTGGTGGTATTGCCGGAGATTTTCCAATTTGCGTGGTGCCTATGCTATATCAAGATATGGAACGGCCAGAAACTCCATTCTGGAGTTATTTTTGTCAAATTAGTGATTCAACAACGAGTTATGGGTCTTATTCTGGTGCCGTACCTAATGAAAAAATTACCTGGGGTAAATTGGATATCGATACGCCTAAATTTATAATAGAGAGTGATGCAACCATTGTTGCCCCGCTTATTTTTGCCTACCTTTTAGATATGTAACCATGGATAATTTAAAGAGAGTAATAGTAGATTTTAAAAAACTAACACCTGAAGTTTTACGGCTGTTGGTAGAGCGATATCCTGATGGTTATGACGATTTAAACATTATCAGTTTTTATAACGCCAAAGGTGAACGTATAGAAGCCGTTGAGGTCTTGACTGACGATACCAAGTATTTGGTGAAGATTAGTGCAAAGTTAGAAGTAACTATGGCTAATTATGACGAGGATGATTATGAAGATTTTGATGATGACGATCCGGATGCTATCCCCGATGTAGATGTAGAGGCAGAAGAAGATGAAGATTAGTGATCACATACCTATAGCAAATGGAATATTGGGTGTTTTAGGTGTTTATCACAAGTAGATTTTTCTAATTGTCATGGACAATTTGGGTAAACGTATTCTAAATAATAAGTAACAAACCTCTCTTATCAAAAGAGAGGTTTTTTTATACCAATTCTAATATACGTTCCAAAGACATTCCTCTGGAGCCTTTTATTAGTAGTGTACTTAAAGGTTGTATAGGGTGTTCTTTTAGATAAAACTTAAGGTCATTCAAGGTAGTTAGTTTTAGGGCTGTTGTTTTTGTTTTGGAAAAGTTTTCACCTATTAAAAAGGTGGCTGAAAAATTCATTTTGGCAGCGAGCTCTGCAATATTTTGGTGTTCTTCAACTGCAGAATTCCCCAATTCAAACATATCTCCTAAAAACACAATTTTATGCTTGTCTTTCATCGCCTTAAAATTATCTAGGGCAGCAGCCATACTAGTGGGGTTAGCATTATAGGCGTCTAGGATAATTTTATAGCCTTTGTGTTCTAGTAATTGGGATCTGTTGTTTTGTGGCGTGTAACCTTCTATGGCTTCTTTAATTTTTGGCAATTCAATATTAAAATAGATACCCATTACAATGGCTGCGCAACAATTGGTAAAGTTATAGGAACCAATTAAATTAGAAGTTATTCGAGTACCTCTTAGATTCAAGGTAACGAAAGGGTCCGCACCTACGAACTCTATTTTGAAATCGTGTTCATTGCTTGTGCTAAACCCTGTTTTTTTTATATAATTACCAAGCTTGTTTTCTTGAATTGGGTCGTCTGCATTTAAGAAAATATGCTTGTTGTTTGCTATAAGGTAATTGTATAATTCACTTTTGCCTTGAATAACACCTTCGGTGCTGCCAAAACCTTCTAAATGTGCTTTTCCAAAATTGGTAATGTAGCCATAATCAGGTTGGGCTAAATTGCATAAAAATTCAATTTCTTCTAGGTGGTTGGCACCCATTTCTACAATGGCAATTTCTGTATCTTCTTGTATAGATAATAAGGTTAATGGAACACCAATATGGTTGTTGAGGTTGCCAATAGTGGCAATGGTATTGTATTTCTTTTGAATAACAGCCTTAAGCAGTTCTTTAGTAGTTGTCTTGCCGTTACTACCGGTTAATCCAATGACCCTTGCAGAACAATGATGTCTGTGAAGCTTACCTACTTGTTGTAGGGTATGTAATACATCCTTAACTACAATAAACTTATTTGAAGTAGCAAATTTTTCGTCATCTATAATGGCATAAGCAGCTCCTTTTTTTATGGCGTCTTCTGCATAACTATTGCCATTAAAATTATCGCCTTTAAGGGCAAAAAATATACAGTTCTTTGTAATTTTTCGCGTATCCGTACATACAGTAGGATATTTTAAAAATAATTGATGAATTTGAGCTATTGTCATAAAGCGAATATAAAAAAAAAGACTGCTCTTTTGAGCAGTCTTTTAAAAATATAATTCGATTTGTTTATTTTACTTTTTTACCTCTAGCCGTTTTGTTTTTACTTTTAGATTTAGAACCAACTCTAGACATAGCACATCTAAATCCGATGTCATCTGTAGCCATATATTGTGGTTGGTATCTACGTTGTGCAGGGTCTAGCCAGTATGCGCGATCTCTCCAAGAACCACCTTTGTATACTCTTACCTCATTGTTAATTAACGAAGTTCTAAAGTTAGATTTATCATAATTTCTAACAAATTTTCCAACACTATCTCTTTCTATTTTGTTGTTCGGAGAGTTGTACATTGATTTTTTGTTTTGTTCGTCCCCATCGGCCTCATTAAATTTATCATAAAATCGTGTAGATCCTGGTTCACCATCTCTGTAGCCTCTATTGTCACTTGAAGAGAAATTGGTTCTTAGGTATGTTTCTTTTTCATCTACAGCAACCATTTTAATTTCCCCTGGTAAGTTAACAGCAACTATTTTACCGTTAGGTAGCGTGTCGTAAACAACAGAATCTCTAAGGATATTAACTTTTCCATCTTCGCCAATGGCAGGTTTCATATAAATGTTACCTCTGTAATAGTTGAAATCACTTATTTCATCATCTACAATGGGTCTGTAAACATCAGCAACCCATTCTGATACGTTACCAGCCATATCATAAAGACCTAGGTCATTTGGTTTGTATGACATCACTGCATTGGTGATATCTGCTCCATCATCAGACCAGCCAGCTATTCCGCCATAATCACCCTTGCCTTGTTTAAAGTTTGCTAATTGATCACCTCTACCAACACGTTGTCCGTTTCGAGTGTAATCGCCTTCCCAAGGATATTTTTTTCTTCCTCTATAGTTATTGTATTCTCTAGTACCAGCATTTGCTTGTGCTGCATACTCCCATTCTGTCTCCGTAGGTAACCTGTATTCCGGTAAAATAACCCCACTACTTCGCTTTGCGAAAACAGAAATAGAATCTTTTTGCATTTTTCCTTGTAAAGAATCAATTTGTCCACCATAAACAGATTCTGGTCTGTTTAAGTAGGCTTCCGTACTAAAGGTACCTTCTGTTTCTCCACTTAAGGCTTTGTATTTTGCTTCCGAATCTAAATAGCCTTCTTTTTCTAACATTAATTCATTTACACGATCTGTACGCCATTCAGCAAATTGCGTGGCTTGCACCCAATTTACACCAACTACTGGGTATTCAGCGTATCCAGGATGTCTTAAATAGTTATTGGTCATAGTTTCGTTAAAACCAAGTCTATTTCTCCATACTAGCGTATCCGGTAAAGCACCTACATAAATGTTGGCATATTTTGGATTTTCTGGAGGGTAAACAGATTTTAAGTAATCTAAAAATTGTAAATACATTTTGTTTGTAACCTCGGTTTCATCCATATAGAACGACTGAACATGTTGTTGGGTAGGTGTATTGTTCCAATCATGCATTACATCATCCTGTACCTTACCTTTTGTAAATGTACCTCCTTCTATAAACACAAGACCAGGAGCAGTTACTTGTTCCTTAAAATCTGAGTTGTGTTGAAAACCACCTTCCTTGGCATTAATTTTCCAACCCGTAGCACGAGATACATCTTTAGATGAAGATGATTTTTTACAACTGGTAATGCTACTTACAACAACAGCACACGAGAGTACAACTTTAATGAATTGTTTTTTCATAATTAAGACTTGAGTTCTATATTTTACTGCTATTCTACAGCAATAATATTTTTTTTCATTTTAAACTTTACTTACTATCGGCTATTAAAACGATATTTTTTAAAGATTATTTTGTTTCTGTTAAAAAAAACCGAAATACCCATAATGCAGAGCTTAACAAATCTATAACGCCACAAATAATAGAATAGTATCAATGGGTTAAATTCTTTTAATTAAATTTTATTGGTACTTCCAAAATAGCTGTGCAGGAGTTTAATTGATTAGGTGAAATAAGTATACTTGCACATTTAATTTAAAAATAAACTTCCTTATATATAAGATATTATAAAAAAGTACGTTAATTTAAATGTTATGATATTTGTACGCGAAAGCTTATAAAGAACTGAACCTTATAAAATGATGATGAAAAAAACACTAGTATTACTACTTCTTGTATCAGTTTACAGCGCTACAGCTCAGGAGAATAGATCCATTACAACAGCCGTTCCTTTTTTAAATATAGCAGCAGACGCAAGATCGGCGGGTATGGGGGATATGGGGGTTGCCACCTCTGCAGATGCCTATTCCTTACAATGGAATGCGGCGAAGTACGCATTTGCTGAACGGAAAATGGGATTTGGAATTAGTTACACTCCTTATCTTGAAAATATTGTAACAGATGTAGCTTTGCTGAATGCGAATTACTTTAATAAGCTAAATGATAGAAGCGCCTTTGCTTTTGGGCTGCGATATTTTGGCCTAGGAGAAGTAGAGTTACGACAAACAATAGATGAAGAAGGTACTACGGTAAAACCAAATGAATTTGTATTAGAAGGTGCTTATTCATTAAAACTGTCCAGACAGTTTTCTATGGCAGTAAGTGGTAGATTCATAAGTTCTAATCTTAAATTCCCTTTAGACCCTAGTGTAGACTCTAAGGCTGCTACGGCATTTGCTGTTGATGTTTCTGGTTTTTATTATTCGCCCGAAATAGCATATAACAATTATGATGGTAGGTGGCGTGCAGGTTTTAATATTTCTAATTTAGGAAGTAAAATTGCATATGATCAAGGGGGGCAAGAAAATTTTTTACCGGCAAACTTAAAATTGGGAGTTGGTTTTGATTTTATTTTAGATCAGGATAATGTGCTTTCATTGACAACAGAATTTAATAAACTGTTAGTGCCAACACCACAAGACTTTAATGAGGACGGTCAGATCGATAGCCAAGATAACGAACGTTACCAGCAAATAAGCTTTTTGGAAGGGGTATTTGATTCTTTTAATGATGCTCCAGACGGATTTGGGGAAGAGTTAAAAGAAGTAACTTGGGCATTGGGAGCGGAATATTCGTATCAAAATGCGTTTATGATGCGTGCAGGATATTTTAATGAAAATGAATTAAAGGGAGCCCGTAAATTCTTTTCGTTAGGAGCAGGTTTTAAATTTAAAGCTACGCAAGTAGACTTGTCTTATTTATTCTCAACCTCTAAAATTAAAAATCCATTAGAAAATACATTGCGTTTTTCACTTACATTTAATTTAGGTGAAGAATTCTTTAACGATTAGATGAAGAAAAAAAAACTAGCTATTGAAGTATCTGTTTATGACTCAATAACGGAGCTATCTCAAACAGATAAAACACTTATGTTAAAAGCTGTTGAGGCTCGTAAAAATGCATATGCACCTTATTCTAATTTTTCAGTCGGGGCAGCAGTCCTTTTAGCCAATGGTAAAACTGTTTTAGGGAACAATCAAGAAAACGCATCTTTTCCTGCAGGCTTATGTGCAGAAAGAGTTGCTATTTTTCAAGCGGGTGCCATTTACCCAAATGTAAAAATTGTATCCGTGGCCATTTCGGCAACTTCCAAAAACTATCAAGTATCAAATCCGGCAGCACCCTGTGGTAGTTGTAGGCAGGCAATGATAGAATACGAGCAAAAACAAAAGCAATCTGTAACCTTATTGTTGATGGGGGAGCTGGGGGCCGTTTATAAATGCGATTCTATTGCCGATATTTTACCGTTAGCATTTAGCAATTCTTTCTTAGAGTAACTTTTGTTGCGAATTATATTTTTTTTATTCCTTTTTTTTGCCTTAAATTCAATTTGAAAAAACAAAATGGATATGGGCTGTGCTTTTTTGTCATTTTTTTTTTGGTAGTGAATTTAATGTGTATTTTTGTTTCGCTGTAAAATCAGCCTTTTTTTAAAATAGTTTTAAATGAAAAAAATAACCAAAGAAGTTTACCTTAATTGGTATAAGGATATGTTATTCTGGAGAAAGTTTGAGGATAAGCTTGCTGCTGTTTACATTCAACAAAAAGTTAGGGGATTCCTACACTTGTATAATGGTCAAGAAGCTGTTTTAGCAGGTTCATTACATGCAATGGATCTTACCAAGGATAAAATGATAACTGCATATCGAAATCACGTACAACCCATTGGAATGGGTGTAGATCCAAAAAGGGTAATGGCCGAACTTTATGGTAAGGTAACAGGTACTTCTAAGGGAATGGGAGGTTCTATGCATATTTTTTCTAAGGAGCATCGTTTTTATGGTGGTCACGGCATTGTAGGAGGGCAAATACCTTTAGGGGCTGGTTTGGCATTTGGAGATAAATACGCTGGTAGTAATGCAGTAACTTTATGTTATATGGGTGATGGAGCTGTAAGGCAAGGTTCTTTACACGAAACGTTTAACTTGGCTATGCTTTGGAAATTACCTGTGGTATTTATTTGTGAAAACAATGGATATGCAATGGGAACATCAGTAGCTAGAACATCACATTCTACAGAAATATGGAAATTAGGTTTAGGATATGAAATGCCTTGTGGTCCTGTTGATGGAATGGATCCGGTTACCGTTGCTAAAGAAGTGAGTAAGGCTGTGGAAAGAGCAAGAGCTGGAGACGGACCAACATTTTTAGAAATGAAAACATATCGTTATAGAGGACATTCTATGTCTGATGCTCAGCATTATAGAACTAAGGATGAGGTTGAAGAATATAAGAAAATTGATCCTATTTCTCAAGTGTTAGCTATTATCAAGGAAAATAAATATGCTACAGATGATCAAATCGCAGAAGTAGGAAAAGAAGTAAAACGCAAGGTTAATGAATGTGAGAAGTTTGCTGACGAATCAGATTACCCACCAGCAAGCCAATTATACGATATGGTATATGAGCAAAAAGATTTTCCATTTGTACAACATAAATTATAGAATATGGCAGAGATAATAAACATGCCGAGGTTAAGCGATACCATGGAAGAAGGTACCGTTGCCAAATGGCTTAAAAATGTTGGGGATAAAATTGAAGAAGGTGATATTCTTGCAGAAATAGAAACGGACAAGGCTACTATGGAGTTTGAGTCCTTTAATGAAGGTGTATTGTTGCATATCGGGATTGAAGAAGGAGGTACTGCACCTGTTGATACTTTATTAGCCATTATTGGAGAAGAAGGGGAAGATATTTCTGCCCATTTATCTGGTGGTAATAAAGCGGCTGCAGTAGAAGAGAAAAACGAGGATGTTGAAAAAAAGACAGCGCCAGAGGCCGAAGTTGCTACTGGAGGATCGATACCAGAAGGTGTAGAGGTAATTAAAATGCCACGCCTTAGTGACACTATGGAAGAAGGTACTGTTGCTACTTGGTTAAAAAATGTTGGTGATACTGTTGAAGAAGGAGATATTCTTGCTGAAATAGAAACCGATAAAGCAACCATGGAATTTGAGTCTTTTTATTCTGGTACTTTGTTGTATGTAGGTTTAAAAGAAGGAGAATCTTCTCCGGTGGATGAAGTTTTGGCAATTATAGGCCCAGCAGGAACAGATGTAAATGCTGTGCTAAATGCAGGGAGTTCTACTCCAGCAGCTCAAGCTACAACAGAAGCTCCAAAACAAGAAGCAAAGAAAGAGGAAAAAGTGACTGCTGAAACAGCGTCAATAGCTACTGATGGTAAACGTATATTGGCTTCGCCTTTGGCTAAGAAAATTGCATCAGATAAAGGAATCAATTTATCTAATGTTACTGGTTCTGGAGATAACGGAAGAATTGTAAAGAAAGATGTTGAAGGTTATACGCCCTCTGCAACTACCGCGGCGCCAGAAAAGGCTAATGAGGAAGCAGCTACCACTAAACCAGTTATAACTGCTCCTGTTGGTGAAGAAGGTTATGAAGACGTTAAAAACTCTTCAATGCGTAAAGTAATTGCTAAGGTTTTAGGGAAATCTAAATTTACTGCTCCCCATTTTTACCTAACAATAGAAGTGGATATGGACAACGCAAAAGCGTCCAGAGTACAAATAAATAACTTGCCAGACACTAAGGTGTCCTTTAATGATATGGTATTAAAAGCTTGTGCAATGGCCCTTAGAAAGCACCCACAAGTAAATACAACTTGGCAAGATGATGTTACGCGATACAACCAACACATTCATATTGGTGTTGCGGTATCTGTAGACGAAGGGCTAGTAGTTCCTGTCGTTAAATTTGCAGACCAAATGAGTTTAACTTCCATAGGGGCAACGGTAAAAGACTTAGCAGGTAAGGCTAGATCTAAAAAAATTGCACCAGCAGAAATGGAAGGTAGTACCTTTACGGTGTCAAATTTAGGGATGTTCGGTATTCAAGAATTTACCTCTATCATAAATCAACCAAATTCGGCCATACTATCTGTAGGTGCGATTGTAGAAAAGCCGGTTGTTAAAAATGGAGAAATTGTGGTAGGTAATACTATGAAACTTACCTTGGCTTGTGACCATAGAACTGTAGATGGTGCTGTTGGAGCTCAGTTTTTACAGACCTTGAGAAACTTTATAGAAAATCCTGTTACCATGCTTGCATAATAGCAGCAAAGTATAGTTATAAATTAGAAAGCATCTCAAATAAATGAGATGCTTTTTTTATATTTACCAAAAGATTAAACAATGAAAAAAATTCTCTTATTCGTATTAATTGCCGTGGTTCAGAGTTGTGGCGTTAAAGTAAAAGGACCAGATGGTATAGCTAGAAATTCTAATATAAAAGCCAAGGAAATTAGTAAAGATATTGCCACGCCAGCCGGAGTGAATGAAATCGTTAGTTACTTAGCTTCAGATGAATTGCAAGGACGTGCTTCTGGCAGTGAGGGTATTAATGAGGCGGCGACCTATATAGCCAATGCGTTTAAAGCAAATGGTGTAAGCCCATACTTTGGCGCCTATAGAGATACCTTAACTAATTTTAAAAAAGACTTAGGAGTTGCTTATAATGTTGTTGGTTTTGTTGAGGGAAATGATCCGGAACTAAAAAAAGAATTCCTAATTATAGGAGCGCATTATGACCATATCGGAAAAGCCAAAGCTAATGGGGATGATAACATTGCTAATGGGGCTAATGATAATGCTTCTGGTACGGCAACTGTTATGGAATTGGCGCGTTATTTTGGTACAGCAAAAACAAACAAAAGAAGTATTATTTTTGCTTTGTTTTCAGCAGAAGAAATGGGACTATTAGGATCTAAACATTTGGCAGAAAAGTTGAAATCCAGCAACTTAAACCTATATGCAATGCTTAATTTTGAAATGGTAGGGCTGCCCATGCTAGATAAAGAGTACCTGACTTATGTAACCGGGTATGATCTTTCTAACCTGGCAGCTATAAGTAATACTTATGCCGGTGAAAAAATTGCGGGATTTTTACCGAAAGCTGGTGAGTTTAGACTTTTTATGAGGTCAGACAACCATCCTTTTCACCAGGTGTTTAATGTGCCTTCTCAGACCTATTCTACCTTTGATTTTACAAATTTTGAACATTACCACAAAGTAGGAGATGAAGCACAACTTATGAATTATGAGCATATGGCTAGCCTAATCAATAAGTTTGTACCAGTTATAGAAGGGATAGCTAATGCAGCAACCAAGGAAATAAAATATAACTAATGGCAAATATAATTGTAACCGGTTGTAGTAGGGGTATAGGGTATGAGTTGATACAACTATTTGCCAATCAAGGGCATCAGGTGTTGGCTTTATCTAGAAAAACAGCGCCAATATCCGAATTGCAAAATCCGAATATTTTCACCTTGTCTTGCGATATTTCAAAAGCATCCGATTTAAAAAAGGTGGGTGAATTTATAATTGAAAATTGGCAGCAGGTAGATGTGTTAATTAACAATGCCGGAAAATTAGCCAATAAGCCTTTTTTGGAAACGTCTACAGAAGATTTTGAAGAAGTTTATAAGGTTAATGTTTTTGGTGTGGCTAGTATTACCAAACTTGTAGTACCTAAAATGCTTAAAAACGGTCATGTTGTAACTATTAGTTCTATGGGTGGTGTTCAAGGCAGTGTTAAGTTTCCAGGTTTGTCGGCTTACAGCTCTAGTAAGGGTGCCGTAATAACGTTAACCGAATTATGGGCAGAAGAATTTAAAGAGACAGGGCCGTCTTTTAACGCGCTCGCCTTGGGTGCCGTACAAACCGAAATGTTAGAAGAAGCTTTTCCAGGTTATATAGCTCCAACAACAGCCTTGGAAATGGCAACCTATATTCAGAATTTTGCATTGACTGGGCATAAAATGTACAATGGAAAGTTACTGCAAGTAAGTAATAGCACACCTTAATTAATTTTTTATAGGATAGCTGTTGTAGTAGTGCTATTGTTGTAATTTTTTTAGCACAAACAATTTATGGTTCTTCTATTAGCTGTAGACTATAGAATCTACTATTTTTGCGATATGGAGCAAACCCTTCAAAAATACCTTCCAGAAAGAGCTGTTCAGCCATGTTTTTCTTTAATAAAGGAGCATGCCGTTCATCTTAAAATTGTAGGGCAGCGGGTAACAAGACACGGAGATTATAGAAGATTGCCTGACGGACTACATCAAATAACCGTAAACGCTTCCCTCAATAAATACAGGTTTTTAATTACTTTGGTACATGAGGTTGCTCATTTGGTTGCTTTTGAAAAATATGGGAGGGGAATAAAACCACATGGATTGGAATGGAAAAAAACTTTTCAATTGCTAATGTTACCTTTTATTCGTCCAGAAATATTTCCATCCAAGGTGCTTCCTGTAATTGCAAATCACTTTAAAAACCCAAAAGCAAGTAGTGATACAGATGCTAAATTATCCTTAGCTTTGAAACAGTTTGATGCGGGTACTAATAAAAGTTATGTTTTTGAATTACCATTGGGAAGCATTTTTAGAATATACAATGGTAAATTATTTAAAAAAGGGAATAGAAGGGTAAAAAGGTATGAGTGTATAGAGCTCTCAACCGGGAAAATTTATATTTTTCAGCCCAATGCAGAAGTAGAATTAATTTCAGATTAATGTAATGAAGAACAAGAATTATTACGCTTTTTTAATGGCAGGTGGTATTGGCTCAAGATTTTGGCCGGTAAGTACAGCTGAATACCCCAAACAATTTCATGATATGTTGGGCGCGGGAGCTACCTTAATTCAGAAAACATTTCAGCGTTTAAATACGTTTGTGCCAACAGAAAATATTTTAATCTTAACCAATGAGCGTTATAACGAATTGGTCCTAGAACAGTTGCCTATGGTAACACAAGAGCAAGTTGTTCTTGAGCCAGCTATGCGAAATACTGCACCTGGTATTTTGTATGCAGCCTTAAAAATTCAAAAACAGAATCCAAATGCGGTGATGATTGTGGCACCCAGTGATCATTGGATAGAAGATGAAAAAGCCTTTGCTGAAGATGTAAAACTTTGTTTTGATAAATGTGAAAAGGAAGAGGTGCTTTGTACCTTAGGTATAAAACCTACTTTTCCAAATACTGGATTTGGGTATATAGAGTATGAAAATGGAAATGAGAACAGGCTTAAGAAAGTGACTCAGTTTAGAGAAAAACCAAGTTATGAAACGGCAAAGGGGTTTATAGAACAAGGGAATTTTTTATGGAATGCCGGTATTTTTATGTGGAGTGTAAAAGCAATAGTACAGGCTTTTAAAGTATATCAACCGGAACAGTATAGATTGTTTGAAGCCGGAATGGGATTCTATAATACGACTCAAGAAGCGAGATTTATAGCTAAAAATTATGGTTTAGCTGAAAATATATCCATTGATTATGCTATTTTAGAACAGTCTAAGGACCTATTTGTTTTGCCGGCAACTTTTGATTGGAATGACCTGGGTACTTGGGGATCCTTGTACGATAAGGTTAAAAAAACTGAAGATGAAAATGCCGTTGTAGGAGCTAGATTGCTCAGCAGGGAAGCTTCTGGTAATATGGTCCGGACGGCAAAAGGTAAAATTGTAGTTATAGATGGATTAAAAGATTATATTGTTATAGATAAAGAGGATGTGTTGTTAATTTGTCCAAAGGCAAAGGAACAAGATATAAAGGTAATTTTGAATGAAGTGAAAGATAAATTTGGTAAGTAAAAGCAGCGGTCTATGAGTAACAACCCGGAACAAAAAAACAACTTGGCAGAGAACGATACAATTGAGTCCACTGAAAATGTTAAAAGAGATTTTCAGGGACTTATGGGCAGTGTTAAAAAGTTTTTGACAGAGCTTTTAGATATTCGAAATAATACAGATCAGGAGGCAACAAAGGCGTCCATTATTGCAGATATTCCTTTTAAAGGGCATACCTCTTGGATTTTAATTTGCTCTATATTTATTGCATCCGTGGGTTTAAATGCAAACTCAACAGCGGTTGTAATTGGCGCCATGTTAATTTCGCCCTTAATGGGTCCTATCTTAGGAATTGGACTTTCCTTGGCAATAAATGATATAGATACATTGCGTCGTTCGTTAAAGAATTTTGCGGTAATGGTTGTCTTAAGTGTTTTAACGGCTTGGTTGTTTTTCTCCTTCTTTCCGTTAAAAACAGATTCCTCAGAATTGCTAGCTCGGACAGCTCCAGACATACGAGATGTGTTGATCGCATTTTTTGGGGGTCTGGCCTTAGTTATAGCTCGGGCAAAAAAAGGAACCATTGCAAGTGTAATTTTTGGTGTAGCCATAGCAACTGCCTTAATGCCGCCCTTGTGTACCGTGGGATACGGATTAGCTATTTGGAATACAGACTATGCCCTTGGTGCTATGTACTTATTTATCATAAACACCATTTTTATAGCCTTACCAACCTTTTTAGTTTTAAAATTTTTGCGTTTCCCTATGGTGCGCTATGCGAATTCGCAACGGAGAACCTTAATTTCTCGAATAGTTTCTGTTGTCGCTATAGGAGTTATGATACCCGCAGGGATAACATTTTGGAATGTATTTGAAGAGTCTCTTTTTATGAAAGAAGCCCATAATTTAATTGAAAATACTATAGGAAAGTATCAGTTTAATGATCAAGGAAGGTATTTGGAAGAATTAACAACCATTGATTATGTTAAAGATGGGACTTCTAAAATTGAAATTGTTTGTATGGGAGATGAACTGATCCCGGAAAACATTATTAATACATGGCGTGCTCAGAAAAATGAAAGTGAAAATAACCATTTAAAAACAGCAGAGTTGCGGATAATTCAAAATGGAAAGGATGATTCTGAACAGAAGTTTAATTATGTAAATGAGTTGTATGAAAGCAAAAAAGCGGAATTACTTTCTAAAGATGAACGTATTAGTTTTTTGGAAACAGCGCTTTCTGATATGAGTAAAAGATCGTTAAAACAAATTCCATTTATTGAAATTAGTGATGAAGCAAAGGTGAATTATGAAGATTTGCAAGAAATTGATTTTTCATACACCCTAAAAAATAATTTTAAAAAGATAGATACGGTTCCTGTGTTTGACATTATTTGGAAGGATGTAAAAAAAGTGAACAAGGAAAAGTTAGCGGCAGATACACAAAAGCTAGCTGCTTGGCTAAAGTTGCGTTTAAAGGATGATAAAATTGAGGTACGGAGTAATTATAAGTAGAATATAAGTTTGAGTATTTTTAGTGAGAATCATGATTAGGAATGGACTTTGCAATTCTTTAGATTCTGTATTTATTTGTTGGTTTCATTTTTAATAATGTTGAATAGATCTCTATTTATTCCAACAAAAATCTTGGAATGTGCAACTTCTTTTTCTTTTTTGGTTAGATTCGTTTTTTCAAGAAAAGATTTTTTAATTCCATCTCGAATGGTTTCTCTTTTGTAATCTCTTCTTTGTGATAATTTTTGATTTGTATATTCAAAAATTATAAGATTACAATCATCTTTTAGTCTCTCACCAATTATTTCCCACCAGATTTTATCTGTTTTTCCTAAGGAAGAACCATAAATACAAATCAAGTTTGCCGAAAGTATGTGTTGTTTGCATTGATCATCAATGGTGTGTTGCATTGCCTGATTGCATTGACTTTTTACAAAAGCATTTAAAATTTCAGGCTCATTATGAAATTCTTGATTTTTTATTTGGGAAATGTCATTTACACCCATCACCATTGAATTATCTATATATCCATGTATATGTTGGATTCCATTATAATTTATTGGTAGACCGTTATGAGTGCCTATTTGTATTGATTTTTCTTCTGCTCTAATTAGTTTTTCGAAAGTGTTAGTGTAATTGAATGTGATAACATAAGTAGACCAATGATGATTTTTCCATTTGGTTCTTAGTTTAGATACCTTATTTTTTTGAGCTTCAGAAAGTGACCTCTCAGGAAAAGTTAGATATTCAAAAAAAATATCTTTTTCAATTTTTAATAGATCGATTTTTTTTTCCTCTTCTTTTAAGTAGTCAGCTAAATTGTCTCCAATATCCTCAAAAATTTCTATAAATTCATTTGTTGATTTTATGTCTTGCGTGTATTCACCTAACATGGATTCTAAATCAGCCCAACTTTCTTCATTTTGAATACTCTTCTTTAAATTGGAAATAGATTCACTTTTAGAATCAATGTTATTGTAGTATTGATAGAAATCAGGATATCTTGTTTTTAAGTTTAGATTTACATCAAAGCCATTTCCTAGTAGGTAAACAATTTTCATATATTTAGATGTGGTTTAGCTTAAAATAATACAAAGTTAATTCCGTTCCTCAATATACATTTGCCGTACTTTTTTAAATAGCTCCGAAGAGTAAACAAAGTCGGTTACCGCTGCATTATCCGTCTTAAAGATTTCTTTATTGGTGCCTTCCCATTCTTTATGCCCGTTTTTTAAGAAGATAATTTTCTCGCCTATCTCCATTACGGAGTTCATATCATGCGTATTAATAACCGTAGTGATATCGTATTCTTTGGTGATTTCTAAAATGAGGTTGTCTATTAATATGGCTGTTTTAGGATCTAAGCCCGAGTTGGGTTCATCGCAAAATAGGTATTTAGGATTCATCACGATTGCCCTAGCTATGGCAACCCTTTTTTGCATTCCTCCAGATATCTCAGAAGGAAATTTATGATGGGCGTCAATTAGGTTTACGCGCTTTAGTACAGTGTCTACCCTGTCTTGCATTTCGGATTTAGACTGTTTGGTGAACATTTCTAAAGGAAACATGACATTGCCTTCTACGGTAAGCGAATCAAACAAGGCACTGCCTTGAAAAACCATGCCCATTTCTTGACGTAAGTTTCTTTGTTGGCTAGCTGATAAATCGTCATAAATGTTTCCATTGTAACTTATAGTGCCTTCATCTGGAGTAAATAGACCCAATAAACATTTTAAAAACACTGTTTTACCGGACCCGCTTTGACCAATGATTAAATTGGTTTTTCCTTTTTCAAAACTCGTAGATATCCCTTTTAAAATATGGGAATCGCCAAAGGACTTGTGTATGTTGTTTACCTCTATCATTATCCTAATAATAATTGTGTTAATACATAGTTTAAAATAATAATAGCTACACTAGTCCATACAAAAGCAGTTGTGCTAGCCTTCCCTACTTCTAGTGCACCACCTTTCATGTAGTACCCATGAAAGGATGGTATGGTTGCGATTACAAAAGCAAAGATTATAGATTTAATAAATGCGTAGGTTATATGGTAAGGGATAAAATCCAGTTGAATCCCTTCAATATAACTAGCACTTGTAGTAAAACCACCAAAAACACCAGCTACCCAGCCGCCAAAAATACCAACATACATGGCAATCGCAATGGCAAAAGGATACAGCATTAAAGCTATGATTTTCGGAAATACCAGATAGTTTAGCGAATTAACGCCCATAACTTCTAGTGCATCAATCTGCTCTGTTACACGCATGGTTCCTATACTCGATGTGATATAAGAACCTACTTTTCCAGCCATAATAATGGAGGTAAAGGTAGGTGCAAATTCTAGGATAACAGACTGTCTGGCTGCAAAGCCAATAAGACTTTCAGGAATCAACGGATTGGTGAGATTTAAAGCCGTTTGTATGGTAACAACACCACCGATGAAAAATGAAATAAAAATGATGATGCCTAAAGAGCCAAAAACCAATTCGTCTATTTCCTTTAAAATTAGCGATTTCATTATGGACCATTTGGTGGGCTTTTTAAAAAGCTCTCTAATCATAATAAAATAACTGCCAATGGATGCTATGTAGTTCATAAAAATAGACTTCTGTTTGTAAAAATAATAATATTAACCATCATTTGACATTCAATTAAAATAAATTAAAGTTTATTTATTTACATTTACCCATTAACGGGGATTCCTTAAAAAAATTAAGTAAAATGAAAAAAAGTTTGTTTTTGGCCTTAATTACAATGTTGTTTGTTTTTAAGACCAATGATGTTAATGCGCAAAGAAAATCTAAAAAGAATAAGGAAACAGTAATAGAAATTGCGCCTGTTTTAAAAACTTCACCGAAGTTGGTAGTTGGGATCGTTGTAGACCAAATGCGATATGATTACCTAACACGCTTCTGGGATCAATATGGAGAAGGTGGTTTTAAACGTATGGTAAATGATGGCTTTAATTGTAAAAATCATCATTACAATTATGCGCCAACCTATACGGGTCCAGGACATGCATCTGTGTATACAGGGACTACGCCTGCTACTCATGGGATAGTAGGGAATACTTGGTATGATAAAAGTATAAAACAAAATGTGTATTGTGCTGGGGATAGTAATTTTAATTCAGTTGGAACTAGTGGTAGTGAAGGAAAAATGAGTCCGCATAGAATGTTAACTACAACAGTTACCGATCAATTGCGATTGCATACCCAAATGAAAGGAAAGGTGATAGGTATTGCTATTAAAGATAGAGGAGCTGTTTTACCAGCAGGTCATGCTGCTAATGCCGCTTACTGGTTTGTAGGTAAGGATGAAGCTAACTGGATAACGAGTACGTATTATATGGATGCCTTACCAGCATGGGTCACTCGTTTTAATTCTTCAGGTGCTGCTGAAATGTATAAAAAGCCTTGGAATACGGCAAAGGATATCACAACCTATCTGGCTAGTGGTACAGATGATAATAATTACGAAGGCACGTACTCCAAACAAGAAACTGCTACTTTTCCTCATGATTTACCTTCCTTATGGGATGCCAATGGTGGCTATGACGCCATTAAATCTACCCCTTTTGGAAATAGCCTAACAATGGATTTTGCTATTGCAGCCTTGGATGGTGAGAATTTAGGACAGGATTTAATTACAGATTTCTTAACCATTAGTTTTTCTAGCACGGATTATGTAGGTCATAAATTTGGCGTAAACTCCAAAGAAATTGAAGACACCTATATCCGATTAGATCAAGATTTAGAACGATTATTGCAAACCTTGGATAAACAAGTAGGAGTAGGAGAATACACTGTCTTTTTAAGTTCAGACCATGCCGCGGTACAAGTACCAGCTTATTTAAAAGATAATAATATTCCTGGTGAATATATTGATCTTAAAGAAATTAGAGCCGGACTTAACGAATGGGCAAAGTTTAAATATGGAACGGAAGATTTAATTGAAAACTTCTCTAACAATCAGATATTCTTGGATCATAAAGTTGTTGTTAATTTAGATTTAGATCTAAAAAGCGTTCAAGAGGCTTTTGCAAACGAGTTATTGCGTTTTAATGATGTGCATGAAGCATATACTGGCTACCAAATGTGGCAAAATGAATATTCTAGAGGTATTCCGTATTTGTTACAAAATGGTTATAACCAAAAAAGTTCAGGTGATGTATTAATGGTGTTAAAGCCTGGGCATATCAGTTACTCTAGAACAGGTTCTACCCATGGTTCTCCATGGAAGTATGATACCCATGTGCCCTTGTTGTTTTTTGGAAAAGGTATTGAAAAAGGAAGTACTGTAAATCGTACCGAGATTCCAGATATAGCACCAACTGTTTCCGCATTATTGGGGATGGCTTTCCCTAATGGAGCAACAGGTGAACCAATAGAAGCTGTGATTAAAAAGTAGTTAGAATAATTTACTTTTTATCGTGGTCCATCGTAGATGACGAATAAAATTGCCTTCTTTTGGTGTTACCAAAAAAGGCAATTTTTCTTTTTTCGCGATTTGATACCCCTTTAGGTTATTAAAGAATACCGCCATTCTTTTTTGTTTTAAAGCCATTTTTAAAGAGGCAATACAACTTATGGTAAAACCATAGCGCATGGAGAACATGGCTTTGCCTTGAAGTAATTTGGCTTGTTTGTTATAAGCGCCGCCAGTAGGTCTTAAGTGTTTTACTTGAAGAGAATCATCGGTGAAAATGGTAAAGCCGTTATATTGGGCTAAAAGCTCATCTACAGTATCCCAGCCCATGGCGTTTCGCAAGCCCTTAATTTGTGTGAAGCAAGATTTAGTATAGGCTTTAAATGCGCCACGAACGTGATCTTTGTTCATAGGGTGATTTAACTTCCATTCGCCAGTTGCATCTTGCTCATAGGCAAAGCCACCTGCAATACCAACAGTAGGGTTGCTCCTGAAAATGGATGCTATACGGTCAAAATAAGTTGATGGTAAAATAATGTCAGCATCTAGTTTTACTATAAAATCATAGTTTGCATCTAAAACAGCTAGCCCTTTATTGAATGCGTTTATTACTTTACTACCGGGTAAATGTTGGGTTGATGAAGTGGTGTTAAGTTTTTGAAAAATTGAATTTTGAAGTACAAAATCATCAATGATATTCTCGGTAGCATCAGTAGAATTGTCGTTTACGATAATAACCTTTTGTGGTAGTAAAGTTTGTTGTAAAACGGCAGAAAGTGTAGCTGCTAGAAATGCTTCTTCATTATGAGCGGGAAGAATTATGTAGTATTTCATAGTGTTGGTTTAAACGACTATTTTTTTCGTTCTGCGTAAACAATATAATACCGAGGAGTAAAGCTCCGCAATAAGGGTCTAATGCCAATTTTAGATATGGGATTGGTCCATTTTGCGCTGTCTTTTATTTCCCAGCCCGCTTTTTCTAAAAGCCAGTTAAACTGCCAATCTTCAAATTCATGATAATGTCTATCCCATGGGTCGGTCTTGCTTTGGTAAGCAGGAGAGAACCATAATTTAAGGGGAATACTAGCCACTAATTTATCTGCTTTAATTTCTCGTAATACATTGAAAGGGGCAAGTAGATGTTCAAAAATTTCAAAGGCGGTAACCACTTCTGTTTTGATAGACGCTACCGATGAAAAATCGATATCTAAATCTTCTCCCTTGGTATTGGTAACATCATAACCTTGGGCCGTCATAATTTTAGAGAAGGGGTTTTCTACGCCCAAATCTAGAACGGTTTCTTTGGTGTTAATGTGTTTTTGAAGAAATTCTAGCGTATGCTTAAATCGTTTGCTAGGATATGTTTTTTCGTACATATTAATATTTGTAAACCACGGCATTGATGTTCATACCAGCGCCAACACTAGCAAAGATAACAACATCTCCTTTTTCTACAGCCTGATTTTCTAATTTTCCTTTGGTTACCAAATCAAAAAGTGTTGGAACGGTAGCAACAGAACTATTTCCAAGCTTGTAAATTGTCATTGGCATAATGTCTTGAGGCATTGTTTTGTTGTAAAGTTTGTAGAATCTGCTCACAATGGCTTCGTCCATTTTTTCATTGGCTTGATGGATGAATATTTTTTTAACATCCTCAATGTCAACTCCACTAGTATCTAAACATTCTTGCATAGCTTGTGGCACATTGGAAACGGCAAACTCATAAATTTTACGGCCAAGCATTTTTATATATCTAGTATCGTTTTGTTCATTTTTATTGTACGACTCTCCAAAGAACAGGTAATTGGCTTCTGTGTGTGCGTAGGTGGCAGAATTGTGAGCAAGTATCTGGCCAGTTCTATTGGTTTCTTCTATGATACTAGCGCCGGCTCCATCTGAATATATCATAGAATCACGGTCGTAAGGATCTACAACTCTCGATAAGGTTTCGGCACCTATAATCAGACATTTTTTAGCAAGTCCCGCCTTAATAAATGCGTAGCCTTGGATCATACCTTCAATCCAGCCTGGACACCCAAATAAAATATCATAGGCAACACATTTGGGGTTCTGTATTTGCAATAAATGCTTCACCCGTGTGGCTAAACTAGGGAGGGTGTCTCCTTGGGTTTTGCCATGGGAAATATCTCCAAAATTATGTGCTACAATAATATAGTCTATAGATTCTTTATCAATGTTGGCGTCAGCAATTGCTCGCTCAGCAGCTAAAAAAGCCATATCGGATGTATTAATTTCCTTATTGGCATAGCGTCGTTCTGCAATTCCAGTAATTTTTTTAAATTTTTCTATTATAATCTCATTAGAATAGGCAATAGGCGAACCATCTGTATTTAAAAAAGTATGATTTTCAAATTCAGTATTAGGTGTTGTAATGGTTGGTATGTAGCTACCTGTCCCTGTTATTCCAATTTTCATAGTGTTGGTTTTGACTTAATTAATATGAAATTACAAAACTATTTTTTTTACGTTATGCGTGCATAACAAACGGTATGATGTTCAATAAAAAAGTATTCAATTAAAAAAGCCATTTAATTTTTCGTAAATGGCTCTTAGGTCTAGTGATTGTTAGCCTTTTAGGCTTCCATATAGGCTTCAATAGGCGCACATGTGCAAATTAAATTACGGTCGCCATAGGCTTCATCGACACGTCTAACAACGGGCCAAAACTTATTGTCAGCGATATAATCTAACGGAAACGCAGCTTTTTGCCTGCTGTATGGAAAATCCCATGTGTCGTTAGTCACCATATTTAATGTGTGTGGCGAATTCTTTAAAACATTGTTTGGGTTGTCTAAAGTAGCCTCATCAATTTCTTTTCTAATAGAAAGCATAGCATTACAAAAACGATCTAATTCCGCTAGGCTTTCACTTTCTGTAGGTTCTATCATTAAGGTTCCAGCTACAGGGAATGAAACAGTTGGAGCATGAAAACCGTAATCCATTAAACGCTTGGCAATGTCAGTTACTTCAATACCGTTTTGTTTAAAAGGTCTGCAATCAATAATCATTTCATGTGCTGCTCTACCTTTTTCGCCGGTATACAATACATCAAACTTACCACTTAGTCTATTTTTAATATAGTTGGCATTGAGAATTGCAATGGAAGTAGACTGTTTTAAACCAGCCTCGCCGAGCATTACAATATATCCGTAAGATATAATGCATACTAAAGAGCTCCCCCAAGGCGCAGAAGAAATAGCAGAAATTGCTTTTTCACCACCCGTTTTTATCACGGGGTTGCCTGGTAAGAAAGGTACCAATTGAGGAGCAACACAAATAGGGCCAACTCCTGGTCCACCACCACCATGTGGTATAGCAAACGTTTTGTGTAGGTTGAGGTGACAAACATCGGCACCAATATTACCTGGATTGGTTAGGCCAACTTGTGCATTCATATTAGCCCCATCCATATATACTTGTCCTCCATTGTCATGGATTAGTTTGGTGACTTCTTTTATGGAAGATTCAAAAACTCCATGAGTAGAAGGGTAGGTTACCATTAAGGCTGCTAAATTAGCCTTGTGTAATTCTGCTTTTTCCTTTAAATCCGTTACATCTATATTCCCGTATTCATCCGTCTTTGTAACTACAACTTTCATTCCAGCCATTACAGCTGAAGCCGGATTGGTTCCGTGTGCAGAAGCCGGAATTAAGCAGATGTTTCGGTGTGCATCATTTCTAGATTCGTGGTATGCTCTAATTACCATAAGTCCAGCGTATTCACCTTGAGCACCAGAATTTGGTTGCAAGGATGTTGCTGAAAACCCTGTTATAACACTGAGGTAATCTTCTAATTTTTTTAATAAAATCTGATATCCTTCGGCTTGATCTACAGGAACAAATGGGTGAATGTTTCCCCATTGCGCTGCGCTTAACGGTAGCATTTCTGATGCTGCATTCAATTTCATTGTGCAAGAGCCTAATGAAATCATAGAGTGATTTAAGGCCAAATCCTTACGCTCTAGTTTTTTGATATAACGCATTAATTCAGTCTCAGAATGATACGAATTAAAGACTTCGTTTTCTAAAAATGGCGTATTTCTTAGAAGTGACGTAGGGATTACATCTTCTGTAGCCTCTTTTAAAACTACTTCTTTATTACTTAGCTCTTGAAAACAAGACAGTATCGTTTTTAAGTCGTTATCAGAAGTCGCTTCGTTTATGGAGATAGAAATTGTTTGGTTATCTATATAATTGAAGTTAATTTCTTTGGCTTCGGCAATCGCTTTGAGAGTACTGGCCTCTGAAACTTCCACTTTAATAGTGTCAAAGAAGGCACTGTTTAATTGTTTGTATCCTAATTCCTTAACAGCTGTAGCTACTTTTTTAGCTGAATTATGCACCTTATTAGCGATATATTGCAAACCTTTTGGCCCGTGATATACAGCATACATACCCGCCATAACAGCTAATAAAACTTGAGCAGTACAGATGTTGGAAGTTGCTTTGTCTCTTTTAATATGTTGTTCTCTGGTTTGAAGCGCCATACGCAAGGCAGTTCTGCCATCGGTATCTTTAGTTACTCCAATAATTCTACCTGGAATATTTCTTTTATAAGCATCCTTTGTGGCAAAAAAGGCGGCATGTGGGCCTCCGTATCCTAATGGAATTCCAAAACGTTGGGTAGTACCAACAACTACATCTACCCCAAATTCTGCAGGAGCTTTAAGTTTTACTAAACTTAATATGTCTGCCGCTACAGCAACTTTGATTTCGTTTGCATTGCAATTTTCTACAAAGCTAGCATAATCGTATACCTGACCGTGTTTGCCTGGGTACTGCAATAAAGCACCGAAAAAATCGGTTGTAAAAGCAAATTCTTCGTGATTTCCAATGACAAGCTCTATGCCAATAGGAGTTGCTCGTGTTTGAAGTAAGGATAGTGTTTGTGGTAATATTTCATCAGAGACAAAAAATTTGAGCACATTCACTTTTTTTTGCGCTCTACTGCGTACCTCAAAGAGCATAGCCATAGCTTCCGCGGCTGCTGTACTTTCATCCAAAAGCGAAGCATTTGCAAGTTCCATACCAGTGAGGTCACAAATCATGGTTTGAAAATTCAACAATGCCTCTAACCGACCTTGTGCAATTTCTGCTTGGTAAGGTGTGTAAGCGGTATACCAACCTGGATTTTCTAAAATATTCCTTTTGATAGGAGAAGGTAAAAGTCCTTCATGGTACCCTAAACCAATATAGGATTTATAAACTTTGTTTTTGTTCCCTAAGGCTTGAATATGCTCTAGGAATTCATTTTCACTTAAGGCTTCAGGAAGCTCTAAGTCTTTTTTTAGTCTAATGTCATCTGGGATGGTTTCATATATAAGTTGGTCCAAATTGTCAATTCCAACAGTTTTAAACATCTGCTGATAATTTCCTTCATTGATACCAATATGTCTTAGGGCAAACAAATCTGTTCTCATATTTTAGTGTATATTTTATAAAAAAGATGTGCAAAATTAATGATTATTTTTTTTAAAATTGACAAATAACTAAGTACTTCGTCTAAAGTTTTGAACCGATTTTAAATGTTATAAACACTTTGGTTATATTTGAACAATGAAATTGATAAAGCGATTATTTAACTTTTATATAGATGCCAGCATACACGTTGCTTTATCCGTGTTTTGTTTGTTAGAGATAACGGCTTTACTTTTAAATGTATCTATTAACCAAAACTTAGCTTTCTTTATCTTTTTTGGGACTATTGCATGTTATAATTTTATAAAATATGGGGTAGAAGCAAAGAAGTATGTATTGGTGGCAAATAAATACCACAAAAGCATACAGCTGGTAAGTGTTGTAGCCCTGATAATCGCCGGATACTTTGCTTCTTTTTTGAATATTGAAGTGTGGTATGGTATTGCAGTGCTACTTGTTTTTATTGCATTTTATGCATTACCTGTATTGCCCAATGCCAGAAATTTAAGAAGTTTTGGTGGACTTAAAATTTTTATGGTCGCCATAGTTTGGGCAGGTACTACAGTAATTTTACCTGTACTATCTTCTGATATGCATGTGATTACATGGGATGTTTGGATTGAATCTTTTCAAAGGTTTATTATAGTGTTGGTGTTGTTGGTGCCCTTTGAAATTAGGGATTTGGCATTTGATGCACCTGAATTACATACGCTGCCACAGAAATTTGGCGTTAGTAATACGAAAACTGTAGCGAGTTTGTGTGTTTTGGTTTTGTTCTTTTCTACCTTTTTAAAAGAAGAGGTTACAAAATTGGATAGTATTGCAAAAGGAATTTTGTTTTTGGCGCTTGGAGTGCTTATGTATTTCACAAGGAGAGTGCAATCCAAATACTTCGCTTCGTTTTGGATTGAAGCCATTCCAATATTTTGGTTGGGAATTGTTTATGTATTAGTAGCCCTTACTTAGAAACGTCTTCTAGCTTTTGTTTCATTTCTGATTTTTCTGATTCAGATAACGATTGTAGTTTTGCCTTTTCACAAAGTGATGTAAATTTTGTGTTTTTTTTAGAAAAACTAGGACAAGTTTTACAAATTAATAAATGAATGTGAAGATTTATTTTCTCAAATAGTGAGGCTTCTTTGTACTGTACTTTGTTGCAGATTTTAGCTGCTTTTTCGCAAGAAATCATATTAGAACCAATTAGAGTTTAGGCATTCCATAAGACCCGTTCTGGCTCTATGGATGATAACCCATAAGTTAGACGGATTAATATCAAGTTCATTACAGATATCTTCTGTACTTATTCCTTGTATTGTTTTTTTTGTAAAAACTAACGCTTGTTTTTTTGGTAATTTGGAGATACAGTCTTGGATAGCTAACCCCAATTCTTCATTTTCTAAATCACTAGTGTCTAATAAGCTAAAGGGGTCTGCAACTTGTTCCTCTAACCAATCTCCTTCTGTGTCAGTAGTAGTATTGTAGGACATCCTAACTTCAGCTTTGCCCTTATTGGAATTTATTTTACGGTAATGATCAATTACCTTTCTTTTTAGAATCGCAATAAGCCAAGTGCGTTCAGCAGCGTCTCCCTTAAAATTTTTTGCAGATTTTAATCCTGCAAAAAAAGTTTCTTGTACTAGGTCTTTAGCAATTTCAGAATCACTAACTCGTACTACAGCATAATTAAATAAATAATCAGCGTAAGCATCTACCCATAAATCAGGATTAAGACTGTGCGTTTGCATTATTTTTAGTTGATGTGTCAAATGTAGTAGATTTTAATTAAAATGTTTAGCTTTGATAAAAACAATCTGTATGAAATCTTTTTCTTTTCTCGTATTTCTATTACTTCTAGTGGGCTGTGAACAAAGCAAAAAAATGCCTATCACTGATTTTTCGCAAAGCGATATAAAAAATGGAATTTTAATTGACGTGCGAACACCTGAGGAATATGGTATGGGGCATTTAGAAAGTGCTGTAAATGTAAATGTTCTCGATGATAGTTTTGCGAGCTATTTTGATGATATCTCTAAAAGTAAAACCCTTTACGTGTATTGTAAAAAAGGAGGGCGTAGCGCAAAAGCAGCCAAAAGTTTAGAGGAAATGGGTTTTACTGTTGTTGATTTATTGGGAGGCTATGATGCATTGCACCCAGATGAATAGGATTATTTTAATAAATTTTCTAAAGCAGACTCTAGGGTGTTGTAGGTAAAACCAAAACCATTTTCTATCAACTTACTAGGGTAAACATCCATACTGTTCAATATGAGATCTGGTTCGGTATCAATAATATAAGCACCTATTGCTAACATCCAAGAATAAGAAGGTAATCCAAAAGGGATCTTTAGAGTTTTACGTATGCTGGCCATTAACGTGGAATTGGAAACAGCGTCTGGACTTGCCACAATAACGGTGTCTTTAATTGCCTTTTGATGTAGGACAAAGTTTGTGATTGCAACAAAGTCATCAGCGTGTACCCAACTTACCATCTGTTGGCCGCTTCCCTGTTTGCCTCCAAGGCCAAATTTTGTTATTTTTTTAAGGGGAAGTAAGGCTCCACCTTCCTTGCCAAAAACCAAGGAGATGCGTAACGCAACTTTACGAACATTTGGGTTTTCAATAGAAAAAAATGCCTTTTCCCATTCTTGCCCAACATAGAGCATGAAATCATCTCCATTTCCTTCTTTATTAGTGTGAGATAGGGCAGCGGTAGATGCGTTTAGCCATACCTTAGGTTTGTTTTCTACGCTATTTATGGCATTCGCCAATGCTAAGGTAGAATCTATTCGTGAGTTTAAAATAAGCGCCTTGTTTTTTTCTGTAAAACGGCAATCGACAGACTTTCCTGTTAAATTTATCAGTGCGTTTGCATTGTTGAGTTGTGTAACCCAATCGCCACTATTTTTAGCATCCCAATGAACATAAGTTATAGGGCCATTTTGTCTTGTAGCACCTCTTGTTAACACAATGATTTCTTGGTATTTGTCTTTGTAGAAATCCAATACCTTATTTCCTAGAAACCCGGTGCCACCTGCAATTACTAATTTACTCATAGTCTTAACGGTTAAAATAAATGATAAAATAGAACTTAAATAGATCTAATTACTGAGAATAGAATGTGATAATCCTGTAAATAAAGTACCCTGAAGTTATTTTAATTTCAATGTGTTTTTGTTTCTATTTATAGGTTAAAGTTACACAAAGTAATCTCAATTTTAATAGGATGTAGTTAAAAAAATGATATGAATCACAAACATTTTAATGGTGTATGTACGCCAAAGACCTTAATTTGTATTATTGAAAATAGGGGGTGTTAAAACCGAGTAAAAGAGTAGTCTTCCTTTAGGGCTGATAATATAAAAATGGTTTTCAAAAAACAGTCTAGTAATGCAATTGTTTTTAATAACCAGCTTTATTGATGTCTGTCATAATTTCAGCAAATAATTGATACGATTTTACACGATCTGCGTGCTCATAGATGTTGGTTACTGCAATGAGTTCGTCTACTTGAGTTTCTTCTAAAAATGCTTCCACTTGTTTTTTAACGGTAGCTTTACTTCCAATAAAGGAGTACTTTAACATTTGGTCTACGGCCGGGTGTTTCAACATTTGACGTAAATCATCAGTCATTTTTACTGGAGGCTGCATAAATTCTCTTTGGTTTGTAAGTAAGCCAACAATAATTTTTATCAAAGAAGTCGCAATATTCTCGGCTTCTTCATCAGTATCTGCTACAATGACATTAATTCCTGCTATAGTATAAGGTTTGTTTAAATAGGAAGATGGTGTAAACTCTTCCTTGTAAATTTTTAGTGCTTCGTGTAATTTTGCTGTTGCAAAATGACTAGCAAAAGCATAGGGTAGGCCTTTTTTGGAAGATAGGTGTGCACTATCTGTGCTAGAACCTAAAATATATAAAGGGACTTCTACGCCTTCTGCCACAGTGGCTCTTACCTTGGCATTTTTGTTATCTGTAGAAAAATAGCGCTGAATTTGACCTACATCTTCCGGAAAGGAATGCGCCGCTTGAGTATGCGTTGCTCGTATGGCGTGTGCGGTTTCTTGGTCGGTGCCCGGAGCCCTTCCCAAGCCCAGATCAATTCGGTTTTTGTAAATGGTACCAAGCGTTCCAAATTGCTCGGCTATGATTAAAGGAGAGTGGTTGGGAAGCATAATGCCTCCAGAGCCTACCCGAATGGTTTTTGTGCCTTCAGCAATATAGCCAATAAGTACAGCAGTGGCAGAACTGCCAATGGTTATGGAGTTGTGATGTTCTGCTAACCAAAAACGTTTGTATCCAAATTCTTCGGCTCTTTGGGCAAGATTTAGGCTGTTTTTAAATGTAGTTTGCAAGGAGTTGCCCTTAGAGACTATGGCTAATTCTAAAACCGAATAGGATGTAATTTTTAATGACATTGTTTTGTTTTTTGTTCGTACCAGAAATCAATACCTTTTTATAGGTGTTTGGTCGCGTTATATTTGGTGTAATTACAAAGTGCTTGCTTTGTAAATTTAGAGATTTGTTGGGCACAACATAAATACAGAATAAGGCTTTGTAATGTGCTTAAATGATATAGAGATGTTCCGTGTGTAAATCAGTCCAATTAAAAAATAAAAGCACTTTTAGAAGAGCGTCTATTGATATAGCCGGTCACCTAGGTGTAGCCTCTTAAAATGAGACTTCAATATCCTAATTGAACCTGCTCATATTGTGTTCGGAACTACTTCTACCTATATCAATGCGCGCCTAATAGGTGATGCACGCAAAAGAGCTAACATCACCTTTGTAAAATATGTCAAAATGTAAGGAAATAGTGATTTTGTTATTTATTCCATTTTGTGACCTGTAATATTTTTTCAAATATTAAATTATTTTCATAGACTCCATTAAATTCTTCGGAACCCGGACCATAGGCAAATACAGGAATCAGGGTAGCCGAATGACCACCGGTAGAAAAAGTAGGGCCAATTTCGGTATAGTCACTATATTCCTTCCCTTCTGAATTTATTTTCTTTTTTGCTGATAAGGTAAAACCACCTGTTTCATGATCTGAAGTTACAATAACCAAGGTGTTGCCATCTTTTTCAGCATAATCCAATGCTTGCCCTATAGCGTCATCAAAATCTATTAGCTCGCTGATTAAGTAGGAAGCATTGTTTGAATGCCCTCCCCAATCTATCTGTGAGCCTTCAGACATCAGGAAAAAACCAGCCTTGTCTTTGTCTAAAAATTGAATGGCTTGCGCTGTGGCTTTGGAAAGAAAATCTCCTCTGCCTTTTTCAATAGTTGGCATAGCATCATCGCTAAGTAGGTATCCAACTTTTTTATCCGATTGTATTTGTGAAAATTCATTTAAGCCATTGGTGTAGATAGAGAATTGCTTTTGGTTTAAGGCGTCCAGCAATTTTTTTCCATCCTTACGATCCTTAAAAAATTTTAATCCTCCGCCAGCAAAAAAATCTACTTCAGAGGTTACCAAGTCTGCTGCTATATCTTCTGTTAGGCCCCTGCTAACGGCATGTGCGTAAAAACTTGCTGGAGTAGCGTGGGTAATTGAAGACGTGGCTACCAAGCCGGTCTTAATGTTTTTTCTCGAAACTATTTCTACGATGTTTTCAGCATCTGTTTTGTCGTCTGCTACACCAATGGCGCCATTATATGTTTTAATTCCAGAGGCAAAAGCTGTTGCTCCAGCAGCGGAGTCAGTTACATCTTGTTTTGACGACGAGGTTTTAATTAAACCGATATTCTTAAATCGTGAATAATTAGGGGAAGAATCCTTAAAGTAATAGGCAGAAGATATTTGTGATAATCCAGTTCCATCACTAATTAATAAGATCACATTTTTAGGAGTTTTGGTGTCTTTGTTTTCTACTGGGATGGCTTTACATGCAAAAAGGGTAAAGGCAAGACAGACTACGATAGCTTTTTCTATGTTCATATCATTTATAATTTATTTGATTGAATTTCAATGTGAAGGTAATATATCCTTCCATAATAACAGAATTGATTTTTAAAAGTAATAAATTTATTTATTCTTCTTTGTGAAACTGAAATTCATCATCTGCTATTCCAAGTGTGTTTCCTTATACTGTAGGTGCACTTATTTTTTTAAGGGCTAACTTTCTTGTTGTAAGTGCAATACAAAAACCTACAATAAATTGTGAATATCTATTTCTATAATTGCATTCTATTTTTATTGTAACGGCTATATTTGGCAACCCAAAACAGAAAAAAATTATGAGCGCAACTTGGTACGAATGCAAGATAAAATATAGAAAAATGAGCGACACTGGTGTGCAAAAAGTCACAACAGAACCTTATTTGGTAGATGCTATTTCTTATACGGAAGCAGAAACTAGAATCAATGAAGAAATGAAAGCTTACATCAGTGATGAGTTTAGAATAACCAACATTAAGGTGGCTAATTTTGCAGAAATTCATCCGTTTGAAAATACCGATCGTTGGTTTAAAAGTAAAGTGGCTTTAATTGCCTACGATGAAGAAAGCGGAAAGGAACGTAAAACAAATATGTATTTGTTGGTACAAGGAAATGATGTTAAAGAAGCGTATGACAATACAATTGCTGTAATGAAGGATACTATGGGTGATTATACCATACCTGCAATTACAGAATCACCTATTATGGATGTATTTCCTTATTTTTCTGGTGAAGAAGGAGAATTAGATCGTATTCATAAATTCAATGAAGTGAAAGATTCAGGCACAGAAGTTGAAGAAGTAATAAACGAAACGATAGAGCCAGAGCTTGTTGCAGCAGGGGCTGAAGAAGAAGAATAAATTGTTTGTCTCTGGCAGTGGATTGTTATCAGTACTACAGAAGTGTAGCTTTGGCCTAGTTGGAAGCCTTGGTAGATCTGTAATCAAGTTTTATAGAAAAAAGGGTTCTCGATATACTATCTGATCCTTCGATAGCACTCGAACTGACATTTTAAAATCAAGTTTATTTTTTAAACATTCTTGATACGAAGCCTAGGAGGATAATGTAGTATACATTTTCATTTATAGTTCGGCCGTCACTTCGAGTGAATTTACCGAAAGAAATGAGGTAAATTAGTATCGAGAAGTTATACGTATAGCCTAACCCAATAAAAATAAATCCGGATCATAACATAATTTTGATCCGGATTTTACTTTTTTGTCTATGTTGGGCTATAGTAAACCAGCACGTTCTAATAATGCTTCTACCTTAGGTTCAGCGCCTCTAAAACGTTTGTATAACACCATAGGGTTTTCTGTGCCGCCTTTAGACAAAATAGTGTCTTTAAACTTGGTGGCTACTGCCTTGTTAAATATACCTTCTTCCTTAAAATAAGCAAAGGCATCGGCATCCAAAACTTCGGCCCATTTGTAACTGTAATATCCGGAGGAATAGCCTCCTTGAAAAATATGCGAAAATGCAGTACTCATGCAGGTCTCAGTCGTTTCTGGGTATAAGTCTGTCCCACTAAAGGCTTTGTTTTCTTGTGTTTTTACATTTGTAATTGCTGTAGGATCTGCCGCGTGCCAAGACATATCCAACAAGCCAAAGCTTAACTGGCGCAGCGTTTGCATGCCCTCTTGAAAAGTAGCAGATTCTTTAATTTTTTGTACCAACTCCATAGGGATAAGTTTGCCTGTTTGGTAATGTGTAGCAAAAAGCTCTAATGCTTCTTTCTCGAAGCACCAATTCTCCATAACCTGACTGGGTAGCTCTACAAAGTCCCAATACACCGATGTTCCAGATAGGCTAGGGTAGGTAGTATCTGCTAGCATACCGTGTAAGCCATGACCAAATTCGTGAAACAAGGTGGTTACCTCATTAAAGGTTAATAAAGAGGGTTTGGTAGCTGTTGGTTTGGTGAAATTACAGACGTTAGAAATATGCGGACGAACATTTTCTCCATCTTTGATGTATTGCGATTTAAAGGAGGTCATCCAGGCACCACCTCGCTTACCGGCTCTTGGATGGAAATCAGCATAGAAAAGGGCAATAAATTTTTGGTCGGCATCAAAAACCCGATAAGTTTTCACGTCTGGGTGGTAGGTATCTATATCAAAAACTTCTCTAAATTGTAAGTCGAACAATTTTTCGGCTACCGTAAAAACACCAGCAATTACATTTTCTAGTTTAAAGTATGGCTTTAAAATTTCATCGTCTAAATTAAATAATTTCTGTTTTAATTTTTCCGAATAATAGGCGCCATCCCATTTTTGTAATCGGTCTATACCATCTAGTTCCTTGGCAAATTCTTCCAACTGTTTAAATTCTCGTTTTGCAGCTGGTTTCGCTTTTTCTAAAAGTTCATTCAAAAAAGCATGTACTTTTTCTGGTGTTTCTGCCATACGCTCTTCCAATACAAAATGCGCATGGGTAGCATAGCCAAGTAGATTGGCACGCTCATGCCGAAGTTTTGTTATTTTTAATACGTTTTCCTGGTTATCTAAGGCATCTCCTTTAAAAGACTTACTGCCAAAGGCAAGTGATAATTTTTTACGAAGGGTTCTGTTTTTAGCATACTTCATAAAAGGAATATAGCTTGGATAGTCTAGTGTAATTAACCAACCCCCTAGGTCTTTTGATTTTGCGAGTTGTGCCGCAGCCTCTTTTTCTCCTTCAGGCAAACCAGCTAGATCTTCTTCATTGGTCAAGTGCATTTGAAACGCATTGGTTTCTGCCAATACATTTTCACCAAACTTTAGTTTTAGTTTGGCAGCTTCCGCATCTATTGCTCTAAGCCGTGTTTTTTTTGCCTCATCTAGGTTTGCACCGTTTCTGCTAAATCCTTTATATCTTTTGTCTAAAAGGGTTTGCTGCTCTACCGTTAAGTCTGCATCTTCTTTTTGATTGTAGACAGTTTGTACGCGTTTAAATAAAGCTTCATTGAGTGTAATGTCGTTGCCAAATTCAGATAATAAAGGCGATACTTCTTGGGCTATGTTTTGAATTTCTTCGTTTGTTTCGGCAGAGTTTAAATTAAAAAATACACTGGAAATACGATCTAATTGCTGTCCTGAAAAATCTAAAGCTTCAATGGTGTTAGCAAATGTAGGTGCCTCGATATTCTCCGTAATGGCATCTATTTCTGCTCTTGCCGCTGCTATTGCTTGTGTAAAAGCAGGCATAAAATGCTCGTTCTTTAGTTTGGAAAAAGGTGCGGTATCAAAAGGGGTAAGTAATGGGTTCATTTATTTGGTATTGAAATTTTTGAGTAAGGTGTTGAGAAGATTTAATGTTGGACTTCGTACTTTTTATTTCATATTTCGTACTTTTTCAGCTCCTTCAATCACTTTTTGTTTTAATCCTTCTTTGTATAGTATTATTTTGTCCAACACACATTTGTCTGAAGCACCAATAATTTGAGCGGCTAGAATACCGGCATTTTTAGCGCCATTTAAAGCTACAGTTGCTACAGGAACTCCACCTGGCATTTGAAGAATAGATAAAACAGAATCCCAGCCATCAATAGAGTTGCTGCTCTTAACAGGAACTCCAATTACGGGTAAGGGAGACATAGATGCCACCATGCCTGGTAAATGTGCAGCGCCACCGGCACCAGCTATGATAACACTATATCCTTTGGTGTGTGCGTTTTTGCTAAAATCGAATAATTTTTCCGGGGTACGGTGTGCAGAAACAATGTCTACATCTACCTCAATATCAAATCCTTTTAAGATGTCAATTGCGTCTTGCATAACAGGAAGATCACTTGTACTGCCCATTACTACTGCTACTTTACTCATAATTATTTGCTTATAACTTTAATTGTGTTTTTAACTACTTCGGCTATTCTACGAGCCTCATCTATATCTTTATTGACAATGGTAACATGGCCCATTTTGCGAAAAGGTCTGGTTTGTTTTTTGCCATAAATATGTGGAGTTACACCTTCAAGTTTTAGAATGTCTTCCATATTTTTATAGACTACATCCCCTGTAAAGCCTTCGGCTCCAACTAAATTTACCATAATACCAGCCACTTTACTTTTGGTATCTCCCAAAGGCATACCTAAAATAGCACGGATGTGTTGTTCAAACTGGTTGGTGTAGCTGGCCTCTATGCTATAATGACCGCTATTATGGGGTCTAGGAGCTACTTCGTTTACTAAAATTTTATCTGAGGAAGTCTGGAACATTTCTACAGCCAACAGACCAACATGTTTTATTTTATCGGCTACTTGTAAGGCAATTTCTTGTGCTTTTTGGGCTACTTCATCAGAAATCCTAGCTGGACAAATCACGTATTCTACTTGGTTGGCTTCTGCATGAAATTCCATTTCTACAACCGGGTATGTTTTTACTTCTCCTCTGCTGTTACGTGCCACAATAACTGCCAATTCATTTTTAAACGGAACCAAATCCTCTGCAATACACTCCACATTTGGAAGGTCTTTTAGGTCGGCCATAGTACGAACAACTTTAACCCCTTGCCCGTCGTATCCAAATTGTGCACACTTCCATACAAATGGAAAAGACAACCCCCCATTATCAATACTGTCTTCTATTTCACTTGTATACGCAAACCTGTGAAAGTCCGCCGTAGGAATGCCATTGTCTACATAAAATAATTTCTGTGTTGCCTTATTCTGAATAATGCGCAAGGCTTTGGTTGGAGGAAATACCTTAACCCCTTCATCTTCTAATTTTTCAAGGGCATTTAAGTTTACATTTTCAATTTCTATGGTCAGGACATCTACCGACTTACCAAAATTGTAAACCGCATCAAAATCTAACAATTCTCCTTTGACAAATTCATTGCAGGCAATTTTAGAAGGTGCATCATCAGAAGCCTCTAGAACCCTAGTGAAAATGTCTAATTTTCGAGTTTCATAGAGCATCATTTTCCCTAATTGGCCACCACCTAAGATACCAAGTTTAAAATCTGAAGAAAAAAAGTTCATTTCTTTGCGTTTTTCTGTATTGTTAAGTTGGTAACAAAAATACACTTAAATCTTAAAACTGCTCAGGTATATCCTAAAAAGCGAAATCAAAATAGTATATTTGCCGTTTTAGCAAAAGAACAAACAATTGATTAAGCTACACGACAAACATTTTAAACCTTTTTTAAGTGAGCAAGAGATTCTTGCCGCTGTTAAAAAAGTGGCTGCAGCTGTGGCTGCGGACTATAAGGATGAGACACCTATTTTTGTGGGCATTCTAAATGGTTCTTTTATGTTTGTTTCCGATTTTTTAAAAGCTTATGAACACAACTGTGAAGTTTCTTTTGTTAGACTAAGCTCGTATAGCGGACTGTCTTCAACCGGGATTGTAGAAACCTTAATTGGAGTCTCTGATGTCATTGAAGGTAGGAGCATTATAATCCTAGAAGATGTTATAGATACGGGACGTACCGTAAAAGAATTGGTACATATGTTTACAAATAGCAATGTAAAAGAATTTAAGATTGCTACTTTATTTTATAAACCTTCTGTATACACAGGAGAGTATGACATTGATTATGTAGGCATAGAAATCCCAGATAAATTTATTGTAGGTTACGGATTGGACTATAATGAGCTTGGAAGGAACCTAAAGGAAGTATACCAACTAAACCAAAATAATATGATAAATCTTGTGCTATTCGGAAAGCCGGGTGCAGGCAAAGGTACGCAGGCAAATTTTTTAAAGGAAGAGTACAATTTAATACATATCTCTACAGGAGATGTATTTCGTTACAATATAAAAAACAATACTGAATTGGGTATTTTAGCCAAATCCTATATGGACAAAGGTGATTTAGTTCCCGATGAAGTAACTATTAATATGTTAAAGGATGAAGTTGAAAAAAATCCTGCTGCAAGCGGATTTATTTTTGATGGTTTTCCAAGAACCACAGCACAAGCAGAAGCCTTAGATAATTTTTTATCAACTAAGGATATGCGGATTGATGCTACCATAGCACTCGATGCAAATGACGAAACCCTAATTCAACGTTTGTTAGAAAGAGGGAAAGTAAGTGGGAGAACCGATGACCAAGACGAAAATAAAATTCGGAATAGGTTTGAAGAATACAACCAGAAAACAGCGCCATTACAAGAGTTTTATAGAAAGCAAGGAAAGTTTCATGCTGTAAATGGCATTGGTAAAATTGAAGATATTACAACAAGATTAGGCCACGTAATAGATTCGCTTACCGTTAAAAAATAATACAGAGGGTTTTTTAGACCTCCCAATTCAAAACAATGACTGAAGGAAATTTTGTTGATTATGTGAAAATGACTGTGTCTTCCGGTAACGGAGGTAAGGGCTCTGTGCACCTACATAGGGAAAAATATATCACAAAAGGAGGTCCAGACGGTGGTGATGGGGGTCGAGGAGGTCATATTATTATCCGAGGAAATAAGAACTTATGGACATTATTACATTACAAAGTACAACGGCACTTTAAAGCTGGCCACGGCGAACACGGAAGTAAAGGAAGAAGTAGTGGTGCAGATGGTGAAAATGTCTATATGGATGTACCGTTAGGAACCGTAATTAGAGATACTGAAACCAATGAAATTGTTTTAGAGATTACCGAAGACGGAGAAGAAGTAATATTGTTAGAAGGTGGTTTAGGTGGACGTGGTAATTGGCATTTTAAAACGAGTACCAATCAAACACCTAGGTATGCACAACCTGGAATTATTGGGCAGGATATGAGCATAACCTTAGAGCTGAAAATATTGGCAGATGTGGGCTTAGTTGGATTTCCAAATGCTGGAAAATCAACACTATTGTCGGTTTTAACATCAGCGAAACCTAAAATAGCTGATTATGAGTTCACCACTTTAAAACCAAACTTAGGAATAGTAAAGTATCGCGAGTTTAAGAGTTTTGTAATGGCAGATATTCCTGGTATTATTGAAGGAGCTGCAGAAGGCAAAGGTTTGGGGCACTACTTTTTACGGCATATAGAGCGTAACGCTACTTTGTTGTTTATGATACCTGCAGATAGTAAGGATATTGGTAAGGAGTATAGAATTTTACTAGATGAACTTAAAAGGTATAATTCAGAGCTGATAGACAAAGAACGTTTTGTTGTTATCTCTAAGAGTGATATGTTAGACGATGAACTAAAAGCAGAAATGAGGGTTGAGTTAGATAAGGATTTGGACGGCGCTCAGTATATGTTTATTTCTTCCGTAGCACAACAAGGACTTCAAGAATTAAAGGATAAACTTTGGGAGCAGTTAAACGATTAAACACTATAATCGTAGTTTTCATTGTTCCTTTTTCATATTTTTAAAACCGTCATTCTTAAAAAAAGCAGATGAAAAGTTACCTATACCTATGTTGTATTTTCCTTTTAGTGTCATGTAATGCGGTAAAAGTAAATTATGACTACGATAAGGATATAGACTTTACAGCCTACACCACATATAGTTATTACAACGATTTGGAAACTGGACTTAGTGATCTAGATACCAAACGCCTTTTAGATGCCATAGATTCAGAAATGCGCACCAAAGGCTTTAGAAACTCAGAAGAACCCGATGTTTTTATCAATATCACAAGTCAGACGTTTCAAGGACAAACAAACAACACTGTTGGAGTTGGCTTAGGCGGTGGCGGAAGAAATGTTGGTGGTGGTGTTTCTATTGGGCTGCCACTTGGGGCACCCAATCTACAGCGTGAAATTATTTTCGACTTTATAGATAGCCAGCGCGATGTATTAATTTGGCAAGCGGCTAGTGTAAGTTCGTTCAAAGAAAACCTATCCCCAGAAGCTAGAACGCTGAAATTACAACAAGTGGTCGCTAAGGCATTAAGCAAGTACCCTCCAAAAATTAAGAAATAAAAGGTTTGCAATCTTCGGGTAGGTTAAAACAAAACACAGCATAATGCCATTAGAACAAAATTATATAGCCATAAATAGAAAGTCGTGGAACAATAGAACCGATACCCACTTGAAATCAAAATTTTATGATCTTCCAGGTTTTTTAAGTGGAAAAACATCATTAAACGATATTGAATTAAACTTACTTGGCGATGTAAGCGGGAAAACGATTTTGCATTTACAATGTCATTTTGGGCAAGATACAATTTCACTGAGTAGACTTGGAGCAGAGGTTACGGGGGTAGACTTATCAGACAAGGCTATTGCAAGTGCTAAACAGATTGCGTTGGATACCAAATCAAAAGCACAATTTATTTGTTGTGATATTTACGATTTACCAAATCATTTAGAGCAACAATTTGATATTGTCTATACCAGTTATGGAACAATTGGTTGGTTGCCCGATTTGGACAAATGGGCAAAAATAATTTCTAATTTTTTAAAACCCAAGGGTAAATTTATATTCGTTGAGTTTCACCCCGTAGTTTGGATGTTTGACGACAGCTTTGAAAAAGTAAAATACAATTATTTTAATACGGGAGCAATTATTGAAACAGAGAGTGGAACTTATGCTGATAAAACTGCCAAAATAACCCAAGATTATGTGACTTGGAATCACGGTTTAGGCGAAGTGATTAATAGTTTAATTATAAACGGTATAGTGCTAAAGGCGCTTGAAGAATTTGATTACTCCCCTTATGATTGTTTTGATAAAACTGTTGAAATAGAACCTAAAAAATATAGAATTAAACATTTGGATACTAAAATTCCAATGGTATATTCCATTGTCGCTTCAAAGAAAACAAACAAGCTTAATAGCGTTATTTGATAATAGCTTCCTGTTTGTTATAGTAGTCGGTGTAGAACCTAAACGCTACTTTAAGTTGGTCGTAGAAAACTTAGCTATAGACACTAGTATAGGATTCCGTTTTTTCGTCTTTAGAATTACCGTGTAAACATCAAACAATCAGAAAAAATTAAGACCAAGCTAATTTTGGAATTTTCCAAACAAGTCCATATTTTATTTTGGGTTTAACTTAGCAGCCTTTCCAGAAAATTGTCTCCTTTATTTTTTACCGTTCAGGTTTTAAATACTACCACTCGTCATAAATTACGCAAATATAAGAGTAAACTATTTTAGATTTGAACCATCATCAATCAAATCAATTTGCATCAATTTAAAAAAGGTACAGTCATGAATAAACTACAAACTAAACAACGCCTCGAAATAAGATTTACAGCAGGTCTTTTTAAGGGATGTTAAATGAGGTATAATTACCATTTAATCGGGGGGAATTACAAAAACACCACAGATATTACATAAGAAACAACCATCAATCTAAAAACTAAAAAAATGATACTATTAGCAGAACTATTGATTATCATAATTGTAAACATTATCGCTTAAGCAAATAAATTGCTTTAAATTGCACCTTATGTTTTAGATTAAAAAAAAGTATGAAACTTAAAAAAAATTGGAAATACTGGGTTTTTGCTTTGATTGGTTGGGTAGTTTTAATATTACTTACGCTTACAGCAGATAAGGTGTCTTACGGCATTGACTTGGTAGAGAAAAGTATACAGTATGATTATATTGCCTACCTTGTTGTTGAAGGTGTAGCTTGTGCTGTTTTAGCATTTGCATTATCCTTTATTTTACTCTACTATATTGAAGAGCATATTGTTTTTGGGAATCTTAAAAAACAAAATGTACTAATTTTAATCCTACTGTTTTTTGGAGTACAAATACTCTATGCTATTCTCTTGTGGCCCATGTTAGACCTATTAATTGAAGCCTTCCAGGTTATGCCGGCAACTAGAGTGTCTGGAGGTAACCTTAGCTTTTTAATGAAGCTCACCAATATCCCGTATTTCTCTGCAATGTTTGTTATCTGGCTTTTTTTAATATTGGTTATTAAGGCCTATGATTACAACAAAAATATTACATTAAAACAGTTTAAATTGGAAGGTAGTTTAAAAGAATCGCAGCTAAATTCTTTAAAAGGACAGATTAATCCTCATTTTATGTTTAATAGCTTAAACAATATCAGAGGGCTCATGTTAGAGGATGTAAGTAAGTCTAGGGAGATGCTTACCAAGTTATCCGAAATGTTGCGATACTCTTTAATTAAGAACGATGTAAATTCCATTGCTATGGAAGAAGAATTAGAAATGGTAGATAATTATATAGCCCTGTCTAAGATACAATTTGAGGATCGTTTAAAATTTGTAAAACAAGTTGATCCTAATTCACTAACAGTTTCCATACCTCCAATGATCATTCAGTTGTTGGTAGAAAATGCCGCTAAACACGGAATAGCCAATTTGATAAAAGGGGGCACAATTACCTTAATTACAAATAGAACAGCTGGGTATTTGGATATCATTGTAAAAAATACAGGCAAATTAAAAATAGCGAAAGGTTCTACACGCTTAGGGCTTAAAAACATACAACAGCGACTACGATTGTTATATGGGAACTTAGCAGAATTTTCTTTAGAGGAAGTAGATGATGAGGTCGTAGCAAATATTAAAATACCAATGGAATGAGTACAATTAAAGCAGTCATAGTTGAAGATTCTCGTTTGGCTAGAAACGAGTTAAAAGAATTGATAAAAAATCATGGAGGCATTGAAATTGTGGGGGAGGCAGAAAACGTAGATGAAGGGTTTAAACTCATAAATGAAACTCAACCGGATCTATTGTTTTTGGATATTAACATGCCAGAAAAAGATGGGTTTGAGCTGTTGGAAATGCTAGATAGGGTGCCTATAACCGTATTTACAACCGCTTTTGATGAGTTTGCTATAAAATCTTTTGAGTATAACGCCCTCGATTATATTTTAAAACCAATTAATTCCAAGCGCTTTGCCCTGGCTATGGAAAAAGTAAAAAAGCAATTGGAAGGCACGGTGTCTTTGTCTGATAGTCAAGAAAAGTTGACAGAAAGTAGTCAGATTTTTATAAAAGATGGCGATAAATGTTGGTTGGTAAAAATTGGAGATATTTCACTTTTTGAAATAGTCGGAAATTATACAAGGATATATTTTAAAGGAGAAAAACCAATGCTCTATAAATCTTTAAACCAGGTTGAAGAAAAATTACCTGTACAAAACTTTTTTAGGGCAAACAGACAACAAATAATTAATGTAAATTATATTAAAAGTGTTGTACCATGGTTCAATGGCAAGTTAAAACTTACCATGAACTCAGGGGAAGAAGTTGAAGTGTCTCGAAGACAATCCTATATTTTTAAAGATAAGATGAGTATATAACAAAGAGGATTATAAACTAATGGTTGGGATAAATAGTTATAACCAATAGTTTATACTCCCCTATGAATTAGCCATTAAGTAGGCCTTTGTATTTGTCTTTGTATCCATACATTACAACAACGTTTAACACGAGCAGTACTGCAGCTCCTGCTATACTTTCTGGAGCCAAAGTGGCATGAAATAGCACTGCATTTATAGAGACACTCATTAGAATTAAAAGCAGCAAGGCTGCGTATTTATTAAAGATAAGAGATACACCAGCCACGATTTCTACAATGGCTACGAGCACAAGTGTTTTGGAGGACATTAAAGCCCCAAAAAAGGCTCCTGCATCACCGGTAGGGGGTTCCATTGGTAAAAAGTGGAAAAATTTGTTAAGGCCAAAGACAAGAACAAATAAGCCGAGGACAATTCTTAATACCATTAAAAGTTTTGGATTCATAGTAGTAAATTTATTGGTTTATATGCTCTAAAGTACAAAGAAAAAAAGTCTAAACAATACAGATGAATACTTACTAGAGCATAGGTGAGAGTAACTTTGCTATTTTGTCCCTCATTTTTTCATGCCAGAATCTATTTTTCCATGCGGTATCATTAATTTTCTCTGCATCTTTTATGTCTTCGTAAAAAGCATTACTTAGTTCTTGCGCTATTTCCGTGTCATAAACAATTGCATTTACTTCAAAGTTAAGTTCAAAACTCCTTTTATCCATATTGGCAGTTCCAACGATTGCAATTTTTTTATCGGTTACAATGGTTTTGGCATGTACAAATCCTTTCTTGTACCGGTATACTTCTACGCCAGCGTTTAATATTTCGCGATAATAAGCTCTTGATGCGGCATTAACTATTAATGAGTCTGACTTGTAGGGGACTAATATTTTAACCGATAATCCACTCATAGCAGCTATGTTTAAGGCGTCTAATAGACTTTCACCGGGTATAAAATAGGGAGTTGTTATTAAAATTTCTTCTTGGGCTAGGTAAACGGCTTGTAATAAGGAGTATAGAATTGTTGGGGAATCAGAATCGGGACCACTGGCTGCTATTTGCACTAATTTATTGTCTGTATGTGTAAAATCATCAAAAGAATTATAAAACTCTTTTTCTAGGATTATATTTTGTTCAGAACAGGAATGCCAATCCGTGAGAAATATATATTGCAAATAATTAACGGCTGGCCCTTCAATTCTAAAATGGGTATCGCGCCAAAATACCTTGTCGGGGTTCTCTGTTTTATTGACGTAATTATCGCTCACATTGATGCCACCAACAAAGCCAATTTTACCATCAATTACAATAATTTTTCGGTGGTTTCGGTAATTTAACCGGTTTGCAAATGCAATCAATTTTATTTTGTAAAACGGATAGGCTTCAACGCCTGCATCTCTTAATCTATTGCTTAAGGTTTTTCTAATGGATGAACTTCCATAATCATCATAAATAAATCGAATTTTAACACCTTCTTTTGCTTTTTTAAGGAGTGCTTTTTCTAAGGCACATCCAATTTCATCATCCTTGAAAATATAGTATTCTAGATGAATATGGTCCTTTGCTTCTTCAATCGCTTTTAGAACTTCTGGGAATTTATTTTCACCATTGATTAATAATTTTACTTTGTTGCTTTTGGTAAGAGGACTATTAGTGTCTTTTAATAGTAATTCTACCAATTCACTATGACTCTGGGCAGATTCGTTGCCATTCTTTAATACATCTTTAGAATGTGCAATTATTTCTTTTTGTAATTTTTCTTTTTGCTTGGTGTTTAGCAGCGATTTGTTCGCATATATCTTATGTTTTCTATAGTTAATTCCAAAAGAAAAGTAAACGATAATACCAATAAATGGTAGTAAAACAACACCCAATAAATAGGCCAGTGTTTTAGAAGTATCTCTAGTGTCATAGATTACCCGAAGGCAAGTAAAAATTACAAGACATACATATAATACTTCCAATAGTAGGATCCAGTTCATACATTAAAATTATAATGGTAAGGTACGCATTTCACTGCTTTTAAAATGTTATTTATTTTTTAGTAGTGATTCGTGTTCCTTCGCTATGGCTGCTAAACTCTGGTGCATACATACTTTGTATGGTGGTAATACCCGCGCTAAAATCTCCTGCATTGTTCACTCGTAAGTCGTACTCAAATACATAAACTCCCTTGGGTATATAGTCAAAAAAGAAATTGGTGCTAGCATCCTTGGTACTTTCATAATAGCCCAAACCGTCTTGCCATTTGTATTGAGACAACACTTGTAAAGGCTCTAAACCTGAGGCGCGCATATCTTTCATGTGTATAAATTCCATAGGTCGGTCTGCTCTTAATTCAATTCGTACCCTAACTAAATCTCCAACATTTAACTGTGTGTTATTTACAATTTCTACCAACTGCTCTCCTGTATCCGTATTGTTTTTTAAGAATAACTTTTTCTTGAGTTGTAAGGGTGTTTTAGCGGATGTTATTTTGTCTAAATCTTCAAAATATTGCCAATATAATGATCCCCAAGCAATACCGTTTCCTTTTTTACTCAGTTGTACCTCGGCCATTTCTGGTGCAATCTCGTTTGCATTCCAAGAAGTTTTGTAATACCCAGTTGCCGCTTCCACTTTTACGTTTTCTAAGTTATTAGGATCTATTTTTTTACCGCCAACCAATACATCAACGGCGTCAGTAACAGATATCCAATCACTTCCTTGTAAGAGTAAGGCATATACAGCTTCGGTGGTTGCTTTGGTTGTTTTCCATTGGTTGGTTTGCTTGTTTTTTAACAACCATATTTTTAAGTTATCAATGGTTTCCGTATTGTTTTCTATTTCAGCAAAGGCTTCAATTAGTAAAGCCTGAGTTTCAATTGGGGCCTGGTGCCAATACCATGAGGCTGTATTTTCTTTCCAATACATACCCAATTCATCCGAAGTAATACTGTTTTCTTTCAATGATTTTAGAATTTTAGCCGCTGTTTTATTGTCTTCCATTCGGTGAAGACTTAGGGCTAATAAACCTTTGGCATACAAACTGCGTTTTAGCCAATACTTCTGAGCTTGCTCTCTGTAATAGGTGGTTATTTCTTGTGTCTTTTTAGATGACTTTAGGTTCGGAAAAAAACTACGCATATACAAATAATGCATTTGAGTGTAACTTAAATGATCGTCATTTATATTGGAAGCGTGTTTTTTCATTTGCTCATATTCAGCAACAAATTCCTTGTCTAAATAGGCAATTGCTTTTTCTACCATTTTGGTTACCCCCTCAGCTTTAGTGCTTGCGTTTAAGTGTTCTAAATGTCCAAGACCACTAATAATATGTTGCGTTATATAACGGTTCTCTTTTCCGCCTTTAAACCATGGCCATGCACCGCTATGCATTTGATTGGCCTGTAATTTGGTTAAGGCATTGGCCTGCTCACTTTTCATCTTATTTAAATTAAATAATAGAGCAATCCGCTTTTTTTGTTCGGTTTCTGTTTGCGCATCACGAAGCCAAGGTGTTTCTTGAATTAGGATTGACTGTAATTCGGCATTTTTTTCTAAGTTGCTCAGCAAGACATCAGAATTTGCCCATTGCTGAAAGACTTCCTGAATTCGTGGGTTGTCATTGGCAATATGCGTAGCAAGGGTGTTGGCATAGTACTTAGAAAAAAGCTGTTCACTACAGTCGTATGGGTATTCCATTAGATATGGTAACGCTTGTACTGCATACCAAGCAGGATTAGAAGTAATTTCTAAAGTAAGCTTGTGGTTTTTTAAGGTAGTAGACTTATTATTTTTTAGTTTGTCTAAAGTGAATTTTTTAGACTGATTACTTCTAACCCACATTGGTAGCGTTTCCGTAACCAATATTCTGTTGGTAAGTACAGGTAATACGTTTTGTTCCCCGTCGCTATAATCAGCTGTTTTTGCAATTACAGTGTATTGTACTGCCTGAAGATTTTCTGGAATTTCTAATTCCCAAGAAACTTGTGTATTTCCTTTAGCATCAATTGTAAAAGGGTGTTCACCTAGGGAAGAATTTGGCATTAGAGTAGCCCTAATATCTTTCCCTGTTATTGCATCTTTTAACTGTAAAGAGGCTATTCCAGTCAAGCTTTTATCTGTAATATTCGCTATTTTACTACTGAAAATAATTTTATCACCTTCGCGTAAGAATCGAGGTGCATTGGGGATCACCATCAGTTCTTTTTGGGTTACGGTTGTTAATGTGGTTGTTGCACTTTCTAAACTTTTGGTGTGTGCTAATAATTGCAATTTCCATTTGGTTAATGCCTCTGGTGTAGTAAAACGAAACGAAACATTCCCATCTTCATCTGTAAGTAGCTGTGGAAAGAAGAAAGCGGTTTCTTGTAAGTTTTTACGAATTAGCACTTCGTTTTCTTGTTGTTTTTTGGTTTCAGAAGAAGTATAGTTGAGCTCCTTAGGAGTTCGTTCTAAATCTAAAGCGGCACCAACAACAGCACTTTTCTTTTGACTTCCAAAAGCAGTAACTACCTCTTCTAAGGAGTCGCTTTCATTTTGTGTTCCTATTCCCCTAATAAAAACCGCATCATCATCTCCTATAGGTGCAGATCGGTTGAATGCCACCATTCTAGGGTTGTAACCTATGCGAAATCCAAACCAATTAAACGTGTCAAATCCTGGGTATGAATACTCTGATGTTCTTGAGTAGGAATTGTATACGCTAAAATTTTGTGTGGCGTAATTGTTATAGGCATTACTAGACACGGTAGTATAGTAATGTGGTTTGTATACGGGATTAAAATTCCAGGAATGATTTCTAAATTCATCCAGGGACGCATCATACATGCTTGCTAAGATTTCAGCACTTACCTTATCTCCTTTTGGACCTTTAACTTTAAACGACCAGGTTTCATCTGTTCCGGGTTGTAATTTATTTCTAAATGTCACGGTTTCTATGTTTATATCTGTCTTTGGGTAGGGTACACTAATAGGGGTACTGCCAGACACAAAAGAATTGTAAGCAGAGAAACTATAGGAGATAGAAAAACCACCTAAATCTTCTTTGGTCACTGGTATCGATATTGTTTTACTCCCATTGCTTAATCGTATAATTTGGGTATCTACCAGTTTTTTACCTTTTTCAATAAAGAGGGTTATATGCAGATCCTTAGCAGCAGAAAGTAGCGTTAGTTTAAGGTCGTCACCAACCTTATAACTTTCTTTATCGGTCTTACTTTGAAATAGCTGGTGGTCTGCTAATTTTTTATCAGAATCACTGAATAGAGAAGTAATGACTTTGTCCGTTACCGTTTGTCCAAATTTATCCTTTGCCGTGGCCAGGATGATGTATTTTCCAGAATCCCATTTTTTTAAATTAGGTAGTAGTATTTCTGTTGATTGTCCCGTATCAAATTTAGCGTCCCATACAAGCTTTCCATGATCCCACTTAGAAGAATCATTATTGTTGTCATAGGTTTCATAGGGAAATAAATTTCGAAATTGATCTGCTTCAATTTTATAATCGGGAGCCGTCCATGGTCTGATGCGTTTTACATGATCAGGGGCAACAAGCTTGTAAATTTTCAAGACACCTTTAGTAGGTACAAACTGTCCGTTTAAATTGTTTGTTTGAATGGTGAAACTTGCATTTTTTTTGTCTTTGTCTGTGTTTTCTGCAACAGCAATAGTAGCCGTTAGGCTATGGTAACCAATACGTACTATGGTTGTAGTGCTTTTTGTTTCTCCATTAATGTCTGTGACATCGGCCGTAATTTCATAATTAAAAACGGGCAAATTTTCTTGGCTTACGCTAGTATCAGGTTGTGCCTTAAATGTTATTTCATAGGCTCCTTCTGCATTTGTTTCAGTTTCTCCATGTTTTATCTCTTGTGGTTCACTAGAATTATAAGGCCATCTCCAATAGTACCAATTTGGGTATTGTACCAATCGTTTTACCGTATAAACAACCTTTGCATCGCTAATAGTGCTACCAGCAAAAGCAGTAGCTGTCCCCTTTAGGGTGATGGTGTCATTTACCTTGTATGTTTCTGTGACAGGCTCAAATGAAGTCTCAAATTTTGGGCGCTTGTATTCTTCAACTGAAAAATAAATTGTGTTTTTGGTAGTCACCGTCTTTGCATTTATTTCTAAATAATAATTGCCAGTTAGCCCATTGTTGGGCAGTATAAATTCGCCGCTTACCGATCCATATGCGTTGGTAGTAAACTCTTTTTCTATTACTTTTTGACGGTTTACATCAAACAAACTTATGGTAACTATCGTATTGGGTAGCACTTGTTTGTCACCAAAGCTTTTTATTAAAATTCCTTTAAAATACAAGGGTTGCCCTGGTCTGTATATACTTCGGTCCGTAAATAAGAATGAGGCATAGGTTTCTTTTGAAATGGGGTTGTTGTCATACCTATCATAGATGTAATATTTGCCAAAAACGGCATAGTCATCCGCGTGTGAAACCGCTGCTTCAATATCATACCACCTTTGGTTTGTTTTGGGAATATGAACCATTCCTAAGGCGTTAGTTACCGAAACTTGCTCTTTTTCTGGTAGATTGTAATCGGTTTTATAGGACAGTTTTACCTTTGCGCCCTGCAGAGGAATTCCAGTATTCCTGTCTACAACTTGATAAATTTGATCCCTATCTGTGTTGGTTGCAATAAATCCAATATTGGTAACTTGAATTGTAGCATAAGCGAAGGTTTTAGTGTTAGTATTAGGTTGTGCTAGAATTAGAAGTTCACCAAGCCCTAATTGAGGAATAATAGTTTCTGTTGTATGGTTTTGGTAATCTTCTTCGTTTTTTAAAACGGATTGCCAGGTTTTAATGGGTTGTAAGGATTGTATAAAATCCAATTTTTTAGCCTCCTCGTAGATTTTGCTTAGGTTTTTCACCTCTTTAGATGAAATTTTATAAGCCGTAAAATTAAGATCATTTAAATTTTTGTAGGATACCAAAACCTTAGAAGGCTGGTTTATTGGAATATATTTTTCAGTAGTAATGTGTAATTCTGTTTGTAGAATATTGGCTTTAAGGTCTTTGCATTTTTTGGTAGCGGAACTATTGGGAAATTGTGAAATTACAGCATCACATATTTTTAGTGCCTCTTGTTTTTTCCATTGATATATTTCATCGGTACTGTTAGCGGTATATTTATCTCCCATAGTATTGTACAAACTAGCAATTTGGTAATTGTACAACCCAGAAACGGCATCATTTTTATAGATAGCCAACATCTTCGTTAGCGTTGCTAGGTAATGTGTGTCTTTAGTTGTGAAAGTGGCATTTTGATATACAAATTGCAGTCTTTCGAGATCTACTTCTACAAAAGCACTAGAGGAGCTATCTTTCTTATGAAACTTTAATAGCTCTTGGTAGATTTCTAAAGCCTTTGATTGTAGAGAGGTTTTGTCAGAAGTGTCAATGGGGAAATCAATAAAATCCGAAGCCGTACACAATGTATTTGGGTCGCTAATTTCAAATTTATCGGCTGGCCTAGTAATGCTGTTTTCATCTGTTTTATAAAATAATAAAGCGGTATGTGCTAAAACATCAAACAAAGTAGGTCTATAGGTTTCAGAACCTTTTTGTTGATGTAATATGCTATTGAAATCTGATACTTTCACTTGTTGTAATTCCTGACTTTGTTGTAGCGAGGCAGTAAAGTGGGTGTTGATCTCATGAAATAGTGTCGTTAAATCCCAAGTTCTAAAATCTACGGAATCAATCTTGGTTTCCGTTTGGGTTCTGTTGTAAAATTGATATCTATTTTCTTGAAAGAATTGCCAATATAAATTCCCCAAATAGCTTTCTAAAACATTTTTAGTAGGGAAGCTACTCTGTGATATCTCCGCTTTAAAATCGTTAACTATGGTAAGCACTGCATCCTCTTCCAAAATCATAGTATATTTTGAGATATGCAATAATGCTTTAATAATTTCTGGCGACTTATTTTCTGCCTTTGCTTTATGAGCAATGGTTTGTACTGTTTTTAGTGCAGATTTTGTAAGCCCTTCTCTTTCTTGCTTTTGAACAGCTGCCCATAAAGTATCGTAATCATTTGTTTCTTGTGCCATTGCCATGGGTGCAAATAAAATTAATGCGAGTATAACTACTAAATTTTTCATTCGATCTGTGTTATGAATTCAAAAAGGATACATTGCTTTTTGTAATCCGTATTAAAATTACTAACAAAATTGGTGCGAAATAGATTAGTTTGCAATAAAGAATGCGTAAACATACCTTTTGAGTGAGTAATGTCTATCAGTACAGGCAAAAGTAATGCCATTTTTACTATTATTAATAACAGTTTTAGTGGTTTTGTCTGGGCTGTTTAATTTTTTAAAACATATTTGTATTGCTATCTTTACGGCAATAATTTTACATATGAAAATTCATTTTATTGCCATTGGCGGAAGTGCAATGCACAATTTAGCACTAGCTTTAGAACATAAAGGCTATGTAGTTACAGGAAGTGACGATGTTATATTTGAACCTTCTAAAGGAAGGTTGAAGGCGAAAGGGTTATTGCCCGAAACTTTTGGGTGGTATCCCGAAAAAATAAACTCAGAAATAGATGCGGTTATCTTAGGGATGCATGCAAAGGCTGATAATCCAGAAATGTTAAAAGCACAAGAATTAGGGTTGGCCATCTATTCGTATCCAGAATTTTTATACGAGCAAAGTAAGAATAAAACGAGAGTGGTTATTGGAGGTAGTCATGGAAAAACTACGATAACCTCTATGATTCTGCATGTGTTAAATTACCATGGCAAGGAAGTAGATTATATGGTTGGTGCGCAGTTGGATGGTTTTGATAGGATGGTACACCTAACTGAAGAAAATGATTTTATAATTTTAGAAGGCGATGAGTATCTGTCGTCTCCCTTAGATAGAAGACCAAAATTTCACCTGTACAAACCTAATATTGCATTGTTAAGTGGTATTGCCTGGGATCATATAAATGTTTTTCCAACATTTGAAAATTATGTAGAACAGTTTCAAATCTTTGTAGACAGTATTGTAAAGGGCGGAAGCATTACCTATAATGAAGAAGATGCTGAGGTTGTAAAAGTTGTAGAAGCATCTGAAAACGCGATTCGTAAACTTCCTTATGGCACCCCAGAGTATACTATTGAAGACGGGACTACCCTTTTGGAAACCCCAGAAGGTCCTATGCCAGTAGAAATTTTTGGAAAACACAACCTCAGTAATTTAGCAGGTGCCAAATGGATTTGCCAAAATATTGGAGTAGATGAAGACGATTTTTATGAGGCGATTGGTACTTTTAAAGGCGCCTCTAAAAGATTGGAAAAAATAGCAGAAACGAAGAACAGTATTGCTTTTAAAGATTTTGCACATTCGCCCAGTAAGGTAGCAGCCACGACAAAGGCCGTAAAGGAGCAGTATAACACAAGAAAGGTAGTTGCTTGTTTAGAGTTACACACCTTTAGTAGTTTAAACGCAGAATTTTTAAAAGAATACAAAGGCAGTTTAGATGCTGCCGATGAAGCCATTGTTTTTTATTCCCCTGATGCGGTTAAAATAAAACAATTAGACGCAGTTTCTGAAGCGCAAATAGCCAGTGCTTTTGAGCGTAAAGACCTAAAAATTTATACCAATGCCACTGCTTTTAAAGAGTTTCTATTTCGTCAGAATTTTTCCAATACGGCCTTGTTGTTAATGAGTTCTGGTAATTATGGCGGATTAGATTTTACCGAAGTAAAAGGCCTAATAGAAAGTTAATAGGGCACTATTTTAACGAGCTACTTTAAAATTTAGTACTTTTAGCTAGATGCAAGACAAGCCAACTTCCTTTTCTATTAAAAATTGGTCAGATGATGATAAACCAAGAGAAAAGTTAGTGCAGAAAGGAAAATCTGTGTTGACTGATGCAGAATTAATTGCAATCCTTATTGGTTCTGGAAGTAGAAATGAGAGTGCGGTAGAACTTTCTAAACGTATTTTGGCATCGGTCAATAACAATTTAAACGAATTAGGGAAGCTATCCATTAAGCAGTTAATGCAGTTTAAAGGTATAGGAGAAGCAAAGGCTGTATCTATTGCCGCAGCATTAGAAGTGGGAAGGCGAAGAAGGGGAGAGGAAGCTCAGAATATTTCTAAAATAACAAGTAGTAAAGATGTTTTTGAGCTGTTGCAACCAATTTTGGGAGAATTACCGCATGAGGAATTCTGGATTGTGTATTTAAATAATTCCAATAAGGTTATACAAACAGCTCAGTTAAGTAAGGGAGGTATTACAGGCACTTTGGTAGATGTGCGCTTGGTATTAAAGCAAGCTTTAGAAATAGGAGCCATTGGCTTAATTTTAGCACATAACCATCCATCGGGGGCATTGGTGCCTAGTACAGCAGACAAACAAATAACCGAAAAATTAAAAATGGCAGCGCAAGCATTGGATATAAAAGTATTGGATCATATTATTATAACTCAGCGAGAATACTATAGTTTTGCCGATGAGAATCTACTGTAGATCTAAAGTTGAAAAATACCAGTAAAGTTTGGAAAGTACTTGTGTTTTTAGAACCACCTTTTTTTTGTATAAACGCATAAACGCATAAACTATTAATGTTACTAATCTATACTCATAAGATAACTCCTCGTTTTACCTACATCATGCGGCATGTATTTGATAAAATTTTAGGTATAGAGGTGGCTTTTACTTCTAAAATAGAGGATTTTATTAAACATTCTGGTGCCAAAATAACCTATAGCAAACAGCCATTGCAAAATGAGTTTTTTATTAGAAGTAATGATCTGTTGTTTGAACAGGGTATCGGAAGCGATTTAGAAATTAATATGGGAGACTGGGAAGGCACGCCTTGTTTTTTTGCAACCGGTGAGCGCAGTAATATTCCGTTTGATGTTTTTGCAGCTAGTTTTTACCTTATTTCAAGGTATGAAGAATACTTGCCACATGTGAAAGATGATCACGGACGCTACCCATTTACAGAGAGTTTGGCCTATCGCAATAATTTTTTAGAGCAGCCTGTAATTGATATATGGATGTACAAAGTTCTAAAGGCTTTGGTAGAACAGTTTCCGGATTTACAACATAAAAATAGAAAGTATGAGTTTACCTCTATTATAGATGTTACCATCTCTCATTGTTATGCTTATAGAGGGTTGTTGCGCGGATTGGGTGCCTTGCTGTTAGATATTGTAAAATTTAATGTGAAGCGCGTTTTTCAACGGATATCAGTATGGATTAACCCAAAGACTGATCCCTATGATAATTTTGATTATTTAATAGATTTGCATAAAAAGAACGCTACAAAGAGTATGTTCTTTTTTCAATTTGCAGATTATTCTACTTTCGACAAAAACATTTCTACGAGCAATAATAAATTTAAATATTTAATTAAATCTGTTGCAGATTACAGTGTAGTATCTTTGTCCGCTTCCTATAATTCTTTTTCAAATCTGGAAATTTTAAAAGAAGAGAAAAGAAAATTAGCTGCTGTTATCAATAGACCAATCAAGTATGTACGGTTTCGGTATAACAGAATAGATATTCCTACTACCTATAGAGATTTGGTTGATGCTGATTTTAGAGAAGATTTTACAATGGGATATACCCATCAAATTGGGTTTAGAGCTGGTACGTGTACACCTTTTTTCTTTTATGACATTTACCTAGAGTCGCAACAACCCATTCGCGTTCATCCTTTTTCAGTGCATAATTATGCAATGGGTCATTTAAAAAATAAGGATGAAATTATAAAGAAATTGACAGTATTGTATGCCACCTTAAAGCGTGTTAATGGAAAATTTGTAATTGTCTTTTCCAATGAATTATTAGGGGAGAAAAGTAAAATAGACTGGATGAGTGTATATGAAACTGTTATAAAAAAATACAATGTATAAAGAAGTAGTTACAGATGTTTTCTTTGATTTGGATCATACACTTTGGGATTTTGAAAAAAACTCGGCATTAACCTTTCAAAAGATACTATCAGAGAATGATGTATTTGTAGATGTAGATGACTTCTTAAAGGTATATATTCCAATCAATTTTCAATATTGGAAAATGTTTAGGGAAGAAAAAATATCTAAAGAAAATTTGCGTTACCAACGATTAAAGTCAGTTTTTGATGCCTTGGGTTATAAGGCTACGGATGAACTTATCCATTTGTTGGCAGACGAATATATTGCTCATTTATCATCGTTCAACCATTTGTTTCCGGGTGCTATAGAGGTGTTGAAATATCTAAAAACGGATTATAAATTACATATTATTACCAATGGTTTTAACGATGTGCAAGAAAGGAAACTAAAAAACTCTAATATTGATGGTTTTTTTGATGTAGTGATAAATTCGGAACTGGCAGGTGTAAAAAAACCAAATCCGTATATTTTTGAAATGGCCTTAAATAAGGCAGAAACTGTAGCAAGTAGGTCTATTATGATAGGCGATAGCTTGGAAGCAGATATCTTAGGAGCAAAGGAGGTTGGTTTGTACGCCTTGCACTTTAATGCCCATGGGGAACCGTTGCATACGCATTGTAGTATAATACATTCGTTAGATGAAATAAAAAAGTATTTGTAGAGTTATTATTTATAGGATACGTTATAACTCTATTTGAAATGAAAACCCTCCGTTTTTTTTGCAGTATACTTTTTTTGTTGCTTACTTTTTATTCTTGTATTGAAGAACAAAATTTTAATCAAACTGAAGCTATTGTCATTACACCTACTATAGAGGCCAGTATTTTTTATTTTGAGACCACAGAACAGCTCATTAATGATTCCCCGGGAATATTTTACTCAAACGACTTTAATTTTGATGCCTTTAAAACTGATTATTTTTCAGATAAGGTTATAGAAGGTTCTATAAGCTTCCAGTTAGAAAATACCACCAGCAAACCTGCAAGAGTAACCATAGAATTGGTAGATGATGATGGGGTGGTTTTGGATACAATTGAGTTAGATATTGAGGCAGAAGCGACTGAAACAACCGATGTAGAAATATTCTATGGAGGGGCAAGTATGCGATCCTTAGATATTATAAGAAATACTTCTGGTTTACGGCTTAGTGCAAATAACTTAGGAGACAATTCTAGTGTATCTAGTATAGCCAACCCTAAGCTTATTTTTAGGTCTAGTGCCAGATTTAAAGTCAGGGTACGATGAGAAATAGCTGTTTTTGTTTTCTGTTTGTATGTTGTACTATGTTTGTTTGTGCCCAAAACAAGCAGTTGTTGTATGATTTTAATGAAATTCCCCAAGCCTTGCTACTAAATCCAGGGGTAGAAATTGGGTACAAGAGTTATGTTGGAATTCCCTTATTGTCGGGGATTTCTTTTCAGGCAGGGTCTAGTGGAGCAAGTGTGAACGATTTTTTTGCAAATGACGGTATAGATATTAATGATAAAATTAGAGAGCGTGCACTGTATGGAATGGGTGTTAGAGATGAGTTAAGTGGTACGTATCAATTAGAGCTGATAAGTGTTGGTTTTAGAGGAAAAAAGAATCCTGATAATTTTTATTCCTTTGGGCTATATAACGAAGGGGATGCTATAGGTTATTGGTTTAAAGATTATGCCATTTTAGGTTTTGAAGGAAATGCAGGTCGTTTAAATCAAAGGTTTGATTTGTCGCACTTGAAGACTAGGGGTGATATGGTCAATGTATTTCACTTTGGCTTAAATAAAAGAGTAAATAGTGATCTTGTTTTAGGAATAAGAGGCAAATTGTATTCAAGTATTTTTTCATTCAAATCAACTAAAAATAGCGGGTATTTTGTAACTACAGAAGGTCAAAATAATTTATTGGCTTCTACCTTGGTAGCCGATATGATGGTGCAAACAGCAGGAATAGAAAGTTTCAGAAAGGCAGCAGATGATAACACCGGAATTGGGAATGTTTTTTCCAAAAGAGGATTATTTGGGGGCGATTTAGGAGTAGGTGTAGATTTTGGACTTACCTATAACCTAAATAAACAAACCGTAGTAACCGCCAGTATTTTAGACCTAGGGTTTATTTCTCATTCTGGAGATGTAAAAAATTATGTTTTTAAGGGGCAAACAACCATAGAAGGCGTAGAAGTAAAATTACCGGAAGACCTCGTTAATGCAAGTGCAGATTTTTGGCAAGATTTAGTGGATGAGGTGAAAGAGTTATTGCCGTATGAAGAAAACAATGATTCTTATATATCATTTAGACCAACAAAACTTAATGGTTCAATTCGATATAATTTTGGAGAACAAATACCTTATCGAGATGATTGTAATTGTTCGGTTGTAAAAACTAAAAATAATCTAGGGTATGCCAATGGCGTTGGTGCTCAGATTTATGTGATAAATAGACCAAAAGGTCCGCAATCGGCATTGACTGCATTCTATCAAAAAAACTTTGGTAAAAACATAGGACTTAAAACTACCTATACCATAGACAAGTTCTCTGCAACCAATATAGGTTTTGGTGCTAATTTTAATATAGGCCCTGTAAATATTTATGCAATGGCAGATAACCTTTTGTCATACCAAAATATAGCAGCTTCTAAGTATGCTTCTTTTCAGTTAGGAATTAATGTCATATCTTGGGGCAAGAATTAATTTAGTTAAGCCCTATGAAAAAAATGTTGTTGTGTTTCGGTTTTCTATGCACCGTTTTAGCTTCTGCACAAAACTTTAACGATTATAAATATATTATAGTCCCAAAAAAATTGAGTAGTTTTAAAGTGATAGATGAGTATAGGACGAGTGCATTATTAAAATATTTGTTTTCGAAAAAGGGGTATACTGTAGTCTATGATGATGCCTTACCTCAAGATTTAAAATCCAATCGATGTTTGGGGTTGGTAGCCGATTTAGAAAACGAATCTAATATGTTCACCACCAAAACAAAGATAGTTTTGAAGGATTGTAATTCTGATGAGGTGTTTATCACCAAAGAAGGGAGAAGCAAAGAAAAAATGTTTCAAAAATCGTATAATGAAGCTATAAGAGATGCTTTTACGTCATTTAATGGTATAAGCTATAGTTATGCAGCCAAGCAAGTAGAAGAGGTATTAGAAGAGCCTATAGTTGTACGTTTTAAGGACGATGTAAAGCAGGTAGAAGTAAAGAACGGTAGTGCTACTTCTATCGAGGAATCAAATACAGTGATACCAAATGCTGTAGCTATAAACACGGTGTCAGATGGTGTTTTATACGCTCAAGAGATTGCTAACGGATTTCAATTGGTAGATAGCACCCCAAAGATTGAATATAAAATATATAAAACTACAGTACAGGGGTACTTTATGGCATCAAATAATGAAAATGAGGGTGTTGTGATAAATAAGGCAGGAAAATGGTTTTTTGAGTATTACGATAGCAACGCCCAATTAATCTCTAAAGAACTAACTATAAAATTCTAAAGCTCGTATTTGTCTTTCCATCTATTCTTTAAAAATTCTTTGATCGTTTTTTCTCTATTGTTATTGCCCGGGATATAAAAAGAGGTGCCAGAAATTTCATCAGGTAAAAATTCAGCAGCTACAAAATTGTTTTCATAATTATGGGCATATTTGTAATTGTCACCATAGCCTAAATCTTTCATAAGTTTTGTAGGTGCATTTCTAAGGGGTAGAGGCACGGATAAATCTCCTGTTTGTTTAACCATTTGTTGGGCTTTGCCTATAGCTTCATAGCTCGCATTGCTTTTTGCTGAGGTGGCCAAGTAAATGGCACATTGGCTCAATAGGATACGGGCTTCAGGATAGCCAATTGTGGTTACTGCCTGAAATGTGGTATTAGCCATTACTAAGGCGGTCGGATTTGCATTTCCGATATCTTCAGAGGCGGCAATTAACATTCTCCGCGCAATGAATTTAACGTCCTCACCACCTTCTATCATTCTAGCTAACCAATAAACGGCTCCATTGGGGTCACTACCACGAATAGACTTTATAAATGCAGAAACAATATCATAGTGTTGTTCACCAGTTTTGTCATACAAAACGGTATTTTTCTGTACTTTACTTAAAACAAGTTCATTTGTTATGATGATGGTGTCCGAACCTTCAGAATTTACGAGTAGTTCAAAAATATTAAGAAGTTTTCTGCCATCTCCACCAGATAATTTTAATAAGGCCTCCGTTTCTTTTAGTTCAATGTTTTTAGTCTGTAAATGCTTGTCTTTTTTGATTGCTCTTTCTAATAGCGCAATTAAATTGTTTTTATCAAAGGGATTTAAAATATAAACCTGACATCTACTTAAAAGAGCAGGAATAACTTCAAAACTGGGGTTTTCTGTGGTTGCACCAATAAGGGTTACCCATCCTTTTTCAACAGCCCCTAAAAGGGAATCTTGTTGTGACTTGCTAAATCTATGAATTTCATCAATAAAAAGAATTGGATTTTTGGTTGTGAATAGTCCGCCACTTTGCTTTGCTTTTTCAATAATTTCCCGAATGTCTTTTACACCACTGTTAATAGCACTTAATGTATAAAAAGGTCTATCTACTTCATTGGCAATAATAGTAGCAAGTGTTGTTTTTCCTGTACCAGGAGGTCCCCAAAGTATTAAGGAGGGTAAGATGCCTTTTTTAATTAAGAAGGTTAAGGAACCATTTTCGCCCACCAAGTGGCTCTGGCTAATATAGTCTTCTAAAGATTTTGGGCGTACTCTTTCTGCTAAAGGTTCGTTCATAGTGTAAAAGTAAATATAATCTAAATGACAATTTAGCAGATTTGTAATTTTTGGTTAAATCATTGCAAGATTGTAGTAAATTAGAGGGTATGATAGACAACAACCATTTTAAGTTTTCAAACGCCGTAATTCTAGTGCCTATGGTAGCTGTATTGACAATTTGGATTGTATTCTGGATTGAGATACAATTTAAGGTGAATCTCAATAGTTTTGGATTGTACCCCAGAAGTGTTAGCGGCTTAAAGGGCATACTTTTTAGTCCCTTTATTCATGGGTCTGCAGAGCATTTGTATAGTAATACACTACCCTTGGTAGTTTTAAGTGCGGCCTTGGTGTATTTTTATAAGTCTGTATGGTTTAAGGTGTTGTTTTGGGGAGGGATACTTGCGGGACTCATGACCTGGGTAATTGGTAGACCATCGTATCATATAGGCGCTAGTGGAATTATATATTTGTTGGCTAGTTTTATATTTTTTAAAGGAGTTTTCACCAAATATTATCGATTAATAGCATTGTCCTTATTTGTAGTTTTTGTCTATGGAAGTATGTTGTGGTATATTTTCCCCATTAAGGAGGGGATCTCATGGGAAGGACATTTGGGCGGATTTCTAACGGGACTTCTATTTGCTATTTTTATAAAGGCCGAAATTCCTGGACCTAAAAAATACGCATGGGAGTTAGATGATTATGATGAAAAAGCAGATGAATTTTTACGCCATTTTGATGAAGATGGTAATTTTATTGATTCAGACCCAGCGAATATTGAACTTGATGAGGATATTAAAATTACCTATCACTATAAAAAGGAGGAAAAGGAACAATAAGCTACAATTGCCTTTGTCTTACTACTTCATATAAAAATACACCACAAGCAACAGAAACGTTTAGCGATTCTATTTCGCCTAGTAGGGGTAATTTGGCTGTGTAATCTGCAGCCTTTACTATGGAGGGTGAAATACCAACATCTTCAGAGCCCATTACAATGGCACAACCTTCTGTAAAGGTAACATCGTAGACTGTTTTGTTGGTTTTCTCTGTAGCAGCTATTATTTTTATTCCTGATGCCTGTAGATAATGTACGGCATCTTTTATGTGATTTACTTTGGCTATAGGCACTTTAAATGCGGCTCCGGCAGAAGTTTTAATAGTGTCCGCTGTAACAGGTGCAGCTCCTTTTTTCTGGATAATAATACCGTCTACACCAGTACACTCCGCTGTTCTAATTATGGCGCCAAAGTTGCGCACATCAGACAATTGATCTAGTAATAGAAATAAGGGAGCTTCTTTGTTGGCGATTACCTTTTCTACCAATTCCTCAAAGTTATGAAAATTAATGGGTGAAATACTGGCAACAACCCCTTGGTGGTTGTTTCTGGTTAACCGATTTAATTTTTCTACCGGTACATAAGAAATACTAATCCCTTTTTTTCTGGCTAAATTTTCCAATTCCTTAAAAAGGTCTCCCTTTAAGCCTTTTTGAACAAAAACCTTATCTAGGGGCTCATTGGTGTTAATGGCTTCTATAATTGCTCTTATACCGTAAACTTGAGTCGTTTTTTCCATGAGACAAAGGTAGCGGAAAGCTTTAAATATTTGGTTTACAAAACTTAATTAATTTGCATAAAAAAAGGCCACCTTTTGGTGGCCTCTATTTTTAATATGTATCTAATTATTAATTAGGTACAAGAATCATTACTCTGTTTTCAAAGTATCCGTCTGCAGTGTAGGTAATGGTCATTACTCCAGTTGCTTCATCAACAACAGCGGATCCACTAACAGGTATTCCGAAGTTATCGTTTAAATACCCACCAGTAACAGTAATAGCACCACATACATCAGAAATGTAGAAGGGGTAGGTACCTCCGAAAGCATTATCTCTTTCTATTGCATAAGTACCAGAACCTGTTACGGTAATAGATGCATCTTTTTGCGTACCATTACTATAGGTGTAATTCCCTTGCAATGCAGAAGGGCAAATAGCCTGTAGAACAATTTCCGTCTCATTCTTGTCAGAAACTGTTTGAGAAGACGTTAGAATCTCTAAAACTAATTTTTTAGGGTCATTGGAATCCAAATTCTCCGAATTAACTTTTATAGAGGCAGTAGCTGTTTTTTCTCCAGCAGGGATGGTAAATGAAGTTTCTGATAAACTAAATTCAACTCCTTCAGTTGCTTCGCTAGAAGCAGCAACACCAATAGTGATTGTTACATCTTCAGATAATGGTAAACCATCTTTTCCTTGGTACTCTATCGGAATTATATAATCGTATACTACATTGTTTTCATCTTGTAAAAAGTTACTTGAAATACTTTTTGTTGAAAATTGTACAATTATTGGTCCTTTTCCAAAATCGGTTATATCCTCTTCTAGGATTGCATCACAAGAAACCATTAAGAATACACTTAAGATGGCTGTGATATAGCTTAATTTAAATATGTTTTTTTTCATTTTTTTATATTTTATTTCCAAAATGGATTTTTAGTAAAGGCATCTGTAGCCGTTTGTGTAGGAACATTATTTGCATTCCTTGCCAATTCTGAAGCAGGGTATAATAACCTTACAGGTCTAACACCATCAGACTCAGCAGGAATTGGGAGTCCAGAAGGAAATCCAGTTCTAGTAAGTTCTATCCAAGACTCCAATGAAGAAGTACCGTTTAAGGCAATCCACTTCTGTGTAATAATAGCACGAACTTTGTCAGCAGATGAACCCCAGCTAATATTTGTTAAAGGTTGAGCGTAATATGTTTGCGCTTCCACAATAGGATCTGTAACTCCTAAATAAACAAAAGATTGTTCAATTGCTTCTTCGTAAAGCGCCTGGGCGGCAGCATCTGCACCTGGAAGATATGTTCTAACCGTTGCTTCTGCTTGTAAAAATAGAGCTTCAGATAAAAGCATGATTACTTGATCTTGAGAAGAATCTGTTAATAGACCTGGGCCTACCTTAGATAAATCATCTGCAGTAAATCCTGTTCCAGGAAGTATAGTAGATTGTTCTGCACCTATGTAACCGCCATTTTCAGCTTCAGCATAAATTCTTTCCAATCTAGGATCACTTGTATTAATTAGATAATCAATGGTATAATCAGTTCCAACTGTATAATCACCACGATCAGTCTCGTTTCCTGTGGAAGCATTTCTAAATGAACCATAAAATGGACTTTGCTTGCCACTATCATCGATATAACCAGGATTAGCAACTACGTCAGAAGTAATGTATCCCGCGCCATTCGCATTTATCAATGCAATTTGTTCGTTAATGTACGAATCTTGACCCGTATTACTTAAACGAACTAACATACGTAGTTTTACAGTATTGGCAAAAGCAGCCCAGCCATCCATATCACCGCCAAAGATGATGTCTTGGTCTCCAGGATTTTCTGCATTCCCAGGCAGGTTTAATGCTAAGGTTGCAGCTTCTGTTAATACATCGATATTAGCCTTGTAAACAAATTCAGCATCGTCATAAACTGGAGTGGTATTCGCTCCTCTTAAGTTTGCTTCTGTATAAGGTACATCACCGTATAAATCTACTAAATACTGATATTGAAAACCTTTTATGGTCATAGCCATAACGTTATAAGCGCTATAGTCAACAGCTCCTGTTGGATCTTCATAGTTTTGAATATATGTTAAATCTTTAAAGATTGAAGCATATGGAGTTTCAAAAAGAGTAGTCCCAAAATTCGTCGTTAAATTGTATCTAATTAAGTCTTGATTGGCAGACCAGTTTGATGGTGTTGTCCAATTGTAAACAAAATATTGTCCAATATTGATACTGCTTATCGCATTTAACGAAGCAAAGGATTGCTGCGCTACAGGCAACGCCAAACTCGGAGAGGAAATTGACGGGCTGTTTGGGTTATCATTTACATCTAAAAAATCATTACAACTTACCGTCATCATCCCGAAAGATAATAACAAAACGCATGATTTTATTATATTTTTTGTTTTCATCATTTTTTTTTTAGAATGTTACACTTAAGTTTACACCATATAATCTAGTAGGAGGTGTTTGTGATTGAGTTCCTACACCAACTGCATTACCAGTTGTAAAGTTGAATTCAGGATCTGTATATACATTATCTTTTGGTCTAAAGGTGAATAAATTTCTACCAAAAACACCTAAACTCATTTGGTGTATGCCCATTTGATCTAATACATCGCTATCAAAATTATAAGCCAATGCAAGTTCTCTAATTTTTAAAGTAGTTGCATCTGTTATATAGTTTTCTCTAACATCACCATAAGAATCCCAAAAAGCATTACCACCACCAGAAGTTAATCTGTTTGTGTTTGCTGTATAGCCACCTGATCCATTAGAATAGGATGAATTTGGAAAAACAAATGGTTGTCTTCCAGCTGTAACACTGTGTTGAGTTAAACCTGTGAATTCTAATGCATTTACAATATCGTTAAAGAATACATGACCTGTTCTGTAATCAGCAACTGCATAGATACTAAAATTTTTGAATAATGTAAACGTAGTGTTTAAACCTACAACATAATCTGGAGCTGTTTTACCTTGTATGGTTAACTCACTAGATTGTATTGGGTCTCCATCGCCATCTACAATTACTCTACCTAAATCATCTCTTTCATAAGCAGATGTTCTTATTAATGGAAAAGGTTCTCCTAGTTTAGCAACAACTTGTGCGTCACTAAAACCACCAATGTTTAATTCCTCAACACCATCAGCTAAAGATATAACTTTAGACTCGTAACCAGTGTAGTTTACACCTAAGTCCCACTTAAAGTTTTCAGCTCTAATTATGGTACCTTTTAAATCAATTTCTAAACCTGTGTTTTCTACTTCACCAATGTTTATTAAACTACTAGAAGCACCTGAAGCTAGAGAAACGTTTACAGGGATTATTTGGTCTGTAGAATTTGTTTGGTAAAGAGTAACACTACCGTTTAAACGACTTCTAAATAAACCAAATTCTAAACTACCTTCGTAAGAAGTTGTAAATTCTGGGTTTAGTTCAGGATCGGCATCTCTACCAGATTGACTTAAACCAGCTATTGGGCCATATGGAAAGTTTCCTGGAGCTGAAAAGGATTGGTTAATTGCATAAACTCCTGGATCACTACCTGTTTGTGTAGCATTAAAACTAGCTTTTAAATAGCTTAATCCTTTGCTGCTTGTTATTGCAGGGAAGGCATCAGAAGCTACAAATGAAACACCAGCACCTGGATAAAAGAAAGATCTATTGTCTGAAGGCAATGTAGAAGACCAGTCGTTTCTAGCTGTTGCATTTAAAAAGATATAATCTTTAAATCCTACTGTTAAATCAGCATAAACACCTATTTTTCTATAATTACTAGATCCTTCACCACCACCTAATTCTCCTGTTCTTGTAGAAACATTATAGAAATCTGGAATAATTAAATTGCTACCACTTACATTGACAGATTTAGAACTTTCAATTCTTACGTTATGACCTAAAGTAAGGTTCAACGCAAAATTTTCATTAATGTCTTTGTCGAAATTCACTAAGATATCATTGTTGAATCTCGTTGAATTTGAAATTTGATCTAAAGTGCTAGCACCATAAGGATCCATTTCTGAATAGGTATTTGCTAAATGAAATGCATAAGTAAATGCACCGAATTCTCTTTTGAAATTGCTGAAACCAGCAGTATAACCAGATCGTACCGTTGCCTTAATCCAATCATTTATATGATAAGTAACATCGGTTAAAACATTGAATTCTGTGTATTCACTATTTTCTCTCTGAGTATCAATGATAAAGTAAGGATTCTCGTAAAAACGGTAATACGAAACTTCATTTCTTGTAAACTCTCCAGTTCTCCAGTTTTTCATTTCTGCTAAAGGAATGTGTAATGGCGTATTTAAAACGTTCCAGTATACTGGTCTGCCTTGACGGCCACCGCTTCCAACATTGTCAGAAAAAGATCTAAAGAAAGAAACGTTTCCGCCAACTTCTAATTTATTAAATTTCTTACCAGCTTTTAAACGCATGTTGGTTCTGTTGTAACGATCTTTTGGTACAGTTCCCTCAACATTGGTTTGGTCTAAAGATAAAAGGAAATCACCATCTTTATCACCACCACTTAAGGTCACACCGTGACGCATTGTGCTACCCGTGTTAAAGAAATTTTTGTGATTGTTCTTTATAGGAGTAAAAGGTACTAACCAAACACTACCATCATCTAAAGTTTCACTAGCTTCTACTAGTCTTCCATCATATCTTGGACCCCAGTTAACATTTTCTAGTGGGTACAAAGTCCCATCAGGAAAACCACCAGCACCAAATTGATCTTGAAGTTCAGGTAAATAAGCAACTCTTTCTAATTGGTATGATGAATCATAAGTAACTTTTAATTTACCATCACCACTTTTGGTTGTAATTACAATTACACCATTCGTTGCATCAGATCCGTATAATGCAGAAGCGTTTGCTCCTTTTAATACACTGATGTCTTCAATATCGTTAGGGTTAATTCTGTCTAACACACCTCTACTTGAAGGGAAACCATCTACCACTATAAGTGCTTCGTTGTTTCCTAATAGTGATCTGTTACCACGTAATACAACTCTAGTAGAAGGATTAACACTGTTATTGGTTGTGTTAATCTGTAAACCAGAAACTTTACCAACCATTGCAGTAGCAACATTTGGTGATTCTGTTTTGGTTACGTCATCTCCTTTAACTGATTGTACGGAATACGATAATTCTTTAGGCTTTCTTTCGATACCCAAAGCGGTAACAACAACTTCTTCTAACGCTTGAGCATCTTCTTGCATCTGTAAGTCAATTACGTTAGAAGCTCCGATAGTACGTGTTGTTTGTTTTTGTCCCACATACGTGAATACTAAAACTTGTCCAACACTTCCGGAAATAGAATACTCACCTTCAAATCCGGTTTGTGTTCCATTTTGTGTTCCTTTTACTAAAATGTTTACTCCAGGTAGCGGTAAGCCATCTTGATCGGTGACTTTACCTGAAACCGTTTTTTGCTGTGCAAAAGTTAAGTGCACAATAAACGCTAAAACAAGCGTTAAGATTCCTCTTTGTTTTGTTCTCATTGTTAAAATTATTTGAATTAGTCAACGCCAAAATTCCTAAATTAAAGTTAATAATCAAATTAATATTTGCTTTATTTTGGTTTAATTCTTTCAATCCCCTTAAAACACTGGTGTCTCTCTTTTTAAATTAATGTTAAATCACCGTTAAATTTTGCATGCAAATCATTGTTTTGTTGTATTAATCGCTATAAGTTAGGTTAATGTTTTAAAATTAGGCCCAATTTTATAGGTTGTTTAGACTTAATTTCTTACAGTTTTTAACATTCTAGAGGCTACCTTAATATAGGGGGATTTGGGCTGTCTTGGAAAAAAAAAGAATATTTTTTCCTTTGAAGTTTGAATTATACTGAAATATTACTACATTTGCGCCCCTTAAAAGAAGGGAAAAAATTTAGATACATATAAATATAGTATGCCAACAATTTCACAATTAGTACGAAAAGGAAGGGTCTCAATTACTAAGAAGAGTAAATCGGCTGCTTTGGATTCGTGTCCTCAAAGAAGAGGGGTTTGTACACGTGTTTACACAACTACTCCAAAGAAACCAAACTCTGCAATGCGTAAAGTTGCAAGGGTAAGGTTGACAAATGGAAAAGAAGTGAATGCTTACATCCCAGGAGAGGGTCACAATTTACAAGAGCACTCGATAGTATTAGTAAGGGGCGGAAGGGTAAAAGATTTGCCAGGAGTTAGATATCATATCGTTAGGGGAGCCTTAGACACCGCAGGTGTTGCAGGAAGAACACAACGTAGGTCTAAATATGGTGCAAAACGCCCTAAGAAGTAATAAAAACTTTTAAAGAGAAGAAATGAGAAAAAAACAGGCAAAAAAGAGGCCTCTTTTACCAGATCCAAAGTTTAATGATCAATTAGTGACGCGTTTCGTTAATATGATGATGTGGGATGGTAAAAAATCAGTTGCCTTTAAGGTGTTCTATGATGCAATAGCGATCGTAGAAGAAAAAAATACCGATGAAGAAAAATCGGCTTTAGAATTGTGGAAAGAAGCATTGTCTAATGTAATGCCACACGTAGAAGTACGTAGTAGAAGAGTTGGTGGAGCTACTTTTCAGATTCCAATGCAAATTAGACCAGATCGTAAGATCTCAACAGCAATGAAGTGGTTGATTAGTTATTCTCGTAAGAGAAATGAAAAATCAATGGCTCAGAGATTGGCTGCTGAAGTTTTAGCTGCGGCTAAAGAAGAAGGTGCTGCGGTTAAGAAAAGAGTGGATACGCACAAGATGGCTGAAGCGAACAAGGCATTCTCACATTTTAGATTCTAGATAAATGAGTAGAGATTTAAAATATACAAGAAATATAGGTATTGCTGCGCATATTGATGCTGGGAAAACTACAACTACAGAGCGTATATTATTTTATACGGGTGTAAGTCATAAAATTGGTGAAGTACATGATGGTGCTGCAACAATGGATTGGATGGAGCAAGAGCAGGAAAGAGGTATTACAATTACTTCTGCTGCTACTACATGTACTTGGAAGTTTCCAATGGAAAATGCAGAACCATTGCCAGAAACAATGGATTATCATTTTAATATAATTGATACTCCAGGTCACGTAGATTTTACTGTAGAGGTAAATCGTTCTTTACGTGTATTAGATGGTTTGGTTTTCTTATTTAGTGCTGTAGATGGTGTTGAGCCTCAATCGGAAACTAACTGGAGATTAGCGGATAACTACAAAGTGCCTCGTATAGGATTTGTAAATAAAATGGACCGTCAGGGATCAAACTTTTTAATGGTTTGTAAGCAGGTTAAAACAATGTTAGGTTCTAATGCAGTGCCAATTGTTTTGCCAATAGGTGAAGAGTCTGATTTTAGAGGTATTGTTGATTTAGCAAAGAATAGAGCTATTGTATGGCATGATGAAGGATTTGGAGCTACTTTTGATGAAGTGCCAATTCCTGAAGAAATGAAAGCTGAAGTAAAGGAGTATAGAGCTGCTTTAATTGAAGCTGTTGCTGAATATGATGAAAACCTTATGGAGAAATTCTTTGAGGATGAAGATTCAATTTCAGAAGAAGAAGTACATGCTGCTTTAAGAGCTGCTGTTATGGATCGTGCTATTATACCAATGATTTGTGGTTCTTCATTTAAGAATAAGGGGGTTCAATTTTTATTAGATGCTGTTTGTAGATACTTACCTTCTCCTATGGATAAGGAAGATATTGTAGGTACTCATCCAGATACTGGTGAAGCAATTACGCGTAAGCCAAGTGTTAAAGAGCCGTTTGCGGCGTTGGCATTTAAAATTGCAACGGATCCATTTGTTGGTCGTTTGGCATTCTTTAGAACATATTCAGGTCGTTTAGATGCTGGTTCTTATATATTAAACAATAGATCGGGTAAAAAAGAGCGTATTTCTCGTATTTACCAAATGCATTCCAATAAGCAAAATGCGATCGATTATATCGAAGCAGGAGATATAGGTGCTGCAGTAGGATTTAAAGATATTAAGACTGGAGATACAATGTCTGATGAGAAACATCCTATCGTATTAGAGAGTATGGATTTTCCAGATCCAGTAATTGGTATCGCTGTTGAGCCTAAAACTAAGGTTGATGTAGATAAGTTAGGTATGGCTTTGGCTAAATTGGCTGAAGAAGATCCTACATTTACTGTTAGAACTGATGAGGCTTCAGGGCAAACAATTATATCTGGTATGGGTGAGCTTCACTTGGATATTATTGTAGACCGATTAAGAAGAGAATTTAAAGTAGAGGTGAATCAAGGTGAGCCTCAAGTTGAATATAAAGAAGCATTGACAAAAACTGCTTCACATAGAGAAACTTATAAAAAGCAATCTGGTGGTCGTGGTAAATTTGGTGATATCGTATTTGAAATGGGTCCTGTGGATTCAGATTTCGAAGGTGATGGACTTCAATTTGTTGATCAAATTAAAGGTGGTCGTATTCCAAAAGAATTTATACCATCAATTCAAAAAGGATTTGAGTCTGCAATGAAAGCAGGACCTTTAGCAGGTTATGAAATGGATTCTATGAAAATAGTTCTTAAGGATGGATCTTTCCACGCAGTGGATTCTGATGCACTATCTTTTGAATTAGCTGCTAAAATGGGGTATAAGGCTGCTGGAAAAGCTGCTGGAGCTGTTGTAATGGAACCTATTATGAAGCTGGAAGTGTTAACTCCAGAGGAAAATATGGGTGATATTGTAGGGGATCTTAACCGTAGAAGAGGTACTATCAGTAATATGGATGATAGAGCTGGTGCTAAGGTTGTAAAAGGTGAAGTGCCATTATCAGAAATGTTTGGTTATGTAACTTCATTGAGAACATTATCTTCTGGTAGAGCAACTTCTACCATGGAATTTTCTCACTATGCAGAAACGCCATCAAATATTTCAGAAGACGTTATTAAGGCAGCAAAAGGTTTAACCGCTTAAATTTACTAAAATGAGTCAAAAAATTAGAATAAAATTAAAATCTTACGATCATAACTTGGTAGATAAATCTGCTGAAAAAATCGTAAAGACAGTTAAGACAACTGGAGCGGTTATTACGGGTCCAATTCCGTTACCAACGCACAAGAAAATATTTACAGTATTGCGTTCACCGCACGTAAATAAAAAATCTAGAGAGCAGTTTCAGTTAAGTTCTTATAAGCGTTTATTAGATATTTATAGTTCTTCTTCAAAAACAATTGACGCTCTTATGAAGTTAGAGTTGCCAAGTGGTGTAGAAGTAGAGATTAAAGTCTAATTCTTAGTAAGTCTACTTTGTAATATGGGTAGGTGACATGTCCTGAGCGTTTCGCGAAGGAAAAACGGAAAAAAATATATTCAGGGTTGAATTATTTTTGACCCTGTTTTTTTGTCAAAAAGTGAAAGAATAAATAGTAATCAATAATTAATAAATATAATATGTCTGGGTTAATTGGAAGAAAGATTGGCATGACCAGCATCTTTGATGAGAATGGAAAGAATATTCCATGTACTGTAATCGAAGCTGGACCATGCGTAGTTACCCAAGTCAGAACCGAAGAGGTTGACGGGTACAGTGCCCTTCAGCTTGGTTTCGATGACAAGGCAGAAAAACGTGCTAATAAGGCTCAAACGGGTCATTTTAAAAAAGCAGGTACTTCTCCTAAAAAGAAAGTCGTTGAGTTCCAAGATTTTGAAGGTGAATACAAATTAGGAGATACATTAGGTGTAGATCAATTTGTAGAAGGTGAATTTGTAGATGTCGTTGGTACATCTAAAGGTAAAGGTTTTCAAGGTGTTGTTAAAAGACATGGTTTTAGAGGTGTTGGACAAGCAACACACGGTCAGCACAACAGATTAAGAGCTCCAGGTTCTATTGGTGCTGCTTCTTATCCTGCAAGAGTATTTAAGGGAATGAAGATGGCAGGTAGAATGGGTGGTGACAGAGTTACTGTTCAAAACCTAAGAGTATATAAAGTAGTTCCAGAGAAGAATCTTTTAGTAGTAAAAGGTTGTGTTCCTGGTCATAAAAACGCTTACGTAACTATTCAGAAGTAATGAAGGTAGCAGTTATAGATAGTAAAGGAAAAGAAACAGGAAGAAAGGTAGACCTTTCTGACTCAGTTTTCGCAATAGAGCCTAATAACCACGCTGTTTACTTAGATGTAAAGCAGTATTTGGCACATCAGAGGCAAGGAAACCACAAATCGAAGGAAAGAGCGGAGATTGCTGGTAGTACAAGAAAGATTAAGAAGCAAAAGGGAACAGGTACTGCTCGTGCGGGTAGTATTAAATCTCCAATTTTTAGAGGTGGTGGTCGTATTTTTGGCCCTCGTCCTAAAGATTACAAGCAGAAATTGAACAAAAACGTGAAGCGTTTGGCTAGAAAATCAGCGTTCAGTATCAAGCAAAATGAGAAAGCAATTTTAGTCGTTGAGGACTTTAATTTTGATGCTCCAAAAACAAAAGATTTTAAGGAAGTTTTAAAGTCTTTGGGTATCGAAAATAAAAAATCTTTATTTGTGTTGGGTGATTCAAATAATAATGTATATTTGTCCTCTCGCAATTTAAAGCGTTCCGAAGTTGTAATTAACTCAGAATTAAGCACTTACAAAATACTTAATGCTTCTAGTGTAGTATTATTTGAAGGTGCGGTAGAGGGAATTGTATCGAACTTAAACAAATAGAAAAGCAATGAGTGTGTTAATAAAGCCAATAATTACCGAAAAAATGACCGCAGATAGCGAGTTGTATAATCGTTATGGTTTCATTGTGGATCAAGATGCCAATAAAATACAAATTAAGACTGCTGTTGAGCAAGCTTATGGAGTATCGGTAAAAAATGTTCGAACAATGATTTACGGACCAAAGCGTAAAACACGTCACACTAAGACAGGTGTGCAGCACGGAAAAACAAATAGCTATAAAAAAGCTATTATTGATGTGGTAGAAGGAGATGTAATTGATTTTTATAACAATCTGTAAAGACAAAAAATGTCAGTTAGAAAATTAAAACCAATCACTCCAGGACAGCGATTTAGAGTAGTAAACGGATTTGACGCGATTACTACTGATAAGCCGGAGAAAAGTTTACTTGCTCCGTTAAAAAAGTCCGGAGGTAGAAACAGTCAGGGGAAAATGACAATACGCCAAAAAGGTGGAGGTCATAAAAGAAGGTATCGTGTAATTGATTTTAAACGGGATAAGCAAGGAATTGCTGGTACGGTTAAATCTATTCAATACGATCCTAACAGAACAGCGTTTATTGCATTAGTTGAATATGCTGATGCTGAAAAGAGATATATTGTAGCTCAAAACGGATTAGAAGTAGATCAGAAAATTTCTTCAGGAGCATCAGCTTCACCAGAGATTGGAAATGCGCTTCCGTTGAATAGTATTCCTTTAGGAACAATTATTTCTTGTATAGAACTACGTCCTGGACAAGGAGCTGTAATGGCGAGAAGTGCAGGTACTTTTGCTCAATTAATGGCAAAAGATGGAAAGTTTGTAACTGTAAAGTTGCCATCAGGAGAAACTAGATTAATTCTAGCGGATTGTATGGCTACTATAGGAGCAATATCAAATTCTGATCACCAATTATTGGTATCTGGTAAAGCAGGTAGAAGTAGATGGTTGGGTAGAAGACCAAGAACAAGACCGGTAGCGATGAACCCTGTAGATCACCCAATGGGAGGTGGTGAAGGAAGAGCTTCTGGAGGTCATCCAAGATCAAGAAATGGTATTCCTGCTAAAGGATTTAGAACTCGTTCTAAAACTAAGAGTACAAATAGATATATATTAGAACGTAGAAAGAAATAAAATTAGAAAAAAATGGCACGTTCACTAAAGAAAGGACCTTACGTTCATTATAGTTTAGAAAAGAAAGTTCAACAAAGTGTTGAATCGGGTAAAAAAGCGGTGATTAAGACTTGGTCTAGAGCATCGATGATTACACCAGATTTTGTTGGGCAAACTATAGCAGTACACAACGGTAGACAATTTGTTCCTGTTTATGTAACAGAGAATATGGTAGGACATAAATTAGGAGAATTTTCACCAACACGATCTTTTAGGGGTCATGCAGGTGCGAAGAACAAAGGAAAAAAGTAAGCTATGGGAGTTCGTAAAAAACAGATGGCCGAAAGAATTAAGGCTGAAAAAAAGAAGATTGCTTTTGCAAAGTTGAACAATTGTCCAACTTCGCCTAGAAAAATGCGTCTTGTTGCAGATTTAATTAGAGGAGTTCAGGTAGAAAAAGCTTTGGCTATATTGAAATTTAGTTCAAAAGAAGCTTCAAGAAGAGTAGAGAAGTTATTGCTTTCTGCTATTGCTAACTGGCAATCTAAAAATGAAGATGCAGATATAGAAGAAGCAGATCTTATTGTAAAAGAAATAAGAGTAGATAGCGGAGCTATGTTGAAAAGGTTAAGACCAGCACCACAAGGAAGAGCACATAGAATTAGAAAACGTTCTAACCACGTAACGTTGGTATTAGAATCTAACAATAACACTCAAAGCTAAGACATTACTATGGGACAGAAAACAAATCCAATCGGGAATCGTCTAGGTATCATCAGAGGATGGGAATCTAACTGGTACGGTGGAAATGATTATGGAGATAAATTAGCAGAGGATGATAAAATACGTAAGTATATACATGCTCGTTTAGCAAAGGCTAGTGTTTCTAGAGTTATTATAGAGCGTACTTTAAAGCTTGTTACGGTTACTATTACAACTGCAAGACCTGGTATTATTATCGGTAAAGGTGGTCAGGAAGTAGATAAATTAAAAGAAGAGTTAAAGAAGATTACCAGCAAAGAAGTTCAGATCAATATTTTTGAAATTAAGAGACCTGAAGTAGATGCTAATCTTGTTGCCGCTAGTGTTGCGCGTCAAATTGAAAATAGAATTTCGTATAGAAGAGCTATTAAAATGGCTATAGCAGCAGCGATAAGAATGAATGCAGAAGGGATAAAAATTCAAATTTCTGGAAGATTAAACGGAGCAGAGATGGCTCGTTCAGAATCTTATAAGGAAGGAAGAATTCCATTATCTACTTTTAGAGCTGATATTGACTACGCATTAGAAGAAGCGCATACTACTTATGGAAGATTAGGTATTAAAGTGTGGATAATGAAGGGCGAAGTTTATGGTAAGAGAGAGCTTTCTCCATTAGTAGGGATGTCTAAAGGACAGAGCAAAGGTGGAAGAAATGAAGGTGGTAAGAAACAACGTCGAAGAAAGTAATTATTTAAAGAGATATAGAAATGTTACAACCAAAGAGAACCAAATTTCGTAAAGCGCAGAAGGGTCGTATGAAAGGACTTTCGCAAAGAGGGCATGAGCTTTCTAACGGTATGTTCGGTATAAAATCTTTAGATACTAAGTTTGTTACTTCGCGTCAGATAGAAGCTGCTCGTATTGCTGCAACTAGATTTATGAAGAGAGAAGGGCAAATGTGGATAAAAATATTCCCAGATAAGCCTATTACTAAAAAGCCATTAGAAGTACGTATGGGTAAAGGTAAAGGTGCACCAGAATATTTTGTTGCAGTTGTGAAGCCTGGTAGAATTATGTTTGAGATTGCTGGTGTTCCTATGGACGTTGCAAAAGAGGCTTTACGTCTTGCTGCTCAGAAATTACCGGTAAAAACTAAATTTATTGTTGCTAGAGATTATTCGGCTTAATTTATAATTTAACGGTATTATGAAACAATCAGAAGTAAAAGAATTATCAGTTGAGGATTTGAAAGATAAATTGGCTGAACAAAAAAAACAATTTGGGGATTTAAAATTAGCCCATTCTGTTACACCATTGGAGAATCCACTTCAAATCAGAAAGACTAGAAGAACGGTGGCTAGATTAGCAACAGAATTAACTAAAAGGGATAACCAATAATTGGTTCTGCTTTATGGAAAAGAGAAACTTAAGAAAAGAAAGAGTAGGGGTTGTTACTAGCAACAAAATGGAGAAATCGATAGTGGTTTCAGAAGTTAAACGTGTTAAGCACCCTATGTACGGTAAGTTCGTGTTAAAAACAAAGAAATATGTTGCGCACGACGAAACAAACGATTGCAATATTGGCGATACAGTAAAAATAATGGAGACTCGTCCATTGAGTAGAACTAAGTGTTGGAGATTGGTTGAAATTTTAGAAAGAGCTAAATAATATGTTACAGCAAGAATCGAGACTAAAAGTGGCAGACAATACTGGGGCAAAAGAAGTTTTGACCATACGTGTATTGGGCGGTACCAAAAGAAGGTATGCATCTGTAGGGGATAAAATAGTAGTATCTGTTAAAGATGCTGCACCTAACGGTGGTATTAAAAAAGGTGCTGTTTCTACTGCAGTAGTTGTAAGAACAAAAAAAGAAGTAAGAAGACAAGATGGATCTTACATTCGTTTTGACGATAATGCATGTGTATTATTAAACCCAACGGGCGAGATGAGAGGAACACGTGTTTTTGGACCTGTTGCAAGAGAGCTTCGTGATAAGCAATTCATGAAGATTGTATCATTAGCCCCTGAGGTACTTTAATATTCAGAAAAATGATGAAACTAAAAATTAAAACAGGAGATACAGTAAGAATTGTTACCGGAGACCATAAAGGTACAGAAGGTAAGGTTGTTAGTGTAGATCGTGTAAAAAACAAGGCCATTGTAGAAGGTGCAAATTTAGTATCTAAACACGAAAAGCCTAGTGCAAACAATCCTCAAGGAGGAATCGTTAAAAAAGAAGCACCATTACATATTTCTAACCTATCGTTGATTGATCCAAAATCTGGTGAAGCAACTAAAGTAGGTTTTGAAGTTAGAGATGGTAAGAAAGTGAGATTTTCAAAAAAATCTAATGAAGTAATTTAGTTATGACTTACACTCCAAGATTAAAACAAGAATATAAAGAACGTATTGTTGGAACCCTTACAGAAGAGTTCGAATATAAAAACGTTATGCAAGTGCCTAAGCTTACTAAAATAGTATTAAGTAGAGGTGTAGGTGCGGCAGTTGCAGATAAGAAGCTGATTGATCATGCTCTAGATGAGTTAACACTTATTACGGGTCAGAAAGCAGTTTCTACAATGTCTAAAAAAGATGTTGCTTCATTTAAATTACGTAAAGGAATGCCAATTGGGGCAAAGGTTACGTTAAGAGGTGAAAGAATGTACGAGTTTTTAGATAGATTAATTACAAGTGCTTTACCACGTGTTAGAGATTTTCAAGGAATTAAAGCTACAGGTTTTGATGGTCGTGGAAATTATAACTTAGGTGTTACTGAGCAAATTATCTTTCCAGAAATTAACATTGATAAGATTAATAGAATCAATGGAATGGATATTACATTTGTGACAACAGCTGAAACTGACAAAGAAGCAAAATCATTATTAACGGAACTAGGATTACCTTTTAAAAAGAATTAGTATGGCTAAAGAATCAATGAAGGCCCGTGAAAGAAAAAGAGCCAAGACAGTTGCAAAATATGCTGAAAAAAGAAAAGCTTTAAAAGAAGCTGGAGATTATGAAGCCTTGCAAAAACTACCAAAAAATGCATCTCCTGTTCGTATGCACAATAGATGTAAGATAACGGGAAGGCCTAAAGGGTATATGAGAACTTTTGGTATTTCAAGGGTAACTTTCAGAGAGATGGCTAACAATGGTTTGATTCCTGGAGTTAAAAAAGCAAGCTGGTAAACTAGCAAAAATAAATATAAACTGGTTTCAGGTTTAGCAATGAAGTTAAAAACCGTCACCGAAAATTATTATAAATGGTAACAGATCCTATATCAGATTATTTAACAAGAATACGAAACGCCAGTAGTGCAGGTCACAGGGTAGTTGAAATTCCTGCTTCTAATCTAAAAACAGAAATAACTAAAATATTATTTGATCAAGGGTATATTTTAAGTTATAAAGTAATTGAAGATGCAGTACAGGGAACAATTAAGATTGCTTTAAAATACAATAAAGCAACCAAAGAGCCTGTGATTAAAAAAATACAACGAGTAAGTAAGCCAGGTTTGCGTAAGTATGCTGGTTCTACAGATTTACCAAGGGTGCTTAATGGTTTAGGTATTGCAGTTGTTTCAACCTCTCATGGGGTAATGACAAGCAAGCAAGCTAAATTAGAAAAAGTAGGTGGTGAGGTTTTATGCTACGTTTATTAATCTATAAAGAAGAAGAATATGTCTAGAATAGGTAATAATCCAGTAACGATACCTGAAGGAGTAACAGTAGAAGTTAACGATAACATAGTTACCATGAAAGGTAAATTAGGTGAGTTAACTCAAGAGTTTTCGGGTGTTTCGGTAAAGATTGAAGAAGGATCAATTGTTGTAACAAGAAATTCAGAGTCAAAAGAACACAAAGCAAGACACGGTTTGTACAGGTCTTTGTTCTTTAATATGATAGAAGGTGTTTCTAAAGGTTGGAGCAAGGAATTAGAATTAGTTGGTGTTGGTTATAGAGCTAGCAACCAAGGACAAAAATTAGATTTGGCTTTAGGTTTTTCACACAATATAGTTTTGGACATCGCTCCAGAAGTAAAAGTGGAAACAGTTTCTGACAAAGGAAAGAATCCAATTATAAAATTAACATCATTTGACAAGCAGTTGGTTGGTCAGGTAGCGGCTAAGATTAGAGCGTTCCGTAGACCAGAACCTTACAAAGGAAAAGGGGTTAAGTTTGTTGGAGAAATATTAAGAAGAAAAGCAGGTAAATCAGCTTAATAATTAGCACTATGGGATTATCAAAGACTGAAAGAAGACACAGAATCAAGAGAAGGATTAGAAAAGTTTCATTTGGAACGGCAACTAAACCGAGATTAGCGGTGTTTAGAAGTAATAAAGAGATTTATGCTCAAATTATAGACGATAATGCAGGAACTACTTTAGTATCGGCATCATCAAGAGATAAGGGTATAGACGGGAAAGGAACCAAAATAGAAGTAGCAAGCCAAGTAGGTAAAGCTATTGCTGAAAAAGCTTTAAAAGCTGGAATAGAAGCTATTGCTTTTGATAGAGGTGGAAACTTATACCACGGAAGAATTAAATCATTAGCAGAAGGTGCTAGAGAAGGCGGACTAAAATTCTAAGATATTATGTATCAAAAATATAAAAACGTAGAAACAGTTAAACCAGCGGGATTAGATTTAAAAGATCGTTTGGTTGGTGTTCAAAGAGTTACTAAGGTAACAAAAGGTGGTAGAGCTTTTGGTTTTTCTGCAATAGTTGTTGTAGGAGATGAAAGTGGTGTTGTAGGTCATGGTTTAGGTAAATCTAAAGATGTAGCTACTTCTATTGCCAAAGCTATTGAAGATGCAAAAAAGAATTTAATTAGAATTCCTTTAATAAAAGGTACTATACCTCACGAGCAAAAAGGTAAGTTTGGTGGTGCACGTGTCTATATTCAACCAGCATCTCATGGTACTGGTGTTATTGCAGGTGGAGCTGTTAGAGCGGTATTGGAAGCTGTAGGAGTGCATGATGTATTATCAAAATCACAAGGATCTTCTAATCCACATAATGTTGTAAAGGCAACTTTTGATGCCCTTTTGCAAATTAGAGATGCAAGAACAATTGCGGATCAAAGAGGAATATCTTTAGAAAAAGTATTTAAAGGATAAACAGGAACAATGGGAAAGATTAAAGTAAAGCAAGTTAAGAGTGGAATTAAAAAAACTCAAAGACAAAAAAGAACCTTAGAGGCTCTTGGGCTTAGAAAAATTGGTCAAGTTGTTGAGCATGAAGCTACTCCAAATATCCTTGGAATGGTAAGTAAAGTTGAACATTTAGTTTCTACTGAAGAAGCTTAATATAATTTTAGCGTAATGAATTTAAGTAATTTAACACCTGCAGAAGGTGCAGTTAATAAAGCAGGTAAAACTGTTGGTAGAGGACAAGGTTCTGGTAAAGGTGGTACTGCTACTAGAGGTCACAAAGGGGCTAAATCTAGGTCTGGTTACTCTAAGAAAATTGGTTTTGAAGGTGGACAGATGCCGTTGCAAAGACGTGTGCCTAAGTTCGGTTTTACAAACATAAACAGAAAAGACTATCAAGGTATCAATCTAGATAAGTTGCAAGTATTGGTAGAGAAAGGAACTATTAAAGATGTAGTTACTTTTGAAACTCTTGTAGAAAATAGATTAGTTAGAAAAAATGAGTTGGTTAAAATTTTAGGTGGCGGTGAGTTAAAAGCTCCTCTTAAAATATCTGCTCATAAATTTACTGCTACTGCTAAATCAGCTATCGAAGCTGCTGGTGGAGAAGCAATAAGTCTTTAATCACACTAAAAAGGAAGATGAAGAAATTTTTTGATACCCTATCCAATATTTGGAAAATAGAAGAGCTAAGAAATAGAATTATTATTACGCTTGGTTTATTATTGGTGTACCGTTTTGGTGCTCAGATTGCGCTTCCTGGGATAGATTCTCAGCAGTTGGGTAATCTAGCAGCTGGAACTGATCAAGGTATTTTTAGTTTGTTAAATGCATTTACAGGTGGGGCTTTTGCCAAGGCATCTGTTTTTGCGTTGGGAATTATGCCGTATATTTCTGCATCTATTGTGGTACAATTAATGGGGATTGCAATACCATATCTTCAAAAATTACAAAAAGAAGGAGAAAGCGGTAGAAAAACTATCAATCAGATTACAAGATGGCTTACTATTGGTATTTGTGTGGTTCAGGCGCCAGCTTACTTATTAGGATTAGGAGCATTTGGAGTACCAGATAGCGCTTTTGTATTAGGTAAAGGATTAGATTTTATGGTTCCAGCTGTAATTATTTTGGTTACAGGAACTGTATTTGCAATGTGGTTGGGAGAGAAAATAACTGATAAGGGTATTGGGAATGGAATTTCATTATTGATAATGATTGGAATTATCGCTACTATGCCACAGGCTTTTATACAAGAAGTTGTATCTAGAACTGGAGAGAATAGTGGAGGTCCAATGTTGGTATTAGTGGAAGTGATCTTATGGTTCTTGGTTATTTTAGCCTCTGTTTTATTGGTAATGGCTACACGTCAAATTCCGGTACAATACGCAAGAAGAACAGCATCTGGTGGATATGAAAAGAATATCACAGGATCTAGACAGTATATTCCATTAAAATTAAATGCCTCTGGTGTAATGCCAATTATATTTGCACAGGCGTTAATGTTCTTACCTGGAATGATTGGGAAGTATTTTAATACCTCTGCTGTAGGTTCATGGTTTGAAGTTAATTTTCAAGATCCTTTTGGATTAGCCTATAATGTATTGTTTGCATTTCTTATTATAATTTTCACATATTTCTATACAGCCATCACTGTGCCAACAAATAAGATGGCAGATGACTTAAAAAGAAGTGGTGGATTTGTACCGGGAACAAGGCCTGGGAAAGAAACTGGAGATTTTTTAGATAAAATTATGTCATTAATTACATTACCAGGATCAATTTTCTTAGCTTTGCTGGCCGTTTTACCGGCTATCGTAGTTCAATTCTTAGGAATACAAGGAAGTTGGGCAATGTTTTACGGTGGAACATCACTGCTAATTATGGTAGGTGTTGCAATAGATACAGTACAACAAGTTAATTCATATTTGTTAAATAGACATTATGATGGATTAATGAAGAGTGGTAAAAATAGAAAGGTAGCATAAGTTATGGCTAAACAATCAGCGATAGAACAAGACGGATCTATAATAGAAGCATTGTCTAATGCAATGTTTCGAGTGGAGTTAGAAAACGGACACGTAGTGACTGCACATATATCTGGAAAGATGAGAATGCATTATATTAAATTATTACCAGGTGATAAGGTGAAATTAGAAATGAGCCCTTATGACCTTACTAAAGCAAGAATTACATATAGATATTAAGATGAAAGTAAGAGCATCAATAAAAAAGAGAAGTGCCGAGTGCAAAATAGTGCGCAGAAAAGGACGGTTGTACGTAATTAATAAAAAGAATCCTAGATTTAAACAAAGACAAGGGTAATTATGGCAAGAATTGCAGGTGTAGATATACCAAAACAGAAAAGAGGAGTTATCGCTTTAACCTATATATTTGGTGTAGGTAGAAGTAGAGCTAAAGAGATTTTAGTGAAAGCCCAAGTTAGTGAAGATACTAAAGTATCAGATTGGAATGATGACGAAATAGGTCGTATTCGTGATGCTGTAGCTTCGTTTACAATTGAAGGTGAATTGCGTTCAGAAATTCAATTAAACATTAAACGTTTAATGGATATTGGTTGTTATAGAGGTATCAGACACAGGTCTGGTTTACCGCTAAGAGGTCAAAGAACCAAAAACAACTCAAGAACCAGAAAAGGAAAAAGAAAAACAGTTGCCAACAAGAAAAAAGCAACTAAATAATTAAAAGTCATTAGTATTTAGAAGTTGGATTGAATCTGTCTGAAATGTAAAAGTTTAGGATTCTAATACTAACAACTAACAACTAGAAACTAAAATAATATGGCAAAGTCGAATACAAAAGCAGCTAAAAAACGTAAAGTGATAGTTGAGTCAGTTGGGGAAGCTCACGTGACTGCATCTTTCAACAACATCATTATTTCTTTGACAAATAAAAAAGGAGATGTAATCTCATGGTCATCAGCCGGAAAAATGGGCTTTAGAGGATCTAAGAAGAATACTCCTTATGCTGCGCAGGTAGCATCAGAAGATTGTGCTAAAGTTGCACATGAAGCTGGACTTAGAAAAGTGAAGGTTTATGTTAAAGGCCCAGGAAATGGTAGAGAATCTGCTATCCGTGCAATCCATAATTCTGGAATTGAGGTAACTGAAATTATTGATGTTACTCCATTACCACACAATGGTTGTAGACCTCCAAAAAGAAGAAGAGTTTAATTAATTATTAATAGCCCAATGGGCATTTCACAGAAAGTGTAGTTACGATTATCGAAGGATAAGCCTTAATTCATAATCTCACTTTCAAAATTTTAGAAAATGGCAAGATATACAGGACCTAAAACAAAAATCGCACGTAAATTCGGAGAAGCGATATTTGGAGAAGATAAGTCTTTTGAGAAAAAGAATTACCCTCCAGGACAACACGGTAACACAAGACGCCGTGGTAAGAAATCAGAATATGCAATCCAGTTAATGGAGAAGCAAAAAGCTAAATATTCTTACGGAATTTTAGAAAAACAATTTAGAAACTTATTTGCTAAAGCAAATAGTAGTAAAGGTGTTACTGGTGAAGTTTTACTTCAATTGTGTGAATCTCGTTTAGATAACGTGGTATACAGAATGGGGATTTCTAATTCTAGAAGAGGAGCAAGACAATTAGTTTCTCACCGTCATATTACCGTTAACGGAAACTTGGTAAACATACCATCGTATTCTTTAAAGCCCGGTGATGTTGTAGGTGTTAGAGAGAAATCAAAATCATTATCTTCTATTCAAGATGCATTGGCGGCAAATAGCCGTGTGTACGAGTGGATTACTTGGAATTCTGAAAAGAAGGAAGGTGCTTATGTATCTATTCCAGAAAGAGTTCAGATACCAGAAAATATCAAAGAACAACTAATCGTCGAGTTATACTCTAAATAAACAACCTGATTCAACTATGGCATTATTAAATTTTCAGAAGCCCGATAAAGTTATAATGATCGATTCTACCGATTTTGAAGGGAAGTTTGAATTCCGCCCTTTAGAGCCTGGTTATGGATTGACTGTTGGAAACGCATTAAGAAGAGTATTGCTTTCTGCTTTAGAAGGGTTTGCAATTACTTCTGTTAGAATAGACAAAGTAGAACATGAGTTCTCTGTTATTCCAGGTGTTGTTGAAGACGTTACAGAAATGATACTTAACTTAAAGCAAGTTCGTTTTAAGAGACAAATTGAAGATGTTGAGACAGAAACTGTATCCATCTCAGTAAGTGGGAAAAATCAGCTTACTGCTGGTGATTTTCAAAAGTTTATTTCTGGCTATCAAGTATTAAATCCGGATTTAGTAATTTGTAATATGGATGCTAAAGTGAGCATTAATATGGAAATTGTTATTGAAAAAGGAAGAGGATACGTACCAGCAGAAGAAAACAAGAAGCCAAGTGCTGCCTTAGGTACTATTGCTATAGATTCTATCTTTACACCTATTAAGAATGTAAAGTATAGTATTGAAAACTTTCGTGTTGAGCAAAAAACTGATTATGAAAAATTAGTATTTGAAATCAGTAGCGATGGATCAATTAATCCTAAAGATGCTTTAACAGAAGCTGCTAAGGTTTTAATTCACCACTTTATGTTGTTTTCTGATGAGCGTATTACATTAGAAGCAGATGAGATAGCTCAGACTGAAACTTACGATGAGGAATCATTGCACATGCGTCAGTTGTTAAAAACAAAATTAGTTGATATGGATCTTTCGGTTCGTGCGCTAAACTGTTTAAAAGCAGCAGAAGTTGATACATTAGGTGATCTAGTTTCTTTCAATAAAAACGATCTTATGAAGTTTAGAAACTTCGGTAAAAAATCATTAACTGAATTAGAAGAGTTGGTGATTAATAAAGGTCTTAGTTTTGGAATGGACTTGTCAAAATATAAATTAGATAAAGATTAATTTTATTTCCATTAAGGAAATATATAAGATAATATAATGAGACACGGTAAAAAAGTTAATCATTTAGGAAGAAAGAAGGCCCATAGAAAAGCTATGTTAGCGAATATGGCTTGTTCTTTAATTGAGCACAAGAGAATAAACACAACAGTTGCAAAAGCAAAAGCTTTAAAACAATTTGTTGAGCCTTTAATTACTAAATCTAAAGCAGAGAATAATCAATCAGTTGAGAAAGGAACTCACAACAGACGTATTGTTTTCAAAAACTTAAGAGATAAGTATGCTGTAACAACCTTATTTGGTGAAGTTTCTTCTAAAATAGGGGATAGACCAGGTGGTTATACAAGAGTTATTAAACTAGGTAATCGTTTAGGGGATAATGCGGATATGGCCATGATAGAGTTGGTAGACTTTAATGAGGTTTATAACGTTGGAAAACCTCAAGAAAAGAAGAAGTCTAGAAGAGGTAGAAGTAAAAAAGCCGTAGCGCCAGTTACTGAAACGAAATCAGATGATTCAGAAGAATAAAAAAATGATTTTTATTTTTATATAGTATTAAAAAGGGATAGGCTTATAGTCTATCCCTTTTTTTATGGATACTAATAGCTTGTTTGGTACTATTTTTGTGATTAAATTGGAGTGTGTAATAATAAAGAAATATGGATTATGAAAAAAATTAAAGTAATAGTGCTAGCATTTTTTGCCTGCAGTGCCTTAAGCGCTCAGACTTATTTAAGTTATGGTACCGCATCTTCGTCGGGAGGTGGAGGGGGTAGTATAGTTTCAAAACTTGCCAATACAACAGACGGTGTTGTTGGAAGTGTGTATTTGTTTCCTACTTGGAATAATATGGCTACGGTTTCTGCAGTGGGTGATAAAGAGTTTCAAATTAACAATTTAAACTTTAATGCCTTAGAGTCAACATTTGTTTCGCAATTGTCAAAGGATACTATATTTACTTTTTCAGGAATTGAAAAAGTAAAAGTTAATAATAAATTGTTTGTTAATGTAAACGATAAATTTTTTGAAAGTTTAGCAGAAAATAGTAAGGGAGAAAGGTTGCTAAAAGAATATGTGGTTAAGTATACCAAGCCAACGGTGCATGTAATAACAAATGTGGTAACAGGGCCAGCGGAGTATAAAAACTTTGAAAACTATTATATGCGATCTGCAGATGGCAGCCTGAATGAAATAAAATTAAATAAAAAAGAGTTTTTAAAGTTTTTTGGAGATGATAGTAAACTTGTTGAATCCTATGCAAAATCGCACAAACTTAAATTTGGAAATGAGGAAGACGTCATACAAATACTAAAATATTATTACCATCAGTAATCATAGATACTAGGATAAGTTTTTCAGCTTATCCTTTTTTTTATGTTAATTTGCAGTTGAAAAATCAATAAGGATTAAATTTTTATAAAGTGAAATATCAAACGAGAAAAAAAGCGCTAATTCTATTAGCAGATGGGACCATCTTTCACGGTAAAGCGGTCGGTGATGCTACGGGCACTGCCTTTGGTGAAGTGTGTTTTAATACGGGCATGACGGGGTATCAGGAAATTTTTACAGATCCATCCTATTTTGGACAAATTATGGTAACCACCAATGCACATATTGGTAACTACGGAACAAATAATGAAGAGGTTGAATCTGATTCTGTTAAAATAGCCGGCCTTGTATGTAAAAACTTTAGTTATGATTATTCAAGAGTAGATGCAGATGGTAGCTTGCTAGATTTTTTAAATGAAAATAAATTGTTTGCGATATCTGATGTAGATACTAGGGCCCTTGTAGGGTATATTAGAGACAACGGATCTATGAATGCCGTTATGTCTACCGATGTAGATAATATAGAAGGATTAAAGGAGCAATTGGCAAAAGTGCCAAGTATGGAAGGTTTAGAGCTTTCCTCAAAGGTGTCTGCTAAGGAGCCCTATTTTTATGGAGATGAAAATGCTACCTATAAAATTGCGGCATTAGATATCGGTATTAAAAAGAACATATTGCGTAATTTAGCAAAGCGAGATGCTTATATAAAAGTTTTTCCGTACAATGCAACCTATGAAGATTTAAAAGCATTTAATCCTGATGGTTATTTTATTTCTAATGGCCCTGGTGATCCAGAACCACTTACGGTTGCCATCCAAACAGCCAAAGACATAATTGCCAATAATAATACCTTATTTGGCATTTGTTTGGGGCATCAAGTAATAGCAATCGCCAATGGTGTGTCTACTTATAAAATGCACAATGGCCATCGTGGTATTAATCATCCTGTAATGAATTTACTTACTGGTAAAGGTGAAATAACTTCTCAAAACCACGGTTTTGCAATCAACAGAGAAGAAACCGAGGCTAATAGTGAATTGGAGATTACCCATACACATCTTAACGATCACACTGTAGCTGGTATAAGAATGAAAAACAAAAATGTTTTTTCTGTACAATACCACCCAGAGGCAAGCCCAGGACCACATGATTCTAATTATTTATTTGATGATTTTTTTGAATTAATAAAAAACAATCAGAACTAAATAATACGATATCGTTTTCGGTTAAATTATAGTTAATAATTGGGATAGTTGTAGTGTAAAGAGGGCTGTTGGCGTAACACTTTCGTATCTTTACATCAAGATTAGATCAACCTAAAAAAATAAAAATTCAATGAGTATTATCATAAATGTACATGCAAGGCAAATATTAGATTCAAGAGGTAACCCTACGGTAGAAGTAGATGTTTATACAGAAAATGGTGTTTTAGGTAGAGCGGCAGTTCCTTCTGGTGCATCTACTGGAGAACATGAAGCTGTGGAATTAAGAGATGGTGGAGATATCTTTATGGGGAAAGGTGTTTTAAATGCCGTTGCCAATGTAAATACTACCATTGCGGAAGAAATTGTTGGAATGTCTGTTTTTGAGCAAAACTTAATAGACCAAACAATGATCGATTTAGATGGTACTCCAAACAAATCGAAGTTAGGTGCTAATGCAATTTTAGGTGTTTCTTTGGCGGTTGCTAAAGCAGCTGCAAATGAAATGGGAATGCCATTGTACAGATATGTTGGTGGTGTAAGCGCAAATACTTTGCCAGTTCCTATGATGAATATTATAAATGGAGGATCGCATTCTGATGCCCCTATTGCTTTTCAAGAGTTTATGGTTATGCCAGTAAAGGCCAAAACCTTTTCACATGCTATGCAAATGGGGACCGAGATTTTTCATCATTTAAAAAAGGTATTACATGACAGAGGTTTAAGTACAGCTGTTGGTGATGAAGGTGGTTTTGCACCAAATTTAGCAGGGGGTACAGAAGATGCGTTAGATACTATTGCAAAGGCTGTTTCTAATGCCGGTTATAAGTTGGGTGATGAAATTATGATTGCATTAGATTGTGCTGCGGCAGAATTTTTTGTTGATGGAAAATATGACTACACCAAGTTTGAAGGTGATAAGGGAGTAATCAGAAGCTCAGAAGAACAAGCACAGTATTTGGCAGATTTATCAGCTAAATATCCTATTATTTCTATTGAAGATGGGATGGATGAAAACGACTGGGATGGTTGGAAGTCTTTAACCGATAAAATTGGTGATAAAGTGCAATTGGTTGGTGATGATTTATTTGTTACTAATGTAGAGCGCCTGTCTAAGGGTATTAAAAATAATATAGCAAACTCTATCTTAATCAAGGTAAACCAAATTGGTACATTAACAGAAACTATTGCAGCTGTAACAATGGCTAAAAATGCAGGCTACACTTCTGTTATGTCGCATCGTTCTGGAGAAACTGAAGATAATACAATTGCGGATTTAGCAGTTGCTTTAAATACAGGGCAGATTAAAACAGGTTCTGCATCTAGATCTGACCGTATGGCTAAATACAACCAATTGTTGCGGATTGAAGAAGAACTAGGCACAGTGGCATATTACCCACAAATGGATGCCTTTAAAATAAAATAAGAGTACTTATTTCTTATTGTAAAAGCCACTTTTTTAAAGTGGCTTTTTTTATGTAATATTGTCAATACTGTAGCGAGGTTGATGATTTTTAATTCCTTTTTGATGGAAACATAATCTACCGTGTGTCTTTTTGTAAAAAATATATGTTATTAATAGTATAAATAGCTGTAACTAATTGATAAACTTGTGTCTTTTTCTTAAATTTACAGTTCGATTAATAATATTAGTAAATTATACAAATGGCAGATAAAGTTACTTTAGAATTTCAAGGAAAGAAATACGAATTCCCAGTTGTTGAAGGCACAGAAAAGGAACTGGCCATTGATATTAAAACACTGCGTTCTGTTACGGGATTAACCACACTAGACCCGGGCTATAAAAATACAGGTTCTTGTGAAAGTGCAATTACGTTTTTAGATGGTGAAAAGGGAATTTTGCAATACCGTGGATATTCTATTGAAGAACTAGCTGAAAAAGCAGATTTTCTAGAAGTTGCTTATTTGTTGATTTTTGGTGAATTACCAAATAAAGAGCAATTAGAAAAATTTCATACCGATATAAAAAATGAATCACATGTTGATGAAGAGATGAAGAAAATTTTGGATGGTTTTCCAAAATCTGCGCATCCAATGGGTGTGTTGTCTTCCTTGACAAATGCATTAATTGCCTTTAATCCATCTTCTGTAAATGTATCTTCAGAAAAAGAGATGTACTATGCAATGGTGAGGATTTTAGCAAAGTTTCCCGTCTTGGTAGCATGGACACTTCGTAAGAAAAAAGGATTGCCATTAGATTATGGAGATGATACTTTAGGGTATGTGGAGAACATTCATAAAATGATGTTTAAAAGGCCAAACCATCAATACGAAAAAAACGATATTGTAATTAATGCCTTAGACAAACTATTGATATTGCATGCGGATCATGAGCAAAATTGCTCTACATCTACAGTGAGGATTGTAGGTTCTTCTCATGCAGGTTTGTTTGCTTCCTTGTCTGCTGGAATTTCAGCGCTATGGGGACCTTTACATGGAGGGGCAAACCAAGCCGTATTAGAAATGTTAGAGGCTATTGAAGCTGATGGTGGGGATACAGAAAAATACATGGCTAAGGCCAAAGATAAAAATGATCCATTTCGATTGATGGGATTTGGTCATAGAGTATATAAAAACTTTGATCCTAGAGCTAAAATTATAAAAAAGGCCGCAGATGAAGTACTGAATGATCTAGGCATTGATGATCCTATTTTGGAGATTGCGAAAAAATTAGAAAAAGAAGCCTTAGAGGATCCTTATTTCGTAAAGCGTAAATTATATCCTAATGTAGATTTCTATTCAGGAATTATGTACAGAGCCTTTGGAATACCAACCGAAATGTTCACCGTGATGTTCGCTTTAGGTAGATTGCCAGGTTGGATCGCACAATGGAGAGAAATGAGGTTGAGAAATGAGCCAATTGGTCGTCCTAGACAAATATATGTTGGGGAGACTAAAAGGTCTTTTGTTCCTTTAGAAAAAAGATAAAAAAGTAATTTTTTTTTAAAGACTGCCTTATCGTTTTTGCTATAAGGCAGTTTTTTTATTCATAGTATTATTTAATAAGCTTAAAATTACTTTTCATTATTGAAATAAATTAAATGTATGCTTCAGTTAAACATTAACGATGAAACTTCTAAACTAAAAGCGGTTATTCTTGGTACCGCAGAAAGTTGTGGGCCTATTCCAAAGGCAGAAGATGCCTATGATCCAAAATCCTTGGAACATATTTTGGCCGGAACTTACCCTAGGGAGAAGGATATGATTAAAGAAATAGATGCCTTTGATAAAGTTTTAAAAAAATACAATGTAGAAGTTTTTAGACCTAAGGTATTGGAAGATTGCAATCAGATTTTTTCTAGAGACATTGCTTTTGTTATCGGAGATACTTTCTTTAAAGCGAATATCTTGCCAGATCGTGAGGAAGAGTTTTTAGCCATAAAACATGTTGTGCAGCAGATCAACAAAGATAAGGTTGTTCAGCTGCCAGAGGAAGTACATATAGAAGGAGGGGATGTGATGCCGTGGAAAGAATATCTTTTTATTGGTACCTATACGGCAGATGATTATGCAGATCAAATAACTGCAAGAACAAATAAAGAGGCGGTTACCTATTTTACAAAACTGTTTCCCAATAAGGTAGTTAAATCTTTTGAGCTTCGTAAATCTACAAATGCCAAGGAGAATGCACTACATTTAGATTGCTGTTTTCAGCCCATAGGAATAGATAAAGCTATTCTTCATAAAAATGGTTTTGTAAATGAAGAAGAATACCAATGGTTGGTGTCTTATTTTGGAAAGGAAAACATCTTTGAGATTACAGCGGATGAAATGTATGCTATGTACAGTAATGTTTTTTCAATATCTACCAACGTTATTGTTTCTGAACAAAAATTCACAAGACTTAATAATTGGTTAAGGGCTGCGGGTTTTACGGTTGAAGAAATTCCTTATGCAGAAATCTCTAAACAAGAAGGTTTGTTGCGTTGTAGTACAATGCCCTTAATTCGAGAATAAAATATTTATTTTAGCTTCTCAGCTATAAATTAATACACTTTTTACCAATACACTATGCAAGTTACAAATACAATTTTAATGGTTAGGCCTGTCAGTTTTCGTATGAACGAACAAACAGCTGTTAACAATTATTTTCAAGAAAGTATTAATGTTAAAAATGCAGAAATAAACGCTAAGGCTCAAATCGAATTTGATGACTTTGTTACCGTTTTAAAAGCCAAAGGGGTAACTGTAATCGTTGTTGATGATACTGTAAATCCAGATACGCCCGATTCTATTTTTCCTAATAATTGGATATCTTTTCATGCCAATGGTGCGGTAGGCTTATACCCAATGTATGCTGAGAATAGAAGAAGTGAGCGTAGGGAAGATATTTTGGATACTCTTGAAGAAAGTGGATTTGTAATCCATACCGTAATTGATTATACCAATGCAGAACAAGAAGGGGTTTATTTAGAAGGAACAGGTAGTGTTTTAATAGATAGGGTGAATGAGAAAGCCTACTGTGCTTTATCTGAACGTGCTAATGAAGAACTTTTTATAGAATTCTGTGAAGATTTTGAGTATACTCCCGTAATTTTCACAGCCTACCAAACAGTAAAAGAGCAGCGTTTACCAATTTATCATACCAATGTTATGATGTGTATGGGAGAGAAATTTGCGGTGATCTGTTTGGACAGTATTGATGATAAAAAGGAAATGAAAAATGTTTTAAAACATTTAAAACAAGATGGTAAGGAGGTTATTGTGATTACTGAAAAACAAATGCACGCTTTTGCGGGCAATATGCTTCAGGTTATAGGTGAAAGTGGTAAAAGATATTTGGTGATGAGTTCTGCTGCCTATCACAGTCTTACAACTAGTCAAATCCAAATCATTGAAAAATCGTCGGAAATTATCCATAGTTCTTTGGAAACGATAGAGACTTGTGGCGGAGGAAGCGCAAGATGCATGATGGCAGAAATATTTTTGCCAAGCGCTAAAGAATCATAAAAAAAGTAGTAGAAAAAAAGTCGTAATTTTGCAGGCTTAAATATCCAAAAAATAATGAATATCCAAGAAGTGTTAACCGAGAAGGTAAAAGAGGCAGTTGAATCAATTTTTAATATAGACCTACCAACTGTAGAGTTTCAGCCTACGAGGAAAGATTTTGAAGGAGACATCACCGTTGTGGTTTTTCCTATTTTACGTTTTGTGAAAGGGAATCCTGCACTTATTGGAGAACAAATAGGGAGCTATTTAAAAGAGAATGTTAAAGAAGTAGAAAATTTTAATGTTGTAAAAGGCTTTTTAAATATAGTTATTAGTGATGCGTTTTACTTCCACTTTTTTAACGATATAAAAGATACGACTAATTATGGTTATTCTACGGTAACCAATACGGATGCTGTGATGGTAGAATACTCTTCGCCTAACACCAATAAACCTTTGCATTTAGGACATATTAGGAACAATTTATTAGGCTATTCTGTTGCTGAAATTTTAAAGGCTTCCGGTAAAAAAGTATACAAAACTCAGATTGTTAACGATCGTGGAATACATATTTGTAAAAGTATGTTGGCGTGGCAGAAATATGGAGAAGGAAAAACACCTGAGAATACAGGTCTTAAGGGAGATAAGTTAGTAGGGAATTACTATGTAAAATTTGATAAAGAATACAAGGCTCAAATAGCAGATTTAGTAGCAGCCGGTACTGATCCTAAAGCGGCAGAAAAGGATGCTCCGCTTATGCAGGAAGCACAAGGAATGTTACGTAAATGGGAAGCTGGTGATGAAGAAGTAGTAGCGTTATGGAAGAAGATGAACCAATGGGTTTATGATGGATTTGAGGTAACCTATAAAAACTTAGGAGTAGATTTTGATACCTATTATTATGAAAGTGATACCTATCTTTTAGGGAAAGACATTGTAGATGAGGGGTTAGAAAAAGGTGTTTTCTACAGAAAAGAAGATGGGAGTGTTTGGATTGATTTATCCGATGAAGGTTTGGATGAAAAAATAGTGCTGCGTGCAGATGGTACTGCAGTGTATATGACACAAGATATTGGAACGGCCATTCAACGTACTAAAGATTACCCAGATGTAAACGGGATGGTGTATACGGTAGGAAACGAACAAGATTACCATTTTAATGTACTGTTTTTAATTTTAAAAAAATTAGGATATACTTGGGCAGAACAATTGTTCCACTTAAGTTATGGGATGGTAGATTTACCTAGCGGTAAAATGAAAAGTAGAGAAGGTACCGTTGTAGATGCAGATGATTTAATGAATGATATGACTGCAACAGCAGCGCGTATTTCGGAAGAATTAGGGAAACTAGAAGGGTATTCAGACACTGAAAAACAAGAGTTATATCGGATTATTGGATTGGGGGCTTTAAAGTATTATATTTTAAAAGTGGACCCTAAAAAACGCATCCTATTTAATCCTGAAGAATCAGTGGAGTTTCAAGGGAATACGGGACCATTTATCCAGTATACTTACGCAAGGATTCAGTCCATATTAAGGAAGGCAGATTTTGAGTATAACACCACTGTTGAGCCTAATGGTAACGAGGAATTGCACGAAAAAGAAAAAGAATTGTTAAAACAAATACAACTTTTTCCAGGGGTGGTAACATCGGCGGCACAAAATTTTAGTCCGGCCCTACTCGCAAATTACACCTATGATTTGGTAAAAGAATTCAATTCCTTTTATCAAAATGTACCTATTCTACCCGAAGAAAATTTACAGAAGAAGATATTTAGAGTACAATTATCTAAAAAGGTAGGTGAAATCATTAAATCTTCTTTTGCGCTATTAGGGATAGAAGTTCCAGAGCGTATGTAAACCCTAAAGCATAGCAATGGAGAGTGAATTTGGCGTGGATGTTTTTGGATTTGTGGCATTACTTTGTATGCTTGCCTATTTGCTGTACGTCTTGTATTATGCCATAGATTTGTATTTTTTAACGCCATCTAAAAGTACTATTAGATTGTCCTTTGAAGAAGAACAGCTCATAATTGCTAATTTACCGGCCTATTCCTTGTTAACTTATGAGCAAAAACAAAAGTTTAAGCAGCGAGTCTCCAGGTTTAGAGCTAACAAAAAATTTGTTTTTGCAGAGAAAAGTAAGGATGATGAAAAAATTAAGGTATTGTTGTCTGCAACAGCGGCCTTTTTAATGCTAGGTTTTAAAGATTATAGAATAGCCTCTATTCGTAAAATAATGATCTATCCATCGGCATATTTTTCTACCATAACCAAACAATCTCATTTAGGGGAGTACAACCCCAAGTTAAAAACATTGGTTTTTTCTTCGGAACATTTGTTGTATGGTTTTGAAAACGGCACAGATAATTTAAATTTAGGTGTACATGAGTTTGCCCATGCTTTGGTCTTTAATTTTAAAACCGATTTAAAATGTACAGCGATTAAGTTTAGAAGAGGTCTTTTAAAAATGAATGCACTTTTGGGTGATGAAAAATTTTTAGAAAGGGTTCAAGATACCAAATATTTTAGGGAGTACGGAACAACCAATGTCCATGAATTTTTTTCAGTAGCCTTGGAAAACTATGTGGAAACTCCCTTAGATTTTAAAAGATTATTTCCTGAATTATTTGAGGTGATTACACGTATGCTGAATTTTACTGCATTCAATTCTCAACTTAAATAAGCGGTTAAAATCGCAGTCTAAAACTTATATTAGGGGTACTACCCAAAGAGATGCTTTCAACAGTTTCTATTTCGTTTTCTGGGGAAACTCTATAGTATCTATTTAATACATTTTTTTTGTTTAAAATATTTAGAACGGAAGCGCCTATGGTGGCTTTTGTATTTTTGCTTATTCTAAAATTATACAAGGCAGAAACATCGGTTCGTAAGTAATAAGGAAGCCTACTACTGTTTGGGTCTTTGTAATTAATGCTATTGGGGAATACAAGTAGGTCTAAAGCGTTGTTTCCTTCCTTAGGCTCTGTATAGGGCTTTCCAGTATGGTAATTAATACCGACACCTAATTTTATTTTTTTGTAGTTGTAGGTGCCTGCAAAGGTAATATGATGTGTGATGTCTAAATTGTTAGGAAAAGTAGGTGGAGTAATGGTTTTAAAAGTGTAATTGTTTAAATTATAGGTATAACTTAACCAAGTGCTATAGGAGCTTGTTTTTTTATTAATTAAAAATTCGACCCCTTTTACATTGTATTTTCCTATTTCTCCATCAAATTGATCTTCATTTTGAAAGCCTTGGGTTAACGTACTAATACCTTTTACATCTTTGTAGAATCCTTCGATTCCAACATACAATCGGTTGTGGTTGTATGTAAATCCTAACGAGGCCTGTTTGCTTGTGGTGATAGGCAGATTATCTTCATTCGCTAATATCCACCTTCTTTTTTCAACCCCTAAAAAATTTTGTTCTAAATCTATAATTTGATTGGTAGACTGACTCTTAAATTCGCCCAATAATTCTGTGTTGATGTTTTTAGCAAGTTTATAGTTTATGTTTACCCGAGGTTCAACAATCCATTTTTTAAAGGTGTTTATGTTTTCTATATGATTTATTCGGAGTCCGCCTTTCGCTTTAAGGCTCTTGGTTTGGAAGTCTAATTCCGAATAAATGGCATTAGTTCTAATAACACCTTTAATGTTTTTTCGGTAGGGTGGTTGGGTTACATTGGTGAAATTGATAATTCCGGTTTCAACCAATTGATATCCATTAAGCCAATATAGGCTTTTGCTTAGTTTGTATCTGGTGTTTAGTTTAATTCCGTTTTCTAAAACCTTATTGATTTGCTCCAATTGTTGATTGGGATCTGATGAAACACTACTGGCATTTAAATTGTAAAATGTACGGTAGGCATTAAATAAAGTAGAAAAATTGGAGCTCCAATTACTTTCAAGACTTCCTCCAAAAGAAGTGTTACGTTGGTCTAAAGTGCTAAGGCTTGTTTTGTCATCGACAGTTTCCTGATAGTCCAAGGCATTATTCATTTGTATAAAACTAATTCTTAGTTTTTGACTTTCATTTATATCGTACAATATTTTTGCAGAAAAGTCATAAAAATAGAAATCTTCATTCCGTGTTATTTCCGTGCTGCTAGATTTATTTTCAATTTCACTGTCTTGAAATGCCTTATCAAAAAACATAGTGTAGGTAGGAGAGTTTAAAAAATCAGTTACCGAGCGCCTTACGGAGAATTGAAAAGCAGTTTTTTTGTTAATTGGTAGTTGGCCAAAAACATCGGCACTAATCATTGTAAATCCGGCTCCCCCTGTAAAACCTTCTGTTATCTCGTTGTTGGTACGCATATCAATAACACTGCTTATTCCGTCGCCAAATTGAGAGCTAGTTCCATTTTTTGTAATGGTTACTTTATTGGTGAGGTAGGGGTTAAAGGCTGATATTAAACCAAAAAAATGCCCCGATTGATACATTTTTATACCCTCCCATAGAATTAAATTTTGGTCGTTTGTTCCCCCCCGAACATTAATGTTTGATACGGTTTCATTGATGCTTTTTATGCCGGGTAAGGCTTGGGCGGTTTGTAAAACATCAGGTTCTATTAATCCTGGTAGAATTCCAAAATTTTCAGTATTTAAAACTATGCTACCATCTAGGTTTTTAGTTAAACCGGTGGTTAAAAATTGTGAAATTGTAATCTCATCCAGTTCTTCATAATGCTGATCCATTAAAAAGTAGGGGCAAGGAACATTAGTTGATAGTTCACTTGCTCTTATATATAAGGTTTTAAAACCGATAAAACGCACTCGTATTACGGCGTCTTTTGTAATATTTTTTAAAGTAAAGCTGCCATTCGTATTTGTAATGGTGCTTTGATTGTCACCTAATACTTCTACGCTGGCGCCAATAATGGTGTTCTGTTGAAAATTATCTAGAATCGTACCGCAAACCCTAGCGTATTTTTTGGTAGTTACTGCATAGTATCTATCACTGAGTTTGGCAAAGGTTATATCCGTTTCTTTTTTTATATGATTAAGGATGTCTTCAATCTTTTTGCTTTTGGAAGGGACAATTGAAATGTTCTCAATACTTGTGTTTATATAGGAAAATTTAACTGTAAACTGTTGTTCTAATTGCTGTAGGTATGCAATTAAAGGCAGGGTGTTATGAGTTGCTTGTGCTTTAGCTGAATTGCTTAAGACAAGAAAAAAAAGACATAAAATAAATTTAAATTCGTTATTTTTTAGCATAAAACAACACCTTATTCTTCTCTAATTTATAACTTATTTGAGAAGGAATACTTATACTCTGCAACGCTAATTCTAAATTTTTGTTGCTAAATGAGCCTGTGAAAAGTTGATCGGTATCAATGTCATTTGAAGTAACTGTAATATTAAATTGCCGTTGAAGTTCATTGAGAACAAATGATAAAGGAATACTGTTAAATGAACTTTCGTTTTGTGTCCAAGAAGGTACTAAGGTAGTTGTTTGAGCTGTAGGCGCAATTTTTCCATTCACAACCATAAAAGAAGAGCCTGCAGGTATTTTTGTTACTTTGCCGTTGTAAGTTACGCTTACCAAACCTTCATAACAAGTAACTTCAAAAAAGTTGTTTCTCGCTTCAACATTAAATTGAGTTCCCAAGACAGCCACAGTACCTTGATCTGTAGAAACCGTGAATTTTTTACCCTTAGCAACTTTAAAAAATGCTTCTCCTTGTAAGGAGATGTTTCTGTTCTTCTCCCATTTATTTTTGTTGTACGCTATTTTTGATTCCGCATTCAATAAAATTTCAGAAGCATCAGGGAGAATTACTTCGTTATTTTGGGCGTAATCTGTACGTATGGTTTCCTCTAATGAATTTGTGTAAAAATAAGCAATACCACAAATTAGAACTATAGCTGCGGCAACTCCAATATATTTAGTAAACGTATTTAGTTTTAACACCTTAGGCTCTGCTCTAAATCGTTTTGCGTTAATGGACTGTAAAGCCTTATTTTCATTATAATCAGGTGCTTTTAAATTATTAGAAGCAGCTATTATTTTCTGATAAGAAGTGTATTCATCCGACTTTTTAAATTGGATGGTTTCTTCTTCAGATAACTCATTGTTTAGCCACTTTGCCAAGTAATTCTCTTGCATAATATTTTGCTTTATAGAAGTATAACAATATAAAAGTAAAAAACCCTACTTTAAAATTGTGTTTTTTGCGCTATTACTTTTGTCATAACTGTTACTTTGGAATTCATAGGGTTGGTTTTAGGTTTATGTCTCAAAAAAATAATTTAGTTTTTATACAGACAAACTGTTTAAAATGAATTCTATGCGCAATCAGTGTACCTCAAAGTTTTGGATAGGTGCATATAAATCGTAAGAGCAGAAATAATTGGTTTCTTTGTTGTTGAAAAGTATTGGGTGTTTGTATTGTCTTCTACCTAAATTATATGACTTATATTTATGGAATTATTTTAAGAATTGAGATTAATTTGGTTAATTCTGTCTATTCGTGGAATTATATGCATTTATTTAGAAAATTACTGTTTTGTTTCTTAGTACATTTTACCTCTGCGGTTTGCTTTGGCCAAGCCAGAATAAATGAAAGAATTGTCATTGTAAAAGAAGTAGATAGTGTATCTAAAACGTACAATGGAATTTTTATTTCCGGTTCCAATACTGCCTATGTAGATAATGGATCTAGGTATACGGTATTGGATTTAAAAAGGGCAGATTTTAATTTTTGGAATCCGAGACGCTTAGATTCGTTGCTATTGGAGCATCGTGTTTTCCCTGATATTGTACTTTCTGAAAATAGTTTCCTGGTTCCTAGGTATGTTGATAGCTTAAATAAAGTGAGTTACCATAAAGTTAATGCTATAATTAATGAGCTGCCTTTAGAAAATGTAAATTGGAAAGAGCTTTCTAAGGTATATACAACAGGGGAATTCATTAGTACATCCAATCAGCTTTCACCTAAAAAAAGGGGATTTTGGTTTTCTCCAGATGTTTTTAATTTTTCAGCCAATAATTTACAAGGAGCAAAGGTATTCAAAGCCTTTAAATATGATTTAAAGGAGAAGTTGAGGATTAGTATCTCTTACAATGAAAATGCTTATAATACAATGTCTAATGATGATGTGTTAACTGGTAATGATTTGGTGGTAGGTTATGATAAAGTACGAGGAAAGACAGCTAGTTTTAATGGAAAAACAAGTTATATTGATGTTAAAACTGCAACTGAAATTCACTTTAAAGAATTGTCCATTACCGCCTGGATAAAACCTAAAACTATAGAAGGTGCGCTAAGTATTGTAGGTAAAGGAGAGGTTTTTTCTGCAAAAATTAACAATGGGTATTTGCAATTTACATCGCCAAAAATTAAGGATCATTTTACAAAGAAAATAGTAGTGAAGCCTAATGAGTGGATACATATTGCGTATGTGTATATCCCAAATGATAAAATGTTTTTTTATGTAAATGGCAAGCTCATAGAAGAGCAAAAAGCTTTTGAGATAGATCAAACAAATCATTCTGTTTTAATAGGAACTAATCTTTGGGGGGAAAATTATCACGGCCTAATGAGTGATTTTAATATGTGGACCAGGGCCTTAAGTGATGATGAAGTTAATGAGGTGTATAAAGGAGGTCTTGTTTCTAATGGAGAGGTATATTCTGGTTATGCTGTTACGCTATGGACTGTAGGTATTTTACTTATCCTTATTGTTGGTCTTATTTTAAGTAAGGCGGTATGGGGTAAAAAGAAATTATTAAATGACCGGAAATCTGTTCATCTTGACTCTTATGCCACATCAGGACCTTTACAGTATCATGTGCAGTGTTTGGGAGGCTTTAAAATTTTAAGTAAAGATTTTGAAGATATTTCACATAAATTTTCTCCCAAAAGGAGAGAATTGTTTTTGCTTATTTTGCTTTATACCTTACGGGAAGGTGGCATTACTTCAAAAAAATTAGGAGCAATTTTGTGGCCAAATTTTTCACCGTCAAATGTTAAGAACAACAGAAGTACACAGATAAGGGAAATAAGAAATATTTTTGAAAATTATCTCAACTTGGATATCGTCTACTCTGATAAGAAATGGAAAGTAATGCTAGGAGAAGATGTTAAAGTTGATATAGTAGCATTGCAAAAAATGATGGATAACATATTTAGAAACAAATCCAAGGTAACGGAAAATGCAATGCCAAACATAGTTCAACTTATTAATCAAGGGACATTGCTTCCAAATATTGAAGTAGATTGGTTAGATGAACTTAAAGGGCAATATGGAAATGTAGTATTAGATAGTTTAATTCCTTTTTTAGAGACAAAGGAAACGCTTTCAAAGAATTTGTTGTTAGATCTTTCGAATGCCATTTTAATTGTTGACCCTTTACATGAGCAAGCTTTAAAAGTTAAGCTAGAAGTGTTAACAGCTCAAGGTAAGCATATGTCTGTAAAAAAGGAGATTGAAAACTTTATGAAATTGTACGAGAAATTTTATAGGGAACCCTATAGTGAAAAACTTATTTAAAGCTTAAAAGGAATACTTTTAAAAAAGTATCCAACTAAAAATAGTATGGGTTAAATGGGTGAACTTTGGGTTAGACTCAGAGTTTTTTGTTAAAAAGTTGTCTATATTTTCAATATTACCCCATTTATTACCCCTAATGATACATCCTATAGATTAGATTTACAGGACGTAATAGTGAAAACTGCATTTCCTGAACATTATTTTAATAAAAGTCATCAAATTTTATTTTTGGTGAATAATCGATTGTGTATCGAAGGAAAAGTTAAGTAGTTATTGCATACCTAAAAGTCAAATCAAAATATTGAAAAGATTAGCATATGAAAGAACAGTTAAATAAGAGACGAGATTTTGTGAAAAAAACTATTGTGGCAGCAGCTGGCATTAGTATTATTCCACGACACGTAATGGGGGGTACTAATTTTATGGCGCCGAGTGATCAATTAACAAAGGCAGTAATTGGTGTAGGTGGTATGGGACAAGGCCACCTAACTTATGAGGATACTAAGCTTTTAGCTATCTGTGATGCTGATGCAAACCATTTGGCTTCTACATTGCAAAGGGTAGGTGATGATGTCAAGGGCTATAGGGATTTTCGTGAAGTTTTAGCTAGACCAGATATAGATATTGTACATATCGCTACGCCGCCACATTGGCACGGTTTAATGTCTATTATGGCTGCTGAGGCTGGTAAAGATGTTTGGTGTGAAAAACCGATGACAAGAACAATTGGTGAAGGTAAAAGAGTTGTTGAGGCCATGCAACAACACGGTAAAATGTTCCGATTAAATACTTGGTTCCGTTTTAAAGACAATTTCTACGGAATGGGGACTCCAGTTAAAAAATTAAAGAAAGTAGTGGATAGTGGTGTTTTGGGTTGGCCTTTAAAAGTTACTATCAGTGGGGTTACCGGTTTTAACTGGAAATTCTATTGGGTAGGGAAAGAAAATCTAATGCCACAAGCTGTTCCAACACAATTGGATTATAATATGTGGTTGGGTCCTGCGCCAGAAAAACCATACAATCCGCACAGAGTACATTCTACTTTTAGAGGGTATTGGGATTATGATGGTGGTGGTTTAGGAGATATGGGACAACACTATATCGATCCTGTACAATATTTCCTAGGAAAAGATAATGAGAGTCCGGTTAAAGTTGAAGTAGATGCTCCCCAGCAGCATTATGATGCAATTGGTACATGGCGTAAAATTGTTTATACCTATGCCGATGGATGTCAGATTATTTTAGATGGTGAAAATAAAGATAAAGATGCTGCCTATATAGATGGACCTGATGGAAAAATTTACAACGGATTTAAATCGACCATTCCTAATATTGAAAGTATTATAAATGCAACGCCAGACCCAGAAGAACAAATTACTGTTTTTTCAGAATCTGTACGTACCCGTAAGAAGTTTGCTTTAAATGAAGAAAACGGACACCGATCTGCTACAGTAGTTAATATGGGGATTATTGCCTTGCGTTTGGGTAGAACATTAGAGTTTGATCCGGTAAAGCAAGAATTTATTAATGATGAAGAAGCAAATAGATTAATAAACCAACCAATGAGAACTTCTTGGGCGCACTAATTAAAAAAGATTACTTAAAAATGAAAAAAAATATATTCAAAATAACAGCTTTACTTTTATTTGTTAGTTGCTCTTTCAATTTGTCAGCACAAATAAATAGAACAATAGAAACCAAAGTTGCAGACATTTTAGCGCAAATGCCAACAGATAATCTAGACCATTCTAACAAGGTTATGGAAGAGATTATAGGTATGGGGGAAAATGGAATTTTAAAATTTACAGACATGCTCGTGCCTTTAGGCACTGGTGATGATACCAAGGTGAGATACGCCCTGCAAAGTGTCGCTATTTATAGCGGAGGAAAAGAGAAAATTATTAGTAATGGGGTTGTAGAGAATGCTTTATTGCAAGCCATTAAAAAAGCTTCTAATGATGAAGTGAAAACGTTCTTGATTGATCGATTGTTGTATTGTGGTACTGCTAAAAGTGTAGCGCAATTAAGTGGATATTTATCAGATGATAAATTGTATAAGCCTGCCCTGGCCGCTTTAGAGTCTATTGGAACTACAACAGCTTCAAAGGCAATTTTAAATGCTGCATCTACTGCTAGTTCAGATAAGCAATTGGCGTTAATAAATACCTTAGGTAAATTAGAATATGAACCCGCTACAGATTTGCTATTAGAATTGGCAACTTCCAACGCTATTGCAACCCAAGAAGAATCGTTAAGAGCATTGGCTTCAATTGGGGCTGTAAATGCAATGGGGACCCTTGTCGCAGCTGCAAATAATGCAAATTATAGATTGGATAATTCCAGTGCTATTATTTCTCTTATTGCTTATGGAAATAAGTTGGCAGATAATGGGAATAAAACATTGAGTAATGAGGTTGTAGACTTGTTGCTAAAGAATTGTAAAGCTGATGATCAATTGCATTTTAGATCAGCAGCCGTTCATTTGTTGAGAGCAAACAATGGAACACTTGCAAATAAGACCTTGTTGAAAGAATCCTTGCATGAAAACAAAAATTATAGTGCTGCGGTTATAGACGCAGCAGCACAAAATTTAAGCAGCGAAGAGGCGACGAAATGGGTGAAAAATTATAAAAAAGCATCTACTACAGTGAAGCCATTAATACTAAATATGTTGGCAAGTAGGGAAGAGGCTGTTGTGTATAATAAGGCTATTCTTCCTGCAATATCTCATAAAGACCAAGGGGTGCGTATTGCGGGAATTAAGGCATTAGCACATCAAGATAAAACCAAAGTATTGCCGGTATTATTAACGGCATTAAATAAGGCGAAATCATCTGAAGAGTTAGTTGCTATTGAAGAAACCTTAAGCAAAGTTGCCGCCGCAAAAGATGCTTCAATATTAGCCAAAAGCCTAAGCGGTGCTAATGGAAAAGCAAAAGAAGTCCTTGTTAATGTATTGGCTGCCAGAGATGCTTCTACCCAATTTGGAACTATTACAGGCTTATTAAACAGCGCTGATTCAGATTTAAAGGCAACAATTTATAAGGCATTGCCCTCTATTTCTGGAAAAGAAAATTTATCAGAATTGTTAGTTTTGTTAGAAAAGTCAAGCACTGCTGCCAATACTACAAATACCCAAAATGCAATTAGTGCCATCCTTAACAGTTCTAAGGAGGATACGGCTGCTGTAATTTACGATGCGTTTGGTAGTGCTTCTGACAAATCAAAATTGACACCAATTTTGGCAACCTTAAGCACGGAAAAGGCTTTAGAATTGGTTGCCGAGCAATTAAATTCTGGGACAGAAAATGGAAGAAAAATTGCCTTGGATGCATTGTCTAACTGGAAGACCAATGATGCAATTGCCCTATTGTTTAAAACCGTTTCTGAGAATGGAAATCAAAGTATTAAAGACAGAGCTTTTGGAAAGTATTTGGATAAAGTTTTAAAATCTGCGAATCCTGATGATCAGAAATTATTATTGGTTACCAAGTTGTTGCCTTTTAGTAATTCTGTAGACGATAAAAAGCAATTGATAAAATCAGCTTCGAGAATAAAAACATTCTTGTCTTTAATATTTGTATCTAAATTTTTAGATGATAGTCAGCTTTTAACCACTGCTTCTAACGCGGCAATACAATTGGCTTTACCAACACCAGGTAAAGAAAATGGATTAAGTGGCGATGTAGTTCGAGACATAGTTTCTAGAAGTGTAAACAACTTAACGGGTCCAGATAGTCAATATGTTAAAATAGACGTCAAAGAATTTTTAGAAAAAATGCCAAAGGATAAAGGCTTTGTTTCCATTTTTAATGGCAAAGATTTATCGGGATGGGAAGGTTTGGTGAAAAATCCAATTGCCAGAGGTAAAATGTCTGAGAAGGAATTAGCGAAAGAACAAGCAAAGGCGAACGCCCAGATGCTGCAAGATTGGTATGTAAAGGATGGTGTTATTGGTTTTAAAGGTGAAGGCTATAATAATATCTGTACCATTAAAGATTATGCAGATTTTGAAATGCTTGTAGATTGGAAAATTACCAATGGCGGTGATAGTGGAATTTACTTAAGAGGTACACCTCAGGTGCAAATTTGGGATATAGCCCGTGTAAATGTTGGAGCACAAGTTGGAAGTGGTGGTTTGTACAATAACCAAAAACATCAGAAAGATCCTTTAGTTGTTGCAGATAACCCTATTAATGAATGGAATACCTTTAGAATTAAAATGGTAGGTGATCGTGTAACGATACATTTAAATGGTGTTTTGGTGACAGACAATGTAATTTTAGAAAATTACTGGGATAGAGAACAAGCAATATTTGCCAAAGAAGCAATTGAATTGCAGGCACATGGTGAAGACCTAGGATTTAGAAATGTATATGTTAGGGAGATTCCGTCAGGGGATGATTTGTTAACTGATGCCGAAAAATCTGAAGGCTTTAAATCATTGTTCAATGGTAAAGATTTAGGTCATTGGATTGGAAACAAAAAAGATTATTTGGCAGAGAATGGAGAAATAGCGGTGAAACCAAAGCAAGGCGGATATGGCAATCTATACACAGCTAATGAATATTCAGATTTTGTTTTTAGATTTGAATTTAAGTTAACGCCTGGTGCAAACAACGGTTTGGGGATTCATGCTCCCTTACAAGGAGATGCAGCCTATGAAGCCAAGGAATTGCAGATCTTGGATAATACTGCTGCCATTTATGCAAACCTTGAGGAATATCAATATCACGGATCTGTATATGGTGTGATCGCTGCTAAACGAGGATTTTTAAATCCAGTTGGAGAATGGAATTCAGAAGAAGTTATTGTAAAAGGCGATGCTATTAAAATCACATTAAATGGTACGGTTATATTGGAAGGTAATTTTAAAGAAGCTTCTAAAAATGGAACCTTAGATGGTAAAAATCATCCTGGCTTAGATCGTAATAATGGACATATTGGCTTTTTAGGCCATGGCTCAGAATTGTGGTTCCGCAATATTCGTATTAAGGATTTAACAAAATAAAAGCAAGGCATATACTTAAAAATCCCCATTACATAGTAATGGGGATTTTTTGTTTTTTGGAACAACGATCATTTAGATTCCATCAATGTGCTCCCGTAATGTTTTTAGTGCCAAATGCATTCTTTTTTCTATTGCTTTTACACTTACTCCTTCCATTTCAGCAATCTCTGCATATTTTTTTTTATCAATTCGATTTAATAAAAAAGTAGTACGTTGATTTTCAGGTAAACGTGCTAAGGCATTTTCTAATTTTTCATGAAACTGTTTTTCCTCAAGTAGGAATTCAGGGGTTTCATGGGTTACATCAGTATTTAAATGTGCGTATTTAAGGCGTACTTTTTCCGCCTTAATCATATTTAAATACAGGTTATTAGCAATAGTGTAGACGTAAGATTTAGCCTTGCTTGGAATTACCTTTGCGCAATTTTCCCAGAGTTTTACAAATGCCTCTTGTACTGCGTCGTAAGCCTTTTCTTCATTGCCAAACTTATAATATATATAGTTAAAAACCGTTTTGGAATTAGTTGTAAAGAGGTGATTGTAGATTTTCTCTTCGCAAACGTTAGTATGATCATTTATATCCAAAGTGTCTCTATTTTGTTTTTTTCAAAGGTATTTTAAAAAAATGAATCTTTTAGGTAGGGTATTTTTAAAGTTAATTGTTTTAGTAGTATAAAAACAGAAAAAAACCAGATTGTTATGAAAAATTTTGTCACCAAATTTATGTTTGCCATCCTACTAATGGCTGCATTTAGTTTATCCTCTTGTCAAGAAGAGTTTGAAGAATTACCTAATAATACCAATGAAGAAGCTATCGTAGCATCTTCTAGTACTGCAAAGTTAATAGAAAGGGCATCTTCTAAAGATGGTTCTTTTGATAATATTGTGGATGGCGCAAGTTGTTTTGCTGTTCAATTTCCATATACTGTTAATGTAGATGGTTTAGATATTACCATTGATTCTATAGAAGACCTAGAATTAATAGAAGAAATTTTTGATACCGTTGAAACAGACGATGATATTTTAGAAATTCTTTTTCCTATTACCATAACACTAGCCGATTACTCTGAAATTGTAATTAATTCAAAGGAAGAATTACGATCAATTGCCAAAGAGTGTATTGAGGGTGGTGATGATGATGATATTGAATGTATTGATTTTGTTTATCCTGTAACCTTGTACTCATTTAGTGTTAATTTGGAAAAAACAAGTACTGTAACTGTTGAAAATGATAGGCAATTAAGACGATTCTTCGGAGATTTAGAGGATCATGAACTAGTAAGTTTTGATTTTCCATTGACCTTAGAGCAGTATGATGGAACAAAAATTACTGTAGAAAATAATGCAGAATTAGCTTTGGCATTAGAGAACGCAGAAGATATGTGTGATGAGGATGATGATGATGATTATAACGATGATGATTTCACAAAAGAAAGATTAGATAATTATCTTGTAGAATGCCCTTGGTTGGTTCGAGATGTAATTAGAAGTAGTCAAGATCAATCAGCTCAGTATTTTGAGTATCTAATGAACTTTAAAGAAGATGGAACCGTAATCGTTAAAGATAGAGTAGGGAATTCTATAGAAGGAAACTGGTCAACTAGAGTTGGCGCCAATAGCAATAGGGTGTTGTTAAAATTAGAGTTTACAGTTTTAGTAGATTTCAATTTAGAATGGTTTGTGTATGAATTGGGTGATGGTATCATTAAGTTTTACGCAAATGATGGGGCCGATAAAATTTTAATGAAGCGTTTTTGTGTAGATAATGATACTCCAGATACGCTTAGAGGACTTTTGAAAGAGTGTAATTGGATTATTAAAAAAGTAAAACTTAACAATGAGGAAATAAATAGATTGTTAGGATACGAGTTTAGTTTCCTTGCTGATGGTGTGGTAACCTTAAGTAACAAAACAACAACTTCTCAAGGTACATGGGCAATTACTACAAATGCACAAGGTAGGCTAGTTATGGCAATTACAATGGGCGATGAACCAGGAGTAAGTTTTGAATGGTTGATATCAGATTTAAGAAATGAACGTTTAAAGTTTAGTATAGAAGGTACTTATTATGAACTTATCTTGGAACGAAATTGTGATGATGATGAAAATGATGAAGATGTAACATGGATTCGTGGCATATTTGATGAAACGAAATGGGAAGTGGATTTGTTCTCTCAAAATGAGGATGATATCACAGAGGGTTATGCAACAGACACCTATAGTTTTACTGCAGATGGAGAAGTAATCATTACAAACCCAAATGACCAGGAATTAGATAGAGGTAGCTGGCGTGTGTATAGAAATAGTGAAGGAACCTTAGAAATGATACTTAACTTTTCTGATAATAGTAATTACCATCCTTTAGCCAATGATTATGTTATTTTGGAAGTTGAAGAAGACGAAATCTCATTAAAGCATAAAAATGATGATGGTAGTTATGATAGATTAGATTTTGAATTGATAGAATAGTAACAATTTTTTCCCCCAATTTTAGAAAAAGGGTAACTTCTACACGAAGTTGCCCTTTTTTGCATTTATATTTTTTATCTCAAACTTCAGACTTCGAATAGTTATTCTTAAATTTGCCCTTTCCAGATAATACAGAAAGACTATGTTTAATAATTTAAGTGAAAAGTTAGATAAAGCGTTCCACGTCCTAAAAGGGCACGGACAAATAACGGAGATTAATGTTGCTGAAACATTAAAGGAAGTTCGTAGGGCTTTATTAGATGCCGATGTTAACTTTAAAATTGCAAAAGAATTTACCAATAGGGTAAAGGAAAAAGCACTAGGTCAGAACGTATTAACAACCTTACAGCCGGGCCAATTAATGGTGAAGCTTGTAAAGGATGAGTTAACAGAACTTATGGGAGGTGATGCAGAAGGTATCAACCTTTCTGGGACGCCATCGGTAATACTGATGTCCGGTTTACAAGGTTCTGGTAAAACTACCTTTTCTGGGAAACTAGCCAATTATTTAAAAACAAAGAAAACTAAAAACCCATTATTAGTTGCCTGTGATGTCTACCGTCCTGCTGCTATAGATCAATTACATGTAGTTGGTGAGCAAATAGGGGTTGCCGTATATTCGGATCGCGGAAATACGGATCCTGTGGCGATTGCAAAAGCGGGGGTAGCCTTTGCAAAAGCAAACGGGCATAATGTGGTAATTATAGATACTGCCGGTCGTTTGGCTGTGGATAAAGAAATGATGGATGAGATTGCAAATGTGCATAAGGCAATTTCTCCACAAGAAACTTTGTTTGTAGTGGATTCTATGACAGGTCAAGATGCTGTAAATACGGCAAAAGCATTTAATGATGTTTTAAATTTTGATGGGGTTATACTTACCAAATTAGATGGTGATACTCGTGGTGGTGCAGCAATATCCATTAAATCTGTAGTAACTAAGCCTATTAAATTTATTGGTACAGGTGAGAAAATGGATGCCATAGATGTTTTTCATCCATCTCGTATGGCTGAACGGATCCTAGGTATGGGGGATGTTGTTTCCTTAGTAGAACGTGCTCAAGAACAGTATGATGAGGAAGAAGCACGGAATATTCAAAAGAAAATTGCAAAAAACAAATTTGGGTTCGATGATTTCTTAAAGCAGATTCAGCAAATTAAGAAAATGGGGAGTCTAAAAGATTTAATGGGTATGATACCTGGTGCAGGAAAGGCTTTGAAGGGGATGGATATCGATGATGATGCCTTTAAACATATTGAGGCTATTATACATTCCATGACACCTTTTGAGCGGGAAACACCAAAAGCATTGGATGCAAGTAGAAAAAAGAGAATTGCAAAAGGTAGCGGTAGGTCTGTGCAAGAAATAAATCAATTGCTAAAACAGTTTGATCAGATGGGTAAGATGATGAAAATGATGCAAGGTGGTGGCGGTAAAAAAATGATGCAGATGATGGGCGGAATGAAGGGGATGCGACCTTAATTTTTTAGTAGGCAGTGTCAGTTTTCAGTAGATAAATTTATGAGATGGGTTTTCAAGAATTATTAGCATATAAGAAAGGTTTTTATTTGGCTATGCAAATTTTTGAATTATCTAAAAAAAATTCCAAAGGAAGAAGTATATTCTCTAACTGATCAAATTAGAAGGTCATCACGTTCCGTTTGTGCTAATATAGCAGAAGCCTATAGAAAAAGGGAGTATCAAAAGCATTTCATTAGTAAATTGTCCGATGCGGATAGTGAAAACTCAGAAACTCAAGTTTGGCTAGATTTTGCACTTGCTTGTGCTTATTGTTCCAAATTAGAAGTTGAAAATTTAAAAGAAAAAAGCGAAGAGATTGGAAAATTGATTCAATATATGATTAATAACCCAGTGAAGTTCGGTGTACGAATTTAGACTGAATACTGCTAACTGCGACTGCGAACTTAATACAATTAATAATGGAATTACTAGACGGAAAAAAAGTATCAAACCAAATAAAAGAAGAGATTGCTGCTGAGGTAACTAAAATGCGAGAACGTGGGGAAAAAGTACCACATTTAGCTGCCATTATTGTTGGTAGTGATGGCGCAAGTTTAACCTATGTGGGCAGTAAGGTGCGTTCTTGTGAACGTGTCGGTTTCGAGTCTACTTTGGTGCAAATGCCAAGTACAACCAGTGAAATAGAGTTGTTGCGTAAAATAGAAGAGCTAAACCTAAACGAAGAAATAGATGGGTTTATAGTACAGCTCCCATTACCGCCACAAATAGATACTCAAAAAGTACTGTTGGCTGTTGATCCTGATAAGGATGTTGATGGGTTTCACCCAACTAACTTTGGAAAAATGGCTTTGGATATGAGTACCTTTATTCCAGCTACACCATTTGGAATTTTAGAGCTGTTAGAACGCTATAAAGTAGACACCAAAGGAAAACATACGGTAGTTATAGGACGAAGCCATATTGTAGGGAGACCTATGAGTATTTTAATGGGACGTAAAGGTTGGCCAGGAAACTCAACCGTAACCTTAACCCATAGTGCTACTAAAAATATTACCCAAATCATTTCTCAGGCAGATATTGTAATCTCTGCTTTAGGGGTGCCTAATTTCTTAAAAGCGGAAATGGTAAAAGATGATGCCGTTGTTATAGATGTGGGTATCACCCGTGTTGTAGATGAAACCAAACCAAAGGGATATTATATTACAGGGGATGTTGATTTTGAAAATGTAAGTAAGAAAGCCTCATTTATAACCCCAGTTCCTGGAGGTGTTGGTCCAATGACCATAGCCATGTTGTTAAAAAACACACTCTTAGCAAGAGAGCGTCATAGAAGTGCCAATAAATAAGATGTAATTTGTTAATAGACTTTTGACGTACTTTGCAGAAGTGTAGCGTTTTCGAAAGGCTATTTTAGAGCACATTTAAAATTTTAATAAAGCCATTAAAAACGATAATTGTAGTTTTTAATGGCTTTTATTATTTAATATTAAGAGGAATCCAAGGGCAAGTAAAAACACCATAATGATGAGCGTCAAAATTAAACAGATAAGCCCTCAAGAAACATGGGCTCTCCGAAGTCGAGTGATGTGGCCCAATAAACCGTTGGAATTTGTGATGTTAAAAGAAGATGCAACGGGTATTCATTTTGGACTTTGGCAAAATACAACACTGATAAGCGTTGTTTCTTTATTTGTTAAAAACGATAGTGCACAATTTCGAAAACTCGCCACAGAATTATCCGAACAAGGAAAAGGCTATGGTACGCTTTTGGTAAAGCATCTTATAGCTTACGCTATTCATTTAGAAATAAGGAAATTGTGGTGTAATGCGCGGATGGATAAAACAGAATTCTATGGCAAGTTTGGGATGCAAAAAACGACCAACACCTTTTTTAAAGAAAATATAAAATTTATAATTATGGAAAAAACGATTTCCAAATAAGACTAGATTAGGTACTGCTTAAGGGTGCAAGGTTTATCTCTGGTAAAGGTAAACAGTATAGAGGTTATGGATATTGAAATTATTACATGGGGCTAGGTTGTAATTTTACCTGTATTTTATGTTGATAAGTATGTTGTAGGCCTTCGTTTAATTTGGGTAATTTTAAACTTTTAAAAAAATGGTTTAATATGAAAACACCTATTGTTACTTCACAGGAATTAGCCGAGTTATTAGATGATCCTAAGTTAATTGTTTTAGATGCTAGTCCGGCTACAAATGTATCTGGTTTAGTTAGTGCTTTAGAAGGTTTGCAAATAAAAGGTGCTCGGTATTTTAATCTTAAAGATAATTTTAGTGATGCTAACAGTGAATATCCTAATAGCATCCCTAATGCGGAGCAGTTTCAAGAAGAAGCACGTAAGTTAGGGGTTCGCAAAGATAGTACCATTGTAGTTTATGATAACTTAGGAATCTATACCGCTCCTAGAGTTTGGTGGTTGTTTAATACGTTTGGGCATAAGAATATTGCGGTTTTAGATGGTGGTTTACCAGCTTGGGTTGCAGCGGGGTATCCCACGGAAAAAATTACAAAAAAAAGAGTGTCACTTGGAAATTTTACGGCCAAATTAAATACTGCTATGGTTAAAGATTATGTGTCAGTAAAAGAGAACGTTGAAACAGGAAACGAATTGGTAGTCGATGCCCGTTCTTCAGGGCGATTTAATGGAACTGCACCAGAACCTCGTGAAGGTCTGCGTAGTGGTAGTATACCTAATTCTGTGAATATTCCTTTTGAAAATGTTTTGCACGAGGGGAAGTACAAAACCAAAGAGGATCTAACAGAAATATTTAAAGAGGTATTTGCAGCAGACAAACCTTTGGTGTTTAGTTGTGGTTCTGGGTTAACAGCCTGTATTATTCTTTTGGCTAGTACGTTGCTACAAGAGAAGACAGCATCAGTTTATGATGGTTCGTGGACAGAATGGGCACAGTTAGAACCCAACGACTAAGAAATGGAAAAAGAGAAACCAAGGTTGGCTCGTTTAACGGCTATTATAACGCAACTACAAGGAAAAAGAGTAATAACGGCCAGGGAGCTTGCAGAAAAGCATTTGGTTAGTGTTAGAACGGTGTATAGAGACATTCGTACTTTAGAACAATCGGGAATTCCAATTTTTACAGAAGAGGGTAAAGGGTATTCCATAATGGAGGGCTATATGTTGCCACCCGTAATGTTTACTGAAGAAGAAGCCAATGCCCTAATTACTGCGGAGCAAATTGTAAATAAAAACAAGGATACTTCGTTTACAGAAAAATATTCTAGCGCAGTAGAAAAAATTAAAGCAGTATTAAGATACACTCAAAAAGACAAAGCCACTTTGTTAACAGAGCGTTTGCAAATCAGGACCAATCTAGAGAATGAAAAAACAAGCAACTACCTAATGCCATTGCAAACGGCAATAACCAATTATAAAGTAATCCGTATCAATTATACGTCCTTAGAACAAAAACAGACCCAAAGAGAAGTAGAACCTTTTGCATTAATTCACAATAAGGACAATTGGGTGATGATTGCTTATTGTAGGCTTCGGCAAGATTTCAGAGCTTTTAGGATAGATTGTATACAACATCTGCTTGTAGACGAAGCCACTTTTGAGCCACATAAAATTACACTTCAAGATTATTTTGAGTTGGCGAGAAAAAAATGGGAAAGCACCCCTGACATAGGGTTGTCCTAAGTCGTGTTTACATTTGTGAATAATCACTAAAAAAAACTACAATGAAAAATGTAAACATTGAATCTTTTCAAGTAATTGGAATTAAAGTACGTACAACTAACGAAAATGGACAAGCAGGCAAGGATATCGTTGCACTGTGGAACACATTTATGTCGGAAGGTGTTTTGAATAAGATTCCTGCTAAGCTTAGTACGGCCATTTATTCGATCTATACCAATTATGAAAGCGATTATACAAAGCCCTATGATACGCTATTAGGTTGTAAAGTGTCTTCCTTAGATAATATTCCTGAAGGAATGGTGGGGCAGTCGTTTGCTAGCGGTGCCTATGCCAACTTTACGGCTCAAGGAGACTTATCAAAAGGAATCGTTTATGCCAAGTGGGTAGAAATATGGAAGACAGATTTAGATCGGTTGTATATAGCAGATTTTGAAATTTATGACGAAAAAACACAGAACCCCCTAGATGCTGCAGTTTCTATTTATGTAGGTGTTAAAAACGAATACTTGTAAATAATAGAATTTTACCAGATCCAGGTCTCTTGGTTGGCTTATCCTATAAAACCGAATGTTTATAGAAAATATAGGCAGAATAAACTTTCATTTTCTATATTTAGTGGAAATAGTGAACCAATTCAACTTTTTCTATGCGTAAAATAGCATTTTTTAGCTGTGCCTTCTTTTTGACTTACGTTATCACAAATGCACAAACGGGCAAGGTTTATGATAACTTAACCCTGAATAGTAAGATTTTAAAAGGAGAACGGAATTTTTCTATTTATTTACCGCCAGATTATGAAACTTCCATGCGAGATTATCCAGTTTTGTATTTATTACACGGAGCAGGAGATAATCATACAGGATGGGTGCAATTTGGTGAAGTTTTATACATAACAGATAAGGCTATTAAAGAAGGTAAAGCTACTCCAATGATTATAGTAATGCCCGATGCTGATACGGGTCAGCGTGGCTATTTTAATAGAGTTGATTGGCGGTATGAAGACTTCTTTTTTGAGGAGTTTATGCCTTATGTAGAAAAGACATATCGCATTAAAAGCGAAAAGAGATATAGGGCAGTTTCTGGATTGTCTATGGGAGGTGGTGGTGCCTTTATGTATGCACTGCATAAACCAGAGTTGTTTTCATCAGCATGTCCTTTAAGCGCGTCTGTTGGTATGTTACCCCAAGACACCCTACGACTTAATGACTTTGCTAGAGACAAAGAAAAGTCAGTTGAAGAAATACGAACCTATTTAAATCACCATTCGGCCATTTCTTTGTTGGATAGTGTCCCAATAGATAAAATAAAATCGGTGCGTTGGTATATCGATTGTGGCGATGACGATTTTTTATATGAAGGCAACAGTTTGGTGCATATTGCGATGAAGAAAAAAAGGATAGCACATGAATATAGGGTTCGTGATGGTGGACATACATGGACCTATTGGAGAGCGTCATTGCCTAAGGTGTTGCAGTTTGTCTCCGATGCTTTTCATCAGTATTGAGGAAGAAGTCAAAAGTCTAATATCTACAGTCCTGTACCTGACTTATGATTCTTTTTTGATATAATTAATTGTAGATGTATTTTTTGTTTAATTCTTGCTGTGGTTCCAGATTTTGTTTGTTCACCCAACACCCTATTTTGCAAATAACTGTCCGATGTCCTTAAAAGCTTTAAATTCTAAGGCATTACCTGCTGGGTCAAGAAAGAACATAGTTGCTTGTTCGCCAGCTTCACCCTTAAAACGCACATAGGGTTCTATTTCAAAGGCGACTCCTTTGTCTTTTAGTTCTTGTGAAAAAGTTTCAAACGTTTCCCAGTCTAAAACTACTCCGTAATGGGGTACTGGGACATTTTTGCCGTCTACTGCATTGGTATGTAAATCTTCAGTTGTTGCTTTAGGTTTGTAGTGGATTACGAGTTGGTGTCCAAATAGATTGAAATCAACCCAATGGTCACTACTTCTGCCTTCAGGGCAATCTAAAATATCGCGGTAAAAAGTGCGACATTCATCTAAATTATGAACCGGAATTGCAATGTGAAAAGGTGCTATGGGGTATTTCATTTAATTTTCTTTTAAAAATTTAACAATGGCTCTACTAACTTCCTCCTGGTGTAGCGAATGTCCAAAACCTTCTGTTTTTATCAAGCTACTATTTGCCCAATTTTTATGTACAAGTTCAGAATCTGAACAAGGTGCAATTTCATCAAATTTATCGTGAATTAATAAGCCCTTTTTAATATTGGTTTTTACATAGTCAGAAATTGAAAAGGCCTCAGCTTCAAAACCAAATGTGTTTTTAATATAGGCTTTTAGAGCTTCTAAAACAATATTGTTGAAATGTAATAATTTTTGGTAATCAAGTAAAATAGTGCGAAATTCAGATGGAGCTCCAAGAATAACCAATTTATCTACAGCTTCATTGCTGTTTAAATAATTGTTGTAAAGCGTGGTCATACCGCCATAACTATGTCCGATAATATGTTTTGGATTGTATTTTTGAACAAGTGTTTGCATCACCTTGGCATACAGAGGTATATTTAATATGGTACCTGAAGAATGGCCATGTGCTGGAGCATCAAATGCTATAATATTGTATTTTTCTTCTTGTAAAAAACCAATTAGGTTTTTCCAGCGAAAAGCGTTGCTCTCCCAACCGTGTACTACTAATATAGTTTCTTTCTCCCCGGGCCATTCGTATACCTGTAAATGAATATTGTTGCTTTCAACAACTTCTTTTTTAGCACTTTCTAAATAGGCTTTTTGTTGTGGTAAAACCATTCCTCTTCGCGGTGTGCAAAAAAGGTCAAAAGCTTTTTTTGCAGCTCCTTTTTTAGAGAAGATTGCTACTAGATTAAAATAGGCGCCGTAGAGTAGGGGAATGTATTTGTTAAGTAGTTTCTTCATGGATTCTAAGGTCTGTAGGCTTTTTGGGGTTTATTTTATTGTAGAATAGGTCGATTAATCCCAATCAATCATCATATACTTAATCTTAGCCGCATCTGGTATTTGAATAGCTTCTATTTTTGCAGTAATATCATAGCGCAAATTGGCAGGTAATTCTTTTTTATCTATTGTAAAATAAATACCACTATCTTTAATAAAAAGAACAACATTGTTCATCGAAGTAATCACTTTACCAATAGTGTAATTGTCTTTTATGTCTTTAAAAGTACTGCCTAAACCAATGCCACTCGCTGTTGTGTATCTAGGGTCTAATACCTGTATGTTGTTTATAAGAGTGTCCTTGCTAATACTAACGGAAAACAAAGGTTTCCCTCCTTTTTCATAAATATATTGTTTTTGTTGCCTGGCATTAAATTGTAAATCGTTTCCCGTTACCAGTGAATCATTTGCAAAAATTGTTTTTAAATCATTGGCAGTGTGCTCTTTTGTTAACTTGCCAAAACTAGTGGTGGTGATTAAGAAATCTGAACTAGGTGCTGTGTTGCATTGAATGGTAACTTGGGTAATGGCAACTAGTGCCAGAATTGTAATTTTTTTCATGTAGGATTTTAATTATTCTTTAGATTTATAATTTGTTTAGCGCAGTACTTTTTTAAGTACACCCAACATGCCTCTAATAAAAGTGGCGCTGGTTAATACCTTTATAACGGGGTTTTGTCGGGTACTTTTGCTAGAACTTCTTGCTCTTCTTGTTGTGGATTTCTCTTTCTCTTTTTCCGCTACGGCTTCTGCTTTTTCAATTTTTTCATTTAGCATTTCATAGGCACTTTCCCTGTCTATTACGTCGTTGTATTTTTTAACCAAGGCAGAAGAGTCTATCACTTCTTTTAATTCACGCGGTGTTAATACATCCATCCGGCTCATTGGAGCTCGTAACATTGTTGCTGCCAGTGGTGTTGGTCTGCCTTTTTCATCCAGTGCAGAGATTAAAGCTTCTCCAATACCCAAAGAAGTTAGTACAACTTCCGTGTCGTAATAGGCACTGTCTGGGTAATTCTGAGCGGCCAATTTAATGGCTTTTCGGTCTTTTGCTGTAAAGGCACGTAAGGCGTGTTGCACTTTTAAACCTAACTGTGCCAACACATCTTCTGGCACATCTGTTGGGTTTTGAGTGACAAAATAAACACCAATCCCCTTAGAACGTATCAGTTTTACAATGCTTTCAATCTGATTTAATAGGGCCTTTGATGCTTCATCAAATATTAGATGTGCCTCATCAATAAAAAGAACCAACTCTGGTTTATCACTATCACCTTGTTCTGGAAATGTATCATAAATTTCAGCTAAAAGACTCAACATAAAGGTAGAAAACAGTTTGGGCCTGTCTTGTATGTCTGTTAGTCTTAAGATATTAATATATCCTCTTCCATTACTATCTATTCTGGTTAAATCATCTACCTCAAACGATTTTTCACCAAAGAACAAATCGGCTCCTTGCTGTTCCAATTCAATTATTTTTCGAAGAATAGTGCCTGTCGATGCCGATGAAATTCGCCCGTAACTTTCTTTAAATTCTTGTTTTCCTTCTTCGGTAGCGTAATTCAATACCTTTTTAAAATCTTTCAAGTCTAGAAGCGGTAATTTATTATCGTCACAATATTTAAAAATAACAGCAACAATACCTTCTTGGGTTACGGTTAAATCTAAAATTCGAGATAATAATACAGGGCCAAACTCTGAAACTGTAGCTCGTAGTTTTACCCCGTCTTGTTCCGACAAGGATAAAATTTCAACAGGAAAGCTTTTGCCTTCAAAAGGCAAACCAATTTTAGCGTGACGTTCGTCTATTTTTGCATGACCAGAGCTGGGTTGTGCAAGGCCACTTAAATCGCCCTTTAAATCCATTAACAATACAGGAATACCTTTGTCTGATAAACTTTCTGCCAGAACTTGTAGTGTTTTTGTTTTACCCGTTCCCGTGGCACCGGCAATTAAGCCGTGACGGTTTAAGGTTTTTAAGGGTATTTTAACAAAAGCGTTGGTAACAGTTTCTCCATTAACCATTCCTGCACCCATAGTGATAAAATCTCCTTTTGTGGTGTATCCTTTTTCTATGTCAGCTAAGAATTTTTCCTTGATATTCATCTCTAAAAATTTTGATAAAAATAGTTTAAATTTAAGGAACGGGAAAAAGAACTTTTAATGTTAGATGTTGAAACATCAAGAATGTTGATGGATTTCTTTTTGAATGGTTTGCTATTTTATTTTGTCTTTTAGCTTGTACTGAATACTAAAAACAAAAATGTATCTTTGCAGAATGGTTAAAGATGAGGTGTTAGCATTAGTAAATAAAGGGGAAATGCTTCCGTTAATGGAAGAGTTTTACACCATTCAGGGGGAAGGTTTTCACAAAGGAACCGCTGCCTATTTTATACGTGTTGGTGGTTGCGATGTTGGTTGTCATTGGTGCGATGTTAAAGAGAGTTGGAACGCAGAAACCCATCCACCTACTGGTATAGAGGCTATTGTGACGAACGCTGCTAAATATTCCAATACTATTGTGGTTACAGGTGGTGAACCGCTAACTTGGAATATGGAGCCATTAACACAGGCCTTAAAAGCGAAAAACCTACAAACACATATTGAAACTTCTGGTGCCTATACCTTAACAGGGATTTGGGATTGGATTTGTTTATCGCCTAAGAAAAACAAATTACCAGAAGGGATTATTTACGATAAGGCGCATGAGCTAAAAGTAATTGTTTTTAATAAGCACGATTTTGTATTTGCTGAAGAACAAGCGGCTAAAGTAAACAAGGATTGTATTTTGTATTTACAGCCAGAATGGAGTGTTAAAGAAAAAATGACTCCCTTAATAGTAGATTTTGTAATGAAGAATCCCAAATGGAAGGTTTCTTTACAAACCCATAAATATCTAAATATCCCATAGAACTTTGGGGTATATAAAATCGTATTTTCCTTCTAATTGCACTACTTATAGAAGGAAACTTTAGTTTTCCCGCTATACAATGAATCAAGTAAACCTACTTCAGGTTTTGACTTAAAATTTATCACAAAACAGAAATTTGTTGTACAACTTTATGCGAGAAAATGCATATAGTTGCGCTTGGATTTTAATATATTGCTATTCTAAATAATGCAATACATGATACAAGCTAAAATAAAACTTCCCTTAATTTTTATCGCCTTACTTTTTTTAAATACAGTATGTATACAGGCACAAGATTCAACTAACATACATATAATTCCAAAGCCTTTAGAACTTATAGAAGGAAAAGGGCATTTTAACTTAAGTGCGGCCACGGTATTGTATTTTGAAAATTCTGTTGAGGCAACCGAAACTTTGCAACAACGATATGTAGAAGAGCTACAATCAATAACAGGTTTTGCGCTAGAGACTTCAAAAACGAAGCAATTTTCTAATGTTATTAGTATAGCCCAATCATCAAGGTTAGAAAAGGAAGCCTATGTTTTAGCGGTTGATGCTAAGTCCATAAAAATTAAAGCGGGTAGTGCGGCTGGGGCATTTTATGCATTACAAACCCTAAAACAGTTGGTTGCTACAGATTTTTTAGAGAAGAAATCTGTTACTGACATAGTTTGCAGCATTCCGGCAGTTACTATAAAAGATAAACCAGAATTTGGATGGCGAGGGTATATGTTAGACGTTTCTAGACATTTTTTTGGTCCCGACAAAATAAAAGAAGTGCTAGACCTTATGGCTACTTTAAAGTTAAATAGATTTCATTGGCATTTAGCAGATGACCAAGGGTGGCGCGTAGAGATAAAGAAGTATCCAAGGCTTACTTCTGTAGGAGCTTGGCGTGTAAACTATGTAAATTTTGATGAAAATGTAAACAATTGGTGGGGCCAACCTGTACAGGAAGAAAATGAAAAAGCAACCTATGGCGGGTTTTATACCCAAAAAGAGATTGCTGAAATTATAGCCTATGCCAAAGCCCGTTATATTGAAGTTTTACCAGAAATAGATGTGCCTGGACATTCACAAGAAATTTTAGCAGCTTACCCCAATATTTCTTGTGATGATGGTGAGTATACGGTTGCTACTGGAGGAGTTTATAAAGACAATGCACTTTGTGCATCCAAAGAAGAAACCTATGCTTTTTTAGAAGATGTGCTCGGTGAAGTTATGGATTTATTTCCTTTTGAGTATATCCATATCGGAGGAGATGAATGCAATAAAGAGGGGTGGAAAAACCATGAGCTATGTCAAAGCCTTATCAAAGAGAAAGGCTTAAAGGATGAGCATGGTCTTCAAAGTCATTTTATTGGAAGAGTTGAAAAAATGATTAATGCCAAAGGAAAGAACATGATAGGCTGGGATGAGATTTTAGAAGGAGGATTGGCTCCAAATGCAACCGTTATGTCATGGCGCGGTGAAAAAGGAGGTATTAAGGCAGCAAAAGCAAAGCATGATGTAATTATGACGCCTAGTTTTGCTAATTATTTAGATTTAAAACAAGGGCAATCAGACAATGAGCCTAATCTCGGTTACTCGGAAGCCTTATTATCTACTAGTTATAATTATTCCATTGTTCCCAAAGAGCTAAGCAAGCAGGAAGCGAAATATATTTTAGGTACCCAAGGTAATCTATGGACCGAATCCATATCAGATTGGGGGAAGCTAACTTATATGACTTTTCCGCGATTGTTTGCCGTAGCAGAGAACGCATGGACGCCTGAAGAAAATCAAAATTTTGGAGATTTTATCAATAGATTAGAGCCTCAATTGAAACGCCTAAAATCGCAAAACATACGGTATGCCAATAGCGTGTTTAACCCTTGGATACATCAAAAAGGAAATGGGGAAACAATGGAGATTTCATTGAGTTCTGAATTGCCTAATCCAGATATAAGGTATACTCTAGATGGATCTAATCCTACAAGTACTAGTAAAAAGTACCAAGTGCCGTTTACTATTGATAAAACAACGACCATAAAATCTGGTATTTTTAAAGGTGACAAATTGCGAGGAAATATAACGGATGTTACGTATCCTATACATAAAGCTGCTGGGGCAAAAGTAATTTACCATAGCAAGTATCTTACACAATATAAAGCAGCCGAAGCATTTGCTTTAACGGATTTAAATTATGGGCAATTATTGGCGAATGGTGATCAGAATTGGCAAGGATTTAATGAGGATTTAGATGTAGAGTTGGTTCTGGAGAAACCAATAGACATTAGCGCTGTTCATATACAATCCCTTAAAAAATCGATTAATGGGATTTACCCTCCAAGACATATTGAAGTTTATGGATCGGTAGATGGGGTAACCTATAAAAAAATTGGAGATTCTGGTTTTATTAAATCAAGTTTAATTCAAGGGCGAAATAAAGTAAAGACAGAAATTGTTTGTAAAGGGAAGGATATTCAATCGTTGAGAATTAAAGCGTATGCGGTACGTCCTATTCCAAATGGACATCACAAAGCAGGAGAAAAAAGCGTGCTCTTAATTGATGAAATTATGGTTTTTTAAAAGGTGCAAGGGGAGGCTTCTAATTCATAATGAAATTGGTCTCCCGTTTATGATACTTAGGTGATTCATTACTAAAAAGGTTTATCGCCCGCCATTGGCTTTTAAATCGGCAATACACTCAGCGTCTAAAGTAGGAGCTGAATTTTTACTGGCAACTAACATTTTTTTCATACCGCCACCAAACTCTAATTCGGTACTCATTAAACAATTTAGGGTAGTACAATGGCTGTTGCCAACTTCATTTCCCTCTTCATCTGTGGTTTGTTCCTCGTGGTTGTTTACCATTTCACTTCCTAAATTGACCAAGCCCATTAAGTGTCCCATTTCATGGTTAAGCGTTGCTTCTTCAACCGCCGCTTCAGTGATTAAAAAACTCTTGGCAGTTAATTTTTTTATGGTTGCTTCGTAAATGATCATGGATGTATTTCTGTAAACAGCTCCCAAGGTAACAGCATTGGTGTCTTCTTCATCATTTTCAGAAGGAGCATCTGCAAAATAAATGTAAATAGATAGTGTTTTGCCTTTGGTATATTGGGTGCGATTTTCAGTTTCTAAACTGGCAATTTTTTTTAAACTTAAGGTAGTTTCATTCGGAGAACTAAGTTCTTTATAAACAACACTAATGTTATCTTTAAATGTAGTAGCTTTAATAAAGCTTATAAAATTTGCAATGCTTTCAGTACTTGGTTTGTAATTTTTGACATAGGCTATTTCAAAAGTTAAGGCATCGTAATTAACATTGGAAAGAATATCATTTGCAGAGTCTCCAGAAGCTTTTAAATTGGCAGCAGTATTGGTTTTTATAGAATCCTGATCACTAGAATCTTTGGAACAACCCATTATCAATAGGAAAGCAAAACACAATACACTAAAATTTTTCATAAACCTTTTTTATAATAACAAGACGCTGGCAAAATACCCTACCTTTAAACGTGACAAAGTCTGGTTCTATTGTGCTGCAACAGTAAGCCTAGCGAGATAGTCGTAATGATTACCATTCGTTATCAATTCACATTGAAAACCATTTAAAATTGCGGCTCGTTGTAAGGTGTTGTAATCTGCATACAACCAAGAGAAGGATTCACTTTTATGGTCTTTATAGCACATAGTAAAATCCACTTCGCCATAGTATTCTTTATCATCCGGTATCCAATAGCCACCATCCTCATCGGGGTCAAACATGTAAATAATATCACTAGAATCTATTAAAACTTGCCCCTTTGGCTTTAAAATAGATTTTAAATGGGTGAAATAAAGCCCTAAGTTAACCAATTTGCCAACAATACCGATACCATTCATTAAAAGCAAAAGGGTGTCAAACTGTTCTGAATTATAGTCCAAAATATCGGAATGTACTCTTTTCTTAATCCCTCGTAAAGCACAGGTTTGTATAGCTCCTTCAGAACTGTCTAATGCCGTTACATCCATGCCTCTGTTTTGTAAGTAGAGGCTGTGGCTGCCAGCTCCGCAACCAATGTCTAAAACTTTGCCTTTGCATAATTGCAAGGCTTTTTGTTCAATTGTAGGCATTGCTTGGTACTCCCTGAAAAGATAGGGCACAGGGATTGTATCATTATCTGCAACCGATGAAAAGGTGGTGATGTCTTCCTTGTAGTTGTTGTTTTGATAATCTAACATTGCCAAACCAAAAATATCACTTCCCATTTTATTCGTATTTTTACCAGCAAAAGTGCCACTTTTTAATAACATATTAAAGAATAAGTACCAGCAAAATGGCTCGCTATGGGTTTATGGTATCAAATAGATTAAAAGACTGCGCTTAGTAGGTTGTTTAATGCTTTGTAAGGTTGGAATTAAATCAGAATAGTGCTTTAGAATTAGGTGTGGTTGCTTAGGATGAGCTAATGAGATTAAAGAAAAAGCAATACTCACAAACAGTTACCAATATATAGGGATGGAAGAAATTATTAAATTGCTGCCAAAAAAAGCAAAGGAGAAAGAAGTTGAAAATAAAAAGTTTTTTACCAAGCTAAAAAAAAAACCGCCTAAGAATTTGGACTATGTAATGCAAGAATTGCATACCAACGAATTTAAAAAAACGGATTGTTTAAAGTGTGCAAATTGCTGTAAAACTACAGGTCCTTTGTTTACAAATAATGATATAGCACGTATTTCAAAGCATTTTAGACAAAAACCCCAGCAGTTTATTTCAGCGTATTTACGCCTAGATGAGGAAAATGATTATGTGTTGCAAACTGTGCCTTGTTCGTTTTTAGGAGCAGATAATTACTGCTCTATTTACGATGTTAGACCAAAGGCCTGCCGAGAATTTCCGCATACAGATCGCAAAAAATTTCAGCAAATAAGTAATCTAACTTTGAAAAATGTATCTATTTGCCCGGCAGCATTTAATATTGTCGAAGAAATGAAACGCGCCATAAAAATGTAGGATTCCTATCGGAAATACTTCAAAGGAATAAGAAATACCATTTTTGGAAATTGTTGTTTGAGTTTTTTAATGGTCATTTTTATAGCCAAGACTTTTAGTTAGTGTGCTTTACTATAAATAATTGGTGTGCTTTAAGGATTGCTGCTGATTTTTTAATAAATTAGGTCTGATAGAAATGGTGTCCCAAAAGTTTAAAAACAGAAAAGCTATGAGAATAATTTATTTTTGTTTGCTGTTATATCTAATAAGCGGATGTGCTACTAAAAAAATAGTGGATGCGAGCCCGTTAAAAGATATAGTCATGGCGCAAGATTTCAGTGTAGAATCAGATAGGGCGCTTCCAATGGCCAGTTCTAGTCTCAATAGGCTTCAAAATTCAGGAATTTTAGGGGTTGGCAATTCTGCCAATCATATTAGCCTGATAGGGAACCCTAATTTTTTTAAAATGAAAGGCGATAGTATTACCTCATACTTGCCCTATTTTGGAGAACGCCATATGGGAGGTGGTTACAGCGGGGATGATATTGCCATTCAGTTTGATGGGTTAGTAGATGAATATGATGCAGAATGGGATGCCAAAAAACAACAATATAATATTGGGTTCAAGGCAAAAAGTAAAGGTGAATCTTTTGAAGTGCGCTTGGTGTTATTTCCAAATTTAAACAGTTTTTTGACAATTCTTGGTACACAACGATCGAGCATCATATATACGGGAAAAGTTATGGCGAATGCTGAAAAATAAAATGTAGAAATTGTTTGTGGATCTAAAAATGAGCTGAATTTAATATGGAAAACATTATTGATTATTTTGAAAGTATTCCAACAACCCATCGAAGTATTTTATTGATTGGTGGAATTACGCTGTTTTGGTTGCTTGAAGGTATTTTGCCTTTACAACGATTTACCTATAAAAAATGGCGGCATGCTTGGCCCAATCTCTTTTTTACGATAACCACCATAATTATTAATTTTTTATTGGCTTTTTTACTGTTGTGGACAAGTGATTGGACCGTAGCCAGTGATTTTGGCATTTTAAATTGGTTGCCAGACATGCCTTTGTGGTTGTATGCTATTGTTGGCGTTTTATTGCTCGATTTTTTTGGAGCTTATTTGGCGCATTTTACAGAGCATAAAGTAAAACCATTGTGGATGATTCACTTGGTACATCATTCCGATCATAATGTAGATACCACTACTGCAAATAGACACCATCCCTTAGAAAGCGTAATTCGGTTTGCATTTACCTTGATGGGTGTTTTGGTTGTGGGTGCTCCAATGGGCGTGGTTATGTTGTATCAATCCTTGTCATTGGTGGCTACACAATTTGGGCACGCAAATATAAGGTTACCTAAAAAAGTAGATGAAACATTAAGTTACTTTATTGTTTCGCCAGATATGCACAAGGTACATCATCATTATGTGTTGCCTTATACGGATTCCAATTATGGAAATATTTTTTCTATTTGGGATCGGTTGTTTGGGACTTTTATGAAGTTAGATCGTGATACAATTATTTATGGCGTAGATACCTTCCCTGATGAGGTTGAAAATGGAAGTGTCAAAGGATTGCTTAAACAACCCTTTCATAGGTATAGAAAGCCAACCCAAGGCAGTTAGTCGTACATTAAATGTTTGGCCCTAATCGTTTTAAAGTTTGCAAGGGCAGGCTGCCAGGTATGTTTAATTTCTTCTTCTGTTAATCCCGCTTCTATTTGTTGTTGTAGTTTTTCTGTTCCTGCGTGTTTAGTAAACCCACTCCTTAAAAATACCTTGCTTTTGTCGGTACTATTGTTATAAGCATCTAGGAGCCATTGTAAAGAAACTACCTTCATTGTAGGTGTTGTTGTCAAGTCTTTGCCATAGCATCTTTTGCCCATATGCTTTGGTGATTTAGATCCAAAATTTGGTTCAGGAATATAGGTAAAATCATACTTAGTGGAATCTAAAAGTGGAGAACCATAGCGCTGAAATTGAAATTCTGTTCCCCGACCGGCATTTATAGTAGTACCTTCAAATAAGCCTAAACTTGCATATAGGTTTATAGATTTGTCGTTTGGTAAGTTAGGAGAAGGCCTTATCGGTAAATTATATGTGCTAGAATGTGTGTAATTTTCTAATGGGATAATAGTTAATGCTGCTTTTTTTCCGCTTTCTAACCAACCTTCCTCATTAATCATATTGGCATACTCCCCAATGGTCATACCATATACCAGCGGAATATTAGTCATTCCTAAAAAACCATTGTGTTTTGTTTCCATAGTTGGCCCATCTACATAATGTCCGTTTGGATTGGGTCTGTCTAGAACAATAACTTTAATGTTATTTTTAGCACAAGCCTCCATCACCAATTGCATGGTTGCAATGTAGGTGTAAAAACGTACACCCACATCTTGGATGTCAAAAAGAACTACATCAAGGCCGGCTAACTGTTCATCACTGGGTTTTCTGTTTTTTCCATAGAGCGATATTAAGGGCAAGCCTGTTTTGGTGTCAATATTATCTTTTACGTGTTCCCCTGCATCCGCTTCTCCTCTAAACCCGTGTTCAGGAGCAAATACTTTTTCAATATTAATTTGTAAGGTTTGTAAAGAATCTACAATATGGGTATAGCTATTATCATCCTTAAATATAACACTGGTTTGGTTGGCTACAATTGCTATTTTTTTGCCTTTTAGTAGAGGTAAGTAGGCTTCAGTTTTGTTGGCTCCAACAATTATGTTTTTGGTTATTTCGTTTGTAACTTCAGCCTTCTTTTCTATTTTAGAAGTGGTTTTTGGAGTGTTTCCACAAGCGGAAAGTATTAAAAACCATAATAAAACTGTACTTTTGAAATTGGATAAAATAACCATAAATTGAATTTAGAATTTTTTATTACAAAGCGCCTAATCAAAGGTAAAGAGAACAAAGGTAGTATTTCTGCCCCTATCATAAAAATTGCAATTGTAGCCATTGCGCTGAGTGTAATAATGATGCTTTTTGCCATTGCAACTGGGGAGGGATTAAAAGAAAAAGTCAGGGAAAAGGTGGCTGCTTTTAATGGGCATATTCAAATTTTTAATTACGATAATAATTTTTCAGATGTTTCTGTAATTCCCGTGTCTATCCACCAAGAATTTTATCCAGAATTTAAAAATGTAGAGGGTGTAACTCATGTTCAGGCTATAGCCAATAAAGGCGGAATTATAATTGCTGATGACACCTTTGAAGGAATTATAGCCAAGGGTGTAGGAGAAGATTATAATTGGGATGTTTTTAATGAGTATATTGTAGAAGGTAGGTTGCCAGATTATAGTGGAAAATTAAATGAAGAGGTTTTTATTTCTTCATTAATAGCCAATAGGCTGCGACTTGCTTTGGGAGATACCTTTTCTACTTTTTTTTTAAAAGATGATAATCCTTCTCAAATACCAAACCGTAGGAATTTTAAAATTGTCGGTATTTATGATAGTGGTTTTGAGGAATTTGATGGCACTTTTGTTTTTGTCGATATTCGTCACATTCAACGTATCAACAAATGGAAGGATGACCAAGTGGGTAGTTTTGAAGTGTATTTAAATAGTTTTGATGATATAGACGCCAAGAGCAAAGAAATTAGAGGTAAAACCTTGGCTACTTTTGACTCAAATAGTATAAAAGAAAAGTATCCCAGTATTTTTGAATGGCTAGACCTGTTTAATATAAACGTGACGCTTATTATTAGTATTATGATTATTGTTGGGGGCATCAATATGATAACCGCCTTGCTGGTGCTTATTCTAGAACGAACACAAATGATAGGTGTGCTAAAAGCACTGGGAATGGCCAATTGGAGTGTGCGTAAAGTTTTCTTGTACAATGCCGTATATTTAATTGGTATTGGACTTTTTTGGGGTAATTTAATTGGTTTGGGGCTCTTGTTTTTACAAGACAAGTTTCGGTTTTTGAATTTTGGAGAATCAAAAGAATATTATATAGAATACATTCCTGTTCATATCGATTTTTTAACGGTTGTAGTATTAAATATAGGTGTGATGGTACTTTGTTTGTTAATGCTTCTAGTACCGTCCTATATAATTACGAAGATAAGTCCTGTAAAGGCAATTAAGTTTGAATAAATAAATTGCAGTAAGTAATGGATTACGTAGAAAATATATTAGGGACTATTGGGAATACACCTATGGTTAAATTAAATAAATTAACGGCAGAATTGCCATGTTTGGTACTTGCAAAGTATGAAACTTTTAACCCGGGAAACTCGGTGAAAGATCGTATGGCATTGCAGATGATTGAAGATGCTGAAGAGGCAGGAGTTTTACAAGCTGGTGGAACGATAATAGAAGGAACTTCTGGGAATACAGGAATGGGCCTTGCTTTGGCAGCAGTCATTAAAGGGTATAAAATGATCTGTGTAATTAGTGATAAACAGTCCAAAGAAAAAGTAGATATTTTAAAAGCTATGGGTAGTGAGGTTTATGTTTGTCCAACAGATGTTGCGCCAGAGGATCCACAAAGTTATTATAGTACCGCAAAGCGATTGGCTACCGAAATTCCAAACTCGTGGTACGTAAATCAGTATGATAACCCTTCTAATACTAAAGCCCATTTCTTAAGTACAGGGCCAGAAATATGGAAACAAACAGCTGGTAAAATAACCCATTTTGTAGTTGGAGTAGGCACAGGAGGCACCATTTCTGGAGTAGGCAAATTTTTAAAATCTAAAAACCCCAATGTAAAGGTTTGGGGAATTGATACCTATGGTTCTGTTTTTAAAAAGTACCACGAAACTGGTATTTTTGATGAAAATGAGATTTACCCCTACATTACCGAAGGCATAGGAGAAGATATCTTACCTAAAAATGTAGATTTTAGTGTTATCGATGGTTTTACCAAGGTGACAGATAAAGATGCTGCCGTATATACCCAACGCTTGGCAAAAGAAGAAGCAATGTTTTTAGGAAATTCTGCAGGAGCCGCTATTAAAGGTTTGTTGCAATTAAAAGAACATTTTACAAAAGACGATGTTGTGGTGGTGCTCTTCCATGATCACGGCAGTAGGTACGTTGGTAAAATGTTTAATGATGATTGGATGAAAGCACAGGGGTTTTTAGAGTAAAGTGTACAAGCTATGGAGAGTGAAAAGGAAAAAATGATAGCAGGTAAGCCTTACTTGCCTGGAGGCAGGGAGCTATCCATAGATAGGATGCAAGCCAAAGAGGTGTGTCATGATATAAATACGCTATCGCCAAGAGAAGTTGCTAAAAGAAATAAAGCGTTTAAAAAATTATTTGGGAAGACTTCAAAGCGTTTCTATATTGAACCGCCTTTTTATTGCGATTATGGGTACAATATTGAAGTTGGAAATAATTTTTATGCCAATCATAACCTAGTAGTTTTAGATTGTGCCAAAGTTTGTATTGGTGATAATGTTATGATAGCGCCAAATGTGGCACTGTATACTGCTGGTCACCCCATACATCACCAACTAAGGAATCAAGAGATAGAGTATGCCTTGCCAATAACCATAGGGAATAATGTGTGGATTGGTGGTAACGTTGTTGTTAATCCAGGCGTGACTATTGGTAATAATACAGTTATAGGTTCCGGAAGTGTACTTACAAAAGATATTCCTAGTAATGTAATTGCCGTTGGTAATCCATGCAGGGTATTGCGCCAAATCACAGATGAAGATAAACAGTATTATTATAAAAGGATGAAAATTAAATAAAGTTCTTACCTTGAATTTTGAGTGCTATTTGTGTTTTGTGCCATCACTACTATTTGTTGTATTTAAATATTATCTTGTAATTATGATTGCAGTAGTACACATTTTTTCTGGGAAACGTTTACGCCCGAATATAAAAATAACACTAATTATTTTGTTCGGCTTTTTTATAATTTCACCAGTTTTAGGTCAAGAAAATTTTGACTTAAAAAGTGATGCGTTAATTTCTAAGTCATTCAACAAAAATGAAATTGAAGGGTTGGAGTCAATGGTGAGGTATGTGGACAAGATGGTGCTGAAAATGAATAATCAGCCAAACATTAATAAAGCCTACCATTTGCTTTTTGAAAAAATAGCGCTGTCTGTAGAAACCTTTGCTCCCATCAAGGAAACTGAAAAATACCAATTTCTCAAAAGTTTGAATTCTGAGCAATTCTCAGCCGTATATGAATTTAACACTTTGGATAGGGTCTACGTACAAAATGTTGACTATCAAAACCTTACTAATTTCACTGTGCTAGACATTAAACCATTTAGCAAATACATGGACTATCTTAAGCTAGTCGGAAAAGAAGATTCTTATTTTAAAGGAATTCAAAATAAATTTGAGATGGTTGGCGGATTTTCGGCAGCTGATGCTTATTGGTTCCCTGCGAACCATGCACAATTCGATTTTACTATTCCTAAAAACAGGTTGTGGGCAGTTATTTATGTACTGGGAAAGGAGGAAACTATTGCTATGAAATTAGATAGATACCTGGATACTAATAAATAATATTTAATAGCATAAATTATGGGAAACAAATGATATGAAAAGTATCTTGCTCGTTTGTTTAACAAAAATTTTAATAAAAGCTATTGTATTGATGAATGCCTGCCTGTTGCCATTTTCTAGTTTCATTATTATTTGTTATATTTAAGAATAACTTAGTACTTATGAGTGGAGCAGGACATGTAATTGATATGAATAATAGGATGAGACAAAATCGTTCTATGACATCTTCCAATAGGCAAAAATTTCAAGGAAGTAATCGAGAGTTAGATTTTTCAATAAAAAACACCACAGAATTAAGTTTTAAAGTGATATCCGAAAAGGAATTGGCTGGTATTAAAAATACGATACGTTCAAAGGCAAAGGCTTCTCAAAGAAGAGAAGTTATTATTTTTAGTGGCGTTCTACTTAGTGCCCTAATTGTATTAATTTACTGCTATACCAAATATGTTAATTAACACTTTAAAGGCAAAAAAAATAGCCTTTTCTTTTTTAAAATAACGCTTTTTTACCTTCTGTTTTCTTAGGTTTATTCCATACTCCGTATAATAACCCATCTAGTTTGGTATATTTGATATTCCTTTAATTAGATTAGAAATAGTGATTACATTAAAATTAGCAAACCAAACCGTAAAATTAGACCAAGGTGAACTCGTGAGTTATGCGGTAAATGAATATGAATACATACACCAGAAGGGAAGCCCTGGATGGGGGAGTTCGGATACCGAAATGTTTCCAGTTATTGGGCCAACTGTAGCTAATAATTTTAAAGTGAGGACACCCATAGGGGATGCTGTTCAAGACCAACACGGAATTTTACGAGAGTTAGCTTATGAATTGGTAGAGCAATCAGCTACCACTGCTATTTTTCAAAAAAAGTATACGGCAAACACCAAGGTTACCAATTCTAAGTATCCAGAAAAATCATCGGTAAATGAAGTACATTGGCCCTATGATTTTCAGTTTCAAAAAACAATACATCTAAATAATGAAGGAGTAGAGATTACCTTTAAAATAAAAGCAGAAGAGGGGATGCCTTTTATGTTTGGGTATCATCCGGCTTTTAAAACAGAAAGTAGCGCAATAGCAATTGAAGTTTCTGCAAGTAAAAGTGTTACGGTATCTGAGATCCAAGAAGCGGGCAGTAGGGCCTATTATGTAGCCAACAATACAACAATTGTTTTAAAAAGGAAGCAGCCTTTAGAAATTAAAACGGAAGGCTTTGGACAGTTTATGTTCTGGACAGAGGTAGGTACAATGGTTTGCATAGAGCCCATTACTTTTTATCCCTATGATACTGCACAAGATAAGTTGTCTAAAGGGTATGATTATATGGAGAAAGATGTGAAAATATATAAAGTATATTTAAAACCGAATAAAAATTAGAATGTCAAAAAAAATTTTAATCATCAATGGACATCCCGATGAGGAGAGTTTTAATTTTGGACTTTCTAAGGCGTATTGTAAAGCTGCTTTGGCTGCAGGTGCCGTCGTTAAAATTATTGAAATTAGAGCCCTTAGTTTTAATCCTAATTTACAATATGGGTATCGAAAGCGAACGGAGTTAGAGCCAGATTTAATAGAAGCCCAAAAAAGTATTATGTGGGCTGAACATTTGGTTTGGATATACCCTGTTTGGTGGGGTTCTGTACCTGCCATAATGAAAGGTTTTATTGATCGAGTTTTTTTACCCGGATTTGCATTTCAAAAAAAAGAAAATTCCGTTTGGTGGGATAAATATTTAGGCGGTAAAACGGCACGGTTAATATGTACTTTAGACCAACCAGCTTGGTATTATAAATGGGTGTATGGAAGTCCAAGTCACAAAGCAATGAAAAAACTTACAATGCAATTTGTAGGTGTTAAAAAAGTGAAAATTACGTCTATTGGCCCCCTACGATTGTCAAAAGAATCCTATAGAGAAAAGTGGCTATCAAAGGTTGAAAACCTCGGAAGGTCCATGTTGTAATCTTTTGAAATATTGTTAAGATGACAAAAATCATAGTTTTTGCTTTCTAACATTCTTATATTTATGGTTGCTTACTAAGCAGTTACTTTAATATGCCTATAATTCGCTTTTATTTAGGAATGGTGCTTGCCGTACTGGCAATAGGATGCTCTAACTCTAAAAAGGAGAAGTATACAGCCATTGATGGTTTAAGTAGAGACAAAGACAATATAGCCTTGCTTCAAAAAGTGTCGGCATTGCCTCAAGATATTCTATCTCCAGAAAACAACCCTTTGTCAGAAGATAAAATTGCCTTGGGTAAACTGTTGTTCTATGATCCCATTTTATCGGGCAATCAAGATGTAGCCTGTGTTACTTGTCATCACCCTAGTACTGGTTATGCAGAGTTTTTAGATCTTTCCATAGGTCCTAATGCACATGGCTTAGGGAGTAAGCGTAAGTTTAAAGTGCCAAATAATATTCCTTTTGTGAAACGCAATGCGCAAACCATATTAAATGCTGCTTTTAACGGTATTAATATCTATAACAAATACGATCCGGAAAATGCATCCATGTTTTGGGATGAACGGGTTAGTAGTTTAGAAAGGCAAGCCTTGGAACCAATAAAGGCATTTGAAGAAATGCGAGGAAATGATTATGCGGAAGATGAAATCTTGGATGAAGTTATAAGTAGATTGAAAAAAATACCAGAATATAATTTGCTTTTTGAAACTGCTTTTAACGAAAAGAATGCCATTACAATAGATAATTTGGCCAAAGCCATAGCCGCTTTTGAGCGTACTTTAGTTACAACCAATTCTAGATTTGACCAATACATGCGCGGGGACGAAGATGCAATTCATATTTCTGAAAAAGATGGTTTTGAGTTATTTAAGACCGTGGGGTGTATGAACTGTCATAACGGTCCCATGTTTTCAGATTTTAAACCGCATGTTATTGGAGCACCAGCAAATGCCAAGTTAAAAGAAGAAGACAAGGGAATTAAAGATAGTTTTGCATTTAGAACACCCACCTTGCGTAATTTGCGGTTTACTGCTCCCTATATGCACAATGGAAGCTTAACCACTCTGCGTAGAGTGTTAGAGTTTTATGAGGATATATCCAATGGTAAAGTAAGGCATAAGTCTATTCCAAAGGATAGGTTTGACCCGTTGGTGCAAGAATTAGATTTGTCGGTAAAAGATATGTCATTGATTATTTCATTTTTAAATACTCTTAATGACGAAAACTTTGATAAAGAAATTCCGAAATCTGTGCCCAGTGGTTTACCAGTGGGTGGTGAAATATTAACGAAATAAATTAAAATTTTATTGATTTCTTCGGCTTAGTTCATTTTCCGTGATATACCCATCATTATTGGTGTCGCGTCTGTCAAAATTTTCTTTTAGGTTTCCTTTCGCTTCTTCCTTAGAAATTTTTTTGTCCTTATTGGCATCCATGCGTGCTACTATGTTGGCAAAATTAGGAGCCGCGTTTGCATTCTGATTTTCTCTAGGTCTTTGCTGATTGTTGGTTTGTTGTGTTCTTTCCCGGTTTCCGCCAATCTTAAAACTGTCACTTGGGGTGCCGTTAAAGCATCTGCCCGCTGATGGAAAATCATCAGAAACAACATAATAATAGGTTCCCTTCGGAAACTCGGGAGTAACGCCCGTTCTTCCATTGCATTCATCCAAATCGCCGTAGTGCTCTTGATAAGCGTAATCCCGTACATATTTTCCAGTATAGACACCATCTGGCGCTGAAACCCCGTCGCCCGGCCGTTCCCCTTTTTTAAGGGAATAACTAGATTTTAACTCAATAACTTCACTCTTGGAGTTCATAGGATCTTTATAGCCCATTTTGTAATAGATGGGGAATCCGTCTGCGGCCCAACCCACAAGGTTCATTGTATTTTTACTAAAATTAGAAACTAAGCCCGTTGGGGTTCCGTGGTAATGGTATTCTCCGTTAGGCTGTACATGCGCGTTGTTCCGGTCGTCCCCTAAATTTACCTCATCACTTAGCGCTTCCAAGGTCCATTCGTAATTGGGTTGCTTGGTTTTAGTGTTTCTAAAATATTCATTGGCAGAGGGTTCAAATTTCACCCCATTGATAGCTACTCCAAAAACATAATTAGGCTTTCCGCTATCTATTCCTAAATCATAAACAAAAGTCTTGTTTTGCGCTAATTCAGGGGTTAGATCTATCTCGTATAATTTGTCTTGTTCCGAAATGGTATTGGGGTTACCTCGTGTTGGAAATTGACCAACAGTGTGATTGGGTATGGCGTTCGATTTTATTATTCGAACATCACGCCTCTCATTTTCAGAAATGGTTACTTCATTTTTAAAACCGTGTTCTACCAAGCTATCATTGGTAATGTGTGCAATGGATTCGTTATTGTGGGAATGGGAAATACCATCATGGCTATGCGTTTCTTTTTCAACAGGAATAGTCATTAAATCTTTAGCAAAAAGTACCGTGCCCACATAGTTTTTTCGCAATGCCTTAGTAGTAGCTTCTTCGTCTACAGTAGTAAAGCTAAAATGTGTTAATACCAAATTTGTCACATTGGCTTCTTTTGCCATCCGTGAGCTTTCATCCAAAGTAACATGGGCTCTTTCCTTTTTGCCGCCGTTTTTTCGGTTGGTAGTTCTGTTCGTATTTCCGTTCACGTTTTTGTTTCCGTTTCTATTTTTTCTCAGTTCAATGGCACCGCCAGAGTCAATAAGTAAGTAATCGGCATTTTCTGCCAATTTTGGTAGATTTTCGGAATAAGATAAATCCCCTGAAATAACAATGGAACTTCCTCCAGCATCAAAGCGATAAGCGACCGTTGCAATAGTGTGGTTTACCGGTATACATGAAATTTCAATGTCACCAATGATAAAAGATTGGGCTCCATTTAAATTTTTTACGGTAAAATTGGTTTGTACATCTGTTAGGGTTCTTGCACTTCGCGACAGTCGGTAATTAATATCTTCTTCGTAATTTTCTAAAATGCTTTTTACTAAGTTTTCAGTTGGCTTTGGTCCTGCAACTATGAATTTATTTGCACCTAGAAGCGATTTGATAAAAATAGGAGTAAATTCTTCATTGTGGTCCAAATGGTGATGGGTAAAAAGAAGTCCATCGAGATCTTTAGTTTTGGTTTTTATCTTATCTAGATTGGCTTGAGAGCCATTGCCCATATCAACCAAAATCTTTGTGTTTTTATAAGAAACTAAAACAGAAGGCCCAGCGCGTTCAGTGTCGTATTTTGGTGATCCCGAACCGATAATTGTAGCACTTAAAGTCGCTGTGTTTTCTTGAGCATAGGAATGAAGACCAACACTAAAAATCAATAGGAATATATATTTTTGCATTACGGATTGTTTCAGTCTTGGACCATTCTTTTTTTAAAAGGTTTAAGAAAAAAATAAAAATAGTAGTAATGAAGTACTATTAGCGAGGTCCGTTTTTTAAGCAAACCATTAGCTAACTACAATAAATGCCCTTGTTTCGTTTTTAATGACGCACAACTTTTGGGATCATTTTAAATAGAATAAAGCTTGTAGTTTTTAAGCTTTGAATTCATATAGGCTTTAAGGTTTCGCAATGTAGCTTTTCTAAAGTCTATAACTTATACAGATGTAGGAAATAGTAAAAGATGATAAATTAAAAGGTGCCTACAATACCTAGTTGTCTACCGTTGAATTTTAGATTCCAAGTGATTTGTTTGTCCTTTTGTGGGTAATTATAGGTTTTAGAATTAAATAAGAATTTATCAATTCCATCCACCACAACAATACTTAAAGCGGCACCAAAAACGATATCACTGGCCCAATGAGCACCATCAATTAATCTTGATATTGCAGGTGCGCTACCAATAGAGTAAATTCCAATTTTAGCCCAAGTGCTTTTGAATTGTTTAGCAACAGAGTGCGCAATTGTCATTCCTAAAACAGTATGTCCAGATGGAAATGAAAAATATTCTTCTTCACTGGCAAATAGTTTAAAAGTATAGGGGTCTTGGCCAGAATATGGACGAGCACGGCCAAATGCTGAGCGAGCTAAAATTTGTAAATAGCCAGCTGTTAGAGATGATGAAATTATTAGAACAGCCGTTTTTCGGACCTGTTCATTTTTAGTAAATAAACCAAAACCATATATGCCTGCATTCATCATAAGGTAATATTTTGGTTTGGCAAAATAATATCCAAAATCTTGAATAGGTTGAGGGAAACTTGAATCATGTCCTCTAAAAAAGGTGCTGGTTTCGTTGTCAGCTACCGCTATAATTGCTGTACCTGCAACAATACTTCCTAATTTTGCGTAGTCCTTTCCTTTCCAGTGTAACGGCCTAGTGACGGAATGTTTTATACTGCGCCATGAGGCATTAGTGTCGTACTTTAAAATTTGCCAGGTTTTACTGCTATCAGTAGGTTGGTTTCTTAGTTGTGCTGAAACATTAACAACAAAGAAAAATATAATTACAGGGCTTAACCGCATATTTAGCTTAATCTGTTTTGTGATCATATTAGAAAGTAGTTGCTCTTGAATGAAGGGACTATACTTTATAATAGTATTTTAAGGTGTAAAATTACATTTTTTAAGGGTTAGAATGCGATCAATTTTAGCTAAGCTATCAATGTAATCTTTTTTAATTTCACTGAAGCAAACGCTGATATGGGCCTTTCTACTTAAAAGATGCAGTTTTCGGGATCATTTTTAATATAATACGCCTTGTAGTTTTTTGCTTTTGGATTCATACAACCTTTAAGATTGCGAATTTCTACCTTTCTAAAATCTATAGGTTGTCCTTCGCTTTGCAAGGCAATAAAACCTTCTTTTAAAGGCGTGCCATCTATTTTTATTTTAGGATCGTAGCGATTGGCAACACCACCGCCAATTTGAGGCTTGGTGTAGCTTAAAACTTTTTCGCCATTGATAATATGTGTCACTAAGGAATCTCCTAAAACAATGGCTTCTGCACGCACCCATTGTTCGCCAAAATAGGTTTTTGAGGTTGATTCAATACAATGTCTAGGGTCAACTTTTCCATTGTAAACAACGTCGGTTCCTGGAGAACACATATTGCCTGTTGGCCGTGCTTTGCCTTCTTGTAACCCAGCCAAAAATTGCATTTCTACCGAAATTGGCCAGTCTTGTTCTTTCAGTACTGTTCTTGGATCTTGTGAATGAAACATTACGCCACTGTTTTTAATGGTATAACCGGGTGCTCCAGGATGTAACTCTCCAACAAACCTATATTCTATAACCAGATGATAATAGGAATACGGCTCATTGTAGTATAAATGCCCATAACGTTCATTAAACGGTCCCTCGTAATTATCATAGCGTACCTTTATAATACTATCTTCTACCCTAAAAGTATCGGCATAATTATCCCCTGGTTCATAATGATGAACCTTGGTGGTCCAATCCTTAAGGTCTTTTCCATTAAACATTGCATGCCATCCATTGTCTTCTATGGTTGTTTTTTTTACGGTAGCACATTGTAAAAAAAGGATAGACAGGAGTAGAAAAATTGCGGTATTAAAATAAGTTCTCATTGTTTTTGGTTTAAAAAAAAATGAAGATAGTATTTTATTAAAAAACGATGCGATTCTAGGCGATAAATTCCACAAAAGGATTTGTTTTTGTATTTTAATTATAAAGAGTATTCAATGTAATATAAGTCTATTGGTTTATATTTGACTTCTTACGTTTAAAACCAAAAATAAACAGCCAAATGAAAAAACTAATGCTAATTTTTCTTGCCACTATTTTAATTAGTTCTTGTGGGGCCATCGAAAAAAAAGAAGGAGATTTTAAATTATTGCCATTGCCACAAGAGTATGCAATTAGTGGTATTAGTGATTTGCAATTTGAGGATGTTATCTTGGCTTATGCCAAGGAAGGGGATGAGCTTCCTTTTTTGGGGAATTTTTTCAACGATTTAAAACTTACACCAGACCAGGATAATGCTCAAATTACCTTTAGTATTGCGTCAGACTTAGATATAAAAGCAGAAGGTTATACATTAGAGATAAGCACGGTGCAAATTAACTTACAAGCAAAGGATAAGGCCGGACTTATGTATGGGTTCATGACCCTAGGGCAGTTACTTCAAGATGCAAAAGAGCAAAATGCTTACTTGCCGGTATGCAGCATAAAAGATTACCCAGCCTTGGCGTATCGGGCAATTCATTTGGATGTAAAACACCATTTAGAAAAAACATCGTATTACTATAGTTTACTAGATAAGTTGGCCAGTTATAAAGTAAATGCCATTATATTAGAAATAGAAGATAAAGTAAAGTATCAGCGGCAACCAATAGTGGGGTCGCCAGATGCATTAACCATTGAAGAATGGAAAGAAATTAGTGAATATGCCCATGCTCGAAATATCGAAATAAGCCCTTTGGTGCAAGGACTTGGTCATGCTTCGTTCGTTTTAAAACACGAAGAATATAAAGATTTAAGAGATGATCCTAATAGTGATTGGGCCTTTAATCCCTTAGATCCAAAAACATATGAGGTTCAGTATGATCTGTATTTGGATGCAATAGAAGCTATGCCTTATGGAAAGTACTTGCATATTGGAGGGGATGAGGTACATACCACTGGACGAAATAGTGGAAAATCACCCTTAGAATTACAGTTAGATTGGCTGGCCAAGGTGTGTCAATTTGCAGCAGAACAAGGGAAAACGCCAATCTTTTGGGATGATATGCCATTAAAGCATGCTGGGGTATACAGCGCAATGTTTAATGGAAATTTAACTGCTGCAGAAGTCGATTCCATTTGGGCAAAGAACGAACACAAATTAGTTGAGTTTTTAGACGTTTTTCCTAAGAATTGTATCTATATGAGGTGGAATTATAATATTCCACAGGCCTTAGGAAACAAAAAGGCAATGGAATGGTTTATGGAGCATGACTTGCAAGTGATGGGAGCAACGGCTGGGCAAACAAGATGGGTGCTTATGCCTCAAAATGAAAGTAATATTGAAAATATTAAGTCCTTTGCAAACAGCTCTATTTCAAGTGGTTTAAACGGTTTGTTGTTAACACTTTGGGATGATGACTCTCCTCATTTTGAGTTGTATATGCGCGGGATAATTGCTTTTTCAGAATTAACCTGGTCTGGAGATAAAAGAACAAATACAGCCTTGAAATCTGCCTACAGACAAAGAGAGTTTTCAAATACAGTAAGTGATAGCTCCTATGCTTTTATAGATGCATTAGAAACACCTGTAGCCCATTGGAAAAATATATTGTTAGAGAATAAAGTTTCTCGAAATATTTTAATGCGTGATAAAAGATCTAAAGAAGAACTTGTCATCACATTGCCAACTAAAGAGGCGAAGGGAGCTTGGAGCAAAAAGTATGCAAAACGTATTGAACAAGCGCAAAACACTCTAGTTGCAACCAATGATGTTGCTAAAAAGATAGCATCAGTTAAATCACTTGCAACGCGTAACACCTATAACTTAGAAGTGTATGAGCAAGTGAATAAGTTAGTTTCATATTCGGCGAATGTTATTGTTGCCTTGTCTAATTATGATACGGCTACCACAGATGCAGAACAAGCTACGGCTTTCAAAGCAATTAGCGAATTGTCTAATGAATTTAATACCGTTAGAAATTCATTGGAAAAAGTTTATGGGGAAACCCGGATTTTAACGAAACCAGAAAATTATATACTGGATCAAGACCACCATGCGCATTTAGCAAACCAGACTATTTCTTTTGATTGGATGTTTATAGGTGAATTATTCTTTCTGGAGACATTGGAAAATCACATTACAAACGGCGGTTTTGGGTTAGAATTAAAGCCTAGTGATAAATAGTAGTTCCGGAAAAGTAGAAGCTATATAAAACACACTTTTGTTTTTACGGGCTATTTGTAAACAAAACAGTAAATTTGTGTAATGCAAAATTACTTTCCATTTGTAAAGTGGCTTTCAGCCTATAAAAGAGGAGATTTAATTAAAGATATATTGGCTGGTTTTACGGTTGGTGTTGTTTTAATTCCTCAGGGCATGGCCTATGCTATGATTGCTGGGTTGCCTCCTGTTTATGGTTTGTATGCGGCATTATTTCCCACCTTAATTTATGCTTTTTTTGGCACCTCTAGACACATAGCCGTGGGACCTGTGGCTATGGATTCACTTTTGGTGGCAGCCGGTTTAGGAGCCTTGGCGTTAACAAAAACGGAAGATTATATAGCGATGGCCATAGTACTAGCCTTTATGGTTGGAGCCATTCAGTTTACCCTAGGGGTTTTTAGAATGGGGTTTTTGGCTAATTTTTTATCTAAACCCGTTATCAGTGGCTTTACTTCTGGAGCTGCAATAATTATCATGTTTAGTCAAATTAAACATTTGTTAGGAGCAGATATTGAGGGGAGTAATAAGTTTATAATTCTGTTGCAGAATGTTTTTCAAAGGGTTGCAGAAACTAATATGTACGACCTTGCAATAGGTGTTGTGGGAATAGTAATTATTGTTGGATTAAAAAGTTGGAACAAAAAAATACCATCCATTTTATTAGTAGTCATTCTGGGAATTTTGACTGTTTTTTTCTTCAACCTTCAAGAATATGGTGTTAAAATAGTTGGAGCCATACCCGATGGTTTACCTACATTTCAGGTGCCAGGGGTCACTTTTAAAAACGCCTTGGATATATGGCCTTTTGCACTTACATTGGCATTGGTTGGGTACTTAGAAGCTGTTTCTATAGGTAAGGCATTGGAAGAGAAAAGCAAAGAAGAAACAATCGATGTAAATCAAGAATTAATTGCTTTAGGAACCTCAAATATGGTAGGTTCGTTCTTTAGATCTTTTCCAGTTACGGCAAGTTTTTCAAGATCTGCTATTAATTATGAAGCGGGAGCAAAAACAAATTTAGCATCCTTATTTAGTGTAGTAATGGTGGTGCTAACCTTATTGTTTTTAACACCATTATTTTACTACCTTCCAAAAGCTGTGCTAGCCTCTATTATAATGGTTTCTGTTTTTAGCTTAATAGACTTGGGTTACCCCAAAGAATTGTGGAAATTTCGTAAAGATGAATTTTTGGTGTTGTCCGTCACCTTTTTGTGTACCTTATTTATTGGGATTAAAGAGGGGATTTTAATTGGTGTTTTATTTTCATTATTGTTGATGGTGTATAGAACATCCAACCCACATTTTGCCGTACTAGGCAATGTGAAAGATACAGACTATTACAAGAATGTAGATCGTTTTGGAGCAGAAGTGATCACTAGAGAAGATCTTTTAATAGTTCGGTTTGATGCACAATTGTATTTTGGAAATGCTAGCTTTTTTAAGACGGAATTGTATAGACATATCCATAAGAAAGGAGCAACCCTAAAAGGGGTTATTTTAAATGCTGAAGCTATTAATTATATAGATTCTAGCGCCGCTTTAATGTTAGAGAAAGTAATAAAGGAAATTCACGACAAAAACATACAGTTTTATGTTGCCGGAGCCATTGGTCCAACTCGAGATGTAATTTTTGCGAGTGGTATAATTACAGAATTGCACCAAGAGTTTTTATTTGTAAAAACAGCAGAAGCCGTAACCTATTTTGATGAACCAAAAGCAATTTCGGTATTGAGGGCAAAGGTGGCACATCAAAAAAATTAGGAATGATATATATCATAAAAGTGAATTAGAAAAAAGCGTATTTTTACGTAGATAGATAAAGAAAAGGATTATGAAAATAGAACAAATATATACAGGGTGTTTGGCACAAGGTGCTTATTATATAGAAAGCAATGGGGAAGTGGCTATAATAGATCCTTTGCGGGAGGTAGAGCCTTATTTGAAAAGGGCAAAGGCCGATAACGCAACCATAAAATATATTTTTGAGACTCACTTTCATGCCGATTTTGTAAGTGGACATGTGTCACTTTCAAAGGCAACTGGAGCGCCAATAGTGTTTGGACCTAATGCCAGTACTACTTTTGATTCTATCATAGCGAAAGACTTGCAGGAATTTAAATTGGGAGAAATTACCATTGTGGTTTTACATACCCCAGGACATACTTTAGAAAGTACAACTTATTTATTGCGGGATAAAAATGGAAAGGACCATGCTATCTTCTCTGGAGATACTTTATTCTTGGGTGATGTTGGAAGACCCGACTTAGCACAAAAGTCGGCTGATATGACTAAAGAGGACTTGGCAGGTATTTTGTTTGATAGTTTGCGAACTAAAATTATGCCATTGGCCGATGATGTAATTGTTTATCCAGCACACGGAGCTGGTTCTGCATGTGGTAAAAATATGATGAAGGAAACAGTGGATACTTTAGGGAATCAAAAACAAATGAATTATGCACTTAGAGCAGATATGACCAAGGCAGAATTTGTAAAAGAGGTTACTGATGGTTTGGCACCGCCACCAAAGTATTTCCCTTTAAATGTAAAAATGAACAAAGAGGGGTATGATGATATAGATATTATCCAAGATCGGGGAACAACACCCTTACCTCCAGATGAGTTTGAAGTACTTGCAAACGAAACGAGTGCTATCGTTTTAGATGTAAGGCATCAATCAGACTATGTAAAAGAGCATATTCCACGTTCTATTTTTATTGGTTTGGATGGTAGTTTTGCGCCATGGGTGGGCGATTTAATAGCAGATGTAAAGCAGTCTATTTTATTAGTAACCCCAGAAGGAAGAGAAAAAGAGGCAGTAACCCGCTTGTCTCGCGTTGGTTTTGATAAGACCGTTGGTGTACTAAAAGGGGGAATTGAAGCTTGGAAAGCGGCAGGAAAAGAGGTAGATAGCCTGCGTTCAATTTCTGCAGAAGATGCCAAAAAGGAAATTGCATCAAACAAGGCTCCGGTATTTGACGTACGTAAAGTAGCGGAATACCAATCTGAACATTTGGTAGATGTGCACAGTACCCCATTAAGTGAATTAAATGATCATTTAGCAGCGTTTCCTTCAGAAGAAACCTTTTACGTGCATTGTGCAGGCGGGTACCGCTCTGTCATTGCAGCATCTATCTTAAAGAGTAGAGGTATTCATAATTTGGTTGATATAGCTGGTGGTTTTGCAGCGATGCGAAAGGCGGAGATGGACATAACCAACTATGTATGCCCATCAACTTTATAGAAAAACACTTATTTAGTGTATGGTAATGATAGCTTTCGGTTTAGTCACGATCTCTAAAACACCATCATTCCAAGTATAACTTTCAGATCCATTTATTTCTAATTCTTTAGTTGTAAATGGATTTTCTAATTTAATAGTTCCTCCTTTTTCAGAAAGTATTTGAACAAAAGTTGTGCTCCCCTTTTCTTTTTTGGCAGAAATAAGAAATGCCCCTTCTGTTCGCAACTGCTGAAAAGAAACCTCCTTCCAATTCTTGGGGATGGCTGGGAAGAGTTTTACGATTCCGGTATGACTTTGGATCAGCATTTCTTGGATGCCAGCAGCAAATGCAAAATTCCCTTCCAAGGTAAATGGTCTGTAGGTAAAGTTAGATTTTCCCGTACCAGATTGGTCGCCATTCACATGAAAACTGTTGGGTAACACAAAAGAGGTTGCAAAATCTTTGAGCGCTTTAGCTGCCCCCTCGCCATCAAAAGCACGAGCTTTTAAATTGCCTAACCAACTAAAAGAATAACCTACCCATTGGCTAGAGCCTGTTTTGTCTAAATTGGCAATGGTCTTATCAATAATTTGTTGCTGTTGCTTGCCGTTTGAATAATCTAATAGACCTAGTGGGTGTATGGCCATTAAATGCGAAAAGTGGCGGTGAGAACTATTAAACGGTAAGTCTGCTGTAAACATTAATCCATCTTCATTCACTGCGTAGTCTGGCCATTCTAAGCCTATTTTTTTCCATTTTTCTGCTTCGTCTTTTTTACCGAGTTCACTGGCAAGTTCACTTGCTTTTTCAAAAGTCCATCGCACAAGTGCTAAATCAAAATTACTCATCGAATCGAACCATGCATTTCTGGCATTGTTGTGAATTTCAGGACTAGAGCTCAAGGGAAGTTTTCTTTTTCCGTTAGCGTCTAAAACGGATAATTCATCCAAATGAATGGCTACATCTTTAATCCAAGGATACGCTTTGTTGGTAAGGAAATCTCTATCCATAGAATAGCGCCAATGCAAATAATAATGCTGTCCTAACCAAGCACTTACTGTTGGTCCAAAGGCATATTGAATCCATCCTCCCATAGGATCCCCAGTAAGGGTAGAAACTCCCGGGACATTTATTCCAGTTGTGTTGTAGTATTCAGCGGTGTATTTTTTAAAAGTTGGTTTGTATTTTTCTAACCAATCTATAAACCCTTCTTCTAAATCCAAATGGTTGCCAGAGTAGGTTGGCCAATAACTAAGTTGGGTGTTTAGGTCATGGTGAAAATCTCCCTTCCATGGTGGTAATTTTCCATTGTCAGCGGTCCAAACACTTTGTAGTGAAATTGGAGGTGCTCCTTTGCGAGCGGCGGCACCTAATTTATACATTTCCATATACCACTGGTTTTGTAAAATGGTGTCAGGAATCGAAATACTAGACTTGCTCCAAAAGGATGTCCACCACTTTTTATGGCTTGCCAGTAAATTACCTTTGTCGTTAAGAGCGCTATTTGCAGCAATGGTTTCTTTGGCGGTAGCCGTTACTTCCGTTTCAGTTTTTTTAGAACTTATGCTCCAACTTCCTTCTAAAGTAGTTCCTTCTTTAATCCATTCCGTATGAACTTCGTAGCTAAAGTCATTCCATCCTTTTTGAACATAGGTATGGGAATTTTTAGTGCTTATAATTTTACCTCCTGGATATTCCAACCTACGTAAATCTTTTCCAGTTACGGGATCTTCGGGACCTGCAGTTTTTATGGAAACATAACTTGGAGCAATAATTACCGGAGAAAGCTCTTGGGTTAGGTTTTCAAACCGATACCAGCCAATGGGTTCGGTGGCGTGTACAAAGGTTGTTAATTGAGTTCCATTTTTCCACTTTACTGTACATAAGGCATTCTTTAGGCTAAGGGTAACGGACGCAATTTCACCCAATTTTTTACTGTTAAATTCTAGGGCTGCCGCAGGAATTTTAGATGGTGCAGGTAGGTTGTCATAAGGAGCGTCATATTTTTGCTGTACTTTTTCGTACGTATTTTTGTGCCATTGTTCTAGTACCCATTTAAAATCATAGTTTTCAAAATCTAGATTGGCCATAGGGCGTAAATCCCATAAATCTGCCCGATCTAAGGAGAATCTTAAAGCGTCTTCGTTTTGCCATATTAAAGCACCAATGGTTGCATTTCCAAGCGGAATTCCTTCGTCCCAAGTACGTGCTAAAGCAGGGAATTTTAATTCATATTCAGGGAGCATTTTATTCCAAGGAGATGTCTTGTCTGTAGTGCATGAGCCTAATAGTAGCAGTGCAATAAGTATTAATTTTATTTTCATTTTACGATTTATTGTTTACTTTTTCAGTTGTTCTATTTTTTAGATCGCCCAATGCCATACATCTAGCGTTGGTTATTTTAATAAAAATCCTCCAGTTAACTTCCTGTATATTTTACATAACTACCAAACTTAAAAAGGGCCGCCTTCTGACAAAAAAGACAACCCTGTTTAACAAAAAACTAACTCAAATAAAAAACTAATTAACAGACTTTAAAAACTAGAACTTTAAAAATGTCTATTATCTTATAAAAGTAAATTATATAAAGGTAAGAATCTACCAATAATTTAACAGTTGATAATACTTTTTATACTTTTTTAGGTGTTATTATATAAATAATGTAATTTCACGCTTTGTTAATAGGTCAAATGCCCAATTATGAAATTACATTTAATAAACAGAACAAGTCTTAAAAACAGTTCGTTTACCGTTAAAAATAATGAGTATTCCAATTTTTTAAAAGTATGGCATTATCATCCTGAATTAGAACTCGTAGTTGTCTTAAAAAGTACCGGCAAACATTTTGTTGGTGATAGTATAGATAAATTTGAAGAAGGCGAAGTAGTATTAATTGGCAAAAACTTACCACACATGTGGTTAAACGATGATGAGTATTTTCAATCCGATTCTAATTTGGTGGCGCAAGCCGTAAGTGTTCATTTTGATGCTGAGTTTTTAGGCGCAAGTTTTTTTGATGTTCCAGAAATGAAGCCTATATCTGAATTACTCCAAAGGTCTATGTACGGAATTAAGTTTATTGGTTTAAGTCCCAAAATAAAAAAGGAAATTGTAGAACTGCTAGAGCATACTCCTTTTGTGCGAACGATGCGGTTAATTGAAATATTAAATTCATTGGCTAACCATAAAAACTACGCCTTGCTTTCTAGTGCTGGTTTTATAAATTCCTTTAATAAAACCGATAATAAGAATTTGGATCAGATTTATGAATTTGTTTTTAAAAATTTTAATACGCCTATACAATCCAAAGATGTAGCGGCAGTTGCGAATATGAATACCTCTTCTTTTAGCAGATTCTTTAAAAGAATACACAGAAAAACCTTTACAAGGTATTTAAATGAAATTAGAATAGGGTATGGTTGTAAGTTGCTTTTAGAAAAAAAGTACAATGTTACCGCGGTATGTTACGAATCTGGGTTTAATAATATATCAAATTTTAATAGACAATTCAAGGATATAACGGGCTTGTCACCAACAGAATATGTTAGATTTCATACTGAAAAAAGACAGGATTAGGGTATGTGGGCAAAAATAGTATCATTATAGGTGATAATATTGGTAGATTATTACCAACTCATAAATTAGATTTGTTTTTATTTTTAAAACTATAAAATTTGAAAACAGATACGACGATTACAGATATAGTAGTTAAGGATGTACGCTTTCCTACGAGCAGAACAATGGATGGTTCAGATGCAATGAACCCAGATCCAGATTATTCAGCAGCATACGTAATATTAAAAACAGATCACCCAGATGGTTTAGAGGGGCATGGGCTCACGTTTACCATCGGAAGAGGGAATGAACTTTGTGTAGCGGCAATAGAATCTCTTGCGCCTTTAGTCAAGGGTAAAACATTGGAAAGCTTTACTCAGAATATGGGTGAATTTTGGAAAATGATAACAGGTGATAGTCAGCTGCGCTGGTTAGGGCCAGAAAAAGGAGTCATTCATTTGGCAACAGGAGCTGTTGTAAATGCGGTATGGGATTTATATGCTAAAAAAGAAGGGAAGCCATTGTGGCAATTATTGGCAGATATGAGTCCTGAAGAATTAATTTCCTGCATAGATTTTACGTATATTACCGATGCAGTTACACCAGAAGAAGGGCTTGCATTATTAAAGAAAAATGAAAGTTCTAAACAAGAACGTATCCAGTATTTAAAAGAAAATGGATATCCAGCGTATACAACTTCTGCAGGTTGGTTGGGGTATTCTGATGATAAAATGAGACGTCTTTGCCAAGAAGCAAAAGCAGAAGGATTTAAGCATATTAAGATAAAAGTAGGTTCTGATTTAAAAGATGATATGCGTAGGGCGGGTATCATTAGAGAAGAAATAGGAGAGGATCTAAAATTGATGATGGATGCAAACCAGAAATGGGATGTAGATGAGGCTATTAGTTGTATGGCTGAATTAAAAAAGTACAATCCATGGTGGATAGAAGAGCCAACGAGTCCCGATGATATTTTAGGGCATGCACGAATTGCAAAAGCAGTTGCACCCATTAAAGTTGCAACAGGAGAACATTGCCAAAATAGAGTTATGTTTAAGCAGCTAATGCAAGCTGGTGCTATAGAGGTCTGCCAAATAGATAGTTGTAGAGTTGGTGGTGTAAATGAGATTTTAGCGATTTTATTAATGGCAGCCAAATTTGAGATTCCTGTTTGTCCTCATGCTGGTGGTGTTGGATTGTGTGAATATGTACAACATTTATCAATGTTCGATTTTATTGCAGTAAGTGGCTCTTTGGAAGATAGGATTATAGAATATGTAGATCATTTGCATGAGCACTTTTTTGATCCTGTAGTGATTAAAAATGGGGCGTATATGCCGCCGTCAATGGCTGGTTATAGTATTACTATGAAGCCAAAATCTTTAGCAGATTATAGCTTTCCAAATGGTATGGTGTGGGAAGACGATAGAAAAACAAATAGTTAAAAATAAAATAATGAAATTTAATTTAAAAGGGAAAACGGCTGTAGTTACTGGTGGTGGTTCTGGTATTGGTAAAGCAATATCAATCGCATTAGCGGGACAGGGTGCAAAAGTGCATATTTTGGAACTTAATATAGACAACGCAAAAACTACACTAGAAGAGGTAAAGAGTAATGGAGGTGAAGCAGTTGCGCATAGTTGTAATGTTGCAGATAAAAAAAATGTACAGGCAGTTATAGGTACTATTACTGGTGCCATAGATATTTTAATTAACAATGCAGGTATAGCTCACGTTGGTAATTTAGAAGGCACTGAGGAGGAAGATTTAGATCGTGTTTATAATGTAAACGTTAAAGGCGTTTACAACTGTATGAGTGCAGTTATTGGTAAAATGAAAGATAAAGGTGGTGTTATTTTAAATATGGCATCTATAGCATCTTCTGTGGGGATTTCAGATAGGTTCGCTTATTCTATGTCTAAGGGCGCAGTTTTAACAATGACCTATTCCGTAGCTAAAGATTATGTAGGTTATGGAATTCGATGCAATAGTATGTCTCCAGCGCGTATTCACACCCCATTTGTTGATGGTTTTATTAGTAAAAATTATCCAGGTAGGGAAGAGGAAATGTTTGAAAACTTATCAAAGACACAGCCAATTGGTCGTATGGGTAAACCAGAAGAAGTTGGAAATTTAGCTTTGTATTTGTGTTCAGATGAAGCTTCTTTTATTACCGGTACGGATTTTCCTATTGATGGCGGATTTATAAAATTGAATGGTTAAAATAAATATGGAGAAAAGGCAATTTGTTCCCTGATTTTTACTGGAAAAAAGTAAATAATTTCTCAATTTTGATTAGAATTTTGGATGTTTTTAGGTGTAAAACTTATAAGAGCATCCTTTTTTAAATATAATACTATAGAAGATGAAAAAATTTGCAATTGGTGTATTGTTAATTAGTGTAGTACTTTCTTGTGCAGAAAAGGAAACAGGATTGTTGATGGAAACGGCTAGTACTATTCCAATTACAGAAATAGATACAAATGATTCTATAATCCGGAAAGCGGCCCATGTAGTGCCAACAACTAATCAATATGAAGCGCTAAAGAATGAGTTTATTGCATTTATTCATTTTGGACCCAATACCTTTACCAGAATGGAATGGGGCAATGGAATGGAAAACCCTGAAGTTTTTAATCTCCAGAATTTAGATACAGATCAATGGTGTAAAGCGATGAAGGAAGCTGAGATGAAAATGGTGATCATCACTGTGAAGCATCATGATGGTTTTGTGCTTTGGCAAAGTAGGTATACAGAACACGGTATTATGTCTACGCCATTTAAGGATGGTAAAGGCGATATTTTAAGGGAATTATCTGAATCTTGTAAGAAGTATGGATTAAAGTTAGGCGTTTACTTATCGCCAGCAGATTTGTATCAAATAGAAAACAAAGAAGGTTTGTACGGTAATTTAAGTGAATATACAGAGCGTACAATTCCTAGGCCTGTGGCAGGCAAGCCATTTGAGAATAAAACTACCTTTAAGTTTAAGGTAGATGATTACAATGAATATTTTTTAAATCAATTGTTTGAATTACTTACGGAGTACGGACCAATTCACGAAGTTTGGTTTGATGGTGCACATCCTAAAAGAAAAGGAGGACAAACTTACAATTACCTCGCTTGGAAAGAATTAATTCATCAACTAGCTCCCAAAGCTGTTGTTTTTGGAAAACAAGATATTCGCTGGTGTGGCAATGAAGCAGGGCAAACAAGAGATACAGAATGGAACATAATTCCGTACACTGAGGATCCTGCAAAATTAAATAGGTTTGCAGATTTAACCAATGCATCCTTAGGTCAAAGAGAAGATTTATACAAGGGCAAGTTTCTTCATTACCAACAGGCAGAAACCAATACGTCTATTCGAGCAGGTTGGTTTTATAGGGATGATACAAATCAAAAAGTGCGAAGCTCAGATGATGTTTTTGATATGTATGAACGTTCTGTTGGTGGCAACTCAACCTTTTTATTAAATATTCCCCCCAATAGGGAGGGGAAATTTTCACCCCAGGACGTTGAAGTTCTTCAAGAAACAGGGAAGCGCATACGAGCTACCTATGCTACAAATTTATTGGCAGGAGCAAGTGGACCTGAGTCTGTTTTAGATGCAGATACAGAAAGCTATGAATTGTTAAGTGATGAAAACAAAGAAATTATTATTACTACTTCATCACCTATTACAATAAATCGTTTGGTGTTGCAAGAGGCAATTGCAACCCACAGTGAGCGCGTAGAAATCCATACAGTAGAGGCTTGGGTCAATGATTCATGGCAAGAAATTGCAAAGGCGACGAATATTGGATACAAAAGAATTTTGCGGTTTCCGGAGGTTACCACAAAAAAGCTTAGAATTAAAGTTCTGGAATCGAGATTGGCACCGGCTATTTCTAATATCACGGCACATTATTACAAGACACGCCCACCACAACTTTCAATTACTAGAACTGTAGCGGGTGCTGTTAGTATTCAGCCTAAAAAAGAAGATTTTGTTTGGCACTATTGGAAACCAGATGCTGATGATATATCTAAGAACCTGAATGGTGGTTATGAAATTAGATATACTACAGATGGTAGTTTGCCAACCAAAGCATCAGCCTTGTTTACCTCACCGTTTTCTGTAAATTCTGGAGAAATAAAAGCTTTGGCATTGGATGATAATGAAAAAGGAAGCGTGGCATCTGCCGTTTTTGGTATCCTAAAAAAAGATTGGAAGATTATTGGTGCGGATAGTTCTACTGACAAGCGACTAGGAGAGCATGTTTTTGATGAAGATGAGAATACCTATTGGTCATCCAATGAAAGTAATGCTTCGCATTACCTAGAAATTGATTTGGGAACAAGCCATACGCTGTCTGGTTTTGGATATACACCCCAGAAAATTGATGGCAAGGGTATGATAGAAAGAGGATTATTAAAGATAAGTGACAATGGTAAGACTTGGAGAACTGTAGCGGATTTTGAGTTCGGTAACCTTATCAACGACCCTACCCAAAGAACCCATAATTTTAAGAGTCCAATTACAACAAGATATATAAGAATTGAATCCAAAGTCATTGCAGGGGGCGGGAAATCAGCCGCGATAGCAGAATTAGATTTTTTTAATTAATAAAATTTGAAATGAAATTATTCTCCAAAGTAATAGGTATTGTTTTTTTAGTCCTTGTAGGATGTAAAACTTCCGTGATTAATATTTATGTTTCATCTACAAAGCCTATTAGTAAAGAAGGTGACAGTAAAGTTGTGGTGTCTCTAGAGGAGGCTTTAAAAACGGTGTTGGTGTATCGCGAAAACAAGAATAATGCACCAATTCAAATTCATTTAGAGGCTGGAGAGTACCGATTATCTTCACCGATTAAAATAGGGCCAGAACATGGTGTTGTTGAAATTATTGGAGCAGGAACTGATAAAACTACGATTAAAGGTTCTGAGCTTTTAAATATAAAATGGGAGAAATACAACGATCATATTTGGAAGGCACAATTGGATGCAAATACACAATTTGATCAATTATTTTTAAATAATGAACAACAGATTTTAGCGCGTTATCCCAACTATGATGAAAATAGTGGACATTGGCAAGGGCATGCTGCTGATGCCATTGCTAAGGAGCGGATCCAAAACTGGACCACCGCTTCAGGAGCAATAGTCCATGCAATGCACAGTGGGGAATGGGGTGGATTCCACTTTAGAGCTACTGGAGTAGATGATACTGGAGAATTGGTATTGGAAGGTGGACATCAAAATAATAGGCCTTCCAAAATGAACCCAAAATATAGAATGGTTGAGAATGTTTTTGAAGAGTTAGATAGCCCTGGAGAATGGTATGTAGACCTTAAGAATACCTTGTTTTATTGGCCGTCTACAGCTATGGATTTACAAAGTACAATAGCAGAAGGGGTTACTCAAAAGCATTTGATAGAAATTATAGGAACAGAAGAAAATCCGGTACTCGGGGTCACTATTAAGGGAATAAAGTTTGAACATGCACAACGTACCTTATTTGAAGAGTATGAGCCTTTATTGCGAAGTGATTGGACCATGTATCGAGGAGCGGCAATTCTTTTGGAAGGAACAAAGGATATCACAATTGCAAATAATGAGTTTACCAATTTAGGGGGGAATGTAATCCTGGTTAGTAATTACAATAGAGGTACTAAAATTACCGACAACCACATTTACAATTGTGGTGCTTCTGCAATTAGTTTTGTAGGGAGTCCTTCTGCGGTTCGTTCACCATCATTTCAATATTCGGAGTTTGTTTCTTTAGCTGAAATGGATACGGTAAAAGGACCAAAAAGCAATAAATATCCGGCAGATGCCTTGGTAGACAACAACCTAATTCATAGAATAGGACGCGTAGAGAAGCAGACGGCAGGTGTGCAAATAGCAATGGCTATGCATATTACGGTAAGTAATAATAGCATCTATGATGTGCCAAGAGCAGGTATTAATATTGGCGATGGCACTTGGGGCGGGCATATAATAGAATTTAATGATGTGTTTAATACGGTGCTGGAGTCTGGAGATCATGGTGCTTTTAACTCTTGGGGACGCGATCGCTTTTGGCATCCAAATAGAGGGAAATTAAATGAGATTGTTGCCAATAATCCTGAAATGCCAAAATGGGACGCCATACATACAACCATAATTAGAAATAATAGGTTTAGATGTGATCACGGGTGGGATATAGACTTGGATGATGGATCCTCAAATTACCATATTTATAACAATGTTTGTCTTAATGGTGGATTAAAACTTAGAGAGGGGTTTTTCAGAACTGTTGAAAATAATATTATACTAAACAACGGTTTTCACCCGCATGTATGGTTTAAAAATAGTGGAGACGTATTTAAAGAAAATATTGTTTTTACGGAACATAGGGATATAAGGTTAGCCGAATGGGGAAAAGAAGTAGATTACAATTTCTTTCCTTCCAAGGAGGCCTTAGACGATGCTCAGAAAAAAGGAGTAGATGCCCATAGTATCTATGGGAGCCTAGAATTTGCTGATGCAGCCAATGGTAATTATGATTTAAAAGAAAATACAGCTGCAGCAAAAATTGGTTTTCAACCTTTTAAAACAGATGTCTTTGGGGTGAAAAACGAAAAACTTAAAGCCTTAGCCCAAAAACCTACATTTCCTGATTTGTATTTTAGTGCTAACAGTAAAGCATCAGATAAAGTAACATGGCAACATGCAGTATTGAAAAATATTGAAACAATGGCAGAAAGATCTGCTTCTGGGTTAAATAAAACGGCTGGAGTGTTGGTAGTATCACTAGAGGAATCTAGTATATTGAAAAAATCAGGGATTGCCGTTGGCGATGTCATTGTTAGTGCCGAAGGAAAAGAAATTAATTCAATTGCAGATTTAATCAGTACATATCAAAAACTAAATTGGAAAGGAAAAATTGGATTGGGTATTTTTAGGAATCAAAAAGAACAGCAAATTAACCTAACAACTAAATAATGAAGGCAGTAAATGTATTACTTGTAATTGGTGCGTTCATTTTATTTTCAGCTTGTAATGAAACTAAAAAGGAGGCCTTTACCCTGATTGAAAAGCAGCCCAATATTATTTATGTTTTAGCGGATGATTTGGGATATGGAGACATAAAGGCTTTTAATCCGAATGGGAAAATAAGCACGCCTTATTTAGACCAACTAGCAGCAGACGGAATTAAATTTACAGATGCTCATACTTCGTCAGCAGTTTGTACACCAACAAGATATGGTATTCTTACCGGACGCTACAATTGGAGAAGCCGATTAAAAAGCGGTGTTTTATCGGGTGTTTCTAAGGCATTGATTCCCAATAGCAGAACAACGGTAGCCTCCTTGCTTAAAAAAAATGGTTACCATACCGGTTTTATTGGTAAATGGCATTTGGGCTGGGATTGGGCTTTAAATCCGGATTATTCCCTTATAGATAAGGCGCACAATCCTAAAGATTTTGAAAATATAGATTTTTCCAAAGCAGTGACCAATTCACCAAACGATATAGGGTTCGATTATGCTTACGGACACAATGGTTCCCTAGATATGGCACCTTATGTGTATGTAGAGAATGGTATGCCTACGAGCATTCCTCTAAAAAATACGATAAATAAGGCGAAGTATACACATTGGCGAGGCGGGCCAACAAGTCCAGATTTTGTACATACCGATGTAACGCCTAATTTTTTTAGACGTTCTTTTAATTTTATCAAAGAAAACGCTAACAAAGACAAACCGTTTTTCTTGTATTTACCCTTGCCATCACCACACACTCCCATTTTACCAACGGAAGAATGGTTGGGGAAAAGTGGCTTAAATCCATATGCAGATTTTATGATGCAGATTGATGATTTTATGGGAAAATTAGTAGCTACCATTGAGGAGGCGGGCATTGCAGAAAATACCATTGTAATTTTTACAAGTGACAATGGTTGTTCCCCTCAAGCAGATTTTAAAATATTGGCCGAAAAAGGACACCACCCAAGTGGGGAGTATAGAGGGCATAAAGCCGATATTTTTGAAGGCGGACATAGAGTGCCTTTTATTGTAAAATGGCCAGCCAAAGTAAAGGCAGGGTCTACATCTGATGCCACAATTTGTACTACAGATTTATTAGCAACTGCAGCAGATATTGTTGGTGTTACTTTGGAAGATAACGAAGGAGAAGACAGTTTTTCATTCTTGTCGCTACTGCAAGATGGTGCTAAAAACAAATATAAAAGAGAGGTGACAATCCACAGTTCAATTAACGGGAGTTTTGCTATTAGAAAAGGCGATTATAAATTAATTTTGGCGCCAGGCTCTGCCGGATGGAGCGCTCCTAGACCCAACGCTAAAGAAGCCAAGGATTTGCCAGAAATACAGTTGTACAATTTAAAAGAAGATGTTGGTGAAACTCAGAATTTACAGGCATCCCATCCAGAGAAGGTTGCAGAATTGAAACAGTTATTGGCAAAGCAAATTACCGATGGAAGAAGTACTTCTGGAGCTGTACAAGCCAATGATTCAGTTTCAAATTGGAAACAAATAAAATGGATTACAGCATCGGAATAGGTTTAGATTAGTGTTTAAATAGAAATGATTTTAAGTGATCTTTCAATATAATAGATCAAAAAATAAAGTAAAAAGAAAGCCCAGAAAGGGGTATTTTTAGAAACAAAAAAGGAAATACAACCGAACTTAAGAACGAAATAATGAAGTCAAAAAATTTACTTGCTGTACTGTGTATCTTATTTTTATTTTCAGCTTGTGATGAAAAGAAAAAAGAAGGCGTTGTCATCCCAGAAAAACAGCCCAATATTATTTATGTTTTGGCAGATGATTTGGGATACGGAGACATTAAAGCCTTTAATCCGAATGGAAAAATAAGCACTCCCTATTTGGATCAATTGGCGGCAGATGGAATTAAATTTACAGATGCACATACGTCCTCTGCAGTGTGTACTCCAACAAGATATGGTATTCTTACCGGTCGCTACAATTGGAGAAGCCGCTTAAAAAGTAGTGTTTTAACAGGGGCATCCAAAGCATTGATTCCCAATAGCAGAACAACGGTAGCTTCTTTCCTGAAAAAAAATGGCTACCATACTGGGTTTATTGGAAAATGGCATTTAGGTTGGGATTGGGCCTTGTCTTCTGGAGATAGTGTGGTTGGTAATGGCTGGAATCCTAAAGACTTTAAAAATATAGATTTTTCCAAACCTATTACAAATTCACCAAACGATTTGGGGTTCGATTATGCCTACGGGCATAGTGGTTCCTTAGATATGGCACCGTATGTATATGTAGAGAATGGAATGCCTACTGCTGTTCCGGATACAGTTACGGTAGACAAAGGAAAATATACATGGTGGCGTGAAGGACCAACAAGTCCAGATTTTGTGCATACCGATGTAACACCTAATTTATTTAGACGCTCCTTTAAGTTTATAAAAGAGAACGCTAACAATGACAAACCGTTTTTCTTGTATTTACCCTTACCATCACCGCATACACCTATTTTACCGACAGAAGAGTGGTTGGGGAAAAGCGGTTTAAATCCATATGCAGATTTTATGATGCAGATTGATGATTTTATGGGAAAATTGGTAGCTACCATTGAAGAAGCAGGCATCGCAGAAAATACCATTGTAATTTTTACCAGTGATAATGGGTGTTCTCCTCAGGCAGACTTTAAAATATTGGCAGAAAAAGGACACCACCCAAGTGGGGAGTATAGAGGGCATAAAGCGGATATTTATGAAGGTGGACATAGAGTACCATTTATTGTAAAATGGCCCGCAAAAGTAAAGCCTGGTAGTACATCTGATGCCACAATTTGTACCACAGACTTATTGGCAACGGCTGCAGATATAGTGGGAGGATCATTGGAAGATAACGAAGGAGAAGACAGTTTTTCATTCTTGTCGTTATTGGCAAACGAACCTAAAGCGACCTATAAAAGAGAGGCTACAATTCACAGCTCTATAAATGGGAGTTTTGCCATTAGAAAAGGCGATTATAAATTAATTTTGGCCGCAGGATCTGCAGGATGGAGCGCTCCAAGACCCAACGCTAAAGAAGCAAAGGATTTGCCAGAAATACAGTTGTACAATTTAAAAGAAGATGTTGGTGAAACTCAGAATTTACAAGCATCGCACCCTGAGAAAGTGGCGGAATTAAAACAGTTGTTAGCCAAACAGATTATGGATGGGAGAAGTACTGCGGGTGCTGTTCAGTCCAATGATTCGGTTGAGAATTGGAAACAAATAGAATGGATTACAGAAACTAATTAATATAAAACATAATAATTATTACTTATGAAACTAATACGATTTGGAGAAGCCGGTAATGAAAAGCCAGGAATACAGAAAGAAGACGGCACTTGGTTAGATGTTTCGAAATTTGGTCAGGATTATACCGAGCAATTTTTCGAAAATGATGGATTGGAAAAATTAAAAACTTGGTTGCATACGAATGAGGCTTCATGTCCAGTTGTTTCTAAAGAGACACGTTTAGGCCCCCCGTTTACACGTCCGTCTAAAATAGTGTGTGTGGGCTTAAATTATGCCAAACATGCCGCAGAAGGTGGTATGGCTGTCCCTAGTCAGCCTGTCTTATTCTTTAAAGCAACATCTGCAATAGTAGGCCCAAATGATGACGTTGTAATTCCTAAAGGCAGTGTTAAGACAGATTGGGAAGTAGAGTTGGCCATTGTTATTGGTAAAAAAACATCCTATGTTTCTGAGGAGGAAGCTATGGATTATGTTGCCGGTTATGTCTTGCATAACGATTATAGCGAACGCGAATTTCAATTAGAAAGAGAAGGACAATGGGTAAAAGGTAAAAGTTGTGATACCTATGCTCCTTTAGGGCCTTTTATGGCGACAAAAGATGAAATTAAAAATCCACATAACCTTAGACTTTGGCTAACGTTAAATGGTAAAATGATGCAGGATAGCAATACCTCTGATTTTATTTTTGACATACCAAAGCAAATAAGTTATATCAGCCAGTACATGACTTTACTTCCTGGAGATGTAATTTCTACAGGAACACCCTTTGGAGTTGGTCTTGGTTTAAAGCCACCAACGTATTTAAAAGACGGAGATGTTGTTGAATTGGGTATCGATGGTTTGGGTACTTCAACACAAACTGCAAGAGCATATAAATAAAATTTAGGCACTTGTGTAGGTTACAAGTCTGGTATCAATTTTACGGGGAGTACATTTTAAATTCTAGGGAATGGGAAGTTACACTCGCGTAAAATTGGTATCAGACTAAAAGTAGTTTTGTTTACTTTGGAAATTAAAATAAGGTATAATCGTTAATCATATGAAAATGTATATAAAAGCAATTGCAGTACTCGTTATAGTCCTAACTTTTATGAGTTGTAAGGAAGGTGCTACAAGCACAAAAAATGCCGATACAACCAATGGGAAGAAGCCTAATATTATTTTCTTATTTGCAGACGATCAAAGTTATAAAGCAGTAAACGCTTTAGGTAATCCTGAAATTAGTACCCCAACAATGGATTCTTTTACTACCGAAGGAACCACATTTACCCACGCTTACAATATGGGTGGCTGGAACGGAGCTATTTGTTTAGCGTCTCGAGCAATGATAATTAGTGGAAGATCTGTTTGGCGAGCACAACAAATTTCTGACGAGTATAAGAAAAATAGGCAAACAGATAAAACCTGGTCTAAACTTATGGAGAGCGCAGGTTATGAAACTTATATGAGTGGCAAATGGCATATTAGTGCAAAAGCCGATTCTATTTTTAATCACGTTACACATGTACTTCCTGGAATGCCCAATCAAGTTCCTGAAGGCTATAGTAGACCAAAGAGTGAAACAGACACCCTTTGGCAACCTTGGAAAACGGAATTTGGCGGTTATTGGAAAGGTGGCAAACATTGGAGCGAAATGATACGCGAAGATGCTGTGGCCTTTTTAGATAGCGCAAAGAATAGGGAAAAACCGTTTTTCATGTATGTAGCTTTTAACGCACCGCATGATCCAAGGCAAGCACCTAAAAAATACGTAGATATGTATCCTTTAGATAAGATTGCCTTGCCTGAGAGTCATTTGCCTGAATATCCATATGCTGAAGAAATGGGTGCAGGGCGTAAATTACGCGATGAGGCATTAGCTCCGTTTCCGAGAACCGAATATGCAGTTAAGGTTAACAGGCAAGAGTATTATGCTATCACAACGCATTTAGATGATCAGTTGAAGCAGATTATCACGAGATTAAAAGAAAATAACCAATTAGACAATACTTATATTTTTTACACGGCAGACCACGGATTGTCTGTTGGTGAACACGGGCTAATGGGAAAACAAAATATGTTTGATCATAGTATGCGCGTCCCTTTAATGGTTATTGGTCCTGATATTCCAAAAGGTAAAAAAGTAGAAACCGATGTTTATTTGCAAGATGTTATGGCATCTGCCTTAGAAATTGCGGGTATAGAAAAGCCAGATTATGTTGAATTTCATAGTTTGTTAGACTTTGCAAAAGGCAACAAAACAAAAAGTAATTACAACGGCATATATGGTACTTACCAAAAAAACTCTCAGCGTATGATTCGCAAAGATGGTTACAAATTAATTGTGTATCCAAAAATTGAAAAGGTATTGTTGTATGACCTTAATAAGGATCCTAAAGAATTGAAAGATATTGCAGAACAACCAGAAAATAGCAAAAAATTGAAAACGCTCTTTGCAGATTTAATGGAATTGCAAAAGGAAATGGGTGATGAATTGGATTTAAAATCGTTATTTGATAAACTAATTTGATTAAAAATTAAGGATTTAAAATTCTGAAATTGCTATTTTCAACACAAGGTTTGTTTCGTTCTTTTTTGCAAATTATACGGCTTAATTTTATTGATGTGGTAGGGTTTAGAATGCCCTTTATTACACTACAGATGGCGTTCATCTAAAATCTAAGGCGAATGTGGTTTGTGGAATGTATATTCCAAGGATTTTAATAAACAAAAAATGAAAAAATACATCGGGTTACTGCTGCTCTTGTTAGTGTTCCAAAATGGTTTTGCCAAATTGTGGTTGCCATCAATTTTGTCGGACAATATGGTGTTGCAACAGCAAAAAGAGGTAACTATTTGGGGCTGGACAACAGCATCAAGCGAAACAATTACCATTACAGGGTCTTGGAATAATTTACCCATAAGCGTTAAAGCAATTCAGGGAAAGTGGTCCGCTAAATTGCCTACTCCAAAAGGAGGTGGCACATATACTGTTACGGTAAAGGGGCATGAAGAAATCGTAATTAAAAATGTATTGATTGGTGAGGTTTGGTTGGGCTCCGGACAGTCCAATATGCAATGGACCCCTTCTAATGGTTTATTAAATGCCGAAGAAGAAATTATAAATGCGAACTATCCCAACATTCGCTTTTTTCATGTAGAAAGACATACGGCCCAATATCCTCAAGAGCAAACTTTAGGTAAATGGGTAGAGTGCACGCCAGAAACTATGAAGTATTTTAGTTCTGTAGCCTATTTCTTTGGTAGAAAACTACATCAAGATTTAAAGGTGCCTGTGGGTTTAATCAATTCGAGCTGGGGAGGAACGCCGGTAGAAACATGGATAGATAAAGCGCTTATTGAGAAGGATGAAGAATTAAGAGAAGCTGCGAAAAAAGTTCCTTCCAATGTCTCGCGACCCAGCAATGCAGGGGACGCTTATAATGCAATGATACATCCTATTGTAAACTTTACTATTGCAGGATGTATTTGGTATCAAGGAGAAACCAATCGTGTAAATGCAAATTCATACTACAAATCGTTTCCATTACTAATAAACTCCTGGAGAGAAAAATGGGGTACAGAATTTCCGTTTTATTTCGTGCAATTAGCTCCCTTTAAATATGAAACTATTGAAGATATTGATGTCGCTGTGGTAAGGGATGCACAATTACAAACAATGCTGACAGTTCCTAAATCGGGAATGGTAGTTACCAATGATATTGGAAATTTAAAAAATATCCACCCAATTAAAAAACAAGAAGTAGGCAGACGGCTAGCCTTGTGGGCTTTAGCTAAGGATTATGGAGTGGATGATATAGAATATTCGGGACCGATTTATAAATCTATGATAATAGACAAAAGAAAAATTGTGCTCAGTTTTGATCACTCTGAGCATGGACTACTGCAAAGAGGAAAAGAATTAACAGATTTTTACATCGCTGGAAGCGATAGAAAATTTCAGAAAGCCAAGGCAAAAATTGTTGGAAATACGGTAGTAGTCACCTCTAAAACTGTGAAAGATCCAGTGGCAGTGCGTTTTGCATTTTCTGATGTTGCTGAGCCTAATTTGTTCAATAAAGAAGGATTGCCAGCAACGGCTTTTAGAACAGATACATGGGATATTAATTTACAATAAGTAAGAATCAATGAGAATAAAAATTAGTGTACTTGGGTTGTTTTTGATGGTGTTTTTTTCGTGCAGCACAACAAAGAAGCGGGAAGAAGTAAAAAATACAATCTGGTATAGTGCGCCAGCTTCAAAGTGGATGGAGGCTTTACCTGTAGGAAATGGTCGTTTGGGAGCAATGGTTTTTGGAGACCCTATGAATGAACATATTCAATTAAATGAGGACTCTATGTGGCCTGGAGGTCCAGATTGGGGGAATTCAATTGGGAATGCAAGTGATTTAGAAGAGATACGAACCTTGTTAAAAAATGGCGATGCTCATCAAGTAGATAAACTTATTATAGAGCGGTTCTCATACAAAACAGTTGTGCGATCTCATCAAACAATGGGCGATTTGTTTATTGATTTTCAAGATAAAAAAGAGGTAGAAAATTATAGTAGATCTTTAAGTTTAGATGAAGCCGTAGCAAGCGTTACTTATACCTCTGAAGGGAATACATACTCCCAAAAAGTTTTTTCATCAGCTGTAGATGATGCATTGGTTATTCAATTGGAAACGGATGCGGAAGTAGGGATGAATTTTGACTTGCGTTTAAATAGACCTGAAGACAAGGGACATAAAACGGTAGCTATAACTACACCTTCTAATACTGAAATAAGTATGAAAGGCATGGTTACCCAATTTGGGGGTAAAAAAGTGAATGAACCATTCCCAATAGATTACGGTGTAAAGTTTGAAACCAAGCTGTCCGTAAAAAATGAAGAAGGCACTGTCACCGCTGAAAATGGTAAACTAGTACTGCGTGGCGTAAAAAAAGCCACACTTATAATTTCTGGAGCTACTTCATTTTATAATACCGATTACGAGGCTAAAAATACAGCAGTTTTAGAAAAGGCTACCCGTCAGACCTATAAAGATCTTGAAAATAACCATATTCAAGAGTACCAAAAATATTACAAGAGGTTAACATTAGATTTGGGAGGTAAGGAGCTAGATACGATACCTACAGATAAAAGGTTGCAGCGCATTAAAGATGGGCAAAATGATCCAGACCTAGCAGCTAAGCTTTTTCAATACGGAAGGTATTTATTAATTTCATCCTCTCGACCAGGAACAAACCCTGCCAATTTACAAGGGATATGGAATAACCATATAGAAGCACCATGGAATGCAGATTACCATCTAAATATTAATTTACAAATGAATTATTGGCCAGCAGAGGTAACTAATTTAAGTGAAATGCACCAGCCTTTGTTTGATTTTTCTGACCGTTTGTTAGAAAGGGGTAAGCTAACTGCTAAAGAACAATATGGAATGGAAGGGGCTGTAATGCACCAGGCAACAGATTTGTGGGCACCGGCATGGATGCGTGCTCCCCAGCCGTATTGGGGTGCTTGGATTCACGGTGGTGGTTGGTTAGGGCAACATTATTGGGAACACTATATGTACACTAAGGATGAAACATTTTTAAAAGAAAGAGCCTATCCCTATATTAAATCAATAGCTGCCTTTTATAACGATTGGTTGGTTTGGGATGAGGATGCTCAAAAATGGGTGTCTACCCCAGAAACTTCCCCTGAAAACTCATATAGGGCTAAGGACGGCAAGCCAGCTGCCATTTCTTATGGAGCGGCTATGGGGCATCAAATTATTGCTGAAGTTTTTGACAATACCCTAGCCGCAGCAAAAATTTTAAAAATTGAGGATGAATTTACCGAAGAGGTAAGGTCCAAACGGGAAAAGTTATTTCCTGGAGTTGTTGTAGGTAAGGAAGGGCGCATTTTAGAATGGAATGACGATTATGATGAGCCTGAAAAAGGTCATCGTCACATGTCTCATCTGTATGCACTTCATCCTGGTAATACAATAACGGAGAAAGACAGCAAAGCCTTTACTGCTGCGCAAAAGACTATTGATTATAGGTTAGAGCATGGGGGTGCAGGAACGGGTTGGAGCAGAGCTTGGATGATAAATGCCAATGCACGTTTGCTCGATTCTGTCGCTGCCCAAGAGAATATTATTAAACTTCTTCAAAGATCTATAGCTGATAACTTGTTTGATGAACACCCTCCTTTCCAAATTGACGGAAATTTTGGATATACTGCTGGTGTGGCAGAGCTATTAATGCAATCTCATGAAGGCTTTATTAGAATCTTACCAGCCTTGCCAACTACCTGGGAATCAGGAAATATTGAAGGCCTAAAGGCTCGGGGCAATATAGAAGTTGGGATAGCGTGGAAAGCAGGAACCCTTGTGACAGTTAGCCTGAAATCTAAAGAAGATAAAACATGTAAGCTAATATACAATGGTAAGCATGGAGAGGTTGATCTAAAGGCAAATGTTGAAATTGTATTGGATAAAAACTTTGTCCAACTAAAATAGAATTAAAATAGGTTTATGAATATGATTAAAAAATATGTATTAGTGATTTTCGCCTTTGCTACTTGTGGTATGCATGGGCAAGAAATTGATTCCGTTCAGCAGCGGCAAGAAAAAATGCAATGGTTTAAAGATGCTAAATTAGGTGTTTTTATACATTGGGGTCTGTACTCCGTTAATGGAATTGATGAGTCTTGGTCTTTTTATAATGGTTACATTTCTCATCCAAATTATTTGAAACAAACCAATGGTTTTACTGCAAAAAAGTACGACCCAAAAGCCTGGGTTGAACTTATTAAAGAAAGTGGTGCAAAATACTCGGTCATCACATCTAAACATCACGATGGTTTTGCATTGTGGAATACAAAATTTGGAACCCTTAATGCTACAATGGGTTCTGCTGCGAAACAAGACGTTTTAACACCCTTTGTAAAGGAATTGCGGAAGAACAAACTAAAGGTTGGGATTTATTTTTCGCTGCCAGATTGGTCTTATAATGATTATACGCACTTTACTAGAGATTCAATTCGGTATAAAGTATCAGCAGAACCCAAACGTTGGGAGAAGTACTTAACCTATTACCAAGGACAGTTAAAAGAGTTGTCCGATAATTACAATCCAGACCTGTATTGGTTTGATGGTGATTGGGAACACAACTCCGAAGAATGGCAAGCACCAAAAGTGAAACAAATGCTTTTGGATAGGAATCCCAAAACAATTTTAAATTCAAGACTCCGTGAACATGGTGATTATGCAACGCCAGAACAGGGAATGCCCATTACACGACCTACAAATAAATACTGGGAGCTGTGCATGACAATGAATGATTCTTGGGGCTATCAAAAGAACGATCATAATTATAAAACCACAGATCAGGTCATCGGAATTTTTGCAGATGTAATTGGCAATGGCGGCAATTTATTATTAGATATTGGACCAAGGGGAGATGGTTCCATTCCTGAAGAACAAGTTGAAGTATTAAAAGGACTTGGAAGATGGACAAACAAACATAAAGAAGCTATTTATGGTACAATAGCTGGTATTCCAAAAGAACATTTTTACGGGCCATCCACCTTGTCTAAAGATCAAACAATTTTATACTTATTTGTAAAAGGAAACCCCAATGGAGAAGTTGTTATTCGTGGGTTAAAGAATAAAATTAATCGCATATATGTCGTTGGGGAAGGAACAAAATTATCCCATCAAATTGTAGGAAAGATATATTGGAGCCACTACCCAGGAATTGCCTATGTGAAAGTTCCGGACTACGTACTAGACAAGAACATGACGGTTCTTGCGGTAATGCTAGATGGTAAAGTAGATTTGTATCGAGAAGATGGCTCAGTTATAGAAAGTAATTAAAATAAATAAAAATGAAGAGTAGGTTAAAAATATATGTATTGATTTTTTGTGGATCAATGTTGATGCTATCCTGTAAATCTACCGCTATAGATACAATTACAAAGCCTCTTGCAAAACATGTTATTCTTATCGGATCAGACGGTTTTGGAGCTTATGCTTTTAAAAATGGAAAATTCCCTAATTTAAGGAAAATGATGGATAAGGGCTCTTATTCTTTAGAAGCTCGGTCAGTTTTGCCATCATCCAGTGCTGTTAATTGGGCATCCATGATTATGGGCTCTCCTCCAGAATTGCACGGCTTTACAGAATGGGGAAGTAAAACACCAGAAATACCATCTCGTGTAATTGGTAAGGGAGGCATTTACCCTTCACTTTTTAGCTTGCTCGAAACGCAAGTACCCAACGAAAAAAAAGGTGTAATTTATACTTGGGGTGGTATCGGCTATTTGTTTGAAAAAAATATGGTGGATATGGATGTCAATGGTGCATCGGACCAAGAAACAATGGAAACGGCTTTGGAGTTTATCACTAACGAAAAGCCTGTATTTACCTTTGTTCATTTTTCAGAACCAGATAATACAGGCCATGCAATTGGACACGATATTCAAGAATATTATGCAGCGGCTGAAAATATAGACCGGTTAATTGGGAAGATAATAGCAGGACTAGAGGCTGCCAATATGATGGAGGATACGGTTATTTTGTTTAGCTCGGATCATGGTGGTGTAAACAAAGGACATGGTGGTAAAACACTAGTTGAAATGGAAATTCCATGGATTATTTATGGAAGCAATATTCAGGCCAAAGGTAAATTGAATTCTACCATTATTACCTACGATACTGCGGCTACCATTGCTCATATTCTAGGGTTGGAAACCCCAGAATTTTGGAGAGGAAAGAATATTACTGAAGTTTTTGAAAATGAAAAATAAATTTATCCTAAGTGCCATAGGCTTTTTATTTTTTTTTGCCTGCAAGCAAGAAAAGAAAGAAGTAGTTGTTGAAAAGAAACCAAATATTATTTTGTTTTTTGTAGACGATATGGGGTGGCAAGATACTTCTGTGCCCTTTTGGAACAAACGCACGCCCTTTAATGATTTGTACAAAACCCCAAATATGGAGCGTTTGGCAAAAGAAGGAATGAAATTTACCCAGGCTTATGCCACGGCAGTATGTTCGCCAACACGGGTGAGTTTAATGACTGGGATGAATGCTGCACGACATAGAGTTACCAATTGGACCCTTAAAAAGGATGCTTTGCAGCCTATGGAAACCAACCATAAAGAATTACAATTTCCGGAATGGAACGTCAATGGGTTGAGTCCGGTAAAAGGTATAGACAAGGCGGTTTATGCTACACCCTTACCTCAGTTGTTACAGGAAGCCGGCTATTATACTATTCACTCAGGAAAAGCTCATTTTGGAGCCATTGGAACGCCGGGAGCTAATCCCATAAACTTAGGTTTTGACGTAAATATAGCAGGACATGCTGCAGGTGCACCAGAAAGCTATTTGGGAACTGAAAATTTTGGAAATGGAAAAAATGGTAAAGAAGTTTGGGCAGTGCCTGGGTTGGAAAAATACCACGGAAAAGATATTTTTTTAACTGAGGCACTAACGCAAGAAGCTTTGTTGTCTGTGGATAATGCCGTAAAGGCTGAGCAACCTTTCTTTTTATATATGGCGCATTATGCGATACATACACCTTTATATGGGGATGATAGGTATGTTCAAAAATATTTGGATATTGGTTTAGATCCTAAAGAAGCTAAATATGCTTCTATGATAGAAGGTATGGATAAGAGTTTAGGCGATATTATGAATTATTTGGATGACAATAAGCTTTCAGATAATACGATCCTTCTATTTATGTCAGACAATGGAGGACTAAGTGTACATGGGCGTGGTGGTAAACCAAACACACATAACAAACCCTTAAACAGTGGTAAAGGTTCTGTTTATGAGGGCGGAATTAGAGAGCCAATGTTGGTAAAATGGCCTGAAAAAGTACAACCAAATTCGGTTACGGATGAAAAAGTAATTATAGAAGATTTTTATCCTACGATTTTGGAAATAGCAGGTGTAGAAAGTCCAAAAACGGTTCAAACTGTAGACGGAATAAGTTTTGTTTCTGTACTGAATAATAAAAAAGCAATAGTAAAGAATAGACCTTTATTTTGGCATTACCCCAATGAATGGGGGCCATCAGGGCCAGGAATAGGCGCTTCAAGTGCAGTTAGATTTGGAGATTATAAGCTTGTGTATTACCATTTAGATAGCCGGATGGAGCTTTTTAATATCAAAGAAGATATTGGTGAAGTAACAAATTTAGTGGAATCCAATACTGATAAAGTAAAGGAGTTAGCCAAAATTTTATCAGATCATTTGCGTAAAGTAGATGCACAGATGCCATCGCTTAAAAAAACAGGGATCAAGGTGGCCTTGCCAGATGCTATTGTTCCTTAAAATACTTATAGAATGAAAATTAAATGTATTATCCTTCTTTGTTTCAGTCTTTCGTTTGCCATTGGTCAAACAAAAGAAGATGATTTGTTTGTATATGATCGGTTTGAAAATGTCACTGAGGATAATATTTTTAAAACTGAAGGCTATTACAATTGGGGTGCATCCATTGTAAAAGGGAAGGATGGAAAATACCATAATTTTTATGCACGTTGGAAAAAAGAATATGGTTTTGGAGGTTGGTTAACACATTCTGAGGTTGCACATGCAACAAGTAAAAATCCTTATGGCCCGTGGATATATAAGGAAACGGTTTTAAAAGGAAACAGGAATGGATCATGGGATGCAATTACAGCCCACAATCCGAAGATAAAACATTTTGAAGGGAAGTACTACCTCTACTATATCAGTACTAATTTAGGCGAAAACACCTATACGGAAGAAGATTTAGTTGAAACAGCCAAAGTCGGGTATAATCATTCTAATTGGAAAATTTTACGTCCCAATCAGCGAACAGGAGTAGCTGTTTCCAGTTCATTAAATGGCCCTTGGAAAAGAATAGATAAACCGCTAATAGAACCTGGAGGTCCCATTACTACTCTTACGGTAAACCCGGCAATTGATAGAGGCAAAGACGGAAAGTATTATCTGGTCGTAAAGGGAGACAAGCCTAATGAAACTAAGTTTGTTAGAAATCAGGCAATTGCTATTGCAGACAAGCCAGCGGGGCCTTTTGTTATTCAAGAAAAACCAGTTATAGATTACCTAGATACGGAAGATATGTCTATTTGGTATGATGAGGTTCGGGAACGTTTTTATGGTGTGTTTCACGCCCACACCTATATTGGTATGGTGACTTCTTCTAATGGAGTGGACTGGGAGAAAGCCAATGAATATATTTTAAAAACAAAAGACATAACCATGGAAGACGGTACTGTACTAGTACCGGGTAGAATGGAACGTCCATTTATTTATGAAGAAAACGGTGTGCCTTTAGTATTGTCGGTTGCTGTTAAAAAAGGCGATGAATCCTATACTGTTTTTATACCTATTGAAAAAAATGATGTACCCAAACCCAACAAACGACAATTGGCTTGGCAAGAAGCAGAGTTAGGTGTGGTTTTTCATTATGATTTGCACGTGTTTGATGGTATTAAATATGGGCAAGGCAATAATCGCATTGACCCTATTGCTGATTATCAAATTTTTAATCCAAAAAAGTTAGATACAGACCAGTGGGTAAAGGCAGCAAAAGACGCTGGGGCAACCTTTGCTATTTTAACGGCAACCCATGAAACAGGCTTTGCATTGTTTCAATCCAAGGTAAATCCATATAGCGTAAAAGCATTAAATTGGCGAGATGGTAAAGGAGATGTGGTAGCTGATTTTATAGCGAGTTGTAGAAAATACGGTATTAAGCCAGGGATCTATTTGGGAATCCGATGGAACTCCTTTATGGGGGTGCATGATTTTAAGGTTAACGGAGAAGGTGCATTTAAAGAGAATCGACAAAAGTGGTACAATAAAATGGTAGAAGGTATGGTAAAAGAGATTTGTACCAACTACGGGGAATTGTTTGAGATTTGGTTCGATGGTGGGGCAGACCATCCTAAAAATGGAGCGCCCGATGTATTGCCAATCGTTCGTCAATACCAACCCAATTGTTTGTTTTATCACAATGGTCAGCTGGCAGAAGCCCGTTGGGGCGGATCAGAATCCGGTATTGTAGGCTACCCAAATTGGTCAACCTTTACCTACCCTGCAACAGGCGCCGGAGAAAGTGCCAAGGCAAATATTGCGAAAGACAATTTTAAATTATTAAAACATGGCGATGTTAACGGTAGCTATTGGGTGCCGGCTATGGCAGATGCCCCGTTACGAGGGTATAACGGTAGGCATGAATGGTTTTGGGAGCCCGATGACGACGGTCATTTATTTCCTGTTGAAAACCTCATGGAAATGTATTATAAATCGGTGGGAAGAAATGCAACCTTGATTATGGGATTAACACCTAATCCAGATGGTGTATTGCCAGAGCCAGATGTTATACGTTTAAAAGAATGGGGAACTGAATTGAAAAGAGTATTTTCAAATCCATTGGCTACAGTAGCAGGAACAGAAAATACAATTAATATGCGCTTTAACAAGCCAACGACTGTAAATCAAATTGTAATTCAAGAAGATATTAGCAAGGGAGAGCGGGTTAGAGAATATCGTATTGAAGGTTATTTAAAAGGGAAATGGTCTCTCATTGAAACCGGAGAAAGCATTGGACACAAAAGAATTCAGAAATTTGATACGGTTGAGGTTACACGTTTGCGTTTGCGAATCATAAAGGCAGATGCAGAACCTGTAATTAAAAACTTTAGCTCCTATTTTGTGAGCAGAGATTAATTCGTATCATTTCAATGAGATAGAAAAGGGTGGGTCGTTACATAGGTTGAACGGTAGTTGGAGTTCGTTGTCAATGACCATTTAAAACCCTGCAGCGCCTAAATATATCATGGGTTGTCAAGAGAAATCTCAAAAAAATAGTGGTATTAATAGACCAACCCCCAACATCCGCAATAGGAATTTCAATCCTTTGGAGTATTGAAATCGTGCAAAAAATCGACTTCTATTATAGTGGTAGTAGGCCTATATTAACTCACCTAGATAATATAGCTAAATAGATCAGGAATAAGCCCTTGGAAGCCCGCATTTATAGCAAGATTCCAGGATCTTACCATTGGTATGATGTAAGAAGCACTTTTGATTATAAAAAGGGAATTTGCAGTCAGCAATTCCTAGAAGTAGTAAATAAAGATGTAAAATTACAAAGGATTATAAAGGCCATAAAAAAAATGGCAATTCTTGGTCTTAAGCTAAACGAACTTGGAAGTTTATTGGAGAATAGGTAATTTTAAGCGGGAAATGCCATACTAAAAAAACCTTAGTTGCATTTTAAGCTAATGCTTAAATTTATAGTATTATTATTGTAGAGCGTAAAGTAGCAGTTAATGAAAAAAAAATATTTTAGCCTAGTATTATTTCTCATCCTTACTTGTTTTTATGCATGGTCTCAAGAATATCCCTTTGATCATGTAACAACCGTAAATGGGCTGTCGCATAATGAAGTACGGAAGATCACAAAAGATTCGGAAGGGTTTCTATGGTTTGGTACCCAAAATGGTTTAAATAGGTTTGATGGCTACCGTTTTAAAGTTTTTAAAAATAGTCCAAAGGATAGTACTAGTATCCTAGGCGATAAAATATACGCACTTGCGGCAAGTAAGCATAAGTTATGGGTGGGTACCACAACCGGTTTAAGTGTAATTAATACAGCTTCGTTAGAAGTCCTTTCTACCAAAAAACTCTTTGAAACTATTGGTAGCACCTTAATTCTTCATCTATATTCGGGGCCTAATAATACGGTTTGGGCAACTACAGAAGCCCATAATTATATTATTGATGCAACCAGTCTTGAAGTCAAAACAGTTTTAAAGGACTATAAGATCGCATGTGTGGCCAATGGATTAAAAAATACCTATTGGTTAGGAACAGACAAAGGACTCTTGCAATATGATCTTACGCAGTCTAAAGTTCTAAAAACATATGATTTTGGCCGAGGTCACTTTAATGCCTATGATTTGGATGAAATTTATACCAATGATTATGGAGAAATATGGGTAACCCTCGGTAGTACTATATTTAGATACCAATCTGAAAGGGATAGATTTATAGAAGTTTTTAATGGTAAATCGTTAAACTCTATAGCAGAGGATCATAACGGAAATCTCTTATTTGGTAGTTATGGCGAGGGTTTTGTGCGTTACAATAGGGCTAGTGGTCAATTTAAAACTTTTAGTGCAGATCCTGTAAATCGCACAGCATTGAGTAGTAATGATGTCTATGAAATCTTTGTTACGGAAGAAAATACCGTTTGGGTTGGTACCCAAGAGGGGTTAGATTATTATGATTTTTCAAGGCATAGATTTAAAAGTTTGGTTCATTTGCCCAAGGACAGTAATAGTTTAGGCAATAATTTTGTACAGACCATTTACCAAGATAAGGACGGTGTATTTTGGATTGGTATGCGAAACGGAATTGATAAGGTTCTTTTTGAAGAAGGGTACCAAAATCCTAAGGTTATTCATTTTAAGGCAAACGAAAACCTTTTATCTCAATTAAATGAGGATCATATTATTAGTATTTACCGAGACTCTAAAGGGAGAATGTGGATTGCTACCATGAGCAACGGATTGGTTTTGTATGACGATGTAAAACAATTGCTAAAGTGGTTTAAAAATGATCAAAGCAATAGTGAAAGTATTGTTTCCAATTCTGTGCGTTCTATTATGGAGGATCACCTAGGGCGGTTGTGGTTTGGTACCGGCGGAGGCCTTGCTTTGTTAAAGGATAAAGGCAATGGGGATTATGGTTTTGAAAATTTCAGCTATTCTAAATACGATACCGGTTCCTTGCCATTGAACGATATTTATTCAGTTTTTCAGGATAGTAAAAAAAGGATTTGGATTGGGATGAACCATGGAGGGGTTAGCCTTTTAGAAGAACAAGGGAATGGTATTCGTTTTTTAAGGTTCGTAAATGAGCCGACTAATAAAACTTCAATAAGCAATAATGAGGTATTTGTTATTTATGAAGATACGAAGGAACAACTATGGTTTGGTACTTCAGGGGGTGGACTAAATTTATTAAAGGAAGACGGTAATCCTAACTACAACAAAGGGTATTATTTTAAAAGATTTACTGAAGCTGATGGACTTTCAGACAACGAGGTAAATGGCATATTAGAAGATGATTCGGGTAATTTATGGATTGCTACCAATAAGGGGTTGTCTCAGTTTAAGGAAAATAAAGGACAATTTGTAAATTATACAACCTATGATGGCGTGTTAAAAGGGAAGTTTAGAAAAAATGCACAATGGAAAACAAAAGATGGGACACTTTTTTTTGGGGGAACGGCCGGAATTAATTTTTTTAACCCCAATGATTCTAAAGCAAATAATATAGCGCCACAACCGGTTTTTACTGGTTTGTTTATAGATGGGAATGAAATTGTGCAAGGGCAAGAACTAGACGGTAGTATTATTCTTAAAAGCCCTTTAGGATTAGGGTCTTTAATTACACTGCCGGCAAAAGATAACAGATTTGAAATTGAATTTTCTGCCTTGTCTTATACCTCTCCTTTACGCAATGAATATGCCTATAAATTAGAAGGTATAGATGTAGATTGGAATATTACTTCTGATGAGAATCCAAGGGCAAGCTATTCTAAATTACCTAGCGGTCAATATCGGTTTTATTTAAAATCAGCCAATAGCGATGGGGTGTGGAATGAAGATGCTATTCACCTAGACTTTTTGGTGAAAGGGTCTTTTTTTAATGGCAAATTTTTTAAAATTATGGGGATCCTACTTTTTCTATCAACGCTAGTCTTAGGCTATTTACTGTATATAAATTATGGGAAAGGTGGCAGTCTAAAAGAGTTTAACCGAAAAATTAAAAAACCGGTTAAAATATTGGATCCAGAAACTGAATTTGAAATTATAGCAGAAGTTTCGGCATTGGATCAATTGATGAATAGGGAACAACTGTACTTAGATGCGGAATTAAGCTTAAACCAGTTGGCGGAAAAAATGGGAGTTAGTGCAAACCACCTCTCTATGTTGCTTAATGATGCGATAGGAAAGAATTTTTATGATTATGTCAATCATTTTCGGGTAGAGGAAGTAAAACAAAGACTGACAAATCCAAACTATTCAAAACAAACTATATCTTCAATTGGTGGAGATTGTGGTTTCAATTCTAAATCGGCTTTTAATAGAATTTTTAAAAATTCAACAGGTAAAACTCCAAGTCAATATCAAAATAAACCCAGCTAGCATTTGGAAGTGTTTACTATTTAATTTTTCTGTTGTAACAGCGGTTTCAACGGGCCATTATTTATTACTTCTAAGTCTTTAGCTTCTTCTTATAACATTTGGGAAACACCGTTAAATGACCTGTCTATACTTTAGTTCGAATCAAAAAACTACAATTTCTTTTTACTTTTCAGCTCCATATCTAAATTATTTTTGAGCTGTTAGGTAACTTTTAACAGGGCTTCAATTTTGGAATAATGCTTCAATTTAGGGGCTACTCTAGCAAACTAAAGTAGTCTTACAAGGTTAACGTTTCTGTGTCCAAATTTATTTAAGTTAAATGCTTCTTTATCCCTATTTTAAAGGGTTTTTTAGGGAGTTAGCCCATGTCCTAATGCTCATTAGGACACTTTTTAAGCGCATACTTTGTCCTAATTTTTCTTTTAGGTCGATTTTCACTGTGTATTGTGGTAAAATCGTAAGGTATTAGTCTTTATATTAATTAATCTTTATTTCAAATGTTAAAAAACAAATTTTATGATATAAAACACCAATGCTAAAAGTTGTGCTCTTTTCGGGAGTAGCCTTAACTAAGAATAAATAACAATCAAAAACCTATTAAGAATGAAATTTAAAAACTTAAAAAAGTACCAACGAAAATATGCTTGCCTCATAAGGATGTTGCCAGCAGTATTAATTTTGTTTGCATTTACGCCTTTAAAGGCAGGTTCTACCCTAAATGTATATAATCTAGTAGTTCAACAAGAAATAAGTGGAACCATTGTAGATGCATCAGGAAACCCTATTCCGGGCGTAAATGTATTAGTGGTAGGTATGACTACAGGTACAATGGCAGATTTTGATGGAAAATATACGATAACTGCAAATGACGGACAAGTACTGCGTTTTTCCTCTATTGGTTACAAAACCATAGATGTTACTGTAGGAGCTCAGGCATCTTATAATATAACAATGGAAGAAGATGTGAATAGTTTGAATGAGGTTGTTGTAGTTGGGTATGGCTCAACGATTAAAAGAAATTTAACAAGTTCAGTAGCCACAGTATCAGCCGATGAGATGGCTGAAATTCCAGCGACGTCATTAAGTAATGCCATTGCAGGAAGATTAGCTGGGGTTACTATTGAACAAAGTAATGGTAAACCCGGTAGTACTTCAGCAATAACTGTAAGAGGTGCTACATCTGGTGGTTTTGCAGGAAATAGTCTTCCTCTTTATGTTATTGATAATGTAATTGCAACTAAATCACTGTTTGACGCATTAGATGTTAGTGAAGTAAAAAATGTAACTGTTTTAAAAGATGCAGCATCGGCGGCAGTATACGGTGCAAGAGCTGCAAACGGAGTGGTTTTAGTGACTACCAAAACAGGAAAAAGTGGAAAATCTGTGATTAACTTCACACAAACTATTGGTACTACGGAACCGACAAATATTCCCCCAATGATGAATGCTTTTCAAAAAGCTACTATAAATGAAAGTCAAATGGATTTTAATGGTGTGCCTGCAAATGACGCAGCGAGACTGAACCAAACCGAATGGGATTATCTTAAAAACTACAAGAGTCAGACCTTTGCAGAGGAAGCTTCGGGATCACCTGTTTTAACTAGAACAGCACTTTCAGCTTCAGGTGGGTCAGAAAAAATAACCTATTTTATGTCGGGATCTTATGTTAATCAAACTGGAGATTTCGCAAAACTCAAGTATAAAAAAACAAATTTTAGAGCTAATGTGGCGGCGGATATCACAGAAAACCTAAATGTTTCTATGAACATGAGTACTAATAATGACGTGAGAGACGAATTTTATTGGAGATGGAATGGGAGTGATGAAGATTTTGGAGATTTTTATAGAACCGCGAATAGGACTGGAATTTTTGCACCTGGTATTCACAACGGCGAATATGTAGCAAACTTTAACGGTTGGAATCCTGTGCATTTAGCAGATGGAGGTGCGGGTAATAATACGCGTAAAGCTAGAAATATCAATGCTATTATTGATGTAAACTATAAAGTTCCGTTTGTAGAGGGGCTAACTGCAGGTTTAACCTACAACAGATTGAATCAAAGAACAGATCAAACCTTATTTAAAAAAGTAACGCGTGATGTTACTTTTGGTGTAGATCCTAATAATCGTTTTCTTCTTACAGATGACATATTAGGTGTAAGAGTAAGAAGTGATGACGGAGCCGATTCTGATAGTTTAGAAGAGGGAACTGCGGAAGAAGATTCTTATCAATTTAATGCAAGAGTTGCTTATAATAAAGTTTTTGGTGATCACACTGCTAATGGTTTTTTTAATTATGAAGTTTGGGAGCGCTATGATCGCAATTTTTGGGGTAGAAGACGTGGATTGCAAACAGAATTTGTTACTCAGTTATTCGCTACAGACCCAGCTGCGGAAAGTCAATTTGCCAATGGTGGCGGTGGTGAATTTGGAAGGGCCTCTTATATTGGTGGATTAGGATATAATTATAAGGAGAGATTATTTATAAACACAACGTTCAGATACGATGGTTCTACTAAATTTTCTGAAGCTGAACGCTGGGGATTCTTTCCTTCAATTTCATTAGGTTGGATTGCTTCTGACGAAAGCTTTATGTATGATAATACTATTTTTGACTTTCTTAAAGTAAGATTTTCTGCAGGTACTACTGGAAATGACAATGTTGGGAGTTCAAATTTTCCCTACCTTCAAAGTTATAATGTTGGCGGATCTGGAGCTGTTTTTGGAGAATCAGAATCTACTTCAAACTCTGCAGCAATTGGGCCACAGCCAGACATTTTTATCACCTGGGAAAAGCAAACTTCATATAACTTAGGTTTTGATATGCAATTTTTAGAAAGTAAGTTGTCAACTACTCTTGATATTTGGAAAAATGTAAAAACAGATTTATATGGTAGTAGGCAAGAGTTTATACCATCTTCTTCAGGATTAACGCTAGGAAATACGAATTACGGAGGCATTGATATTAAGGGTATTGATCTAGTAGCTTCTTATAAAGACAATTTAAGTGAAGATTTTAGCTTTGACCTAGGGTTTAATTTGGGTTATGCAAAAGATAAATATACTAGTTTGGACGAACCAGAAACGAGAAGAGGATATGAATTATTATTAGGGAATGGAACCAGTAGAATTTGGGGACTTACTGCCTTAGGAATTATTAGAACTCAAGAACAATTAGATGATTTAATAGCTTCCGGTTATACTTATAATAATGCTGCTCCCCAAATTGGAGCCTTGTATTATAAGGATTTAAGAGGGAACGCTCAAGTTGATCCAGATGGGAATACACCTGATGGTAATATTGATGGTAATGATAATAGTTATATTGGTTCAGCCGGCACGGCACCAGTATCTTATGGTGTCCGATTAAATTTAAATTACAAACGTTTTAGCTTACAAGCTTTCGCTCAAGGTTTTGCAGGACATCAAGCTTACCAACCAGCAAACAACAGATTTAATTTTGGAGGCTATGAAAACGCGGCACATATACAATTTGTTGATTCTTGGACCCCAGATAATATAAATGCATCAATGCCTAGATTTGGTTCTCCAGGTCAAGATGCTAACTCAACATTTTGGTTGCAAGACGCAGATTTCTTACGAATGAAAAACTTAAATCTCGCATACGACATACCTGAATCTATTGTTTCTAAAATAGGAGCAGAAAGAATTAGCATATTTGGTAACGGAACAAATCTATTTATGATTTATAGTAAAATTGATGAATTTGATCCAGAGACAAGTGGAAGGGGTATTCCTGTAAATAGGTCTTATAGTTTGGGTATTAATGTTACATTTTAAAAAATAATATGATGAAAATAAAAAATATAAATAAAGTTTTGATACTGTGTTGTTCTTTGGTTTTTATCCAATGTACTGAAGATGCATTAGACAAAACCGATTTAGGAGCAATTAGTTCAGATGTCATTTGGAGTGATCCGCATCTTGCTGAGGGGTTTGTAAATAATATATACACACGAGCACTACCAGGATGGAATGTAAACGCTTCTAGGGCTACAGATGATGCTCAGGGTGCAGACGCACTAATGTATGGTGAAGTAGGAGCAGGATCGCAAGGTATGTATGGGGGTAGTTACACCACAATTAAAGATATTAATATCTTATTAAGAGATGTTGGTTCTGGAACTATTTCGGTTGAAGATCAGGATATATTGAAAGGGCAAGCTCTCTTTTTTAGAGCATACCTTTATTTTAGATTGGTTTCAACTTATGGTGGAGTTCCTATAGTGTTGGAAGCCAAAGATCAATCTGATGTTGAAGCTTTAAAAGTTCCTAGAAATAAAACTTCAGAATGTATGACACAAATTTTATTGGATATGGATGCAGCAATAGCCGCATTACCAGATTCTTATGATGATTCGGATTACGGAAGAATTACCAAAGGTGCTGCTATGGCTATGAAAGGTAGAATATTACTTCATTATGCTAGTGAGCAATTTGATCCTACACAAAGTGCCAACCGTTGGCAAGCTGCCTATGATGCAAACAATGCAGCTTTAACCTATTTGGAATCTCAGGGAAAAGGATTGCATCCTGATTATGCTGGATTATGGTTTGAAGAAGGTGGGTCTAATATAGAGGCTATAATGGTTAGAAATTATACTTTAGACCAATCACACAATCGCGACGCAGGTTGCCGCCCTTTTATAACTGGAACCAATGGAGAATCTTTTGATAAACCTACTAAAGGATTGGTAGATGCTTTCCCCATGAAAGATGGTAAGGCTATTGATGATGTTACAAGTACGTATACCTATGATGATACCGCACTTTGGTTAAACAGGGATCCTAGGTTTGAAGCAACTATAGCTTGGAATGGTTCTATTTGGCCTTTGAATAACCCAGCGCCCAACCGTACCAGTGATTTAGAATGGACTTTTCAGTTGAGTGCTGTAAACGGTGAATCGGATTCTAGAATTACTGCAACTAGTTTTAACTGTAGGAAAGCAATTGATGGCACTATAGAAGGTGGTGCAGCTAGTTTGAGCTCACCAACTGATTGGATTGAAATTAGATTTGCAGAGGTGTTGTTAAATTTAGCAGAAGCAGCCAATGAGATTTCTAATTTTCCTGTTGCCTATGATGCCTTAACAAAAATTAGGGATAGAGCAGGGATAGATCCTGGAGTAGATAATCTATATGGGTTAACTGCAGCTATGACTCAAGACCAGTTAAGAGATGCTATACTGCTTGAAAGAAGATTGGAGTTGGTTTTTGAAGGTAAAAGATCACAAGATTTAAGAAGACGAAGAATGTATGCAACAGTACTTAATGGTACCCATAGATTTGGGTATGAAATTCGGAAGACAGCCGCCTTTGATGCATTAGATGGTACAGCTTTAGTACTAGATGACAGAAAAGCCTTAGAAGTGGGTGTTTTGGATGGTAGTATCAATCTAGATGATCCCACGGAGTACAATACGTATTTTGAAACCAACCTAAGAAGTTTGGAGCGTTTTGGTAGTGTTCTTGTAGATGGTGATCCAATCAATTATTTGGACCAATATTATTTCTATGACATTCCTCAAGGGGACTTAAATAAAAATGTAAACCTTGAGCAAACTGCAGGTTGGCCAGGTGGAACTTTTGATCCATTAGAATAGTTTAAACAATGTTGAAATAGAGTTTGTTAGAGTTTATTTAGTTTAAAAGAGACTGCCATAAACAGTCTCTTTTTTTAATTCTGTAAATTAGACATAATTTAAAATTGTATGATGACATTCACATGTAACCAATCAGAAAAAGCAAAGAATACATTCAAGGTTTGTGTTGTAAATATGACAACAAGGCTAAGGGGGCAAAGTATCTATTTGCTCTGTCTATTGACTTTCACTTTAAGTGGTTTTTCACAATTAAAAGAGGATTCTAAAGATAAGGAGGTATTTACCTTATTAAGTCCCGAACAAACCAAAGTATATTTCAATAATACCCTAACCCAAACAGCAGAAAACAATATTTTTGTATACAAAGGTTTTTATAAAGGAGGTGGCGTTGCTGTTGGTGATCTTAATAATGATGGGTTGTTAGATCTTTACTTTACAGGAAACCAGGTTGGTGATAAATTGTACCTAAACAAAGGTGACTTGCAGTTTGAGGATATTACCCAAGAGGCCGGTATACTAGATAAGAAAGGCTGGTCTACCCATGTAAGTATTGTAGATATTAATAATGATGGTTTTAAGGATATTTATGTGTGCAAAAGCCTTTATGATTCAAATCCTGAGTTAAGAGAGAATGAACTTTATATCAACAATGGGGATCTAACATTTACCGAGGCGGCTGCGGCCTACAATCTCAATGATAGTAATAGAACTACAGAAGCTAATTTTTTTGATTATGATAGGGATGGTGACTTTGATGTATTTTTGATAAACCAACCTAAAAATTCATCCTTTCTTGCACCAGCCACAAATGAACCAAAAATTGAACCTAGGCAGAATTACAGATTACTAGAAAATACGGCTGATGGTTTTCGGCAATCTGCAACCAATGGTGGACTTAGTAATTTTGGATACGGGCTAAGTTCTAGTATCGCTGATTATAACAATGATGGTTGGCAAGATATTTATGTAGCCAACGATTATATAGGGCCAGATTTTTTCTATATCAATAATAAGGATGGCACTTTTACTAATAAAATTTATGACAATGTACAACACACCTCTTACTTTAGTATGGGGTCAGATGTTGGCGATATTAATAATGACGGCTGGTTAGATTTTGTGGTTTTAGATATGGTAGCAGAGGATAATTACAGACTTAAAAGTAATATGAGTTCTATGAATCCGGCAGAGTTTTGGGAGAATGTTAGTCGTGGTGGGCATTACCAATATATGTTTAATACTCTTCAATTAAATAATGGGGTCACCCAAAATGGGGAGCTTAAATTTAGTGAAATTGCACAAATGGCAGGAGTTTCTAGTACAGATTGGAGTTGGTCCCCACTTTTGGCAGATTTTGATAACGATGGTCGTTTAGATCTCTTTGTAACCAATGGTATAAGACATGAGATTGGCAATACGGACGCCTTAAAACAATTAGACCAATATGTTGGGGAAATTGATAAAAAATACAATACCAAGAATGATAAATCATTTGATGCTTGGCAGTACCTAAACCTAGAGAAACTATTGGCTTTCTTTCCGTCAGATAAGATTAAAAATTATATGTTTCACAATACCAACGGGCTTAAATTCAATAAGGTTACAGATCAATGGGGGCTTTCCCAAGAAACATTTTCTACAGGAGCTGCTTATGGAGATTTAGACAATGATGGAGATTTAGATTTGATCGTTAATAATATTGATGAGGTTGCTTATATCTATAAGAATAATACCAATGAAAATAGCAATAACAATTACCTTCGAATAAAATTTTTAAAGGCTAAAAAAGAACAAAGTTTCTTTGGTACAAAAGTAAGTTTATATCATAAAAATGGATTGCAAATATCAGAGCTTACTAATGCACGTGGAATAAATTCCAGTAGTGAAGATCTGGTGCATTTTGGCCTTGGAACTAATTTAAAAGTGGATAGCTTACACATAAGTTGGGCTAATGGAACAACTACGTTGCTAAATAACATCAAAGGAAATAGGACAATTGTTGTTGACTATGATAAGGTGAAAAAGCAAGCAACCAAAGTTCCTAACGAGAAAATTCCAAATTTCCAAGAGGTTACCAATGCGGCTGCTATAGATTTTATACACAAAGAAAATCGTTTTGATGATTACGGTAGAGAAGTTTTGCTGCCGCATAGAATGTCTACTTTGGGTTCTGGTGTGGCTATTGGCGATGTAGATGCTAACGGATTGGATGATTTTTATATTGGTGCCCCCAATGAAGGCCTTGGGAAAATATTTAAACAACAAGAGGATGGCACTTTCCAGGGGAGCTATCTGAGTCTTTCCCCAGACCTAGAAAGGGAAGATATGGGAGCCGTTTTTTTTGATGCAGATAATGACGGGGATCAAGATTTATATGTGGTTTCTGGAGGCAATGAATTTTCCCTTGAGGCAGACAATTACCAAGATAGAATGTATCTCAATAACGGAGAGGGAAAATTTGTGTTGGCTAATACCGCCTTGCCCGTTATAAAGGCAAGTGGTTCAAGGGTAAAAGTAGCCGATTACGATCAAGATGGAGATCTAGATTTGTTTGTTGGTGGGCGTCAGGTTCCTGGACATTATCCCGAGCCTGCCCAAAGTTATTTGTTAACAAACCAATTGGTAGAAACTGGGGAATTGAAGTTTGAAAAAACTGAAGAACAACTCTTAGGTAAATTAGGAATGGTTACAGATGCTGTATGGACAGATTTTGATGGAGACCAAGATTTGGATTTAGTGGTTACTGGTATGTGGATGCCCATAACGGTATTAGAAAACAGGAATGGGGCTTTTGTTAATAGCACTCAAAAATTAGGCTTGCAAGATACTACTGGTTGGTGGTTTAGCATAGCCAAGGAAGATATGGATGGAGATGGAGATGATGATTATGTATTGGGTAATTTAGGCGTCAATTATAAATACAAAGCCTCAGCAAGCGAGCCTTTTGGAGTGCATTATGGAGATTTTGATAATAATGGACACAATGATATCGTATTAAGCTATTATAATTATGGCACTCAATATCCTTTAAGGGGAAGATCTTGCTCTTCACAGCAGATTCCTAGCATCAAGGAAAAATTTGGCACCTATAATGAGTTTGCCTCCTCTAGCCTAACGGAGGTTTATACGGAAGCTTCCTTGGAGAAAGCCCTACAGTATGAGGTAAAAACTTTTGAAAGTGTTAGTATTGAAAATAAAGGTAATGGGGACTTTACCATTAGAGCCTTACCAGATTTGGCACAAATATCAAATATTAATAGTGCTGTAATTTACGATGTAGACAAGGATGGTATTAAGGATATTATTATTGCTGGAAATTTATATGGTTCTGAAATAGAAACTACTAGGAACGATGCTAGTTTAGGGTTGCTTTTAAAAGGTAAGAAAGGCTTTAATTTTGAGGCTGTTCCTATGGGAGATAGCGGATTAAACCTTCCAGAAGACGTAAAGGAATTAAAACTTATAAATTATGGTGACCAAAAAGCTTTGGTGGTAGCTGTAAATAATGGAAGACTAAAACTGATCAAAATAAACTGATTCTTATGCGTCAAAAAAAGTTTGTTGGTATTATTTTCTTTTTACTATTTTTCTGTTTTCAAGCGGAAGCGCAGGATCAGTCCCAGCTTTTTAAGGCAATAAATGCAGAACATTCTCAACTCTATTTTAACAATGTTATAGAGGAAACTCCAGCCTTTAATTACTACACTTTTATGCATATGTATATGGGTGGAGGGGTAGCTACGGCCGATTTTAATAATGACCAATTGCCAGATATCTACTTTACCTCAAATAGAGGTGCTAATAAATTGTTTTTGAATAAGGGGAATTTCCAGTTTGAAGATATCACAGCTGTGGCTAACGTACAAGGTGACGGTGGGTTCTATACAGGAGTAACTACCGTAGATATTAATGATGATGGGTATATGGACTTGTATGTGTGTCGCTCTGGCCCGGAAACTGATCAACCTCAAAATAACCTATTATATATTAATAATGGGGATCTTAGCTTTACAGAATCGGCAGCAGATTATGGTTTGGCAGAATCAGAGAGTCATTCTATTCAATCTAGTTTTTTTGATTACGATAATGACGGTGATTTGGATGTATACATTGTTAATACGCCAGTAGCCTTTAATTTAGCCAATGAAGTTTTCAATTTAGATAAAGTATATGCAAACCCAGCGTTTAAAAAATATGGAGGTGCAGACAAGCTGTATAGAAATAATGGCAACAATACCTTTACCGATGTTTCTGCCGCCTCTGGCATAGTGGCTGATATATTTTTTGGACTAACCGTAGCGGTAACCGATTTTAATGAAGATGGTTTTTCAGATATTTTTGTTGCCAATGATTTTTCTGGACCCGATTTTCTCTATATGAATAATGGTGATGGTACATTTAGTAATAAGGCCCAGCAACTGTTTCAGCATACTTCCAATTACAGTATGGGGGCAGACGTGGCAGATATTAATAATGATGGGCATCAAGATTTATTGGTGTTAGATATGTTGCCAGAAGATTATAAGCGCTCTAAAACTTCTATGAGTATGATGCCAAGGGAGGTGATGTACAATATGGTAGCCTCTGGTTATCATTGGCAGTATATGCATAATGTGTTGCAAATTAACAACGGCATTTTTAAAGACAATCAGCCGCTATTTAAAGACTTGAGCTATTTTTCAGGTATAGAAAATACAGATTGGAGTTGGTCTTGCTTAATGGCAGATTTTGATTTGGATGGCTTTAATGATATCCATGTAACTAATGGGATTCTTAGAGATGTAACCAATATGGACGCCAGAATTGAAGAAAAAAAAGCCGTGCAAAAATTGAAAGAGGACAAGAACTTCATTCCTGGTGCTGCAGAACTAAAAGCAGCAAGAGAACGCTACCCATCGGTTAAATTATCTAACTATTTGTTCAGAAATAAAGGCAACCTTACTTTTGAGGATATCAGTACCAACAATGTAGGTGCACCATCATTTTCAAATGGTTCTGCCTATGCAGATTTTGATAATGATGGGGATTTAGACTTGGTTTGCAATAATGTAAATAACAATGCCTACCTATTGCAAAATTTAGCGGCTAATAAAGAAAATCATTTTTTAAAGATAGCCTTTAACGGACCCGTAAAAAATAACATGGGCTATGGAACAAAAGTAAAAACGGTGGTTGGTAATAAAATTCAGCTGAAAGAAGTACAGGCTACAAGAGGTTACTTTTCGGCCTCTGAACCTATATTAAATTTTGGATTGGGGAAGACAAAAAAGATAGATGAGCTTATCGTGTATTGGCCAGACGGAAAAACACAGCGGTTGTCGAAAGTAAAAACCAATCAAAGAATTGTGCTATCCTATAAAAATGCAATGCATATGCCAATTACAAAAGCTGATAACACTACAGTTTTAAAGGAAACCTATGATTTGGTGTCTCCTAGTTATGTACATACAGATATAGATTATGACGACTTTAAAGATCAACTTTTATTACCACATAAATTAACCAATGAAGGCCCGTGTATGGCCGTTGCAGATGTAAATAATGATGGATTAGAAGATTTTTTTATTGGGGGTGCCGCTTGGTTTACTGGAGCAATTTACTTGCAACAATATGATGGTAGTTTTAAATTATTGCCACAGCTAGATTTTGAAAAAGACAAAAAGAGTGAAGATACAGCCGCTCTTTTTTTTGATGCCAATGGGGATAAATTTGTCGACTTATATATAGTGAGCGGTAGTTATGAAATGGACAAAGGGGATAAGGCATTACAAGATCGCCTATACCTAAACGATGGTAAAGGGGGATTTAGAAAGTCAGAAAATGGTGTGCCATCCATACAAAATTATGGTTCTAGTATAGCCGCTGTGGACTATGATAGCGATGGAGATTTGGATATTTTTGTTGGTGGACAAGTGGAAAAAGGACAATATCCTTTTGCAGCCAACTCATATCTGTTGCAAAATATGGGCAATGGGAGTTTTACAAATGTTTCTAGCCAGGCATTGGAAGCTGTAGGGAATTTGGGGATGGTTACAGATGTACAAGTAAGCGATTTTGATGAAGATGGAGATGATGATTTATTAGTTGTAGGAGAATGGATGCCCATTACTTTTTTAGAGAATGTAAATGGAACTTTTATAAATAGTACGGCCCAATATGGATTTACAGAGACTTCAGGTTGGTGGAATGTAATCACCCCCGCAGATATTGATGGCGATGGACGTATGGATTATATTCTTGGGAATTTAGGACTTAATTACAAATTTAAAGCCAACCCTAAAAAGCCATTTCATATTTATGGGGACGACTTTAATGCTAAGGGTACTGTAGATATTGTTTTGGCAAAAGATATTGATAATGAACTTTTTCCGGTACGTGGTAAAATGTGTTCTGCCCAACAATTGCCATTTATCAAAGATAAATTTCCTTCTTTTAACAGTTTTGCACAAGCGAGTCTAACAGATATTTATGGGGCATCTCCATTGCAAAAGGCTTTACATCTCCAGGTGCAAGAGTTTCGTTCACTCATCTTAAAAAATATGGGTAAGGGTAAGTTTAAAGTGCAACCCCTGCCGTTAGAGGCGCAATACGCCCCTATAAACGGAATTGTATGCCATGATTTTGATGGGGATGGTTATAATGATTTATTAGTGGCAGGGAATAAGTTTGAGGTAGAAGTAGAGACCAGTAGGGCAGATGCAGGTACAGGCTTGCTGTTAAAGGGAAATAAGTCGGGTACGTTTGAATCGGTTCCAGGTTGGGAAAGTGGCTTTTTTGTGCCTGGAAACATAAAATCGTTAAAGAAAATAGCCACTAATAACGGAGTTATGGTATTGGCCGGTGAAAATAATGGCACCTTAAAGGTTTTTAAGTAATAGTAAAAAAAGCTAGGAGGTTGAATAGGAAATTTTTTAACCCATCAGTAGAATTAGTAGGCCCAGTGGAAAGGGTGTTGAAGTACAAAAATATTTTATAAAAATATAAATATTAATAAATTAACAAAGTATAAATAAATCAAAGTGAATGAGAAAAATTATTAGAATAGCAGTCCTTTTTTCAGTTTTAATGGTGATAAGCTGTACTACAGATCAAACGTTTGTTTTGGAAAATGATACTGTTTCCAGAACCATAACAATTGAAGGCAATCAACTTTTTACCACGCAAATAGAGAATAAAATTGCACATAAAAAATTAATTCCAGCTACTAGTCAAGAGTTTAAACTGCGTATTTCTAAAGGTACACATACCCAAGGAACAGATATTGAATTGACCTCTAAAGATTTCGATTTCGTAAAAATTATCAAAGAAGAAGAAGGCGAACTGGGCTTTTTGTTAACCAACAAAACCCATGGATTAGACGTTGAGGTTCATTATGAATTGGAACCCGGAGATTTTTATATTCGCAAATATTTAAAAATAAAAAGCAGCACGCCAATTGCATTGGAACGCATAGATATAGAAGTGTTCTCTCTAGAAGATATTTACCAGCCGTATCAAATTAAACAAATTACGGCCCAAGGGGTGGCCAAGTGGCGACCAGGCTTGGGGCAACCGCTATATACTTCAAAATCTGCTGTTTTTTTAGGAGTAGAGTTTCCAGCGGCTGATAATTTTGTAAATAACGGAATTGGTTATTGTGGTTATTTGTGGGGTAAGGAAATAAAAGAGGGGGAGTTATACACATCGCATAAGGCAGTATTAGGGGTTGCTGATGATCCAAATTTTATAAAGGATAGCTTTTATGATTATATAGATGCTGTACGAATAAGGCCGTTGCGCTTACAGGTACAATACAATAGTTGGTTCGATTTCTACAGTAGTGTAGACCAAGATAAGTTTGCCGAAAGTGTCTCAGAAATAAACCAAAAATTAGTCGAAGAAAGAGGCGTAAAGCCACTTAGTGCCTATGTAATTGATGATGGTTGGCAGGATGTTAATGCAGACTGGTCCGACAAAGCCTGGAAGGTAAATCATAAGTTCGATTCCAATTTTATGAGTAGTACTACCAATGTGCAAAAAGCAAATTCTAAGTTGGGATTATGGATGAGCCCGGGCTTGCTATTTGGTGCACAGCCGGCAGCCCAGAAATATAAGGCACAAGGGTTTGAAACCATGGGGAAATGGATGTCTATGGCTGGTCCTAAATATATGCAGTTGTTAGAAGATCGCATTGTTGAATTAACCAAAAATGGAGTGTCTTATTTTAAATTAGACGGGGTATTTGGTCATTTAAACACCCGTGAATTTGAATTGCATGGCGACCGTTATGGCATACCAACTATGCCGCAATTGGGAACAGATTCCATAGCGCCTTCAGATCCTATTTTAAACGATCCAAAATTTGATGAGCTCAAAACCTATTATTTGGTGGCAGGTACAGAACGTTTAATGCAACTTTTTAAAAAACAACATGAGGTAAATCCTAATGTTTATGTCGTGATTTCTAACGGTGCCTATTTAAGTCCTTGGTGGCTTATGTACATAGATGCTGTATGGATGATAAATGCAGGTGATGCTGCAGGCGGCAGCAATAGAACCCAAGAGTTGGTGTATAGAGATGGTGTATATTACGATACTTGGCAAATGGAAAACACCCAATTCCCAATCCATTCCGTATTTAACCACGAACCTAAAAAAGTAAAAACGGGTGAAAGCCCAGAGGCATTTGCAGAATACCTTTGGATGAACCTTTCTAGAGGAACCGGTTTTGTAGAGATTTATATAAAAACAAAACAACTGTCTTCCAGTGATTGGGACGTTTTGGCCGAAGGATTAAAATGGGTAAATTCCGCTTTTCCAAATTTCAAAAGAGCTAGAATGCACGGAGGCAATCCTACCTCAGCTGAGGTTTACGGTTATACTGGCTGGACCAAAGACAGTGGCTATATTTCCTTTCACAACCCATCCCAAGAGATCAAATCATATACGGTAACCTTAGATAGGGCGTTTGGACTCATCCCAGGAAAGCAAGACTATACCTTATCATCGCCCCTTGGTGTATCCGAGGAATTCAACAATAAAACGCTTGCCTATGGGAGCGATTTAAAAATAAGTTTGGGCCCTGGAGAAGTAAAAGTCCTGGACTTTAAATAATGCCTAAAATGAATAACAATGGATGACCAAATTAAACTTAATAAAATCAATTTATGAAAACTATAATTTTACAAATTGCTCTTGTTGCTACTTTGTTTGTGTCTTGTTCCAGTGATAATGGAATGGTATTCACGGCTGGTGATTTAATGATAGGAATGAACGGCAAAGGAGCAATTGTTGAACTTGAAGACCAAAAATCTAAGACAAATTATTTATTTAAGGATACGGTTCCAAATACAATTTTAGCCATAAAAGTAAACGGAAAATTAGAATATCCGCAGACCATAAAGGCCAACGAAGACGGGAAAACTCTGGTTCTAGAATATCCTAAAAATATGGTAGAAGCCCAGTTGCAAGTGGTGGAAAAAGAAAATTACCTCACTTTTGAGCTAATTGCTATAACCAAGGAAGCCGAGATAGAACTGGTACTTTGGGGCCCCTTTAAAACTACCATCCATCAAACTGTTGGAGAAACTATTGGGGTTGTTCGGAATTCGGAATTCTCCATAGGGATACAAGCTTTAAATTTGCGAACTTTAGGCGGCTACCCCTTAGAAGATGGTGATGATGGTACCCCTTCCTATAATATATTTGGTACTACAAGTTTGGTTGATGTTTCTGATTCTTTGCAAATCTTATACCGTGGGCATACAGCTTTACCTAAGGATTACGGCAGTTCCATACAAGCCTATACTAGAAATAGAAGTAAAGAGCGCATTGTTAAGACTATGAATCACCAAAGTTATGTGGCACCAATTTATAAAGATCTCGGCATCATAGGTTCTAAAATAGCACTTTTTGGTTGTGCGCCAGAAGAGGTGTTAAATACCATAGAAAAAATTGAACTGGCAGAAGGGTTGCCGCATCCAACATTAAATGGGGAATGGGCAAAACGTTCAAAACTAGCATCTTCTGCTTATCTAATTCAGAATTTTGGAATGGAATCTATTGACGAAGCCATTGCCTTAACAAAAAAGGCAGGGTTAAAATATTTGTACCAATCAGGTCCCTTTAAAAATTGGGGCCAATTTGATTTGTATGACGATGCATTTCCTGATAATTGGGAGAGCTTTAAGGCGTGTGTGCTTAAGGCGGAAAAAGAGGGGATAAAACTTGGAGTACATACACTGTCGAATTTTATAACAACCAATGATGCCTATGTTACCCCTGTTCCAGACAAGCGATTAGCCAAAGTAGGTGCTAGTAGCTTGGTGAACGATATTGATGCTTTAGCTAAAAACATTGAGATTAATGATCCTGTATTTTTTAACCAAATGAAAAATAATAGTCTTCATACAGCAATGTTAGGGGACGAATTAGTGCGGTATGAATCAGTTTCGGAAACTGCTCCGTGGATCTTGAAAAACTGTGAACGAGGTGCTTTTGGTACTCAACCAGCAGTTCATAAAAAAAATACTATGATTTCTAAATTAGCAGATCACGGTTATAAAACATTCTTAACAAGTGCAGAACTTGGAAAAGAAATGTCTGCTACACTTGCTGATTTTTATAATAAAACCGGCACCAAACAGATCTCATTTGACGGTCTTGAAGGTAATTATTCTACTGGAATGGGTGCCTATGGAGAGTTATTATTTGTAGACAGTTGGTATCAAAATTTAGCCCCAGAAATAAAGAATGATTATATAATGGATGCTAGTAAACCTGGTCATTATTTCTGGCATATGTTTACCCGTATGAACTGGGGAGAACCATGGTACGCCGGTTTTAGAGAAAGTCAAACTGCTTATAGGTTGCTCAATCAAGATTATTTTAGGAGAAATTTTATACCTAGTATGTTGGGTTGGTTTAGCATGCGGGCTACCACCAGTTTAGAAGATATAGAATGGATGTTAGCCAGGAGTGCAGGTTTTGATGCCGGATACGCCTTGGTAACCTCACCAAAGCTCATTGCGGAGAATGGATTTGGCGATGAGATTTTGGAAAAAATTAAACAATGGGAAAGAGCAAGAACCTCAAATTCATTTTCTGTGGAACAGAAGAAGAAAATGGAGGATATAAATAATGAATATACTTTGCAGACCGTTTCTGATGATAGCTGGAATTTAATCCCCTATGATGTAAGTAGGTTTGAACATCAATTGAAAATTAGGCAACCAGGAGAACCTGTTTGGACAGAATTTGAATTGGAAAATAAAAATGTAGAACAGCCATTGCAGTTTATTCTAACAACAAAAAATAGCACAATTTCTAATATCAGTATGGAAATAGATAACTATAAAAAAATTGTTTTTAATATCAGTTTAGCACCAAAACAGTATTTAAAATATACTGGAGGTAATGAAGTTATACTATACGATGAAACTTGGCACAAGATTAAAAGTATAACTGTAGATCCTCAGAAATTAAATATGGCATCGGGTTCGCATAAGTTAAAAATTGATTGTAAATTTTCGGCTAAGGAAGATGCTAGTTTAAAACTAGAAGTAAAAACTGTTGGTAATTCAGAAAATATTCTAATGAAAAAATAGTTCCTTGACCATAAAACTGTAATTTTAAGATTTCTAGGGTAATAGTTTTTTTGCGTATCCTGGTAATGTTTAGAATTAAGAGTGTATAAAAATTGACAGGCATCAGGCTATAGTGCTATATTGTTTTAAAAAAAAATGATTTTGGCTTATTAGAGAAATGGGGGTAGCCTGTATATTAAAGGTGACTTGAAATAATATAGATTCTAAAACGACTGTTCACTACAGTCGTTTTTTTTGCCTTGGACAATATAAAAATACTGTATATATTCTCGTTGGAGCCACGGATTAAAGGGGTCTATATTACGGGGATTTGAATAAAGTGTTGTGCGGGTCTTGTTCAACGGAATTTATATTCCCTTGGTTCTTGTTATAAAGAATAATGAAAAAGTAAAAATTTGTGTTAATTAACTTTCCGGTAGTGTTGCTATTTTAAAGCAAATGGAAGCTGAATTGCACGAAGGGATAGGATAGTAATTTCAAATGAGAAGAGAATTGGGCCTTGGCTACCATTGAATTACTGTGGTCAATAGGGGTGAAAGAACATAAAAATTTAATAAGTTTGGAGTAGTAAAATGACACCGAATTAACCCCAAATAAATATAAAATCAGGACCTAAAAATTTTTGAACATATTTTGTGAGCACAGAATAAAATTGGATATTAGAAAATTGATATGGATTTAAATTTAAAAGATAAAATTATAATTGTTACCGGCGGTTCCAAAGGAATTGGAAAAGGTATTGTTACTGTTTTGGCAAATGAAGGAGCAATCCCGGTAATTATAGGCCGCGACAAAGAAAGTGTAGCCAAGGAGTTGCAGTTCATAAAAGACAGCGGCGGTGATGCTTTTTCTGCTATAGCAGAACTTACAGATCCAAAACAATGTGAAGCCGCAGTGCAGTCGGTTATTGAAAAGTATGGACGTATAGACGGACTTGTGAATAATGCAGGAGTTAATGATGGAGTAAGTCTAGAAAATGGGAATTATGAAGATTTTTTACAATCTATAAATCGCAATATTACCCACTATTATCTAATGGCACACTATGCCTTAGCTGAGCTTAAAAAAAGTAAGGGTGCAATTGTGAACATTGGATCTAAGACAGGAGAAACAGGGCAAGGCGGTACCTCAGGATATGCGGCTTCTAATGGAGGGCGAAATGCGCTGACACGAGAATGGGCAGTAGAGTTGTTGCCATTTAGTATACGTGTTAATGCTGTTATTGTTGCGGAATGTTATACTCCTTTATATGATAGGTGGATTAAAACTTTTGAAAATCCAGAAGAAAAACTAAAGGCAATTACCTCTAAAATTCCCTTAGAAAATAGAATGACAACAGCTGAGGAGATCGCCAATATGGTGGTCTTTTTGTTGTCTTCAAAATCAAGTCATACTACCGGACAATTGATCTATGTAGATGGTGGCTATACACATTTAGATAGATCATTAACATAACCAAATTAAAACCAAAAATTAAAATGAAAAATACAGAAAGAATACCCGTGGTGCCAAAAAATATGGTGATCCCCTTTATATTAGTAACTTCATTATTTGCATTGTGGGGGTTTGCAAATGCGGTAACAGACCCGATGGTTTCTGCCTTTAAGAAAGTATTAGAGCTTAGTAATACCCAGGCATCTATGGTGCAAATGGCCTTCTATGGTGGTTATTTCTGTATGGCATTGCCGGCGGCAATGTTTATGCGTAAATATTCGTACAAAACAGGAATTTTAATTGGTTTGGGTTTATATGCAGTAGGTGCATTGTTGTTTTACCCAGCAGCAATTACAGAGCAATTTTGGTTTTTTTGTTTGGGACTATACGTGCTTACCTTTGGATTGGCGTTTTTAGAAACAGCGGCAAACCCCTATGCTTTGGCAATGGGAGCCAAAGAAACTGCTACGCAACGTTTAAACCTAGCTCAGGCATTTAATCCGGTTGGTTTAATAGGTGGCTTGTTTGTAGCCCAACAATTTGTCTTAAAAAATTTAAAGTCCGATGATATTCAGGATTTTAGTGCTTTGGATGAAGCCTCTAAAATCTTAGTAAGAACTTCAGATTTAATGGTAATCCGCGACCCGTATGTTATTCTAGGATTGGTGTTAATTGGTGTTTTTATTTTGTTTGTTATTAGCAAAATGCCACAATCTAAGGATGAAGGAGGAATGCCAAGCATGGGGGATACTTTTAAAGCATTGATCTCTAATAAAAAATATGTACTGGGAGTCTTAGCGCAAATATTATATGTAGGAGCACAGATTATGTGTTGGACCTATATTTATCAATACGCTGAGGCAATAGCAATGGATAATGTAACTGCCGGATATTATCAAATGGCAGCATTTGTTATCTTTACACTTGGACGTGCGGTAGGTGTTTATTTATTGCGCTTTTTAAGTGCAGGAAAATTATTGATGATTTTCGCATTGCTTGCCATGGTATTTATTGCAGGAACAATATTTATAGAAAGTATTGTTGGGCTGTATTGTTTGGTAGGGGTGTCTTTTAGTATGTCCTTAATGTTCCCGACAATTTACGGTATCGCTTTGGGAGATTTAACGGAAGAGCAATCTAAAGTGGGTTCTGCAGGTTTAATTATGGCGATTGTTGGTGGGGCTTTAATGCCTGCCTTACAAGGAATGATTATAGATGCTGGCGGATCAGGTGTAAGTGATACAACAATAGCAGGTGTGTCTGAGGTGAATTTCTCATTTATTTTACCACTTGCCTGTTTTGTTTATATTGCCTGGTACGGATATACAGTTTATAAAAAACATGAAACAATAACTGCTTAAAGTTTATAAAGATGAAAAGACATTGTTTAGCCCTGGATCTAGTGGATGATGAAAAGCTGATACAAGCCTATGAAGAATATCATAAAGAAGTCTGGCCCGACATTATTACAAGTATAAAAGAATCTGGTATTCTAGACATGCAAATCTATAGAGTAGGGAATCGTATGTTTATGATTATGGATGCCGATGATGATTTTTCCTTTGAAAAGAAGGCCAAAATAGATGCCAAGTATCCGGCCAATGTAGAATGGGAAGAGCTCATGTGGAAATACCAACAAGCCCTTCCAATAGCCAAGCCGGGAGAGAAGTGGATGTTGATGAAAAAAGTATTTCAATTGTAATGAAACGTAGAAAGTTTGTAAATCATATGGGATTTGGGGTCGCCGCAACTGTGGTGCCGCAAACCTTGATTTCGTTTAAGCCAAATAGGGATAAGAAAATAGCAAAGCCCTTAAAATTTGGTATAGTTTCGGATGTTCATAAAGATTTAATCCCGGATGCCGATGAAAGATTGGAAAAGTTTATCGCAACGGCAACAGCCCAAAAAGTAGACTTTATAATTCAATTGGGGGATTTTTGTTTTGCGGATCCTAAAAATTTAGATTTTCTAGGAATTTGGGAATCTTTTCAAGGCCCTAAGTTTCATGTATTGGGGAATCATGATATGGATAAAAATTCCAAATCTGAAATGTTAGATTTTTGGGGCATGCCCAAAACCTATTATTCGTATGATTTTAATGGGGTTCACTTTATCGTATTAGATGCTAATTTTTTATATCAGGATGGAAAGTTTGTAGATTATGAGCGCGCAAATTTTTATGTGAATGATAATGAGCGCACTTATATTAATGATGAACAAATAGCTTGGTTTAAGGGTGACCTTGAAGCAACAAAATTGCCAACGATAGTATTTTCGCATCAAAGTTTATGGCATTACCAATGGGGTATAAAGAATCGGTTAACGATTCAAAAGATTTTGGAAGCAAACGAATCAAAAATCATTTGCTGTATGAATGGCCATAATCATTTGGATTTTCATCACCAACAAAACGGTATAGATTATATTGAGGTTAATAGCATGTCTTATCAATGGATGTCTGAACCCTATACGTCTGCGGATCGGTTTCCGAAGCACTATTACAAAGAGTATGGCAATTTACCACATATCGCAGCCTACAAGGATCCTTTGTATGCGGTTGCAACCATAGACCCTAAAGGTACTATGCAGATAGAAGGGGTTAAAAGTGAATGGCTTGCTCCCTCACCTTACGACATGGGAATGCCAAAGGGTATATATGGATCAGAATTCACGGCGGAAATGTCTAACTACAAATTAAAGTTTTGAGGCTTTAAAAATTATTAAAATAATAGTTCAATTAAATAAGATTGATGAGTAAAAAAGAGATTAAAATAGATACTAGGTATCCCTCAGTAGATGATTTACGTACTAGGGCTCAGCAACGGATTCCAAAATTTGCTTTCGAATATCTAGATGGTGGTTGTAACGAAGATGTGAATTTACATAAAAATACGGCGGAGATTAGGAAGGTAGAATTGTTGCCGAGCTATTTAAACAAGCATACACATTCTAATATGAAAACGGAATTGTTTGGTCATACCTATGATGCTCCATTTGGGATTGCTCCGGTGGGTTTACAAGGGTTAATGTGGCCAAATGCACCCGAAATATTGGCCAAAGCTGCGTTTGAACACAATGTGCCATTTATATTAAGCACGGTTACTACAACTAGTATTGAGCGTGCTGCAGAGATTACGGAAGGAAAATCATGGTTTCAACTGTACCATCCAACAGAAGATAGAGTAAGAGATGACATAATTAATAGAGCAGCCGCTGCAGAATGCCCTGTACTTGTAATTTTGTGTGATGTTCCTACCTTCGGTTTCCGACCAAGGGATATAAGAAATGGATTGGCTATGCCACCAAAAATGTCTGTTAAAAACATTCTGCAAGTCTTGGGGAAACCAAATTGGGCTATGCAAACTTTAAAACACGGTCAGCCTAATTTTGAAACCTTAAAACCATACATGCCTAAGGGCTTAGATTTGGCGCAATTGGGTAAATTTATGGATGCTACCTTTTCAGGCCGATTGAATGAGGAAAAGATAAAGCCAATTCGCGATATGTGGAAAGGTAAATTAGTTTTAAAAGGAGTGGCAAATGAAGCGGATGTAGACAAGGCCTTAAAATTAGGGATAGATGGCGTTATTGTTTCCAATCATGGCGGAAGGCAGTTAGATGCTGGTGAATCTACCATTGCGCCTTTAACTAGAATCGCAAAGAAGTATGGCAAGGAGCTTACGGTTATGATGGATAGTGGCTTGCGTTCTGGTCCGGATATTGCAAGAACCTTGGCAAAAGGCGCTCAATTTACATTCATGGGACGTTCTTTTATGTACGGAGTTGCAGCCTTAGGAGCAAAAGGAGGAGACCATACTATATCATTATTAAAAACAGAATTACAACAGGTTATGGAGCAAATTTGTTGTGAAGAAGTAGCAGATTTTCCAAATCATCTGATTGTAAAATAAACTACAGATCAACCTAAATTTATAACGGAATAAAAGGCGTATTTGCGCCAGAAGGTATACTCAAAATGCTGGGAGAGAAGAACTTTGTGTTCTGCTTTACCAGCATTTTTTTTATAGGGGTTGCATGGATTCTTAAACCTTTAGACCAGCTGTTTGGGGTTTAAATTTCACTTTTGAAATTCTACATGGATAAGGTATATGTCTTATAAAAACAATAGAATGTAGGTCCTACTAAGCATTAGGACAGATTTAATTAAAATAAAATGTCTTAGGAAATCACTTGGGTCGTCAGCTCCCTAATTTTCATATAATTTTAGAGCAACATAAAGAAAGTCTAATTCTAATTACATTAAAAAAATGACCGTATTAAAAAAATCAATTTACCTTTTGTTCTGTATGCTAACTACTTTATCGTATGGTCAGCAAGGTACTTTAGATCAGTTAAATATATCTGATTTAGATATGAGTAAAATTGAACAACCTTGGTGGACTGCACAAAAAAACAGAGCAATTACAGGAGAAAAAATAAGTATTTCTGGAAATGGATATACGCATGGTATTGGAACTATTTCTAGAAGTAAGCTATTCATTTTCTTAGATGGAAAATCGAATACATTTACGGCTGAAGTCGGAATACAAGATCCCGAAGTCAAAACAGGACCTTTTAAGTTCAATGCATTAGGGGATGGCACTAAATTATTCTATCAAGAAAATAGTAAAGGAAAAACATTTGTTGGTATTGCTAATACAGAAACTTCCATTCAAAAAGGTTCTGTTATATTTATAATTAAAGGAGACGACAAAACCCTTTGGAAAAGCAAAAAAATAAAAGGAGGAGAACAAGCTATTCCACTAAATATTTCAGTTAAAGGAATAAAAGTTTTAGAACTTATAGTTGAGGATACTGGAGATGGAGTGTCTGGTGATCATGCTGTTTGGGCAAATGCAAAATTAGTATTTAATGGGTATAAACCACAAATAGTGGATGGCAACTATTTCAACCGAATGGAGATTGCTGATAACGTCTTTAACTCTACATTGGAACCATTAATTAAAACATTACCAAAACTGACTGCGCAATATGTGGATGGTGTGCAAAAAGATTGGCTTATAGAAAAGAGCACATTACCATCTTTGGTGTTTAAAAGCGATAATGGTAAAGAAATTACCATTTCCAATGGCTTGGTTAGTAGAACCTTTAGAGTAACCCCAAATTGTGCTACAGTTGATTTTAAAAATTTAGTAACAGGAGAATCCCTTTTACGTGGGGTTAGTTCTGAAGCAATGGTGCAAATTGATGGCATAGAATATAATGTTGGTGGATTAGATGGACAAGTGGAATATGGTTATCTGAAAAAAGAATGGCTAGAACAAATGTGGAGTCCTAAAAATTCATTTCAAGTTGAAAACTTTAGAATAGAAGATATAAAGCCACGTATCAATTGGAAAAACAAGAGATGGGCATTAGAGAAAAAGGAGGATATAAAGGGAAAAGAACTAATTTTTGAATACAAACACATCGACCTACAAGATGTAAAAGTAGAAGTGCATTATGAAATTTATGATGGGATACCATTAATAAGTAAATGGATTACTATAGAAAATAATAGTTCCAAAGAAATTATCTTGAATAATTTTAAGAGCGAAATTTTAGCCACCATTGAGCCAGAAAGTGCTGTTGAACGAGGAGAGACGGGCTGGGAATTACCAAATATTCATATTGAAAGTGATTTTGCATTTCACGCCATGTCCTTTAAAGGATCCAATCAAGTAGTTCATTGGGAAAAGGACCCGCGCTATACTTCGCAAACAAATTACCCGCTTTTAATGCCTTGCCTGTTGGAGTGCAAACTGCCAATAGGACCAAATGAAACAATAGAGAAAGGAAGTGATTTTGAGTCTTTCCGTATTTGGGAAATGCCATTTGATAACCATGATAAGCAAAGAAAAGGATTGGCAACAAATAGATTTTATAATCTAGTAGCCCCATGGACAAGCGAAAATCCACTGTTTTTACATTTGACAACAACTGATGAAAGCAAGGTTAAGGCTGCGATAGATCAATGTGTAGATACCGGTTATGAAATGGTGATTCTCAGTTTTGGAAGTGGTCTTAATATGGAGGATGTTTCTGAAAAAAATATTGCAAAATTTAAAGGGTTGGCAGATTATGCTCACTCAAAAGGAATTGAATTAGGAGGTTATTCCTTATTGTCAAGTAGATGGATAAGTGACGAAGTAGATGTTATTAACCCCGAAACTGGAAAAAGGGGAGGTGTTATTCATGGTAGTTCTCCTTGCTTAAACAGTCAATGGGGGATAGATTATTTTCAAAAACTAAAAGTTTTCTTTGAAAAAACTGGTTTTGATTTATTAGAGCACGATGGCTCTTACCCTGGTCAATTATGTGCATCAACTACACATGTAGGACATAAAAACGTAGAAGATTCGCAATGGAAGGCTTGGAAAAGAATTTCAAACTTTTATAAATGGTGCAACGAACAAGGAATCTCATTAAATATTCCAGATTGGTATTATTTAAATGGAAGTACAAAAAATGGAATAGGTTATAGAGAAGTAAACTGGTCTTTACCAAGAGAACGGCAATTGGTATTAGGGCGACAGAATATTTTTGATGGCACATGGGATAGAACCCCAAGTATGAGTTGGACTTTTGTGCCGTTAACACAATATCATGGGGGTGGTGCAGCAGCTACCATAGAGCCTTTAAATGATCATTTAGATGCCTATGAAGCCCATATGATTCAAAATTACGGCTCTGGGGTACAAGCGTGTTATAGGGGGCCTCGATTATATGATACGGAAAGGACCAAAAATGCAGTAATTGATATTGTTGAATGGTATAATACATATAGAAATATATTAAACTCACCCATTGTTCATCTTAAAAGAGCCAATGGTAGAGAAATTGATGGCATTATGCATGTAAATCCAGAATTGAAAGAGAAAGGCTTTGTGCAATTTTTCAATCCAACAGATGCAACTATTAAAAAATCAATCAAGATTCCTTTGTATTATACAGGGTTGAAAACCACAGCAAAGGTAAGAGAACAAGAAGGAAGCTCAAAGATATACACCCTAGATAGAGGCTATAATATAGCAATGGAAATTGAAGTGCCAGCCAACAGTAATACTTGGTTTGTAATTGAGTAATACTAGTGATAAATAGCGTGTTAATGAAACTAAATGGTGTATTGCCTTTTTATCTTGTTTTACTTTGTATAAGTAGCACATGTATTGGACAAATAAATAATGGAGATAAGTTGCCCCAGGAAGTAAAATGGATGTATGATGAAGCCCAATGGGGTATAAGTCATCATTATTTGGCAGGAGGAGAGCTAGATAAAGCATATTACGACATTCGAAGTTTTGAACAATGGGATTATTATACGGCCAATTTTGATGTAAATGCCTATGCCGATTTGGTTAAAAAATTGGGGGTCGGGTATGTGATATTTACAATAACTCAAAATAGAGGATACCTTGCAACAACGAGTAAAATTTACGACTTAAACTCTCCTCCTTGTCCGCCCAAAACCCCCGATTGTAAAAATCAAGAAGGTACTTTAAGGGCTGATTATACGCCAAATAGAGATTTACTAGGAGATTTAGCAATGGCTTTAAGTACAAAAGGAGTTAGAGTGATAGCCTACCTCCCTTCGCATATGGGTGATCGTTGGACAGGGAGGCAAATTTCGCCCCCGGCATACCCAGATTGGTGGATCAATGATTTTATTGGAGAATTATCAAAAAAGTGGGGAGATACTGTTGCTGGTTGGTGGTTTGATGGGTATTGGAATATTAGTAAAGTGGAGCAAGCAAATGATTATCCCATTGCAACGAAAATATGGAATGCCGTTAGGAGTGGAAATCCAAATGCCATAATGGCCTTAAATACAGGGCTAGGAAGTGAGGTGTTTACGAGTCCGGACAAATACAGTCAGTATTCGGCAGGAGAAGCTAATGAACTACCACCATTGCCAACAGTTAGAGCTTCTAAAGGAAAAGGAGAAAAATTTACTCAATATGTAGGTTGGTCTTTTTTGTCAGAACTAGATCCTCTTTTTGCGGGATGGGGAGAGGTCGATAGAAATTTGCGATTTAAAGATGAAGACGTGGCAAATCACACGGTAAAAGCAAGAGAAAATGGCGGGGTATCTACTTGGGATGTTGCCATTAACCCCAATGGAAAATGGCCTTTGGCAAAAATAAAACAAATTCAAGTAATCGGCAATGCAACAGGAACAACAGCTGATACCACTTATTCAAGTTTACAGCTTGTGAATGATACTGATCCAGAAATAAACTATTCAGGTAATTGGAAGTATTCGGAAGACAGAAAAACAGGAGCATTTGAACAAGACGTACATTATACATCTAAAAGTGGTGATTCTTTTAGTTATTCTTTTGAAGGTACAAGTATTGTATTTGCAACCTCAAAAGCAGATGACCAAGGTGACATTGAATTATTCCTAGACAATAACTCGCTCGGTATTTTTTCAACCCATGATGCCTATAAAAGACAGGTACAAGAAATCATTTATGAAAACCACAATTTAGCATCAGGGAGACATACTTTAAAAGGGGTAAAAAGGTCAGGTAACTTTATGCTTGTTGATGTACTCGGAATTAAAAATTAAAACCAATTTTTATGAAAAATTTAAATTTACTTGCACTTAGTTTGTGTCTTTGCATTCTTATAGGTTGCTCAAAAGAAAAGGAAGAAACTCATATTTTTATTTTAATGGGGCAGTCTAATATGGCGGGTTATGGAGAGCTCTTACCTAAAGACACAATCCCGGTTGATAAAGTTTTTTTAATTCCCACTAAGGCAAAAGAGCCATACATATGGCAAGCAGCAGCACACCCTTTACACAACCGATTAACCTCTGATCGTTTTGGCTTAGGTCTTCCCTTTGCTAAGGCATATTTAAGAAAGCATCCTAATGTTACTATAAAATTAATTCCGGCCGCTTGGGGAGGTGCTGCTATAGATGATTTAAACAGAGGAACTGATACCTATAATGACGCCATAAAGAAGGCGTTATTTGCCCAAAACAAGGGTGAGATAAAAGGGGTCTTATGGCATCAAGGAGAGTCGGATACAGTTACCGAAGAATTAGCAAATACCTACGAAACAAAGCTTCATCAATTAATAAATGATATACGCACCGATTTAAACCTTGCAGAGCTTCCGTTTGTTGTTGGGAATTTGGCTGAATTTTATGGTACAGGAAAAGACCATAATTCTACAGAAAGGGTAAAAAAAATAAACCAAGTGAAAAATGCCTTAAAAAACCTTCCTTCTAAAGTTAAGTATACTGGGTTTGCTGAGAGTAGTGATTGTAAATCTATTGATCAACATATGGTTCATTTTGATAGGGAATCTTATATAATACTAGGTAAAAGGTATGCTCAAGAAATGGACAATGTATTAAATACGAAATAAATTTTTACCCGAAAATCAACAAAAACTATAAAGGTATAACAATAAGAAAATGACAAAACAGAAAAACAGCAATCGAAAGTTAAAATTTTTTGGTTTCACCTTGGCCATACTTTTGGTTATTTCCTCTTGTAGGGAGCCTAAGGAGAATAGAAACAATAGTAAGGAAGTTACTATGGAAGGTTTGTTAAAAGAGATGATTGATCGAGATCAAATCACAAACTTTCCTGAAAACAATTATCAGTTGTTACAAGCAAGTAGTTATAATAGAGCGTCTGTTTCTCCAGAGAAACCGGGTTGGTTTGCAGATAGTGATGGAGAATCTTTTATTCGGGTTGAAGAGAACAATGGAAAAAAAGAATGGGTTATTATGGAAGATGAAGGTCCAGGAGCCATAACTAAAATTTGGGCGGTGTGTTTTTACTATGGCTTAAATGATACTATTGGAGCCAATATTAAAATTTATCTCGATGGAGCTCGTGAACCTACAATTGCAACTAATTTTTTTGAACTTGTAAAGGGGGCAGACTTTGTAAAAGCCCCGCTTGCAGATTATTCAACCAGAGCCGGAAACTTGTACCTACCCATTCCTTATGCTAAAAGTTGTAAGATCACAATGGATAAAAAAGCATTTTACAATATCATTAATTATAGAAAATACAAGGCAACTACTAAGGTGAAAACTTTTACGATGCAAGATTTTGAACAAGCACAGCAAACCATTGCTAAGGTGTCTAAAACCTTGGTGCAACCCCCAGCTGTTCAGGGAGAAAAAGTAAAGGAAAGAAAGTTGTTAAAGTCTCAAGAGGCATTAACATTTAATTTGCCAGCAGGTAATAGAGCGGTTCAGGAAATTCGGATCAAATTGTCTAACACTGTTTCTATGGCCCAAGCCTTAAGATCTACCGTAGTCGGTGCTACTTTTGATGGGGAAGAAACGGTATGGGTGCCAGTAGGTGATTTTTTTAACAATGTTGGAAAAATTGAAGCTTATGACATGTGGGAAAGATCTGTGTCTTCAGATGGTACCATGGTATGCAGATGGGTGATGCCTTATGAAAAATCGGCTCAGATAAGTATTACAAACCTTGATAAAAATGAGGTTGAGGTTGCTATGGAAGTTGTTACGGATGATAAGGAATGGGAACCGCATACTATGCATTTTTATGCGACATGGCAAATGGAAGACCCTACCCCAACTTTTCCGCTTTATGATTGGAATTTTTTAACGGCAAATGGCAAGGGCGTAATTGTTGGGGACCAATGGACGGTACTAAATCCTATTGAAGGCTGGTGGGGAGAAGGGGATGAAAAAATATATGTTGATGATGATGTCGATAATAGGTTTCCTTCTCATTTTGGTACAGGAACGGAAGATTATTATGGATGGGCAGGCGGTGTTGTTCCTACGCCTGAAGATCAATTTTCAAAACCATTTTTAGGGAATATTATTGTGGGAGAAAAGTCTAAAGGTTACAATGTATGTACTAGGACTCGGGTATTGGATGCCATTCCATTTCAACAACAAATTATATTTGATATAGAATCTTCTTGTGGTAAAAGAAGTAAAGCACACTTTCTTCAATATGCCCAGACTACTTTTTGGTATGGGATTCCGGGGGTAACACATAATAAAAAACAATTACCACAATTTGCAGCAGCAACATTACCCACCGTGTCCGACCTAGAAAAACTTATAAAAACCGCAGAGGGAACCCAATATATGGTGGACAATGCGCTTGAGGCAGAACTGTTGCTTCTGAGCAAGCAGAGTAAATCTGTAGTTGAGAATTTTGCAGAAATTCCCATGTGGGGAGAAATGAGCGGAGGGGCTTTAAAAAATATATGGTTTGAAAAATTAGGTGATTTTATAGAAATAAAAATAACAGAACAATTTGAAGCTTCCCACATAAAAATAGGAACGGCAGTAGGGCCAAGCAGTGGTTCATTTGATGTGTATGTGAACGGAAATAAAAAAATAAGTCAAGATTTATATGCCAAACACAACGGTATTTCTAACCCCTATTTAGATTTAGGGAGCTGTGATCCTGTTGATAATGCTTTTGTAATTCGCTTTCAATTTACAGGAAGCCACCAAAACGCTAGGGATAATAAAAATAAATATGCCTTGGGGTTAGACTTCTTTCTTATAAAGAATAACTTCTTAAAAAGATCAAAATAGCCCACAATGCAGTGGGCTATACTTACGCTACTAATGTCAATTTACCTTACCGGTTTACAATCCAAATAGGTTTGGTAAAAACATGGAGATTTGCGGAATGTAGGTAATTAAAAACAGTACAAATACCATAATGAGTAAAAATGGTATCAGCGGCTTTATAACTTGCGTCACGGATACTTTGGCAATACCACTTCCCACAAAGAGAATAGTCCCTACAGGTGGCGTACACAGCCCTATACAAAGGTTTAAAACCAATACAATACCAAAATGTACGGGATGCATACCCAAAGCAACGACTACCGGTAAAAATATAGGTGTAAAAATTAAAACTGCTGGCGTAATGTCCATAAATGTTCCAATAACCAAGAGTACTAAATTAATGACTAAAAAGATGACAATTTTATTGCTGAATTGTTCCAATAAGAAACTACTGATAAGCTCAGGAATCCCTTCAAAAGAGAACAACCACGACATTGCCATAGACGTACAAATTAAAAACATCACAACGGCAGTAGTTTTAGCACTTGCCAGTAGAATGGAAGGAAAATCTTTGGTGCTAATATCCCCATAAACTAAGGCTAGGATAGCCGCGTATAGTACAGCAATTGCAGAAGCTTCGGTTGCGGTAAAAATACCGGCAACGATACCTCCAACTACGACAAACAATAGGAGTAAACTAAAAAATGCTTTTCTAAAATATTCCCAGATTAAAGAAAAAGGTGCCCGTTCGCTTTTAGAAAATTTACGTCGGATAGCTACAAATGCAATATAGGCTATAATCGCAAATCCTAGTAAAATACCCGGCAAATACCCGGCAATAAATAGTGCTGCTACTGAGGCCGAGCCACCACTTGCCAAGGCATAAACGATTAATACATTACTCGGCGGAATTAATAAACCGGTGGTAGATGAGGTTATATTTACTGAAGCACTAAACTCCCGAGGATAGCCTTCATCTTCCATTCTGTCTGTCATGATACTTCCAATGGCGGATGTTGCCGCAAGGGCAGATCCAGAGATAGCACCGAATAACATGGAGGATAATACGTTTACATACGCCAAGCCACCAGGCAAGCTAGCGACTAATGACTTTGCAAAATTAATAAGTCGGTTTGCAATACCCCCCCGTTTCATAATCTCACCAGCCAATACGAAAAATGGAATAGCGAGCAGGGCAAAGTTATCGATGCCAGTCGTCATCCGTTGGGCAATGGTCGTGATACCAGGTAAGTTGTCAATATTAAGAAGTAAACTAATGGTTGTAGAAATTCCTATGCTATAGGCAACGGGAACTTTAAGTAGTAATAAAATAAAAAAGACTACAAATAAAACGATAATGCTTATGATTTCTATACTCATACTATTCGGTAATTTGGTTGGTAATAATTTTTCCCATATGGTAGGCGGAAAAAAACATGATAAGTAGACCACTTACGGGGAAGATGGCATATATATAGCCAAGGGGAACACGTAAGGTTCCTGATAATTGCTCTAAATGTAAAGTGGTGTAAACAAGGTTAAAACCACCAATGACCATCACTATTAAAGCAAATAAAAAGATGCTTATCTCTATAAAGATCAAGGTCTTCTTTTTAAGCTGAGGTGAAAATTTTTGATACATAAAATCCATCGCTAAATGTTCCCTTTTTCCACTTAGGTATGCCGCGCCAAGGATAGACAACCAAATTAAAGAGAAGCGTGCGAGTTCTTCAGTAAAAGCAAAGGATTGATTTAGAATGTAACGCGAAAATACTTGTCCTAACACGTCTATTACTAATAATCCGAAAATGGCAACGAGCATTACTTCTAAAACCCTACATATTTTATTGAACAAAAAATCTGCTGTTTTCATAGGTATTATTTTTGTATTTCATTGATGATGTAATCCAATTCTGGGTGGTCTTTTTGAAACTCAATCAGTACGGATTTTGATTGTTCTTGAAATAGGGAAGTTTCAGGGTAAATGATTTCTATGCCTGCTTTTTTGGCAATGGCCATAGATTCTTCAACAGACTCTTTCCAAAATTGTTTTTGTGCTTGTGCAGATTCATCTGCAGCCTCTTGAATCCATATTTTCTCCTGTTCAGAAAGCTTATCCCAATATTTTGTACCAATAAGTAACACATCAGGTACCGCAGAATGTTGGTCTATGGTATAGTATTTACTCACTTCAAAATGATTGGAAGATACAAAAGAAGGCCAATTGTTTTCAGCACCATCTACCACACCTTGTTGAATGGCGGTATACAATTCTCCAAATGACATTGGGGTAGGTGAACCGCCTAAAGCATTCACCATATTAATAGCCATTTGGTTGTTCATAACTCTAATTTTTAACCCTTTTAAATCCTCCGGTGTTCGTATTGCTTTGTTAGAAGTGTAAAAATTTCGACTACCTGCGTCATAATAACACAGACCTCTTAACCAAAATTTACTTCCTTTTTCTAAAATAGATTTTCCAACTTTTCCTTCTAACACATCAAATTTGTGTTTTTCGTTTTTAAATAAATAAGGAATGCCTAAAACGTGATATTCGGGCACAAAATTAGATAAGGTTGCTGCACTTACTTTGGTAATAGCTACACTTCCAATCTGGATTAATTCTAGTACTTCACGTTCAGATCCCAGTTGACCATCCGGAAATATTTTAACATCCATTTTACCATTGGATTTTTTATAAACTGCTTTTTTAAATTCCAAAATACCTTTGTGAACAGGATGGGCTTGTGGTAAAGAATGAGCTAAATACAAGGTGTTTACGCCATTGCTTTCTTTACACCCCAAAAAAGCGAAGAGAACTACTAAAATCCAAAATATTCTACGCATAATAAGTTGTGTTTGTGTTTTTAAAAATTAAAATAATTAGCGGCATTTTTGTAACTAATATTTTCTACTAGCTTACCAAAAAAAGCGATATCAGCGGGGAGCTCTCCTTTTTCTATATCAGTACCAATTAAATTACAGAGTAATCGTCTAAAATATTCATGTCTTGGATAGGATAAAAAACTACGACTATCCGTAAGCATTCCTATAAATGTACTTAGTAAACCTAAATTGGAGAGGGTGTTTATTTGTTTTTCCATCCCATCTTTTTGATCTAAAAACCACCATGCACTTCCCCATTGCATTTTAGCCTCAGCACTATTGTAATTCCCCATCATTGTAGCAAAGAGTTCATTGTCTGCTGGGTTTAGATTATAAGTAATGGTGTTCGCTAATACTTTGTTTTTATTTAGTTTGTCAAAAAAAGCAGACATGGTAACTGCCTGTGGATAATCACCAATAGAATCACAACCTACATCTGCACCTAATTCTTGCATTAGCTTGCTGTTGTTGTTTCTAATAGGGCCTAAATGAAATTGCTGTACCCAATTTTTTTTATGGTACATTTTTGCAAGTTCGTATAGCACACAAGATTTAAATTGAAGGGTTTCTTCTGCCGATGGAATTTTTCCGGCAAGGCGATTTTTGAGAATGGCATTAACTTCATTTTCTGTGTAAGGTGTAGCCGGAATGTTGTTTAAACCGTGATCAGAAACCCTACAGCCATTGTTGTGAAAGTGATTTACACGTTGTTCTAAACTCGCTAGTAAGTGCTCTAAACTCTTTATGGTAATACCAGAAGAAGCTTCTAAAGAATTTAAATAAGAGGTGTAAGATTCAAGATTTATGTCTAAGGCCTTGTCTGGTCTAAAGCCTGGTAAAATTGCGGTTTCAGTATAATTATCTTTTAAAAATTGATGGTGTTCTAAGGTATCTATAGGGTCATCTGTAGTGCAGAGGGTGACCACTTTTAGTTTGCGTAACAGTTTTCTAGGGGTAAGCGTTTTTAATTGTTCGTTAGCCGTATCATAAATTTTCTTCGCGGTAGATGGCTGAAGAATTTCTTTAATTCCAAAATAGCGTTCTAATTCTAAATGTGTCCAGTGAAATAATGGGTTTCGAACTGTTTTGGGTACCGTTTCTGCCCATTTTTCAAACTTTTCCCAAGGCGTAGTTGATGTCCCAGTAATGTATTTTTCTTCAACTCCAGCTGCCCGCATTGCACGCCATTTGTAATGGTCGCCTTCTAGCCAAGCTTCGTATAAATTGGCAAAGGGTTTGTTCTCTGCAATTACTTTAGGCGACAAATGATTGTGATAGTCTATGATAGGTTGGTCTTTGGCATACTCGTGGTATAATTGTTTTGCTGTTTCTGTACTTAACAGAAAATCATCAGTGATAAATGTATTGGTGTCTTTAAATACCATCTTATAAGCTATTTTTTATTCCTAATTCTAATCCCCTTAATTCTGCCAATCCTCTTAACCTTCCTATGGCAGAATAACCTGGATTTGTATGTTTTTTTAAATCGTCTAACATTTGGTGTCCGTGATCTGGTCGCATTGGAATTGCATAATCCTTGCGCCCCGATGTAAGTCGTCTATTTTGTTCTATCAATACTCCTTTTACAATAGCATACATATCTACATCACCTTCCAAATGATTGGCTTCGTAAAAATTACCTTCGGCATCTCGTTTTGTAGAGCGTAAATGTAAAAAGTGTACCCGGTCAGAAAAGGCATTGAAAATCTCCAATAAATCGTTATCTGCCCTAGCACCTAAGGAGCCAGTACAAAAGGTGATGCCATTGTTTATAGCAGGTACTTTGTTGAAAATAAAAGCGTAATCTTCTAAAGTGCTTACTACTCTTGGTAGTCCTAAAATAGGAAAAGGAGGGTCGTCTGGATGAATACACATCAGTACATTTTCTTTTTCTGCAACGGGGATAATTTCTAATAAAAAGGCAACCAAATTGTTTCTAAGTTTTTCCGCGTCTATAGTGGTATAACTATCTAATACTTGTTGAAACTCGGTTAATGAATAGCCTTCTTCTGCCCCAGGTAAACCTGCAATTATGGTGTTCGTTAATTTCTGTATGTCATCCGCAGACATTTGCTCAAAATAAGCCGCTGCTTTCTGTAATTGTACGGTACTGTAATCTTTTTTTGCATTAGGTCTTTGTAAGATAAAAACATCAAAAGCTATAAAAGCTGCGATTTCAAAAAACAATGCTTTAGAACCATCTTCCATTGGGTGATCTAAAGAAGTTCTAGTCCAATCCAATACGGGCATAAAATTATAGCAAATTACACCGATGTTGCAGGCCGCTAAATTTATGATACTCTGTTTGTAATTAGCAATGTATTTTTTATAGTCTCCTGAACGAGTTTTTATAGTTTCATGTACAGGGACAGATTCTACCACAGACCAGAATAGGCCTGAGTTTTCAATTTCTTTTTTGCGTTTTATAATTTCCGCTTCCGTCCAAACTTCTCCGTTAGGGATATGATGTAAAGCAGTAACAACACCGGTTGCGCCAGCCTGTTTAATATCGGATAAACTCACGGGATCTTTTGGCCCGTACCATCTCCAGGTTTGCTGCATATTTGTTTTCATAAAATAAGATTAAACTCCGCTAAAAACACTAAAACCTCCATCGACAGGAATTACGGCACCAGTAATAAACTTAGAAGCATTGCTACATAAAAAATGAAGTGCTCCATTAAGTTCATCAGCTTCTCCAAAACGATTCATAGGTGTGTTTTTAATAATAGTGTTACCTCTGTCCGTGTAAGATCCATCTGTATTGGTGAGTAGGCTTTTGTTCTGTTTTCCAATAAAGAAACCAGGAGCAATTGCATTTACTCTAATATTACCATTGTATTTTGTTGCCATTTCCACAGCCATCCAACGGGTGAAGTTTTCCATTGCAGCTTTGGAGGCAGAGTAGCCTGCTACACGGGTAATTACACGTGGAACTGCCATAGAAGAATAGTTTATGATGACACCGCTGTTTTGATCAGCCATCACCTTGCCAAAAACGATACTGGGGATCACAGTGCCTTGTAGGTTTAATTTAGAAACTTTGTCAAAATCATCCATATTTAGATCAAAAATTGTCTGATCTGGTCCAATAGTTGCACCTGGTAAATTACCTCCGGCAATATTGACAAGTATATCTATTTTACCATAGGTATTTAATATTTTATCCCGCACGGCCTCTAATTCGGTTTTATTTAATACATCTGCTTTAAAAGCCTGTGCTTCACCATAATTCTTGTTTATTTCGTCAGCTACTTTTTGAGTGTTTTCTAGATTACGTCCTAGAAGTATGGTTTTTACTCCGCCAATGGCTAAACTTTTTGCTGCAGTACTTCCCAGAACTCCAGCGCCACCAGTAATTACAGCAACTTTATCTTTAATATCAAAAAGGTTATTCATGTTCGTTATTCGTTAGTTCACTAAAGTATATAAAACACGAGTAGTACCAAAATAAATGGTTTAGTTTCTTAAAAATAACTAAAAGTGTGATAAAAATATTTTTAAAATTGGCTAAAAAAGTACTCAATTCATAAGATTTTAATAAAATTGATGCTTTCTTTGTATTTTAAGTTAAGGGTAAGAAACGGCATAAGTTTCGAAATAAAATAAAAAATATGAAATTAGGTTTTGGTTTGTATAGGCACATGCTTACGGTAGATAATTACAGATTTGCAAAGCAATGTGGGGCCACACATTTGGTAATTCATTTGGTCGATTATTTTGGCCACGCTCAGAAGGATGAAGATAGCAATCAGCCTGTAGGGAAATCAGAAGGCTGGGGCAAGGCTGGCATAGGAACGCCTATTTGGAGTGTTGAAGAACTTATTGCAATAAAAAAAGAAATCAATGCTCAGGGATTAGTATTAGAAGCCATTGAAAATTTTGATCCTTCGCATTGGCATGATATCCTTTTAGATGGCCCTAAAAAGAAGGCGCAAATGGAAGACATAAAACAGTTAATCCGCAATGTAGGAGCTGCTGGAATTCCCAATTTTGGTTATAATTTTTCAATTGCAGGAGTAGCTTCTCGTTCACAAGGAGCCTATGCCAGAGGCGGGGCAATGTCTGTTGGAATGGAAGGGGTAGACGAGACACCCATACCTAATGGAATGGCTTGGAATATGGTGTATGATGAAAATGCTCCAGAGGGCACAATAGCAAAAATTAGTCACGCAGAATTGTGGAGTAGATTACAGTATTTTTTGGATGAGATAATACCGGTAGCAGAAGAAGCAGGGGTATCTATGGCAGCACACCCCGATGATCCTCCTATGCCTTATGTTAGAGATACACCGCGTTTGGTGTATCAACCAGATTTGTATCAAAAATTAATCGATATGAAACCGAGCAAGGCAAATAAGCTAGAATTTTGTTTGGGTTCCTTGTCAGAAATGACAGAAGGTGATGTGTATGAGGCTACTGATCAGTACAGTAAACAAGATAAAATATCTTATATCCACTTTAGAAATGTAGTAGGGAAAGTACCCACTTATAAAGAGGTTTTTGTAGATGAAGGGGATATTGATATGATTCGGATTCTCCGAATTTTAAAGAAAAATAACTATCAAGGGGTACTTATTCCAGATCATACACCGCAAATGACCTGTGACGCGCCTTGGTATGCAGGTATGGCTTATGCTATGGGCTATATGAAAGCAGCTATGAAATTGGTGTAGTTGCGAGGAATATATAAAAAATTTGATATCTAACTTTATTTTTGATTTGAGTTGTTTAAGACAAAATGATAATCTTTAAATTGCTAATGAAATTACATATTGTAATACAATTATAGTTCCTAAGTTGAAAAGAAGTAAAACTAGCATTGGCCTAATTTAATCCGTAAATGGTTTTATTGTATGTGACAGTTTAATAAAGCGGTTACTATGTGGAAGGGCTAAGGCCCATAGATAAAAACAACGGAAGGGTGCTATTTATCTAGGTGCCCCACAGAACAAGAAAATAAAGAAACCATAGAACAGTAAGGTAGGAGTTTTTTAAAAGAAGTTACTGATTTTGGTAAGACTATCAACCTAGGGAAGGATGTGTTTTTGCTACTAGAATAAGTACAAATACAGGTAGTCCTAGAAGATAAACTATATAAAATAAGCTAAGACACATATGCTATACTAATATCTAATTAGAAACGCTAAATAAGTCAAACAAAATTTAAGTCATTAGTTATGTCAAAGGTTAGAGATTTAGCAGATTACCATGAATGTATTTCCAAGCTTTTTAAGCAACCTGCATCTAAAGAAGAGTGGGAGCAATATAAGTTAACTGAAGATCAGTTGGCGTATTATAATGAGTATGGTCACTTATCGGGAATTAAATTATTGGAAGAATGGCAGGTAGATGCTTTAAACAAAGAATTAGCTGAAATTAGGGATCCCAATCATCCTGCACATCATTTATTTTATGAGTTTCATAGTAATGAATCATCAGATGCCAATTCCGTTTTATTTCATTCGTTAGGGCATTGGCGTATTTCAGAGGGGTTTCACGATGCTATATGGAACCCTGCATTTGTTATGGCAGCCAGTCAATTGTTGGGAAATAAACCGGTTCGTTTTTGGCATGATCAATTGTTTTGTAAACCAGCAAAGCATGGAGGCGTAGTTGCTTGGCATCAAGATTATTCATACTGGACTCGTACAACGGCCATGCAACACCTCACATGTTGGACCGGTTTGGATGATGCTAGCACCGAAAATGGTTGCTTGCATTATGTTCCTAAAAGTCACAACTGGGGTTTGCTAGAGAAGCCAGAATTGGCAGGAAATATGAACGGATTGTTAGCCTCCTTAACAGCAGAGCAGAAAAAAGAATTTCAGCCCATCCCAATTGAGCTCAAGAAAGGATTTGCTACTTTTCACCATCCACTAATGGTTCATGGTTCTTATGAAAATAAGTCAGCGAGAAGCAGAAGAGCTTTTGTATTGAATGTTTTTGCAGATGGAACAATTAGTAATACAGATGATGAATTATTGCAAGGTGTTCCGGTGATTGGCAAAGGGAAGAAAATGGAAGGTAAATTTTTTCCGCTGATATATACTGCAGATTAATTAGAACTCATTGTTATCAAAATGATACTCTAAATGTAGGCAGTAAAGAACAGAGGCAATTGTTTTCTGAACATGGGTTATATTATTTTTATATCTTTTAGGCTAACACGAAAACTTACCTATGAAGTTACGCATTTCATTTTTTTTCTGTTTTTGTTTTATCATGAATGGGCTTGCCCAAAAAGAGGCTGCAATATGGTATTTTGGTAGTAATGCTGGCTTGGATTTTAACAGTGGAGCTCCTGTAGCGCTCACAGATGGTGCTATGTTTACAAGAGAAGGATGTGCTACTATATCTGATAGCAATGGTACGCTTTTGTTCTATACCAATGGTGTAACGGTATGGAGTCGCAATCATAATCCAATGCCAAATGGATTTGGTTTATTTGGACATGAATCTAGTACACAGGCTGCAATAATTATTCCTTATGTAGGCATTCCTAATTCCTACATAATCTTTACGTTAGACCAAGGAGGAGAGGGGAAAGGTCTTAATTACAGTATCGTAGATATGTCATTAAACGGTGGACTAGGAGATGTGACAACCAAGAACACCCATTTATCTGTCGATGTTACCGAAAAAATAACCGCAGTAAAACATACCAATGGTACCGATATTTGGGTAGTTACTCACCGGTACAAAAGTAACGAGTTTTTAGCATATTTGGTTACGGCATCTGGAGTTTCAGCAACACCAGTTATTACGGCTGTAGGAGAAGTACATACTGGCGATTATGGTGGTATTGGTAGTCTTGGGTCTATGAAAGCCTCTCCGAATGGAGAATTTATAGCGTTAACAACATACAGTTCTTATGTGCATGAAGTTTTTCGGTTTAATTCTACAACGGGTGTTCTAAGTAATCCTTTAAATTTAGAAAGCTTTTTTGATACTAGGTTGCCAAGTGATGATTTTAAACCAGATATTGCCTATGGTGTAGAGTTTTCCCCAGACAATACTAAAATTTATTACACTATTGGATCATATCCAAATCCTTATGTTCGTGAAACTTCTATCTATCAATTGGATATTTCAAATTACGATTTAACTACTATCTTAGGGACAGCAATACAAATTACACCTACTATTCCAGGTAGCTATGGGGCAATGCAATTGGGTCTAGATGGTAAAATTTATGTCGCAAATTCAGGTGAGAATTATTTAAGTGTAATTAAAAATCCAAATAGTTCTGCTACAGACTGTGATTTTGAGCTTGAAGCAATTCAAATTTCTCCGGGGTCAAGTTTGTTTGGTCTCCCTCAGTTTATTACCTCCTATTTTAATTTAGGAATAGAAGCAGTAAATTTTTGTTTCGGAGATAGTACGGAATTTGGTGTATATTCTCGTGATCCCATTGTTGGTATATTGTGGGATTTTGGTGATGGAGTTACCAGTATTTTAGAAAATCCAAGCCATAATTATACTGTTCCTGGAGAATATACTGTCACTGCATTGATTACCACTGCTACCACAAGTAAAACAGAGACACGGGAAATTACCATTTACGATGTTCCTACGGCTAATGCACCAACGAATTATGAAGTTTGTAGTTTACAGGATATCGTTGAATTTGATTTGTCTTTAAAAGATGCTGAAGTTTTGGGGAGTCAGTCTGCCACAGATTTCTCTATAACTTATTTCAAAAGTCAGTTAGAAGCCGAAGAAAACTGTGTTGATCCGTTGCCAAAATTATATTCAAATACATATCCTATAGAAACCGTATATGCACGAATAGAAAATGCGAATAGCAGTTTGTGTTATCAGATAAGTTCTTTTGATTTAATTGTAAAGAAAGCGGCTGTTTTACACCCTGTTGCAGACTGGACGGCTTGTGATTCAAATTCAGACGGTTTTTATAATTTTGATGTGAGCCAAAAAGATGTAGAAGTACTAAATGGACAATATGCTACTGAATTTAGGGTGCAATATTTTGAAACTTTGGCAGATGCGGTCGGGAACACCAATGCGGTTGCAACAAATTATCAAAACACGAGTAATCGGCAAGAGCTCTATTTTAGGATTCACAATATCACGGATCCTGAGTGTTTTGAAACGGGAAGTTTTACCATAGAAGTTATTCCTGCAATTATAGCAAATACCCCGAGCAATATCCTGGTCTGTGATACCGATCTCACTAATGATGGTTTTACCACTTTTAATTTAGAAAACAAGGATACGGAAGTATTGGGGGGGCAAAATAGCGCAAATTTTAATATTGATTATTATGCATCTCAGGAAGATGCGAACATCCGTAGCAATCCTTTAGATAAAGTAAGTTATACTAATGCAGAGGCATTCCAAGAAACCATTTATGCTAGGATAGAACCTATTGATTGGACAAATTGTTATGAAACCACCAGCTTTATCATAACGGTCAATTTACGACCACAACCACCCTTAAATAATCAGTATGTAATCTGTGCAGATAGTCCCAATCCAACAATTGATGGTGGAGATTTTGAAACATGGGAATGGTATGATGAATTAGGAAATATTTTAAGTGGTAATCAGTTTTTTACGGTAACTGAATTGGGTGTGCATAGTTTGCGAGTAACGCAAACAACAAATGGACTATCCTGTGAAAATACGGTAAGCTTTGTAGTTGTATCTTCAGATCTTCCAGAAGATTTTAAGGTGAATAATAGTGGTTTTTCTGACTTAGTAACTTTAGAAGTAGAAGTAAATGGCTTTGGTGATTTTGAATATTCAGTGGATGGTATTAATTATCAAGATAGTAGTGTAATTACGGTATATCCTGGGGTATATACCGTTTCTGTTCGGGATAAATTGCTCTGTAGAACATTAAGTAAGGAAGTAATTGCTTTGGGATATCAGAAGTTTTTTACACCCAATGGAGATACCATTAATGAATATTGGAATATATCAGGAGCAGAATATTTCCCTGACGCTCAAATTTTTATATTCGATAGAATTGGTAAAGTAATAAAACAGATGAAACCAAATGACTTGGGTTGGGATGGTACCTATTCAGGAAAGCCATTGCCAGAATCTGATTATTGGTTTAGTTTTCAGCAAAGTGATGGTAAAAAGTACAGCGGACACTTTACACTCAAGCGGTAAGGAGTTTTTAGTACTATTAACCCTCAGTTTTTGTTTTGAATAGTTTAGTCAGATGAAAAGTGACTTTGTTGATTTACCTGGTTTACCAATAATAGACTAAAAATTATTCATAATTATCATCTATGATATTTGTCATATTTCAAACGAACAAAGACCAGTATATTTGACTTAAATATACCCCATAAATGTGCAATTTAGTTCAGAAATACAATATCCCCGGACCACGTTATACCAGTTATCCAACAGTTCCATATTGGAATGATGCTACTTTTTCAGGCAAACAATGGAAAGAAACACTTGTGAAATCCTTTAAAGAAAGCAATCAAAAAGAAGGTATAAGCTTATACATACACCTGCCTTTTTGTGAGAGTCTATGTACCTTTTGTGGTTGTCACAAGAGAATAACGAAACGGCATGAGGTAGAAACGCCATATATAAATACGGTGCTAAAAGAATGGCAATTGTATTGTGATATGTTACCTGAAAGGCCTATCGTAAAAGAATTGCATTTGGGTGGGGGGACGCCTACTTTTTTTACACCACAAAATTTACAAGAACTTATTAGGGGTGTTTTTAGAAAAGCAGATAGGGCAGCAACCTATGAGTTTAGTTTTGAAGGGCACCCCAACAATACCACAAAAGAACATTTGCAATCCTTGTATGATGTTGGTTTTAGACGTGTAAGCTTTGGAGTGCAAGATTACAATGAAAGAGTACAGAAAGCAATACATAGAATACAGCCTTTTAGCAATGTAAAAAATGTGACCCAATGGGCTAGAGAAATTGGCTATACCTCTATTGGTCATGATCTAATTTTTGGATTGCCGTTTCAGACCCTAGCGCACGTAGAAGAAACTATTTTAAAGACGAAGGAATTACTGCCAGACCGATTAGCATTTTATAGTTATGCGCACGTACCTTGGATAAAAGGAAACGGACAGCGAGGGTATAAAGATGAAGATTTGCCAAAAGCTACCGAGAAAAGAGAGCAGTATGAGAAAGGAAAACAATTGCTTGCAGAGGTAGGGTATACGGAAATAGGGATGGATCATTTTGCTTTAGAATCAGACAACCTAAAGAAAGCATTAGACGAGGGCGCTTTACATCGGAATTTCATGGGGTACACAGCGTCTAAGACACAGGTAATGATAGGTTTAGGTGTCTCTAGTATTAGTGATAGCTGGTATAGCTTTGCTCAAAATGTAAAAAGTTTAGAAGAATACAATCATTTGGTTTTTAATGATATCATTCCCATCTATAGAGGGCATATTTTAACACAAGAAGATCGTATAATACGAAAACATATTTTAAATTTGATGTGTAGGTTGGAAACTTCTTGGAGTAACAAAAATGAAGAATTTATGCAGTTAGCAGAAACTTTAAATAGGTTGCAAGAAATGGAGTTAGATGGCCTAATTGAAATTTCTCCTTCCAAGCTTACAGTTTTAGAGAAAGGCCGACCTTTTGTTAGAAATGTATGTATGGCCTTTGATACCTTATTACATCAAAAAACACCACAAACTAGATTATTTTCTATGACTGTTTAATACTAATCTTTAATTACAAAGTATGAAAAAAATTATTGTACCCGTAGACTTTTCAGAACAATCTAATAATGCTTTAAAAGTCGCAGCATCATTGGCATCAAAACACAAGGCAGAAATTATTGTTTTGCACATGCTAGAGTTGTCTTCAACTATGATTTCTTCAGAAGGTATGCCTCAAGAACAAGTTGTGTTTTTATTAAAACTAACAGAAAAAAGGCTTAATAAGTTTTTAGACAAATCATTTTTAAAGGATATTAGCGTAACCCCTATAATAAAGCATTATAAAGTATTTAGTGAAGTAAATGAGGTGGCAGAAAAGCATGGAGCAGACTTAATTGTTATGGGGTCCCATGGGGTTGATGGCTTAGAAGAAATATTTGTTGGTAGTAATACGGAACGTGTAGTACGGAACGCTACAATACCTGTATTGGTTATAAAGGAGAAAATCGAAAACTTTGTTGTAGACTCTATTGTGTTTGCTTCAAATTTTAAAGTCGAAAATTTAATTGCTTTCCATAAAGTAAAAACCTTTGCCGAGCTGTTAAATGCAGAAGTTAACTATGTGTATATAAATACACCAGGTGATAATTTTCTAAGTACCGAAGATGCTTATTCTAGAATTGCAGCCTTTATCTCAGAGGCAAATGTGGGTATAGAAGTAGAAATTTATAATGACTATACGGTTGAAAAAGGAATATTAAATTATAGTGCCACAACCAATGCCGATTTAATAGCGATGTCTACCCATGGACGCAAGGGAATTTCTCATTTCTTTATGGGGAGTATTGGAGAAGATGTAGTGAACCACGCTAGTATACCTGTGGTAACTTTTAAAATATAAGGTAGAAGTAGGTTGTAAAAACCTACTTCATTGAAGTACTATCATAAACAATTGCTTATTCGCTTTTCTTTTTACTTTTCATTAAAAAACTAAGCACAATAGCAACAAGTACGATACATACTAAAGCAAAAATAGCAATCATTATTTTACCATTGCTAAGGTTAGATAGGATAATCGATAAATTCATTTTTTGGCGGTTTAAATACGTTTAACGCTGTAAAGATAGTACGTATCATTTGCTCTAAATATGATATTTGTCAGTTTTAATTCAACTGTGTTTATTATATTTCAATTGCAGAGATCCAAAGGCCTATTAATAAGATAACAATAATACTAAGAACTATTATAAATGCAATAATTGTGGTTTTGTCCTTTTGCATTAAGTAATTCCTTGTTTTTTGGTTTTTCTCTTTTACAAATTGAAAGTCTTCTTGTCCTTGCTTTAAGTCCTTTTTCATATTTTTTTTAATTTTATTAATCCTGTTTACAATACTATATAAATTCTCTTTTTATTATTAATGCAATAGGTGAAAAAGCTAACTCATACGCTGTGTTTCATATGAGTTACCTTTTACATCATTTACGTTAATACAAGTGCTTTAGTATTAGGAACTTTGTCGTAGTAACACATAAAAACATAAAATCATGAGTAATAACAGTAACACATTATTAGGAGTATTAACAGGAACCGCAATAGGGGTAACCTTAGGAATTTTGTTTGCTCCAGATAAGGGGGTAAATACCCGTAAAAAATTGGTAGATGAAGCCGTAGCAACCAAGGATTCTATAACAGATAGAGCCTTAGAGTTAAGAGATACTGTAGTTTCTTCAGTGGAATCAAACAAAGATACTTTAGATGCCAAATTAGAATCTATAATGTCAGATGCAAGCTATAAAGCAGAAGATGTAATTGGTCAGTTAGAGTTGAAATTAAAAGAATTGAAAGCTAAGAATAAGAAATTGCAAAAATCATAATGAGTGTAATAAAATCCATAGACAAAACAGCAAGTGATGCTGCAGCTTCGGGAAAGAAATATGTTGAGGTATCTAAAAAGTACTATCAATTAAAAGTTTTTCAGCAACTAACAACCATATCGTCATACGTAGTTAAAACAGTTATTTTAGGAGGACTACTGTTGTTGGCGTTTTTGTTTATGGCTATTTCTGCAGCATTGGCTCTAGGAGATTTGTTTAATAGTATTCCCTTAGGTTATCTAGCCGTTGGTTTCATCTTTATTTTAATAAGCCTCTTGGTTTATAGCAAGCGAAGATCTATAGAAAAAATATTAATTGTAAAAATGTCTAAAACATATTTTGATTAAAACAGTACCTATGCAATACAACTCGTTCAAAGAAATAGAATTAGATCTGAAAAAATTGAGTCTGGAGCGCCAAATATTGATTGAAGAATTAAAGGTGCAAAAACACAATGTTGCAGAAGATCTAAAACCATACAATTGGATTAATTGGGCATTAAAATTTGCCCGTAAATACGGTGCATTACTTCTAATTAAAAAAATATTTAAGTAATAGGTAATACATGACCCTTTATATAACACTACTAAAATAAATACTATGAATAATGAGTATGCCAAAAGTGAAAGAGAAAACATAGAAAAATATCAAGCGAAAGGATATGAACGTAATTATAAGGTAGTTCAAGGTGCCTTGGTAGATGTAGACACAAAAGAAATTTTTAAACCAGAAGAGATTTTCGTGGTTAAGGAGTATAGGTATGAAGGAATGAGTAACCCATCCGATTTGTCTATCCTCTATATTATAGAAACGAATACAAACAGCAAAGGAACGCTGCTTATAGGCTACGGTCCTACTGGAGACTTAGATGCTTCTGAGTTCTTTAAGGCAATTCCAAAAAAGAATTATTCAAGTTAGGATACCTTGCGCTTGGCAATAAAATTGCTGGATGCACTAAATAAAGAGTGTTTTATATCTTTAGTTTAATACTTCTTTTCTGTTCGTAACTCTAAAACAACGTTCTGCTCCTAAATAAGCGGGATTACCGTGTTTCTCTGACCAGAATCCGTCTAAAATATCTTTAGAAAGACATTTATAAACAACTACACCTTTAAATACGGCCTTGTTTTCTCCTATATAATTGAAATTGATAACTAAAACATTATCCTTAAAGAATCCAGTTCCCAACTGGTATTGTTCATTTTGTATATGCCATTGGGCTTTAATTCTGTTGGTGGCATCTAATTCCAGCGTAAGCGTTCCTTTATAAGGTGTTTCAGCTGCATCTTGATTGCTTCCAATTACGGTGTATTTACCAGGTAAGTCTTGTAGTGTCATTTTTTAAGTAAAAAATAGAAGCATTGTACTAAAAATATCCTCAAATTTAATATTTAAAATAATAAACTCCCAATTTAAAATAATTGGGAGTTTAATGCTTGTGGCTGTATTGTAAACTAACTTAAGGAGACTTGATATGGTTGTAGTACCATCTCTTCCGTTTGCTTTCCTTTTATAAACAGTAGCACAGGAACCCAAAATAGGAGATGTGCTTCTTTTTCTCGAGAGTAGTATTTGTTTTAAAGTTTGCGTGCAACGAATCAAGGGAAGGTTAACTATTCCTCCCCTTTCGGTATTCACAATTAAACTAAGGTATTCATATTGTTTTAGAGAATAGTTATGCCTACACGCGATTTTTTGTTAACCGTAGAATATAGCAAATTAAGAGAAAATACAATTAAAATATATAAGGCTGATCTTACTTTAGTACTGTAAATCCAATTTTAAGATTTAAATTTACGGTTTAGGTAAATATTAAAAACATCACAAAATGAAATTAAAAGTAAGCTGTTTAATAACAATTTTAACCCTATTGGGTTGTACAGAAAAAAACAAAACATTCACGACTGGAGAAATATCAATTTTACCACAGCCAGTGTCTGTTGTTTTAGCAGAAGAATCTTTTTTATTTAAAGAAGGGCAATCTATACATACAACCTCTAAAGAACAGCAAAATGCGGCAAACAATCTCAAAGATTTTATACTTGCTGATGCTGGGATTAATTTAGCGTTAGACGAAAATTCGGCTGCAATTCATTTTGAAAAATCAGAAACAGTAGCGCCAGAAGCCTATGAATTACTTGTAACACCAAAAAAGATCACCATTAAAGCCAATGATGCAGCAGGTTATTTTTATGGGGTGCAAACAATAAAACAATTGATTTCAAAAGAAACTTCAGAAAAATCGAAAACGGCAAAATATGTAGTGCCATCGGTTGCGATTGAAGATAATCCGCGTTTTAAATGGCGCGCTTATATGCTTGATGAATCGCGCTATTTTCATGGGGAAGCCTTTGTAAAACAAATGCTAGACCAAATGGCATTGTTAAAAATGAATATTTTTCATTGGCACCTTGTAGATGATGCAGGCTGGCGTATCGAAATTAAAAAATATCCGCTATTGACCGAGGTTGGTGCCTTTAGGACCGATTCTGAAATTGGAACATGGAAAAGTGGAAAAACTTCAGGAGAACCACATGGTGGATTTTATACCCAAGAACAAATAAAAAATATTGTTGCTTATGCGGCAGAACGAAATATTACTGTGGTTCCTGAAATTGAAATGCCTGGACATTCAAGTGCAGCTATTGCGGCTTATACCTGGCTAGGTACCGCAGGTGTAGATATTGATGTGCCTGTGAAATTTGGACGTTTGTATGATAATTATGATGTTACAAAACCAGAGGTTGTTCAGTTCATTAAAGATGTTTTGTTAGAGGTTTTTGAATTGTTTCCTTCTGAAGTTATTCATATTGGGGGTGATGAAGTAGGGTATAAAGTATGGGAAGATACCAAACATGTTCAAGAGTATATGAAAGAGTATTCGATTAAAACTCCGGCCGATTTACAAATACAATTTACTAATGATATTTCAAGATTCATTGAATCGCATGGACGAAGAATGATGGGGTGGAATGAAATTATGGGTAAAAATATTCACCAAGGTTTTGAAGAAAAGAAGGATGATAAAGAGGCAGAAACTGAATTGGCTAAAAACGTAGTAGTGCATTTTTGGAAAGGAGATCTTGCATTGGCGCAAGATGCTGCTAAAAAAGGATATGGGATTGTTAATTCGCTACATAGTAATACCTATTTAGATTACAGTCATAAAAGCATTACTTTAGAAAAGGCCTATAATTTTAATCCTATCCCAGAAGGTTTAGAAGCCGAATATCATAAAAACATTTACGGTTTAGGTTGCCAAATGTGGAGTGAATGGACACCAACCAATGCAGATATTGAAAGACAGACCTTTCCTAGAATAGCGGCCTATGCGGAAGTGGGGTGGACACAACTTGAAAATAAAAACTATGAAAGTTTTAAAGTAGCCCTTAAAAAAATGCAAAAGCATTGGGATGTTTTAGGAATCAATTCCTTTAAAGATTATGAAAAAATTGAAGCTGAATTAAAGACGAAATAAAGGGAAGTTAAATATGATAAATAAAACATTTTTATTGCTAGTATTTGTAAGTATACTAGCTGTTAGCTGTAAAGAGGAAAAGAATATTGTAGTTGCGCAAACCTATGAAGAACCCAAAGATCCATCAGTCCGAATGGATGAAAATTGGGAAGCGGTACCAAAAGGATTACAAGCTTCAGTTACATCGACCAACATTAGATATGTAAAAAGTGAACTTCCAAAAATTGATATAAAAAACAGTTGGAGTGGTGCGGCATGGAAAGGAGAGCGTATTTCGGGCCAATTAGTGCTTTGGAGTAATGACTCTATTCACCATGTAAGTACAGAGATTTCAGACTTTAAATCATCTTCAGGAAAAAATCTACCAGCAAGTATCGCGCAAACACGTTTTGTGAAATATGTTATTACAGATGAGTTTGCTGGGGGTTGTGGGTACCGAAAACCAGAAGATTTTGCGGCTTCCTTGGTTGCCGATGCCTTAGAAAATGTAAATTCTTATGCTGTAAAAGCACAAGAAACAAGACCGATTTGGGTAACGGTAGATGTGCCGTCTGATGCGGAATCCGGAACGTATAAGAGTACAATAACGCTACATATAAAGGGACAAGAATCAAAACAATTTGAATTCACTTTAGAAGTTATCGATAAGGTATTACCGAAAGGAACCGATTGGAAATTTCATTTGGATTTATGGCAAAATCCGTATGCAGTATCTCGCTTTCATAAGGTAGAACCCTGGTCTCAAGAGCACTGGGATTTACTGAAGCCCATTATGAAGCGACTTGCCGATTCTGGCCAGAAAGTAATTACGGTGTCTTTAAATAAACGTCCGTGGGGCGGACAAACATTTGATCAGTTTGAAGCTATGGTCAATTGGAAAAAGAAATCCGATGGAACTTGGGCTTATGATTTTACCATTTTTGACAATTGGGTGCAGTTTATGATGGATTTAGGTGTGAAAAATCAAATAAGTTGCTACTCTATGGTTCCTTGGGGCAACGAGTTCTACTATTTTGACGAGGCTGAAAACAAAGAAATAAAAATTAAAGCACCTCCAGGAACCAAAGAATATAATGAACTATGGATTCCTTTTTTAAAGGCCTTTAAAAAACACCTGGTTGCAAAAGGATGGAATACAATTACCCGCATTGCTATGGATGAAAGGGGTCCAGAAGAAATGAAAGCAATGTTAGAATTGCTTAATGAATATGCTCCAGAATTTGGCGTTTCTTTCGCCGATAACCATAAGAGTTACAAATTGTACCCGGACGAATTGAAGGATATGTCAGTCGCTTTTGGCCATCCTGTAGATGAACAAGATCTAGTGCAAAGAAGAGCTAATGGCTTTGTCAGTACGCATTATGTATGTTGTTCTGATGGGTTCCCAAATACATTTACATTTTCACCTCCGGCAGAAGGTGTGTTTATTGGCTGGTACACAATTGCAGCTGATTTTGATGGTTTTTTGCGTTGGGCCTACAACAGTTGGGTAGAAAATCCATTACAAGATTCACGTTTTAGAACCTGGCCCGCTGGCGATACTTATATAGTGTATCCTGATAATAGAAGCTCTATTCGTTTTGAAACCTTACACGAAGGTCTGCAAGATGCTGAAAAGATTAGAATACTAAGAGAAGAGTTAAAGGATAAAGGTATGTTAGAAGATCTAGATGCGTTGAATGCGGTGGTGGCACAGTTTAATATTACAAGCCAACCTGAAGATTTGGAAGGAATGCTAAAAGAAGCCAAAACCAACCTTAATTTATTATCTAAAAAATTGGTGAACTAAGAGAAGCTCCCATAGAAAATAATTGAATTGCAGCAAATGGATTGTTTATTATTGAAAAAGATAAACAATCCATTTGCTGTTTTTTATAAATGGAAAGTTTAGATCCCTTTATTAATTTTGATTTACAACCCACTTTATACCTTCAATAAGATGTTGTCGTCCAAAATCCGTATCCAAAGAGCGTAAATCATGACCTAATTCTGTATAGAAAAACCTTCCTCCACCCCAATCTCTAGTCCATGCAATAGGATGATCTTTACCCATAGGAACGCCTCCTCTGGTCTTGAAATAATCTCTAACGGGTTCGTAGGTCAATTCGTCTACCCGAAGTAACACTTGTACCCCTGGCAATCCAGTAACAACCTTGGTGTGGTTGGTCCAATCTGCTTCGTACCAAAACTCTTTGCCCATTCCTTTAACGGTAGGATGATTCATTGCCTCGGAATCTACCATCACCTTAGCTTTTAGAAATTCAGAATCACTATTAAAATCACAACCTCCCAAATCCAATAACCAAGGCCAGTTTTCCTGATGCACTAACAATGCATGTAAACCAACTATTGCGCCCCCTGCTTTATACCATTCTTCAATAGCCGTACGTTGTTCCTTATTAAAAACTTTATCGAGAACATTGGCATTGTTAAATAGCAGTACATCGTAATAGCTCAATTTTTTCTTAGAAATATCATCTCCAGTTTCACTTACATCTACCTGCATATTATGCTCTGATCCTAAACGTACAATCCATCCGTTTACGATGGGAATGTCTGGATGTCGAAACCAACCAGTACCCGAAAACAGCAACACCTTCAAGGTGGTTTCGTTTCCCATTGCATTGCGTTCATGTGTTTTCTTTTGATGGTTTACATCCAGATGTTCTTGAGCGCTTATTTGAAAAGTCAATAAACACAATGCTGATAAAAAGAAAGTGGTTGTAATTTTGTTTCTTTTGTTTTTCATACGTTAGCAATTTTCAGGGAGTCAATATTTGTTAAAATAATTCATTTATATGGTTAGTAATTTCACCATCAAGCCTAAGTATACTGAAGCTTTGATATCATTGCAGAGATGATCTTTATTAAAGGAATTAAATATACAAAAAAGAAAAACACTATTTTTGTAATTTACCTACTATCAATTAATTACAACAAAATTAGGCGTTTTACTAAAAAAAATAGAATCATATAGATCATCCGCTAGCATATCCCTAGTTCTTCACTTTAATATTTCGGATATTGCTTTAAGGGTATTAAATCTATTCGCTTTTGCTTTCCTTTTTTTTAAAATAGATGAGTTATACCTAAAAAATACTTCTTGTCGAGAGTTCTGCTAATGCCATCTTCCTTTTGGAAGCATCAGATCAAGATTTACGATTATGGACATTCTTATTTTTGTATGGTTAGATCGGACCCTTGTATTGCTAGGACTCCTATCCGAGCGGCGGCGGTACTATTTTATGACATAATCAATTTTAATTGGTATAAATAATCCTTTGCAATTAAACTGTAAGACAAAAATTTATAATAGCGAATATTTTGAACTTAATTGGCTACCTTTAAGACAAAGTAATGCTGGAACTAATTAGGAGTATGTTTATAAACTGCAATTATACATATTTACTATTTTGCGAGTACAAACATAAATTTGCCACTACTTTATAGTAAGCAAATGTGGTTAAAGAATTAACGCATCACATTAGAACTCCACTTTTTATTTCAGCAAGTTATTGGCTGACAATTATCATAGTTTTAGATAGTTCCATCAGCTAATTTTACATTAAGAATATAAAAATTTAAAAGTTATGAAAAAAAAGATACTACTTCCAACAGACTTCTCTGGCAATGCCAACAACGCTATAAATTACGCAGTTGAACTTTTTAAAGGAGAATCTTGTGAATTTTATATTCTACATTCTAACTATCTTCCAGGGTATTCCAAGGATAAGCTTTTAAGTCCTGAACCCACAAAAAATCAAATTGATGAGGTAAAAGCGATTGCTGAAGAAAAGATGGGAAAGTTGAAAGTTGAAGATCGTTTCAATGAGGATAACACTAAGCATACCTTTCATTTTTTGAATGAATTTGGATCTTTTATTGAAGTACTCAAAAACACGGTTGAAAAGGAAGACATTAAGTTGATAATTATGGGTACCCGTGGAGAAACGGACAACAAAAATGAAATTCTCGGTAGCAATGCTGTAAATACAATGGAAAAGGTTAGAAACTGTCCTGTGCTAGCTATTCCTGGGAATATTAGGTTTAAAGGGCTAAACGAGATTGTATTTCCCACCAGTTTCAAAACACATTACAAAGAAAACGAATTGGATACTTTAAAGCAAATTTCACAATTAACTAGCGCGCCAATCCGTATTTTATATGTTCAAAAGGACAATGAATTGAGTAAGGAGCAAATTGATAATAAGGCACTGCTCAATGAGATTTTAGCCGCTGTAAACTTTACACATCATAAATTATACAATGTAAGTTTACAAGACGGTGTACGTTGTTTTGCGCAAAGCAGAGAGAGCGAAATGATCGCTTTTATTAATAAAAAACATAAATTCTTTGGTAGTATTTTTTCTAACCCATTGGTAAAAGAATTAGGTCATAATGCTAATGTTCCGGTATTGGCTTTACACGATTTAAGAAACTAGTATCCAACAGGTATTTACCTTAAAATAGAGGTGATTTAAGGGAATTCTAGGAGTTCTGCATATTGATGTTATGGGGGTGTCCTATGGTTTCAATGGTAACGAAAACGATCCTAGAATTTCGGACTTTAGAATTAAATTTTAGGGATCCACCGAAGATTTTTATACAAAATAGATTGACTTGGTAGTCAAAAAGTGGAGCCGGAGGATTAACTTCGTTGTTCCCATAAGGTTCCGTACTGTAAATACAACTGACTGATTTTTCAGATCAGGCACCTAAAAATAGCAAAACCCAATCAAGTTTACTTGATTGGGTTTCTTATGCTTTAATGCACACACCTGTTGTGCATAATCGTGGAGCCGGAGGATTATAGATCCCTTGTACTCGCAATGTTGCAAATAAAAATACCCATCATTTAGAATGATGGGCATCTTAAATCTTCCAAAAATACCGAAGCAAACTTCGCATTTTAGCGCGCTTTAATCTGCTGCGTATTTTTGAGTGTCGTGGAGCCGGAGGGACCAGAACTAAACACCCAAATGCCCTATAAATAAGGGGTAGGGAAGTACCTTAATTTTGTGCGCACCGAATAGGTGACTTTTTAACATTTGGTTGCTTTTTTTGATTTTTTGTTTATGGTTGGTTGTAAGGATTCTGAAAAATTAGAAACAGCATATAATTAAATCAAAAGTGTAAATTTCTATTGTGAGATACTGACTCTAAAATAGTAAGTTTCTCGAAAGTTTGCTAAAATTGAATATTCTGATTTTGTAATATGGAAGTTTATAAAATATTATATCTATCATTATAATGGTATTTTTAAGTTAAAAAGCCTATATTTAGACAATATAATGGTAATAAAATGTTAGAGGTTATAAAAATAAAAGATGTGAAGGTCAAGATTGGGGAGGTGTGTAAGGCACTTCGTAAATCTGATGGACTCTCTAGAGACGAACTTGCACAGGTGCTTGATGTTTCGAGCACAACAATTCAAAACATCGAGAATGGTAAAAATGCTACGCTCGATACTATTTTAAAAGTAGCAAATCATTTTGGATTATTGCAGTCTATTACTAAAGAATTAGACAAGACTATTACAAATCAAAACAATATTTCACTGTATTAATAAATGGCTAGAGATAAAATCATAGATATCATTGCTTTTGGACTTGAAATTGGAAAATTAGGCTACAACATAGATCAGGGCAAATCTTTTTTCCAATATAATCCTGATTTTTTAGCATCTGGCAAATACTCAAATCTTTTTCCCTTTATTTTCAAACGCACAAAACAAGCACAGGTATTCACCGAATATCAACAAGATACCTTTCAAGGGGTACCACCAATGATTGCTGATTCTTTACCTGATACTTTTGGTAATATAATATTCCAAGAATGGTTGACAGTAAGAGGAATTCAAAAGGTAACACCTCTTGAGCAGCTAGCATATGTAGCAGACCGTGGTATGGGAGCATTGGAATATAAACCTATCAAAAAATTACCAAATACAACTACAGTTAATATTGATGAGGTTATCACAATCTTAGAGAAGGTGTTAAAACTTAAAGAAGACACTATTGGAAAAGACCTTAGCGAATTATCATTGCTCAACGTCTTCAAAATAGGAACCTCTGCAGGTGGCGCCAGGCCTAAAATCTTAATTTCAGAACATAAAGAAACGGGAGAAATCATTGCTGGAGATAGGGAAACTAGCGAAAATTATAATCACTATTTGGTGAAATTACACTTCGATGACAGTGATGGTTATAACAAAGAAAAAGTAGAATATGGGTATTACTTATTAGCACAAGAAGCAGGTATTGATATGATGCCTTCCAAGTTAATTGAAAATAAGCATTTCGCCACTTTACGATATGACAGACAACACGGAGAAAAACAACACGTTTTAACCGTAACTGGTTTAACTGGTTGGGATTTTAAAAGCCAGCCAGAGAATTCTTCTTATGAAAATATCTTTAAAGTTGCCGTAGGTTTAGAAGTGCCACATAAAGATTTACAGCAACTATTTAAGCGAATGGTGTTCAATCTTGTTTTTAGAAATGTAGACGACCATCTAAAGAATCATAGTTTTATGTATAACAAAGAAAGTAATAGTTGGAATTTAGCACCTGCCTATGATTTGACCTTTGCGCTTAACCCACTAATTACATTTAAAACAATATCTAGAGCTTTATCAATTAATGGTAAGCGTACTTCAGTAACAATGAAAGATGTCCTTACTATTGCTGAAGAATTTTCTATAAAGAATCCCAAGGGAATTATTGGAGATGTCCAAGCCTTAATTCCTCGATGGTCAGCAATTGCTTCTGAATTAGAAATACCGAGGAATATAATTAAAGCAATTCAAAAAGAAATAAAGAAAATAGAATAATGGTCAATAGTGGATAGGGCGGGCAAAGTGAGCCACTTGCGGCGGATGAAAGTGAGTATAGCAATTCAATTGCTCAAAATCGATTGATTTGTGGTTAAATTTAGTACTTATTTTTAAGTTTTTTAGATTAGTTTTTGAACATGAAATCTATCAGTCACGATTTCTGTTTTAGGAAAACATTTTTTAGCGATCAAGTTCATATTTCCGGCCATATCGACAGAAACTTCTTTGACCATATTCGTCTTTCAACAGGGATCCAATCAAGTACATTGTTGACGTTATCCGCTTTGGTTCCCTTGATAATGGCCACTATACAACCTTTCTTTCCGTTAGCTCCTCTATAGGTTAAGAACGTAGCAGGGTTATACCTGGTCCGTGCAATGACTTATTTATCAATAAGTTAATGAATTTTAAAATATGCTGTAAACCGTTTTTGTTGACAATACTATGAATGAACTTAAAGTAAAATTCTTTACAAGCTGTAAAGCTATAAATATATGATTTTTTGGAACACAAGCATAAATAATATCTTCAAATTATTAGGTATTTCACTATGCAGCGGCTTATGTAAAATAAATTTAATTTAGATTATCTGATTGAAAATTTTGGTAATTAGCTTTTAATTTATAATTGAGTCAACGATTTTCATTTATATTTTTTTGGTTGTAAGTTGGCTAGTTAATATGACATTTTTTTTTGCAAATTGAAAATATCCAAATCACCTTAAAAAATAAATATTCCTAAATACTAATTTTAGTCAACATCTTTTTTATAGTTTTGTTTTTACACCAAATAACTTCCTAGCTTAATGAATCTTATACTTGAAGAAATAAGTAAAAAGAACGAAAAAATTTTTAAAATTTTTTTTGACAAACATTATGAAGAATTGGTTGTTTACGCCAATGGTTATCTTTTTGATAAAGATTCAAGCAAAGATATAGTACAAGAAATCTTTATCTATTTATGGGAAAACGCGGATAATTTAAAAATTGAAAAATCCTTAAAAGGGTATCTACGTATTATGGTTAGAAATAGGTGCTTAAATTACCTAAAGTCAATAAAAATAACAGATAATTTGGAATTTTTGGATTTTAACTTAGCTTTAATTTCAGAACATGTTTTCAATTCTAGTACAGAAGAAGATAAAACCTTAATTTATCATAAGGTTTTAAAAATTATTGATACCCTTCCCGAAAAGATGCAACAAATTGTAAGGTTAAAATTCATACATAAATATAAATATGCTGAAATTGCCAAGGAGTTAGGAATATCAATAAATACGGTTAAAACTCAGCTAAAAAGGGCTAAATTAAGAATTACTGAAATGGTAACTTCTATTTTAATTTTACTTCAACTTCATCAATAATTTTGGTAAATTTTTATTTATTTAATATTTAAGTTTGAAAAAGTTTAAATATTTTTTTATTTTCTTGTCACCCATTTAGTGAATTTTATTGTCGTTATAATAGAATGTAATTAAAACGAAATCAGGTGGAATTCAAGTTAATTGTAAAAAAACTAAACAATACACTTACTACAGAGGAAGAAATCATTTTCAATAAATGGTTTGAGGAATCACAAATTCATAAGAATTATTTTAATTCTGTTAAAAATAATTACCTAACAGATTTAGACAATATCAATGTAGAAGAAGGTTGGTTCTCGATTCGAAACAAATTATCCAAACATTCTCAGAAGAAAACTTACTGGAAGTATGCGGTAGCAGCATCTGTTGCATTATTAATTTCTATAAATTTTATATTTAATAAAAAGGAGGAAATTAAAATTGGCGCACCAATTATTGTTGAAAATGATACCAAAATTGAGATTGGTACAGATAAGGCGACTTTAACCTTAGGTGATGGATCCGTTGTATCCTTGGAAAAAGGTAGCGCTTATAACGGACATAATGTTACTAGCAATGGAGAAGAAATTGTCTATAACAAAAAAAAGTCAAACTCCAAAGATGAAATAGCCTATAATACCCTGACAGTTCCACGTGGAGGTCAGTTTTATTTAGTTTTATCTGATGGAACTAAAGTTTGGCTAAATTCGGAATCAAAATTAATTTATCCAGTAAATTTTGTTGATGGTATGTTACGAAAAGTAGAATTGGTTTATGGAGAAGCCTATTTTGATGTATCTCCAAGTATTGAACACAAAGACACTAAGTTCCTCGTGTTTAATGATCATCAAGAAGTGGAAGTGTTAGGAACCGAATTTAATATAAAAGCATATAACAATGAAGATAGTATTTATACAACATTAGTGGAGGGAAAAGTAAGTGTTAGTAATATGGAATCAAAACAGAAATTAATTCCAAATCAGCAAACTAAACTTAACTTAAAAAATAAAAGTATAGGCGTTCAAGAAGTTGATGTGTATAGCGAAATATCATGGAAAAAAGGACTTTTTAGTTTTAAAGGAAAAACCTTAAAGGAAATTATGGTTGTATTGACTCGTTGGTATGATTTTGAAGTGGAGTTTGCGAATGAGGAATTAGAGAATGTCAAATTCAATGGGGTTCTAAGTAAGAAAGATAGTATTAAAGAAATTCTAAATGTTATTAAGAAAACAAAATTTATAAACGCCTATGAAATAAAAAACCAGAAAATTACAATTCAATAAAAAGAATAAGGGAACAAAGACATACCTGGACAGTAAAACGCTTCATCCCCTTTGCATTATTAATTAATTAAATGTTTAATCAACTAATACCACAAATTTATGGAAATTAAATTTATTAACAGTTTTTTCTTATATAAGAAAAAAATTCTACAATTTATTATGAGGATATTTATACTCTTGTTTTGTACAACAGTTTTTAGTTTTACCTCAAGTGATGTTTTCTCTCAAAATGCTAAAATTGTAATAGAAGAAGATATTGAATTGACACTGGATCAAGTGTTCGATCTGCTAAGGGCGCAAACGGAGTACACCTTTATTTATCAAGAAGACCTCTTTAAAGGTGCTCCAAAGGTGCATCTTAAAAAAGGTGTTATTAAGGCTAATAAGCTACTAACTAAAAGCCTTTCTGGACGGGACTATCAGTTTGATTTTACAAAAAACAATAAAATTGTTGTTATTAAATATCCTGAAAAAATTAATAGTACTCAACAATTATTAATTTCAGGAAAAATAACGGACAATAACGGACAACCTTTGCCAGGAGCTAATATTCTTGAGAAAGGAACTACCAATGGTGTGCAATCGGATTTTGATGGAAAATTCTCTTTCAAGGTGTCTTCTGGAAATGCCACCTTAATTGTATCCTATTTAGGGTTTGCAACTAGAGAAGTTGAAGTCAATAATCAAACAACCTTCCAGATTGAATTAATGGCTGATGCAAGTTCCCTTGACGAGGTTGTATTGGTTGCTTATGGTACACAAAAAATCACTAGTATTACTTCTGCGGTGTCCGCTGTGGATGTCGAAGAATTAGGGAATATTACCAATGCAAATATTGCATCTGCATTGCAAGGCCGTACTCCGGGATTGTATATAAAAGATGGGGGGTATAATCAAGGATTATCTGTTCTGGTTAGAGGGGCAACGACAATAGGTAATAATTCCCCTTTATATATAGTGGATGGAGTGCCTCAAGATTTACTTAGTGTAGATCCCAATGATATAGAAGCCATTTCTGTATTAAAGGATGGTGCAGCATCTGCAATCTATGGATCAAGAGCTGCGGCAGGTGTAATAATAGTTAAAACTAAAACTGGAAAAAATAAGAAGGCTAGCTTTAACTTTGAAAGCTTCGTTAGTTTTGGTGATTTAACAACGACTCAGAAATCTGCAAATTCAATTGAATCTGCCAAAATTATGAATGAGGCCTCTTTGAACTCAGGAGGGCAAGTTTTATTTACGCCAGAAGATTTTGAAAAATTTGAAGCAGGTACGGATCCAGCTTATCCAAATACGAATTGGAAGGACGAGTTTCTTAAAACAGAAATTACAAATAGATATTTTTTAAGCGCCACTGGAGGTAATGAAAACTCATCTTATTACTTTTCTTTAGGTTACAGAAATTCTGACGGAATCGTAAAATCCGGAATCGATAGAAAACAGTATAATCTGAGAACAAATTTAAAGACAAAATTAAGGGATAATATCGATTTAGATGTTAATTTAAGCTATAGTATTTCCAATAATACATCCCCAAATGTTAATAACGGTATTGATAATATCTACCAACATATGAACGGAACTGCTCCATTTTTACCAGTCAGAAATGCTGATGGAGAGTTTGCCTTTTTTAATGAAGCAGGTGCCTATGGTAGAGGGTTTTGGAACGTTCTTTGGGAGCTTGAAGCTGGTACATCTAATGCAATAAACAAAACATTTACTGCTAATACTAATCTAACCTGGGAACTTATAGATGGTTTAAAAGTTATAGGTCGTTATTCCTTGATTTCAGGAACAGGAAGAAGTGTTTCTAGTATATATAAAAGATCTACAACAGGAGGACCATCTTGGTTCTCGGATATAAACAGTTTAGGGCAAACTTGGAGAGATAATAATCAGTATAATGCTCAATCGTTTATAAGTTATGAAAAAACTTTTAAGGAACATAGTATAGGTGTTTTGGTTGGATGGGATGTCCAATTTAATAAGGATTCGTTTATTAGTGCTGGAAGAAGAAATTTTCAGTTTGATAATTTATTAACTGAGTTCAGTGCACCTAATTCTGGAGATAATGATGATATCACCGGGTTAAGTAGTAATACAGGTGAAAATGCCTTGCAATCTGGAGTAGGAAGAATTAATTACAATTTTGATGAAAAATACTTTCTTGAATTAACAGGACGATACGATGGGTCATCCATTTTTGCCCCAGAAAATCGTTATGGTTTTTTCCCTTCTATTTCGGCAGGTTGGTTAATTAGTGAAGAAAATTTCTTTGATTTTAGTTCTATGGAAAGCCTTAAATTCAGGGCATCTTATGGTACGACTGGAAATAATAGAGTTTCAGGAAGCTATTTTTCCAACATATCTTTTGGTAGTTACTATTTTGGAATGGGGGATATTGTAGAATCTACAGCTTCTGAAGGAGGTGTCCCATTTAGAAATTTAAAGTGGGAAACAACCAGTACAATGAATTTTGGTTTAGATTTTTCATTTTCTAGAGGATTACTCTCAGGTTCGTTGGATTATTACAATAAAGATACGCAAGATATTTTGTTGCCGAGCCCAGTACCAGGTACTGTAGGGACTGGAAGAAGTGGTCCTGCCATTAACGCAGGTAATGTTCAAAATAAAGGATTAGAGTTAATCTTGAATCACAATAACGTATTGTCAAACGGTTTGAAATATGGGGTCTCGATAAATGGAACCTATAATACAAATGAGATTACTGAACTTACTGACGCTTTTTCAGAATTTGATACCAATTATAGAGTTGGGGATGCATTAGGAACTATTTATGGGTATGTGTCAGATGGTATTTTATCATCTCAAGCAGAAGTAGATGCTTATAAAACCGAAATTACCTCAGGAATTAGCCCAAATACAACTATGGGGGATATTAGGTACAAAGATCACAATAATGATGGGGCACTAAACTTTGAAGATAATGTGGCAATTGCAGAAACACTTCCTAAAATTACCTACGGAATTAATTTGAATGCTGATTGGAAGAATTTCGATATACAAATATTCTTTCAAGGAACGGGTAAAGCCAAAGATTATAGATCAAATGATTTATTTGGGAATTTTGGATGGATTCCAGAAGAAGCAAATGATGCCTGGAGTTCCTCGAATACTAATGGAACCTATCCTAGACTCTTACTTTTTGGACAACAAACTTATAACCAAAATTTTTATACTAATTCAAGTTACTGGGCATTTAAATCTTCTTATTTAAGATTAAAAAATTTACAATTAGGTTACACACTTCCAATTAATGATAATAAATCTATTCAAAAGGCTAGAATTTATTTTACCGGGACAAACTTGTTAACGGTATCTGATTTTAGACCTGGTTTTGATCCTGAGTCTAGTGGATTATCAATTCCACCTTTAAAGACATTTTCAATGGGAATTAACATTAATTTTTAAAAAATAATCATATGAAAAATTATATAACACCAATATATATACTAATTTTTGTTTTTGGAATATTTCAAAGTTGTTCCGAAGATGAAATTACAAAACTTCCGGTAACGGCCTTATCAGAAGATGCCTTCTGGACAAGTGAAGATGAAGTTAAACAAGCCGCTAATGCTCTTTATGGTTCTTTGTCTAATGTTGGGCAGATAGAATGGGATGCTTTAACGGAAATAATGTTTAGTCAAAGTGGCGCATCTGTAGAAATTTCTACTGGTGCGATTAACCCGGGTGCAAGTCTAGTTAATGGTTTGTGGACCGGTCAATACGGTACCATTAGGGATGCTAATTGGTTTTTAAATAATGTAAAAAAAGTTGGTTTGCCAGAAGCCACCTTGGCACAATATAAGGGACAAGTTCGTTTTTTCAGGGCATGGGCGCATTACAAGTTGATGTATCAGTTTGGAAACGTTCCTATCGTAACAAAATTATTAGGGGTTAATGAAGGGCAAGTAGAACCAAGTACGAGATCTGAAGTTCTTGATTTTGTGCTAGAAGAACTTGATGCAACTATTTTAGAGTTATCTTCTTCAAATTATACTCCCGAGTATGGAAGGGTTACAAAATGGGCAGTTATGGCCTTAAAGTCAAGAATACTACTTTATGAAGGGACATTGTCTTCAGATAATACAATGTTAACAGAAAGTGCAAATATAGCTAGTCAGATTATGTTAGGAGGCTTTAGTTTATATGGCAATTATACTGAATTGTTTAGACCAGAAGGAGAGGGGAATTCTGAAATTATTCTAGCAAGAGTAAATGCTGATCTTGAAGGAAGGTACCATTCTATAGGTCAATGGCTGGGACCAATAAGTTTTCATGCCTCTTGGTCCACTTTTTCTCCTACTATGGCCTTGGTTAACAGGTACCCGGATATTAATGGAGAGGATATTTCAAACAGTCTCCTTTATGATTCTAATGCTCCATTCGAAAATAGAGATCCTCGCTTAAACCAAACTATTTTTGACTGGAATGTAGATGTGGATTATGAGGGTTCGATGTTTGTTAACAATGGTACCTGGCTTAATTTTAGAAAATGGATCAATCCCGCAGAAACTGCTACACAAAGAAGTCATAATGATTTTATAGTTTTTAGATTGGGTGAAGTATACCTAAATTACGTAGAAGCTATGAATGAGGTAAATGGACCATCTCAGAATTTGTTAGATTTAATTAATGAATTAAGAACTAGAGGAGGGCAAGGAGCCGCAACAGATGGATCTAATATTGTTGTCCCGCCAATTGCTCTAATTGGCTTAACTAAAGATAGCTTTCGTGATATTATCAGACGTGAAAGAATAATAGAATTGGCAGGTGAAGGTATTCTTTATTATGATTATCATAGATGGAAATTGTTGGAGACAACTATGAATCAACCTGCAATTGGGATAGTTCCTTTGGAAAATAGGTTATTTACAGCTCCTAGGGATTACGTTTGGCCAATTCCTGATTTTGAATTGATTAATAATCCAAACTTAAAGCAAAATACAGATTATTAAAGGATTTCGTTAAAATTTTGGGATATCCCCGCTTCAAAGAGTTAGTTTAGTTTAGTTGATGGCGGGGTTTCTTTTTCTAAAATTGATTGCAGTGAATTTCCTTTGAATCCAAAAGGAATCTTTACAAATACATAATACCATAAATGAATCTAAATTTTATATACCCTAGATGGGGGAGCTCAGATATGCCCTGGCCTGATTTTTTAAAAAAGGTAAAAGAAGCTGGTTATGATGGGGTAGAAATAGATCTTCCACTAGAAAAATTCAGAAAGAAAGAAGTCTGTGCTATGCTGACAGATTTCGAATTGGAATTTGTTGCCCAACATTGGGAAACCAAGGAGGTGGACTTTAAAAAGCATAAGGAGGTCTATAAAAAGCATTTGTATAATTTAGCAGAGGCCAAGCCTATTTT
>NZ_JALKBA010000030.1 GCF_023015805.1 Cellulophaga sp. F20128
GCTGCTAAATAGGAACAACCGTCTAATGGATCTGTATTGTCTGTAGTTTCATTGCCGTTAGTTACTCCGTCTCCATCACAGTCTAGTGCTTCCCATGCTGCATTTGGTGTAAGCGTTACACTTGCTGTTAAATAGGAACAACCGTCTAATGGATTTGTATTGTCTGTAGTTTCATCGCCGTTAGTTACCCCATCGCCATCGCAATCTATGGCTTTCCAGCTTGCAGATTGTGCCAATGTTACACTTGATGCTTTATACGAGCAGCCATCCAAAGGATCTGTACAATCAATAATTTCTTTTCCATTGGTTACTCCGTCACCGTCACAGTCTAGCGCTTTCCAGCTCGCAGATTGTGCCAATGTAACACTCGATGGTTTATAAGAGCACCCATCTAAAGGATCTGTACAATCAATAATTTCTTTTCCATTAGTGACACCATCACCGTCACAATCCATAGCTTTCCAACTAGCAGATTGTGCCAAAGTTACACTAGATGCCTTATAAGAACAGCCATCTAATGGATCTGTACAATCAATAGTTTCTTTAGCATCTGTAACACCATCTCCGTCTGAATCCTTCGGATTGATATTATTCTCAGCAGCCATCACATGAAAGGATGAAGATAGTAGTATAAATAAAAATGCAAAGAAAGAAACATATCTGTTAAAGAATGTTCTGCTTAATACAAAAGTAAAGTTTTCCATATATGATAGTTTTTTAACTAATCACCATGGCATTCTAAGGAAAAGTTTATTTGCAAAGACTTGGGGACTTCTTAGTAAACTTCCGCTAATTTAAATGTTATTTTTAAATACTCCGATAGAAACAATCTCATATATTACGAAGCTTCTTTGAATTGCATAATTAATCGTTTAAATACCAACCCAAGCAAATTACAAGGTACCGAACACCCTTTAAATAGTACTTTTAACTTATTAGCAAAAAACAATTGAACTATTTAAAAAGTGATTTTATCGAAAACACACAATCTCAATGGAAGCCAACATTTAAAACAATCATCTTAAAATCACAAAGTACTTATTCTATAATTTAACTTACTTTTGCCTCAAATATTTTTTTAAATGAATTTTGAAAAACAAATAGAAAAAAGAAGAACTTTTGGAATTATTTCTCATCCAGATGCGGGTAAAACAACCTTAACAGAAAAACTACTTCTTTTTGGTGGGGCAATACAAGAAGCCGGAGCTGTAAAAAACAATAAAATAAAAAAAACTGCAACCAGTGATTTTATGGAAATTGAAAGGCAAAGAGGAATTTCTGTTGCCACCTCTGTACTTGCTTTTATATATAAGGACAAAAAAATAAATATTTTAGATACACCAGGCCACAAAGATTTTGCTGAAGATACTTTTAGAACGTTAACAGCTGTAGATAGTGTTATTGTGGTCATTGATGTTGCTAAAGGTGTGGAGGAACAGACGGAAAAATTGGTTGAAGTTTGTAGAATGCGAAAAATTCCTATCATTGTTTTTATTAACAAGCTAGATCGTGAAGGAAAAGATGCTTTTGATTTACTTGATGAAGTTGAACAAAAATTAGGTTTATCTGTCACTCCACTTAGTTTCCCCATTGGTATGGGTTACGATTTTAAAGGCATTTACAATATCTATGAAAAGAACATTAATCTTTTTAGCGGTGACAGCAAGAAAAATATTGAAGAGACCATTGCTTTTGATGATGTACAAAGTAGTGCCTTAGAAGGTGTCATCGGAGAAAAGGCTGCAAAAACATTGAGGGAAGATCTGGAGCTAATAGATGGCGTATATCCAAAATTTAATAAAGAAAAATACTTAGCTAGCGAACAGCAGCCCGTATTTTTTGGCTCCGCACTAAATAATTTTGGTGTACGAGAATTGTTAGATTGCTTTATAGAAATAGCTCCTTCTCCAAGGCCCAAAAAGGCTGAAGAACGTATAGTTGTAGCTAATGAAAAGGATTTTACGGGTTTTGTGTTTAAGATCCATGCCAATATGGATCCAAAACACCGGGACAGATTGGCCTTTATCAAAATTGTATCTGGTACTTTTGAAAGAAACAAACCCTACTTACATGTTCGATCCAATAAAAGATTAAAATTTTCTAGTCCCAACGCCTTTTTTGCTGAAAAGAAAGAAATTGTAGATATATCTTATCCAGGTGATATTGTTGGATTACACGATACTGGACACTTTAAAATTGGGGATACATTAACTGAAGGCGAAGAGTTACACTACAAAGGAATTCCTAGTTTTTCACCGGAACATTTTAGGTATATTAACAATGCCGATCCTATGAAATCAAAACCTTTGTACAAAGGAATTGACCAATTAATGGACGAAGGTGTTGCACAGTTATTTACCTTAGATATGAATGGTAGAAAAATTATTGGAACTGTAGGAGCTTTACAATTTGAGGTGATTCAATACCGATTAGAACATGAATATGGCGCCAAATGTACCTATGAAAACTTCCCGGTATTCAAAGCATGTTGGGTAGATCCTGATGATAAAAATAATGAAGAGTTTAAAGAATTTAAGCGTGTAAAGCAAAAATTCCTAGCAAAGGACAAACAAGGTCAATTGGTATTTTTAGCAGACTCAACGTTTTCTTTACAAATGACCCAACAAAAATACCCAAGCGTAAAACTACACTTTACTTCTGAATTTGAATAAATTGTAAAACGATATTTGTTTAAACTAAAAAACCACGCAAATTGCGTGGTTTTTATTTTTATGCTTCTCCCGTAGGACCAAAATTTATTGGTATTGAAGGCTGTTCATAATCTTTAATAGTACCATGAGCTTTTTCAAAACGCTGCACATTATCATTTAATGCTTTTAAGAACTTTTTAGCATGTTGTGGAGTAAGTATTATTCTACTCTTCACTTTCGCTTTTGGCGCTCCTGGCATCATACTGATAAAATCTACCACAAATTCTGAAACTGAATGATTAATGATTGCTAAATTGGAATAAATTCCTTCAGCGGTCTTTTCATCTAGTTCTATATTAATTTGCTTTTGGTTTTGATTTTTGTCACTCATAAAACTTAAAATTTAAACTCTTCCTTACGAGCCATAATTTCATCGTATTCTTCTTTAGATCCTACAATGATACTATCGTAATCTCGCATACCCGTACCTGCTGGAATTTTATGTCCAACGATAACATTTTCTTTTAAACCTTCTAAATAATCAATCTTACCAGCTACTGCTGCTTCGTTTAACACTTTAGTTGTCTCTTGGAAGGATGCCGCAGAGATAAAAGATTTGGTCTGTAAAGATGCTCTAGTAATACCCTGTAAAATTGGCGTTGCTGTTGCCGCTACTGCATCTCTTGCAGTAACTATGGCTTTATCTGAACGTTTCAAAATAGAGTTTTCATCTCTCAACTCTCTCGCTGTAATAATTTGACCAGCTTTTAAGTTATCAGACTCACCTGCTTCTTCAACGACTTTCTTTCCGTATATCTCGTCATTTTCCTTAATAAAATCTTCCTTATGTGCTAGTTGATTTTCTAAGAAAATAGTATCTCCTGGATCCTGAATACGAACTTTACGCATCATCTGTCTTACTACAACTTCAAAATGCTTATCGTTAATTTTCACACCCTGCAAACGGTATACTTCTTGAACTTCGTTCACCAAGTACTGTTGTACAGCAGAAGGACCTTTAATTGCTAAGATATCAGCTGGAGTTATAGAACCATCTGACAATGGCATCCCGGCTCTAACATAATCATTTTCTTGTACAAGAATCTGATTTGATAATTTCACCAAATATTTCTTAACATCACCTAACTTAGATTCTATAATAATCTCACGGTTACCTCTTTTAATTTTACCAAAAGAAACAACACCGTCAATTTCAGAAACCACAGCTGGGTTAGAAGGGTTACGCGCTTCAAAAAGTTCAGTAACTCTTGGAAGACCACCAGTAATATCTCCAGATTTGGCAGACTTACGAGGAATCTTAACTAAAGTCATACCTTCTTTAACCTTATCGTTATCATCCACCATTATGTGAGATCCAACAGGAAGGTTATAGGAACGCAACACTTCATCTTTACTGTTCTTAACCAATAAAGTTGGTATTAACTTTTTGTTCCTAGATTCAGAAATTACTTTTTCTTGGAAACCTGTTTGTTCATCTATTTCTACTTGGTAGGTAACTCCTTGATCAATGTTCTCATAGGAAACCTTACCTGTAAATTCAGATACAATAACACCGTTGTATGGATCCCATGAACAAATAACATCTCCTTTGCTCACTTTTACGCCATTTTTAATCACCAATTGTGAACCGTAAGGTATATTATTTGTACTTAAGGTAATCCCAGTTTTAGGATCTACTATTTTTATTTCTGTTGTTCTAGAAATAACTATTTCAATCTTATTTCCTTCATTGTCTTCCCCATTAACAGTTCTTAGATCCTCTATCTCTGCAGTACCAGAAAACTTAGCTTCCAATTTGTTAACTTCTGAAATGTTACCTGCAATACCACCCACGTGGAATGTACGCAGTGTTAACTGTGTTCCTGGTTCACCAATAGATTGTGCAGCAACAACACCAACAGCTTCTCCTCTTTGTACCATTTTATTGGTTGAAAGGTTTCTTCCGTAACATTTACCACATATTCCTTTTTCTGCCTCACATGATAAAGCAGAACGAACTTCAACACTCTCTATAGGTGAAGCTTGAACCTTTTTAACATCAGATTCAACGATCAACTGTCCGGCAGTTAGCACCAATTCATCTGTAAGCGGGTTGTATACATCATGTAGAGAAACCCTACCTAGGATACGCTCCCCTAAAGTTTCAACAATCTCTTCATTTTTCTTTAAAGCAGTAACTTCAATACCTCTAAGCGTTCCACAATCTTCTGTGTTAATAATAACATCTTGAGAAACATCGACCAAACGACGTGTTAAATAACCAGCATCTGCAGTTTTTAAGGCTGTATCTGCAAGTCCTTTACGCGCACCGTGAGTTGATATAAAGTATTCCAAAATTGACAACCCTTCCTTAAAGTTAGAAAGAATTGGGTTTTCAATAATTTCACCACCACCGGCTGTAGATTTTTTAGGTTTTGCCATTAATCCACGCATACCTGTTAACTGACGAATTTGTTCTTTAGAACCCCTTGCACCAGAATCAAGCATCATATATACCGAGTTAAACCCTTGCTGATCTTCACGGATACGTTTCATTGCCAACTCTGTAAGCATTGCATTGGTAGATGTCCAAACATCAATTACCTGGTTGTAACGCTCGTTGTTAGTAATAAGACCCATGTTGTAGTTTGCCATAATCCCGTCTACTTGAACGTTGGCATCTGCAATCATCTCATGTTTTTCTTGCGGAATAATAATATCTCCTAAACTGAAAGACAGACCACCTTTAAAGGCAAATTCATATCCTAAAGTTTTAATCTTATCCAAGAATTCTGCAGTGGTTGGTACATCTGTAACCGCTAAAATACCACCGATAATATCTCTTAAAGATTTTTTATTAAGTACATCGTTAATATACCCGGCCTCTTCTGGCACCATTATATTAAACAATACTCTACCCACTGTAGTTGGTATAATTTGGTTTACAAGTTCTCCTTCTTCATTAAAATCTTTTGCACGAACTTTAATACCTGCATTCAAATCAACTCTTTCCTCATTAAAAGCGATAACCACTTCTTCATAAGAATAAAAAGTTAATCCTTCACCTTTAATTGGCACTTCTGGAGTAGATTTTCTTTCTTTGGTCATGTAATAAAGACCCAAAACCATATCCTGAGAAGGTACTGTAATTGGCGAACCATTTGCTGGGTTCAATATATTGTGAGATGCTAGCATTAACAACTGACATTCCAAAATAGCCTCAGGCCCTAATGGCAAGTGAACTGCCATTTGATCCCCATCAAAATCCGCATTAAATGCTGTACAAACTAGAGGATGCAAACGAATTGCTTTTCCTTCAATAAGTTTAGGCTGAAATGCTTGAATACCTAATCTGTGTAATGTAGGAGCACGGTTTAGCAATACAGGATGTCCTTTAAGAACGTTCTCCAAAATATCCCAAACAACAGGCTCTTTTTTATCTATTATTTTCTTAGCAGATTTAACTGTTTTTACAATTCCTCTTTCTATTAATTTACGAATAACAAAAGGTTTGTACAGTTCAGCAGCCATATCCTTTGGCAAACCACACTCAAACAATTTCATTTCTGGTCCAACAACAATTACCGAACGCGCAGAATAATCTACACGCTTACCTAATAGGTTTTGACGGAAACGTCCTTGCTTACCTTTTAATGAATCTGAAAGTGACTTTAAAGGTCTGTTAGATTCTGTTTTTACTGCTGATGATTTACGTGTATTATCAAATAAAGAATCCACAGATTCCTGAAGCATACGTTTCTCATTTCTAAGAATTACTTCTGGAGCCTTAATCTCAACCAATCTTTTTAAACGATTGTTTCTGATAATTACTCTTCGGTATAAATCATTTAAATCTGAAGTAGCAAAACGTCCACCATCTAAAGGCACTAAAGGTCTAAGTTCTGGCGGAATAACAGGAATAACCTTCATGATCATCCACTCTGCCTTATTTTCTCTATTTTCTTGAGATTCCCTTAATGACTCAACTACTTGCAAACGTTTTAACGCTTCCGTTTTACGTTGCTTCGATGTTTCTGTATTTGCTTGGTGTCTTAATTGAAATGATAACTCATCTAAATTAATTCTTGCCAATAAGTCTATTAAACACTCCGCTCCCATTTTTGCAATAAACTTATTTGGATCTGAATCTTCCAAATATTGGTTTTCTGCAGGAATAGTTTCTAAGATATTTAAATATTCTTCCTCAGTTAAGAAATCCATTTTCTGAATTTCTTCCCCTTCTGGTCCTTTTGCAAGTCCAGCCTGAATTACCACATAACGCTCATAATAGATGATCATGTCCAATTTCTTGGAAGGTAATCCTAATAGGTAACCTATCTTATTAGGTAACGAACGGAAGTACCAGATATGAGCTACAGGTACCACTAAATTAATGTGACCTACTCTATCTCTACGTACTTTCTTTTCTGTAACCTCTACGCCACAACGGTCACAAACAATTCCGCGGTAACGGATACGTTTGTATTTACCACAAGCACATTCATAATCCTTTACAGGGCCAAAAATACGCTCACAGAAAAGACCATCCCTTTCCGGTTTGTGGGTTCTATAGTTAATTGTTTCAGGTTTTAAAACTTCGCCTCTTGACTCTGCCAAAATAGCTTCTGGAGATGCCAATCCGATTGAAATTTTATCAAACCTTTTTATTGTATTATTATCCTTTGGTCTAGCCATAACAATATGGTGATCTTAAAATTAATTATATCTAACAAATAGTGTCCAAGACAAGGTCTTGTTATTCTTCCAACCTAATATCCAAACCTAATCCCTTAAGTTCATGCATTAGTACATTGAAAGATTCTGGTAAACCAGGTTCTGGCATTGTTTCGCCTTTTACAATAGACTCATATGTCTTCGCTCTTCCGATAACATCATCAGACTTAACTGTCAATATTTCTCGTAGCGTAGCAGATGCGCCGTATGCTTCCAGTGCCCAAACTTCCATCTCTCCAAAACGCTGACCACCAAATTGTGCTTTACCACCTAATGGTTGTTGTGTAATTAAAGAGTATGGTCCTATTGACCTAGCATGCATCTTATCATCTACCATATGCCCTAACTTAAGCATATAAATAACACCTACTGTTGCTGGTTGATCGAAACGTTTCCCAGTTCCACCGTCATAAAGATAGGTATGTCCAAATCTTGGAATACCGGCTTCATCCGTGTAACCGTTAATCTGGTCAATTGTAGCACCATCAAAAATTGGTGTCGCATATTTCTTACCTAGTTTTAATCCGGCCCATCCTAATACTGTCTCATATATCTGCCCAATGTTCATACGCGATGGTACACCTAATGGGTTTAATACGATATCTACTGGAGTACCGTCTTCTAAGAATGGCATATCTTCATGACGTACAATACGAGCAACAATACCTTTGTTACCGTGACGCCCCGCCATTTTATCACCAACTTTAAGTTTACGTTTTTTAGCAACATATACTTTTGCTAATTTCATAATTCCTGGAGGCAATTCATCACCAACTGAAATCGTAAACTTATCTCTTCTTAAGTTTCCTTGAAGATCGTTTAACTTAATCTTATAGTTGTGCAATAAATCAGCAACCATTCCATTAAGTTCTGAATCAACTGTCCAGCTACCACCTACTAAGTGTGCAAAGTCGTCTACAGAATTTAACATTTTCATAGAGTACTTTTTCCCTTTTGGAAGAACTTCTTCACCCAAATCGTTAAGTACACCTTGCGATGTTTTCCCATTTACCAAGGTAAATAGCTTTTCTATCAATACGTCTTTAAGTTGTTGGAATTTAACTTCATATTCCAATTCTAACTTATTGATGGCATCTTTATCTTCTACACGAGTACGCTTGTCTTTAATAGACCTAGAAAACAACTTCTTATCAATAACAACACCTCTTAATGAAGGTGATGCCTTTAAGGAAGCATCTTTAACATCTCCTGCTTTGTCACCGAATATAGCACGAAGTAATTTTTCTTCTGGTGTTGGATCAGATTCTCCTTTAGGAGTAATCTTACCAATTAAAATATCACCAGGTTTTACTTCCGCACCAATACGGATCATTCCGTTTTCATCTAAATCTTTCGTAGCTTCTTCAGAAACGTTTGGTATGTCATGTGTTAATTCTTCTGCCCCTAATTTAGTATCTCTAACTTCTAAAGAATACTCATCAATATGTATAGAAGTAAAAATATCTTCACGAACAACTTTTTCAGAAATCACAATTGCATCCTCAAAGTTATACCCTTTCCAAGGCATAAAGGCTACTTTCATGTTTCTACCTAAAGCTAATTCTCCACTTTGAGTGGCATAACCTTCACATAAAACCTGACCTTTTTTAACCTTATCACCTTTTTCTACAATTGGTTTAAGGTTAATACTTGTTCCTTGGTTTGTTTTTCTAAATTTAACTAAGTTGTATGTTTTAGCATCTTCTTCAAAACTAACTAAACGCTCCTCTTCTGTTCTATCATACTTAATAGTAACTTTCTGAGAATCTACATATTCAACAACCCCATCACCTTCTGCATTAATTAAAACTCTAGAATCTGACGCTACTTGACGTTCCAAACCTGTACCTACAATTGGAGATTCTGGTTTTAATAATGGAACTGCTTGACGCATCATGTTAGACCCCATCAATGCACGGTTGGCATCATCATGTTCCAAGAAAGGAATTAAAGATGCAGATATAGACGCAATTTGATTTGGCGCAACATCTGTATAGTTAATTTCTACCGGATCAACAACTGGGAAATCTCCTTCTTCACGAGCAATTACCTTTTCAACATCAATGTCTCCATTGTCTTTTAAAGGGATGTTTGCCTGAGAAATTTTCATTCCTTCTTCTTCTTCCGCACTTAAATAAGTATATTCAGAAGTATCTACCCTACCGTTTGTTACCTTACGGTACGGAGTTTCTAAGAATCCTAAAGGGTTTACTTTAGCATATACCGCTAGTGATGAAATTAGTCCAATATTTGGTCCTTCAGGAGTTTCAATAGGACAAAGTCTTCCGTAGTGTGTATAGTGAACATCACGTACTTCAAACCCTGCTCTTTCTCTTGAAAGTCCACCGGGTCCTAATGCAGATAATCTACGTTTGTGCGTTATTTCTGCTAATGGATTGGTTTGATCCATAAACTGAGACAACTGGTTGGTACCAAAGAAAGAATTAATAACAGAAGACAAGGTCTTTGCATTAATTAAATCTATAGGTGTAAACACCTCATTATCCCTTACGTTCATACGCTCGCGAATGGTTCTAGCCATACGAGCAAGACCTACACCAAATTGTTGAGACAATTGTTCCCCTACTGTTCTAACACGACGGTTAGACAAGTGATCAATATCATCTATCTCTGCTTTAGAGTTTATTAACTCTATTAAATATTTAATTATAGTTATGATATCTTCCTTAGTCAAGACTAGCTTGTCCATTCCAATATCCAACTGTAATTTTTTATTCATTCTATAACGACCTACCTCACCTAAGTTGTAACGTTGGTCTGAAAAGAATAATTTATCAATAATACCACGCGCTGTTTCCTCATCTGGCGGCTCAGCATTACGCAATTGTCTATAAATATGTTCAACAGCCTCTTTTTCAGAGTTTGTTGGATCTTTTTGTAATGTGTTGTGAATAATTGCATAATCAGATTGTGCATTATTCTCTTTGTGTAAAAGAATAGTCTTTACATCTGCCTCCATAATTTCGGCGATGTGATCTTTTTCAAGAACAGTATCTCTATCCAATACAATTTCGTTTCTTTCAATAGAAACTACCTCACCTGTATCCTCATCTACGAAATCTTCATGCCAAGTATTTAATACTCTAGCCGCTAATTTACGTCCTAAAACTTTTTTAAGTCCAGCATTTGAAACTTTGATTTCTTCTGACAGATCAAAGATTTCCAAAATATCCTTATCACGTTCAAAACCAATGGCTCTAAATAAGGTTGTTACTGGTAATTTTTTCTTTCTATCAATGTATGCATACATTACGCCATTGATATCAGTAGCAAATTCTATCCAAGACCCTTTAAAAGGAATTACTCTTGCAGAATACAATTTAGTACCGTTAGCATGGAAAGACTGTCCAAAGAATACCCCTGGAGAACGGTGTAATTGAGATACAACAACACGCTCAGCACCATTGATAACGAAAGTACCACTTGGTGTCATATAAGGAATTGTCCCTAAGTACACATCTTGTACTATAGTTTCAAAATCTTCATGTTCTGGGTCTGTACAATACAGCTTAAGTCTTGCCTTTAGCGGAACGCTATAGGTTAGTCCTCTTTCTATACATTCTTGAATGGAGTATCTTGGTGGATCTATAAAATAATCAAGAAACTCTAATACAAATTGATTTCTTGTGTCAGTAATTGGAAAGTTTTCCAAGAAGGTATTATACAAACCTTCGTCGCCTCTTTCATCAGATTTTGTCTCAAGTTGGAAGAAATCCTGAAATGATTTAATCTGAATATCCAAGAAATCCGGGTAATCTGGAATGTTCTTAGCTGATGCAAAATTTATTCTTTGAGTCTGTTTTGTGAACATCAATGGACAAAATTATGTTATGATTAGTATTCTCGTTGTATATTACTTCATATACAAGGTATATAAAATGGGATTAGGTCTATTCGCAAGTAGCGAAAAGACCTATCCCAAAAAGGTTCTAGTTGTTGCTATTATTTAAGCTCAACTTCTGCTCCTGCCTCTTCTAAAGATTTTTTAATTCCTTCTGCTTCGTCTTTAGAAACAGCTTCTTTAACAGCTTTTGGTGCACTATCAACTATGTCTTTAGCATCTTTCAATCCTAATCCAGTTAATTCTTTTACCAATTTAACTACTGCTAATTTAGAAGCACCAGCTGCTTTTAATATAACATCAAATTCAGTTTGCTCTTCAACAGCTTCACCAGCAGTAGCACCACCAGCAGCTACAGCTACTGCAGCAGCAGCAGGCTCAATACCGTATTCATCTTTTAATATAGTTGCTAACTCGTTTACTTCTTTTACAGTTAAGTTAACTAATTGTTCTGCGAAATCTTTTAAATCTGCCATTTTTCTATCGTTTAATAAATTTTTAAAATATAATTGTTTTTAGTGCGTACTATTTTTCGGATAATGTCTTAAGAATACCAGCGATTTTACCACCACTAGCTTTAAGTCCAGAAATAACGTTTTTAGCTGGCGATTGTAATAATCCAATAATATCACCAATAACTTCTTCTTTAGACTTAATGCTAACTAAAGCATCTAATTGATCATCTCCTATATAAACTTCTTCTGCTATAAATGCTCCTTTTAACAAAGGCTTATCAGATTTTTTTCTAAAATTCTTAATAAGTTTTGCAGGCGCATTGCTAGCTTCAGCAAACATTAACGAAGTATTACCTTTTAATACCCCTGGAAGTTCACCAAATTCTTTATCCGAAGCCTCCATTGCTTTAGAAAGCAATGTATTCTTAACAACTGCAAGTTTTACACCCGCTTTAAAGCAAGCTCTTCTTAATTCAGAAGTAGCTACAGCATTTAATCCAGAAATATCAGCCAAATAAATGGTAGAATTTTCTGCTAACTGCGCAGTTAAATCTTCTATTACGTTTAATTTTTCTTCTCTTGTCATAATATAAACTTTAAAGCAACAGTTACGCTACCACTTTGGGATCTAATTGAACACTTGGGCTCATAGTACTAGATAGGTATATGCTTTTTACATACACACCTTTTGAAGCAGTAGGCTTTAATTTCATAAGTGTTTCTAACAATTCTTGAGCATTGCCTTCAATTTTATCAGCAGAGAAAGAAACTTTCCCTATTGCAGCATGCACTATTCCTGTTTTATCTACTTTGAAATCAATTTTACCAGCTTTTACTTCTGATACTGCTTTCGCGATATCCATAGTAACTGTTCCTGTTTTTGGATTTGGCATTAAACCTCTTGGTCCTAAAACTCTACCTAAAGGTCCTAGTTTACCCATTACACTTGGCATAGTGATGATCACATCAACATCTGTCCAACCGCTTTTAATTTTATCCAAATACTCATCTAATCCAACATAATCCGCGCCAGCTTCTTTAGCTTCTGCTTCTTTATCTGGAGTAACCAAAGCCAAAACTTTTACATCTTTACCTGTTCCGTGTGGAAGTGTTACTACCCCACGTACCATTTGATTTGCCTTTCTTGGATCTACACCCAAACGAACTGCTATATCAACTGATGCATCAAATTTTGCGTTAGTTATATCCTTAATTAAGGTACTAGCTTCACTCAAAGAATAGAGTTTATTCTTATCTATCTTTGCGTAAGCTTCCTTTTGCTTTTTTGTTAATTTTGCCATTTTTAAGTTGCTTTTAAGATTTTAAAAAGGTCTATTACCTGAAACTTTTAAACCCATTGATCTTGCAGTACCTGCTATCATACTCATTGCCGACTCAACTGTAAATGCATTTAAATCTACCATTTTGTCTTCTGCAATTTGTTTAACTTGGTCCCAAGATACACTTGCTACTTTGTTTCTATTAGGTTCGCCAGATCCTTTTTTAACCTTAGCTGCCTCTAAAAGCTGAACTGCCGCTGGCGGTGTCTTAACGATAAAGTCAAATGACTTATCTTTAAATACCGTGATAACAACTGGTAAAACTTTACCTGGTTTATCCTGTGTACGTGCATTAAATTGCTTACAGAACTCCATGATGTTAACCCCGGCAGCACCTAAAGCGGGTCCAACCGGTGGCGACGGATTCGCTGCACCTCCCCTAACTTGTAGTTTAACTACTTTACTTACTTCTTTTGCCATTGTTTAAAATTAAATTCGAAAAATATGTGTTATGCGGAAGCGACACACATTCTTACTATGTAACAGTTCTTATTAAACTTTTTCAACTTGCATATAACTTAGTTCTAATGGAGTCTTTCTACCGAAAATCTTAACCATTACTTCTAGTTTACGCTTTTCTTCATTTATTTTCTCAACAGTTCCATTGAAACCATTAAATGGACCATCAATTACCTTGATTGTCTCACCAATTATAAAAGGTATTGCAACACTATCCGTATTCACAGCTAGCTCATCTACCTTTCCTAACATACGATTTACTTCAGATCTTCTCAACGGAACAGGATCACCACCTTTAGTTTCACCTAAAAAGCCAATAACATTTGTAATAGATCTAATGATATGTATCATCTCTCCACCCAAATTAGCCTTCACCATAATATACCCTGGAAAATAAACTTTTTCTTTGTTTATTTTTTTACCGTTTCTTACTTGAATAACCTTCTCTGTAGGAACCAAAACATCCTCCAAATAGTCCGAAAAACCCAATCGCGCTACTTCACTTTCAATATAGCCTTTAATTTTGTTTTCCTGCCCACTTACAGCTCTTACAACATACCATTTTTTCTCTAACACTTCTGACATAGCACGTGGTCTGTTTAGTTAATTACTCTTTCAAAATAAAACTTAACCAACTTACTAAAAAGCTCATCTACACCCCATGTTGCCATAGCAAACAAAATTGAAAAAACAGCTACAACAACCATAAGATTAGATGCATCTGCCCTTGATGGCCATGTAACATTATTTCTAAGCTCTTCTACTGATTCTTTAATATATGTTAACATGCGAAAGTTTTTCTTTGTTATTTTACTGACGATAAGAATTATCTCAACTTATCTTTTTGCACGGGAGGAGAGACTCGAACTCCCGACACCTGGTTTTGGAGACCAGTGCTCTACCAACTGAGCTACACCCGTTTATATTTACATTGAAAGGTATCCTACAGAAGCAGAACACCCTCAATGTAAAGTATATTATATTAAATCTTAATCTAAGATTTTAGTTACCTGACCAGCACCTACTGTTCTACCACCCTCACGGATTGCAAAACGCAAACCTTCACTAAGTGCAATAGGAGACAATAATTCTACTGTTATAGTTAAGTTATCACCAGGCATAACCATTTCAACTCCAGAAGGAAGACTAATTGTTCCTGTTACATCCGTTGTTCTTACGTAGAACTGTGGACGGTAGTTGTTATGGAATGGTGTGTGACGACCACCTTCTTCTTTTTTCAAAACATAAACTTCAGCTTCAAACTTAGCATGTGGCTTAACAGAACCTGGCTTACAGATTACCATACCTCTACTAATTTGAGCTTTTTCAATACCTCTTAATAAGATACCAACGTTATCTCCTGCCTCACCTCTATCTAATATTTTACGGAACATTTCAACCCCAGTAATAGTAGAAGCTAATTTTTCAGCACCCATACCAATGATATCAACAGCATCTCCAGTATTAGCAACACCAGTTTCTATACGACCAGTTGCTACAGTACCACGGCCTGTAATTGTAAATACATCTTCTACAGGCATTAAGAAATCTTTTTCAACATCACGCTTAGGCAATTCGATCCAGCTATCAACAGCTTCCATCAACTCCATTACTGTATCTACCCATTTTTGTTCACCGTTAAGTGCACCTAAAGCAGAACCAGAAACTACAGGTCCATTATCACCATCATACTCATAAAAAGAAAGCAATTCTCTAACTTCCATTTCAACAAGCTCTAACAACTCCTCATCATCAACCATATCCACTTTATTCAAGAAAACAACCATTCTTGGAATACCTACCTGACGACCTAAAAGGATGTGCTCACGAGTTTGTGGCATTGGACCATCTGTTGCAGCAACAACAAGAATAGCACCATCCATTTGCGCAGCACCAGTTACCATGTTCTTTACGTAATCGGCGTGACCTGGACAATCAACGTGCGCGTAGTGACGATTTGCAGTTGAATACTCTACGTGCGAAGTATTAATTGTTATCCCTCTTTCCTTTTCTTCTGGAGCGTTATCGATAGAATCGAAACTTCTCATTTCAGAAAGACCTGCATTAGCCAATACTGTTGTAATAGCTGCAGTTAATGTAGTTTTACCGTGATCTACGTGTCCAATAGTACCTATATTTAAGTGCGGTTTGGAACGATCAAAAGTTTCCTTTGCCATGTTTAATGAATTTTAATCTTAGTTATATATTAGTGTACAAATTATATTCTTATTGAGCCAATGACGAGATTCGAACTCGTGACCTCTTCCTTACCAAGGAAACGCTCTACCCCTGAGCTACACCGGCGTAAAACGTTGTTTTCTCACCCCGAAAAGGCTAATTTTAACCTTCATAAGAATGACATCGCTATTTCAAAAAAACATCCTCTCCATCATCTTGGACATTTCTTTATCTTATAAAATTTCCAATCTATACAAAACTAGATTAAAAACTTAGAGCGGGAGACCGGGTTCGAACCGGCGACATTCAGCTTGGAAGGCTGACGCTCTACCAACTGAGCTACTCCCGCATTTTTTTGCGAATCTCTACCGAAGTAGAAATTTCCAATTTTCAATATTTCATACAAAACAACTAATTCCTTGTTTTGCTACTACCCCCATCGCTGCGAGTAATTGTGGGGAGAGCAGGATTCGAACCTGCGAAGACGTAGTCAGCAGATTTACAGTCTGCCCTCGTTGGCCGCTTGAGTATCTCCCCCAAACTTTTTTCAATTTAAAAAGAACCTTTAAAATTGCTGCTTCACAAAGTAAACAGAGACAATTTCTTTTCAACATTTTAGAGCCGATAGAGGGACTCGAACCCACGACCTGCTGATTACAAATCAGCTGCTCTAGCCAGCTGAGCTACATCGGCTTTTGTTACACTTTTTTTTCAAAAAAAAGCCCGCTATTTCTAACGGACTGCAAATGTAGATATATTTTTAATTATTCAAAACATTTTTTGGGAATTTTTTTTAAAAAAATTACACCCTCGATTTCTCTTTTCTTTTAACAAGCTGTCTTTCAATAGAATTACATGCAGCATCAACGGCCTCTTCAAAAGATTTACATTGTTTTTTTACTACGATATTATCCTTTGGAACACGTATATTGATTTCCACAATCTTATTTTCTTTAACACTGGTGTTTTCAACCTTTAAATATACATCTGAACTAATTACTTTATCGTAAAAGGTTTCTAATTTATCTAATCGGGTTTGAACAAAATCCATTAACGCCACATTAGCATTAAAATTAACTGACTGGGTGTTTACTTTCATAAAAGAAGGTTTTAAAATTAAACAATAAACGAAAAAGGAATAATGTACTATTTTTTGCTCCTAGGATGAGCCGTTAAATGTACTTTTTTTAGTTCAGCGATACTATTATGCGTATACACCTGTGTTGACGCTAAACTTGAGTGTCCAAGCAATTCCTTTACCGAATTTAAATCAGCCCCCTCGTTAAGCAAATGTGTCGCAAAGGTATGTCTTAATATATGCGGACTCTTTTTTTGCTTAGAAGAGACCTCACTAAAATAGCGATTTATTATTCTATAGACAAGGTTTTCATATACTTTATTTCCAGACTTCAATAAGAACACAAACTCTTTATCATTACAAACCTTCAACTCATTTCTCTTATTCAAATACAACCCAAATAACGAACCAACAAAAGACGTCAGCGGCACTATGCGCTCTTTATTTCTTTTACCAAGTACCTTAATCGTATTTCTTCCCAAATCAACATCAGACAGCTTCAAATTAACCAACTCAATTCGCCGTATTCCTGTAGCATACAAAAGACCAACAATCAACTTATCCCTTGCTCCTTCAAAATTATCAAGAAACCCAACATCATTTAAAACACTTTCCATTTCTGCAATAGAAAAAGGAACCTCTATTTTTTTTGAAATTTTTAACGCCTTATGTTTTGCCAAGGGATTGGCCTCTATTTTTCCAATCTTTTGCAAAAACCTATAATACGCCTTTAAGGAGGCAGTTTTCCTATTGATAGATCTATTAGACAACTTCTCTGCAACCAGCGCTACAATCCAACTCCGCAGCAGACCATAACCCACCGTATCTATTTCTTTTACCTCATAATTTTTCTGACAAAAATCAACAAACAAAAGCACATCTTTCTCATAAGCAAGAACGGTATGCTTAGAATAGTTTTTTTCTAGGGATAAATAGGACACAAAGGCTTCTACAGACATCTTTTAAAGTAAATCAAGCACAAGTTACAACAATAGTTTTGGAACAAAAAAAACCTATTCAAATTGAAAATATCAATCTGAATAGGTATATACTAAATACTGAGAATTAAACGAAGACTTATACTTCTTCCTGATCTCTTAATCCTTGTACGTACTCTGCTTTTTGAATTTGAGCTCTACGAACAACCGATGGCTTTGAAAACTGCTGGCGCTTTCTTAACTGACGCATTCCACCTGTTCTATCAAACTTACGCTTAAAACGCTTAAGTGCTCTATCTATATTTTCTCCTTCTTTTACTGGTATAATTAACATATGCAATAACCTCCTCTCTTTTGTGATTTTTTAAGACTGCAAATATATAAACTAATTTAAACCTGACACTATTTTATTTGAAATTATTTTATTTAATTGCTACTCCTTTGATTTCCTGCAAAAACATCAAAAGCCAAACTCCTTCTTACCGATCATTACCTTAGAAAGAGCCTCAATACCTATACATTAGCTATGGATACCCTTTTTTCCGAAGCATAAGTTTTAGCAATAATCTCTTGGTATTATTTTTACCAAAATACTTACCTCTAATCCGTAGCTGCTTTATATTCTTTTTTATCGATCACCATTTTGGCAATAATCTCTTGGTACTATTTTTACCAAAATACTTACCTCT
>NZ_JALKBA010000031.1 GCF_023015805.1 Cellulophaga sp. F20128
TGGTTGATGGTTGATGGTTGATGGTTGATGGTTGATGGTTGATGGTTGATGGTTGATGGTTGATGGTTGATGGTTGATGGTTGATGGTTGATGGTAAAATGCGATATCTAGCATTCACATCAACAAAGAGCCAAAAAACTTATCCACAAATTAGATCAAAAGAGAATCAAGAGTACAGATACAAGCCTTTTTGACTTTTTGACTTTTTACTTTGGGCTTTCGCATTACGGAGCCAGTCGCTCTATTTTCCAATGGTAATCTTCCTGAAGTTCATACCGAATTCTGTCGTGTAATCTATTAGGTCTTCCTTGCCAAAATTCGATGGACACCGGTTTCACAATATAACCACCCCAATATTGAGGTCGCTCTATTTCCTTACTTTCGTATTCCTCTTCCAGCGATTTCAGTTTTTTCTCCAAGAATTCCCGAGAGGGAATTACGGTACTTTGTTCAGATACTATAGCACCGAGTTTACTGCCTTCTGGTCTCGATTCAAAATAACCGTCAGAAAGATTTGGCGCTATTTTTTCTGCCCTTCCCTTAATAATAACTTGCCTTTCTAAATTAGGCCAAAAAAAGGAAACACACATATTAGGATTATTCGCTATTGCTTTCCCTTTTTCACTTTGGTAATTGGTATAAAAAATAAAACCTTCGTGGGTATACTTTTTAAGCAGCACTACCCTATTTTTAGGAAAACCATCTAAGCCAATGGTTGCAATAGTCATGGCATTAGGCTCATCTACACCCTCAGATGCTTCTACCTCATAAAACCATTTCTGAAACAACTCCATTGGATTGTCCGATATACCATCTTCCAGAAGCTCACTTTTTTGATAGGACTTTCTATAATCTCCTAAGTCTTTTTTCATTTGCTACAATCCTTTTTACTGATCAAAAACAAAGATAGAAGAAAAGTAACAGCTATAAACGTAGAAATGCTTATATCCGTATAACATCGTTTTTTTTAATAACCCAAAGCTCAATATCTAAAAACTAGGGCTGCTAAAAAATTCAGGTAAGCGTAAACTAAATTTTATAAAGCTTCTACAGCTTTAACTATTACCCCTACAAAGCAATCATCCATACATCCTTTTTCAGAATAACCACAAATTGAAATTAATCCATTATTCTCTGATTCAAAATAAGATATAGCACCTTTTCTTTTTATTAACCATTCCCGCTTCGCTTTTTCATATACTTCATCTAAAGTTAAGGCATAAAAGGCGCTTGTATATTGGTGATCTAGGCTATTAATTTGATATTCATTTTCAGTCCATTCTAACTGATCCTCAGGAATAAAGTCTTCTGCTCCAGACGTGTATTTAAAATCCCGTTCAATTATTACTCCATTTAACACTGTTATCGTTGTTTCCCAACCATAACTTGTAAAAACAGACCCTTTAGATACCACATACTTATAGGAGTTATTTGAAGATTCTTTAAATTCTAACCAAGATGCTTGACTGCTTTCCAAATCACTTTGATAATTGAAATCTTCCTCAGGTGAGCATGAAAATAAAAATATAGTAATGAATAATAAAGGAACCAGGTAATTTCTGTTTTTCATCATAATTATTTTCATACAGATGTTGAAATCGTAACTTGGTTGCGTTTAATTGCAAGAACAATTTAATTACGAGTAATCTGAAAAAAAAAAAAAAAAAGAGTAACATTTCGTGTTCTTGAAAACCACTATACTTACCCAAAGTTTTCACTAATTAAAAGTTGTGACCAACCTCATAATTTTTATAATTCAACCTTTTTTCAACAACTAAAATAGCATACAACCCAAATTAGACTTAAAAAGGAACCAACAATCGGCGCCTAAAAATCAAAAGACTTTCCATCCTCTCCCAATTCTACATTAGGAAAAATTTCTTCTGCCTCTTGCTTAAATAAATCTAAGGACTTGTAGCGTGTAGAATAATGCCCCAAGACCAATGTGCCCACATTGGCACTTTTGGCAATGGTAGCCGCCTCTTTGGCCGTGCTATGCTTTGTTTTTTGAGCTAGAGCTGCTTCTGACTCTAAAAAAGTAGCCTCATGATACAAAACATCCACATTTTTTATATGTGGTATTATCTTAGGTTCAAAAACAGTATCACTACAAAAGGCATAACTCTTGGGTTTTGGAGGATCAAAAGTTAGGTCTGCATTAGAAATTACAATACCGTTTTCTAATTCAATATCCTTCCCATTTTTTATTTTCTGATAGTAGCATTTGTCGATTTTATACTTTGCTACTGCCTCAATATTTAATTTGCGCTCTGCTTCCTTTTCTTGAAACAGAAATCCGTTGGTATAAATTCTATGATTTAGAGGAATTGTACTAACAGTTACCTTATCATCTTCAAAAATGAGTTCCGGTTCCTTGCTGGTAAGCTCATGAAAATACAAGGGGTAGTTAGTCCATGAATCGCCCAATTTCAACAACATGGTGATGGCTTCCTTTATTCCTTTAGGGCCATACACATGCAGTTCCGTTTCTCTCCCTAACAACCGAAAGGTAGAAACCAAACCCGGTAAGCCAAAAAAATGATCCCCATGCAGATGCGAAATAAAAATATGTTTGATACGAGAAAATTTTAACTTGCTCTTTCGTAGTTGTACTTGCGTGCCTTCACCACAATCTATTAAAAACAAGTGGCTTTTTAGCTCCAGCGTCTGTGCGGTTGGATTGGCCAATGTTCGGGGTGTGGCTGCGTGACAACCAAGTATTGTTAACTGCAAAATAAAACCAAATTAAAGATTAATGACCAATGGTTGATCGTTGATGGTACTAATAAAAGAAAACTTAGAGCACCCAAAATATAGTTGAAGGGCGCACAAAGCAACATCTTTCATCTAAAAACAAGCATCTATTTTTAGTTCAGCTCTAGGTCGCGTTCTATTTCTTCCATTTCAATAATATCTCGCGCCTCTTGTAATGTTGGCACCAAACAAATTTGGCTCGGAACTTCATCATAAGAAACTTTATCCGTAACCAAAACAAAAGATTTTTTTGTATTTCTATGGGTGTTAGATAATTCCAAAAATTCCAACACATCTGAACTTGTTAGTTTCGAAAAGGAAAATAAGTTGACAATAATATTGTCGTTCTTTATTTTTGAATACGCCCCATTTAGGTTGGCAATAAATTTAGCCAAAGCAATATTTTCTTGAAAAACAATAGTCGTTGTTCCGTCTTTATCTAAAACCATACACTTTTATTTTATTTTAGAAGCCAATAGATAAATAACAGCCATACGTATAGCCACGCCATTTTCTACCTGCCCTAAGATTATTGATTGATTAGAATCTGCTACATCACTTGTAATTTCCACTCCTCTATTAATGGGTCCAGGATGCATGATTACAATTTCTTTATCCAAGCTTTCTAACAAAGCCTTATTCACTCCAAACTGCTGGGTGTATTCTCGTGTCGAAGGAAAATAACTAATGTCCATTCTTTCGTTTTGCACACGTAGCATATTGGCCACATCACACCAATTCAAGGCTTTTCTTAAATCGGTTTCTACTGTCACTCCCAAAGACTCTATATGCTTTGGAATTAGAGTTTTAGGTCCACACACCTTTACATTTGCTCCTTGTAATTTTAAGGCTAAAATATTAGACAAAGCCACTCTAGAATGCAGAATATCTCCTACAATTACAACATTTTTACCGCTAACTTCTCCTAATTTTTCACGAATTGAATAGGAATCTAACAAGGCTTGTGTTGGGTGCTCATGCGCCCCATCTCCTGCATTTATAATGGAGGCATTTACATGTTTTGATAAAAACACACAGGCCCCAGGGTTGGGATGTCGCATAACCACCATATCTACCTTCATAGATAGGATGTTATTCACTGTATCTATTAAGGTTTCTCCTTTTTTTACCGAGGATTGTGAAGCTGAAAAATTGATAACATCTGCAGAAAGTCGTTTCTCCGCCAACTCAAAAGAGAGTTTTGTTCGGGTACTATTTTCAAAAAATATATTAGCAATGGTAATATCTCGTAAGGAAGGTACTTTTTTAATGGATCTATTAATAACTTCTTTAAAATGATCTGCAGTTTCAAAAATGAGGTCAATATCGTTTTTGTTTAGATATTTAATTCCTAATAAGTGCTTTACACTCAATTCGCTCATTTTCGTTGATTTATTCATTTATTAAATACACAATATCCTGTCCATCATTTTCCTCCCAAAGGACTTGTACCTTTTCTCCATTAATGGCATCTACCTGTCTCCCTCTATAATTAGGCTGAATAGGTAAGTGTCTACTAAATCTGCGATCTATTAACGTTAGCAATTCAATTTCAGCAGGTCTGCCAAAGGATTGTATTGCCGTTAATGCTGATCTAATACTTCTACCTGTATATAGAACGTCATCTATAAACACCACTTTTTTATCTTCTACCAGAAAATCGATTTGGGTTTTACTTGCTTCCAAGGTTTTTTCACCTCTTCTAAAATCATCCCTATAAAAAGTGATATCTAATGATCCTAAATTAATTTCTTTAACATTATAATCTTCTCTTAGAAGGTTGGTAAGTCTCTTGGCTAAAAAAACGCCACGCGGCTGCAGACCTATTAAAACGGTATCCTTAAAATCTACATGGTTTTCTAAAAGCTGACAAGCCAAACGATGTAAAATGATTTGGATTTCTTTTGAGGAAAGTAGTACTTTTTTACTCATAGGTTAGGCGACCAACGCTTTTGTTTTACAAAAATAGGAATTTATAGTGAAACACAATTAATGAAATTGGATTCTTTATTTTAAAACTTGATAACTCATTTAGTTTCAAGCATAAAAAAAGCCTGAACTATAGTTCAGGCTTTTTAAATCTATTAAAACAGTAGCTTACTTTTTACTAGCAGCATCCATTTTATCTTTTAACGCTTGTAAAGCTTCATTAGCATCACCAATTGTTGGCTTCGCTTCGTCTGCGGCTGCTGCTTGTTTTTTAACAGCTGCTTTTACATTACGTTGCTCTTCTTCTCTGAAAATTGCAGTGTGACTAGCAACAACTCTTTTGAATTCTTTATTGAATTCAATGATTTTAAAGTCTGCTTCTTCACCTTTTTCAATCTTCTTACCGTCTTCTTTTTCTAAATGACGTGTAGGTACAAATGCAGCGATGTCTTCATTAAAGTTAACAATTGCTCCTTTGTCTACGATTTCATCTATAGTTCCTTTATGCACTGTATTCAAAGCGAATTCAGTCTCATATTTATCCCAAGGATTCACAGTAGTTTGTTTGTGACCTAAACTCAATTTACGAGATTCTACGTCTAATTCTAACACTTCTACTTCTAAAGTTTCACCAACGGTTACAAACTCAGATGGATGCTTAATTTTCTTAGTCCAAGAAAGATCAGAAATATAGATTAAACCATCTATACCTTCTTCCATTTCTACAAACACACCAAAGTTCGTAAAGTTTCTAACGATACCTTTATGTTTAGATCCTACTGGGTATTTCCCTGTAATATCTGTCCATGGGTCTGGCGTTAATTGTTTAATACCAAGAGACATTTTACGATCATCACGATCTAAAGTTAAGATTTGAGCATCGATCTCATCTCCAACTTTTACAAAATCCTGAGCCGAACGCAAGTGCGTAGACCAAGACATTTCTGATACGTGTACCAAACCTTCAACACCTTCAGCAACTTCAATAAACGCACCGTAATCTGCAATAACAACTACTTTACCTTTAACTTTGTCACCTACTTTCATTTCTTCGCTTAGCGCTTCCCATGGGTGCTTCTCTAATTGCTTAAGACCTAATTGAATTCTAGATTTGTTATCGTCAAAATCTAAAATTACAACGTTCATTTTTTGGTCTAACTCAACTACTTCATTTGGATGATTAATTCTACTCCAAGAAAGATCTGTAATATGGATTAAACCATCTACACCACCAAGGTCAATAAACACACCGTAAGAAGTAATATTTTTAACAATACCTTCTAACACTTGTCCTTTTTCTAATTGACCAATGATTTCTTTTTTCTGCTCTTCAATATCAGCCTCAATTAAAGCTTTATGAGAAACAACTACGTTCTTAAATTCTTGGTTAATCTTAACAACCTTGAATTCCATGTTTTTACCAACATACTGATCGTAATCTCTAATTGGTTTCACGTCTATTTGAGAACCTGGCAAGAATGCCTCAATTCCAAATACATCTACGATCATACCACCTTTAGTTCTACACTTCACATGACCATTAACGATTTCTTCTTTTTCACAAGCGCTATTAACTCTATCCCAAGCCTTAATTGTTCTAGCTTTTCTATGAGATAATACTAATTGCCCGCTTTTGTCTTCACGAATATCAATTAAAACCTCAACGCTGTCACCAACTTTAAGATCTGGATTGTAACGAAATTCGTTTAATGATATAACACCTTCAGATTTAGCGTTAATATCAATTATAGCTTCACGCTCAGTTAAATGAACAACTTTACCTGTAACTACTTCTTCATCTGCAGTGTCTACAAAGTTTTCAGCAACCATTGCTTCAAACTCTTCTAATTTAGAATCGTCTACACGCTCAATTCCTTCTTCGTATTTATCCCAATCAAATTCAGCCAAAAATTCTTTTGGATCTTGCTTCGGAGTTTCTACTTTTACTTCTGTTGCCGTTGTAGTTTCTTCTACTTGGGCGTTTGTTTTGTCTTCAGCCATTTGCTGATTAAAATTTGTATTTCATAGCGTTATAAGAGTTAGACTATCACTACAAAAGATGTTAATTAAATTTAGTTATTCCCTTTACCTCTTACACTATAGTCGAAAAGGGGTGCAAAAATACAATTAAATCTTTAGTAAAACAAATACTGTTTTTAACTAATTCTCAGTGGCTTAGCTCAGCCAGAACTATTTTCATAAATTTTAATTAGAATTGCATCATTATTTAGTATCTTGAGCTATAATTATTAACTATAAATTACAAGTATTATGAGTGTAAAAGCAAAATACCAAGCTGTTTTAGACCTTGGTGAAGAACTAGCAATTAAAGATGGTAATGTTACCGAAGAAGGTGGCGTTTTAAAAATAAAAGGAGAAGCAGGAACCCAATATGAAAAGAATCTTCTTTGGGATAAAATAAAGGAAATTGGCGGACAAAGTCCTTCAGATCTTAAAGCAAACATTTCAGTTACAGATGAATCTGTTTATCACAGACATACCGTTAAAGGAGGCGAATCTTTAAGTAAAATTGCAAAGCAATATTATGGAGACCCTATGAAGTATAAGCAAATTTTTGAAGCGAATACAAACATCCTAAAAAATCCAGATGTCATTCATCCAGACCAAGTATTAGTTATTCCAAACTTATAAGTCCTAGCGACTTTATTGGTAAAAAAAAGCGGCAACCCAATTGGATTGCCGCTTTTTTATTGCTTTTCTATCACTCTCAATGCATAATTATACATCCGTTCAAACTGCTCTTTAAGCCCCATGTCACTATTGTCAAATTCAATAGCGTCTTTAGAAAGTAACAATGGCGATTCCTTGCGATTAGAATCTAAATAGTCTCTGCTTCTTACATTTTGTAAAACTTCCAAATAAGTTACTATTTCTCCTTTGTCTAATAATTCTTTGTATCGTCTATGCGCTCTTGTTTCGGGGGAGGCTGTCATGAAAACTTTAAATTCTGCCTCAGGAAAAACAACAGATCCTATATCCCTTCCATCCATAACAATACCCTTCTCTTTCCCCATTTCCTTTTGCATCTCTACCAATTTGGAACGCACTTCCTTAATGGCTGCTACCTTGCTCACCAATTTAGAAACAGCCAAGGTTCTAATTTCCTGCTCTACGTTTTCACCATTTAAATACATTTCTGCGAAACCTAAATCGTCATTGTATTCAAATTTCAATTCTATGTTAGCTAAGGCTTCTAATAATGCTTGATAATCTTCTTTTTCATGACTTACATATCCGTGCCGAGCAGCATACAGGGTAACAGCCCTATACATAGCACCAGTATCCACATAGACATACCCTAAGGCTTTTGCCAATTGTTTGGCTATGGTGCTTTTTCCTGTTGAAGAAAATCCGTCTATGGCAATGGTTATTTTTTTCATGACTAACAAATTAAAACAAAGCGGCTATTAACAATAGCCACTTAAATTAGATTTTTTTTGCGTTTTTTACTTTTTGCTTTGTAACGGCTATATCTATTACCTCACTCATATCTGATACATAGTGAAACGTAAGCCCTTTTAAATAATCTTCCTTAATTTCTAAGATATCTCTTCTGTTCTCTTCACAAAGTATAATCTCCTTAATTCTTGCGCGTTTAGCAGCCAATATTTTTTCTTTAATCCCGCCTACTGGTAAAACCTTACCTCGTAAAGTTATTTCTCCGGTCATGGCCAAACTCTTCTTTACCTTGCGTTGGGTAAACAAAGAAACTAAAGAGGTTAGCATCGTTACCCCTGCACTAGGACCATCTTTGGGTGTTGCGCCTTCTGGAACGTGGATGTGCACGTTATACTTTTCAAAAACTTCATCCTTAATACCAAAGTATTCTGCATTAGACTTTATATATTCTAGGGCAATGGTAGCTGATTCTTTCATCACCTTACCAAGGTTTCCAGTAATATTCATAGCACCTTTACCTTTGGATAAGATCGATTCTATAAACAAAATATCACCTCCAACACTAGTCCAGGCCAAACCGGTTACAACACCGGCTACATCGTTATTCTCATACTTATCCCTTTCCATTCTTGCAGGACCCAATACTGTTTCTATAATCTCATTGGTGATTTTTACCTCATACGCTTCTTCCGTGGCAATCGATTTTGCCGCATAACGTACCATCTTAGCAATTTGCTTATCAAGAGAACGCACACCAGATTCCCTAGTATATCCTTCTACTATTTTTTCTAATTGAGGCTTGCCTAATTTTAAATCTTTAGCATTTAATCCATGCTCTTTTAATTGCTTTGGCAGCAAATGTCTTTTAGCAATCTCTACTTTTTCTTCAATCGTATAGCCTGAAACATTTATGATCTCCATACGGTCTCGTAAGGCGGGATGAATATTACCTAAATTATTCGCTGTAGCAATAAACATCACTTTAGAAAGGTCATACCCAATCTCCAGGAAATTATCATAAAACTCATTATTCTGTTCTGGATCTAACACTTCTAACATTGCAGAAGATGGATCACCTTGGTGACTATTAGACAACTTATCTATTTCATCCAAAACAAAAACAGGATTGGAAAATTCTGCTTTTTTAATATTTTTTAAAACCCTTCCTGGCATTGCACCAATATAGGTTTTACGGTGACCACGAATCTCAGATTCGTCTCGCAACCCTCCCAATGACATTCTAACATAACTTCTACCTAAAGCTTCTGCTATTGATTTTCCTAAGGATGTTTTCCCTGTTCCTGGAGGGCCATAAAGACATAAGATTGGAGATTTCATATCATTTCGCAGCTTTAAAACGGCCAAATACTCTATGATTCTCCTTTTAACATCTTCCAAACCATAATGATCCCGATCCAGTATCTTCTGTGCGCGTTTTAAATCGAATTTGTCCTTCGAATAATTACCCCAAGGGAGGCTTACAAACAAATCTAAATAATTTCTTTGAATGGCATATTCTGCAACCTGCGGATTCATACGCTGCATCTTAACCAATTCTTTGTTAAAATGCTCTCTTTCTTTTTTAGTGAACTTTTTGGTTTTACCTTGAATTCTAAGCTCGGCTATGTCATCTTCAGCCGTTGCACCACCACCCAATTCTTCTTGAATGGTTCGCATCTGCTGGTGTAAAAAATATTCACGTTGTTGACGGTCCATATCTGTGCGTACACGAGATTGGATATCGTTTTTTAATTTTAATTTCTGAATCTCAACATTCATATACTTTAAGGTGGCCAAGGCTCTATCCTTTAAGTTTTCTATCTCCAACAGCTTCTGCTTTTCTTTAACAGTCAACCTAAGATTTGAAGACACAAAATTGATTAAAAACGAGTTGCTTTCTATATTCTTAATGGCAAAAGATGCTTCACTTGGAATATTGGGGCTTTCTGCAATAACCTTTAAGGCCATTTCTTTGATAGACTCAATAATAGCCAGGAATTCTTCAGAATTTTGATCTTCACGCACCTCTTTAGTTTCACGTACAGTAGCCGTCATATAAGGCTTCTCTGTTAAAATCTCAGCAACTTCAAACCTCTTTTTACCTTGAATTATTACTGTTGTATTGCCGTCTGGCATTTTTAAAACACGTAAAATTCTTGCAACAGTTCCCAAAGTATTAATATCATCTATTCCAGGGTTTTCTGTCTCTTCATCTTTTTGGGATACAACCCCAATAACCTTGCTTCCATTATTAGCATCCTTTATTAAGTTTATAGAAGCATCTCTCCCGGCCGTGATAGGAACTACCACCCCAGGAAACAAAACTGTATTACGCAAAGGCAATATGGGCAAAGTTTCTGGCAATTGCTCATTGTTCATTTCCTCTTCATCCTCTGGTGATAATAATGGTATAAGCTCTGCCTCCTCATTAATCCCCTGTAGCGCCAAATTGTCAAATTCTGAATCTCGCATATATCTATTTAAGTCATTCTGTCATAATAAAAAACAGAAATCTATGATTTAAAATTAGTTATTTTTATTTATTCTTGCTTGAAGCCTATACTCTTTAGGCTTTAAAAGTTTATTTTCTTTTACATTTAGTCAATTCTTATGCCAAGAGGTAAAATAATTTAAAAAAAATGTAACAATTCAAAGAATCTGATATCTATACTACAAACAACACAATTTTTGGGCCAACAAAAAGAACATATCAATACTTTAGTGCAACAATGCAAAGAAGGGAAGCAAAGCGCACAATTAGAAATCTATAACCGATACTATAAGGCTATGTACAATACATCGTTCAGGATTGTAAAACACAATGCAGAAGCGGAAGATATTATGCAGGAATCGTTCTTAAGTGCATTTACGAAATTACACACCTATAAGGGAGAAGTAGCTTTTGGTGCGTGGTTAAAACGAATTGTAATAAATAACAGTATTTACTACTACAGAAAACAACAAAAAAACAATGAAGTTGCCATTGACAGCATACTTTATAAAGAGGAAGAATATGAAAATAACAACCTAGATACCAGTGACACAGAACTAAAGGCTCAAAAAGTGCTGTACGCTATGAAACAATTGAAAGACAATTATAGAATTTCATTGACCTTGCATTTAATTGAAGGATATGACTATGAAGAAATCAGTGAAATAATGAATATTAGCCATGCGAATTGCAGAACTACAATTTCTAGAGCTAAAGATAGTTTACGAAAAAAATTAACACCCGCATACCTATGAAAGAGGACAATATAGAAGATATCTTTAAGAATCTTAAGGGTACATTTAACACAGAGGAACCAAGTTTTGGGCATCAACACCGGTTTTTAGAAAAATTAAATTCTAAGCCGAGAAGTGTATTTAAACCCACTAAAAAATCGCTTTGGAAACCCTTATCAATTGCCGCGTCTATTGTATTTATATGCGCCTTGGCAACATTATATTTAATGCCTGCCAAAACAACTACAGAACAAATAACAGAAATAGCCCCAGTGGTTACCGAAACCAAGTTTTATTTTGCAAATCTCGTAAGGGAACAAGTAAAAGAACTTAAAAAAGAAGATGCTCCTGAAACAAAACAAATTGTAGATGACACGCTATTGCAGTTGGATAAATTAGAAAAAGATTATACAAAATTAGAGCAAAATTTAATAAACGGCGGTAGCTCCAAATTGATATTAAGCGCAATCATTACCAATTTTCAAACAAGAATAGATCTTGTTAAAGAAGTAATGAAGCAAATTGAAACTATTAAAAATTTAAAACAATACAATGATGAAAACTTTACTATTTAAATACATCACCCTTCTTGCACTTTCCATTCCATTGGCAACTACTGCCAATAATGACAAAGGAAAGTTTACCAAAGAAAAAACTATAAAAAAGGAGTTTACTGTAAGCGCCTCTGCCTTATTAAAGGTTGACAATAAATACGGAAACCTGTCGATTACCTCCTGGAACCAAGACAGAATTGAAATTGTAGTTCACATTAAAACCAGCGGTAATGATGAGGAAAAGGTACAACAAAAATTGAATGAAATCACGGTTGATTTTGCCGCTTCTAACACTCTAGTTTCTGCAGAAACAATTTTTAATAAAAATAAAATTGGCTGGGGCTGGGGCAACAACAACAATGTGAGTATGCAAATTAATTACACCATTAAACTTCCTGTAAAGAACAGTATCGATTTAACCAATGATTACGGCACCATAAGTTTAGACCGTATTGATGGGCATGCAAAAATTAATTGTGACTATGGCAGATTAGATATAGGCGAACTCAGAGGCAGGAATAATTCTCTAAATTTTGACTACACATCCAAATCTGAGATTGCATACCTGAATAGTGGTGAAATAAATGCAGATTATTCTGGGTTTACAATTGAAAAAGCCGGAGATATAATCCTAAATGCAGATTATACCAGCTCCAATATTACACAAATGGGAAACCTTATCTATTCTAGTGATTATGGAAGCCTAACTGTCGGAGAAGCTCAAAATATTGAAGGAAATGGAGATTATATCAGTATTAAATTTGGAAAAATAAATGGTAATGTCGCTGTAAATGCAGATTATGGTTCTTTAAAAATTAGTGAGCTTACTGAAAAGGCAGGCAATATAGATATCAATGCGGACTATACTGGTGTAAAAATTGGATACCATCCTTCTTATACTTTTAACTTTGAACTAAAGTCGTCCTACGGAGGAATTAGCGGTTTAGACGGCTGTACAATTCTAACAAAAGAAATAAAGAATACCAAAAAATATTACAAAGGCAATTGTGGTTCGGAAAACAGTACTAATTTTGTAAACATAAGTACAGAATACGGAAGTATATCCTTCAACAAAAATTAAATAAAACAATATGAAAAAATTAATTCCACTAAGTTTAGTATTATTAGTATCACTGTCTGTTAGTGCGCAATGGGGAAAACGTATTAATGGAAACGGAAATGTAGTAACCATCACAAAAACGACATCTGATTATGAAGAAATTTCACTTTCTGGTTTTTTCGATGTAGAACTTGTAGACGGTAAAGAGGGTAAGATTACTTTAAAAGGCGAAGAAAATATTTTACAATATATTACTACCGAGGTAAAAAATGGCAAACTTACCATTAAACCCGAAAAAGGTAAAAATCTAAATCCGTCTAATGGAAAAACTGTTGTAATTACCATCCCTATAGAAAGTATTTCTGCTGCTTCACTTTCTGGGTCTGGGGATATTGTGGGAAAGAAAAAAATTATCAGCAATTCTTTTGAAACGAGTATTTCAGGTTCTGGAGATATTAACTTAGAGATTGAAGCTAAGGAATTAAAGGCCTCTATTTCTGGTTCTGGCGATATTAAACTAAGTGGTTCTGCAACTGCTTTTACAATAAGAGTTTCTGGTTCTGGGGATATTTCTGCTTATAATTTAGAAGCCGATTTTGTCACCGCTCTAGTTTCTGGATCAGCCGATATTAAGGTAACTGCAAAAGAATCTATTGATGCACGAGTTTCAGGATCCGGAGATATCCATTACAAGGGAAACCCCAAGGTAATAGAAAGCAAAACTTCTGGTTCTGGTGGAATTTCTAAAGGGTAAACTGGTTGATGGTTGATGGTTGATGGTTGATGGTTGATGGTTGATGGTTGATGGTTGATGGTTGATGGTTGATGGTTGATGGTTGATGGTTGATGGT
>NZ_JALKBA010000032.1 GCF_023015805.1 Cellulophaga sp. F20128
ATTAATTTAGTAAACGAAATTCCTTTTGTAAATATTCCATTATTCAATTCAATTACTATTCCAGAAAAAGGTACTGTTAAAAATGAAATTTTAAGTTCTGAAGAATTTCCGAACTATTCATTTTCTGTTTCAAACGGAAAAGTTAGCATAAACCCTAAATTTAAAGAAGATGGACAAATTGAAATAATATTAACTGCTGATGAGTCATTAGATTTATCTGAGCCTATTGAATTTCAAATGACGGTTGACTATAAAGATGAATTTAATAACCTAACCAATACGTATGATATTGAATTAGGCGACGAATTTAATTTAATTGGCAGTTGGAATGTTGAAAATGTAGACACTACCAGATATGATACAGGAACAGGGTCTTGTAATGGTATATCCAATCAATATTCAACTGATATATCCATAAAATTTAATTTTTCTGAGCAAACTGGTGTAGATACTACATTAAAAACCGTAGAAGAATATCAAAATGAAATGTGTACGGCAAACGGTTGGCAAGGTAATTACGAGGTATATACCGATACCGTAAAAGGTTATTTTGACTGGTCAATTACTGGTAATACACTTATTACTGTTTATGATAATGGTACAGACTCTTACAACAATGTTTTAAATATTATTGATAACAACAATATTCAGATTACTACAGAAGATGGTGATGTTATTACTATGACAAGAGAATAAAGTTATAGTACTAAAAAGTAAACGAATCATTAAACAAGAAACTCCTTCATTTTCAAGAAGGAGTTTTTTTTGATTAAATCTTTAGCAACATTTATTTAAAATTAATATAGTTTTTTTTGTAAAGTTAATAACCAATATACCGCCCCTGTGGGATACCTAATCGTTTATTATTGCGTTCAAACACCTCGATAATAGGTTAGACTAAACTTTTATCCAAACACCTTTGCCGTAAGAGCTAAAAAGTAATTTTGACAAGCACTATTTATTTTTTTAGTTTTTAGCTATCTTCGATACTTATCATTAAAAAATAAGGAACTTAATTTTGTTTAATCTTGTATAGTCATCCAGTAGTATGAAACAAAAACCTGAAATTATAATAATGATTTTAAGCTGGTTTGCAGTTGTTGTTCAATTCATCTTAATAATACTAAACCGACAAGCAGCTATTTTTGAAACCATAGTTCGTTTTTTTAGTTTTTTTACCATACTTACAAATATTTTAGTAGGGCTCTATTTTACCACCATAGTATGTCATTTGTATAAATTCCCGTTTAGCCTTTTCAGGAATAAAGGGGCGCTTACGGCTATTACCGCATTTATTTTTATAGTGGGATTGGTATATCAAGTGGTATTACGAAACATATGGGCACCAACAGGACTTCAATTTATAATAGATGAATTGCTGCACACGGTCATACCCATATTTATGTTATTCTATTGGTTTTTTAATATAAGACAATATGAAGTAAAAATATTGCCATTGGCACTATGGCTGCTATATCCTTTGGTTTTTATCATTTTTTTGTTATTAAGAGGTCATTTTTCGGGCTATTACCCATACCCTTTTCTTAATGTAACTGAAATTGGGTATTACCAGACTTTTACAAATGTTGGTATTATATTTGGTGTTGCCTTAATAGTGTTGAGTATATTACTGCTAATCGGAAAAACAATATTTAAAAATAAACCATAATTATGAAACAAAAACAAATCCTTTTAATTACAATTTTAAGCCTTGTAATAGGGTCTTGTACAGCAATTAAAACAAATGGCAATGCAACAAAAAATAGCAACTTATATGATGCCACTTGGGAATTGGAATATATTTCTGGACCGCGTATTGCTTTTAATGGTTTATATCCTGGCAAAAAACCTGAAATCACTTTCGATAAAGCAACAAAAAAAGTTACTGGAAATAATAGTTGCAATGGTTATACTGCCGATTTTTCTTTAATCGGTGATTCTATGTCATTTGGGGAACCTGGTCCAGCCACATTGATGTTTTGTGGAGAAGGAGAAAAAGTTTTTTTGAATATGATGAAAAAGATCAATAAATTTAATATAGATGCGGATGGTAAATTAAACCTGATTCTTGATGATGTTGCACTAATGCGCTTCCATAAGAAGCCCTAGTGATTAAACATCTTTCTATACCGTTTGGTTCTGTTTTGAACGGATAAAGAATCAGAATTTTTAAAAACAGTGTAAACCAAAACTAGACTAAAATAGATGACAACCGTTGAGTATTGTTTAGCGCGGAAATTTAATTACTAATTTTAAAAAACAGATGAACATTAGACCTAAAGAAAAAATGAAAAAACTAATTTTTCTATCGCTACTAACCATTGGATTTTTAAGCTGTAATAACACAACTTCAAAAGGAAAAGATGGATTAAAAAAGGAAGCCGTAACTGCCAAGAAACAATTACCTTTATTACAGCTAGGCTGTTATTCATTCAACGGAAATAACAACACCATAATTTTAGAAATTACCAACTTAAGAAATGGAGTTAATGGTGATTTAACCTACATTTTTGAAGGAAAGGACAATAGATCAGGTACGCTTATTGGAAAAGTTACTGGGGATAAACTGTTTGGTGAGTACACTTTTATGTCTGAAGGTGTGGAAAGTATAAGAGAAGTTGCTTTTTTGATAAAAGACGGTCAACTTATTGAAGGTTATGGCGAATTAAATGAAAATGGAACTGCATTTGTTGCTAAAAGCAATCTTGAATTTACTTCTACAATGCCATTGACCAAAACTGAATGTGATGATTGAACAAGCTTTAAATGGTGAAATAGGAGATTAAAAAAATAGTCCCGAAACATTGAGGCATACCAATTAACGCTGCTCGGTTGCAATTTTAATGTATCTGGAATCACATAATCAAAAATAAATATTAAATGACAATTTATAATAAAATCATTGTTAGAAATTATAAATGTTTTGATTCTTATTGTAGGCTTCCCTTTCTTAGGACACCTCTAATTTCGATAGGTTAAGGTAATAAACGATACATAAATGAATCATCTAAATTAAATGGTGCAGACTATGTTTTCCCACTCTCTTTAAATTAAAATCCCTTCCTAATATATTTATCTTTAGAAAATGAGAAGGCTAATATATCATCCGCATCACAATGAAAATTATATAAATAGGAAATATTTATATATCTGTTCTCTTCAGTTTTTACAAACTGATCTATCTTATAACGATCCTTTTCCTTTCAGGTATCATCTCCAAAGTTAAATTGATACAAAGGGGTAATACTATCATTAATTTGGTAAATTTAAAGATGATGTGTCTTCTGTAAAATAATAAGTATGGTCTTGTTTATGTAGTCCTCCTGTATATGCAATACTAGTATTCCGAATGTCTTTATGATAAAGGAAGTTTAATCATCTAATAGCTTTTCTGTTTTATATAATGATATATTATTTTCTAATAGATTTTTCCATTATTTGTATTTCCATATGTTCAGCACATTCCCCTACATTTCGCGAAAAGCTACACTACGGGAAAAGAGCTTCTCTAAAAAGTCTTGAACACAATCCCCAATTTTAGCTTTCCATTTCATTAACCCTTCCTGATTCTCTGAGAATCAACACTTGTCCTGAGCGAAGTCGAAGGGTTTCATTCCCTAGCCAAAATCGGGAATAGCGTTCGCTTGATAGGAATTCCATGAAATGATTTGGTATCACTTCCTATGATTGTATACTTCAAATAAGCCTTTAAATACACTTCCACACCCTCACTGCTTAACCTCTTTTTGACAGCAAAACAACAACATTCATTTTTGGACAACGGCATAAACCGTTACGCAAAGCTTCACTTTTTATACGCCTTACCAAAACTGAATATTGAATCACTCTAAGCAACAAAAAAAGGTAACAGCGAGGGCGCTATGGGAAGTAAATCTAAAATGAATCTTATGAAATCTTACAAAAACATCAAAAAGGAAGCGACACCCAAAAAAACAAAAAAGGAAAACGCTCAAGATATAATAAGTAAATCACATCAAAAAAAAATATAAATACACTGTCTGAATAGTTCAGATAGCATTTTAATTAATCTTTAATTCTTTTATTATGAGTACTCTAAAAAATCACGTACAGTTAATCGGAAACGTTGGTCAAGACCCAACTATTACAAACCTTGAAAGCGGTAAAAAAGTAGCCCGTTTTTCAATCGCCACAAATGAACACTACAAAAACACTAAAGGCGAAAAGGTACAGTCCACCGATTGGCACACCATTGTAGCTTGGGGCAAGACTGCCGAGATTATCGAAAATTATGTAGGTAAGGGAAAGGAAATCGCTCTAACGGGAAAATTGAGAACCCGCACCTATACCACCGATGGCGGAAACCAACGCTATGTAACCGAGGTTGAAGCCAATGAAATTCTATTACTTGGAAGCAAAAGCGATAAGTAACCCCTAAAATTTAAGAGGGCGTTCCCGAAATTAAACGCCCTCTTTTTCAATTTTCATCATTATCCTTTAATAAAAAAACAATGAAAAGCAAAGTTAAAGAAATAATCTTAAGTTACAGCGGAAGCACAAAGGCAAATTTGCTTCCAAAGGTAACCGGTTCCCAAAGTGCTGCAGATTTAGCCTACAGGCAATGGAACAAAGAAACAATTGAACTGCATGAGACCTTTAAAATAATGCTGCTCAATAATGCCAATAGGGTAAAAGGAATTTGTGAGGTTTCAAATGGAGGTATCACCGGTACTTTAGTGGATGTCCGCATTCTGTTTGCCGTACTTTTAAAAAGTCTGACCACAGCGGTCATATTATTGCACAACCACCCGAGCGGTACATTAAAGCCCAGTGAAGCAGATAAGAACCTGACCCAGAAAATTAAAAAGGCGGGGGAGCTGTTTGATATCAAAGTTTTAGACCATTTGATACTTACCCCTTATGGCGACTATTACAGTTTTGCAGATAACGGAATCCTTTAAAATCAAGGGTATGATTTATCTAAATTTTACAGACTTGAGCGGAGCGGCTCAAACTAGACTTTCGGAAAATTCTAAAAAAGATGTAGAACAAAAAATTGGGGATGCTATCCGTAAATACGTAAGAGAAAATCATTCATGTTTTGAAACGATGATAGCCGAAAAAGCTCTACGAAATCTATATTCTTACAAGTTCATTTTTGAAATCTAAGTTTCTCAGCTTAAAACAAAGCACCTCTAAATTTTTGGAGGTGTTTTTTTATTTCACAGATTTCAATTCAATAAAAATTACTATCTTTATTTTGCTGAAATTCAGCAATCAAATTTAAGTATAGTTATCCATTTTTCACTTTCGCCGATAACCGTACCCATCGAAAAATAACATACTGGAAATTCATTTCCTAAAATGGCAATTGGCTTTTTAGCCAGATTGTACGAAATTTTTGTTCGCCTGTGGCGAACGAAAAGGAGTAGCAAGAGGGTAACACGCTACGCGATGTTAGGCACTCCTTTTTGTTTTCAAGTATCTGATATTCAGCTACTTGATAATATTATAATTTCTTGATAGGCTACAAGTTGCGACAAATGCCTTGTAAGCACCCATTTTTAGTGAAGAATTTGCGACAAATCGGCGAATTATGGACTCATTTATTGGAATTAGGTTTAAAAAGGAAACAGCCAAACGTTTTCAAGAATTTTCAAGAACACACTTTAAATCACACACGGAAACATTGAGTGCAATGCTCGATTTCTTCTTCTACAACGAAATCTCTCCAAAGGAAAAATTAGGGCCGACGGGACGAACCATAGAGGCTAAATTATTGAAAAGAATTAATGCTGTCATCGCCATAATGCGTGATGTGGAAAAGACCCAAACCAAGCCTACAGTTGCAATGCTAGAATCACTTTTTAAAACAGAAGAACCCGCTAAGAAACCTTTGATTATAGAAAAGAAATTCGCAGAAAAAAAGGAAGTCCAATTCAAAGAAAAGCAAAATCATAATAACGAACTCTAAATTTTTGAACTATGTATATCACAATCACACCTCAAAAACTAGGAGGTACATATTCGCAAAGTTCCGCTGATTTTATTGGTTATCTGGAGAAAGAAAATCAAGGTCTGGAACAGGAAGATCTGCTGTCCGGACAGGCGGGAATGGAACACTTTTTTAATCAATGTGGAGATGACATTTCCGCTGAAGAAGTGGTAAAGGATATCGACGGTAACGGCGCTAAACTCAAAAAGACCGAACCGAAATTCTATTCCATAACGGTCAGCCCTTCCATATACGAACTGAACCGGTTACAGAATAGCAGTGAAGATTTAAAAAGATACACCCGTGAACTAATGAAGGATTATGTGGCTTCCTTTAATCGTGAAATCAACGGAAGATCTATTACCATCGATGATATAAAATATTACGCAAAAATCGAACACCAACGAACCTTCAAGGGAATGGATTGGCAAATCAAGGAAAATCAGCCTTATGCCACCAAAATATTACAGCTCAAAACAGAAGTCAGAAGTATTGAAGAAGGGCGGACTGAAGGCAATATTAAACTGTTACAGCATAAAATAAAACGATTGGAAAAGGAAGCTCCCCGCCAACAGGATGGGAAACGAATTGTCCAAGGAATGCGAAAGGAAGGAAACCAAAGTCATATCCACATTATTGTAAGTCGCAAAGATGCATCCAATACATTTAGTCTTTCGCCAGGGAGCAAATACAAAGCTTCTGATGTAGTGATGAATGGGAGAGAAGTAAAGCGTGGTTTTGATAGAGATTCTTTTTTTCAGAAAGCAGAAAAATCCTTTGATAAAACATTCGGCTACCAAAGAAACTTTGCAGAGACCTACAAGGCAAGAAAGGATTTTATAAAGAACCCTAAAATCTATTTTGCAGCACTGATGAAACTGCCCACCAATGAAAAAGCTATTGCATTTAAACTAATGGGAAAATCAGGTATTCCTATGATGCCGAGTATTCCAGTAACCCAAACACAATTAGCAATGAAAATATTCAATAAGCTACGACGTGGCGTTGAAGTGGCGATCAAATCAAGTTCCATCGGAATCTAAAATAAAACCATGCAATTAGACAATCTCTTAATGGTACTTTTTATTATTGGTTTTACCAGTGCCGTTTTCTATGGAATTTTTCGGATAAGCAGCTATGGGTTCATTATCAATTTTTTGATCCTTGGTATTCTTGTGTTTCTCTTAAACGAACAAATACATTTAATTTTGGTAATGCTCTATTTGGTATGTCCTCTTACCTTAATTAATATAGGAATGTATGTGGTTTTGCATAAAGTGGAAAGCCCAAAGAATGACGATCGTAAATATCAGGTCAATTTTGCTACAACCAAAGGGAGCTTCAAATTGGATAATATTAAACGTGGTGTATCCATCATAGGTTCTGCAGGAAGTGGAAAGACAGAAAGCGTAGTTTATGGTTTCCTAAAACATTTTAGAAAAGAAGGTTTTTGCGGAATTATTCACGATTATAAAGATTTTGAATTGACCGAAATGGCTTATCCACTTTTTAAAGATAGCGATATCCCTTTTAAGGTCATTTCCTTTGATAAAATTATCCATCGAGTAAATCCTATTGCGCCACGCTATTTGGAGAACGAGGAAAGCGTAAACGAAGTGTCAAGAGTACTAATTGAAAACCTTTTGGAACAAAGGGAATCAGGTACATCCGGAACAACTAAATTTTTCAACGATGCAGCTGAAGGTTTAATAGGTGGTTTGATTTGGAAATTGAAAATTTCCTATCCTAAATACTGTACGTTGCCACATCTAATAGCTATTTATCAATATCTGGACACTGACAGCCTAATTAAGTTTTTGGAAACGAATACCACCTCTAGAGCAATGGCAGATGCCTTTATTAGTGGTAAAGATTCAGAAAGACAGACCGCAGGTGTTAAAAGCACCTTGGCCAATGCTTTAAAGCGAATTAGCACACAACACATTTTTATGGCATTATCATCAGATGAAGTGCCGCTTAATATCAATAACACGGAAAATCCTTGTGTGATTTCAGTCGTAAATAATCCAAAATTTGAAACCTCCTATGCTCCTGTAATTGCCACCATCATCCATACGATTACCAAACAAATGAGTGTGCGGAATTCAGAACCTTCATTTCTGTTGCTGGAAGAAGCGCCAACTATACGCCTATTGAATATGCACCGTATTCCTGCAACATTGCGGAGTTATAACATAGCTACAATTTATGTGATGCAAGACAAGATCCAGAATGATATGATGTATGGAGATAAAGCAAGTAAGGCGATATTGAGTAACCTTTCCTATCAATTTTTCGGAAAGGTAAATGACCCGGATACCGCAAAATATTATGAGCGGTTTTTTGAAATTGTTAAAGACCCAACCAAAAGTGTAAGCCGAGGACATAATCTCGATTTTGATACTAGAATTACCACAGGAGAAAAGGAAATTCCTAAAATAAGAGCTGATGTTTTCTTTCGAATGAAACAGGGCGAGTTTATTACCTATGCAGATGGCAAGGATAAAAAGGTTCATTTTAAGTTATCCAATATTCAAAGGGAGTTGCCAATAGAATCAAAGCAGTTTTCTCAGTTGGATTTGGAGCGAAATTTTGAAAGGATTTATGAGGAGGCTAGGTCGATATTTAAGATTTAATCGTGGAAACTTATATTTTTGCTTTTTAATCCTATTTTAAATGGGTATAAACATTTTGTCCACACTAACTTTGTTAAGTGGTTTTGTGAAATGGTTGACTACTCTAGGATGCTTTTTTACAAGTTTGCGGTCTTTAGCATTTGAAAATGCAGAAACTACATATATTTCTAAAGCATCAATGTTCCCTTGCAAATTATCAAGTTCCTCTAGAAAATCCCATCCACTCAATCCTGGTAACACAAGGTCTAGTATTAATTTATTGGGTAGATCTTTTTGCATTTTCAAACACTCTTTTATAGCGGTCAAAGCTTCCTCGACAGAATAAAAACCCTTAACCAGATAGTTTTGATAAGATTGTTCTATTTTATAACGCATCGCAAATTGTGATACCATATCATCATCAATGACCCAAATGATTTTTTCCTTCATAAATAGCTATGTAAAATATTAAATTTTGCACTGTGAATCACCCGTCACCTATATAATAAAACCTGTTGTTCTAACTAAAAACAATAGAAGGGATATCGAGCTTTGATTTTTTTCTTTTAATTATTCAAAAGGCAAAATCAGTTGCCACTCTATATGCAAACGCATATAGGACAACTACAAACAGAATAAAGCTTAACCATGCAAATGCTTTAAAGTAGTTTTGTATTATTACATTTCCGATGTTTTTAAATCCATCAACATAAATTTTTTCAATAAGTAATAGTAACTTCATATCATATTTTTTTAATGTTGATGCAAAATTATGCTTCAGAATCTGTCTCCTCTAAACATTTCGTTGATAGGTGTTCCAATAGGGTTCACTGGTTATAGTTAATTTGCAAGGCACTAAAATTAGTAACATAATTTCTAATTGTATTTTATAAGGTTCAGTTGTACTGCCATATATATCGTTAAAATTGTACTTCCTATTTGTTTTAATTGAAACTGGTGTTTTACCGGCCTACTAGTAAGTTTTTGAAAAAGAATTCTTCAAACTACCTTATATGGCAATGATTAGAGATTAAGTGTTGCAAATTTTCTAAAATTGAAGTATGGGGTGTTTGAGAAAATATATTTTTATCTTTTGAATTGACTCCAAAGAGATGGTTGTTCTTTAATGTGACAGTTTGAATTTAAAGTTAGTAAATTCGAATTTTTAACTGTCCTGTTTTTAGGGAAGCCTACATGGCTACGGTTAGGCTATGATTTCGGTATGGGAAATCCGTTAGGATTTTTCAGTATCGGAATCGAGCCAGATTAAAAGTACTAAATTTTATTTATACGAAAAGGCAAGACTGAATTATAGGCATTGTGTTTGCCCAGCATGGGTGTCTTTTATTTACTGCTCGAAAAGTTGTTATTAAGGAACCTTAAAATAACTAATTATAAAGTGGTCTAAAAAAAGAAACTGCCTTTTAAGGCAGTTATAGAAGTCTGTTTTTTATAATTTATTGGCTTGTGCAACGGATACCGGTGTTATAGGCAGTTTTTATATTTTTTAAGTTGTTCTGTATTTTTAGCAAAAACAAAGTCTTCTGATTTATCAAAGATTATTTGATTAAATTCTTTTACCTCATTTTCAGATATTTTTAAGTGCTCAAACTTTTTCCCACTATTGTAATGAATTTTGAAAGCTATTTTGGGATTTATCGGATAAAAAAACTCTAATGATTTTACATTTCCTTTATTGTTTTTTTCGTGCTCTTTAAGATTTATTATTGGTTGATCTGACGTTATAAAATCAATTTCAGACGTATTTTCTATAAATATAATTTTTGTTTCTTTATAATGCATAAGTCCGTTGGCCATTCCAGTTGCTATAACGAATGATAAAATATTGAAATATTTAGAAAGAATATTAAAATGATCCTCAAAATTTTTGGTAAATATATTTCTCATTTTTTTTGTTCGCACATATTGAAAACATAAAAAAAGAAATGTTTTCATTAATGAAGCATTTTCTTTTAAGAACTCTAAATCTTCAACTTTTTTAACCTCGATTAATTTTTGTCCAAAGTTTTCAAAATCAGAATGAAAATCTTCCATAAAATTCGATTTCATTAATTTTAAACTTGCTTCTATTTCAGATTTTCTATCTTTTGGAATATTAGTATTATTATTTAAAATTCTTTTAGCTTTTGAATAGGATATAAATAGATTAAAATATTCTTTAAATATTTCTTCTGTCTCTTCATTACTAAGGTTTATAATAATTTTCTTAAGGTTATTTTCTTCTTCAATTGTAAATTCTTCTAATGAATAGTAAAATTTTTTTTGGGCTACATTCATCAAATTTGGAGTAGCAATTTTATTATTAATCTTGATTAAAGAAGGAATTAGGTCATTCGAATCAGACCAAGCTCTCAAATAATTTCTCCAAACGTAATGATGCCTTTTTTTTACTTGACTCACGATTTTTTTAAATTAAATCCAAACGTGTTTATGCATACTTTGTTGCGTGTTTTAAGCACCTAATTTAGTAAATAAAAACCGAATAGAAAATCCGCGAGCCCCGACGCTTCGGGGTTCGTAAGTAGGCTATAACTAGCAATGAATTATACACATCTTTGTTGAGGCTAGTACTTTTATCTATTCAGTTTATATTTTTCTTTATTCTTAATTAAAATTCCTTTGCTTTTCAGGTCTTCTAAATGAGCTTTCAATTGAATTTCAGAAATCTTAATCATTCCTATGCAAAAAAGCTCTTCTTGCGTAAATTCTTTACTGTTAAATAAATTAGAAATAATTAATATGATGCTTGATTGAACTTCTATTACTGTATTGTAATGAAATCCTTCTGGTTCGATACCAAACGTGTTGTCAAGCTTTTTCATCCTGTAAAATTTTACATCTGGATTTTTAGATTTTATAATTGAACAAATCATTTCAACATCACTAGGGTTTGTTTTTAAACCAAAATAAATAGCTTTTAGGGAACGAGTAGGATAGAAGTAACTTTTATTTGATTCATGATGAAAAATTCTTAATTCTTCTTCTTGTTTCCAATCTATTGATTTGAATGAAAGTAGTTTTTTTATAGATTCTGCATTTTCTTCTTCTTCAAAAAGCAAGTCAGAATTAACATTAGGTATTTCCGATTTATATTCAACTTCAAATGTTTTAGAAAAAGGCTCATATTTTGGGTCAAATTCAAGACATATTCCTTGATGACTGTTTGCATAATGAGACCACATCAAGAGGTTTGTATTGTTTTTAGAAAAACAACAAACTCCAATTTTTGCAAATTTTTCTTGTCGAATGTTGTAGAGAGTTTCGTGAATTTTAGTTTGTAATGTCAATTTAACGCTCTTGAAAAACTCAACAATATTCTCAAGAAAATCATTATTCGTTTCCTCAAGGTTTTGAAGTTGACTTAAAAAATGGGTTTTACTTTGAAAGGTTTGATTCTCACTTTCTTTATTAAAATCAAAAATATAATCAATATGCTGTTCGCAAAAATTAAAAAAATCTTGTTTTGATATTTTTTTGTCTAAAATTCCAATCAAATGTTTTTTATCAAACTTTCGCTTACTCGACTTACAATAAAGTTCAACAAATTTGGCGTTACTAATTTCAGATATTCTAGCTGGATGAAAAGTGTCAAAAGGGTCATTAAAATTCAAAGGATTATTGAAATAGATTTGACCATTTTGAAGATTTCTTAAAGAATACGAATTAATAGATGTGTACTTAAACATTATGATAGGTTTTTCGGTATTAGCTTCAACCTTTCGGCTTTGTTAGCATACGTTTTTTTATCTCCAATAGTCAAATTTTCGAGAAAGAAATGAACAAATAAGTAATTCACAAGTCCTGTTGTTATTTATGTTTACTTGTTCTATTTTACAATTCTTTTGATAATCAATATCAATTTCCGTTTCGTTTTTAATCCGTTCAATATATTCTTTCCATCTGTCGTCCTTTGTTGGAATTGGAAAGAGTATAAAGGCAACAATTCCTTGGGTCGAGTTAAGCTTTTTGGCATCGCTTACTATTGATTTAATATTTTTTGTGATTGGTCTACTGTTATTGCTTATTCCATCAATTTTCCAATTTGTATTTGAAGTTTTCAGTTCAATCTGATGATAACGTTCATTGTTAAAAAAGAAATGTCCGCACGGTTGTATCCAAAGCCATTTCGAGATTCAACTTCTACATTTTCCATCCCAATTATTTCGAGTCGGTTGGCTAATTCAAATTTTAACCATCCCTCAAATTTGGCTTTTTGCCTTATTGGTATCTTTAATAATTCCTTATTGTTATTTATAATTAAAGAAATTTGTTTTAGAATTATTTGGTCCAATGAAATAGTAGTTTTATTGAATTCGGAAATGTATGCTAACGTTTTTGTATATGGGCTGTGGCGTGTCTCGGCACAGACCTTTTCTGATAAAAACTGGCTTTGGACAATCCGCAGGATTTTAAACCTACCAATAAACCTAAAAATCCTAAGATGATAGGTGTTAGCTTGCTAAAAAAAGAGTACTTGATGTTACTCTTTTTAGATTCCAA
>NZ_JALKBA010000033.1 GCF_023015805.1 Cellulophaga sp. F20128
TACAGTAACTGAATTACCAGAATCATCCGTAATTAAAAATGTACCATCTCCATTATCTAATACCGTTGAGCGTTTAGTGTCAATAGTAATTGATGTACCCTCCTCATTTACATAAGTAAAGGTGCCATCTGTATTATCTACTAGAGTTGTTGTTATTGGAAATAAATAATTCAAATCCACAACACTTGAGCTTCCTCCAACCATTGTAAGGGAAAGTTCTCCAGTAGCTTGATTAAATATAAAATCTTCTATTGAAGGGTTGCTACCTGAAGATAATTCCCAAGAATTTCCATCCCAGAAATAGATAGTTCCTGTATTTGTGTTAACGTATAAATCTCCTAAGTCGGCACCGGCCGGTGTTGCCAATCCAGCTGTGTTGACATCTGTGCCGCTTAACACCTCGCAATTACATTGATCTTCTAATGTAACAGTGGTTTGTGAAAATGTAATTCCCGATATCAATAATAGTATCGGTAAAAGTAACTTCTTCATGGTTGGTAATTTTATTTTGATCATTTCTTACTATAATTGATTGATGTGTATTTGCAAAAGCTACTCATCAGTATTGTCTATTCTATTCTGCCTAATTTTAAATTGAACCTCAACATAGGTTAACTTGATACGAAACTAACCTTAGATAAGCTTTGAGAGAAATAAATGTTGTATAAGGGCTATATTCCATTGTAAACTTCTAAAATATTATAGTTGCAACATTTTATTCCTACAAACTAATAAGTTTTGTAAGTAACTTTAATCGATTACATCAACCTTTTAAACGGCTCATCGACATATGGAAACAAGGGTTTTTACAAAAAAGTAAGATATAAAATGATGTATTAAAACAGAATTACGGCTGTTTTAATACATCATTTTACAACAGCTTGAAAGCATTAATTGGTTATTTTAACGCGGTAGGTAATACGCCTATTTGTTATTGCTTTATATCCTTTTATTATGCTAATGGGAGAGAATTCTGAAGTTGAATTTGCCACTGTTGCAGTAGCTGTAATATATTTCCCCAAGGCGGCACCAGAACCCGGTGGTAAGGCCGTAACAAACTTATACCTATTGGTGGTATCCGTATTTCCATCTTCATCCAAATAGGAAGATGAACTATTATCTGTGTCAGAACCACTGCCTTCAATAAAGGTTCCTAAATAAACTTGTCCCTCACCATAATCTGTTGACATTCCAAATTCATTGTCTCCAGCGACGGCTGTACCTTCACTTATATCTGTTAAAAACACTTCAATAATAGCACCCGGTCTAGCCCATCCTTCAATAATAAACGTACTACCCGATTGATATGCTCCAGAAATTATTGGGAAATTCAATAAATCATTAGCACCATTATCTGTATCTCCATTGTCATTTAAAGTAACTCCATCAAAAGTTCCTGTTCCTCCTCCATACAAATCGATACCCAAACCATTGTTTGCATATATACTATTTTGTGTAAATCTATTAGAATTAGCTGAGCTACTTTCATTATTTACGGAAATACCAACCTCATTATTATGTATAATGTTTTTTGAAACTGTATTTCCACTTGCTCCGTTTCTTAAGTTTACACCGGCAGAAACATTGTTATAGATTGTATTGTTTTCTATTAAGTTATTCCCCGAAATAGCTAATGTTGAACCCAACTCTATTCCATTACCTCCATCTCCAGAAGGAGTTCCTGACAAGGTTTTTTGCCCATAAATTAAATTGTATTGAATGGTGCCATCAACGCCATCTACATCTATTCCATCATGTGAATCGGTATCACCTCCATTTAAGAATACTTCATTATAGGTAGCACTTAGCTTTGATCCACTAGACACTCCTAACAATCCTCCATTGCCATTATAGCCAATGTATGAAGCGTTTACGGTTATTTGTGCAGGAGATTCTAATCGAACACCATAAGACGTATTGCGTAATGCTGCACCTGGATCATTACCATTAGGCAAAACTCCTAACAACATTTCTGATACTGTCCTATTTGTTCCTAAGCCTCCATCTCCTTTTCCTTCTATGGCCCTTGTAGCATTATATATAGCTAAATTTCTTATCACCACATTCGATGGGTCACCATCTAATGTTAATCCGACTTTATCATCACCATTAATGGCAATTTCTGGTAAGGAATAAACAGGTAAAGATGCTGCATCTACACCAACAGTTCCTCCTGTTCCAATGGAACCTGAATTTGTATCGCCTATGTTTGCAGTTTGTGTTCTGCCATCAATATGTGTATTACTTGACGTAATTTCTGACAAAGCAATGGTATTCGTTATTGTAATTACGCCACCAGAAAAGTTTACATCCATAGTTCTTCCTAATGGATCTGATGCCGATGGAATCATAAAAACAGAAACATCTTCTCCCAAGGCTGGGTTAAAAATAGAATTGGCCTCAATATCCAAGATCGCTTCCCCTAGGTTATTGGAATTTATAATAAACTGTTCTAACGTACCTTGTCCGTAAAAATTAGAATTTACGATAGTGTTAAAGTTGTAGCCAAAATTAATTCCCACCACTCCATTACCGGAAACTGAGACGCTTGACACACTTTGTGCATTTGTTAAAACTCCTAGAGCAACATCTTGGGTAGCACTAGGGTTTTTTCCTCCCACTTCATTGGTTACTTCTATTATGGAAGAAGCGCCTTTAAAGGTTCTATAGGTTTGTATGGGGTAACAGGCTGAGCAATTTAATCCGCCTCCTCTATTAGACCTCACAGTAGAATTCACTACTTTAATACTGTAATCTCCATCAGCCATTCCTCCAAAGGAATAATTACCATTGATATCTGTGTTTTTTCTTTGAACAAAGGTACCTGAGGCATCAAAAAGCTCTACAATTGTGCCAGAGGTTCCTATACCCCCTGAAGCGATTTTATTACGTCCTAAGCCGCCAGGATAATTAACATCTTCAAATACATTACCTGCAATTAAGTTTGAGGGTACTTTTAATACCACAGCTGCTGATATTACAAAATCTTGCCCTACATCAACATTTGCTGTTACCTGGCTATCTGTTGGAGATATAAAACTAGAAATATCATAGGTATCCAAATCTACTCCATATGAATTTGATGTATTATAAACCGGACTTACTGTATTGTCATAAATGGTAGAATTATAAGCGTTATTCCCTGACTGACCTCCGTCGCCAGAAAGTGCAAAAGTTGTATTGGATTGATTTGTGATTGACAATGCTTCTGGATTAGTTGAACCAGAACTAGAACCATTTAAATCAGGATCTCCTTCCCAAGATAAAAATGAAGCTTTTGCTCCCGATCCAGAAATCGCATAAAATGAATCTAAGGTGAAAGATGTTCCTTCATTACTAAGTCCATCAAATCCTTGATATAAGTTAATATTTACAGCGGGTAAGGAAGGATCTTCATAAAAAACGATCAATGTCCACCCACCTAATACTGTAGAAGTAGTGCAATAACTACCCGTATTATCTATATCCAAATCACTAAAATCAAAAACATTTGTTGAAGGGTTAGCTACCCCCTGAACTATAGCCGTGACATCACTGACATAGCCATAAAAATTTCGATTGGTCAAAGATGTCTGATATAAATAATTTGCGGATACTGTTTGACCTTCAAAAGTTACTTGGTCATCCCTAACGGTATTAGAATGTGCCCAATACAAATAAGCCCTTTCAATTGTTGCTGTATTTGGTATTGGAGAAATTAAACTATTAGATGAGGATGTGGTTACATCACAAGGAGATGCTCCATTTGCTCCAGTTCTTAAGGTACCCCCCGTGGTAGAATAGTCATAATAGCCATCAAATTCTTGAAATAGGGTCAAGGGATCATTTGCTAATATCTGTGAGTTTATGGTTCCTGTTCCCATATCTGAATAGTTTACCGTTGCATACTGTGCAGTTGCTCCTGTAAATTCTATTGAAAAATCTTCAGCAAATTCTGGCAAACCATCGTTTGCTATTGGTATAGAAATAGTTTGCACATTATTTAATGCGCCACTAAATGTCAAGGTTCCTGAAGTAGCCGTATAATCGCTGCCAGAAAGAGCCGTTCCGTTAACTGTTTGAAAATCTACCGTAAAAGGTCTATTTTGAAATCCAAACAAGAAAACAGTTGTGCCATGTGCCGCACGTGTAGATCTTACTGTAAATACGGCATTCCCTATATCCTCATCAAAAGAAATATCATCAATGACAATTACTGGACCTTCTGGATAACAACTAACCGCTGCTTCCCAACCTGCTCCTGTACTATTGCCGTTAGATGTAAATCTAAAAGTTAAACATCCTGAAGCATCTGATGAATTTATTACTGTTGGAATATTTGCACTATCATATTGTCCTATCAGTGGGTCACTGGTAGAATCTCCATCATAGACATAAAGAACATCACCTGTAACTACTTCAAAACTTGTAAAGTCCACATTGATATAAGTATCTGCTGTATCTGGACAAATTGTATAGACTACATTTTCATTATTACTATAATTATTAACTCCGCCAGGATCAAAAAATGTATCACTACACGTATTTGCAGTGCCTCCATTGGTCATAATTAATGCATCATCATCTATTATGGTTCCCGTAGCGGTATCCGAAATATCAACTGTATTATTTGATGAACTTGTAAATTGAATTGTAAAATTTTCCGGGTTTTCAATCGCTCCATCATCTAAAATAGGAACTGTAATCGTTTCTGTATCCCCTGCTGTCCCAGTAAAATATAAAGTTCCAGTTGTGGAAGTATAGTCACTACCAGAAGTTGCTGTGCCATTTACTGTTTGGTAATTAACCGTAAACGGACCAAAGGCATTTGAATCTGTATGTTCTACTGTAAATATGGCATTTGCACCATCTTCATCTACCGTTACATCGTCAATACTAAGAACTGGGCCTCTGGTTGAACAAGAAATTGAAGCTTCCCAACCTGAATTATTAACGCTATAATCAGATACAAATCTAAAAGTTAAACATCCTGCTGGGTTAGAAGCCGTTATTGTTGATGGTGGTGGATTACCATTGTGGAATTGGCCAATTAATGTGGCTGATGTTGTTGTGCCATCGTAAATGTATAAGAAATCATACCCAGATTCGACGTCAAAACTGGTGAAATCTATTCTAACATCTGTATTAACGGTATTTGGACAAAGCGTATAAGTACTATTTTCGTTATTTGAATGATTCCCCGAAATTCCACCAGAATCAAAAAATGCACCACTACAAGTAGTATCCGTTCCTCCATTTGTTATCGTATAGGAGTCATTATCTGTAATTGAACCTGTTCCGGTATCTGAAATATCTACAGATAGATTACTAACACTTGTAAACTGAATGACAAAGGTCTCCAAGCTTTCAACCATAGGATCATCCAAAATTGGAACTGTAATACTTTTAGTTTCCCCCGTGGTACCGCTAAAAACTAACGGTCCTGAAGTAGCTGTATAGTCGCTACCAGAAGTTGCGGAACCGTTTATGGTTGTGTAGTTTACAGTAAAAGGCAGTGCGGTTCCCGCTCCAGTATGCGTTACAGTAAAGGTAGCATTGGCAGCACCCTCATTAACTGTTACATTATTCACTTCTATAATTGGAGTTGGCGGAGGGAAGGTAGCAGAAATTAAAAAATTGTCAATATAAACATACTCATCCTCTTCCCAATCCCCATATTGCCAATTACTTAGATTAATAAATCGAACAGTTGTATTGGCAGAGGCATAGGATAAAATATTTTGACTAAATGTTCCTGATTGGTCTCCCCTAAAAGTACCTATTGTTGTAAACGAAGTACCATTGGATGAAATTTGAACGCTCAATTCCTCTCTATTTCCACCAGAACCATCCAGATCTACTGTTTCCCAATTAAATGATAAGGTGGCAGCAGACGCACCATTTAAATCTACAGATCTTTGAATTCTTTCATCATTTTTAGAAATTTCTTCAAATCGTAATCTATTTCCAGTAATTCTTATATTACCTGAACTTGCATTATTATTATCATTAGATTCGTTCCAACTCGTTGAAAAATTAGAGGACCCATCATTGTTTGAGTAGGATTTAGAACTAAAATTATCCCGATAGGTTTCTTGCCCCATTGCTAAGGCCGTAAACAATAGAAAGATAAATGTAATTTTTGTGCTTAATAATTTCATTAGTATAGAATATTATCTATTCGCTAAATTACAAGCTAACTTATTAAACAAGCAATTAATGTTGTGTACAACCCATAATACAAGGTCTAACCCTGTAAAAATGAAGCCTTAAACAAAGAAAAATACGACACAAAGATGTGTTTGTAATGCAAATACTACAAATAAAATAGGGCTTTGATTTTTAATCAAAGCCCTATCAATGAAACCATTTACTTTCCTTTATTCTAAAATGATGAATTCAGATCTTCTATTCAATTCATGTTCTTTATTAGAGCAAACTACACCATTATCGCATTTATTTACCAAACGCTTTTCTCCAAAACCTTCCCCTTGTAAACGTTCTGCATCAATCCCCATAGCAATCATATAATTAACAGTAGACTCTGCTCTTTTTTGAGAAAGCCATAAATTATACGCATCTTTTCCTCTACTATCCGTATGAGAGTTTACTTTGATTTTTAAGCTAGAAAATTTTTCCATGGCTACAATAACCTTTTGTATTTCAATCTCAGCATCTGCACGAATGTTGTACTTGTTTAAATCAAAATAGATAGTACTAAGTTGTAATAATTTAGCTAAATCATCTCCAAAACCAGCAGTAACCTTATCCCGTTCTAAATAAAAATCAATGACCTGCTCTCCTCCATCAGAAATACCTATATACTTTTCTGAAGGCACATAACCATCTACTACGGCTCTCACAAAATTACCAGTATTACAGTCTACAGAAGTTTTATAGATCCCTGTAGAACTCATAATTGTAGATGATAGCTCTTCGTTATTCTCATCGATAACCTTAATAGCCGCCCCGACTAATATTTCATTAGATATTTTATCTCTAACCGTTCCTGTAATTTGTTGTATACATTCTAATTCTAGAGGCTCATTCTCTACTACTGCATAAATATCATCTTCCCCAATTCCCTCCATTCTGTTTGATGCAAAATATCCATTTCTATTTTCAGAATCAAAAATAAAGGTAAAATCGTCCATATTACTATTTACCGGTGCTCCAACATTAACTACAGCGCCAGGCAAATTATTCTGGTTAATTTTAGTCGCAAAAACATCCAAACCTCCTAAGCCCAAATGCCCATCTGAAGAAAAGTAAAGCACTCCTTCTTTAGAAATATATGGAAATGTTTCTCTAGAATCTGTATTTATATTGCTTCCCAAATTCTCTGGAGTTCCATAGGTATCATCATTGTTTATTGCAACTTTAAAGATATCGGACTCACCAAGTGTCCCTGGCATATCGGACGCGAAATAAAGTGTTTTTTCATCTGTACTAAAGGCGGGATGTGCTACCGAATAGGCATCACTATTAAAAGGTAATTCTATGATATCTGTCCATTCACCATCAACTATTGTTGCTCTAAATATTTTTAAACGCACAATACCATCATCCGCTTTTATAGTTTTACCATCTTTGGAATTATTACTAGTAAAGTACATTGTTTTACCATCTTTACTTATGGCAGATGTAGATTCATGATACCTTGTGTTTACTGCATTTCCTAATTTACTTATGTTGTTTACGGAACTACTATCGGCATTAATTTTATACAGGTCCAAAAAACCCTTTGAATTCCAGGTATGCCTATATTTAGCTAAATTTCCCGTGTCCCTATCTGAAGAAAAAATAAGCCCTTTATTATAAAATGACGGCGCAAATTCATTGTAAATCGTATTGTGATCAAATTTTAAAACCTTAAACTTATCTGTATTTTTTCTTATATCTTCTAAGGTATAGGCCTTATCTTTTTGCAATGAAGCTTTGGCTCCACTTGAAGTTAAATTATAAAACTTTTTTAATATTTCATTGGACAACTCATATTCATCTAACGTTCTTAATGTTTGGGCATATCTAAAATATTGACCAGGATCTACTTCTGCCTCATATTCAGTAACTAGTCGTTTATAAATTTCAGCTGCGTTCTTATAATCTGCATTGAAGTAATAAGAATTTGCCAACTTACCCAGCAATTCTGCAGAAACAAACCCTTTTTCGATAACCTTGGTATATATATCTATTGCAGGGCTAAAAGAATAACTCCTATATTTTTCGTTTCCTTTTTCTATGAGTCTATCTTGAGAATATAAATTCCCTACCATACAAAACACCATGACAACTATTACTATTATTTTTTTACTCATAGGTTCTCTATTTTTGTATTTAGAAAAATCTAGGTGATACTAATTTTTCAAAAGCTTTTACCAATTCAAATCTTAAAAATATTTCAAAAGACCCGTCATTAAATTGCGTTCCTCCTAATTCTGTTGTTTCCTTATCATAAGCCAAGCCTATCATTATTTGATCTGATACTTGAAAACCGGCTAGGGCACTTACTGCCGCATTCCATCGATATGCACCACCAAATGTAAATTTTTCATTAAACATAAAATTTGCAGATGCATCAATTTGAATTGGAGCCCCTCCAACTACTTTTGTTAATAAGGCCGGTTTAAACTTTAGAAAACTATTTAAATCAAAAACATAACCCGTTATTGCATAGAAGTTAACCTTATCTCTGGATAAAAACTGCACCGAATTTGCATCAGTTTCTGAATTATCAAAATGATTGGTTTCTATTAAATTGGGTGCTGAAAAACCCAAATAAAATTTATCGGTATGGTAATACACACCTACTCCAAAATTTGGAGAAAATTTATTTTCAATATTATCTGTTGCAACAACTTCTTCTTGATACCTTCTTAGCTTTTCAAAATCCAAGTTTAATAGGTTACCACCAGCTTTAAGCCCAAAAGATAATTTTTTATCCCTAGCCAAGTTAACGGTATAAGAAACTGTAGCATCCAACTGGGTGTCCTGTACCACTCCATCTCCAATCTCATCATTAACAATAGACACACCGTAGCCCAATCTACTATTCCTAATTGGTGAGTGAATATTCAATGTTTGCGTAGTTGGTGCACCTTCTAAACCAACCCATTGCGCCCTATATAAAGCAGCAATACTTAATTGTCCTCGAGACCCTGCATAAGCCGGATTCACCGTTAAGGTATTAAACATATATTGAGTGTACTGTGCATCTTGTTGTGCATTTGCATTTTCCAATACAAGTAACAATAATACTCCAGTTGCAATTATGCCTCTTTTAATTTTTATCATTTTATGCTATTAAATATGTTATTTACTTACATATAGATAACCACTATCTGTATTATTGCTCCCATTAAGTTCATAATCAAAAATATAATAATAAACTCCTGCAGGTAGTACTTCTCCAGATTTCACAGTTGATCTTCCTTTAGATCTACCATCAAAAACATTAGTTTGATTATTATAACCTTGAGCTTCAAAGACTGCTACTCCCCATCTATTGTAGATGCGAATACTATTATTTGGAGCAGCTTGAACACCTGTAATCCATAAGAAGTCATTTTTACCATCACTATTTGGAGTAACCATCTGCATTACAACAATTGCTTCTGGAGCCTTAACCTTTACAGTTACTATGGCGCTATCACAATTGTTAGGATTACCTTCTTCACAAATAGTATATTCAATCATATAAACTCCGGGGCTAGTTCCACTTTCAACACTAACTGTACCATCATTATTAATTACCAATGGTCCTGTTGGGGTAGATGTAATCACAACGTTGGAGGTAGTAGCGGTATTACCATTTACAGTATCGTTAGATAAAACATTACTATTAGGCACTGTTCCCCCTGTACTACCATCTATTTCATTTGAACTATAATCATCATCTACGGCCATAATGTAGGTTGCATCTGGACCTACTTTGATTGTAATGGTCGCTGTAGCACATACTATTGGATCCGGAATTGTATTACATACTTGATACAGAATAGTAACATTAGTATCTGATTCAGAAGCATCAGGTATATAAGAAAACAAACCGGTATCTGCGTCAAAAGTTACTACTCCTACTGCGGTTCCTCCTGTTTGTGTAATAGTATTAAAACCTAAATTATTTGGATCAGAATTAGGTAAAAAGTCATCATTAGCCAAAATATTAATTTCAATTTTGGTTAATGCGGCTGTTTCTCCATAATCATCCACTGCAGTTGCAACCAAAGGATTAGGATCACCTCCATTAGGATTTCCGTCATCATCACAATCTAACGCTTCCCAAGCTGTACTTGGTGTAAGCGTTACACTTGATGCTAAATAGGAACAACCGTCTAATGGATCTGTATTGTCTGTAGTCTCGTCACCATTGGTTACTCCATCGCCATCACAGTCCAACGCTTCCCAAGCTGTACTTGGTGTAAGGGTTACACTTGATGCTAAATAGGAACAACCGTCTAATGGGTCTGTATTGTCTGTAGTTTCATCGCCATTGGTTACTCCGTCTCCATCACAATCTAGTGCTTCCCAGGCTGCATTTGGAGTAAGGGTTACACTTGATGCTAAATAGGAACAACCGTCTAATGGATCTGTATTGTCTGTAGTCTCGTCACCATTGGTTACTCCGTCCCCATCACAGTCTAGCGTTTCCCAGGCTGTACTTGGTGTAAGGGTTATACTTGCTGGTAGAAAAGAACAACCGTCTAATGGATCTGTATTGTCTGTAGTCTCATCACCATTGGTTACTCCGTCCCCATCACAATCTAGCGCTTCCCAGGCTGC
>NZ_JALKBA010000034.1 GCF_023015805.1 Cellulophaga sp. F20128
AGAGAAGTTTAGCGTTGGTTTTGTCAGTCTAGATTTTTTGTTTCTTTTTCATCAATGGAAAAAGAAAGGAGAAGACCTTTTAGGTTCAATTGGTTCTCGATACACTATTTCATTCTTCAATAGCACTCGCTCCGATTGTTTGGAGGACAAAACGATATAGAAAAACTCAATGTCACTTCGAGTGAATTGTTTTGTAGCGCTAGCGAAGAAATAATTAGTATCGAGAAGCATTTAGATTTCAAAAGTTCTCGATACTAAATTCTGAAAATAGAATTTCACTCGAACTGACATTATCCTAAAATCATAAAGCGTTTCGACAATCAACGATCAACCAATAACGAACAATGTCAGTCTAGATTTTTTGTTTCTTTTTCATCAATGAAAAAAGAAAGGAGAAGACCTTTTAGATTCAATTGGTTCTCGATACATTTTTTGTTCCATTCTATTCCACAAAAAACACTCGAACTGACCGCTTTAGGTTACATCAAATTTTATGTCCAAAATTATCAGGCCTAAGAACCATCAACGATCAACCAACAACTAACAATGTTAGTCTAGATTTTTTGTTTCTTTTTCATCGATGGAAAAAGAAAGGAGAAGACCTTTTAGGTTCAATTGGTTCTCGATACATTTTTTGTTCCATTCTATTCCACAAAAAACACTCGAACTGACATCCTAGTACTTTTTGCATTCTAAGTATGCAGAGAAATTAGTACTTAGACAGGCTCAAAAGGACTATTAAATAGCTTTAGAATTGTCATTGTTCTCTATCCACTATTTCATTCTTCAATAGCACTGGAACTGACATCCTAGTCCTATTTACAGAGCATAGTTTAAGGGGAACAAATAGATGAGATAACCATCCCTACTTTGTTGTAAGAAATGTTAATTTGCATAAAAAAGGGATGCTAGCACTTCTAAAAATATCAATTTTAGTACACTTAGTATGTATTTTTACCCAGATATACAATTTTGAGTGCAACATCTTTAAATTACCCTTAAATTAGTTGAAAATACTGAAATGTAGTATTTAATCGATATATATAAGACTTTACCGAATTAATAAAAGACAAGGCTTTTGTTGAGGATAAATGCAATAAATTTGAGGAGTTAATACAAACAATAATCGTTTATTTCGTAGTTAGAAATTAAGTTTTATGGCAGAACAAAGTAAGATATGGCTTTCATCACCTCATATGGGTGGGGATGAACAAAAATTTGTAAAAGAAGCTTTTGACACCAATTGGATAGCTCCTTTAGGGCCCAATGTAACTTCTTTTGAAAATGCAATTGCAACCTATATCGATAATAATGTACATGTTGCAGCTTTGAGTTCAGGAACTGGTGCCATACATTTAGCCTTAGAATTATTAGGAGTCTCTAGTGGGGATGAAGTATTGTGTCAAAGCTTTACCTTTTCTGCATCGGCCAATCCTATAGCGTATTTGGGTGCAACCCCTGTTTTTGTAGATAGCGAAAAGGATACATGGAATATTTCTCCCATATTACTGAGGAAAGCCATTGTAGACAGAATAGCAAAGGGAAAAAAGCCCAAAGCTATTGTAGCGGTTCATTTGTACGGAATGCCTTATAAAGTTACAGAAGTACAAAAGGTAGCTACTGAATTTAATATTCCTATTGTAGAAGATAGTGCCGAAGCTTTAGGCAGTACATACAATGCTATAAAATGTGGAAGTTTTGGAGATATTGGTATCTTATCTTTTAATGGAAACAAAATAATAACAACTTCTGGTGGAGGTGCCTTAACGAGTAAAAATGAAGAGGTAAAAAAGAAAGCCGTGTTTTTAGCCACTCAGGCTAGAGATGAGGCCCCACATTACCAACATTCTGTTGTTGGTTATAACTACAGAATGAGTAATGTTCTGGCAGGTATAGGAAGAGGACAGATGCTCGTTTTAGACGATAGAGTAGCTGCTAGAAGAGCAAATTATCAGTATTATTATGATAATTTGAATGCGATTCCATCCATTGAATTTTTGGATGAACCCAAAGGAAGTTTTTCTAACCGATGGCTGAGTTGTATTTTAACTCCGTCATTTAATAGTAGAGAGGCAATTCGTTTGGCTTTGGAAAAGGAAAATATAGAATCTCGTCCCCTTTGGAAACCAATGCATGTACAGCCCGTTTTTGAGAATTGTCCAAATTATATGGATGGAACTTCTGAAAACCTATTTGAAAGAGGCTTGTGTTTGCCAAGTGGATCCAATTTAGAAGAAGAAGATTTAGAAAGAGTAGTACACATAATTAAGTCCCATATATTATGATAAAAAATTACTTAAACAATAATGTAGCAAGATATGCTTCAAAATGGCTCGTTTTATGTATCGATGTAGCTATAATGATTTTGGCATTTATTTTGTCGTATTTAGTACGTTATAATTTAACGCTAGATTTTGATGTTGCGCAATTGCCGTTTCAGTTGCCCATTGTAGCCCTAGTGGCAACGGTGGCCTTTTTAATGACAGGCTCTTACAAAGGTGTTGTTAGGCATACGGGTGTAAAGGATATCTATAATATCTTTAATGCCATTTGCTTATCTAGTATTCTTATGATTCTACTAGTACTGGCAAATAAAAAATTAGCTATTTTTGGTTGGACAACCATACCACTTCAAATTATTATTGTTCATAGTTTAATAGGTTTCTTGGCCTTGTCTGCATCTAGATATATCTTTAAATCTATCTATCAGAGTATTGTCAATAAAAGTATGATGGACCATAAACGTGTATTGATATATGGAGCGGGTGAGTCTGGAATTATAACACACAGCGCCATTACCAACCATTCTAAATCCAATATTAAAGTAGTAGGCTATATTGACAACAATAGTAAAAAGGCAGGAAAGAGTATAAACGGAGTACGCGTTTACGACAAAAGGGATTTGACAGAAAATTTTATTGTTGAAAATAATATTTCAGAAGTAATTTTCTCTATTCAAAATATTAGTCCAACGGCCTTACGAGGCCTTGTAGAAGGATTGGTTGATTTTCCGGTGAAAGTTAAAATAGTTCCTCCGGTAGAGGATTGGATTAATGGGGAATTGAAATTTTCTCAGATTAAACAAATTCAGATAGAGGATTTATTGGATAGAGCGCCTATAAATATTGAGAACTCAAAAATAGCCGAGGAATTAAAAGATAAGGTGGTTATTGTAACTGGAGGTGCAGGGTCTATAGGAAGTGAATTGGTTCGGCAAATTTGTAAATACAATTACAAATCTTTAATTGTTATAGACCAGGCAGAATCTGCCTTATATGATCTGCAGCAAGAATTAAAACAGAACGGTTATCATAATTTTTTGGCGATTGTAGGCGATATTAGAGATAAAAATAGATTGAATCATATTTTTCAAGAGCACAATCCCAATATGGTGTTTCATGCAGCGGCTTATAAACATGTACCACTAATGGAGTACAATTCTTATGAAGCCATTAAGATAAATGTTGCAGGCACCAAGGTATTAGCAGATCTATCTATTCAGTATAATGTAGATAAATTTATATTTGTATCCACAGATAAGGCCGTAAACCCTACCAATGTTATGGGAGGTACAAAACGAATTGCTGAAATGTATATTAGCTGTATGCAACAAGAGCATAAAACGAAGTTTATTACCACACGTTTTGGTAATGTATTAGGCTCAAATGGGTCCGTAATACCTCTATTTAAAAAGCAGATCGATAAAGGAGGACCATTGACGGTAACCCATAAGGATGTGACCCGCTTTTTTATGACTATCCCTGAAGCGTCTCAATTGGTTTTAGAAGCAGGGGCTATGGGACAAGGAGGAGAGATTTTTATCTTTGATATGGGAGAATCTGTTAAAATATTTGATCTTGCCAAAAATATGATTAAACTGTGTGGTTTAAAATATCCAGAAGAAATAGATATAAAAATAACAGGACTTAGACCTGGAGAAAAATTATACGAAGAATTATTAGCAAACGGAGAAAATACAATGCCAACCTATCATAAGAAAATAATGATTGGGAAAGTTCGAGAATTAGATTATATACAAACCCGCTCTTTAATTGATGAACTTTGTGTAAACAATATGTTTTTTAAGCCAAATACCATAAGTTTGATGAAACAGATTGTACCTGAATTTATTTCGAGCAATTCTGAACTTTGTAAATTAGATGCTAAAAAAGAACCACCACAACTTGTTGATAAAATTGAAGCAACAACCAAAATATTTCAACCATAATTTTATATACTTACACTCATTTATAAAAATCATTACAATGTACACTAAGAATAATTATTTACTACTGGCTTTAATTGGGGTTTTATTGGCTTCATGTGCATCCCGAAAGGATATTGCTTATTTTCAAGACCTTTCTTCCTTTGAAACTATGGTTGACACAGATACCTTTGTACCACGATTTAAAGTAGGAGATAAGATGGGTATTAGTATTACCTCTGAAGATCCTATAGCTAGTGCACCTTTTAATATGGTAGCTGGAGCTTCTTTAGGTGAAGCGGCAATTGGTGGCCAAATGACCTATTCAGTAGATTTAGATGGGAATATTGTATTACCTGTATTAGGGGTGTTAGAGGTAAAGGGACTGTCATTAACAGAAGTAAAAGAAGCCATTCGGAATAAATTAATAGGAGATGGTCATTTAAAAGATCCAAATGTGCATGTATCCCTAAAGAGTTTTGTGGTAACAGTCTTAGGTCAGGTAAATAGTCCTGGCACGTTTGAGATAGAAGGGCAGCGTACCACCATTTTGCAGGTACTTGGTCTTGCAGGAGATCTTACCATTACAGGACGTAGAGATAATGTTTTGGTGATGCGCGATTTTAATGGCACTAAAGTCTCTACCCGTATAGATTTAACTAAAAAGGAGGTTTTAAATTCACCGGTGTACTACCTTACCCAAAACGATGTTATTTATGTAGAACCTAATGGTTCTGAGGTAAATGCATCGAAAGCAGATAGTAGATCCTTAGTGTTTTCTGTAGCATCTATACTTTTGTCCTTGACAACAACCGCATTAGTAATAATTACAAGAAATTAAAAGCTATCGATAAAAATTTGAATGAAAATATATGGATTTAGATTCTAAGAATAGTATTAAAAGTAGTTTTGATATTAAAGAAATTGTAAAGAATTATACTAAAAATTGGATTTGGTTTGTTTTAGCTTTGGTAATAGCCCTTTCATTGGCGTATGTTAATATACGATATACTACGCCTCAATATTCGGCCATCGCCAAAATACAAATCTTATCAGAACAAGGTTCTAAAAGTGAATTAAGTGTCTTAAAAGATTTGGGTGGTTTTTCTGGGGATAGTGATGTGGAAGTATTGGATGAAATTTTGTCTATTAAATCCAGGTCTAACTTTATAGAAATGGTAGATAACCTAAATCTAAATGTCCGCATTTTTACAGAAGGTAGAGTCTTAGAAACGGAAGTATATAAAAATCCGCCCTTTACCATTAACTTTTTAGAACACGATTCCATCGTTAATAAAACAGGTTTTTCCTTTTATATCGATTTTTTAAATGAAGAAACCTTTGGGTTTTCCAAATCTGAAGAAGGGGAAGTTAAAAAATACTCTTTTGGCTCTAAGGTATTAACGGTTGTTGGGGATATTGTTATAACTCCAAACCTTTCTAGATTATCAAACTCAAAGGGTTTTATAGGCAAAAGATATAAGGTACTTGTATCTCCAATAGAAGTTGTGGCTAGTGGCTATAGAGATAGAGTGAGTATTGCTCCCACCGAAAAAGGGTCCCGAATGTTAGATTTGTATTTAACAGACAATGACCAGCAAAAAGCAAAAGATATTCTCAACGAGCTAATTAAAATTTATAATAATAATGCCTCGGCTGGAAGAAAGGCTATTGCAGACAAAACTTCCAATTTTATCAATGATAGAATAGAAGTTATAGCATCGAGCTTATCTGGGTATGACCAAGAAGAACAAGATTTTAGAAGTTCAAAAGGGGTAACTGATATAGAAAGTGAAGCTAGTTTTAATTATGGTATGAGTTCTTCAAGTGAACAAGAATTAGAAGGTGCTAAAATCCGGTTGGGAGTTGTTGAAGCCCTTACAAATCAGGTTCAAAATCAGGACGGATTTGATGTGCTCCCAAGTGGTGTAATTCAAGATCCTTCAATCAACGATGCGGTAAATAAATACAATGAACTGGTTATTACCAGAGATAATTTATTAAAGAACGCCAGCTCTAATAATCCCGCCGTAAAACGGTTAAATGATGAGTTGTCAGGAATAAAGCAGGGTGTAGCCTCTAGTTTGGCAAATACAAAGAATGCATTAGGCTTGCAAGTAAACAGTTTAAGCAAGCAAGTAAGTCAATTTAAATCCAAGTTGTATGTATCCCCTATAAATCAGCGGAAACTAACGGATATTACGCGGAAGCAGAATAGTATTGAGGGAATTTATCTTTTTCTATTGCAAAGACGTGAAGAGTCTCAAATTGCTTTTGCCTCTGCAACTCCTAAGTTGAAGACCATAGATTATGCCTATAATCTGGGGAATGGTCCTGTGTCTCCTATAAAAAGAAATATTTATTTTATGGCCATTGTGGCGGGTCTTTTTATTCCGTTTGGGTTTATTTATGTGAAAGATTTATTGGATAATAAAATCCATAATAAAATTGATTTGGAAAAGCTGGTAGGAACAATTCCGGTTTTAGCAGAAATTCCGAAAATAAAAAGTAAAATAAAATTAGTACAGTCAAATGATAGATCAGTTTTGGCGGAATCTTTACGGATATTACGAACCAATATTGATTATTTATTGCAGGCGCAGCAGGCTAAAACTAAGAATAAGAATAATATTGTTTTTATAACTTCTAGTGTTTCCGGAGAAGGAAAAACCTTGTTGGCTTCTAACCTTGCTTTAATATTTGCAAATACCAATAAAAAAGTTTTGTTAATAGGGGCTGATATTCGGAATCCTAAATTATATACGCTGTTTGATGAATCTTACAGTAAAAACAATGTACGAACCAAGTATGCTGGTTTAACAGAATATCTAACGTCAGGGACAACCTTACAAGAAATTATTAGACCTTCGACTCCCGAATCTCCTAATTTAGATATTATATACTCAGGAATGATTCCTCCTAATCCGGCAGAAATACTAATGGATAAAAAAATGGAAATTCTTTTTAACGAAGTATCTGAAAAATACGATTATGTTATTGTAGATACAGCACCAATGGTTGTAGTAACCGATACCTTATTGATAAGTAAATATGCAAGTCAAATTTTATATGTAACTAGGGCAGGAGCAACTGAAAATAAGGTGATTCAACATCCAATCAATTTATTGGAAGAAGGTAAAATAAACAACCTTAGTTTTGTGGTAAACCATGTGAACGAATCGGATTTAGGTTATGGAGGAAAGTATGGATATGGTTATGGAGTTGATCAAAAAAAATGGTGGCAATTCTTTAAAAAGTAAACGTAGCTAGTAAAAATAGTAAAATCCTCTGTTCATTTTTATGAAGCTGAGGATTTTTTATTTTAGCCAAAATTATAGCTGGTGTTGTGTATAAGTGGCTCTAGTTTTTCTGCTATTTTTAAGGGTATTTTTATTTCTTTTATAGCATTTAATTGCCTTATGTTATGAACATCTGAACCTACAAAGTCAAACAGCTTGTTATCCAGTAATTTCAATGCATTTTTTTTCACGGCTTCCCCGTAATAATTGCTTAAAGAAAGTAGATTTAATTGAAAATACATTCCTTGTTTTTTGTAATCGTCATACTTGTTAAAATTGGTATGTATAAAAGAATAGCGTTCTGGGTGTGCTAAAATTGGAAATAAATTCGCTTTTTTTAGTTTTTGTATGGCTTCATCAAAATTAATGGATGCTTGTAAAAAAGACATCTCTATTAAAATAAAATCTTTTTTTAAAGGCATAATCTGCTTGCTGTCTATAATTGATTCAAAAAAAGGATCAACCATATGTTCCGCCGCAGCTTCTATTGTAAAATTGGTGATATTTTCAGTTTTCAACTGATTTTTTAGTGACCCTAAAGCTTCGTGAATACTATTGGGTGTATTTGGGTAATACCCATCCATAATATGTGGGGTGGCTATAAAATTAGTGATACCAATTTCTTGAAATCCTTTTAAAATGGAAATGGACTCTTCAGTGGTTTTTGCTCCATCATCTATACCAGGGAGAATATGATTGTGTATGTCAGTAAACCCTTCTAGATAATCTACAAGGAACTTCTTTTTACTAAAAAAATAAAACATAAATAAAATTTTGATTTGGGCTGTGGATTCCCTGTTATTTTTACTAGTATTTGTGACGTTAAAAGTATAAAACTATATCCTATTTTAAAGGCTATTCTAGTGAAATTCTTCTTTTAAGATTTTGTACCGAGAACTTTTGTAATGGGCATTCATTTTTGAGTATTCTGATTAACCTTACGCTTTATTATGGTTGATTGCTGTTGGTTGATCGTCTAAACGCTTTATGATTTTAGGATAATGTCAGTTCGAGTGAAATTCTTCTTTCAGAATTTTGTATCGAGAACTTTTGAAATCTAAATACTTTATAATGGTTAACTGTTGTCTGTTGAAGGTTGATGGTTTTTAGGCAATGTCAGTTCGAGTGATTTTGAGGTACGAAAAATTGTATCGAGAACAATAATAACCTTAAAGCTTCTCGATAGTTCTGCTGAGCCTGTCGAAGTACAAATTATTTCTCCGCTAGCGCTATAAAATAATTCACTCGAAGTGACATGATGCCTAAGAAATACGCTGTACCTAGTTGTCCCCGAACATTCGGGACGAGTGCTGTTGAAGAATGAAATAGTGTATTGAAAACCAATTGAACCTAAAAGGTCTTCTCCTTTCTTTTTCCATTGATGAAAAAGAAACAAAAAATCTAGACTGACAAAACCAACGCTAAACTTCTCT
>NZ_JALKBA010000035.1 GCF_023015805.1 Cellulophaga sp. F20128
GACAAAACCAATGCTAAACTTCTCTTTCGGATTCTAAATAATCGCTAACTTCTTCAAATTCCATTTGAATTCATCACAAGACGGATTATTTTTAATGAATCCTCACTTCAAGTTTTACGCTTAGTTTTTGTATGTCGTTTTTGTCATCTAAGAAGATGTAAGTTCACCTTTAACCTAGAAGCAATACTGCCACTGCCAACTGGAAACTGACTTTTCACTCTTGGGTCTTTTTTCTTTTTGCATTTGATAAACCGGATTATTATTAACGAAATGGTAATTCAAGTTTTACGCTTAGTTTTTGTAGGTTGTTTTTTTATCCTTTACTACGAAAACGGAGGCAAGGTTTACATTAAGTTTTACGTCACCCTGAATTTATTTCAGGGTCCCATATATTTGCGATAATGAGGATGTGTTACAAGGAGAGAAGCATAGCAAGAGAATAGGGTTAATTGCTTATTTTTAGAAGGATATCTCTTTGCGATGGAGGTACAACCGTGGCAATCTGCTTCTTGAAAGTTGTTGGTTGTCGGTTGATTGTTGATGGTTTTTAGGCCTGATAATTTTTGACATAAAATTTGATGTAACCTAAAGCGATCAGTTCGAGTATTTTTTATGGAATAGAATGGAATAAAAAATGTATCGAGAAACTATTGAAACGAAAAGGTCTTCTCTTTTCTTTTTCCATCGATGAAAAAGAAACAAAAAATCTAGACTGACAAAAGCACAGCTAAACTTATCTTTCGGATTCTAAATAATCGCTAACTTCTTCAAATTGCATTTGAATGCATCACAAGACGGATTATTTTAACGAATCCTCAATTCAAGTTTTACGCTTTGTTTTTGTAGGTCGTTTTTGTCATCTAAGAAGATGTAAGTTCACCTTTAACCTAGAAACAATACTGCCACTGCCAACTGGAAACTGTCTTTTCACTCTTGAATCTCTTTTCTTTTCCATTGCTAAAAAAGTGCAAATAAGTAAGGGATTAATAAAATAAGGGGCTTATATTAGAGCAGTAATGAAGCGAAATAAACAGCATATAAATACAAGTAGAGTCATAGTGGTTATGCTAACCGTATGGTTATTTTATTCTTGTAAAAGCTTTAACAAAAGCATTGAAATTAAAGGGGAAATCTATGCAAGTACTTTAATTTTTAGAGATGATTTTGATGCCGGATTAGCGAACTGGAAGATAGAGCAAATGCCAAATGGAACTACATCCATAAAAAATGGAAAATTAGAAATAAACGATGTTTCAGGTTGTACGGTTTGGTTAGATAAGAAATTGGAAGGGTCTATTGTTATAGAATATGATGTTTTTTTAATTCAAAATGGAGGAACCCATGATAGGGTGTCCGACCTTAATTGTTTTTGGATGGCAACAGACCCTGAAAATCCAGAAAATTTGTTTGCTAATTCGGCCTCTCGAGGAGGTAAATTTTCTAATTACGATGCATTGCAATTGTATTATATGGGCGTAGGCGGGAACAACAATAAAACTACCCGTTTTAGAAGATACGTTGGCACTGGTGAAAGGCCATTACTTGCAGAACACAACTTATCAGATGCTAAATATATGTTGACACTAAATAAAACCTATCATATTAAAATTGTAGCACATAACGGAGTTATTCAATATTACAGGGATAATGACTTATTTGTAGATTTTCAGGATGCTATACCCTATACATCTGGGTATTTCGGATTTAGAACCGTTAAAAACCACATGACTATTGATAATTTTAAGGTGTATCAAATCAAGAAAAACAATTAATTTGATAATTTTCACTACTTTTTTTAATCCTAATACCCTAAAAAAGTCGATTTTAATATTCACAAAATCAGCACATAACATAAAACATTGCCGTTCATAAAATCTATTTTCAGCATCTGCTCGTATCTATTGCAGAACTAAATCTATATTATGAAAAAAACAATTTTAACATTAGCTGCAGTAACTGTATTGGCATCTTGTGTTTCTAAAAAGAAATATGTACAACTACAACAAGAGCACGGAATTACTAAAAGTCAACTGACTAAAACGGCTGTAGAAAAAGAAGAATTAGAAGCTAAATTTGCAAAAATAGAAGCAAGAGTTGCCGACTATAATTCTAAAATTAACACCTTAACAGAAGATAATGATGCAAAGTTAATTTCTGCAGATGGTGTTGTTATTTCTAACAACCAAAAATCAAAAATGCGTGAAACTTTAAGTAAAGTAAATGCAGTTGATTTAGCCAATGCAAAGACGCTAAAAGATTCTATGAATCTTGCGCTTTCGTATAACCTAAACAAGGCTATTGGCGACAACAGTCTTAACGAAGACGAAGATATTGCAATAGATATTGAGGATACGGTTGTTATGATTTCTATTTCTGATAAGTTATTGTTTAACACTGCTAGTTACAATGTAAGTAGTAAGGCAGATGGTATTTTACAAAAATTAGCAGATATCATTAACTCGGAACCAAGTATTGAAGTGATGGTAGAAGGGCATACAGATGCAAGATCTATCAACACTCCTAAGGTTTCAGATAACTGGGATTTAAGTGTGCTTAGAGCAACTTCAATTGTACGGAAACTACAGTCTAAATATAATGTTTCTCCAGAGAAATTAATTGCTTCTGGAAGAAGTAGCTACCAACCTTTAGCGTCTAACGAAACTAAAGAAGACAGAGCAAAAAATAGAAGAACACGTATTGTAATCTTACCAAATATTGATAAGTTCTTTGCGTTGATGGCTTCTAACGAATAAGTATACACACGTTCCATTAACTATAATTAGTTAGAGCGGGATTACCTTTATCGGTTTCCCGCTTTTTTTGTGGACAATTTTCAATTAAACCTTAATTTTTCAATTACCGTCACCCTGAATTCATTTCAGGGTCTCACATAAACATCTCAGAAGGTGAGATGCTGAAACTCCCGAATACCCGGGATTGTATGATTAGAGCATAAGCGAATTACTACATAGTAACCGCTTGCTTCTTTGCGAGGAAGGTCTAGCTTTGGAAAGCTGATTCTTGCCTCCTGGCTCTTGGTTCTCTTTCTTTTTCCATTGATGAAAAAGAAACAAAAAATCTAGACTGACAAAACCACAGCTAAACTTCTCCTTTGGTTTCTAAATAATCGCTAACTTCTTCAAATTCCATTTGAATTCATCACAAGACGGATTATTTTTAACGAAACCTCAGTTCAAGTTTTACGCTTAGTTTTTGTTTGTCGTTTTTGTTATCTATGAAGATGTAAGTTCACCTTTAACCTAGAAACATTATTGCCACTGTCAACAGGAAACTGGCTTTTCAATTTTCGTTTTTCACTCTTAGATCTTTTAATCTTTGTATAGTACGCTGATAGCACAGAGATGTCAGTTCGAGTGATTTTGAGGCACGAAAAAATTGTATCGAGAACTATTTAAAACTAAAAATTTTCGATAGTTCTGCTAAGCCCTTCAACTAACTCCGTTAGCTACCTTCGAAACGAATGGTATTCGCTTCTCAGTAATGCTCAGGGTACACTTGTTGAATTATAAATTCGACGAACCCCAGACCATATGTAGAGAATCATACAGAATTTTCTAAATAAATGCAATTCAAGCGCCATATATGCAGTTCATCCGAAAAGAATTTTTATTTGGGGTATACCTATTGTATTTTAGGCATAACATTGTTTTTCTTTTCTAGGTTGTAAAGTAGAAGGTAGGTTGAACCAGTTAAAACAAATCATAAAACAGGAAGTTCCTAAAAATTAATATCTTAACACTTGAAATTCACATATAAAAATCTTGCATGAAAAATTTAGTTTTTAAAATTGGAGTTGTTTTTGGAATCCTAATCCTCACTTTTCAACTGATCTCGTTTGATTCAAAAAAACCAAAAACAACGGTATCAATACAAGGGGAGCAGTTCTATATCAATGATGAGATTACGTATAAAGGCAAATCTTGGGAAGGAAATAAGATTGAAGGACTTCTTTTTAATTCAAGAATGGTACAAGGTATTTTTGATGATAGCAACCCCGATACCCGAACTAATTTTAAATACCCAGATACCAACACTTGGGATGCTGATAGAAATACAACAGAATTTGTGAAGGCAATGTCTGATTGGAAATCGCATGGACTCTTAGCATTTACCCTAAACCTTCAAGGCGGAAGTCCCTTGGGTTATGGCAACCACGGATGGATTAATACGGCCTTTGATAATCTGGGAAATCTAAAACCGGCCTATATTAAAAGATTGGAAAAAATAGTAAACAAAGCGGATAAGCTCGGTATGGTGGTGATCCTTGGATATTTTTATTTTGGGCAAGATGAGCACTTAAAAGATGAAAAGGCAGTTTTAAATGCCGTTGATAATATCACCAATTGGATTCTTAAAAAGAAGTATCGCAATATAATTGTGGAGATTAATAACGAATGTAATATCAGATATGATCATGATATATTACAGCCAAATCGTGTGTCTGAACTGATTAAAAGAGTTCAAAAATTGAGTGAAGGCAAGTTATTGGTGAGTACAAGTTTTTCGGGAGGCAAGCTTCCAACAACAAGCGTAATTGAAAATTCAGATTTTGTTTTGTTACATGGCAATGGTTTAAAAGACCCAAAGAGAATAGCCGATTTGGTTAAAAGAGTAAGAGATGATAAAGGGTATACCACAAAACCGATTCTTTTTAATGAAGATGATCATTTTGATTTTGATAAAGAATCCTACAACCTTCGTTCTTCTGTAGAATCTTATGCTTCATGGGGGTATTTTGATTATAGGTTTAAAGGGGAAGGTTTTGAATCTGGATTTCAAAGTGTACCGGTAGATTGGAGTATTAACTCAGACCGAAAAAAGGCATTTTTCAACAAAATAAAAGAAATTACAGGCTTTTAGAAAATCAAGTTTTATAGCCAAATTCCTCAACTTAATTTTTACAACAGGTTTAAGGTTAAACCTTCACCCTCTTTTAGCGTCTTACTTAGGTATTAAGCTCAAGAGTAGCACCAATCAAAAACCATTACTATTTATGTTTACGCCATCAAAAAGATTAAAAACACAAGTCCTCGCTTGTTTTATAATAGGGCTTGCTGCAATTTCCATTTCACACGGGCAATCCGTCGACTTACAATCAGCTGCCCTGGCAGAAAAAGTATACCTGCATACCGATAGGTCCAACTACGTTGTAGGAGAAAATCTTTGGTATAAAGCCTATTCCGTAGCTGCCCAAACCAATGTGCTTTTAGACCGAAGTAAGTTATTATATGTAGAACTCTTATCGCCAGAATCTAAAATAATACAGCGGAATATTACAAGGCTAGATAGTGGGCTAGGTCATGGCGATTTTATTTTGGTAGATTCCCTAGGCGTAAAACCAGGTAGGTATCAACTAAGAGCTTATACCAATTGGTCACGTAACTTTGGGGATGCTTTTATTTTTAAAAAAGAGATAGATATCATAAGTGATAATTATACCGCTACAGCATCGGAACCTACAAATGGAGACGAGTTAGAAAAGGGGAAAAAGAACAATCAAGACACTGCTATAGACATTCAGTTTTTCCCAGAAGGCGGTTCTTTACTAGAAGACGTTTCTAGCTTGGTGGCTTTTAAGGCAATAGATCGCTACGGCTATCCTATAGCGGTTAAGGGCGAAGTGTTTGCTGCTGATGGTACGGCAGTTGCAATCTTTAAAAGCAAGCATGATGGTATGGGGGCATTTGTAATTACACCTCAAAAAGGTGAAACTTATAGTGCTGCAATTACTACGGTTACAGACGAAAAATCAACAGTAATTCTACCCCAAGCACTGGAATATGGCTATGTTTTGAGTGCCACAAACAATAAAGAGAAAAAAATAATTACCATTAAAACCAATCAGCAAACCCTCGATAAAAACCCAGAAAAACCACTGACTTTAGAGGCTTCTGTACGAGGGGTTTCTTATTTTGAAGGGACAGAAATACTACGTAGTAAATTATCAGCCTTTATATTACCACCCAATAGTTTTCCTGAAGGGATTGCACAAGTTACCCTCTATGATGGTGATAGGAAGCCCCAAAGTGAACGGTTGGTTTATATAGAAAATGAAAAGGATTTTACCGTTACAGTAGTAACCGATAAAAAACAATACCTACCCAAGGAAAAAGTAACCGTTTCTGTTGATGCCAATACCAATGATGGGAAACCACTATTAGCGAGTTTTTCTGTAAGTGCTTTGGAGTCAAAAGCGCATACAGCCAATACGATGAATATTAGCTCCTATTTTCTAATGGAAGCCGATATTAAGGGAAAAGTACACAACCCAGGGCATTATTTTGATGTAAATAACCCTTCAAGAAAACAAGATTTAGATTTATTACTGCTTACTCAGGGTTGGCGCGATTTTCTATGGAAGAAGGGTTCAGAATTAAAAGAAGGCAACTCCTATAAAACTGAAAAAATAATTTCAGTGAGTGGAAGAGTTCATGATGGTATTGGAGGAACAGCAAAACGACTTTATACCGTAAGTATGGCATTAACCAATAACGGAAAGTTAATCATGACCAATACCGTTACAGATGCCAATGGAGGATATCGGTTTGATGATATTTCATTTTTAGGTGAGGCCTCGCTACTCTTAAATACTCAGAATGACAAAGGGAAAAACAAGGGCAAACTCATTCTATACGATATCTATAGAGAGCCTATACCTGTAGATTTCAGTCCCTCAATCGGAGCTTCCTTTAACAAGGAGCGGCTACAGATATTTAAAGAAGAAATTTTTAAAAAGAACATATTGTTTAATGTGCCTAGTAAAAATATGTTGGACGAGGTTATTGTAACAGCAAATAAAGTGGAGCAGAAGCCGGCTTCTATTGGGAGGGCAGATTATGTAAAAGTGATGGATGAAAAGACTAATCGGTTTTCATCTATGCAGCACCTCATCCAATTTTCATTACCTGGAGTTATAGTCTCCGGACAATCCATAGGCTTTAATAGATTTTCAGGCCCTGCACTTATTTTATTAGACGGGGTTGAAATGGATGCTGCAGGATTAGATGGCATTAGTACAGATGATGTAGATAGAATTGAAGGAATTACTTCTGCAGGAACTGTTGTCTATGGTACAAGGGGTGGTAATGGAGTAATTTTAATTTACACGAAGGAAGGAACAATACAAAACCAGGTGCGTACCGCAGCATTTACGATCTCTGAAGAAATTCAAGGATTTTACAATGCAAGGGTTTTTTATGCGCCTAATTATGAAGATAATTTAGCTAGTAAAGACAGTGAACCGGACATTAGAAATACCTTGTATTGGAATCCGTATGTTCATCCTAACGAAACAGGAAACAATCAATTTTCGTTCTATAATAGTGAAGTTAGTACGGACGTAAATGTACTATTAGAGGGCATAACGGTTACGGGTATTCCGGTGGTAGTTAATGCCGCCTATTCTATAGAAAGATAACATGCTGTGGTATTGGTTGGCAGGTGATAGTTGTTGGTTGACGGTTGATCGTTGATGGGAAATGGTCTTGACTCCTGATTCCTGACTCCCGAATCTCTTTTCACTCTTGAATCTTTTTATCCCTGAATAGGACGCGAACAGCACACAGATGTCAGTTCGAGTGCTATCGAAGAATATGATAGTGTATCGAGAACATCTTGAAACTAAAAGGGCCTCTCTTTTCTTTTTCCATTGATGAAAAAGAAACAAAAAATCTAGACTGACAAAACCAAAGCTAAACTTCTCTTTCGGTTTCTAAATAATCGCTAACTTCT
>NZ_JALKBA010000036.1 GCF_023015805.1 Cellulophaga sp. F20128
GCTATCCATTAACAAAGAAATAACGCCCGCTTTCATAATTCACACAAACCTTAGAAAAAATGCCCCCACGGCACTTATAATGGCCTCTAACGGTTCGGCTATGATTTCGGTCTGTGAAATCCGTTAGGATTTTTTAGGATCGGAATCGAGCCAGATTAAAAGTACTAAATTTTATTTATTCGAAAATGCAAGACTGAATTATAGGCATTGTTAGCACACGTTATTTACCAATCTGTATATCCGCAAAATAGTCCATTTACATAATGAAATGAATACCACTTTTCGGATAATCCGTCCCAATTTTCTGTCGAACTTATATTCTTAATTGGTGTCACATAATTATAATTTTCGCCCCAATGTCCAGCGTAACGTAATTTGATTATAGAGTCATTTTTCTCGAAAGCAATAGTATTTGTTTCTTTTAAAATTTTCTCAATGCTATTTAAGTTTTCCAAATCAATATTCTTTAAACTCAAAATTTGTTTTAAATCAGGATTTGATTTTCGCCCCTCAAAATATATTACCCAAGGTTTTCCAATTGTAAATTTTTCATTCTCAAATTCAGTTACTATGCTATCGTTTTCAGATGTACTTAAAAACTTTAAATCAGTATTTGTCATTTCGCCAGCAGAAATTTGTATCCAATCATAAATGTCCGTCGGAAAAGAATCACTTTTTATTTCGAAGCGAATATAATCGTCCGTTTTAGAAAACTGCAAATCCGATATATTACCGAATTCCGATTGATATTCACTAATCATATCGAATCCTTTTGAGTTTTTAGCAAAATCCTTTTTCAAACGCTTTTCGATTTGATTTCCTTGATATTCATTAATCACGAACTTAAAATGAACATCATAAGCAAACCAAACTAAACCTCCAATTAGAAGCAATCCGATTATGTATTTAATATTCTTTTTAAATGTTCTCAAAGTTTTTTTCTAATGTGTGCTAACGGTTCGGCTATGATTTCGGTCTGGGAAATCCGTTAGGATTTTTCAGGATCGGAATCGAGCCAGATTAAAAGTAGTAATTTTTTTTAGACTAAAAAGCAAGACTGAATTATAGGCATTGTTGAACTAAACCTAAAGGTAGCTTCACGAGACATTTACATCACGATTCACTACCTTTAGGATAAGGTTTAATCTAATACTCAATATTATGAAAAAAAAGTAAGACCCTCATTGAAAGGGCTATTATTTCCGTTCCAGAGTTTGCAACACTCTACACCAAAGTTAAGCGTTCTGTTGAACTCGCCGGCAAAAGCCAAAGTACGCTAACCAACTATGCCCGCTGTTTAGCACACATCGCACTCCATTTTAACTGTAGTCCACTTGACCTCGATGAGGAGCAAATACTTGACTATCTACACGTTTTAAAGTCACAACGCAAGACCCCATCGGACAGTTTTTTCAAACATACCGTTTATGGGCTTCGCTATGCCTACCGTGTTTTTGGGATGAAAGAAATGGGAGTCATACTTCCTTCCATTGAACGCCCCAAGAAACTCCCTGTTGTATTAAACCAGAGGGAGATAAAGCAGTTGCTGAAGACCCCCAAATTGCTTAAGCACCGATTGGTGCTCGCGATGCTCTATGGCTGTGGACTTCGCAATTTTGAACTTCGCAACCTACAGCGCAAAGACCTGGATTTCGACAGGAAGATGCTACACCTGCGTCAAGGCAAAGGACGCAAGGATCGTTATGTTCCCTTATCCGAGATGCAGATCCGTGGTCTAAAGAAGTATTTCTTGGCAGAAAACCCCGTCACTTGGTGTTTTAATGGTAATGATTCTGAAGGAGGACCTGTCCCACTTTCTTCAAGGGGAATACAATGGATTGTCCGTGAGGCTCGCAAGCGCAGCGGTATCCAAAAGGGGATTACCGCCCATATCCTACGTCATAGCTATGCCACCCATCTTTTGGAAATGGGTCTGGACATTATGAGCGTGAAAGATCTCTTGGGACATGCGGACATTCAAACAACCCTTATCTACCTTCATGTGGCGCAATCGGGTAGGCAAAAGCCGTTCAGTCCGCTGGACAGGCTTTATGAACAATAGAAGATGTCCTATCTCGATTATGAAGTAGCGCACGTACTAGAGCGCAACAGGGAGCATCTTGCCCATTATTGTGCCAACAGTTGGCAAGCCCGTACCCTGCACGCCTTGCGCAAGTGCCGCACCGCGGCCCTTGGAGGCCACATTGATTGTTGCAATAATCCAGTCTGTCAAAAACTTCACCTTAGCTACAACAGTTGCCGTAACCGCCATTGTCCCAAGTGCCAAGGACACAAAAAAGAGGAATGGATCCAGGCAAGAGAGGCAGATTTATTAAAGATTTCTTACTTCCACGTGGTCTTTACCTTGCCCTGTGAGCTGAATCAGTTATGTCTGTACCAGCCCAAATTGGTGTACAACCTTTTGTTCAAAACGGCTTGGAGTATTATTCAAGATTTTGGTGCCAACCCCAAGTTCTTGGGCGCCAAGATGGGAATGATCGCCATTTTGCACACCTGGGGCCAGAACCTATCGTTGCATCCACACTTGCACTGCATTGTTCCTGGGGGCGGTATTACCAAATCTGGCAAATGGAAATCTGCCAAAAACAAGGGAAAATACCTCTTCCCCGTAAAGGCTATGAGCAAGGTCTTTAGGGCACGTTTTGTGGCTAGGCTGCGCAAAGAGTTAGGGAGACAGCAATCCCCTTCTTTTTACGAGGGTCTGTTCAAACACAACTGGGTAGTCTATTGCAAACGCCCATTCTTTGGACCCTCACAGGTAATAGAATACTTAGGCCGCTATACCCATAAGATTGCGATCAGTAACCATCGGATAAAAAGTCTAGAAGATGGAAATGTACGGTTTATGGTAAAGGAGTATCGTCACGGGGGCAAAAAGTCTATCCTAGGATTATCCGATGCCGAGTTCATCAGGCGGTTTTCGCTACATATTCTACCCAAAGGGTTTACCCGTATCAGACATTACGGTATCCTGAGTAGTTATTATAAGCGAACTATCATCCCAGAACTACAGGAAGATCTGGGCAGGCCAAAGCTTGCAGAAACAGAGCCTTTATTACACCGTAAGTGTCCCGCCTGTAAAAAAGGAAATCTTGTTACTATTTTAACCTTCACTGCTCGTGGTCCGCCGCACCACTGGCAAGAGCATATTAAAAAACAGTTAAACAGACCTCTATGAAAAACGTAAATCCCGACGTAATGGGACTCCTATGGCCACCCCGAAGCTTCGGGGGAATAAAACGGCCTGACAAACCAGAAAAATAGAGGAGAGCAACCACCAAATGTACCGTGCTCCTTGATTCCTTGGCAAAAACAGAGGCCAACAATCCAAAATCAGGAAAAACCGACTCCTGAAAATCCACTCCAAACTGGACCATTCTCCATAGTACTGACCAACAAACAACGGTTCAGTCAACACTGCATTCATGTTGGGTCGTTCCGACCACACGAATGCTTAGTTATTGTACACAGTACTTTTATTTCCACTTTTCTATTAATTCGGTTACCCCTTTTTTAATTCCGTCATAATATCTTCCGTTTTTAAATTTTGGTATAATCGTATTTTCAATTACCTTTTTGCAAATTTCATCAGTCAAAATCAGTTCGGTTCCTGTTCCAGTTGCAATTCCAATTCGTTTACAAGGATTACAAACAACTATCGTCAGGCCATTGTTTTCTTCGGCCGTTCCAACTCCCCAGTTATTCCCTAAAGCAGTTGCATATTTTTGAATGCTATTATAAGGTTGAATGCTGTCAATGGTTACAACCACAATTTGTCTTGTTGTTTCAATATCGTATTCATAAAGTACTTTTGTCAATTCAGTACGCTGCGATTCCGTAAATATTTTTCCGTAATCGTTTATAATTCCAATCGGTTTTGGGAAAATCGTTTTTTCCATTTCCGAAAATTCAAGTAAAGGTATTGCTTCTTTCGTTTCGGTTTCTTGAGCATTTCCTTTGCAGGAAAGCAAGTTTAAAGTTAAAAAGAGGATAAATATTTTAGGGCTGAAATTCATTTTTCGTATTGTGTACAACGTTTATGTATAAGGAAAGTTGCGTGTTTGTGTGCGAGGATTTTCCGAAGGAAAATCAGAAGCTTGCAAACAAGCAACTAACTTTGGTTTAGCTAAAACTAGCAATTTTTTTTATACGGTGTTGGGCACAGTAATTATTCTTTCCAAAACTTTTGAGCTAATTCCGCTGTTCCTATTCGGATGGTGTTATTAATTATGCATTTAAATCTTGATTCACTACAGCCCCACATTCCGCCTTGATTTATTTCGTCCGCTACATATTCCTTTTTTATTAAATATTCTTTCTTTTTAATGTCGAACAAGACAAGTTCAAAACTCAAATTTAGATTTCCGTCTTTATTTTCCGAAATATTCAAGTTATTATATTCTATCAAATAGTCAGATTTTTTCTTTTCTTTTGTTTCAGAATCCGTGTTTTTTTCTGCTACAGAATATTTGTTTTTTGGGAAGCTTTCATAGAGATAGAATTGTAGACTTTGCAATGTTACATTTCCAATAATTTTCTCAATAGTTAATTCTTCGATTTCCTTTTTTAGTTTGTCGTTTAAGTTTCCGTTTGAACTTTCCAAACTTCTATTTTTTTCGTAATCTAAATATTCAGTTTTTTCAGCATTTAGATTTTCGGATGTCGAAATATTCGCTGGATAAATAATTAAAAAACTACTTTTCTTATTCTGACTAAATAGAATAAAAGGTAGAAATATAAAAATTATGATTATTTTCTTCATTCAGTTTTTATTGTGCCCAACGGTTCGGCTATGATTTCGGTATGGGAAATCCGTTAGGATTTTTCAAGGTCGGAATCGAGCCAGATTAAAAGTACTAAATTTTCTCTTTAGAAAAAGGCAAGACTGAATTATAGGCATTGTTGTGTTTAGTTATTTTTTAAATCCGACCTGTGTTTATCGGATAGACAAGGCTCGGCAAATTCAAGAATACCATTTTGTTCATAGTTTTCCATTATATTCCTGATTTTTGAATAGTCGGTTTCTTTTAGCACCTCCATTGAAAAATAGGCTTCATTAAGGCCTTCGGAAAGACAGTCTAACTTCTTGAATTCGTCCCGTATAATTTCTTTGTCAAAACATTTTTTAATAATTACTATTACCACAATAGAATTTCCAGAATGTTTGGTTGTATTGCGATAAGTTAATCTTTCTTCAGTTCCGTCATATTCGGCATAGAACTCGTCACCTGTCGCTATTAACGGCCCATAAAAAGGAATACTATCAAGTCTATATATTCCGTTAGGCTTATCAATTATCTCAGCCCACATGTTTTCGACAGTTATTTCGTCCAATATGTGACTTTGATACTTGAATACTATCTTTTCGTAATTATCTTCTTTTTCGGTCATTTCTAATTAAACACAACGGTTCGGCTATGATTTCGGTCTGGGAAATCCATTAGGATTTTTCAAGGTCGGAATCGAGCCAGATTAAAAGTACTAAATTTTCTCTTTTGAAAAAGGCAAGACTGAATTATAGGCATTGTTGGCGGTAGTTTTTATGTTTTTACATTCCGACTGTTTCATAAATGTAACAAATTCCGTTTTCAGGGTTTATAAAATATCTCGAATGTTCAAATTCATCGTTTTGGTTTTTGGTATAAATCAGATAATTTTTGTCCGTTTTAAACCATTTTGGTAATTCAGTCCATCCTGACCAATTATTTTTTATTGTATCAAGCTCAAGTCCGTTATATTCAACAAAATCATTAAACCATTTCCCTTCAGATTTGAATTTTAGAAACAGTTCATATTCGAGTGAGAAATGTGGCGATTGATAATATTCACCTTTAATCAGTTCGATTTCTTTTGGAGGTTCACTTCCAGACCAATATTCATATGCTTTTTCGGCATTTTTGGTTTCAATCGGAAAGCAACTAACTAAAAGAGTCAGTAAACCAAATATTAATATTTTCTTCATAATTTTCAATCCGAAAGAGTGTTTTTCAAATTACCGCCAACGTTGTTGTATATGGTTTGTTGCGTGTTTCAAGCAACTAATTTAGTAAATAATTACGGACAAAGAAAGTCCGTGAGGACTTTCGCAAGTAGGCAAGAAGCCAGCAATAAATTATATACGGTGTTGCCAACAGTATTTATTAATTCCGCTATTGTTTTAATTCCATAAACAACATAATTGAAAATCCGATTGCAATTAAAATTCCAATTCCGTTGAGTATTTTTTTATTCTTAATTATTAAAGTCAGAATAAAGTCTATTATTAATCCAAAAAGTCCAATTCCAATTAGTCCAACCATATAAACAACTCCCCAACCTTCTGCGTCTGAAAGTGTTTTCCACTTGACGATTGTAAAAATCAAGCAACTAGTCAGATAGACTAATAGATAACCTTTAAGAACTGTCCATTTAGTAGTTTTTTTAAGCATAACTTAAATTAAAATCAATCGCAAAATGTAATATGTAAACTATTCCGATTATGCTTATAATCCAATTATATTTTTTTGTTATCAGTCTGCTAATCAAATATCCGATAACAGTTATAATTCCGATGAAAGGTGGATAAATTAAGGGAATAAATCCACCGTGATTTGAGCTCGCTGGTAAGTCAGTCCGCATTGCAATAATCCACGCAATTATGGTTCCGACTAAAATTCCGATTAAGTTATATTTTCGACTATCGAGAATTTTTTTCATATTGTTGGCAACGATAGCGCTATGATTAGTGGCCCTTATTCAGGCTTATACTTTAGGGCCATTAATTATAACGCGTGTTATTGGCCGTTTTATTTTAATTTTTC
>NZ_JALKBA010000037.1 GCF_023015805.1 Cellulophaga sp. F20128
CGCCTTAGAGTAAGGCTTGCCTCGCATGCAACAGCTAACAACACCTATAATTCAGTCTTACTGTTTCGTATAAATAAAATTCAGTACTTTTAATCCGGCCCGATTCCGACCTTGAAAAATCCTAACGGATTTCCCAGACCGAAATCATAGCCTAGACGTTATACCACATTAAAAAACTGAATGAAGAACGAACCTTGGAAATCGGGACCAAAAGAATTATTACTGCACGGTCTTGAGCATTTATCCCTTGAAACAGAGTTTGATTACCGAATGGGAATGATTGTTATCGACAATTCAGTTGAGTTAATGATGAAAACTTATTTGGGCCTACCAAAACGGATTACAAAGCTGAATGGAGTCACAAGGAAATTATATGACGAAGCGACTAAGAGTTTTCCCAACCTACTTGATACGATGGAGAGTTTCGCTAAAGACAAACTAATTGGAATTGAACTAGGAGAAATAGAATGGTATCATAGAATAAGGAATCAATTGTATCATGATGGAAATGGAATTACGGTAGAAAAGGAAAAAGTAATTGCATATTCAAGTATTGCTAAAATATTATTCGAAAATTTATTTGGGGAAAAAATTGATGCTAGGGGAAAGAAATATGGAATAGATGATTTCTTATTGGCATGGGCGGACTTTAATAAATTAATTGTAAATCAGGGTCCAAAAATATATAGATTAAAAAACTTCAAGGAACTATTTCAATTATCGAATAAAGAAGAATTGACTTTAGCTGAAATAATCGATTTTAGAAATAAACTAGTCCATAAACCTAATGAAATTGATAAAGTAGAATTGAATTCTAAAGTTCAGGAGTTGATTGAATTCATTGAACTAGTGAAAAACAGAAATAAATAAAAAACGTGGTATAACAATACCTATAAGTAATGCGGAGTTTGGTTTTTATTCCAAAGTAAGTGTATATTTAAAGTGTCCGCAAAATCTTTAGGATTTTGCTCTGAAAACAAAAAAATAAAACAAAACAAAAAGCTTTTGCTACATGCGTAGATGGAAACAAAAAGGTTTCCTTGCCTCCGCACTACTCATAGCTGAACCGTTGGCATTAATATGCAAAAACTATCATACGAATTAGTCTTAGACCAAAAAACAGTCAAGTACGACATTGGTGTGTCCGAAAAATTCTACTACATCGGAATAGCTGGACTTATTCTCGTTTTCTTTTTTAACTGGCTATTAGAAAGCTATACTGAAATTATTCTTTTAGATATTCAATTGGTAAAATATATCATGTATAGTTTTATAATCTGCCTTATAATTGGCTCTCTTTATGGATTAGTTGATAAAAACGGAAATAATAGAATTATAAAAGGATTCATAACCTTTGATGAGAATGAAATAACCATAAACTACGCACGAAAATACAACCTAACCGAAATTAAAAATTTAAAATTTAGTGGACATGACCATAAAGGACGTTTAATTAATCTACATTCTGATGGAGACCCAACTAGGAGTTATGGTGGTGATAATTATGTAGAATTCTCATATCGTGATAAAAATTATAAATTTCAGTTTGTTGTTGATTCAATTTCTCATAGAAAACTACTTACCGAAAAGGTAATACCTAAAATGAAAACAAAGGCGGAAATAAAATACTAATGCCAACAAAACCTAAACGTAATGCGGACTTTTGGGCTAAATCGAAAGGTCTGTGTATATTTATAAAGTCGCTAAATCTTATGGATTTAGCTTTGGACAAGAAAAAATAAAACTAAACAATAAGCTTTAGCTTCGTGCGCAGACGGAAACGAAAAGTTTCCTTACTCCCGCACTACGCTTAGCTCAGACGTTAGGTTTCATGCTAAAAAAGAAAGCCAACGCACATTTGGCACATTTACAAGCTCCAACACACAGGCTGACTCTTCAGCTAGTAAAAGAGCCAAATTTTTGCCAACACACAAACGAATAATTGCAATATTATGTACATATCAAAAATTGAAATACAAGATTTTAGAAATTTCCAAAGCACAGAAAATGGAGATGGAACAAAAAGTGGTTGTACCATAGAATTTCAAGATGGAATTAATATTGTAATCGGACATAATAATTCTGGAAAATCGAATCTTTTAAAGGCTCTGGATTTAGTTGTAAATTATGGTGGAAGTAAGAAACTTGATATTGATGATTTTAATAAAAACACTACCATTGCAAATCTTTTGGAAGAACCACCTAAAGTCATAGTAAAAGTAACATTCACAGAATCCGACAATGAAGATGAGTTCTCGGATGATTTAGTAACAGCATCAACGTGGCTAACCAAACTAGACTCTCCATATTCAGCCCAATTAACTTATGTACACTATTTACCACAAAGGGAACATGAAGATTATAAAAAGGAGCTTGGATTAGTCAATTCAGAGGATATTGAAGATTATTGGCTTACAATAAAGCACCAATTTCTAAAAAAATATACCAGTAAAATTTATTGTGGCAATCCAGATTATAAAAATGTAGTTGATAATGACACAATTAAGAAAGTGGATTTCCAGTTTTTGGATGCGATTAGAGATGTCGAAAGAGATTTGTTTTCTGGTAAAAATACACTGCTTAGAGAGGTAATAGATTTCTTCATTGATTATGAAATTAAAAGTGATACCGCATTAGATAAGAACACCCAAAGACAACAAATTTCAGTTAAAAGAAAAGCCTTCTCAAAAGATGCTAAAAACCTTATTGCTCAGCTTCAAAAAAGAATGGAACTCGGCAAGAAAGAAATGTTAGAATATGCAACGGAAACAGGAGCTTCCTTTCAAAATGCTGAGCCTGATTTTAGTGGGCATATTTTAGACACAGAGATGTATTCAGCACTTAAACTAATCGTAAAACATGAAACAGGTATTACAATTCCTGCAACTCATAATGGACTGGGGTATAATAATCTAATATTTATTTCCCTGTTATTAGCAAAAATGCAGAAGGATGCATCTGGAGATTATCTAGGCAGTAATGCCAAATCATTTCCAATATTGGCAATAGAAGAACCTGAAGCCCATTTGCACCCAGCAATGCAATATAAATTTCTGAAGTTCTTAAAAGAGAACAATAAAAATAAAACAAAACAGGTATTCATAACATCACACTCCCCAAGCATTACTTCAGCAGTTGAACTTGACAATATTATATGCTTGCATCGACTTGATAATGGGCAATTGAATATTGCATATTTAGGTCGAGTTTTCGGAGATGACGAACAAGATTCAAAAGCATATGTACAAAGATTCCTAGATGCAACGAAATCTGACATGCTTTTTTCAAAAAGTGTAGTTTTTGTAGAAGGTATAACGGAACAGCTTTTACTTCCAGTTTTTGCAGAATATAACGGAGAAAGTTTAGAGTCTGAGCATGTATCTGTAATTAATATTGGAGGAAGATACTTTAATCACTTTCTAAAACTGTTTGATTCAACTAAACCTTATACAATAAATAAGAAAGTTGCTTGTATCACAGATTTAGACCCAACATATTCTGTTGATGAAGATATCGTAAATGAGAAGTGTTATCCATTTGAGAATAACGACGAATTAGTAGCGTTTAATGAATGTTCTAACAAAATAGTGGACGACTATTCAGAAGGTAAACACCCAAATATTCAATGTTTTTCACAAGATAAAGGTGTAGGTAAAACATTTGAATATGCAATAGCTTATGAAAACCCCAAACTAGATATTCATGTAGTATCAGCAATTGCAAATAATGAGGAAATAAAGAATCTTATCAAAGCATATAACGAAGGTAAAAACCTAAATGAAATGATTGAGATTCATAGTACTAGAGGTAACGAAAACAAACGGATAATAGATTCTATTCAAAAATCTGGTATAGATGATGAAGAATTGAAAAAGCATCTCATTTCTGCAAGATATTTGAATTCATTATCAAAAGGCGAAAATGCGTATGACTTAGCACATATTTTAGAGGAAAATTTGCCTGAAAATGAATGCGCGTTTCAAGTACCTTCTTATATATCAAATGCAATTCAATGGCTATGCAGGTAATATCATCAAACAATCAGATAGACATTGAGCAGCACTTCAAAGTCGTAGCTGGTCCAGGAGCAGGAAAGACTACTTTTCTAGTTAACCATATTAGAAATGTATTAACGAATTCAGAGCGTCTTGGTGTGAACAGGAAGGTTGCTTGTATAACTTATACTAATGTAGGAGTAGATACATTGGTAGACCGAGTAAAAGACGAAAGGGATAATATAGAGATAAGCACAATTCATAGTTTTCTTTTTGTGCACGTAGTTAAACCATATCTTTTTCTGATTAGCGATAAATACGGATTGAATCCATCAATGTTCGATAGCCCATTTGAGCATATCTTTTCTAATGGGTTCTTTAGAAGTACAAACTTACCTACTCGTTTCAGAGTCCAAGAATCAGAAATGAAAAAAGTATTCTGGGAAATCAATGGCGAAACTTGTATTCTAAGGTTACCTAACAGAAATAGAAATGTTCAACAATATCATAATAGTTTACTTAGGTATAAAACTGCATTTTGGGAAAAAGGGATAATGCACTATGATGACATTTTAGCCTTTGCATGGGAAATAGTAAATAAAGACTCAAGTGTTTTGAGAATTTTACGAGCTAAGTTTCCATACTTTTTTATTGATGAATTTCAAGACACTAGCCCTATTCAATCTGCGATTTTAAAATTAATAGCTAATGAGGAAACTATTGTTGGTGTTATCGGTGATGAAGCACAATCAATATATAGTTTCCAAGGAGCAAGTATGCAACAGTTTATTGACTTCACCCTGCCAAACATTAATGAATTTGTAATTCCGGACAATCACAGAAGCACACTTCAAATAATATCTGTACTAAATACAATTAGAGGTTCAATAACTCAAACAAGTCCTGAAGCGAAAGCAGGTGATTTACCCAAAATCATAGTAGGTGATAGTATTGCAGCATTAGAAGAATGTGAAAGACTATGGGGTGAGAAGAATGTCGTGTCTTTGTCCTACATGGTACCAACTGCAAACGCTATGAGGAAAAGAGTTCCTGTAGAAAGTGCGGCGAATAATATAATTGAAGAGTTGTTTAGTGTAGACTCAAATAGAGACAGGAAAAAAGTAATAATTTCTGTGATAAAGTCTGTTGAATTTGCAAAGCAGAATCTTTTTAACGATGCAATTAAAGAGTTAAGTCGCCATTTTCGAAATCAAGATTTATTTAAAGGTCATAAATCAGCGTTAATATTTATCAAATCTTACTTAAATCTATATAATGAAATCAGCAATGAAACTCTTTGGCAACTATATGAACGTTTGCAGGCAAGTTCTATAGTTAGTTTGTCGAGAATTAGAGAGAGCAAAACAGCAGAAATGACAAGAGTAGAAGCTTTCTACAAAGAAACATCTTACAAAGATTTGGCTTTGACAATTAGGCTATTAAAGGATGCAAGTTTGCATCGTACAATTCATAAAGCAAAAGGTGATGAGTTTAATAATGTTTTAGTTATAGTAAAAGGTAGGTTTGGTAATAGATATAACGAAGAGCGTGATTTAGCATTTCTTTTGAATCCAGAATTAAATAGCCTTGAAGAGCATCGAGTTAATTACGTTGCATGTAGTAGAGCAAAAGAAAATTTGATAATTAATGTGCCAGAATTATCTCAAGAAGCAAGTGATACTTTGGCTACATATTTTGATATTAGTTCTGTTTAAATGCCAGCACTTCGCAACCATACACATTGCCAAGTCGCTCATAAAGCCGACACACAAACCAAAAATTGCAAAAGAGTATGTCTTTGCCAACGCTGAAAACAAACAGAACGGAATAAAGCCAGTGGGTAATCGAGTGGATGGCTCCGCCATCAAATGACGGAGTGCACCCCTCACACCACCGCACATACGGGTCTCGTATACGGCGGTTCGATAATGGAACTTATCGTTTGTAGTATTCGATTAAAC
>NZ_JALKBA010000038.1 GCF_023015805.1 Cellulophaga sp. F20128
TTCTTCAAATTGCATTTGAATTCATCACAAGACGGATTATTTTTAACGAAACCTCACTTCAAGTTTTACGCTCTGTTTTTGTAGGTCGTTTTTTTTGATCGTAACTCAAATTTTTTACTTTTAGACATTAGACCTCAGCTTTCAATCGTATTCGGGATTAACTTTTAAAATAAAATTAATTCTGCCACTGCCAACTGGAAACTGTCTTGACACTTTTAGTTTCTCACTTTTCAATCTTGAGTCTTTTTATCCATATATATAATGCGAACAGCACACAGATGTCAGTTCGAGTGCTATCGAAGTATGAGATAGTGTGTCGAGAACATCTTGAAACTAAATGGGCCTCTCTTTTCTTTTTCCATTGGTAAAAAAGAAACAAAAAATCTAGACTGACATTGTTAGTTGTTGGTTGACTGTTGCCGGTTCTTAGCCCTGTTAATGTTGGACATAAAGTTTGATGAACATTATAGTTGTCCCCCGAACATTCCGGGCAATTGATTTTGAGGTACGAAAAATTGTATCGAGAACCATAATAACGCTAAAACTTCTCAATAGTTCTGCTGAGCTTGTCGAAGTACTAATTATTTCTTCGCTCGGGCTACAAAATAATTCACTCGAACTGACATAATGTATTTTAAGTTAAAGGTGAACTAGATGTCCCCCGACCATTCGGGGTTAGTGAAATTCTACTTTTTAGAATTTTGTATCGGGATCCTTTTGCAATTAGTACATAAGTTCACGTACCTCATCCCTTTGTAGCATAGGGAGTGGGGGCTAAATAGCCATTTGGCAAAATATATAGGTAAAACTTGGGGTTTACCATAAGATAGCCAATTTTCTGTTTTTTAGGTACAGGATAAGTTGTAAATTTGCCGAATGCCAAAAATTGGAGACATACAGTTGCCAGATTTCCCATTATTGCTTGCACCTATGGAAGATGTAAGCGATCCGCCTTTTCGTGCCTTGTGCAAAGAGCAAGGAGCAGATGTGGTGTATACCGAGTTTATTTCGTCAGAAGGGCTCATTCGTGATGCTGCAAAAAGTGTTATGAAATTAGATATTTACGAAAAAGAACGTCCTGTAGGCATACAGATTTTTGGTGCCAATCTAGATTCTATGTTACAGTCTGTAGAAATTGTAGAGAAATCGGGTCCGGATATCATCGACATTAATTTTGGGTGTCCTGTAAAAAAGGTGGTAAGCAAAGGTGCTGGTGCAGGTATTTTAAAAGATATTGATTTAATGGTTTCCTTAACCAAAGCAATGGTAGCCCATACCAAATTACCAATTACGGTAAAAACTCGTTTGGGGTGGGATACCGATTCTATTAAAATAGTTGAGGTTGCGGAACGCTTACAAGACGTAGGTTGTGCTGCAATTGCGATTCACGGTAGAACTCGGGTACAAATGTATAAAGGGGATGCCGATTGGGGTCCTATTGCGGAAGTAAAAAATAACCAACGTATGCATATTCCTGTGTTTGGGAATGGTGATATTGATACGCCGGAAGCCGCATTAAAAATGCGCGACCAATACGGTTTGGATGGCGCCATGATTGGTAGAGCCAGTATTGGTTACCCTTGGTTTTTTAATGAGGTAAAACACTTTTTTAAAACAGGAGAACACAAGGCACCACCAACCATGCAAGAACGCGTAGATGCAGCACGTAGGCATTTACAAATGTCAATTGATTGGAAAGGTGAAAAGTTGGGCGTATTTGAAACGCGTAGGCATTATACCAATTACTTTAAAGGCATTCCTGATTTTAAAGAATACCGAATGAAAATGGTGACTAGTGACGAAGCACCTGATGTTTTTGCGGCATTTGATGAGGTATTGCAGAAGTTTGGGGATTATCAGTTTGTGTAAAGTTGAATTTTAGTGATCCAAGATTGCGGGTTGATCGTTATTAGCCTAGGATTTTTTCAAATTCAACGAATCATAAAGAGCTAAGAAATCAATTTTTTACTAATTCTACTGCTGGCAATTTTAGCAGCAATGATTCCCAATACGATGATTGTAGCCAATACGATAGCCACATTTATTAGTTTATACTCTACGGGATATGCTAAGTATGCATTTATTTTTAACCATCCAAAGGCAAGCTGAGACCATATTAATAATGAGCCTATAAGTACACCAAACAATCCTCCAATACTGGTAACCAAGGTTCCTTGTACAAAGTAAATCCGACGTAATTCTTTAATGGTAGTGCCCAAATGATAGAGCGTTTTAGAGTTCTGTTGCTTGTCTAAAATCATCATAATAATAGCACCAACAACATTAAACAAGGCAATGATAAGTACTAGGGTAAATATAAGGTAGGTAGCAAGGTTTTCCGTATTTAGCATTCGGTGTAAGGTGCTGTTTTGTTCTTGCCTATCCTGCAAAACAACCGCACCCTTAAAAATAGTAGAAATCCTATCCTTAACGGTTTCAATGTTTTTTGTTTCATCAATTTTAAAGTTGACCCCAGAGATTTGTGTGCTATCTTTTTCAAGTAATTTTTGAACAACGCTAAGGCCAGTGAACAAGTATTTTTTATCTAAATCTTCCGCAACGCTATAAACGCCGCTTAGCACAACTTGATGCTGATTGTATGGCGTTGTGTTCATTCCGCCTTGGTTTATAGCTCCTTTCTTAGATTTGGGAACCAAAACCTCTAAGGGGCTCCTAAAATTATCTATAGTTAACCCTAATAAACTGTAGATTCCTGCGCCTGCAACACCCCTTATGTCGTCTACCAGCCATTCTCCAAAATATAAGGTACTATCAACGCCAGTAACCTTGTTGTAATGATCATCTACACCTTTTATATAACCCATATGGCTTTTTTGTTGGTGTAAAAAATAGACCTTTTCTTCTAGTTCTTTTGAATATGCAAGAACGCCATCTACCGCTGCCAGTGCTGTTTCCTGTTCAGGGAAAATTGATATAAATTTTCCTACGGATGGAGAAGCCTTTAAGTCGGGATCAAAGCTTTCGCTAAAGTTTAGACTGTATGTTTTTAATCCTGCAAAACCCGATAATACTATAAAAAGGGCCGCAGAACCAATGACAATAACTAAGAAAGTAATAAAATTAATAATGTTTACAGCGTTTTGGCTGCTTTTAGAACGTATGTATCGCTTGGCGATGTATAACGGAAAATTCAATCTTAAGATTTTTTTCTTCGTTCCAATAAATCTGGATTTTGTATCGGGTTTTCTTCTCCTTTTAAGGATTTTTCTATTCCATCTATATACTCTAAGGAATCATCAATAAAAAACAATAATTCGGGTACCCGTCTCAATTGGTTTTTGGTGCGTTGTGAAAGTTCGTGCTTAATTAAGGGCTGATTAGATTTTATACCCTCTAACAATTCTTGGGCATTTTTATGTGGAAAAATGCTAATATATACCTTGGCAATAGACAAATCTGTGGTGACAACCACCTTAGAAACAGAAATAAGTGTACCACGCAAACCACCATCAATCACTGCGCGTTGTAAGATATCTGCGATATCTTTTTGTATAACGCCTCCTATTTTTTTCTGTCTTTGAGTTTCCATAGTGCAAAAATACAATTTATATTATTAGAGTCCTATAAAAGATAAGGGAGTAATATCCCAAGCAAAACAAATCATAGAATGTTGTAATTTTGAAGATAGATAACAACAAATATGCAAAAAATAGAACATATAGGAATAGCTGTAAAGGATTTAAAAGTAGCAAACCTGCTCTTTGAAAAACTCTTGGGAACGGCTAGTTACAAAGAAGAAGAAGTGCTTTCGGAAGGCGTAAAGACCTCGTTTTTTAAAACTGGACCAAATAAAATTGAACTATTAGAGGCTACAACAGCAGAAAGTCCCATTGCCAAGTTTATTGAGAAGAAAGGGGAAGGGGTTCACCATATTGCTTTTGCAGTAGATGATATTGTTGCAGAAATAGCGCGATTAAAACAAGAAGGTTTTACGGTGTTAAACGATACACCAAAAAAAGGGGCCGACAATAAGCTTGTAGCTTTCTTGCATCCCAAAGGTACAAATGGGGTACTTATAGAGCTATGCCAAGACGCTCCAAGGGAAGTAGAATAAAAAAAGAGTGTATTAACTACAATGTTCACTTGCATTGTAATAAATAAAATAGTAATATTGCAACCGCAAAATGCGGGTCCTATAGCTCAGCTGGTTAGAGCACCTGACTCATAATCAGGGGGTCCATGGTTCGAGCCCATGTGGGACCACAGTAACAAATACAGGCCTTTCAAGAAATTGAAAGGCTTTCTTATTTTTCATCAGTACAACATCTGTACAACAATTCATCTTTTTTTTAATTTCTTTTATCCTTACCTTGTTATAGTGGAAAGGCTAGGTGAAATATTAGCAAGCTGGTTATATCAAAGTAGAAGGGAGTTAAAACTTCTCTATCTTAAGCATAGTTCGTTAACAACGAACAGACTTTCTATTTTCCTTATACTATTATTTTGTATTACACCTTTAACCCTTTATTTTTTATTTTCAGATTCTACCTACTCCTTACTTCAAATTAGTGCAAGTTATCTTTTTGTGATTTTGTTGTTTAGTTTGTCATTGTTAGTTGTGGTTACTTGGTTCAAATCAGAAGAGCTATTCAAAACCAATGTACAGGGCTTCTCATTTTTGCAATTATCTCCTTCCAATATCGATATGGATTTTTTTGGTTTTGACAATAGTGATATTGAGAACTTAATTAGACTTACCAACGGACTACCCGCAGCTCAAAAAATCAAAATTAGAGAAACCTCGAAGAACAAACAATCAGGAAGCATTCGATTTATATTCACCTTTTTAGATTTAATTGTTCGCGGAGGTATCTATAGAATGGATTCAAAAACTAAGGAGTCCCTGAACATACTTATTTCGGAACGCTTTACCTTTAAAAACGCTGAAATTAATCCAAGTACACTTCCTTCTAGTTATTCCAAATGGTGTTCGGCTACCTATGGAGGTAACTATGATGATGTGCGAAAAGTCATCTCTGAAGGATTAGGTATTTCATAAGAATTACTCTTTTCTAACTTTTATAGAGAAAACTTAAAGCAATTTTAGAGCAATCGTTATTTCCCTATTTTTTTATTGTATCTGTCGTCATATGTTTGCCTTGTACAATTATAGTAAAAGGCCTTTTACTCATTATTAATTCTTAAACATCAAGATTATGAATGAGCAAAAAAATGTAGTGGATTTGTTGCAGGATATTAAAGGCTTGCTTTCTCACACTAAAAAAGTATTCAACATCGATGACCTTGTCAAATATACAGGGCTATCCAAGAGTAAAATCTACAAACTTTCACAATTAAAATTGATTCCTACTGGAAACAACAAGCACATCCGTCAATTATTCTTTAATAAAGAAGAAATCGATGCTTGGCTTATTGGGAAACCCAATTTGTCTGATGAATTTTTAGAGCAACAATTCAATAAACAGTTGTCGCAAAATAGAAATTCAGGGTTATGAAACAAACACCTTATATACGTGTAGGAACCTCCTATTACAAAGAAGTGAAAGCCCCTACTATTGCCGGGCACTTTAATAAAATCTTGGTGCATTGGAATATGGAAACTATAAAGCAGGATCACGGTAAAGATCATTTAAGTAAAGTTCCCAAATATGATGGGTTTACATGTATTCCAAGTCATCTTAATTTTAAGCAGGAATATCTTGGTTTTTACAATATCTATTCACCTCTGGGGAAACGGCCTAAAGAAGGCAATATAGCCTTATCCTTAAAATTCGTTACACACATATTTGGAGAACATTATGAACTTGGATTGGACTATTTACAGTTATTGTATTTAAAACCTATCCAAGT
>NZ_JALKBA010000039.1 GCF_023015805.1 Cellulophaga sp. F20128
ATATCAGGTATTGAAGGAGCTCAAATTTTAAAGAACAATAAAACAGGAGTAATGATTGCAGGAAAAATAGTTGATCTCACACCAAATCTAGCATTGAAACTAACCAAGTTTGTACTGAAAAAAGCAATAAAGATAGCGATACAAAGAGGGATTTCTTACTAAATAAAACACACCTAATTATGACAAAACTTGAAGAGTTAACAGCATTAGTAGTCAATGAACTCAGTGACTTTAAAACTGGTATTGAGAAATTAGAGAAAATCAATAGGGCATTAATTGACACCAAAATTAAGATGGATTTAACGGAGTATAAATCCATGATTGAAACCCATCAACAGGAAATGGCATCTCATAAGGAATTTATGAAAAGCTTTGAAAATCGTTTTAATAACAAAATCAATCAAGCTAAAATTTATCCTACTTGGGCAGTTGTGATTTTTATTGTTTGTATTGTTACTTGTGTGGGTCTTGTTTCCTATATGTTTCTGAAATAATCTTTTTTAAGATTGCTTCATTAAAGCAGATACATCATCCAAAAATTCACCTTCATCAAAAGGTAGAAGTTTTTGTGCCAATTCTAGGGTTTTACGAATGTCCTTACCATGATTCTTTATATAAGGAGGACAATAAGTATCTCCTTGTGTAGCCAAAATACTGACATTCATTAAAGCTTCAATAGTGGTGAATAAATCTAAATAGCCTTCAAATTGTAAGTAAGTAGCCTTAAATTTACCTTTTTGAATATCTGATGGCTGTAATGTGTCGAATTTATACTTAGTTGATTTCATCAATTTTTCAAGTGCCTTCTTTTTTGATTTCATATCCCATTTTATTTAAGGTTATTCCTTTTTGAGTTCTTGTGACGAAAGGATTTCTGTAATCTTATCTAAACAAAACATTTGTGCATCAGGTAGAAGGTCTAACACCATTTCCAATACCCGACTAACACTTTCTTCTTTTGTTATATTTTGATTACTCGGGGACAATAACATGCCGTTTCCGTCCAAAGCAAAGACACAGACTTCCAAAAGGTTCGCTATTTGTGTAATTAGACCTTCATTGCTTTTAACCATAAAGCTTGCTTGGTAATAGACTTTACCTCTAAGCGTTACAGGTTGTAGCTTCCCGTGGAGATTTTGGTGTAGTTGCTGAATTTCCTTAAGTAGTTTTACTTGCTGATTTTTTGATTCCATGTTTATTCGGTATTAAATTGACTTCATTTAATGATTTATGATGTAACTGCCAACTCCCTAAAGGCGTCCAATACTTCCATTTCGTTATGAGGTATCAGGTCCAGTACATACCTAAGAACTTCTCTAATATTATGTTCTGGTTCGGGAATGGAACGTGTTGAACAATAGTCCGCTTCCATGGCGATGATACATACCTTAAGTAAATTGGATATCATAAATGAAACATCCAAATAACCTTCAGTAACAATTCCAGCAGTGTATAGCCCTTTTTTAAAGGGATAGTGTTTTAAAGCGGAAAATTCTTTTTCGAATATTGATTGTATGATACTTAGTGTTTTTTCGGGGATATGGCACTCATAAAAGCTGTCTAATTCTGCATCAGAATTCTGAAATATAATTTTATCCCAAGTACATCCATGAACAAAAAACAAGTTTTCTCCTTTTAGTTGTTGCTGGGCATATTCCAATGAGAATATCCGGTATAAAAAATCCGTTTCATTCTGAAATATTTTAGCAACCATAGAGGATAATTCATTGGCTAATAAGGAAGAACAGTTTCTTTCTAAAATGACAATTAATAAATATTTCCTGTAATCTTGAAACCCAAAATCTAAGCAGTAAATATATTTTACTTCAAGAATGGTAGTGAGCCTAATGATAAGCTGTTCCCTATGTATATTAGCATCTTGACTCATAGTACCCACTGTTTTAAAGTTTACATAATCAGATTGATATTTCAGATATTATGAACTAATGTACTTATAAACGGACAAAATAACAAATTAAAGTTTAGAAAATCGGAATATTTTGTCCTAAAGATTAACTTTATGTACTTAAAACAAGATAAGTGCATGACAAAATTAGGATTATTCTTCGCTAAAAAATCAATAAACAGATCAGATGTGTCTCGCAAAACTGGCATTAGTAAAACGCGACTAAGTGAACTTTCGAATAATTTGAATACACAATTGAAAGTGAAAGAATTGTACTTAATTTCTCTTGCTATTGATGAAGACCCGGGTGAATTATTAAAGGAAGTGTGTAAAGACCTAAAATTACCGAAAGATTAAGAATATATTGAAACAAAGGAACTATACAATAGTTGTATAAAAGATAATTTCTTCATTTTAATAAAACGACAAACCGTCTTTGCTATGGGTTTTTTCCAAAACCAGTACGGTTTAATTTTACTCCATAAATTTGGTTTATAATTGTGGTTATGTTGGCAACAGTATTTTATTTATTAGCTACTTCAATCGCCTTTTCTAAAACTTCATCTCGACCTTGCCTTAAACCGTTTATCGTTGGCTTTATTTCTATATCTATTTTAACACCTTTTCTTTGTGATTCTGAGCCATCTGGGTATGATATGCCAATACCTGTAAAGTAAGTCTTGTAGCCACCTAAATAGTCAATTTTTATATTTCTTCCATCGGCTCCAGCAGTTTGATTTCCTATTGTAATTACATTGTCAGCTGTTTGAAAAGCCATAATAGTAAATTCCGATAAACTTAAGCAATCTTCACTTACAAGAATTATGAACTTTCCTTTAAAAGCTTTTTTACTATTATTAGTTTTTAGGTTTTCATGAAAATAAAAATTCCCTGGATAATGGATATTTGGGGTGTATTTTGAAGCGAAATCTCTTTTTTTTGAATTAAAATATCTCGTATACATTTTATACTTAAGTTGAGGATATCCTCTTAAGTCAACAATTATTGTCTTTTTGGACTTAAAATGTTCAAATATTTCATCAAACTCTTTAACCCCAAACTTACCGGTCATATTGATATAGCCGATATTTTTATTTATTGATGTTGACTTTATTTTTGGATTATACGAATAATTAAAATCTTTAAAATTATAACGATTGACTTGAATCTGTTTGATTTGATTATCTCTTTCAATTTCTAGTGTTACAATATTCTCTTTACCAATTAGAATTGATGATAAGGCTTTTTTAGTTTTGAAATTAGCATTCGAGCCTGATACATATTTTGATTTTTTTTCTACTTCTTTTGTTATGTCTACCCCATTAATTTTTAATATTATATCTCCTAATTTCAAACCATTTAGTTTCGCAAGGGAATCATTGAAAAACCCCGAAACAACCGTTCTATTTTCTATGTGAGAAATTTTAATTGGGAGGTGTTTTTGTCTTTCGTTTGTAAAGGTGATGAAAGCGTGACTGTCGTCTAATTTTGCAACAAGTTCTTTTATTGTGTATTGATATTCACTTTTGTTTGATGAGTTCCTAAACTTTGGAATAACTTCATTCAAAACGGAATTCCAATTTTGGTCGGTAAGATATTTATAGGGGTAAAAATATTCTATAATATTCCAATATTTGAACAATCCCAATAATCTGTATTCTTCATTTGGGTATTCAAAGTTTTTATAAATTGGTTCGTTTGTGACTTTTATATTTCCTTGAGGTTCAATTGAAACGTAAAAATTTTCTCCCTGATTTCTATTCTTTTCAATATATTTTAATTTTGATGAAAGTTCATTAGTAAAAAATGTTGAGTCTTGCGTCCAAGACAAATCAAAATTTTTGTCAAAATAATTTTCTTTTGAATCACATTTTTTGCAATTTTCAATTTCTCCCAGACTATTAATCCAATTTATATAAATAAGTGATAATGATTCTTTATCAGTTGCTTTCATTATTTCAGGAAGATGCTTAATAAATTCTTGGTCCCATTCGTATTTTCCTTTTCCAACTTCTGGATGATAATATTTTAGGAATCCATAAATTTTTGCAAGGGTTGTTAGTTTTTCCGTTTCGGAAAATTTATTTTGTGCAATAATTGTATTTGAGTAAGTAAATAGAAATAATAGGAGAAGAATTGTTTTTTTCATAGGAAGTTTTAAGTTTGATTGAATATCAAAAAAATACTATTTTAATTCTAAAAGTGTTAAATATACTCTAATTGGGAAAATTTTAAATGATTGAACTTGGCTTATGAAAATGTTTTACAACGTGATTGTGTAAGGAACGTTGCGTGTTTGAGTGCGAGGATTTTTCGAAGGAAAATCAGACGCAGGCAAACACGCAATTGCCTTTGTTTAAGCACTAAACCGTAATTATTTTTATACGGTGTTGTGGTGCGTTTTTTATTTTTATTTCACGGAAATTGCAGTCCGTGTTCATTTATTTCTTTGTCTATTTTCACCCATTCAACTCGTTTGTCAATATCTTTTTCTACAGGACTAACAATCATAAACAAGTCCGTCAAATATATAACTTCAACAGTTCGTTTGTTATAACCTAAAGCTCCAACATCTTGCATTTGGAATTCCACTTTTTTAAAGTCCAAATGTCCGTTTTGATAGAGTATTTTTTGTGTTTTCCAACTTCTCGAAGAAAATATGATTTTCATTGGTCCAATTGTCAATATTCCAATTAATGTTAGAAACGGAAGAACTGAACTAGCGATTTTCCATTTGGTCTTTTTGAAACTAAATAAATTACATATTAAGGTTAGAGGTGTCAATATCATAATTCCGAAATATGTAAACGATTTTATAAGTTGACTTTTAATCTCAAAAGATGTTAGTCCGTCAAGTAAAAAAAGTCCAATTATTAGAATTAAAATTCCGTTTAAAAACCTTGATTTGTATTTTTTATTCGTCATTTTTAAATGCACCACAACGCTTCAGCTCGTTTGTTTGTTTCTTAGTTTGAAGGTAGTAAATTTTTAAGAGATTAAGAGATTAAGAGGTTCGGCTAGATACAAATTAATTGATATCGTTTCATAGAATTAAGACTTTTAGAGAGCTACTACTTTTTAAAAAGTAGTAGTTTAGATACTTAACATTAAACTAAAATAGAAGGGATAGCGAGTTTTCGGCTAGATACGCTTGTAGTGATATCGTTTCATAGAAATTCCACCCTTCTATAATTTTCTTAGAATCTGAAC
>NZ_JALKBA010000003.1 GCF_023015805.1 Cellulophaga sp. F20128
TAGGTGTTAGCTTGCTAAAAAAAGAGTACTTGATGTTACTCTTTTTAGATTCCAAAATAATTAGTTCATCTATTATTTTGTCTGGATTTTTATTTATCATTTTAACTGAGTACTAATTTTAAAAATAAGGAGAGAGGGTTGTAAATATTTCAATCTAAGTAATGCTTTAAGAGTTGATGAGTTCATCCGTTCAACTCGAACAGTTTTTGCATCCCTTTTAGGGAATCCTGAGCATAACACTAAATAGAAATCTTTATCTACGTGTTACCTCTCTCCATTTTTTTTGTTTTGTCATTAAGTTTCTCTTCCTCGGCTAATTTCTTCTTCTCCATAAAGTTTCTAAAAGCAACAAGCCTTAATCTTTCGCTTCTGGTCATTCCCATAATCCTTTAATGTTTTACAACAATTGGATATAGACTATTGTCTATATCTACATTATGTGCCTAAGATAATAAATCTTTTATTTCCATAAATGATCTATTGGCTACAAGTGTATAAATTTCTGTTGCGATACTAGGGCTTGGTACTTATACTAGAATAGTTGATTAAAGAACGATACTAAAAGTTATTTTGAACGAATAAATAAGCAGTATTCATATAAACGAATGTTCATCGAATAATATTCGTATGTGAATACGATTAAATAAATGATAAAGGTAGGGCCAAGAACCTTGGTAGGGTAAACAAGACTTAGGGTAATCTGTCTTAATTGGGTTTTTATGTTCTCTGGAGGTAGGCAGTAAGATAACGCAGAATTCAACGAAACAAATCAACGAAAGTCGTTCAAGGATAAAAACATAATGAATTAGCGTTAGAGAACTAGACTAGGGCTTTTATTGGAACAATCAAATGATATTTTAAAAAAGAAGTAATCATAAATTCTGTTTAGTTTATCACCAACAGACAACAAGAAATCATCTTGATGAAATACATTATGATTAGATTATACCTAGTATAGTTTCTGGTCCCTGCTCATTATAGGATTCTAACAGAGTAAAAAGGTAATCTATATGTATTAGTCTTTGTCCAATTTAAAATCAAATAAATCTTTAGGAGGATGAGTTTTAAGGACTATTCTAAAATAAATGAATCATTTAGTTTGTCGCCATATTTATTTTCAACAAGTTTAAAGAAATCGGATAAACTAATTCCCTTGTTAAAACAAATAATAGATAATGTATATAGTGGCAGGTTATATCCATTTTTTTCCATAATTTTTTCAATAGTATTTTTATGGACACCATAAAACTTGCCATATTCTCTCATAGACTTTCCATCAATAAGCCACTCCTCACTTATGTATTTACATACATATTTGCTCGTTAGGTATATTTTTTGGGTACTATCATCTTTAGGCATAAAACAAAGGAAGCCATTAGCAAGTCGAATATTGGTCACTATAGTGTCCAATTAAAAAATTTATATTATATTAGTAGCAGAATTTATTCATTTAGCGATTCTTCATTTCAAATAATTGAAGCATTCGCTTTAAATTTCGCCTTGGAAACTGGTAATTTTAAAGGAACGAAATGGTAAGTTTGATGCTCACGTCTTAGGACGTGGGCTCACTTATTTTTCTTTCATACACCAGTACTTCTACGGCAGTAAGCTGAGTTCCATGCCTTTTTTAGTTTTAAAAGGATATCTATTCAGTATAAATTTCGCATTGCTTTGTTTGTAAAGTATTGCATTTGGTTATTTTTAAATTAGAGGTATGAAACACACCTATTGTATTTTTCTGCATCAAATTTATCGTCAGCATTTAAACATGTTGGAGTGTACCGCGTTTGATATCCTCTTTAAGAAAAAACCAAAGAACCCAATATAGGCTACCTTGTTATGGGACACCCGCTACATCTTTTCCGGATTACGTTTTACTCCTTATCCCATAACTAACGATTCACACACTTTTATTGTATCCGGACAAACCACGCTTAAAAGCCTAATGTTTTTATGCTTTCCTAAGACTTTGGAAACTTTCTAGTCACCACTAGATCAGTTGCCATAGCGCTCAAGGATAGACTGTACTAAAATTTTAAAAAATAAACACAAAAAACATGCTGCCAATGAATAGCTAACACTCAGATATAAAAAACCTCCTACTCAACTTCTGTCAGGTCTTATAGGAGGTCATAAGTAAACTCGTTAAAATTTAACTTAATTCAAAATTATGAAAAATAATTCAATAGTTAAGGGTAGGTGCTTTCTATGCGCTATTTTCTACCTTTTTATTTCCCTTTTTTATGCCAATACCATACATGCTAAAGCTAGTTTAAATACTAGTTTTACAACGGTTTTCACACTTCAAGAGTCCCTAGTTACAGGGCGTATAACCGATAAGAATGGGATGCCCGTACCAGATGTCACTATTAGGAACCCTAGAAAACAAATGGGTGCCATATCAGATTTTGAAGGCAATTTTAAAATCCAAGCCAATCCAAAGGATACCCTTGTTTTTTCTGCCCTCGGCTTTGTAACACAAACCATAGTAGTTTATGAAAAGAAAAATATTTTGGTACTGCTTGTAGAAGATGTTACCCAATTAAATGAAATAGTCCTAAACGCAGGCTACTATACCGTGAAAGAGAAAGAACGTACAGGTAATATTGCCAAGCTTAGCGCAGAAACCATTGAGAAACAGCCAGTCAATAATCCATTAGCGGCCATGCAAGGGCATTTGTCAGGGGTCAATATTGTTCAAAATACTGCCGTTCCTGGTGGAGGTTATAATATTGAAATTCGCGGTAAAAACTTTATCAATGGAGGAACCGAACCCTTGTATGTTGTAGATGGTGTTCCCTTTGGCTCTGAATCTTTAGCTTCGGTAAGTATATCTGTGGGCATCAATGGAGCAAATATAAGTCCATTGAATGCGATGAATCCCAATGATATTGAAAGTGTTGAGGTTTTAAAAGATGCCGATGCTACCGCCATTTATGGATCTAGAGCCGCAAATGGTGTGGTATTGATTACCACTAAAAAGGGAAAAGCCGGAAAGACAAAGTTTAATGTAAATATGAGTTCTACATTAAGTACCGTATCTCATTTTTTAGACTTGATGAATACACAACAGTATTTAGAGGCGCGCATGGAGGGTATTATCAATGATGGTTATGGTACTCTTTTTGAAAATCCATCTTATGATCGTATTTGGCCTGATGTGAAAAATTGGGATCAGAACCGGTATACCAATTGGCAAAAAGAATTAATTGGTGGTACTGCCTATAGAAATAAAATGCAACTATCTGTATCGGGTGGAAGTGAACAGACACAATTTTTAATTAATGGAGCTTATCAGAATGAAACTACCGTTTTTCCGGGAGATTCCAAGTATGGTAAAGCATCAATGCATAGTAATATAAACCACCAATCTAAAGACAATCGGTTTAAAATAAACTTCGCTACCATCTATTCTAGAGAAAAGAATAACCTACCTCGCACAGATCTTACTTCAGAAGCATACACCATAGAGCCTAATGCTCCTGCCATATTTGACGAAAATGGGGATTTAAATTGGGAAAATAACACCTTTGATAATCCGTATGCCTTACTGGAGGAAGACTACCAAGTACAGATCAATACCTTGATTGGAAATGCAGCCATCTCCTATGAGATAGTACCAGATTTATTGTTTAAGACCAATCTAGGATTCACCACCTATGACTTAGATTCGTATCGGATATTGCCTAGTAGTGCTCGTAATCCTAGGTTTGGTTTTACGCCCATAGATAACTCATCGCTTACTACAAATAGTAGTGCTAGACAATCTTGGATTGTAGAACCTCAATTGCATTGGAAACAAGACTGGAATACATTGGACCTCAATATTCTATTAGGTACTACCTTTCAAAATCAAACTACGGAACAAGTGGTCATAAACGGACGTGGGTTTCCTAATAATGATTTAATTAGGAACATTTCTGCTGCAAAAAGCCTACAAATACTTGAGGATAGTGATAGTAATTATAAATATCAAGCATTTTTTGGACGTATTAATCTAAACTTAAAAAGTAAATACATTCTAAACCTAACAGGAAGACGCGATGGCTCTTCACGTTTTGGCCCAGCAAAACAGTTTGGTAATTTTGGTGCGGTAGGCTTGGCATGGATTTTTTCAGAAGAATCATTATTAAAAAATAGTTCTTTTTTAAGTTTTGGCAAATTTCGTGCTAGTTTAGGTACCACAGGTAGCGATAATATCGGGGACTATCAGTTTCTTGATTCCTATAAGGTTTCCGGAAATAATTATAACGGGATAACGGTAGTTGAGCCCTCAGGAATTTTTAACCCCCTTTTTGGTTGGGAAGTTAATAAAAAACTGGAAGTAGCTCTTGAACTGGGTCTTTTTGAGGATCGACTCTTATTAAATAGTGTATGGTATCAAAATAGATCTTCAAATCAACTTATCGGAATTCCATTAGCGGCTACAACAGGCTTTGGTAGTTTAACAGGTAATTTTGATGCAACCGTTGAAAATACGGGCTTAGAAATAGATTTAACTACGAGAAATATACAACGTAAGCATTTTTCATGGAACACCAACTTTAATATTACAGTTCCTAAGAATAGACTAGTAAAGTTTCCAGAGCTAGAAACTTCCACTTTTGCCAATAGACTTATAATTGGTGAGCCATTAAGTATTGTGCATTTATATAATGCCCTTGGGGTTGATGCCACTACAGGTATGTATGAGTTTCAAGATTATAATGAAGATGGTAATATTACAAGTTTGTATGACAAACAGATTATTGAAGACTTTTCTCCTAAATTTTATGGAGGACTAGCCAATACCTTCACTTACAAAAATTTGTCATTGAATATGTTTTTCCAGTTTAAAAAGCAAAAGGGCTATAACAGTTTTCGGGCTCAAAGTGTTACAGGACATAGAAGCAATGGATCCGTTGCTTTATTAGATAGATGGAAACAAATTGGAGATACAGCGCCTGTTATGCTTGCTACAGCATCCTTAAATCCCAATTTTTTTAATGCTTTTTCCTATCAAAGATTTAGTAATGCTGCAGTTTCTGATGCTTCTTTTATTAGACTTCGTAATATTTCACTAACCTATAATTTCTCCAATCCAAAAAAAAATAGAATGGATGCTAGTGTGTATCTACAGGGACAAAACCTTTTAACCATTACCAGTTATGATGGTCCAGATCCAGAGCAGTCATCCCATAGTATTTTACCGCCGTTGCGGCAAATTACTTTAGGTCTTCAGTTAAGCTTTTAATCCATAAATTTTTAAACGATGAAATATTATAATAAAAATACAATACTAAAAATTATGAATAAGCAATTCGTAGAAAAGGTCATTCTTAAAATAAAGAATTTATTGCCTTTTTTACTTTTAATAAGCTGTATATCCTGTACCGACTTTATACAAGTTGATCCACCACTGAATACACTAATTTCCGAAACTGTTTTTAAGGATGCAGCTACGGTAGAATCTGCATTTGCAAATATTTATGTTAAAATGAGAGATCAAGGCATGGTATCAGGTAGTAGTGGTTTAGGTGCTATGATGGGTCTTTATAGCGATGAATTGGATTATTACCTCAATGATATTAATTATTCAGAAATATATCAAAACCACGTATCTGCATCTAATACCATTATCTATAGCTGGTGGAGTGAAGCTTATAAGCTAATTTATGCTGCAAACGATATTTTAAAGGGGGTGGAGAATTCAGATGCTCTATCTGCGGAAGATCGCGATAGATTTAAAGGTCAGGCTTTATTTGTAAGGGGATATATGCACAGTTTGCTGACGTCGATTTTTGGTGATGTTCCATATATTACAACTACAAATTATGTAGAAAATAATAAGGTTTCTCGTACTCCAGCAGCAACCGTCTACAATACTATTATTGCAGATCTTACTGAAGCTGTTGAGCTATTAAAAGATTCAGACAGCGCAGTAGAAAGAGTGATACCTAATAAAGAGGTAGCGAATGCCTTGTTAGCTCGCATGTACTTATATACAGAAAATTGGGAACTAGCAGAAGCTACCGCAACTAAATTAATTAACACCTATACCTTTGAATCGAACATTCAAAAGGTTTTTCTTAAAAATTCTTCTGGATCCATTTGGCAATTGAAGCCTGATGGTGTTTCTAATAGAAATACCTCTGAAGCCAATCAGTTTATCATTCGCTTTATTCCTGGTCAATTGTACGCTATGAATAATAATTTATTAGATGCTTTTGAACCTGGTGATTTGCGACGAACTCATTGGATATCAAATATGACAAGTTCAGATGGCTTAGTAACCCTTAACTATGCCCATAAATACAAAGCACTTTTTAATGTGGAAGAATCAATGGAATACTCCATAATTTTTAGACTAGCAGAGCAATATTTAATTCGTTCAGAAGCCAGACTGCATTTAGGGAATATTCCTGGGAGTCAAAATGATTTGAATAGGATCCGGAATAGGGCAGAACTTCCAAATACTACCGCCGAAACACAAGAAGAATTATTGTCGGCCATTCTTCAGGAACGCGCTGTAGAATTTTTCACGGAACATGGACATCGTTGGTTTGATTTGAAGCGTATGGGAAGGGCAAAAAGTGTATTGGAACCTATAAAATTGAATTGGAGTGATAAAAATCTCTTATTGCCAATTCCGGAAAAAGAGCTAGAATTCAATTCTAATTTAAAACCCCAAAATACAGGGTATTAGAGAATACGTATGACAGTGCTTAATCGCAAACTTCATCAAATACATTAAATTTATGAAATCATATATAATTTTTCTAGGTATCCTTTGTCAATTCACGGGATGGGCACATATATCGAGCCCAAAGGCATATCCTTCCAAAATACTTGTAGCGAAGTCTATAAAAGAACAACCTTTCCTAAAAGCATATTTGGTAGGAGAAAAGCTTCTTTTGGAAATTCCAAATACGCTACTAAACACAGAAATGCTATTTGTACGCCATAACACGGGAGACATAGTAGTGTCTAAGCATATTATTTGGACTAGATTTCAAGATCGCATTTTTTTAGAAGCTGTACGTGTAGAATCTCTAACAGGTGTGAAAATTCCAATATCAAATAATACTGAGAATACAAGAAGTATTTTAGCAACATTTCCTATTATTAAGGAGAAGAGCACTGAACATACTTCGATTATTGAAATTTCAAATGTACTTTTAACGGATCAAATCCAATGGTATAGGACCAGCCCTAAGTCCATAATAAAAGATTTAAGCTTTGTAAAAAAAGTAAAAAATCTTTCAAACGAAGTGTTGATTCGGACTACTTGGGGTGTACTTAAAGACCAAGCTAGAATTACCATCCCTGTTGATTTTAGTTTTTTTAAGTTACCTGAACCTATGGCACCTCGTCTATTTGATTATCGCATGGGTTTTAGAGCGGAAAGCTATGCCAGTGGTTTAAGTCATAAAACGAAAAATAGTATCGCAAGCATAGGTAGATGGCGTTTGGAAAAAAAGGATTCAAATAAGGCCGTAAGTGAACCTATAAAACCTATTGTTTTTATTTTATCACCGGAAATTCCTAAAAAATGGAGGCCTTATATTAGAGCAGGTATTCTTGCATGGCTTCCTGCTTTCGAGGCGGCTGGCTTTAAAAATGCTATTGTTGTGGAAGAACCTTCAAAAGTTAATTCAATAAAGGCATCATTTAATAGTGTTAATCATTCCATAGTTCGTTGGGGAAATTACAGAAATGTGAGAGGTTATGAAAGTGGGGGTGGGGCTAGTATAAATCAAGTAGTAGATGAACGGTCTGGTGAAATTCTAAAATCTGATATTTTAATGGGCTCCACCTTGCAATTTTTAATGGATAAATATTTTATTCAATGTGCTCCAATGGATAAGCGAGCACAACAGTATCCATTACCTGATGAGATAACAGGAGAATTACTTAAGTCGTTGGCCGCGCACGAAGTAGGGCATTCCTTTGGGCTTGTGGATGGTCATTATGGTGAATATGCGTATCCATTTGATAAAATTCGTGATAAGGACTGGTTGCAAAAAATGGGGCATACCCCAAGTATTATGACCTATGCCAGAAACAATAATTTAGTACAACCAGAAGATAGTATTCCCGTAGCATTGCTTTTTCAAAAAGTAGGCCCAACAGATCGATATAGTATAAAATGGGGATATACACCCTTTAATGGCTTAGATTCTATTCAAGAAAAAGCCTTTTTAGAAGGGGTTATAAGGGAACAAGATACTGTTCCTTGGTATAGACGTAGTATAGCTATGGGGGAAATTATTGGCCCTGGAGCCACAAATGAAGTAGTTGAAAATAATGATCCGATAAGCAGTGCTACATTGGCTTTGAAAAACTTGGAGAAGGTTATGGAACTACTACCAGAAGTAAATAAGGATAAGAACGATTATGAAATAATAGCGCGATTATATGATAAAATCTTAGTACAATGGCAAAACCAAATGCGACACGTTTTATCCTTAATAGGTGGATATGATATAAATTATAAAGCACCAGGTCAGGAGGGTAGAATGTATACCCCCATTGGTATAGAGAAACAATACCAAGCCTTAGATTTTTTTCTTACCCACGCCTTTAATCCTCCTTATTGGTTGTCAAATCCTGAATGGAAAAAAGAGATTAGTTACTCTACCTATCCAGATAAATTAATTGAACTGCAAATAAGACTCCTTTCTGAGTTAGTGTCACCAAAACGGATGAAAAGGTTGGAACATATGGAGGATACTATGCTAAACAAGGAAATTTCTAAAAACGTTGTTACACAGATACAAGCAAGTTTATTTAAAGAATTGAAGGCTAAAAATGTGGCAGTGATTAGAAGAAGACAGGAAATTCAAAAATTCTATTTGGATCGTATTGTCTTTGGGCTTGAATATAAAGGTGAGTTCAGTATTGGGGATACAAGTCGTTCAACTTATACACAGAATTCTAAAAGCATTTTTAGGAATAAATTGACAGAATTAAAAAAGGAAATTTCAAAGAAAATGAATAAAGCCAGCAATGATATCACTAGTGGTCATCTTAAACTTCTTTTACAGGAGTTACATAATCTAGAGGAATAAATTGTTTGCTCAGAAGATTTTGAGTTTTAAAGCAGACAGTATTGTTTTTGAAACTTAATTTAGTTGAATTAGTTAGGAAAAGGTGTCCAATTAGGACACCTTTTTTAATTAATAACACCTAAGCGTTTAGGGTCTTGTACCCAATGGTATTTCAAGAGATTCATCTGCATATATTGGATACGTTCCAAAGAGACATGCATCATTTCCGTCTTGAACACAATCTGAGCCCCCAGGTACTGGTTGAACACCTAAATCAGGATGATCATAATACGCCGGAGGACTAATAGTGCTGGCTTCTGTTGCAAACGATAAGCTTATTGCTAACAACATGGCAAAAGCAGGTAAAACGGTTTTAAAAAATGTAGTTTTCATAATACTAAATTTAAAAATTAACGACCTACTCTTTTGTACAGGTTTTCGGTCTTGCCCTGATACTGCGCAGTAATATTTTCAATAAGAATTGTTTTTATATTTTTTCATGAATAGGATCCCTGTAAGAGACAAAACTATAAAGAGAAGGTTAAAGACGAGATGCTCAGTCCAGCCTAGTTTTGAAATAATGCCTCCGCAAGAACAAGGAATTGAAGCGCTGAAATTTAGCACAAGGATGATATATAAAGTAAACAAAATGAGGGTGTAAAAACTTGCATAAAAGGCAGCCCGGAAGTATCTAGGGAAAAGGAATAACCCAACAATAATATATTCAACAAGCGGAATAACCCAAGCTAATATATTGGCATAATTTCCAATAAAGGGAGATTTACCCAATTGCATTGTAAACTGTTCATAAATTAACAGTTTGCTCGTGGCGGCATACACAAACAGAAGGATGAATAAAAACCGAATGCTATTTGTGATGTTCTGATATCCTATTTTAAGAATTGCCATATCTTTTGTTTTGATATGGTAAAGCTCACTATTAAAATTTATTTATAAAGGATAAGTTTTTGACTGTAAAGGATTTACTTACACAATGTCAATTATTGAAGTTATTTATCCTTGATTTAAGGATTTTTTTCGCAATTCACTAGGCGTATAACCATACCGTTTTTTAAAGGTTCTAGAAAAATGAGAAAAACTTTTAAAGCCTGATATATTTGCAATTGACTTTATCGATTGGTCACCATATTGAACCAGCATTTGAGCTTTTCTAAAGCGTTCCTGCTTTAAAAAACGGTAAACAGAAGTGCCATATAATTCTCTAAAACCATATTTTAGTTTAAATTCATTTGTACCTAATTGGTGTGCAAAATCTTTTAATGATGGAAAATCTTTACCAAGATTATTAAGGATGAAAGTATGGCCTTCTCGAATTTTACGGATATCTTCAAAGCTTAATCGAATTTTTGATTTAGCAGGCTTAACAAGGGTTTCCTTGTGTATTTTCTTTTGATGAGTAGAAAATTGATGCACACTTTGTTTTAATTTATTATCTAATTCTATTTGGTGATTGGAGTGAAGAATGATGGTGATTAAAATTTTAATTTGCTCTTTTTTTGATTCAGTTAGGGCCGTCAAATGAGCTGTTTTCGAAATTACTAAACCAGATTTCGTTCTAAATTTTAATGCAATCGTACTTTCTGTTTTCTTCTTTTGAAGAAAACTAGTCCATAGCACTTTCCATTTCGCTAGGGAGGTTGTGTCTAAAATTTTTTCAAAGGGTGTTCCAATGATATCTTGAGACGCTAAGGAAAGAAGATAACAAGATTGTTGATTCGCCATTTCAATTGTTCCAGATTCATCTAGGATAAAACTCATTTGTACCGTTTCAAACATAGGATTATTGGAATTGGCAAACCCTTGATGGATTATGATTTCTTGTATTTCTTCGGCTAACATATTTAATGAAATGCTTATAGCTTCTAAATTGTCATTCTTAGTATGTCGTTCCAAACGATAAAAAAAATTCCCTGATGCCATTTCTAATAGCATATTATGAATTCCCTGTATTCTTTCTTTTTTAGTTGTATTCACTGTAGTAGTTTAAGTTTTATAGAACGTTAAAAAGCATAGGGTTTATTATTTAAAATCGTTTAGATAATCTAATGCCCTATCAATAGTCTCAAAGGACTTATTAGGAATTGGAGGGTTACTGGTTCGGATATAGAATGCCAATAACATTTTAGATACAGGAGGTTCCACAAGTACAGCAAGAGCCTTTATGAAAATAGATCCCTCGATAGCTAAATAGGCCCTTGCAGATTTACTGATTTCCTTAATTCCTCGTATATCACAAAGAACGGGTATTGATTGCCCTTCTTGTAATTGCAACCTATCTTTTACAATTTGGATAGCAGCATCTAAGTCAATACTAACTCCCTGATGATATATAATATGTAATATTCCATCATAGAACCGATATGAGGTGTAGTTATTTTCAAATAAATTACGCATAACTAGGAAACTGGTATTCTGTATAAACTTACAAAATAATCAACAAACTAATTGAAATACAGTTAAATAGCGTTGAGTATATAGCCTTTTGCTTGTCTACAAAGGATTAAATATTGACTGTAAGGGATTTTGGATAGGTGTTATAATTAAATTCCTACAAAACGTATTAAATTATATGACTAAAAGTATAAAGTCATGGCGAAATTTAAGCACAATAATTTTTTAGATACGGTGAATGAAGTGTTTTCAGATGCAAAACAAGAGGGGGTAATGCACTTGTATGCGGAAGGGGGAACCTTTACAGGACGGACCATTGGTGTAAAAGGCAAAAAGTTATTTCATTTTGGAACTACAGGATATTTAGGACTGGAGCAGGATTCACGATTAAAAGCTGCAGCCATAGATGCAATTAAGAGGTATGGAACCCAATTTCCGCTTTCTAAGTCCTATATATCAAATCCGCTCTACAATCGGCTAGAAGAAAAATTAACCGAGATGTACCAAAATCCTATAATAATAACCAAGAACAGTACTTTAGGTCATATGGGTGTTATTCCTAATGCTGTAAACGATCAAGATGCAATTATATTAGATCATCAAGTGCATTGGAGTGTTCAGAGTGCTGCAAAAGTTTTAAAAAATAGAAGCGTCCCTATTGATATGATTCGACACAATGATCTTAATATGTTGGAAGATAAACTAAAATTGCTGGCCAATAAGCGAAATAAAATTTGGTATATGGCCGATGGTATTTACTCTATGTATGGTGATTTTGCACCAATTCAAGACTTAAAGTCATTGAGTTTAAAGTATCCCCAATTACACCTTTATATTGACGATGTTCATGGTATGAGTTGGACCGGTAAAAATGGTACAGGATATGCGTTAAGTGTACTTAAAGAGCTTTCTGAAAATGTATTACTGTTTGGAACTTTAAGCAAAACCTTTGGCGCAAGCGGTGCCGTTTTAGTTTGTTCTAATAAAAAGATGTACCAAGAAATAAAAACATTTGGAGGCCCATTAACCTTTTCAGCACAATTGGAACCCGCTTCCGTGGCGGCGGCCACAGCCTCAGCTGACATTCATCTTTCATCAGAAATCTATGAACTCCAGGATGATTTGAGACAACGCATTCAGTACTTTAACTCCTTGTTAAAGCAAACCGATTTACCGCTGATTGATCAAAATAATTCCCCAGTATTCTTTATAGGTACAGGTATGCCAAAAACAGGATATAACTTTGTTAATCGCCTGATGAGTGAAGGGTATTATGTAAACTTGGGTATTTTCCCAGCAGTGCCTGTTAAAAATACTGGCGTTAGAATAACCATATCTAGACATAATGAGAAAGAAGAAATTAAGGGCTTAGTAGAGGCTATGGTATACCATTATCCTAAAGCTTTGGAGGACACCTATACCGATCTGTTTCGTGTTAAAAAGGCTTTTAAATTAAATACCACTTTGGAAACGATGAAACCCGTAAAAAATTTAAAAATACAACTTGAAGACTCAATTTTGAAAGTGGATAAACAGTTGTGGAATACCTATGTAGGTAACCATGGGGTTTTTGATTGGGAAGGGTTAAAGTTTCAGGAGTCTGTGTTTAATGGGAATACATTTAAAGAACACAATTGGATATTCAAATATATCATTATTTCTGATGAGGAGAATAGGCCTATAATAATAACCTATTTAACTATTGCATTGTGGAAAGATGATATGTTGGCTAAGGTTAGTGCCTCTAAAATAATAGAAGAAGAAAGAAAAACAAATCCATACTACCTCACTTCAAAAGTGTTAAGTCTAGGATCTCTTTTTACAGAAGGTAATCACCTTTATATTGATGACAAAAACCCTTATAAGCAACAAGCTTTGGATGCATTTATTCAGCTAGTTGAACAGTTAGAACTAAGTTGTAAAGCCACAATGACAGTCCTTCGAGATTTTCCGAAACAAGAACCATTACACGCCTATTTTCAAGGGCAAGGATTCGTACGTGTCCAAATGCCAAATGCCTGTGAAATTAATTTGGGAGCGTATAAAACTATAGAAGACTATTGTTCTAAATTATCGTCGAGAAACAGAAAGCATTTACGTAAGGAAATACTTGGGATAGAACCTGAGTTGCATATTGAAGTCTGCGAACAGGCTAGGAAACAACAGCTACAAAAAATGGAAGTCCTATTTAAGAAAGTACATCAAAACAATTTGGGATTAAACACTTTTTCATTTCCTCAAGTTCTTTTTGAAGCGATGGCAGTGCACCCAAATTGGGAATTCATAACCATTAGTCCTAAGAATAATCCAAGCAAAATGATAGGGGTGATGTTTTGTTATAAAAATGGAAATCATTCTTATGTTCCAGCTTTTATAGGTATGGACTATAGTAATCTTGACAAGTATTACACTTATCGTCAATTATTATATCAAACCATTAAAAGAGCTATTTGCTTAAACTTTAAATACATTAACATGGGTATGACCGCCTCTTTCGAAAAAAGAAAATTAGGTGCTGTAGTAGAAGAGAAATACGCTTATATACAAACTTCTGATAATTACACTTTAGAATTAATGGGAATTTTAGAATAAACTATTTTAAGCTAATTGAGAGGTATAGTAGTGTGAAGTACCAAGAAATGATTTCGGAATTTGAGACAAAGTTAGAAACTTTGGAGTCGCGCAATGTAGATGTTTTGTGTAAAGCAGAAAAAGGCATTTCGCAAACAGAAAAGTGTATAAAAGACTTAAGAAATAATGTGCTTGAAAAAGGTTTTTTAACTGAAGAAGAAGAAATTAGGTTTTTTAAACATTTAAAACCGCAGATTTTCAGCAAACTCATTTATTATGTAAAGCTATATAATATTGAAAGCAAACGGCCTAGAAGCGGAACAAAATTCCAGGTAAAATACTTAAATAATCAAATCAATAAGCTTCAGGTTTATTTTAATGATAACTTAGAGTTTTATCAGTATTACCGAAGAGGTGCTACCACGCTCGATGTTCAGTATTTTGTTCGTGGAAAGTCAGATTTAAGATCACTTACAGAATCGTTTCATTTCTTTATTGATGATGAATTTTCAACCTGTCAAGATGCTACTGTGGCCACGATTATGGCTTTTGATATGCTGATTGTCTATTTACAACAAGAAATAGAAAAATTAGAAAGACACGTAGATAACCCAAAATCTCACCTTATGAAACATACCTCAAAACTTTTTTGGACAGGAAGCAAGACCGAATTAATTGAGCTAATTTATGCGTTGCATAGTAGTGGTGCAATCAATAGCGGTACTGCTGATATTAAGGAAATAGCATTGATGTTTGAGCAAATTTTCGGTATTGATCTGGGAAATTATTACCATACTTTTATAGAAATACGTTCAAGAAAATGTAGCAAAACTAAATTCTTAGATAAACTAATAATTGTTTTAAATAGCAGGTTTAATGATTTGGATGATTAATCCTAAGTAGCACCCAAGTCTGGATTTTATTTAAAACAATTGATTGTAATATTATTTGCTCGATTTAGTGGTTAAAAACAAAGTTAGTAAGCATTAAACCCATCTAAATAGGTGTTATTTGGCCCTATAAAAATTACCCAACTTGGGTTGAACTATAGGTATTTACCTAAATAGGTTTCCCATTTTTGCAGAACGAAAGTCAAATCAGGTCAGGGACTATCAACTAAAATCATACATGAGATAGTCCCTTTCTATTAAATCCGTTCTATTATGCCAACAAGTATCATTACCACAGACGATCTTCGAGAATTCAAAATGGAATTGCTCGATGACATTAAAAGACTACTAACAAATCAATCCAAAGGTAAACTTAAAAAATATTTAAAATCTTCCGAGCTTATGGACTTGCTTCAAGTAAGTCCTGGCACTTTACAAAACCTTCGGATCAATGGTACACTTCCCTACACCAAAGTGGGCGGCATCATCTATTACGATGCCGAAGAAATTCAGAATGTAATGACTGCCAACCGTGTTCAGCATGGTTTAAATTCTTAAACGATGAACTATATAAAGCTACTCAATGCGGCTTTTTCAACCTTCTATTTTGATGACCGGTTAAACCCTTCACATATCAGTTTGTATATGGCACTGTTTCATGAATGGAACAGTAGCCGTTTTGCCAATGAAATGTTTGTGAATCGTAGGGATTTGATGCGCTGTGCCAAAATAGGTTCAAAGTCCACGTATCACAGATGTATCGTTGAGTTAGATACTTGGCAATACCTCACCTATTTTCCTTCAAATAACCCGTACAAGGGCAGTAAAATTAAGATGGCCATTATCGGGACAAGTGATGAACCTGTTACGGGACAGTACAATCCCAAATTAGAACAACTTGCGGAACAGTACCATCCCATACGTGAACCAGTAGTGTACCAACACCATCCCAATTATGGACAAGCTTTGGACTCGTACCGTCCCACCAGTGGACAAGCATTGGTATCTACTATAAACAATACCAAACAAGTAAACAATATAAAACAACCAAAGGGCTGGCAGGCCGTTATTGATTTTTTTATTGAAAAAGGTTTTAATGCTGATGAAGGAAAAAAATTCTTTGCCCATTATGAAACTCGAAATTGGCAAACAAGTGATGGAAATGAAATTAGAGATTGGCGTTCCTTGGCTACGAACTGGATGGAAAGAGCAAAGTTATATACCGAGGAAAACAAACCAAACAAAAAACAACCGTCCCAAATCAAGGACAACTTGCGAACCACTAAAAACAAGGATTATGGACAACCCCTCTAAAATTATCGAAGGTGGTGTAGAATATTCACTCGGAAAATTTGATGGTAAAAGCGTCCTGTACGATTTTGACCAAATACTGATTTATCTGAATGCAAAAGGAAAATCGCTCTTTGGTAAACAATTTAGAATCTATGATGAAGACACGGTAATCATCCGCAAACTATGCCACTATTTTATCAAGGATAAAGAGAATTGTCAGAAGGAAGGTATAGACCCTGAAAAGGGCATTCTTCTTTCTGGACCAGTGGGGTGTGGAAAGACCACTTTGATGAAACTTCTGCGACATATCGTGCCAAGGCAACGACCGTATGAAATGATTCCTTGCAGGAATATTACCTTCAGTTTTAACCATCTTGGTTTTAAGACTGTTGAAGAATACGGCAATACTAAATTCTATTGCTTTGATGATTTGGGCGTTGAACCTGCTGGACGATTCTATGGCAAAGACTTAAACGTAATGGGAGAAGTCCTTCTCTCTCGATATGAATTATATCTACAGACCAAGCAGAAAATTAAAACGCATGCTACCACCAATTTGAATGCAGAAGAGTTAGAAGAACGCTATGGAAATCGTGTTCGTAGTCGAATGCGTGAATTGTTCAACCTGATTGCTTTTGATAAAGGTGCTGGGGATAAGAGGAAGTAGGTGTTTATTGTGCAAAGCTTAATTTGAAACTAACATTTATAAGGATTACAAATTTTCCCTTCTAATTTTTTTTAAATTCACTACATTTGTTAAAAAAATAATTGGCAGCAGCAGAAAAAATAAAAGCATTATTACAAAGCTATGGTGATGAGGACGCTAACCGTTTTTACACCACCGCAATGCAGATTGCCGCTGCTGAAGCTAAAAAGGGACATACTAAACTTGCCGAAGAACTGAAAGGACTTATTGCAAAAATAAAGTCTAAACGAAATGTAGATTCAGTTTCCAAAACGAGAATTCTTGCAATCAATGAAGCCCAAAGGGAATTAAAAGATTTACTTGAAGTATTTAGACCTCATATCAAGACCAAGGATATGGTCTTGACGGAACAAGTTTCCGAAGCGATAAAACGAATTCTTTCAGAACAGCAAAAATTCGACCAACTTTTACAGCACAATTTAGAGCCGAGAAGAAAACTAATGCTTGTAGGACCTCCGGGTTGCGGAAAAACAATGACAGCCAAGGCAATTGCTGGAGATTTAGAAATTCCTTTATTTGTAATTCGTTTGGATGGATTGATTTCTAGATATATGGGAGAATCAATCTCCAAACTAAAATTAATATTTGACTCTATGTATCAGCATAGAGCCGTTTACCTATTCGATGAATTTGATTCTATTGGCTCTAATCGAAGCTACGGAAATGAAGTTGGGGAAATAAAAAGAGTTTTAAATAGTTTCTTGATGAATATTGAGAAAGACAAGTCAAACAGTTTAATAATTGCTGCGACTAATATACCGGAATCACTCGATAAAGCTTTATTTAGAAGGTTCGACGATATAATACAATATCCCCTTCCAAATGATAAAGAAATATCACAATTAATTGCAGCACAACTCAAGGGCTACTCCATTGAAAAAGGTAAATCTATAAACGCAATTGCTAAAGAGGCAGTAGGTTTAAGTTTTGCAGATATTTCAAATGCATGTAAAGATGCTATCAAAGAAATGATTGTCCATAATTCAAAAAATGTTGCCTCTACAACCCTTCTTAAATTCATTAAGAATAAAAAGAATCCCTATTAATAGATAAATGCCAAGAAATTTAGAACACATAATTATTTCTGGTTTTGTATCTACCGAGCAATACACAAGTCCAAATAGAGGTCGAGACCGTGTAATCCCGATTGATAGAAATAGAAATTCCCACGGCAACGCCTTAATGGCACAATTGGGTATGGCAATTAGGGCATTCAATCAACATTCAGACAATGATTTTGTTTATTTGGAATTTGTTTCTGAAAAGGATTGTTTACTTGCGTTTGATAGTTTTGAAGATGGTGTAAGTGGCGACCATAGATTTGTTTCCTCAAAATTAGAAAAGGTTGTCATTGACGGTCAAGAACAAAGACTATACAGAGCTTGTGTTTATTTAAACACCAATGGAATTTCAAAATTTCTCAAAAAGATTGAAGCTTATTTGAATCCTGAAAAGGATAGTCCTTTAGGTAATCCCAAAAACAAAAAACTGCTGAATAATATTGCTGCAATACAGCAAGCAACTTTAGCGAGTTTTTGGCAAGAGGATGAAATTGAATTTCCAGGCCAAGAGGAAGAGGTGTGGTGGGAAATTTGGTTGAGAAGAGAGGATACTCAAAATGATGCTCGTGAAGATGAAAGTATTATAAATACTTTTCTTGACCACCTTATTGAAGTTGCTGAACGTAGATTGCTGTTTCCTGAACATATTGTACGTATGGTGCGTACTACTGCAAGAACACTTTCGACGTCAATCTTATATTCAGATAAGCTTGCCGAGTTAAGAAAACCCAAGGAAGCAGCAGATTTTTTCACAGGTCTTGAAAGTGATGATGCCAATGATTGGGTTCAGGACCTTAAAAATCGTACAATAAATAGGACCACGAACGATTCAGTAATCGTTTGCATTTTAGATACTGGGGTAAATAGAGGACATCCACTTTTAGAAGATTTCCTTCCTGAAGATAATATGGATTCTATAAAATCTGAATGGGGTACAGCCGACACGCACAGCCACGGTCACGGCACTCCAATGGCTGGGTCAATTCTATATGGCGACCTTACCGATATCATTCAAGACACTTCGAATATAGAAATTTTCCATCGTCTTGAATCTGTTAAACTTATTCATCCCAATAACCCACATCAACCTGAACTATACGGTGCTGTTACCGAAGAAGCAGTTGCGAGAGCAATTATACTGAATCCATTAAATAAGAGGATTATTACAATGGCCATTACAGCTACCGATGGTCGAGATAGAGGAAAACCATCCTCTTGGTCAAGTGCAGTAGATAAAATCGCTTTTGGCGAGGAAGGTACATCGAATGACAAATCCACGTTTTGTGTTTCAGGTGGAAATACCGTAATTAATTATGTTACTGAATATCCAAGTAAGAATTTTGAAGAATCCATACACGACCCAGGGCAAGCATTCAATGCACTTACAATTGGAGCATACACACTAAAAACTGTAATTGACCAGAATATATTTAGAGGTGCAACCCCATTAGTTAATGCAGGTGGTATGTCTCCAAGCAATAGTACTTCACTCTCTTGGGATAATAGTTGGGCAATTAAACCTGAATTGGTAATGGAAGGCGGTAATTATGGCATTCATAACAACGGACTTATTGACCCTGATTCGCTACGTTTGCTTTCAATCGGAAAAAACTTTAGGACAGAGCCATTATTCAGCTTTGGAGATACAAGTGGTGCAACTGGTATGGCATCAAGATATGCGGCATTGTTAACTTCTCAATATCCCGCATTATGGCCTGAAACTATAAAAGGACTTTTAGTTCACTCCGCAAATTGGACTCCTGAAATGTTAGGAAATCGTAACATTAGTGAATTGCCCAAAACAGAACTGAAAGAGTTGTTAAGAATATATGGGTATGGAGTTCCCGATTTTCAAAAAGCAGTCAGAAGCGCTAATAATTCTTTGACACTTATTGCTCAAGAATCCTTGACACCTTACAGACTTGATGGAAGTGCCGTCAAGACTAACGATATGCACTTGCACGAATTACCTTGGCCTGCGGAAGTTTTAACCGAACTTTTTGATAATGAGGTTAGTCTTACGATTACGTTGTGCTATTTTATTGAGCCTAATCCGGGAAACAAACAATATACACAATCCTACTACTATCAATCCCACGGCTTAAGATTCAAAATGATTGATGCAGGAGAATCTTTCGAGAATTTTCGTGAAAGAGTTAACAGGGAGGCAAGAGACGAAGATAGCAACGGTTCTTATCCAGGCGAATCTTGGATTGTTGGTGCTCAAATTCGAGACAAAGGTTCTATTCATAAGGATATTTGGAAAGGTAGTGCGGCTGAACTTGCAACCCGAAATGTCATAGCAATAAACCCTGTAAACGGTTGGTGGAAAACGAGAAAAAAATTGGAACGTTATAACAACGCTGTTCGATATAGTTTAATCATATCTATTGATTCCCCAGATAATAACATTGATTTATACACATCTGTATTGAATCAAATTGACATTTCGATACAGCCTTAAATTATTTTCTAATCAAAATCTACAACTACTTTAAAACTGACCTTCCTGCAATTACTCAACCTATAGATTGGAAACATTAGATATACACAAAAAATCCCTTGAAATTCAGGATATCATTTCAATATACTCAAAGGAAAGCTTCGTGTGTTTTTTTGCAGACTTCATTAGGCATAATCCAGAAAGAAGTCAATTGGGTTTTTCAAATAAACTCAAATCCAAGCTAAAGGATTCCATTTATTTAATAATGTTAAGGCTATCCTCGCCAATAGATGGAGAAGAAGTCTTGCTTTATTCTGAAGAGGTTGATAAAAATCTTAAAAAGGTAGCTGACATCCTTTTACAGATGGTGGACTTTTATCTTGGAGATATTTATTCCAAAGACTTCGATGAAATTAAAAATGAAAGACATAAAAGATTTATCCACGAAATGGCATTCAAGGACTACTTCCAAAATGGTGTTTTAAATTACAGGGAACAGGAATTAAATAAAGTCATTCGATTATTTCATCCGTATCAAGATAAAATAAAGGAAAGATTAGGAATTGAATTGAGATCCTTGATTGATATCTGTCAATATTCAGAAGATGATTATATCAAGAAATCCATAAGGAGTAAATCCTTTTTATCCAAAAAGGAATTTTCAAAATTTGCTAAAAAATCCTTAGTAGGCACAAAACTCAATAAGAAATTTTCAAATGAGTTTTTTCATTTGCCAGAAGATATTCAGAATGATTTTTTAGATTTTAATGAGCGTCCACATAGCTGTCTTTTATTTACAAAAGAAAATTATTACGAAGTGTTTGAGAAAAATGATGTAGATATATTTTGTAACCTTTTTTCTATACCAATAGATGGTGACTATAATAACTTATTCTATTCACAACCCAATCCGTTAGACGCCAACCCAATCATAAAAATTAATGATTTTGAATATCTCAATGTGTTTCAAAAACAATTGCCTACTGCCCTATATAATCTATTGTACGCTACACTTACAGCATCAGCAAAAGAAACGGAACAATTAAACTTAAGACGTGGAAAAGTTATATTGGAAAGACATACCAGAGAAATATTTGAAAGGTCCTTTAAAAAATCGAAGCACCTAACAGTATTCAGCAATTACTATGTCAACGAAAATCCAGAAGAAAAAGATTTACTCATAATTGCTGATGGAAATGCTTTTGTAATCGAGTGTAAATCCTCTCGAAATAGAGAGCCTCGAAGGGATTCAAACCAAGCTTTTCAAAGGATAAAATCAGATTTTAACGATTGTATTCAAAAAGGATATGAACAGTGTTATCAAGTAGAGCAACTAATTCTCAATTGTCCGAATATTTCAATTAAGAGTAATAATTTGGTGCAAGACCTTGATACTTCTTATATCAACGATGTATTCAGTATTGTAGTAACATCTGAAAGATTTGGAACTATTCAATCCGATTTAGGCCTTCTTCTGAAAAAACCTATTGAAGAAGACCTTTATCCTTGGTCAATAAGCATAGATGATTTAGAAATATTTCTTAAAACATTAAATTTAGAATTTAATAACCCCACCAGAAGATTTGTAGAATTTTTAGAATATCGAGAGTTATTGAATGAAAGATTATTTTCAAGGGATGAATTGGATGTGTGTGCTATGTATCTAAACAATCCATCAAATTTCAAAAAAATATGTGAAAGTAGCGATTACATTGTGACCGATCCTCTATTACAACGGCACTTTGACGAGCTATATTTTTCTAAGCGCTTAAAAATCAATATTTTAGGTTTCTAAATACAAACAGTGCTGCCTTCCAAGTGATAATCAATATTTCTTTTATTAGTTTAATTACCTTAATTCCAAGCTCTTCCATAATATTTGAAATTTTTATTTAAACATTCCAAAAATACCTTTGCCATAACTACAAAATTTTCGGAATTTTGGTAATATTTACTTTCATCAGTGTTGCTCAAAAACCCCAATTCCAATAACACAGAGGGAAAGAAATCTATAGTTTCTCGTAATACCTGAAAATTAGCGAACTTCACACCTCTACTTTCAAAACCCAACTGCCTTTTGAAAGAAGTATGAAACTCAAAAGCCAACCAAGCGGCCTCTTTTGAATATTGTGATAAAGTATTGGCCACATATACTTCAACCCCTCTCGCATTTGGATTATCTGAATGATTGCAATGCAAAGAAATAAACACATCTGCTTTTATAACCTTAGCCAGCTTAGTTCTATCCGATAGCGAAATAAGCGTGTCCTTATATCGGGTTAAATAAATATCTAAAGGTTTTTCTAATTCTTTATTTAGTTTCAAAATGGCGTTCGCAATATCCATTATGATGTCCTTTTCTTGGATTTTATTTATACCAATTGCACCACCATCTTTTCCACCGTGTCCAACATCAATTAGGATTCGTTTTTGAGCACTTATTTCTTGCCCAAAAACCAAACACATATTTAAAAGTAAAATGGCTAAGCTGACGTTTTTGAGTACATTTTTCATCTTCATTTTTTTGGTTATCAACAAACTAGCATCAAAACTTAATAGTATTTGATGTTAAATAATAGTAATTAATTTCAATTAATATCAAATAATATTATTTTCACAAATAGTTGAAAATCAGTTATTTATAAACAAATATATGTAAATTTATGGGAGCAATAATTCATTAAAATTAAAACTTTTCAATTATGACTAAATCAAATTATTTAGCAGTTTTTATTTCGTTACTCTCAACCTCACTTTTTGCACAAATTGGTGGCATCGAAGATTCAGTTGATGATGTTTCGAACACAATCAGAACAATTTTCCCGATTATCCTTGGTGTAATTTTCCTAGTAGGATTTCTATTTAATGCGGGACACTTCTTTGGAGAAAATGCAGATCTTAAAAAAGGAATTACCAGGGTTCTAGTATTCGTTTTGATTGCAGGTGCAGTAGTAGGCATATTTACTTATCTCATCGGAATCGTAGTCTAAGTCGCTAAGCGACATTTGGTAAACAATAAATGGAATTATGAAGAAGTTTGAGGTCTATAAAAACATCAGGAAACGGGCAGTCATTTTTGGATTGCCCATATCCTTGTTTGCCTTAATGATGATGTCCATACTTGCATCATTGATGGTTATAATTTTCTCATTCAGCTTTGTGATTATTATTGGCATTTTCATTTTTAATGCTGCGCTATATGTGGCTTTAACTCGAATTTCCAATAACCCACAACTATTTCAGTTGGCAAAGGCTTTTCCTAAAATAATAAGTAACAAAAGAAATTCAGGCTTCGATTATGAACAAGATTAATCTGTCAGCATATAAACCCATAATAGATATTCAAGACAATATTGTATTTGCCAATAATGGTAATGTGATCTTGTGTTATGAAGGAAATCTTCCAGAAATATATTCCTTATCTGAAAAGGACTTTGAAGATATGCACGTTGCTTGGTTTCAGGCATTAAAATCTTTACCTGTTGGAACTGTGGTTCACAAACAGGATATCTACCTTAAAAAAACCTATGCTTCAGATAAGCTTCCTAATTCAACCTTTTTGGAAAAAGCTACAAACGAACATTTTAAAGGACGTGAGCATATTGAACATAAATGCTATTTATTCTTCATCCTTACTAAGAATAAGCCACTCAACAATGCGAAATATGTCAATCCCTTCCGTAAGGTTTCCAAAGGTATTGTACAGGAAATGGATGACAATATTAAAACCTTTATCGGTTCGGTAAATGATACAGTTTCCTTCATCAATAACAGTCGTAAAGTTAAACTGACACCACTGAACCCAGAAATAATAAAGAGCATCAGTGATGCTTATTTCAATGGCTTTAACGAAGGTTTTGATACCGACATTATATTAGATAAAAAAAGCGTCAATATTGGCGAAAACCATTTTGATGCCCTAGCCATCAATAGCGAACTGTGCTTTGGCGAGAGTGTACAGAGTAGCAAAACTAATGAGAAATTCACTTCGGATGATTTTGTATTTCATCAAGGGTTTATTGATGGCATAGGGCTTACGCTAAATGAAAACCACATTGTTAATCAAATTATTTATTTAGATGATAAGCAAAAATGGCGCAAGCTCTTAGACAAGAAAATTGAAGAGCTGAACAAAAGTTCCAATTTTGGCTCGCAAAACAAAGTGATACATGGTAAAATTCAACACATTTTAGACCAGATAAATGCTGATGATAATGCACGTCTTATTCGTGGTCATCTAAACATTGTGTATTGGACTAAGGAAACCAAAGAGTTAGATAAAATAACTTCAAAAATTAAAACCGAATTTAAGGAACTCGACATCATTCCTTATTACCCAAGAGGAGAAGAACGTAAAAACTATATTCTAAACAGTTATTGCTGTTTCTCGTCTAATTTCTCAAACAATGATTTATACGTTACAGATTTAAAGCACGCACTTTGCCTGTTTATAAATAACACCAATTATAAGTCAGACAATACGGGTATTATTTTTAATGACCGTGAGCATAATATCCCTGTTTTAAAGGATGTTTGGGACGAGAAAAAGAAGCGGATTAAGGCACGTAATTTCGCCATTTTTGCACCAACTGGTGAAGGAAAATCTTTCCTTGCAAATAATATACTACGTCAATATTTTGAAAGTGGCGTGCGCTTGGTTATTATAGATTTAGGTGGTTCTTATACCAAATTTGCCAAACTCTATCCAGAGAAATACACAGTGCTTCGCTATGAAAGTGGTAAGAATTTAGGCATCAACCCTTTTTACATCAGCCATCAAAATGACTTAACACCAGAGCGTCTTGAAGATTTATCTGTATTTCTATTTGAGTTGTTTGCTTCAGATTTAAAAGCGACAAAAGCACAATCAGTTTCAATAAAAAAAATAATACGGCATTATTATGATAGTACATCTGAAAATCATTCCCTTGAAGGTTTTTACAACTTTATAGAAAGAAAGCAAAAAGATCTTCTGAGTTCCCTTAAAATCCATCCCGACTACTTTAATGTTACCAGCTTCTTGCACGTAATGTCCGAATATGTCGGCAATGGTCTATATAGTTTTCTGTTTGAAGTAAGTGAAGATCAAACCTATAAAATTGAAGACAAACGCTTGATTGTTTTTGAACTCGATGAAGTAAAAGACAATAAGGAAATCCTATCTGTAATGTTGAAGCTTATTAAATCGGCTATTCAAAGAACCATTTGGAAAAACCGTGCTGAAAAAGGAATCATCTTATTTGATGAATTTGCCAAGCAACTAAAGTTCGAAAATGTATTAGAAAGTGTAGAGTTCTACTATCAGGCGATACGTAAACAAAACGGTGCGATTGGCATTATCCTGCAATCAATAAACCAGTTGCCCAACAATTCCACCTCGGCAAGTATCCTTGAAAACACACAGGTCATTTATAGTCTGAATAACGAGAAAGGCTATGACGAACTGGTTAAAAGACTCAATTTATCCAGTCACGATTTAAACCAACTAAAATCTATTAAAAACAATCTTTCTGGTCCACGTAAGTACACCGAAATGTTTATCAAAATCGGGAAGGAAAGCAACATTTTTAGGCTCGAAGTACCTAAGGAAGTGTATGCTGCATATCTAACTGACGGACAAGAAAATGAGGCTATTATGGCTATTTATGAAAGCACTCAAAATATGGAAAAAGCAATACTAGAATTCACATCTAAACTATAATATTATGAAATCTATAATCTTACTTATCGCATTGGCAGTTATCTTTTTACTACCTGCCCGTGCAACCTCCCAAGGATTTCCAACGTATGACAATACCAATTTTGTAAGCTTGGTAAAACAATTGGTAGAATCGGGAAAACAAACAGCTCAAATGATTAAGTCTGTAAAGTTCTTAAAAGAAGCAAAAGAAAGTATTGAAAAAGTATCAAGTGTAGTACAGCAGTTAAAAGCTGTTCGGGAAATCGGTAGAAATAACCAACGTCTTATTGAGGTTATGCAAGATGATCTGAGAGACATTCTTAGGAGCCCTTATATTAAACCAGATGAAGTTGCCAGAGTATCAGAATCGTTTACATCAATTGTTGAGAATTCTTTGGACACAATGGATTTTATAGAGCAAATTTTAACTAGTGATAATCTAAAGATGAGCGATGCCGAACGTGCCGAAATCTTGAAAGCAAAAGAATTGGAATCCAAGCAAATGGTTTCCAACTTCATTACGAAAACGAAACGATATCGTGATATTATTTCCTTCAGAAAAATGCAGGATAAAGTCAATAACCGCGAAACAGAATATTAAAATGAATGCGACTATCATTTTAGGGATAGGATTGGAATACATTGATACGGTATTCCAGACCATACAGGCAAGCGACTTTTCGCAATATTCCATTGCCGGAATGAAAACGCTCGCTGTCTTATTTTTCTTGGTTAATATTCTTAAAAAATACAACGAAGGCATTGCAGACAAAGATGGCTATACTTGGGGATTGAGTCCGACCGAACTGGCTAAGAATTTTGCCATTGTCCTTATCGTTATATTTTCAACGCAGGTGTTGGGATTTTTTGATGGGATTTTAGTGGCCATTGAAGGACAATACCGCAGCACGGCACCGGCATTATTGCCTTTGCAAATGCAGGATATTCCATTAGAGGAAGATGTAAGTCTTTTTGATGCCGCAAGTTCGGCCATGGCGCTCTTATATGAAGCTTTGGTAACGCCACTATACGGATTCAAGATTTTGGCTTTTATCCTAAGTACCATACTCTGGATATTAGATTTGTTTATCTATCCGTTATTCTTGGCAGAGCGTTTTTTCCTTTTGGGTATTATGCAGGCATTCTTCCCTTTAGTCATTAGCCTTGCAGTCTTTGAAAAGTTCCGATCCTTAGCCTATACCTTTTTCAAGCTGTATGCAGCGGTATATCTGTTGGTACCCGCATTTTTCCTGGTCAATGTTTTTGTAAATGCACTCTATACGGAAATCAATACCAACTTTTGGAACAGTCTTTTTGGTACGGATGTGGGTCAAGGTTTCTTCGCTCCCGTGGTGCAGCTAGGTTCTGTGGGTTTTATCGTTTTTCTGAAATTCAAGCTGTATCGGCGTGCCACCTCTTTCACCTTAAGACTTTTTTCTCATTAATTAAATTCCTATGAAAACACCATATAAGAATATCTATAACGTCTTAAAATTAAATCGATTTATCGTTTTGGTAGTCGTTGTTTGTGCCATATTGTCCAGCACATTTTCTGTTTGGATGGTATTCAATACCAATCAAAAGGCACTAAATAGTGCCTTTGCGATTAGTACAGATGGTAGTATTATTCCCTTGAAGCTCGTTACCCAAAAAGAGAATTTTAAGGTCGAAGCTTTGGCACATCTGGAATTGTTCCACAATTACTTCTATAACATCGATGCCAGTAATTATGAACGAAACTTGGAAAAAGCACTTTGGTTGGGCAATAGTTCAATAGATAATCTATACCGCCAAAAGAAAGCGGATGGTGTGTATAATCGCCTTCTGCAATATTCCTTGGTACAAAAGGTATTGGGCATAAAATCCCAAATTGTGGAAAAGAATGGGACTTATAATTTCAAAACGGTTACACTATTTGAAATAAATAGAGGCTCTATAATTGACACTTACGAATTAGTTTCCAGCGGTAACCTTATTATGGTTGACCGAAACTTTCCTAACAATCCGCACGGACTTCTGATCACAAGCTATTTCGAAAACACTTTAAAAAAACTAAATGATAAAAATTGAGCCGATAATCGGCAATTAAAAACCACTATTATGAAGATAGAAAAGAACAAAATAGTATTTGCATCAGTATTGGTTGTGATTTTCATATTCCTGATTTCATATTCCGTGATGGTAATGGGCGATGATGAAAGTGAAAATGAAAACCTTGAACAAACTTTAGTTCCAGATTTGGAAGAAAATCAAGAAGAATATGATTCTAAATTGGATGCCATTAACGATTTGAAGGAAGTACGGGAAAATAATGCCCCAAGTATCTACGATGAAAGACTCATTGATTCCCTTGGCTTTTTTGATGCAGATTTGCCCGAACGTGAAAAAGAACGTATCGTGGATAGTATCTATGATGCTGGAAGGATTCAATATTCAAAAAAGAAATATCAAAACTTCGCAAAAGATAAAGCTGTCCCAAAAGTTATCGAATCAATTGATACTGCCGAAATCAAAAGTGAAATGAAGATTCAAAGCAGAGAACTAGGTCTGGAACATCAACTATTTTTTGCTGCTTCTCCCAAGCCAAACGATTTTTCAAAGATCGGGAATACGGATGAAACAATCTATGTGGTTGTGGATGGCACCCAAGTAGTCAAAGCAAATTCCCGATTGAGAATGCGACTTAACAAAGCTGCGATGATTAACAATAAGGAAATGCCAAAAAACACCCTTGTATTCGGATTTATAAGCTTTAAATCCAATCGTGCCTTGATTGAGATTGAAAATATAATACACCATTCAACCAAGTTGAAGGCTTTCGATTTACAGGACGGTAGTGAAGGTATTTACGTAGAGAACAATTTTAGAGCTGAAGCGACCAATGAAGTTTTGGATGACATTATAGGCGATATCAATATTCCCACAGTTCCGCAAGTAGGTGGAATTACGAAAGTACTTAGACGAAATAACCGTAATGTAAAAGTGACCGTACTAAATAATTACAGACTAATTCTAAAACCTAGGCTATGAGAACATTCATTTTATTATATGTTATTATGATTTCTGTTTTTGCGAAAGCGCAAACATCAAAAATACTAGATACCATTTATGCCAACGATACTAAAAACGTTGCTTTGTTTTTCCCTGAACCCATACGGCAAGGTATAACTGGGTCTGATAATTTTGTATTTACCTACAACCGTGAGAAAGAACAGTATTTTGGACTGCTACAAGCAAAACCAGGAACGGAAAGCAACCTATTGACCGTAACCATTGACGGTAATGTGTATTCCTATATTCTAAAGTATTCTAATATACTTCCAAAGCTAAATTTTTTCATTAATAAAAATGAAAGTATTGGTAGTGAACTTCCTAAAGAAATAAAGGACAGCCCCATTACAAAACCAGTAAATGAATATGCAAATAGGATAACAAATTTTCAAAAATTCAGCGAATTCTTATTAAAATCCAACTATGAAAATATTGAAACCAAACGTGAAAAGGGCATCAAATTACAGTTGCAAAAAATGACCTATGATGCTTCTGAAGTATATTTGGTTTTTGAAGTTAAAAACAAGTCAGGAATCGATTTTGAAATCGACTATCTCAACGTATATAGAACCAACGGCAATAAAAAAAGAAATGCCTCCTACCAAAGATTGCAACAAGGGGTAATTTACAAACACAAAATGCCCTATTCTATAATAGATGGGGAAATCCAACGCTTTGTGTATGTGATTCCAAAATTTGTATTGGGCGATAATGAAAAACTGCTGCTGGAGCTGAAGGAATTGAAAGGAAATAGAAAAGTGATTTTAAAAACCAAACTATAAATTTTTAACCTCTATTTAAAAAGAGTTTTTGGCTATACATAGGGATGTATTCTATTGTATTATTTTTAGCTGTCTAAATGTTGTTTCAGTTTATTCCAAGGTGCTTTTTAAGTCTTGTTTTTAATTGAATCATATTATTACTAATTTTCTTTTTAATTACTCTAGCGTAACTTTATGTCGTGGACAATTTAGTATGGCCAAGCAACTTGAAAACAGTTTCAATTGGAACGTCATTTAATAATACTATTGTTGTGGCATAAGGTAGATACCTATAAGATTTTATGTTTACAAGCTAGTGCTATTTTTTACGATTCTTTTTGCCTTTCTTTTTCTTGTCAGAAGCCATTTTTTCTTGTAGAATTTTCATATCATCATTCACTTTTCGGTCAATGATTTTCGCATAGTGTTGAGTTGTCCGTAGATTTTTATGCCCCAACATTTTTCCAACTGTTTCTATTGGAACTCCATTTGATAAAGTTACTGTGGTTGCAAACGTATGACGGGCTAAATGAGTTGTCAAATTCTTTTTGATACCGCAGAGTTCTGCAATCTCCTTTAAATATTCATTGGATTTTTGATTGCTTAAAACAGGAATAAGACATTCGCCATCTATAACTTTTGGATGATCCTGATAGCGCTCCAAAATTGCAACGGCAGGAGGGAGCAGGGGAATGACTAATTGCGTTTTGGTTTTGGTTCGTTTTGCCTGGATGCAAAAATTGCCATCGATGTCCGTAACAATATTATCAGCATTCAATTTCTGAATATCAATATAAGCGAGACCCGTATAACAACAGAATACAAACATATCTTTTACGATTGAAAGCCGTTCACTAGGAATTCTTTTACGTATCATTTTGTCTAGTTCCTTTTGTGTGAGAAATTCCCGTTCTACCGTTTTAAATTTTATTTTATAATTGTAGAATGGGTCTTTACTAATCCATTCATTCCCCACAGCAATGCGGATGATTTTCTTAAAATTATTCACATACTTTAAAGTAGAATTATGATTGCAAGCTTTTTTCTCCTTTAAAAAATATTCAAAACCACGAATAAATCTTAGATTCACATCCCGGACAGGAATATCTTCTTTACTATATGTTTCTTTTACATACTTGTAAATATGATTTCTGGTCGTGTGATATCTTTTGTAGGTTCCAAGCGCAAATTCAATATCAATCAATTTCTCCATCTGCTTGTTGTGCTCGTCAAAAACTTCGAGAAGCATTTTGGGCTTTTCCTTTTTGCCGAGATAAAGGTCTTTGATGTCTTGCGAAGTAAATGGGTCGCCTTTATCAATAAGCTTATTTTGAATCCGATTTATCTTATGAAGAATATTTGTCATAAGAGTGCTTAATTCTTCAGCTTCTGTTCCTTTCCCCTTCAATTTATTCATCCGGGAGTCCCATTTTTCAGGATCTATTTTTCGATGTAAACTGATTGTTGATCGCTTGCCATCCACTGTTATTCTTAGATACAAGCCTGCTTTTCCGTTTTTATCTTTTCGCTCGTCCTTGAGGTAAAAAAGAGTAGAGAATGTTGTGTTCATAAAATAGGTGTCGATTAATACCTTATAAAGGTATAAAAAATCAACGAGCATAATTTTATATTTAACATTATATCAATTAGTTACAGAGAAATCGACACCACTTTTGTATTTTTAAAATAGGTGTCGATTAGGTGACTTTTTATATGCTATTATTTGCTATCATATGATATCAATAAAAACGAAAAACCCTGTAAATCATAGAGTTACAGGGTTTTTGTGTTGACTTGGTAGTCAAAAAGTGGAGCCGGAGGGATTCGAACCCTCGTCCAAACAAGTAATTACAATGCTTTCTACGTGCTTAGTTTTTGATTAATTTTAGATGTGTAGCTGACCAAAAACCGCCCAATACACACTTAGCTTTTTTAGTTTTAAAATTATGCCAAAGCCTCACAATTTCTATATTGACATTTCTGGTGCCCTAATTAGAATCGCCGTCAACAAAGGCTATTCCAGGACATCTCGCTTCCCTACCTGGTAGGGACGAGGCTTATCCTACTATAATTCGGATTAAGCGGCAAGAGCGTAATTATTTTCGCCTATTAAAAGTGTGAAATATGATATTTACGAGCTGTATCTCAGCGCTCGGCATGCTTACACTCCAATTAGTCTCGCAGTCAAAACCAGTCGGCCCCAAAATTTCAATGATCGTTGTCAGGGCGTTTTAACGGGCTATCCGCTAAATTTTTTTGTATAAAAAAACAAAAAAGATACCGCTACTATCCCTAACGCGGTCAGCAAAGGTACTTCAAAAAGTATTCCAAAAAAAGTTTTGGCAGTATAGCTGTCAAAAGTTACATTTGAAACACCGTAGCAGTAAAAAGTTAGAAAACCATAGTATATGAAATTCGGAATCATTAAAGAACGTAAAAATCCACCAGATCGTCGTGTTGTTTTATCTCCAGAAGCCTGTAAAACAGTGACTTCTGCATTTTTGGAAGCAGAAATAGTGGTAGAGCCTTCAAACATTCGAGTCTATAAAGATGCTGAATATATAGCAGAAAACTTGCAAGTAGCCGATAAAATGGAAGATTGTGATGTGCTTATTGGTGTAAAAGAAGTCCCAATAAAAGCGCTTATTCCGAATAAAAAGTACTTTTTCTTTTCACATACCATAAAAAAACAGCCGTATAACAGAAAATTACTGCAAGCTCTTCTGGAAAAAAACATTGAATTTTTTGATCATGAGGTAATCGTAAATAGTAAAGGTGCACGCTTGGTGGCTTTTGGTAGGTATGCTGGTATTGTTGGAGCCTATAATGGGTTTAGGGCCTACGGATTAAAGTATGGCACATTTTTATTGCCCAAAGCAGAGGAATTAAAAGATCAACAAGCATTAATTACGATCTTAAAGAAGATTAAACTTCCTGCTATTAAAATTATACTTACAGGCAAAGGTAGAGTAGGTAATGGAGCCAAAGAAATGCTAGATGGTATGGGTTTAAAAAAGGTAACCGTAAAAGATTATTTAGAAAAAGAATTTACGGAAGCCGTGTATTGCCAAATAGACGCCTCTGAATACAACAAACGTAAGGATGGGGTACGTGGCTCAAAAGTAGATTTTTTTACAAATCCTAGAGCGTACAAATCAAACTTCTATCGTTTTGCACAAGTATCTGATTTTTATATAGCTGGGCATTTTTATGGTGATGGCGCTCCCTATTTGTATACCCGAGAGGACGCCAAGCAAACTGATTTTAAAATACGAGTCGTGGCAGACGTTAGTTGCGATATAGATGGCCCGGTGGCAAGTACCATTAAACCCTCTACTATTGCAGACCCTGTGTATGGGTATGACCCAAAAACAGAATCTGTAACAGATTTTAAGAACCATGAGGCTATTGCCGTTATGGCAGTAGATAATTTGCCTTGTGAGCTGCCAAGGGATGCCAGTGTGGGTTTTGGTGAGTCTTTTTTAAAGTACGTAATCCCAGCATTTTTTAATCAGGATAAGGACGGTGTCTTAGAGCGTGCCAGAATGACTAAAGATGGCAAGCTCACCCCAAGATTTGCATATTTGCAAGACTATGTAGATGGCAAAGAATAAAATTAAATATGTTGCTGCTCCTTTAGTTTTGTTTGACTATTTTGGTTTGTAAAATCCAAAATAAAATCCATACCAAACCCCCAAAAGCAAAGGTCATAGCCCAAACATTATAGTGGGTGAGACTCTGTATTATATTGTAGCCAACTACAAGAGGTTTGGTGAATAAGTCCCAGGAATTAAAACGTAAAAACCGACCTAGATAAACCCCGTAACCACACAAAAGGCTTAGGTAGATCATAAAGAAGTTCGCATTTTTAGTCTCGTATTTGTCTTTCAATATTTGGTAAATATCAATCATAGAGAATAACCCCAATAGCAATCCATTGATGGCGTAGACAAATACAATGAGCATGTCTAACCAAATTAAGGAGGCATTTTCATTCTGTAAATGCACTAAATCGGTTATAATATACGGACTGTTAGGTAGGAATAACAACCATAAACCAAAAGTAAAAAATTGCACTATTTTGTTCGTTTTGTGCGCGATAAGGTATTTTAACATTTGAGAAAAAAAGTAGGGGAGTGCAGCCAAAAATAGATTCCAAACTAAAAATGTGAAAAAGAGCGAACCAGTTATCTGTATTCTTATCATAAGAATTTGTAGTGCAAAAAGCAAGGATACTAATAGGGGTATATGGTTTTTGAAATATTTAATCAGAAGTATTTTCATTGCTTTATAATGTTAGAGAATTTAAATAAAAAATTGAGATTGGAATGTTAGCAAGGAGGAGCACAATGGCTATAATATGTTCGTCAAAATCTTGATGCTTTTTAACTGTATTTACTGCTAAAACTAGTAGCGTAATGCTATTTGTTAGTACAGCAAGAAGCACAAAGGCAAAGCCTATACCCAGAATCGCCGGAAAGTCTACAGAAACTTGAATTAAAAATAGTAGGGTCCCAATAGAGAAACAACTAATAGCTAAATACACGGCGAACTTATTTATGCTATAGGTGAAAAGTGACATCATAATTAGTTGTTTTTAATAAAGTTGTTGATGGTGTATTCTTGCCAAACTCTGGCTTTTAAGTCATTTGTATAGCGATTTGTCCTTTTTAAGATTCGGTCATTTTCTGTAGGAGTTAACTTGTTTGCATTTTTAGTTGCATACTTTAACAAGTAGGTACTGTTACTAGAATCTAGACTCATTAAATAGTTTACATCTGGATTTTCAATGTGCGCTAAGTTGAAGGTTGTAATGAATCTATCCCAAGGTATCGCGCTAGAGAATATGAGTATTGCAAATGCAATGGTTGTATTTGATCGTAGTAAAAACAAAAAGTTTTTTTGCTTGCTTATTTTTATTCCAACAGTTAGTAAGCCACCTATAATAAGTAGTAAATAGATAAATACACCAATACGTTTGTAGGTAAATCCGAGTTCACTTACATAGGTGTAATTTTTATAGAATGTAGTTGTTGTTAAAACTAGGTTTAAAGCAATCCATAAAAATGACAAAGATTTTAAGGATTTATTTTTTATAATAAAATTTAGGTTCCCTCTAAAATAATAGAGTATAACTGCAATGGCACATATGATTGACACTAATAAGGCGTAAACACCTTGGTGTACAGATTGGCTATATTGGCTTTCACTAGTAACATTAGGGTTAGATAAATATATAATATCTGTAACTAAAAACACGAGTAGTAAAAGGTTTAAGGCGCCAAGAACAATACTAGCTATGGTAACTTCATTTCCTAGTTTTTTAATTAGTACAGCGGAAAAAGTAGTTTTAGGTTTTGGTAAATCATCACCCAATTCTAGGTCTTTTTCTATCAAGATATGGGAATGGTATGGACGCAACAAATGAAGAAAAATAAAATAACCAAGTGCCGTTAAAAGCAACCAGTTAATACTTATAAAACTTAGGTTAATTTTATGGAGTAGTTCATTAAATATGGGATTGGCTTTGCTGTACAATGTTGTAAATAGAAATACGAAAACTAACGCTATTACAATGCCCTTTCCATATAAGATTAGAGTAGTGTTCTTTTTTCTTGGGATTGATTTTTCTGAATGTATTGTATTTACGATTGATGCACTAGTGATGCTTATTAACCCTACCAAGCCAGCAATAGGAGTAGCAATTTTTTGTGATGCTGTTTTTCCAATCAAAATGAATAATGCTACAAAATAGGCAAAACTAGTTAAGGAAGATGGATGTATAAAAACAAACAAACCACTTAGAATAAAAGCACTAAGGAATAGCCAAGGAATTTTATTCTTGAGGGTATTCATCACTAGGATAAAACTAATTAGTAGCGATAGTATAAAAAGATTGAGCCCTAAATCTTTGGCAAAAAATAGGAGACTAAATACCAGAGCTAATAGGATCGATTTTAAGTGTGTATTCATAATTTTTATTTAAGAGATTAAAAATGTTGTTTTTATGGTTTGTAGGGGTAAATGAAGCATCTTATGAAAATTTAACTGATGAAATTGTAAAGCTTTTGTACCCTTTGTATAGGCCTGCTTGTAAAATTTTAGGTAATCAGGAAAAAGCAGGAGCCCAAAGAACACCACTGCAAATAGATAGGGACTGCGTTTGCTATTGCCCAGTAAATAGAATTGCATGCTGATTTCTTCAGGGACAGTGGTTCCTGTATTGGTTAGGACATGAAATACATCATGATTTTCTAATTTTTCCTGTAGCTCAAAACTATGTTCCCTTAGGAAGTTGCCTAAACAATGCCCAAGGGTGTTTTTGGGATATGCCAAAAGGGAATCGATTGAAATGTTCCATGCATCATTTTTTTTGATGAACTTTTGATATGGGATTTTACTCCACTCGTATAATTTTTCTAGTATGAATGCTCTCATTTTTTATATTGTAAAGTACTTTGAAATTCAAAGTAAATAATTAAAAAAATAGGGATTACTTTCCTATTAATTTTTCTAAGGCATCAATATGCTTTTTAAAAGCTTGCTTGCCTAACTTGGTGGCTATATAGCGGGTATTTGGTTTTCTTCCAATAAATTGTTTTTCTACAGTGATATAGTCTTCTTTCTCTAGGGCCTTAGTATGGCTGGCTATATTGCCATCTGTGGCTCCTAATAATTCTTTTAACATATTAAAATCGGCAAAATCATTCACCATTAAAATAGACATAATGCCCAATCTAATGCGGTGATCAAATGCTTTGTTAATATTGTTAATTATGCTCATATTTAGTGGCGATCGTGTTTAAAATACATCAATGATCCATAGATAATATGGCATACCCCAAACCCAAGCGCCCAAAAATACAAGCCGTAGCCAATAAATTGTGTAGAAATTAAACCAATTGCAATTATGGTAATGCCTAAATAGCGTACCCCACCAAGCGTATATTTACTTGCGTTAACACAAGCAAGGCCATAAAAAATTAAGGTAGCTGGAGCAACAATTTTTATGTATTCGTATTGTATGAGTACCAGGCAGAATAAACCACCCACTACTAAGGGTAGTGCAAAATTTAAGAGCAAGCGTTTGCTAGAAATGTCCCACATTTTTTCACCGCTACGTTTGGCTTTAAAATAGGTTAGTATAGTGCCTGTAATAAGGGCCAAGGCCATAACAGACAAGGCGATAATTAATAAATAATCTAATTGTCCGAGTGTTGTAAAAAACCGTCGTATTTCATTGGGTTCCTTTCCAATTGTAGAGATGATGTTGTGGGCTAAATAAGCACCTATTAAAGCGTAAACACCTGCTAATATTCCTGATAATCCACTGAGCGACATAAATCTTGAAGATTTGCGCATCATATTTTTGATTTCAGAAATGTCGTCTAAATATTTTTTAGAATCCATATAAAGTACTTTGAACTACAAAGTAAAATAAAATTATTGAGTTGTGCAATAGTGAGGATAAAATTTATATTTTTAAAATATGAATCCAGCAGAGGACTATATTTTTAATCAGCCAGAGCATTATCGGGGTATCTTAATGCATTTGCAGCATATTATAGAAAAAACCTTGCCCGAAGCCGATTTAAAATTTAAGTATAAAATTCCCTTTTATTATATAGGAGGGAGGCCCTGTTGCTATTTAAATCAATCTAAAGATTATGTAGATCTTGGTTTTTGGAATGCGGCGCATTTAACCATTCACCTTGAACACATGACTACGGAAGGCCGGAAGATGATGAAATCATTACGCTATACTTCGTTAGAGGAAATAGATGATGCTATTCTAATTGCCGTATTAAAAGATGCCTTTGCTGTTAAGCATAAAAAGTTTTATAAATGAAAAGCAGTGGTTTAAAGTACTAAGTCGAAAGTTCAAGGGCTTGCATTTTGGCACGTAACGCTTTTTTATTCGCCTTGTGGTTTTGTTTATTTGTTGAAGTGGCTTTAAGATTTAGTTTTATTTACCTAACACCTAACACCTAACACCCAAATGTACTAGGTCTAAAGTCCAAGGTAAAAAGTACCAAGTCTTTAATTATGGAACTTTATAATCTTAATGTTATGACTTTGCCACTAGTTGCCTAGAATTGGGTACTTTAAACCGTAAACCGTAAACTGTCAACCGTCAACCGTCAACAAACAACTATCAACTACCAACCAACACCGCTATTCTTTAATAAACCCTTTATCTTTATAGATCTGAATGTATTTATTGTTCAATTCATCAGAATCTTTATACTTTACACGTAAGGCTTCAAGTTTGGTTTTCAATTCGGTTACAATTTCTGCATAGGCAGGGTCGTTGTACACATTGTTAATTTCGCTTGGATCCTTTTCCTGATCATACAATTCCCACTGATCTACATCGTAATAAAAATGAATCAACTTATATTCTTTGGTGGCAATACCATAATGTCTTTTAACGGTATGTTCAGAAGGATACTCATAGTAGTGGTAGTACACCGCATCTCTATCCCATTTTTCTTTATCTCCTTTTAACAGGGGAATTAAGCTTTTACCTTGCATATCATCCGGAGGGGTAAGGCCGGCAATTTCAAGAAAAGTCTGGGCAAAATCTAAATTCTGTACCATTTCGTCTTCCGTAGTATTTGGTGTAATTACATTAGGCCACTTAATTAATAAGGGTGTTTTAAACGATTCGTTGTACATAAAACGCTTGTCGAACCAACCGTGTTCACCTAGGTAAAATCCTTGGTCTGACGTATAAACAACCACAGTGTTTTTAGCCAAACCAGCATCGTCCATATAGTTCAATAAACGCCCCACATTTTCGTCAACCGCAGCAATAGTTCCCAAATAATCTTGTAGGTATCGCTGATATTTCCAAACCATAAGGGTAGAGTCGGTCATGGTTGGGTATCTTTTTTTAAAATCTTCATTAATGGGGTCATATACGGCATCCCAAGCCTTTTTTTGCTCCGGAGTCATTCTAGTAAGTGCAGAGCTTAATTGCTTCCCTTTAATATTTAGTTCTTCTACGACTTCTGGCTTTACCTTATTGTCATATATTAAATACATGTGTTTTAGAATATTCATTTCAGCTGTTTTGGCAGCGTCACCTCTGGTAGCATAATCATCAAACAAGGTAGCAGGCAAAGGATATATTTTTTCAGTAAATTCTTTGTAGTGTCTTTCAGCTGGAATCCAAGATCTATGGGGAGCTTTGTGTAAATACATTAAAAGGAAAGGCTTCGTTGTATCTCTACGTTTTTGCATCCAATCCAATGTTAAGTCGGTAATGATATCAGTAACATAACCGGTAATCGTTGTATCTCCTTTTTGGGTGATAAATTTAGGGTTGTTGTAACTTCCTTGACCCGGAAGAATTTTAAATTCATCAAAACCCTTGGGGTTGTTTCCAAAATGCAGTTTGCCAAACATAGCTGTGTTGTAGCCCGATTTTTGTAAGATTTGAGGGAAAGTTACATTGGTGGTGTCAAAAGGAAATGAGTTATCAACCTTGCCGTTTAAATGGGAATGTTTTCCAGTTAGTATAACCGCCCTGGATGGTGCGCAAATAGAATTGGTGACACTTGCGTTGGTGAATAGCATTCCTTCTTTAGCGATACGATCAATGTTTGGCGTTTGAATTAATTTATCACTATACGCGCTAATCGCCTGGTAAGCGTGATCATCAGACATGATGAAAACAATATTAGGTCTTGTTTGTGTTTCTTCTTTTTTAGTTGCTGTTTTACATGCACTTAAAAGAATAAAAAAGGTAACAAATAGATAGTATAGGCTAGTCTTCATAAGATAGATTCATTGAAATGAAAAAAATATTGGCTAAAGATAATCATTATAAAAAAAAGAAGACAACCTAAATTAGATTGTCTTCCCTGTATTAAAAAAAATATTGTTAGGAATTTAACAAGTCTATTTTAATAGACAATTCCTTCACTAATTTGGCAGAACTTCCACTATAACCAATAGTGATAAATTTTATATTTCCGTCTGGTCCAATTATTACTTTGGTAGGAATGCCTCTTACTTCAAAATTAGAGGCAACTAAGAATTCACGACTTCCTACTTCTATGGGGTTGTCTAAGACCACTTCAAACGTATAATTATTATCCTTAATAAAATTAGCTGCAAGTGTACTTCTTGTTTCAAAATCGCCACTTTCCAGAGTATTTATAAATAAGAAAACAACAGAATCATCATCCTTATATTTATCTACTACCATTTGCATACCAGGAAAGGCAGCTTTACAAGGGCCACACCACCTTGCCCAAAAGTCTAAAACAACGGTTTTACCTTTTAATGCGGCTAAATCTACCGTTTCTCCGTTTGTGTTTTTAAGCGAAAAATTCTTAGGCGCCTTAGTAATCATTTTTTCTTTAGTTTCTGCAACAAGCATTTCATTTGCTATTTTTTCTAAGGCTTCAAAATCTTTTTGATAGCCTTCTGTTGAGCCTTTTGTGTTGATATATGCTTCCTTATAATAGTCATTAATTTTAGTTGAAGTATTCCCTGCCTTAATATAATTAGCGGCCTCTGTGACTGCCTGGTCATACTTTTGACCAGCCATTAGAAATTGAATATACCTTTCGTTTAACTCAGCATTTAAGCCCTTTCCTGTCGCTATTTTTTGGTAGGTAATAGCTTCATCTACATCGCCTTGTTTGTACTTTATTAGGGCATAGGTGTCTGCGTACATGTTAAACGTATTTTCCATACTTTGCTTGTATTGCGAAGCAGTATAGTATTCTGGTTTGTCACTCAAGTCGTTTATAGATGCTTTGATGAGGTCTAGAGATTTTTTAGAAATATCAGCAGCGAAATCTAAGTTTTCGCCTTTTTCTGCATAGTTCCAAGCAATACTGTTATAGGCACTAGGTACCATATTTTTATCAAAAACTTTAGCCATCAAAGAGGTGTACTCTTCTTTGTTGTTATTTTTTATAGCAGCCTCAGCCAGTCGTGTAAGCATCATATCTCTAATGCGAGATTCTGTCCCAAAATTAGCTTCAAAAGCAGTATAAATTTCTTTCCTTTTATTGTAATCTTGTTCGTTGTAAAATTCCATCCATAGTTCTTCTTGAGCAGCTGCACCTTTTGGAAATTTAACTTTGAGTACCTTTTGAACTGAATCTAGTAATTCAGCCTTACCGTTGGTCTGGTATAAGATGCCTAAATTCCGATATTGGAGTTCGGTTAAATTAGCGCTACTGGCATATTCAGCAATACGATTGTCTATGTATTTTTTACCTTCTTCCTTATTTTGAGTTATTAAACTTCGAGGAAATACGGCATCCCAGTTCTCTTGTAGGTCTTTGTTTTTTAACAAATCATCCTTCATTAATTTCACTGCCATTGCTTTGTCTACCTCAATTCCAAAATTTGAAGCATATCTTAACTGGTACATTCCTATGCCAGCCATTGCTCCTGGAATGGTGTCACCTTTTGAAGTTGTTAATGGAAAAATATAGCCTTTTTTGTTATTGTGATCAAAATCTTTTCCGATTTTGAAATTGAAAGCGATTGCGGTTGCTGAGTCTGGTATGGCAAGAGCCGCTTTGTATACAGTGTCTGCCTTGGTAAGGTTTAGGTCTACAGGGTAAGCCTTACTACCTACCATATAATAGTAGTAAGCACTTAGGTCTTTTTGCTCTGCATCAGTTTTGTAGGTGACATTCAATGTTTCACCAGCAACTGGCATAGTCTTAGATAGGTGCAAGTTCCCAATAGTTGCTCCCATATCTTTGGGTGTTTCTTTACAAGACATGCAAATAGCTAAGAAGCTAAGTGCAATAACAATAGTAGATGTTTTCATAGCGTTTTTTTATTTTTGTTTTTTGATTGAGGGTTAAAACTACTTGTTTTTTATTCAATTGATAGTGATTTTTATGCTTTAGTAAAAGTTAAACCTTTTTTAGTACAATCAATGAATTGTTTTGAATAGTTGTAACCAGCTTAAATAGTTCTTTTAGCGCAAAATAACTATCAACTGAGTAGTGCGAATTGTTTAGGTTGAGTTTAAAAATTAAAGTTATGCTTCCAGGTTTATGCGTAAAGTTTAATTGTAAATCTCCTCCATCATTAGGTAGTGTTGCATGCTTTTTTTTAGGGAGTTCAGCAACTGTAAAATCCTTAGGCAGTGTAATGTTTACCGTATATAAATACTTGCGAGCATATCCAAAATCAACGGGGTAATTGCGTTCCTCTAAGGTAAAGGGGTTTTTATCAAAGAATTTAACTAAAAAAGGGTTTAAGTAAATGATGTTGTTTTCTTGAGTGTAACTTTTACTAAAATTAAAGTCTTCAACAGTACGAATTTCATTACTTTGTTCTTCTGATAAAATATAGTCATCGATTTCAAAATCATTGCCTACTTGGTCTTCTTTTTGTGTTAAATACTCTTCCTCAGTTAGATTCTGTATAGTGGCTTTTCTATGAATGGCCATATACCCATTGTTCATTTCTTTAATGGATCCAGTGATGTTGTTAGCATCCGAATTTAAATTAAGTTCCGCTATCACAAATGTTTGATTGTTTTTTTCGGGCACTATATCATACCAATAGCTATCATTTTTAAAATCCATTACCCTTCCTTGGTAATTAAGGCATCGGAAAGGTAGCATACCAAAAGGTAGTAGTTTTTCTGATGCGTCTAAGAGGTATGTTTTACCATTAATTTCCGTTTTGGCAATTACGTAATTGAAATCTGACATGACCGGATGGGATTTTTTGGGAAGGCCATTTTGCCGGGTAGATAACAAAACAAGGTCGGTCTTAATATCTGCGGTATTTAGTAGGTTTATTAAAGAGATGTTTATCTCGCCAATATTGCCTACTCTGTCATCAAAAGCACTTTTTACACGGATCCCTTTATAGATGCCATAATCCCCGTTCCAGCTGAATCTATTTTTTACAAAATTATAAATGTTCTTTGCCTTAGTTAGTTCGTCACCCTGCGTTAAAAGAGTGTCGGGAACATTGTTTTTAAGGAAACTTTTTTTGGTTAACTGTCCACCGATATCCTTGTCTTGCCTAAATTCTCTATCTACATCCTCCCAACTTTTGGTGTATCTTTTTTTACGGCCATCTAGCCCCATGTATTCAGACAACTCAAAATCTAATCGCGATATATAATTTTTGGAAGTCAGCATGTAACCTTCTTCATCTTTAAAGGCAGGGACGTCCTTCATAGCATATTTTAAGGTTTCGCAATCTGCTCTAGCCGGATACCCCTCTATGTGAAAACAGTCTTTTTCAATAGAAGATTCATTTACTGTTAATTTTAAAAAGCCTAGGAGTGATCTATTATAAAAGTAATTGCCTGGAATTTTGGCATTAAATTCACTGTAAAGCTTAGGTAAATTAGACTGAAAGGTCCAGCCTTGAAAATTAAAGATAAAAGGAGATATAAGGGTGTATTCATATTCAATGATGCTGCCAACATTTACATTGGGAAAAGCAAACTTCTTCACCGACCATCGTTCGTTGATATCGGAGGTAAAGATATTATTTTTAGACAGCCTTGTTTGCGATTCTCCGTTGTGGGTAATGGCTTTTATATCTTCAATTTCTTCAGTTGCCTGGTCACCATGGAACAGTGGAATGGCAATATTAGCCTCCCTAAGGCCTTCTTTTTTTAGGATTTTAATTTTTATATAGTATTTTTTTACAACCTTGATGCTTCCTTGAATAGCTTCAAAATAATTATCTCCTTTTTCATACAATACAACAGCATAAGCACTGCTGTCTTTTGGGTAGCTAGTGAATTTTTTATCGGCTTGGGTTAATACACCAAAGGTTTGACTTTCCTGTGCGGTTAAAAATGCAAAGCTTATGAAAGCAATACATACTAAAGTGATGGTTTTTAGCATTGGTTGGTTGGTTTAGGAAAGTTTAGTTAAGGTTGTTTACAGTTTTTCTAATGGCAACTAAATTGGTTAGTAATTTTTCTAAATGATCCAAATGTAGCATGTTGGCACCATCACTTTTAGCAATCGAAGGGTCAAAATGAGTTTCCATAAAAATACCATCAACACCAGTTACAATACCAGCTCTGGCAATGGTCTCTATCATATCAGGTCTACCACCTGTAACACCAGAAGATTGATTGGGTTGTTGTAAGGAATGGGTTACGTCTAACACTACTGGGGCATATTGCTTCATGGTTGGGATGCCTCTAAAATCTACGATCATATCTTGGTAGCCAAACATCGTACCTCGATCTGTTATCATCACTTGTTGGTTGTTGCTGTCCGTTACTTTTTTAGCTGCGTGTTGCATGCTTTCAGGGCTCATAAATTGCCCTTTTTTGAGGTTTACCACCTTGCCCGTATTGGCAGCGGCAACGACTAAATCGGTTTGACGTACTAAAAAAGCAGGTATTTGTAAAATATCTACATATTCAGCTGCTAAGGTAGCATCAGAAACTTCATGAATATCGGTTACAGTTGGAACCTTAAAGGTTTCAGAAACTTTTCTTAGGATTTTTAGGGCTTTTTCATTGCCAATTCCAGAAAAAGAATCTACTCTACTGCGATTTGCCTTTTTAAAACTACCTTTAAAAACGTAAGGAATTTCAAGTTTGTCAGTAATGGTGCAGATTTTTTCCGCGATACGCATTGCCATTTCTTCGCCTTCAATAGCACAAGGCCCCGATAATAAGAAAAAGTTGTTGTTTTTGGTGTGTTTTATTTGTGGGATAAGGTCTAGATTCATTTTAGTATATTTTAAGGATGTAAAGGTAATAGTTTTTAAGTGGATTTAGGTGTTGGTAAACTATCTCTATATCAGCTTAGTAAGAAAATTGAATCTTTTGCTTATTGCTTTAAAAAATAGAGTACCTTTGCGCGCGCATTTAGGAAGGTAAATGCATTTAAAAATTAGTTATGTCAACAAAGAATATTGCAATTATTGCTCACGTAGATCACGGGAAAACAACCTTGGTAGATAAGATAATGTATCACTGCCAGTTATTTAGGGAGAACCAAAATACAGGTGACCTAATTTTAGATAGTAACGATTTAGAACGCGAACGCGGAATTACAATCGTATCTAAAAACGTTTCTGTGGTTTATAAAGGCACAAAAATTAACATTATAGATACTCCTGGTCACGCCGATTTTGGTGGAGAGGTAGAGAGAGTATTAAATATGGCGGATGGTGTACTGCTTTTAGTAGATGCTTTTGAAGGGCCAATGCCACAAACTCGTTTTGTTTTACAAAAAGCAATTGATTTAGGGTTAAAGCCATGTGTAGTTATTAATAAGGTTGATAAAGAAAACTGTACGCCAGAAGAAGTACATGAGAAAGTTTTTGACTTAATGTTTGAGTTAGGAGCAGAAGAGTGGCAATTAGATTTTCCAACAGTGTACGGTTCAGCTAAGAATAACTGGATGAGTGACGACTGGAAAAACGAAACAGATAATATAGAGCCATTGTTAGATATGGTTATTGAGCATGTGCCAACGTTTAAAGTAGTAGAAGGAAATACGCAGATGCTTATTACTTCATTAGATTATTCTTCATTTACAGGTAGAATTGCAATTGGAAGATTGCAACGTGGTAGCTTAAAAGAAGGACAGCCAATTTCTTTGGTAAAAAGAGATGGGAGTATCACTAAATCGAAAATTAAAGAATTGTACACTTTTGAAGGTCTTGGGAGACTAAGGGTAGAAGAAGTTGTTACAGGTGATATTTGTGCTATTGTAGGTTTGGAAGGTTTTGAGATTGGTGATACGGTAGCCGATATTGAAAATCCAGAGAAATTAAAAAGTATTGCTATAGATGAGCCAACAATGAGTATGTTGTTCACTATTAACGATTCTCCTTTCTTTGGTAGAGATGGTAAATATGTAACTTCTCGTCATATTAAAGATCGTTTGGCTCGTGAGCTAGAAAAAAACTTAGCCTTACGTGTTAATGAAACAGATAGTGCTGATAAATTTTTAGTATTTGGACGTGGTGTATTGCACTTGTCTGTACTTATTGAAACAATGCGTAGAGAAGGTTATGAACTACAAATTGGACAGCCACAAGTAATAATAAAAGAAATTGACGGTGTTAAATGTGAGCCAATAGAAAGTTTAACTATAGATTTACCAGAAACTGTTTCTGGAAAGGCTGTAGAAATGGTTTCTATGCGTAAAGGTGAAATGACGAGTATGGAAGCAAAAGGAGAGCGTATGATATGCGAATTCTTAATTCCTTCTCGTGGTATAATTGGACTTAGAAATCAATTGTTAACCGCTACTGCAGGTGAAGCTATTATGGCGCACCGTTTCTTGGAATACCAACCAATGAAAGGTGATATTCCACAACGTCAAAACGGATCTTTAGTTTCTATGGAATTAGGGAAGTCAATTCCTTATTCAATTGACAAATTGCAAGATAGAGGTAAGTTTTTTGTTGAGCCTGGAGAAGATATATACGAAGGTCAAGTTATTGGTGAAAATTCAAGAGGTGATGATATGACCGTGAATATAACCAAGACAAAGAAAATGTCTAACGTACGTTCTTCGGGAGCAGATGATAAAGCGAAAATTGTACCAGCAATAAAGTTCTCTTTGGAAGAAGCTTTAGAATACATACAGAAAGACGAGTACGTAGAGGTAACTCCGAAGCACTTAAGAATACGTAAGATTTATTTAACAGAAAACGAACGTAAACGTAATAAAATAGCTTAATATTATTTTAGGCAAGCATTTAAAAAATTCCAAGAGTTTCTTCTTGGAATTTTTTTTTTTGAAATGTTTTGCCAATTTGTACGACAATTAATTAAAAAACGAAATTAGATATGATGAAGACAGCAGTTAAATTTTTAAATTTATTTATAATAGTTAGTGTTTTGAGCTGCAAAGAGACTCCTAAAAATGAGTCCAAGGAAGTGCTGCAAGATACTGCAGTAGTTGGTTATGATATCCCAGAATCATGGATTCAAAAAAGGGTAAAAGACGCTAGTGAAAAACTAAATGCAACCGAGGCGGGTAAGATTGTTTGGAAAGCGATGGAGGCACATGGTGGTTTAGAGAATTGGTACGGAAATGGATATTTGTCGATGAGGTTCAATTACATGCCTTTAGATGGCAAAGGAATTAGAGATTCTTATCAGACTATAGATACGTGGAATAATAAGGCGAGACATCATAGTGTGTTAGATACAACGGCTACTTATGGTTGGGATGGAAATGAGGCCTGGGTAAAGGCAAAAGATAGTACATCATTTGCATATGATACTAAGTTTTGGGCCTTAACCCCTTTGTATTTTTCAGGGCAACCTTTTGTTTTTGATGGTGAAGGAGTGCAATTGGAACTTTTAGAGCAAAGAACTTTTAATGATGAATTGCAAGATGTAGTTAAAGTTTCTTATGCCCCTGGAACGGGTGCTGCTCCAGATGACTATTATATCATGTACATCAATACAAAAACCAAACTGGTTGATGCCTTTCGATATATCGTTTCATATCCGGAATATTTTCCAAATGGCGGACATAATCCAGAAAAAATAACGGTTACCCAAGGAACAACTACGGTAGACGGAATTGTGTTAGCAACCGGATTTAAAACATACTGGACAGTTACAGATGGTGAACCGGGGGAGTATATTACGAAGATAGAAGTAAGTGAAATAAAATTTGAGCCACAGCTTAAAGAAGATTATTTTTCAAAGCCAGAGGGTGCTATTCTAGTAGAGTAGGTCCTTCTTATACTCAAAATAAAAAACCTTAATCCTGTTAAAGATTAAGGTTTTTTTTATAGAGCCTGTCTCAACTTATTTTGGTTCAGCTGCAGATGCAGCTCCAATAATACCAGCGTGGTTTAACAATGTTGCCGGTATAACCGGGGTTCTTATTTTTATATACTTTTTAAATTCATCAAAATCTTTAGATACGCCACCGCCAATAATAATGGTGTCTGGGGCAACCAAAAGCTCAACATATTCTAAATAGGTGTTTAGGCGTTTCCCCCATTTTTTAAAGGACAAATCTTCCTTTTTCCGAGCAGAATCTGCTGCCCATAATTCTATTTTGGAGTACTTCTTATAAGGTATTTGCCCCAATTCAAAATTAGGAATCAGTTTTCCGTCAAGAAAAGCACCGCTACCTAAGCCAGTGCCAATGGTGATCATAACTACAAAACCATTTAAGGATTTACCTGCTCCGTATTTCATTTCGGCGCTTCCTGCTGCATCGGCATCATTAATAACAGTAAAGGCTAATCCAGTTGTGTCACTAAAGAGTTTATTGACATCTACGTCAACCCATTTTTTGTTGAGATTTCCGGCAGATTTGCATACCCCATTTTTTATTAAGGTAGGGAAACCGCAACCAACAGCTCCTTTGTAGTTAAAATGTTTTACTATTTCAAGTACAACGGCAGCCATGGCTTCAGGCTTTCTAGATTTTGGCGTGGGTATCCTAAATCGGTCTGTCACCTTTTCACCCGTTTTAACATTAACAAGTGCTCCTTTTATTCCAGAGCCACCAATATCTATACCTAGAACTTCCATTTAATTACATTAGAATTGAAGTAAGCAAAGTAACGAAAAACTTTTTTGGGGTTAAAATTTTATAACTTTTATTCATTTTTCGTTTTATTACAGCGGCTTCAACTTCTTTTATTGCCCCTGGTTTTTATTAATTTTTTTCAATTCAAAAATGTCAGTTCTTCGATCTTTGAGATTGCGAACGCTACCAAATTGATTTAATTCTCGAAGTAAATCGATATCCACATCGGCTATTAATATCATTTCGGTATTGGTGGTGGCCTCTGCTTTTATACCGTTTGCTGGGAACGAAAAGTCGCATGGGGTAAAAACCATAGATTGTGCAAATTGAATATCCATATTGTGTACCTTGGGTAGATTTCCAACGCTTCCAGCTATGGCAACATAACATTCATTTTCTATGGCCCGTGCTTGTGCGCAATGACGCACTCTGGAATAACCATTTTGAGTGTCTGTTAAAAAAGGAATAAATAAAATATCCATACCTTCTTCTGCTAGTAATCTACTTAATTCAGGGAATTCAGAGTCGTAGCAGATAAGGACACCAATTTTACCGCAATCCGTATCAAAAGTCCTTAAATCATGACCGCCTTGCATGCCCCATACCTTAGCTTCGTCTGGAGTTACATGTAATTTTTCGTAGCGCTCCGTAGTTCCATCACGTTTACATAAATAACCAACATTGTATAGTAAGTCGTCTTTTAATTCTGGCATACTGCCTGAAATGATGTTAATATTGTAGCTAATGGCTAGCTCTGAAAATTTTTGAACGATTTCAGGAGTGTGTTCAGCTAATTTCCGTATCGCTTCAGATTCAGATAGGTGATTGTTGTCTGCCATTAAAGGAGCGTTAAAAAACTCAGGAAATAAAGCAAAGTCAGACCTGTAGGCAGATACGGCATCAACAAAGTACTCTGCCTGTTGCATTAACTCGTCCATATCTTTATACGGCCTCATTTGCCATTGAATTAACCCAAGTCGAATCACTTTTTTCTTGGTGGCCGCCTTTTTAGTGCTTTTTTTATAGTAAACGTTATCCCACTCCAATAAAACTGCAAATTCATTAGAAGCCTCATCTCCTTCTAGGTAGCCTTTCATTATTTTTGAAGGGTGAAAATCATTGGATATTTGAAAGTTTAATACGGGGTCGTAAATTTCTTTTCGCTTTACTTTTTCTAAATACTCTTTGGGTGTTATGTTCTCTGAGTGTTTGTGGTAATTTGGAATTCTTCCGCCAAAGGCAATGCCTCGCAAGTTTAATTTCTCGCACAATTCTTTACGATAGTCATATAATCTACGACCAAGTCGCAAGCCTCTGTATTCAGATTTGATAAATACATCAATACCATATAAAACATTGCCATCTCCATTGTGTGTTTCAAAGGTGTAGTCTCCCGTAATTTCTTGGTAGGTATGGTGGTCATCAAATTTGTCATAATCTACCATAATAGATAGTGCACAACCTGCAAGTTGGTCATTTACCTTAATAACAACTTGTCCTTCTGGAAATTTAGTAATTAATGATTGAATGTGAGATTCTTTCCAATAGGAATTGGGCATATTAGAGTATGCCTCAATCATTACTTCCTTTAACTCTTGGTAATCGTGTATCGTTAAAAATTGTAATTCTATATTTTCAATGTTCTTAATCATTGTTTTTTTTCTTTTTTTTAACTGGTTTTAAGTGTTTGTGCTATCTAATACTAGGTTTAAACCTTGCTTAATTTTAAATGAAAGATACATAAAACTAATAAATAAATCGGATTTTATCTTCGGGGGGAAATGAGTACTTAAAATTCCTAAAAATCAGGGGTCATCACAATTGAAAATCAGAATTTTAGAACTGTTTTTTGGTGTTGTTTAAAAGGCTTTGGGAACGGGTGACACTGTGGATTTACATGGCGCGTTGCACGACTTCAAAAACCTTGTTTTCATCACATTTTAAGGTTTTAGAGGGGTATTTTAGAATTAAGGCATAATCATGGGTTGCCATTAAAATAGTCCGTCCTGTTTTGTTTATTTCTTGCAAAACCTTCATAACCTCTACGCTTGTTTGAGGGTCTAAATTTCCGGTAGGCTCATCTGCTAAAATAAGTTCAGGATCATTAAGCAGAGCCCGTGCAATGGCTACACGTTGCTGTTCTCCACCAGAAAGTTCATGTGGAAATTTAAAGCCTTTGGTTTTCATTCCCACCTTGTCTAAAACCTCTTCTATCTTGGTTGTCATTTTAGACTCATCCTTCCATCCAGTCGCTTTTAAGACAAATAGAAAGTTGTTGTTAATGGTTCTGTCTGGCAATAAATTAAAATCTTGAAATACAATACCTAGTTTGCGTCTCAAATATGGAATATCCTTTTCTTGTAGTGTTTTTAAATCCATATCTACAATGTTTCCAGTACCTTCCTTTAATGCTAGATCACCGTAAAGTGTTTTCATAAAGCTACTTTTTCCACTGCCTGTTTTTCCAATTAAATAAACAAATTCTCCTTTTTTAATTTCTAGAGAAATGTTATTCAATACAAGGTTTTCTTTTTGGTAAATAGAAACGTCTTTAAGTGCTAATATGATGTCTGACATAAATTTTTAAGGTAAATAAATTTACTGGTATTATTGTTGATATAAAAGTAATAAGTTCTGAGGTAAAAAGTAGCACCATACGTTAAAAATATTTTTCTTTATGATGCGATATACTTCTGAACAATTTTTAACGTTATATAATTTAATAAGGGTATATCACTATAATACCTATGTACATATGAAAATGAAAAAAATTGCAATACTCCTGTGTTTTTTGGGGATGTCTTACTATGGCTTTTCTCAAAAAACCGAAATCTACACTCACACCAATAAAGATTATTTAGAAGCGTTGTCCTTGTACAACGACAAACAGTATCAGGCTTCTCAAGCTATTTTTAAGAACGTGGCAAAAGAGACGAATGATTATGAAGTGAAGGCAAATAGTATGTATTATTCAGCTACTGCTGCCATACGCCTTAATCAGCTCGGGGCCGATAAATTAATGGAGCAGTTTGTAGAAGACTTTCCTACCTCTACAAAAAGGAATACTGCTTTTTTAGATGTAGCTGATTATTATTTTGAAACTGGAAAATACCCACACGCCTTAAAATGGTATGCAAAAGTAGACCAGTCTTCCATGTCTAGAAAAGACAAAGAACGCTTCCAATTTAATAATGGATATGCATTATTTTCATCTAAAAAATATAGTGATGCGGAATCCTATTTAAATAAAGTAACAAATTCTCCAACCTACGGATCACAGGCAAAATATTACTTGGGATATATCTCTTATCAACAAAATGATTATGAAGCTGCCAACGAGCGTTTTGATCAAATTACCGATCAAGATGAATTAAAAGAAAAATTATCATACTATCAGGCAGATATGAATTTTAAGCTTGGTAATTTTGAAAAAGCCATTGCCCTTGCCAAAGAGCAATTAACGAAGGCTGATAGGACAGAGATTTCAGAATTAAATAAAATTATTGGGGAGAGTTATTTTAACCTCAAACAATACAACAATGCTATTCCGTACTTATCCGAATACAAAGGGAAAAGAGGTAAATGGAGCAACACAGATTATTACTTACTCGGCTATAGCTATTACAAACAAGGAGATTATGCCAATGGCATCAATCAGTTTAATAAAATTATAGATGGTGATAATAGCGTTGCGCAGAATGCCTATTATCATTTGGCAGAATCTTATTTAAAACTAGATAAGAAACAAGAAGCACTCAATGCGTTTAGAAATGCATCTCAGATGGATTATTCGGAGGAAATAAAGAAAGATGCCTATTTAAATTATGCAAGATTAAGTTATGAAATTGGTAATGCTTACGAGAGTGTGCCTGCTGTTTTAACTACGTACCTAGAAACTTATCCAGACAATGAACATGCCCCTGAAATTCAGGAGCTATTGGTAGACTCTTATATTACCTCTAAAAATTTTAAAGGGGCAATGGAACTTCTAGAAAAAAATAAGAATTATGCAAGTAAAGAAACCTATCAAAAAGTAGCATTTTATAGGGGGGTAGAGTTGTTTGTTGAGTCGGATTATGAAGGAGCATTAGCTGTTTTTGATAAATCGCTAGATAGTGCCACAGATGAAATATTTAAAGCAAGAGCCTCTTTTTGGAAAGCTGAATCTGAATATTCTTTAAATAGATTTGAGGAAGCGCTTGTGTCTTATGCGGAGTTTAAAAGAATTCCAATGGCAAGTACCTTAGAAGAGTATACAGAGCTAGATTACAATATGGCTTATACGTATTTTAAGTTGAATGATTATACCAATGCAATTACACATTTTAAAAATTTCACAGATAGTTCTGATGCAGAAGAGACAAAGAAAAATGATGCATTCTTGCGTTTGGGAGACTGCTATTTTGTGTCTAGTAAGTATTGGCCAGCGATTGAGACCTATAATATTGCCTTAAAGAATAGGGGCGGTCAAAAAGATTATGCCGCTTTTCAAAGGGCCTTAAGCTACGGGTTTGTAGGTAAAAGTGATACTAAGGTTGAAGAATTAAATAGTTTCGTTTCTAAATATGCTAATTCTACGCTAAAAGATGATGCCTTATATGAATTGGGGAATACCTATATAAAATTAGGAAAAGAAACCGAAGGGTTAAATGCTTACGACAGATTAATACAAGGATATAAAGGAAGTAGCTTGGCGCCACAAGCCTTGTTACGTCAAGGATTAGTGCATTACAATGCAAGTAGAAACGAGCAGGCATTGGCAAAATTTAAAACCGTAGTTCGGGATCACTCTAAAACACAAGAAGCTGTACAAGCTGTAGCTACTGCTAAATTGGTGTATGTAGATTTAGGTAGAGTTGATGAATATGCCAATTGGGTACGAGATCTAGAGTTTGTTGAAGTTACAGATTCTGAATTAGACAATGCAACCTATGAATCGGCAGAAAAACAATTGTTAGAAAATAAAACAGATGCGGCTATAAGAGGTTTTACCAATTATATCAAAAATTTCCCTAACGGAGCCTATACATTAAATGCTAACTTTAAATTGGCACAGTTGTATTTCGGGAAAGAAAGTAAGGACAGTGCATTGCCACATTATATTTATGTAGCAGATCAAGGGGCAAGTGAGTTTGCAGAGCAAGCCTTAACTCGTGTATGTGAGATTTATATTGGTAATGATAAATATACAGCTGCTTTTCCTTATTTGGAAAAGTTAGAGCAAACAGCGAACATCAAACAGAATGTAACTTTTGCGCAATCCAATTTAATGAAAGGGTATTATACCCAAAAGAATTACAGTAAAACAATGGAATATGCGGAAAAAGTATTGGCAACCGCCAGTATAGACGATCGTATAAAGAGTGATGCACATATTATGATAGCGCGTGCAGCCATAAGCACCAATAAGGAGGTCAAGGCAAAAGAAGCCTATGCCATTGTGCAAAAAATAGCAAGTGGAGAAAGAGCCGCAGAAGCATGGTATTACGATGCTTATTTTAAAAATAAAGAACAAGCGTATAAGGCTTCTTCTGCGTCCATACAAACGTTAGTAAAAGATTTTTCTAGTTATAAAGAATGGGCGGGCAAAGGTTTGTTGCTTATGGCAGATAATTTCTATGCCTTAGGAGATGCGTACCAAGCCAATTATATTTTAGAAAATATAATTAAAAACTTTGGTGCCTATCCAGCGATTGTAGCCAAGGCAAAAGTAGAGCAAACTATGATTAAACAAAAAGAAGCTCGCAGTAATTCATCCATCAACCCAGAGGGTAATTAATTAAAATTCATGATGCAAAAATATATATATATCACTATAAGCTTATTTTTAGGAGCAATACAAATTACATCGGCTCAAGATAAGGACAAGGAAGAGAAAGATTTAGGGACTGAAACGGTAACGGTTACTAAGGCGTATAAGCCTACAATTTCAGATGCTTTTAAGGTGAAGTCCGTCCCTGTTATTAATGGTGCTGTAGAACTAAAGAAGAAGCCAATTACCTATAGTATTTTTTCCATTCCTGTTGCTTCTACCTTTACACCGGCTAAAGGAAAAGCCACTGCTGTAAAGAAAACCAAACCTGAAGAATTGTACAATTCGTATGCTTCTGTAGGGTTGGGAAATATGAGCAACGGCTTGTTGGATTTTTATACGAGTAGGCCAATTAATAGAAATGAAACCTTAGATATTGGAGTAAATCACCATTCTTCTCGAGGTGATATTGATGAGACTGTTGTAGATAATGTTTTTTATGATACCAAGGTAAAAGGTGTTTATACGATGCGGGAAAGAGATATGGAGTGGAACGCTAATTTAGGGTTACAACATAAATTGTATAGTTGGTATGGGGTTACGGACGCTGCTTTAGGGGCAACTCCAGAGGCTTTAATCGATGAAAAACAGAATTACTTTAACGCCGAGGCCGGGGGAGAATTAATTATGGATGATTACCTTATCAAAGGAGGTGATGTATTAGTAAGGCGCTTTTGGGATGCTACACAATCTGGTGAGAATAGAGCCGTGGTAAATGCAGCGGTAGAAGTTCCAATTTCAACGGAATTAATTAATTTTAATATAAAGTTAGATTATTTAGGTGGGAAATTTAAAAATGCCAGTCTAAATAATACAGAGAATACAGCAGCGATTAAGTACGGGCAGCTGCAAGCAGGGATAAACCCCAGTTTGGTGATTTTAAGAGATGATCTTACCGTGAACTTAGGTGCAAATTTAGTATATGGATTAAATACAGAGGGAAGTGAAAGTAATTTTTATATTTATCCGGCCGTAACGGCTTCCTACAGATTAGCTGGGGAAACTGCTATTGCTTATGGAGGTATAGAAGGGGAATTAAAACAAAACTCCTATTATGATTTTGTGGAAGAAAACCCTTTTGTTTCACCAACCCTAACTATTTCGCCAACGGATAATCAGTACAATGGGTATGTGGGATTAAAAGGGCAATTGTTAACCAATTTGGGGTATAATGTAAAGGCATCCTATGCTGCAGAAAACAACCGACCGCTATATAAACTAAACCCAGAAAATGCTTTCAGAGAGGATGACCCTAAAGATTATCATTTAGGTAATTCTTTTGATATTTTTTACGATGATATAAAGACCCTTGCATTTTTTGCAGAGCTGAATGTAGATGTCAATAGAAATTTTGCCTTGGGAGTAAATGCTGAGGTTTTTGATTACACCACAGAAACAGATAATCCAGCTTGGAATTTACCAAATATTAAAGGATCTCTTTTTATGGATTATCAAATTGGAGAAAAATGGTTTATGGGGGCCAACTTGTTTTATGTTGGAGAACGAGAAGATTTAAGTTCTATTGCGGCGCCTGCAACACAACCACAAGATTTTGCTTCTACCGTGGTTACTCTAGAGAGTTATTTTGATGCCAATGCACATGCGGGGTATCGCTTTGATAAAACCTTATCTATTTTTGTGAAAGCTGCTAATATTGCAAATAATAATTACCAACGTTGGGCCAATTATCCGGTACAGGGTTTTCAGGTTTTAGCAGGAGCCACCTATAAGTTTGACTTATAATAAGCCTTTTTTCTTTAAAATACTATTTACGCACTATTGTTAGGAAATAGTCGGGCATATGGCGCTACCACCTTTGTGTATTCATAATTACAGTTGCTGGGAATATGTGAAACTGAGGGAAAGAAGTATTAAAAGGTAAAAAGAATTAAGAAGAATTAAAAAAGGAATTGAAGAGAGGTTGGTACCTATCATCAATTCCTTTTTTGACTTAATATTGCATTCCTTTTTAAAATTAAAATTTCATTACTTTTGATTAAATTCAAGAAGAGATGAAAACATTGTTATTTGTACTCGTGCTCAGTCTTAGTGCATGTACCTCCACGAAAGAAAAGGTAGACCTGATCGTTACGAACGCAAGGATTTATACCGTAGATGAAAACTTTACGACTACAGAGGCATTTGCTGTTAAGGATGGTGAATTCGTTGCGGTAGGATCGTCTAAGGAGATTTCAGAAAAATATAGTTCAGAAGAGCGTTTTAATGCCAATAACAAAACAATAATACCTGGGTTAATAGATGCCCACTGTCATTTTTATGGATTGGGAATAGACCTGCAAGTTGTTGATTTGAGAGGAGCCAAAAGTTTTGATGAGGTACTTGACAAGGTGGTCTTATATCAAAAAAAGTACCCCAGAACATTTATTAGAGGTAGGGGTTGGGATCAAAACGATTGGGAGCTTAAAAATTTTCCGACCAAAAAAAAGCTAGATAGTTTGTTTCCTGATATAGCTGTTGTGTTGCAACGTGTAGATGGGCATGCATATATCGTAAATCAAAAAGCTTTAGACTTAGCTGGTATTACGGTAGAAACAAAAGTGGAAGGTGGTGAAATTGTAAAAATTGACGGAAAGTTAACCGGGGTTTTAGTTGATAACCCTATGGTAATGATAGATGCAATACTGCCGAAACCCTCTGTGAAAACCAAAGTAAATGCGTTAAAAGCGGCTGAGAAATTATGTGTAGATTTTGGGTTAACTACAGTTAATGATGCAGGTCTAGATAGGGAGACCATTGAAATTATAGATAGCTTGCAGCAGATAGGAGAACTGTCTATTAGAGTGTATGCTATGGTTAGTGCCTACAAGGAAAATTTAGATTACTATTTAAATAAAGGCATTCTAAAAACAGATAAATTAAATGTGAGATCTGTAAAATTATACGCTGATGGGGCCTTAGGTTCCAGAGGGGCAGCTTTAAAAAGACCCTATTCTGATAAACATAATCACTTTGGAGCCATGGTAACTCCTGTCTCTGAAATAAATGAGCTGGCAAGTCGTATCGCGGCATCGGAGTACCAGATGAATACCCATGCTATTGGAGATTCGGCCAATATAGTGGTCTTGAGAGCCTATAATAAAGTATTGAAAAATTCAAAAGACAGACGTTGGAAAGTAGAGCACGCACAAGTTATTGCCGCTGAAGATTTTACCAATTTTAAAATGGGTATCATACCATCTGTACAGCCCACACATGCTACTAGTGATATGTATTGGTCAGAGGAACGGTTAGGGAAAGAACGTGTTACCGGTGCCTATGCCTATAAAAAATTATTGCAAAATGCAGGAATTATTGTCCTTGGTACAGACTTTCCTGTAGAGAAAGTAAATCCATTTTTAACCTTCTATAGTGCAGTGGCACGGAAAGATGTAGCGCAATATCCAGAGAATGGTTTTCAGATGGAAAATGCATTAACACGAGAAGAAACCCTGAAGGGGATGACCATTTGGGCTGCGTATTCTAATTTTGAAGAAGAAGAAAAGGGAAGTATTGAAATCGGTAAAAAAGCAGATTTTGTCCTTTTAAATAAGGATATTATGAAGATAGAAGAAAATGAAATACCAAATACTATTGCTGAGCAGGTGTATATTGGAGGTGTTAAGGTTAAATAAAACAAGTAACATGCTTTCTGAAAAACAAAAACCCGAAACGGTATAGTTTCGGGTTTTATTATGCGTTGTAGTCAAGGAATTATTCAGGAATAGCAAAAGGAACAGAAACTAAAGTAGTTCCCCAGCCCATTACCATTGCGCTATCTGTAAAAGTAATTGAGAAGGCATCTAAAGATTCTTCGCCTTTAGAAACTTTACCAGAAACTCTTGCTATGTCATTTTCTTTTTTATAAGAATAAGCGCCCCATTGGTTTAAATCGCTGTTTAAGATTACAGTCCATTCTTTAGAACCAGGAACAGTAAACAAAGAGTATGTGCCGGCCTTGATGGTTTTTCCTCCAAAGTTGGTAGTACCATAAAAAGTAATTTCAACAGCTTCATTAGCACCAGTTCTCCAAACTTTACCTTCTGGAGCCAAATCGTTTACTACTCTTCCTTTTAGTTGTGGTCTACTATAGATTACACGAATATCCTTTTTTGAGTTTTTATAACTAGAGGGATAAGCGGCCATGTCGGCAGGACTTTTGTCTAGTCCACTAAATTGTTGTGCAGTAGCATTGGTAGAAAATACCATAGCTAATACGAATACTGATAATGCAAATAAGTTTTTCATAAATGTTGTTTTTTGTTTTTTTCAAATTTAGCGACATTTTCGCAGTAATAGTATATATGGTCGCTAAAATTATACCAACTTACAAAATGCTTGTTTTATTTTCTATTCTATGGTGAAATTATATAATTTATAATTAAAATACATATTTATAGTTATAAATTGAAATCAATTAAGGTAATTATGTTTTTAAATTGAAAGTTTAATTACATCTTTGTAATCAAATTGATATTAAATAAAATAGTATGTGTGGAATAGTTTGTGCATTTGATGTTAAAGAGAGTACAGAGGATTTAAGGCCTCAATTATTAGATATGTCTAAAAAAATAAGACATAGGGGACCAGACTGGAGCGGTATATATGCAAATGAAAAAGCGATTTTAGCACATGAGCGTTTGGCTATAGTAGATCCTGCATCTGGAAAACAACCTTTGTTTAGTAAAGATGGTAAATTGGTTTTAGCTGCTAACGGTGAAATCTATAACCATCAAGAGTTAAGAGCTCAATTTGAAGGAAAGTATGATTTTCAGACACAATCAGATTGCGAAGTTATTTTGGCTTTATACCAAGAAAAAGGTCCTGCTTTCTTAGATGAATTAAACGGTATTTTTGGGTTTGCTATCTATGATGTTGATAAGGATGAATATTTTATTGCCCGTGATCATATGGGTATTATTCCTTTGTATATGGGTTGGGATGCTAATGGAACATTTTACGTTGCATCAGAATTAAAAGCCTTGGAAGGTGTATGTACCAAAATTGAATTATTTCCACCAGGACATTATTTGTTAAGTAAAGAAGGTGAAGTAAAACAATGGTATTCTCGTGATTGGATGGAGTACGATGCGGTAAAGGAAAACGAAACCAGCATACAAGAGATAAAGGAAGCCTTAGAAGCAGCAGTTCATAGGCAGTTAATGTCAGATGTACCTTATGGGGTACTATTATCTGGAGGCTTAGATTCTTCAGTAACATCGGCAATAGCTAAAAAATATTCTCAAAAAAGAATTGAATCTGGCGATACAACTGATGCATGGTGGCCGCAATTGCATTCTTTTTCTGTAGGGCTGGAAGGTTCTCCAGATTTGGCAGCAGCACAAAAAGTTGCAGAACATATTGGAACGGTACACCATGAAATTAAATTTACTATTCAAGAGGGGTTAGATGCCATAAGAGATGTGGTGTATAACTTAGAAACATATGACGTTACTACAATTAGAGCCTCTACACCAATGTATTTAATGGCACGTGTTATTAAATCGATGGGCATTAAAATGGTGTTGTCTGGTGAAGGTGCAGATGAATTGTTTGGAGGATACTTGTATTTCCATAAAGCACCCAATGCTAGAGAATTCCACGAAGAAACGGTTCGTAAATTAAGTAAACTTCATATGTATGATTGCCTTAGAGCAAACAAAAGCTTAGCTGCTTGGGGTATAGAAGGTAGGGTTCCGTTTTTAGACAAAGAATTTATAGACGTTGCTATGCGTATTAACCCTCAGGATAAAATGATCAATGGAGAGCGTATGGAGAAATGGGTTGTTCGTAAGGCTTTTGAGGAAATGTTACCCGAAAGTGTAGCGTGGAGGCAAAAAGAACAATTCTCAGATGGTGTTGGATACAGTTGGATAGATACCTTGAAAGAAGTTGTAAGTGTAGAGGTTACAGATGAGCAATTGACCAATGCCAAGTATAGATTTCCATTGCAAACGCCAACTTCTAAAGAAGAATTCTATTACAGAGCTATTTTTGAAGAGCATTTTCCAAGTGATGCAGCTGCCATGTGTGTCCCTCAAGAGGCATCCGTAGCCTGTAGTACAAAAATTGCATTGGAGTGGGATGAAGCATTTAAAAATATGAACGATCCATCGGGTAGGGCAGTGGCAAAAGTCCATACAGATGCCTATGTAAAACAATAATTTTTTACGATGAACTGGTCCCAGTTCTAGACGGTTTAAAAAATATATAATCTATAAGGAGCGCCAAATTTTGGCGCTCCTACTTATTTAAAGACCTTCTAAGGCACTCTTTTTTTTTAACTTAGTTTTAATATTATTTTTTTTCATGAAATTGACCTTAAAATTATTTTAAGCGCGTTTAAGAGGTTTTTTGGTTAAAAGCAAAAATGTTGATAACTATTTTAAAAGAGCCTTAGAACGATTTAAAATTAGGGAAGCAAAACTTTATCTTTGTTAGATTGTATTTTTTAGGATGAAATTAAGCACAATAATTTATATATAATGAGCGAAGAAGCAAAAAAAGATAATTATTCAGCGGATAGTATTCAGGCGCTAGAGGGAATGGAGCATGTGCGTATGCGGCCTTCCATGTATATTGGAGATGTAGGTGTTAGAGGTTTACATCATTTGGTGTACGAGGTAGTAGATAACTCTATTGATGAGGCAATGGGTGGTCATTGTGATACTATAAGTGTAACAATAAATGAAGATGGTTCTATTACTACCAAGGATAACGGTAGAGGAATCCCGGTAGATTTACATAAAAAAGAAGGAATATCTGCATTAGAGGTTGTAATGACCAAAATTGGTGCAGGTGGTAAGTTTGATAAAGATTCGTATAAAGTATCTGGGGGGTTACACGGTGTAGGTGTATCCTGTGTGAACGCACTTTCTAGCCATTTAAGAGCTACGGTCTATAGAGAAGGTAAGGTATGGGAACAGGAGTATGAAAGAGGCAAGTCTTTATATCCTGTTAAGAATATTGGAGAAACTACAGAAAGAGGAACAGTAGTTACTTTTTATCCAGATCAAACTATTTTTACCCAAACGGTAGAGTATAGTTATGAAACCCTTTCCAATAGAATGAGAGAGTTGTCATTCTTAAACAAGGGGGTAACGATCACAATGACCGATAAGCGTCAGAAAGATGAAAAAGGGGAGTTTGTTTCTGAAGTGTTTTATTCAGAAGAAGGTCTTAAAGAATTTATCAAATTTTTAGACGGGAACAGAGAGCAACTTATAAGAGAAGTTATTTCAATGGAAGGGGAAAAGAACGAAATCCCTGTAGAAGTAGCAATGGTCTACAATACATCTTATACTGAAAACCTTCATTCCTATGTGAATAATATTAATACACATGAAGGAGGAACGCATTTATCTGGATTTAGAAGAGGATTAACATCAACCTTAAAGAAGTATGCAGATGCTTCAGGGATGTTAGATAAATTAAAATTTGAGGTACAAGGAGACGATTTTAGAGAAGGGCTTACGGCTATAATCTCTGTAAAAGTTGCCGAGCCACAGTTTGAGGGTCAGACCAAAACGAAACTGGGGAATAGAGAAGTTTCTGCCGCTGTGAGTCAGGCTGTTTCTGAAATGTTAACCAACTACCTAGAAGAAAATCCGGATGATGCTAAGATCATTGTACAGAAAGTAATTTTAGCGGCACAAGCACGTCATGCAGCAACAAAAGCGCGTGAAATGGTGCAACGTAAAACGGTAATGAGTATCGGTGGTTTACCCGGAAAATTATCAGATTGTTCTGATCAAGATCCAGTAAACTGTGAAGTTTTCCTTGTTGAGGGAGATTCGGCGGGTGGTACTGCCAAACAAGGTCGTGATAGAGCGTTTCAGGCCATCCTTCCACTCCGAGGGAAAATCTTAAATGTTGAAAAGGCAATGCAACATAAAGTTTTTGAAAATGAAGAAATCAAAAACATTTATACGGCCTTAGGTGTAACCATCGGAACAGATGACGATAGTAAAGCGTTAAACTTAGATAAATTGCGTTACCATAAAGTAGTGATTATGTGTGATGCCGATGTAGATGGTAGTCACATTGAAACATTAATTCTTACTTTTTTCTTTAGATATATGAGAGAGCTAATAGAAGCTGGTCATATTTATATTGCTACTCCGCCTTTATACTTAGTTAAAAAAGGAACTAAGAAAAGATACGCTTGGTCAGACAAGGAAAGGGATGAAATAGCGGATAGCTTTAACGGTAGTGTAGGAATACAGCGATATAAGGGTCTGGGGGAGATGAATGCCGAGCAGTTGTGGGATACTACAATGAATCCAGATTTTAGAACATTAAGACAAATTACAATTGATAGCGCAACAGAGTCAGATCGTGTTTTTTCTATGCTAATGGGGGATGAAGTACCTCCTAGAAGAGAATTTATTGAGAAAAATGCTGTTTATGCGAACATTGACGTATAAAAACAACGCTTACACAACAAAAACTCGCACCATTGGTGCGAGTTTTTTAGTTTTACGTAAAACCTATGGTTTTATTTAAAATAGTATTATGAAAAAAGTAAGTATAATGGCTTTATTGTTGTGGGGTGGGTACGCATCCGCACAATCTAATGCAAACGAAATTTTTGCTGCCGGTGTAGCAGATGCAAATACATTTATTAACGGCTATTTGTCCCCGGCATCCGAGGGAATGTTGTACAGCCTTTCTGGCGGATGGTATAATACGGCAGATGCTAAACCCTTAGGAGGTTTTGAGATTTCTATTATTGGAAATATGGCCCAAACTCCAGATGATAAAAAATCTTTTGTTTTAAATACATCAGACTATGAAAACCTGCAGTTTGATGATGGTAGTCTGTCAAAATCTGTTTCAACAGCTTTAGGAGACATACAAGGTATTGGGGTATATGTAGAAGGTGAAATTGCACCTGGTGTATCTTCCCGGGAAGATTTTGAACTTCCCACGGGCCTGGCTTCGGAAAATATAAACTTTGTACCCGCTGCCTTTTTGCAAGTTAGTGTTGGGTTGTTTAAAGGAACAGAGCTTAAAGCTCGTTTCTTACCTAAAATAGATACCGAAGAAGCAAACTTAGGCTTGTATGGGTTAGGAATTCAGCACGATTTTACAAAATTACTGCCGGCAGATAAGATTTGGCCTGTGGCTTTGTCAGCAGTGATTGGTTATACTCATTTAGTTGGAAGTTATGATTTTACAGAGCAAAGCGCTATCGCCGGTGAAGACCAGCGATTAGAGATGGAGATGAATACTTGGGTTTTTCAAGCAGTAGTTTCAACAAAATTACCGATTATAAATTTTTATGGAGGTCTAGGGTATTTATCGGGTAAGTCTACAGTAGATGTATTAGGTACGTATAGAGTGCAATCTGGTCCTTTTGTAGGGGATACGTATACAGATCCGTTTTCTGTGCATACAGATGCTAATGGAGTTGTGGCAAATGTAGGCGCAAAGCTGAAGCTTGGCTTCTTTAGGTTAAATGCAGATTATTCTATTGGAGAATTTAACAATCTATCGGTAGGTATTAACTTTGGTTTTAGATAGTAGAAAAAAATAGTATAAAACGAACAAAGCCTTCTATATCAATAGAAGGCTTTGTTCGTTTTATAAGGGAGCTTTTATTTATTCCCGGACTGCTAAAGTTTCACCATTTGTTTCTTCTAAAACAAAGGTCAACTCATTGTTTGCAGATGTTTCTGTTTTTTCGACACTATTCGATTTGGATTTTATTCTAACAATATCATTGGGCATTTCTGTGCCGGGGTAAGAAATTGTATAGGTGTCGCCATCAAATGTCCAGCTGAAATCTGTTAAAAAAGCAATGTTATCGTTCGTATAGCTATGATACCTCCCTAAGTAAGCATCATTAAATATCCATTCTTGCTTTGATGCTGTGGATTCCTGTTTTGATTCTTCGGATTCCGGGCTTGATGTTTTTGACCAAATTCCAATAATTGGGTCGTTGTTTTCTGGAATTTCAGAGCAACTAAAAAATGCTAAAGCAGCAAAAGTAGCAATGAAAAAAAGTAGGGTTTTTTTCATAAGTAGGTATTTTAATTAATTTGGGTAGGACAAATATCCTGAATTTTTGTTGTGAATCTTATTTTTTTCGATGTATGCACCTTTTTGTTGTGTTTTTTCGATTAAATGCAATTTTCTTTAACATTAGGCTGTTTTTAAACGGTTTTATCTGTGAAAAAGAATATTAAAGTTAGGGTATTGGCATTGGTATTTGTTTAAATTCTTTATTTTTGGCAAACATTAATAAAATCATTAAACATTAAATAAATAGATAGGTATGAAAGTAACGGTAGTAGGTGCAGGTGCAGTAGGCGCTAGTTGTGCAGAATACATTGCAATTAAAAATTTTGCATCGGAAGTTGTTGTACTAGATATTAAAGAAGGATATGCAGAAGGCAAAGCAATGGACTTAATGCAGACGGCATCTTTAAACGGTTTTGACACTAAAATTGTGGGTTCTACTAATGATTATGCCAAAACAGCAAATAGTGATGTTGCTGTTATTACTTCAGGTATTCCTCGTAAACCAGGGATGACTAGAGAAGAATTAATAGGTATTAATGCAGGTATTGTAAAAACAGTATCAGAAAACCTAATTAAGCACTCGCCAAACGTTATCCTAATTGTTGTAAGTAACCCAATGGATACCATGACGTATTTGGTGCATAAAACAACAGGATTGCCAAAACACAGAATTATTGGAATGGGTGGTGCTTTAGATAGTGCACGTTTTAAATACAGATTGGCAGAAGCTTTAGAAGCGCCAATTTCTGATGTTGATGGTATGGTAATTGGAGGTCATAGCGATACAGGTATGGTGCCATTAACAGCACATGCTACAAGAAATAGTGTTAAGGTTTCTGAATTTTTATCCAAAGAAAGATTAGAGCAAGTAGCGGCAGATACTAAGGTAGGGGGTGCTACATTAACTAAATTGTTAGGAACTAGTGCTTGGTATGCTCCTGGAGCAGCCGTTTCGGGTATGGTACAGGCAATTGCCTGCGACCAAAAGAAAATGTTCCCTTGTTCTACCTTATTAGAAGGTGAGTACGGTTTAAATGATCTTTGTATTGGTGTTCCTGTAATTTTAGGTAAAAACGGAATCGAGAAGGTTGTAGAAATAGAACTAAGTGATGCTGAAAAGTCAAAAATGCAAGAAAGTGCAGCGGGAGTTTCTAAAACCAACGCCCTTTTAGATTTATAATACAATAAAAAACAGTGTAAAAAAGGGTGGCAAATTTATTTGTACACCCTTTTTTATATAATATAGATAAATATATTGTCAGTTCTTATCTTATATGATATATTTGCACGCTATATAAAAATTACCAATAATAAACAAAAACTAATGTATAATAAAGGACTTATAAAGCTGTTTGCTTTTTTATTTGGAATCGTAAGTATCTACCAGTTATCCTATACTTTTATAAGTAGTAAGATTGAAAATGAAGCCGCAGTTTACGCTTCAAGTAAAATTTCTGATACAGAAGCTAATTTTTCTAAGGAGAGAGAAGCTTTAGAAACAAAGTACTTAGATTCAATTGGAGATAATTCTATTCTTGGGTATACAAACTACAATGAAGCTAAGAAAAAGGAATTAAATAAAGGGTTAGATTTAAAAGGTGGTATTAACGTAACACTTCAAATTAAGATTAGAGATATCTTATTGGGGTTAGCTAACAACACGAAGAACCCAGCATTTATAAAGTCATTGAACGATGCAGATCTTGCGTCTCACAATAGTGATAAAACATATATTGATTTATTTTTTGAAGCCTGGGATGCCAATAAAGGGGATACTAAATTAGCTTCTCCAGATATATTCTTTACAAAAACGTTAAGTGAAGATATTAAAACGATGGATGCTTCGGATGATGAAGTAAAGACTATTATTCATCAAAAAGTTGATGAATCTGTAGAATCTGCTTTTGAAGTACTAAGAGAACGTATTGATGGTTTTGGTGTAACACAACCCAACATACAAAGAGAAGGTAAATCTGGTCGTATTTTAGTAGAATTACCGGGAGCCAAAGATAAAGCAAGAGCACAAGAATTATTGTCTAGTACTGCGCAATTGGAGTTTTGGGAAACTTATCCTCAAAATGATCCTAATGTAATGCAGTTTATTAATGCAGCTAATGAGAAATTAAGATCATTAGTGAAAACAGATACTCCTAAGGATATTTCTAAGCCAGAATCTGAAATAGATTCATTGTTGTCTGATGTTACACAAGATTCATTGGGTGTCGCCAACCAAGTAAATCCATTAGGAGATTTAATTGTAGGTATCCCTAATAATTTTGCAGTAGCAAACTTTGCAATTAAAGACACGGCTAAGGTGATGGAATACCTTAGAATGCCAGAAATTAAACGATTAATTCCTAATGCCATTCAGCATATCAAATTTATTTGGGAGCGTCCAGCAAAAGGTGTTGAGGTAGTAGGTCTTTTTCCTATAAAAGGAAATAGAGATAATGAACCAAAAATGAGTGGTGACGTCGTAAGTGCGGCACGTGCACAATTTGACCAATTGAGTAACCCAACCGTTGGTATGGATATGAACGTTAAGGGTGCTAAAGAATGGCAAAAATTTACGAGTGAAGTTAATTTAAACCAAACAGGTATTGCTGTGGTTTTGGATAACAGAGTATATACAGCTCCTGGTTGTTCGGTAGTTGGTGGTATCTCTGGAGGTAGTACAGAAATTTCAGGAGACTTTACCATTACAGAAACACAAGATATTGCAAATGTATTAAGAGCAGGAAAGTTGCCAGCCAGAGCAGAAATTATTGCATCTGAAGTTGTTGGACCATCTTTAGGGCATGAGTCGATTAATAGTGGTTTAATGTCTTTCTTAATTGCAATGGCATTGGTATTGGTTTGGATGGTTTTTTACTATGGTAAAGCAGGTGTAGCCGCAGATATTGCGTTGTTGTTAAACATATTGCTGATTTTTGGTGTATTGGTTAGTTTAAATGCGGTATTAACCTTACCAGGGATAGCAGGTATTGTTTTAACTATTGGTATGTCTGTAGATGCAAACGTACTTATTTTTGAACGTATAAAAGAAGAACTCGCAAAAGGTAAAGGGCAATCCTTAGCCATTTCTGATGGTTTTGGAAATGCCTTGTCATCAATCTTAGATGCAAACATAACAACAGGACTTACAGCAATAATTTTATTTATTTTTGGATCAGGACCTATCAAAGGTTTTGCAACTACATTATTGATAGGTATTGCAACTTCTTTGTTTACTGCAATTTTTGTGACAAGATTAGTAATTGAAGCGTATGCTGCTGGTAAAGGGAAACGTTTAGACTTTTATACAGGCTTAACCAAAAATCTTTTCAAAAATTTAAATATTGATTTTTTAAAGAAGAGAAAATTTGCCTATATATTCTCAGGAATTTTAGTATTAGTTGCTGTAGTTTCTTTGTTTACTACTGGATTACAACAAGGGGTAGATTTTATTGGAGGAAGAAGTTATCAGGTACGTTTTGATCAGAGTGTAAATACCTCTGAAATTCAATCGAGCTTGAATACTGTTTTTGATATGGGTACCAATGTAAAAACATTTGGAGAAGACAATCAGATTATGATTACCACTGCTTATAAAGTAGATGTGGAAGGGATTGAAGTAGATGAAGAAATTCAAGATAAATTATTTACTTCATTACAAAACTTACTGCCTTCTGGTTTGTCTAAGGATAATTTTGTAAATGGTCAAGTAGATGGTCATTCAATTGGAATTTTATCCTCTAAAAAAGTAGGACCAACAATTGCAGATGATATTAAGAAAAATGCTGTTTGGGCTATCTTAGGCTCCTTACTTGTGGTCTTCTTGTATATCCTATTGCGTTTCCGTAAATGGCAATTCTCTTTGGGAGCGGTTGTAGCTGTATTCCATGATGTTCTTATTGTATTGGGTGTGTTCTCTATTTTTGGAAAGATAATGCCATTTAATATGGAGATAGATCAAGCATTTATAGCGGCCATATTAACGGTAATTGGGTATTCCTTAAACGATACGGTGGTTGTATTTGACCGTATTCGAGAAATAGTAAAAGAAAGAGGTTGGAAATCGGGTGAAAATGTAGGTATCGCTTTAAACAGCACCTTGAGTAGAACTTTAAATACCTCTTTAACGACCTTGGTAGTGTTGTTGGCGATCTTTATTTTTGGAGGTGAATCCTTAAGAGGATTTATGTTTGGAATGATCGTTGGTGTAATGGTAGGTACGTATTCCTCACTATTTATTGCAACTCCAGTAATGTATGACACATTGAACAAAAAATTACAAGCAGGAGAAGAAGAGTAAAATCCCCTGCAATAGCTAAAGAATTAAAAAGCTGCTTTCAATATATTGGAAGCAGCTTTTTTTTTTTAAGTTGTGATTTTTCCAAGGGATCCAGCGGCACTTTTACAGAGTTCAAAAGTACATCTCGGTTTTAAATGGGGCTCATTTCTATGAGAGACAAAAATGATGGCTGTATTATGTAAGGCTGCAATCTTATTTACCAAAGCAACAAACAGAGCTGCGCTTGCATCATCTAGGCCTGCAGTAGGTTCATCTAAGATTAATAATAAAGGTTGTTTAATCATAGCTCTAATCAACATGGCTAAACGTTGCTGTCCAACAGAAACATCGCAAAAACGCTTGTTCCTTAAATGCAGTAAATCCGTTAGCTCCAACCATTTTTTTGCAGTTCCTAACTGTAGTTCGGTGGGCTTGGTATAAAGACCTACAGAATCGTTAAAGCCAGAAATTAGCATATTCTCGAGACTGTGATTTCCTGTAAAATTTTCTGTCATCGTAGGCGTATAGTAGCCTATTTGCTTTTTGATGTCCCAAATGCTTTCCCCGCTTCCTTTTTGTTTGCCAAATAGGTATAGCTCCTTTCCATATCCTTTGCTGTTTTCTCCAATAAGCATGGAGAGTAGTGTTGTTTTTCCGCTACCATTTTCTCCAATCAGTTGCCAAAAATCTCCTTTGTTTACCGTCCAGTTAATGTTGTGTAAGACTTGGTTCCCCTCAAAATCTACAGAAACGTTTGTAAACCTGATAAGTTCCGAATGTGGATATGACGCTGCTTTTTGGTTTATAGGAATTTGGAGCCCTTCTAGGGTAGATTTAGGATGTAATGATGCTATATAGTCACCTATGTTTTGAAACGGCTGTAGGTTGCTTTGTTCTAGTTTAAATATCTTAGAATTTAAAGGCAATACATCTTCTGACCTACTTATGATTAAAAGTAAGGTCGTGTGTTTTGCAATTTCAAGTAAGAGTTCCTTTAGCTTTCTTTGAAAAGCAGCATCAAGATTGTCAAACGGATTATCTAGAATTAAATAATTGGGTTTTAATTCTAGTAAATACTGTAACAACACTTTTTTTTGCTCACCACTAGACATGGATTTAAGACTTTGTATACTGTGTTTCGTGATTATCTTTTTATCGTGAATTTCCTCCTCATCAATAAATTTTTGGATGGTAATTTTTGAAAAAAGGGCAACACTTTTATGTGATAAAAACAGAAAGTCCTTCGGTTTGTTTTTTTGAACTAAAGAGGCTATAAATTCTTTTTTGTTAGAATTGTTAGTCGTAAATATGGTATAATGATTTTGCATAAATTAATTGGTTCTAATCCATTCGTCTGTAGTTTTCCATAAGGAATTTTTAAAATGAGGTCTAAAAAAGCCAAAATGCTTCAGTTTAGCTAAGTCGGCTGCAGCGGGTATGTAATGAACTCGCTTTGTTTTTGCAGAATTAAATTGGGTTGTAAGCCAATCTACAGCTTCTTTGGGTGCAAAATTGTCCTTCGGGAAGCTATAGGAGAGTATCGGAATATTAAGGTTGCTAAAAAAATGAGAGGCCTCACTGTGGTAATGCATAAAGTAGTTTTTTTTTCTGCCCCATCTTGCCCATTCATACGCCATATTTTTAGGTAAGTTTTCAAATAATCCCATTTTTTTTGCGGGAAAGTAACCGAAAATTTTAGTGGCAATAGGAAGTACTGCGGACCAAAAAAGAAGCATTTTTAATTTATGAATTCCACCAAATAAATTCCAATAACCACTTTGAGATGCGACAAGTACTAGTTTGTCTATCATTTTGTAATTGCCATTAAAACCTACTATTTGCCCGCCAATACTGTGGGTAATTACGGTAAGTTTATGAAGTGGATTTTTTTGCTTTGCATATAAGGTTATAGCAGCTTGATCAATACTGCCCCATTCTTTTAAAGTGGAAGTATTTTTCCTTACTTGTTTTATATGTCCGCCAGAACTTCCTATTCCATTATAGTCAAAAGTGTAGACAGTATACCCTTTAGTAGCGAAAAAGGTAGCGAATTTATAGTAGTATTTTTGAAGAACCCCGGTGGCAGAACTAATTAAAATGGTTTCGCCATTTCCTTTAACAGAAGAAAACTCTGTTGCGGTAATAGTGTGCCCCTTGGTAGTATTTATTTTTATTTTTCTAGAACCAATTCTCAATGGTTTGTTCTTTCAAATTGAATACGATCACCAACTTCTAGGCCATACTTATCTGCTAAACCGGCATTTATTTCCAAAACGTACTGTACTGGAACTTCCGAGGATAGGCTAGACTCGTCTAGCGGTTTTGCATTTTTTTTAAAGCTAACAATTTTTAAATTGTCATCTATATAGAGTAGGTCTAGTGCAATTTTAGTATTTTTCATATAAAAGGAATGCATGGAAACATCAGGGAATATAAATAGCATTCCTTGGTTTTCATCCATACTATCGCGGTCCATTAAGCCTGTTTGTGTCTCGTATTCCGTTTCTGCAATTTCAATATCCAATTGCAAGGCTAGGGTACTGTCTTTTGCTTTAGTTATTGTTAGAGTGGCTTCTTTTGAAAATGTTGCCGTAGCCCTTTCAATAATTTTTACTGGCTTTTCTTTACAGCCTACAATTATAAAAAGTACTGAGAGTATTAATAATGTCTTGTTTTTTAGGGCATTCATTTTATGCTTTTTTAGGTCTAAAAACAAAATAGGCTCCAATTAAAATAAAGGGGATACTTAACCATTGACCTGTTGATAGGGCGCCTTCTATGCCAGATTCAAACCCACCTTGACTTTTCTTTACATATTCAACAAAGAAACGAATAGTCCACAAGAGAATTAAAAATAGACCAAATAAAAATCCAGCTTTGTCTTTCTTATTCGTTTTCCAGTAGAAATAAGATAGAATTATAAAGACAAATATATAGCAAATCCCCTCGTACAATTGTGCTGGGTGTCTAAAAGGAATACTCTCTAGGATGCTAGCAAATTTTGGATTGTTTTCAATGGCATTATAGGCAGCACTAACTGTTTTTTCTTGGGTTAATGCCAATGCTTTATAGGCTGGCATATCATCAGAATCGCGAATAAATTTAGTGGCAAATACAAATGTTTTCTCCGTTATTTTCCCGTTTATCTCAGAGTTGAAAAAGTTACCCAATCGAACAAAAAATGCACCAATAGCTACAGGGATCACTAATCTATCCAACAACCATAATACTTTAAATTCCGGGTATTTTCTGTAGTATAAAAACATCCCTATTATAATACCTATGGCGGCACCGTGGCTGGCTAAACCGGCAAAACCTGTAAATTCATATCCTTGTATTAATCCAAAAAGTCGGCCACTCGCCGTTTCTCGTATTGGCAGTAGTATTTCTATCAAATGGTTTTGGTAGTAAGCCCAATCATAAAATAAGACGTGGCCTAAGCGTGCGCCAAGCATCGTTGCAATTACCGTATATAGAAATAGGGAATCTAGCTGCTCTATCGGCTTCTTTTCATGAGCAAAAATCTTTTTTATAATAAACCATCCTAGTGTAAAAGCTACTATCCATAACAGGTTGTAGTATTTTATCTGTATTGGTCCAAGGGTGAACAAGGTTTCATTAGGATTCCATAATATACTTAAAAAATGCATCTATTTTATTTTAGGAATGGCTAAGATAGGGAATGCATAAAGAATATTGAAAAATGAATAATTAAAAGTTTACTAAACTTTAAGGTACAGGGTCATAACCGTTGCCTCCCCATGGATGGCAGCTAAAGATGCGTTTAATTGCCAGCCATCCACCTTTGAATAAGCCGTATTTTTTTAAGGCATCTACCGTGTAATGAGAACAGCTAGGGGTGTATCTACAACTGGCTGGAGTGAATGGTGATATAACGGTTTGATATATTTTTACCAATAGTAGAAAGGGTGCTATTAGTATTTTCTTTATCATTTTAAACGAATTTAAGAAACGTTAAATGTTGTGCCGTCTTTGCCGTCCTTTAATTGTATGCCCATAGCTAATAATTGATCGCGTATCTGATCTGATAATGCAAAATCTTTATTGCTACGTGCATCATTGCGAAGTTGTATTAATAAGTTTACAACCTCTTCTAGCTTTTTAGAATTGCCGTTGCCATCTTCATTGACTCCTGTAAGACCTAATATTTCAAAAACAAAGGTGTTTAGCGTTTCTTCTAAAATGGTTTTGTCATTTGCTGTAATGCTTTCTTTTCCATCTTTAATAAGGTTGATGTGTTTTACAGCTTCAAATAAATGAGCAATTAAGATGGGTGAATTAAAGTCATCATTCATTGCGTCATAACATTTTTGCTTCCAAGCATCCACATTGAGGTTGCTTGAAGAACCCGTTGGTAGTCCCTTGAGATTTGTTATGGCCTCCATTAATTTTAGATATCCCTTTTCTGACGCTAATAAGGCGTCATTACTTAGGTCTAAGATACTGGTGTAGTGCGCTTGCATCATAAAAAAGCGAACTGCTGATGGAGAAAAAGGTTTACTTAATATTGGATTTTCACCAGTAAACATTTCATTTGGGTAAATATTGTTGCCGGTTGATTTAGACATTTTTTTACCATTGAGTGTGAGCATATTAGCATGTAGCCAATAATTTACGGGAGAAACTCCGTTACTGGCTTCTGCCTGTGCAATTTCACACTCATGATGCGGAAATTTTAAATCCATTCCACCGCCGTGAATATCAAAAGTTTTCCCCAAATATTTAGTGCTCATAGCGGTACACTCTAGGTGCCAGCCCGGAAAACCGTCTCCCCAAGGGGATGGCCAGCGCATAATATGTTCTGGTTCCGCTTTTTTCCAAAGGGCAAAATCTTGTGGATTTTTCTTGTCACTTTGTGCTGATAACTCACGAGTATTGGCTATCATATCTTCTAGTTTTCTGCCACTTAATTTTCCGTAATTGTTGGTTTTGTTAAACGTTACAACATCAAAATAAACAGAGCCATTTACCTCATATGCAAATCCTTTTTCAATAATTTCCTTAATTATTTCTATTTGCTCAATAATATGACCCGTTGCAGTAGGTTCTATGCTTGGTGGTAAAAAATTGAATTTTTGTAAAGTGTTGTGAAAATCTACGGTGTAGCGTTGTACTACTTCCATAGGTTCTATTTGCTCTAACAGTGCTTTTTTTGCAATCTTATCTTCGCCCTCGTCTGCGTCGTCAACCAAATGTCCGGCATCTGTTATATTACGAACATACCGAACCTTGTATCCCAAATGCTTAAAATATCTAAATATCATATCAAAAGACATAAATGTACGGCAGTTTCCTAAGTGTACATTGCTGTATACTGTAGGTCCACATACATACATACCAATATGTCCTTCGTTTATGGGTTTAAATACTTCTTTTTTTCCTGCAATGGAGTTATAGATTTTAAGGGTTTGGTTTTTATAGATTTGCATGCTTTGGTGCGCTATTAAAAGTTGGTGTCAAGATTTATGTAATCCAAAAATTCACTACGGGTAGCGTCCTCTTTAAATTTACCGCCATATTCCGCAGTTACAGTACTACTTTGTATGTCTCTAATGCCTCGAGAGTTTACGCATAAGTGTTTTGCATCAATAACGCAAGCTACATCATCTGTGCCTAAAACCTCTTGTAGTTCTCTAACTATTTGAAGAGTTAGTCGCTCTTGAACTTGTGGTCTTTTTGCAAAATAATCTACAATTCGGTTCATTTTTGATAAACCAACTACAGTACCTTTAGAAATATAGGCAACGTGTGCAACACCAACAATAGGTAATAAATGGTGTTCGCAAGTAGAGTATAGGGTTATGTTTTTCTCTACCAACATTTCTCCATACTTATATTTGTTGTCAAAAGTTGAAGATTTTGGTTTCTTATCTGGATGTAATCCTCCAAAAATTTCTTTTACAAACATCTTGGCAACGCGTTTGGGAGTTGCGCTTAGACTATCATCTTGTAAGTCCATTCCCAATACGCTTAAAATATCTTTTACGCTGGCTTGTATCCTGTCTATTTTTTCATCATCACTCAATTCAAACGCATCATTTCTTAAAGGGGTGTCTTCAGCTGCTGATAAATGGTCGTTGTCCATTTCTTCATCTAGCCCTTCTATAGTGCTTTCTATTTTCATTAATCTAAATTTTAGAACTGCAAAGATAAACATAATCTGTCATTTTATGTTATTGTTTGGGGTGTTTGCCTGTTTAAAAAATTCTAACCTTTACTTGGAATAAATCACAGTTAACTTCTTCTGTTTTTTAGAATTGTGCGAACCCAATTAAAACACTGTAAAACCTATGGTTATTAGTTCAAAAAGTACGCTTATAGTAAGTAGTTTTAAGCTAGTATGGACTTGTTTACTGCGTATTTCATCGATAAAGCGAAAAAATATTCGGTGTAATGCAATAAAAAGTAGTTCTTCACGCTTATATTATGATTATTCAGTAGTGCTTAAGTTTTTCATAATCTATGCGAGTACATATTAAATTAGTGTTTTGCTTTATTTTATTTACGGCAATTGGGAATGCGCAAAACTCACCAGATTGTAGGTCTGCAATACCAGTTTGTGGTGATGCACCTATTGTTGTAATGGCCGATGGTAGTGGAGATATTGATGATTTTGATCCAGATGTTATTCGTCAAACAGGTTGTTTGGAAAAAGGGAGTAATAGTTCTGCAAATATAGAAAATAACACATCTTGGTTTGCTTTTAGGGCATTGTCAGATGGACGTATTGGTTTTGATCTTGAAGCTACTCCGGTTGCTGGAAATGCAACGATTACGGCAGAATGGGATTTTGCAGTTTACGGACCAGACACAGACTGTGTAAGTATTAGTAATGGTACAGCTCAACCCATACGGTGTAACTATGAAGTAAATCCAACTCCTTTTACGGGGCTAGGGGTAAATCCTGAAACCGGACAAGCAGGTCATTCTTTTGTTAAGGGAAGTCAAAATACTTATGATGATTGGTTAGACATTGTTGCTGGTGAAATTTATTATATTCTGATCAATAATTACAACACCAATTTTGATGGTGATCCAGAATCGTATACTTTAACATTTACGGGAGAAGCCGATGCTTTGGACTGCACCTTTAGAGATGAGTTTTTAGGTTTGGATATTATTGGTTGTGAGGGAGATCCAGATATTGTGCTGAGTGCTTTGCGTTCGCCTGCCGGACCAGATGTAGCCAGTGTCACTTGGTCTGTAGATTATGATGATGACGGTGTAATAGACGTTCCTAATATAGGATCAGGAACTGAGTATACCGTAGCAAGTCCAAATTCAGGAAGGTATTTTGTGGAGATTACCACGGCCTCAGGAATGCCACCTACCGTAGTGGATGATGGAGGAATTCTTATTCTTTTTCACGCCCCACCAAATCCTGCAGATATAGAAATATTGGTTTTAGATTATTTGGTAGATCGGAACAGAATAGAGGTAGTTGTGAATGGAAATAGTAGTTATGAATATGCAATAAATGGTGGCGATTTTCAAGATGATCCCATTTTTAACGATGTGCCACCCGGACAAAACACTTTAATTGTAAATGATAAAAACAATTGCGGTATTACGGATGAAATTCCGTTTTTAGTCATCGGGTATCCCAAATTTTTTACACCAAACCAAGATGGGGTGCATGATACATGGAACATTCTAGGTATTGAAGAATTGATAGATCCTAAAGTGTATATTTTTGATCGTTACGGAAAATTATTAAAACAATTAAATGCGAATTCTTCTTGGAACGGAACATTTAATGGTAAGAAAATGCCAGAATCTGATTATTGGTTTCGTATGGAATATGCAGAGGATGAGCAAACCATCATTGTTGCTAAAACGCTGCAAAATCATTTTACCTTAAAGCGATAGTATAAAAAAAGCCGTCCCTTAGAACAGCTTTCTTATAGGTGTAATTTGTGTTTCTTTAGAAATTTACGGTATATCCTAAAGTAACATTTGTTTGCTTGTGATTTATCCGAGCTGGTGTTGTTAGTCCGGCATCAAATAATTGCTTATCTGCATCTTGTTCGGTTGTGTTAAAGGCCAAATCCAATCTACTTGGGCCAAAATTATAACCAATACCTAAGGAGTAGCCGTTTAAATCACCAATAATGTTTCCGTTCGCATATGGACTTTGTTCATACCGATATCCGCCTCGTAAACTAACTTCATCTATTCTGTACTCGCCACCTAGTCTGTACGTAGTAACAGTTCCTAATTGATTTGCAATAGCAGTGTTGGACATAGAAAAAGAAGCGTCATTTGTGGGGCGTAATTCAGCGTCTCTCATATCTTGAAAACCGTAGTCAAAACTCAATAATCCATCTTTTCCAAATACAACTGCTAAACTTCCTGTTACTTTACTCGGTGTTTTTATCGTGTATTTTTCAAATAAATTAACAACCTTAAAGTTGATGAAATTTATGTCATCCGCGGCTATATCTGAAGAAATTCGTTGTGAGGTGTCATCCGTTAACTGATACCAAGTAGGAGATTGGTAGCTACCTCCAATGCGTATATTGTCATTTAGTTTTGCAATAGCACCAAGTGTAAAGGAAAAGGCACTTCCTTCCGTATGTAAGAAATTATCAAAAGTGGTTCTTTGTATTTGAGAGCTAGTGTCGTAACCAATTTCTGTAAATTCAGTGTATTTGTCGTATAAAATACTATGGATATTTATAGCAGCACCCACATATAAATTTTCTTGGTATTGGGAGGCTAAGTTTAAGGTGAATTTGTTATTGTAGCCCGTGGTGTTTTGTAAGAAATTTTGCGTTACAGTGCTGTAATCAGCGGTACTAACATAATCAATATTATTGTCATTACTTTCATCTACAGGGTCTATTAATCCGCCGTAATACCCTAGAAAGGCTTGTTGATCTGCAAAACCTAATTTCTCACCAATATCCAAATAGGCTTCTTCAATATATTCTCCGTCTTGTATTAATAAGGGGCCAAAGGGAGTGCCTTGAGCATATGCTAAAAAATACTGGTCTATACCTTGGTTGCTAATGCCAGAAATTGAAATGTTGTTATCAAAATTTTGAACAATGCCGTAGTTGGCTGCAATGGCAAGTTTACGCCAATTGGAATTATTCGATTTAAAAACCATTACCCCCCCAATTTGGTTAATTTCTAAATAATTTTCATCAAGCTCACTATTTCTATTAAAATAGGTTGCATTGTTTTTTTTGTAATAAAGGGATAGGGTTGCTGTGAATTGGTGGTGGTTAAAAACGGCAGCCCCTGCAGGATTAACGGCTATGGCAGACATATCGCCACCCAGGGCTCCAAAAGCACCACTCATACCTTGATACCGTGCTGTTCCTATAACGTTTTCTTGGCTGTATTGAAGTACATCGTTCATGTTTTGGGCAGATGCTAACGTGCATACCAAACCCAAGAAGAATGTGATTTGTTTTTTCATTCTTTATGTTTTATAAAGTTTGTTTTTTGTGATTTCAAAGACTTTTTATTCATTTTACCTTCCTCTACCAGAAGACCTACTGCTGCTTGATGATGACGATGATCTACTGCTACTAGATGATCTTGTGCTAGAGCTAGAAGATGATGATCTTGTTGGAGCCGTAGTTGTACTTCTAGTGCTACTAGGTGTGCTTCTATAGCTACTACTTCTATTGCTGCTAGATGAGCTAGGAGCCGGTCTAGTGTAGGTAGAGTTGGTTCTTGTAGAACTTCTTGTTGTAGTTGTAGGCCTAGGGCTCGTCGTTGTAGTACGTTGATAGGTGCTACTGTTTGTTGAGCTACTACTAGTCCTTGGTGTGCTATTGTATGAGGTGTAATTTCTAGAGCTCGTATTGTATTTTGGTTGGGTTCGCGTAGAACGACTAGTTCTATATGAAGAATTTCTTTCTATACCGTCAACACTAACATTAGATCTTGCGCTGTAGTTGCTTGGAGTTCTTAGGTTAGCTGAGCTATTGGTGGTCGTTGCCGACTTTCCAGAACGATATCTTGTTGTAGCCGTTCCTCTAGTAGGGCTAGTAGTTAGATTGGAGCGTTGCGCGCTCGTTCTGTAGTTATTGTTTGAGATTGTATTTGTGTTATAAGAACCACGTCTACTGTTGTTGTAGACATAAGAGTTTCTTCCGTGATTGCTATAATATGGGCTATAGTTGTTGTAATAAGGACTGTAATAATGATTGCCCCAGCCGTAGCCATATCCATAACCGTATCCAAATCCGATGCCACTCCACCCATATCCAAATCTGTGTGGTCTCCAAGAAGGCCCCCACCAAGAATTGTAATGTCCGTAGCCACCGTAATATCCGTAACCACCATATCTACCATACCCATAATCACCCCAAGGGCTATAATAACCGTAGTTGCCCCATCCGCCGTTATCGTGAATGTTAATACTTATGGAAGTTGGGTTGTCTCCCCATCCAGGGTTTCCTTCATAATTATTGTCTAAGCCTTCATCTTGTACATCGCTATAGTATCCATCAACATCTGTAAATAGATCGCCTTCTATAATATCATTGTATTCATTCGCTTTTTCGCCAAAATATTCTTGGTAGGCGTTATTTTGGTTTTCCGCAGTATTAACTTCTACTGTTTTTGTAGCACGGCTTGAATAAATACCATCATTGTCGTAATACGAGGCTTCTTGATAGGAACCACATGAAACAATTAAGACAGTAGTTATTGCAGTAAAAACAACTCTTTTAATATTTTGAATGGAGTACGAATGTATCATGATGTTAAATTTTATTGTTGTACAATGTAAAAATAGTTAGTTTTGCCGAACTATTTATTTTTAATTGATTAAAACACAATTTTTGTGCCAAACTACTAATAATGAGCAAGAAGTTAACGAAAAGAGCAGAAGATTATTCCAAATGGTATAATGAACTAGTAGTGAAGGCGGATCTAGCTGAAAACTCTGGTGTACGTGGATGCATGGTGATTAAGCCTTATGGCTATGCTATTTGGGAAAAAATGCAGGCAGAACTGGATAGAATGTTTAAGGAAACCGGACATGAAAATGCCTATTTTCCAATTTTTATTCCAAAATCATACTTGAGTAAAGAAGCCAGTCATGTAGAGGGGTTTGCTAAGGAATGTGCTGTGGTTACCCACTATCGTTTAAAGACCGCAGAAGATGGTTCTATTGTTGTGGATGAGGATGCAAAATTAGAAGAAGAGCTTATTGTAAGGCCTACATCGGAAACAATTATATGGGACACCTATAGAAAATGGATTCAGTCTTATAGAGATTTGCCTTTACTTATAAACCAATGGGCAAATGTAGTGCGTTGGGAGATGCGTACACGTTTGTTTTTACGAACGGCCGAGTTTTTATGGCAAGAAGGTCATACTGCGCATGCAACAGAAGCTGAGGCCATTGCTGAAGCAGAACAAATGATGAATGTATATGCCGATTTTGCTGAGGATTTTATGGCAATGCCTGTTATAAAAGGTGTTAAAACAGCAAGTGAACGTTTTGCAGGAGCCATTGAAACGTATTGTATAGAAGCATTAATGCAGGATGGTAAGGCATTACAGGCCGGAACTTCCCATTTTTTAGGACAAAATTTTGCAAAGGCATTTGATGTTAAATTTGCAACCAAAGAAGGAAAGCAAGAGTATGTGTGGGCAACTTCATGGGGTGTTTCTACTCGCTTAATGGGAGCCTTGGTGATGACGCATAGTGATGATAATGGATTGGTTCTACCTCCTAAATTGGCGCCTATACAGGTGGTTATAATTCCGATATACAAAGGTTTAGAGCAGTTAGATGCCATTGCAGAAAGAGTTGCGCCTTTAGTAAAAGAATTACGGGCTAAGGGAATATCTGTAAAGTTTGATAATAGAGATACGCATAAACCTGGCTTTAAATTCAATGAATATGAGTTAAAAGGAGTACCTATACGTATTGCTTTGGGGCAAAGAGATATGGATAATGGAACTTTTGAAGTTGCTCGTAGAGATACCTTGGAAAAGCAAATTATACCAGCAGATGAGATTGTGGTGAAAATTGAAGGTTTGCTAGAGGATATTCAAGAGAATATTTATAAAAAAGCAATTGATCACAGGGCTAATCATATAACAGAAGTAAACTCTTATGATGAGTTTAAAGAAATTTTAGCGTCTAAAGGAGGATTTATTTCAGCACATTGGGACGGGACAGATGAAACCGAAGAGTTGATTAAAAATGAAACAAAAGCTACGATACGGTGCATTCCTATTGATGTTAAAGCAGAAAATGGAAGCTGTATGGTAACGGGAAAACCTTCTAAAAATAGGGTGTTGTTTGCAAAGGCATATTAAAATTGTAAAAAATTACAGTTAGGTGTTGCAATAATTAAAAATAGTTGTATTTTTGCATCCGCAATACGCGAAAAATAATGGTCCGTTCGTCTAGGGGTTAGGACGCCAGGTTTTCATCCTGGTAACAGGGGTTCGATTCCCCTACGGACTACAAGTTCTTAAGCAGTACAGCTTGTTTTGAAATTGAGTAAGTGTTGTGCTTGCTTTAATTTTATACTGTACAACAGACAAACAATGGTCCGTTCGTCTAGGGGTTAGGACGCCAGGTTTTCATCCTGGTAACAGGGGTTCGATTCCCCTACGGACTACAATTTTTGGGTATCGACCCTATAGAAAAAAAACAAAATAATAAAAACAAAATGGCAAATCACAAGTCAGCATTAAAGAGAATTAGAAGAAACGAAGCAGCACGTGTACGTAACAAGTACCAGCATAAAACAATGCGTAATGCGTTGAAAAAATTGCGCGCTGAGGAAGATAAGAAAGCTGCTGAAACAATGTTGCCAACAGTTATTAGTATGTTAGATAAATTGGCAAAGCGTAACATCATTCACGTAAACAAGGCTTCTAACCTTAAAAGTAAATTATCAAAGCAGATTGCAGCTTTATAGGTTGTAATTTCTAAAGTATAAAAAAGCGCTCTTTTTTTAAAAGAGCGCTTTTTCTTGTTTTAATCTTTTAGTAGCTTCCTTTTCATTTTAATAAAACCAACAATAAAGCATAAATACATTACAGGAATTAATGTTAAATGCAATCTTCTTACCCATAGGTAATTGTCTATGTTAGTGATCACCCTAAAATTGTTAGAGATTTTAATGGGTAGGTATCCAGAGTAAAATATAAGCAAACCCCAGCCAAGCCAAAATAGAATGTTTTTGGTGGGATCTAATTTATTTTGATGCCAATCAATCTGATTGAAATAGGTTAAAATAATCAGGATGAGGGTGCTACTTCCAAATATAAAAGTAAATAGCAAGGATTCTTTAAGTGGATCCTGTATGCAGATATTTGCAATACTCCCAACTATAAAAATAATCGAGGCATAAAAGATCAGTTTTTTATAGAGAATAGTTTGTATGTGATTCCTAAATAGATTGAAAAAATATAAAAAGTATACTACATAAAAAATATTGTATAAAACAACATTATAATTAGTGTAAAAGGCATTCATTGATAGGCTAAATATATCGGGATATTCTGCTATTAAAAATCCTAATATCTCATTTAATAAGGTATAGATAAGAATAATTGGAAAAAACCTTAGCGGTGTGTTGTAATATTTAGGGTACCGCCAAATCGATACAATAAAAGTTAGGGCGTACATTGGTTCTGCTATATTGTCTAAGACGGTATCAAAAATAGTCATATAGTACTATGGGGTTTTATTCTCAACGAGTTATTAGTAGGGTGGTGGAACTATATTTGACTCATTTAAAATAAGGCTGGTGGTGTCTTCTGCAAAAAATGGTAGCATAGGCATATAAGTAGCATATGTTTTAGTACGCCCAGCTTTTGTTGCTCCTAGTTTTGTGTTAGGCTGTAGTAAGAAATTATTTTTTAGAAGCTCTGCTTTATAGTTTCCGTTGCCATCAGACAGTACCGAAAATCCATAGTCTTTTCCTTCAGCATTTGTTGTTGGTACGATAAAGAAAGAGTTTTGCCTTGGGTGTTTTGCTTTGGGGTCATTGGAATAATTGGCAAAGTAAAATCGAAGTGTAGAAATATCTACTTGTGCCTTTTTGGCTTCTTGTTCAATGAATTCAATATATTTTTTTAAGGTTTTGTAATCGTAAGACCCATAACGTGCAACATCAAATTGTTCCTTAGGAACAACAGAGTCTTCGTATTTTTGAATAATTGGTACTCTTCTGTCTGTATAATTATCAAACATAAGTTGAGCTTGTTTGGTTGTAATTATTTGTTTGGGTGGGTCAACTGGAGTGTCTTTTGGTGGGTGTTCCCTTTCTTCACAACTCAATAACAGAGAAAAGACAAATGTGCTTAATAAACTAAATGTAAGATTTTTCATAATTTTAGTGTTTGCGTTTAGTATAAATATAATCACAATTTTAATATAATGTGAGCTAGTAGTAGAATAAAAAAATCCCGATGCCTTATGACATCGGGATCCTTGTTAGTTTAATAGCGAGATTTTATTGATTCATAGTCATTAAAAACTCTTCATTATTTTTTGTTTGTTTTATACGTTGCTCTATAAACTCCATTGCTTCTACGGGGTTCATATCTGCTAAGTATTTGCGTAAAATCCACATGCGTTGAATTGTACTTTCATCCAAAAGTAAGTCGTCTCTACGTGTACTTGAGGAGGTCAGGTCAATAGCAGGGAAAATTCTTCGGTTAGAAATTTTACGGTCTAATTGAAGTTCCATGTTACCGGTTCCTTTAAATTCTTCAAAGATTACCTCGTCCATTTTAGATCCAGTTTCAGTAAGGGCTGTTGCGATTATAGATAATGAGCCTCCATTTTCTATATTACGGGCAGCACCAAAGAAACGTTTTGGTTTGTGTAAAGCATTGGCATCTACACCACCACTTAATACTTTACCAGACGCTGGTTGTACGGTGTTGTATGCTCTGGCTAAACGTGTAATAGAATCTAATAAGATAACAACGTCATGGCCGCATTCTACCAGTCTTTTTGCTTTTTCTAAAACAATATTTGCCACGCGTACGTGTTCAACTGCTTCTTTATCAAACGTAGAAGCAACAACCTCGCCGCGTACGTTACGCTGCATGTCTGTAACTTCTTCAGGGCGTTCATCTATCAATAGTATAATTTGATAAACTTCAGGATGGTTTGCTGCAATACCATTAGCAATGTCTTTTAATAACATTGTTTTACCCGTTTTAGGCTGTGCTACGATCATACCCCGTTGTCCCTTTCCAATAGGAGAGAATAAATCGATGATGCGAGTAGATATTTTACCTTGTCTGTCTGATAAATTAAATTTTTCTTGTGGAAACAAAGGAGTCAAGTGCTCAAAAGAAACACGATCTCTTACCACTTGTGGGTCAATCCCATTTATCTTACTTACTTTAATAAGTGGAAAGTATTTTTCACCTTCTTTTGGAGGGCGTACATTTCCTAAAACCGTATCCCCAGTTTTTAAGCCAAATAATCTAATTTGAGATTGAGAAACATAAATATCATCTGGAGATGATAAGTAATTGTAATCTGATGACCTTAAAAAACCATAACCATCTTGCATGATATCTAAAACCCCTTCGCTAGCAATAATACTATCGAATTCAAATTCTGGTTCACGATATCTATTTTTTAAATCCTTGTCAAAATTGCTCTTATCTCTTGGTTCTCTTGCCGGTTTTTGGTGTTGCGGTTTTTTAGGCTGATTTTTATTGGGATTGTTGTTTTTTGGCTGAACTGGATTATTGTTTTTATGTACTGGTTTTTTATCTGAAACTGGCTTAGGTGCTGTTTTAACAACCTCTGTAGTCTCAGGTTTAGTACTGTCCTCTGGTTTGCTAGGATCGGTTGGTGCAATAGGGGCTTTTTTTACAGCAGCTTTTGGCTTTTCTCTAAGCACCCGTTCTCTTTTTTGTATCGGACGTGGCTTTGGCTTTTCTACTGTTTTAGAATCAGTTGGCAAAATATCTTTGACTACTTCAACTGCTTTTGGATTTGCAGCTTGAACGTCTAGAATTTGATACACCAAATCTAATTTTTTTAATGTTTTGTATTTAGGAACATTTAAACCTTTTGCAATATCCTGTAACTCAGGAAGCTTTTTTGCTTTTAAATCGGAAATCTCAAACATGTAATGTTGAATAAATTATACTTTTTGAATATAAAAATTATGAAGTGTGTAATAGGGTACTTATTTAGAACGATAAGTCCTTATGGGTAAGCGATATTACTATAATTTACCACAATATTACAAATTATTTTTAATATTTCGTTGATAAATCTTAAAAAGACTCTTATTTTTGTGACTGAAAAAAGGAGAAATGATCCAAAGGGTACAAACAATTTTTATGTTTTTGGTAGCAATACTGGCAAGTGTATTGCCTTTTTTTGCTAGCTTGTGGACCTTAGAGGAAGGGACAATAATTTTTGCAAAGGATGAATTTTATATTTCAATAGCCTTTTATACCTCTGCTGCCTTGGCATTTATAGCCATTTTGTTGTTTAAAAATAGGAAAAATCAATTTGTAGTAAACAGATTGAATATGATATGTAATCTTTTTATACTAGGATTTTTCGTTTACCGATCGCTAAACTTATCCGGAGAAGCAGTTGTTTCTGAGAAGGGTATTGGGATGTTGATTCCATTATTTTCTATCGTATTTTTAGTGTTTGCCAATAGGCTCATTAAAAAGGATGAAGATCTTGTAAAATCTGTGGATCGTTTGCGTTAAACCTAACATCTTAGTTATATTAGTGCGTAAACCCGGGGTTGTTCCCGGGTTTTTTAATTTCAAAAGTTTGTGTTTCAATCCTAAGCTAGGACATTCTTTTCTATTTCAATGGGATAGTTACTTTATTGAATAGTGCTAGATGGTACCTTTTGTGTTAACGTTTTCCCAGTTCAATTACTTCCAAATCTGTGATGTCACTTTTGTTTATTTTAAAACGAACCATAGTACGCACTTGATGAAATCCATGTTTACCACAGGCACCAGGATTTATGTGTAAAAGGTTTAGTTTTTTATCAAACATTACTTTTAAGATATGAGAGTGACCACTTATAAAGATTTTGGGAGGCCTTTCTTTTATTTGTTCTCGAATCCGAACGTTGTACTTGTTTGGGTAACCGCCAATATGGGTCATCCAAACGGAAACATCTTCACACATAAATTGATTGTCTAAAGGGAATTCTAAGCGAGCTTTGTCGTCATCTATATTTCCGTACACCGCTTTTAGTGGCTTTTTCTTTTTCAACGTATCGGTAACACTAAGGTTGCCAATGTCTCCGGCATGCCATACTTCATCGGCTTGGGCTACATATTTTAAAATGGCATCGTCCATATAACTGTGTGTATCTGATAAGAGAAGTATTTTGGTCATTTTTTAATTTTAATAGGAGTTGTAATGGCATCAATCCGTTTCCTGGATCCATACATATCTAAGTAAGATTAAGTATCTTTGTTTTTTTACAAAAATAGGGATTCATTTGAGATATTTTGTGGCTTTTTCATACAATGGTGCGGCATACCATGGTTGGCAGTATCAACCCAATGCTATTAGTGTACAAGAAGTTTTAGAAACTGCTTTTACAACCTTGTTAAAAAAGGATATTTCATTGATGGGTGCTGGTAGAACCGATGCTGGAGTGCATGCCAAAGAGATGTATGCGCATTTTGATTGTGATAAAATCTTGGAAATAGATGGATTGGTTCGTAGATTAAATGCTTTTTTACCTGATGATATTGCTGTACAACGAATCACTGAGGTGGTTACAGATGCACACGCACGCTTTCATGCGACAGAAAGAACCTATGAATATTGGGTAACCCAAACTAAAGATCCATTTGTAACAGAGACCACCCATTATGTGCGTAGAAGTTTGGATATTGACAAAATGAACCAAGCTGCTGCTATACTTTTAGGGCGCCAGGATTTTGAATGTTTTTCAAAATCAAAAACAGATGTTAATACCTACCTCTGTGATGTTAAAAAAGCACATTGGGAACAAAAAGATGGTAAATTTGTATTTACAATAACGGCCGATAGGTTTTTACGCAATATGGTGCGGGCTATTGTTGGGACACTTTTAGACGTAGGTACTGGTAAAAAATCCATAGCCGATGTACATACCATCTTGGCAAGTAAAAGTAGGGCAGAAGCAGGTACGTCAGTACCCGCAAAAGCTTTGTATTTAATTGAGGTTTTATACCCCAATACAATTATCAAATAAGAGAATGACTAAAACAAAAAAAGACACAGGTAAGGCTTTTGATTATCAATTACTTAGGCGATTGTTACACTATGTTAAACCGTATAGAATTACCTTTTTTGGGGTTGTAATTGCGGCAATATTATTATCTGTATTTGCTATATTAAGTCCTGTGTTGTTGCGAGAAGTAGTGAATACCGCACTTGAAAATAAAGACCAATCTTTACTGCTTAACCTTATTGTTTTAATGCTGGTTGTTTTGCTGTTAGAGGTAACAAGTCAATTGGCATTTGTGTATTATGCCAATTGGTTGGGAGAGTCTGTAATAAAGGATATCCGTATAAAACTGTTTCAACATATGCTAAACTTTAAAATGAAGTATTTTGATACTTCATCTGTGGGTTTATTGGTTACCCGTGCGGTAACGGATATACAGCGTATAGGAGAGATATTTAGTCAAGGCTTCTTTATGATTGTAGCCGACTTATTAAAGATGGTTATTGTAGCGGGTGTAATGCTTTTTTATAGTTGGAAACTGGCACTCATAGTTTTTGCTATCATGCCTATTCTGTTGTACGCTATAAAAATTTTTCAAAGAGCAATGAAAGGAGCTTTTATAGACGTTAGGGCGCAAGTTTCTAATTTAAATACCTTTGTGCAGGAACGATTAACTGGAATGAAGATTGTCCAACTTTTTAATCGCGAAAAAATAGAACAAGAAAAATTTAGAGAAATCAATGAAAAACACCAAAATGCATGGTTAAAAACGGTGTGGTATAACTCTATATTTTTTCCTATAGCGGAAATAGTTTCCTCGGTGGCAATCGGACTTATTGTATGGTACGGCGGATTACGGGTAGTGCTTAATAATGATATTGGGGAGTTGGGTACCATTTTTATGTTTATTCAATTGTCGCAAATGTTGTTTCGACCATTGCGTCAAATTGCAGACAAATTTAATGTGCTGCAAATGGGTATGGTTGCAGCCAATAGAGTTTTTGCAATCTTAGATAAGGATACGGTAATTTCAGATGAAGGGGAGTATTCTAAGAGTAGTATTACTGGTGATATATCATTTAGAAATGTCCGGTTTGGATATATTGAAGGAGAAGAGGTGTTACACGGTATTTCATTTGAAGTCAAGGCAGGTGAAACCATTGCCATTGTTGGCGCAACAGGAGCAGGAAAGTCGACCATTATAAATTTACTGAATCGTTTTTATGAAATAAATGCAGGTCAAATACTGGTTGATGGGGTAGATGTGAAGGAGTATAAATTAGCATCCTTGAGAAGTAAAATTGCAGTGGTGTTACAGGATGTATTTTTGTTTGCAGATACTGTTGAAAATAATATTTCATTAAAAAATGAGGAAATATCATTGGAAACCATAATCCAAGCTGCACAAGAAATTTCGGTACACGAATTTATTACTAGTTTGCCTAATGACTACCAATATAATGTAAAGGAACGGGGGTCTATGCTGTCTAGTGGACAACGACAGCTGCTGGCCTTTCTTAGAGCTTATGTAAGTAATCCTAGTATTTTAATATTGGATGAGGCTACATCTTCCGTAGATACTTATTCAGAGCAATTGATTCAAAAAGCAACAGAAAAAATTACACAAGGTAGAACGTCAATTGTAATAGCGCACCGCTTGGCAACCATTAAAAAAGCAGATAAAATATTGGTTATGGATTCTGGTGAAATCATAGAAAGTGGTACTCATGAGGAGTTGCTTAAAAAAGGGGGGTATTACCGTAACTTGTATGAAGCACAGTTTTTAGCAGAGGACGTAGCCTAGAATATTTTGGCGGTACAAAATCTGCACTACTAGGAGGAGCTCTAGAAAAAGTACACTAACTAGGAATGTATAAAGAATAGATTTGTGGAGTAGCTATAAGGGAAATCCATCAGTTTAAATTTGTGACCTCGTAAATAAGAAGATATACGAACTAGTGGCTCTATTAAAATGAAGATCTGTGCGGTCTTGAAATAAACTGTTTTGAGTAGTCTATTTCGTAAGGCCCAACGGCACAATCCATTTTAAGAAAGTACCAAAAGTTTTATTTTTACGACTTAGCGCAGTTTTTATATTCCATAAGTTATGAAATTAAGTCTTCGGTAATGATGGTATTTAGCTCTTTTAAATCTTTATAGAGCACAAATTCTCCATTTTTAATATAAGAAATGGTTCCAGTTTCTTCACTTACAACTAATGCCAAGCAATCTGTTTTTTCTGTAATTCCCACAGCTGCCCTATGGCGTAAGCCAAAACGCAAGGGTATAGTGCGTTCTTGTGAAACTGGTAAAATTACCCTCGTGGCAACAATGGTATTGTTTACGATTACAGCAGCCCCGTCATGAAGCGGACTATTTTTATAAAATATACTTTCTAAAATAGGCTGGGTAACTTCAATATTCATTTTATCTCCCGTAATTTTTACAAAATCTAAAGAATTGGCGCGTTCTAAAATAAGAATAGCTCCCGTTTTACTTTTACTCATTTTATCACTAGCACTGAGAATGGCATCTACATCCGTTTCCGTTGTCATTGCCTCTTGTTTTAAAAACTTAAAGTGCTTTACAAAATTACGTTTGTTTGCAAAATTGGTAGAGCCAATTAATAATAGAAATTTTCTAATTTCTTGCTGAAACACAATAATAAGTGCAATTAAGCCAATGTTCATAAAGCCACCAACCATACTGCTAATCATTTTCATGTCTAATAATTCGGTAAGTTTCCAAAGTGCCCAAACGATTACAATACCAATAAAAATGTTTATCGCCACCGTACCACGTACAAGTTTGTAAATGTAATACAGTAATATAGCCACCAAGATAATATCGATGATGTCTGTAATTTTAAAATCAAGAAAATTTAGAAAATCCAACTATTGAGGGTTTTTTGTAAAATTAGAAAAAAATGAACAATCATATTAGTTATCGTCATTTAACTTTAATGCTTCTGTTAATTTTATGCATTCTATAGCCTCCTTAACATCATGTACACGTAAAATAGAAGCTCCTTTAAGAATTGCAATAGTGTTTAGTGCAGTAGTTCCGTTTAATGCATTTTTAGCATCACTTTTTAGTGTTTTGTAAATCATTGATTTTCTACTTAAACCAGCAAGTATAGGAATACCCATACTTTTAAAGAGGTCTAAATTTTGTAAGAGCGTAAAATTTTGATTTGTCGTTTTTGCGAAGCCAAAACCAACATCTAAAATAATATCATTGATTTCTTTTGCTCTAGCGCTCGCTAGTTTCTCTGCAAAATATTGTTTTAGCTCAAAAACAATATCTGTGTAGTTGGTTAGCTGCTGCATTGTTTTTGGAGTGCCGCGCATGTGCATCATCACATAGGGAACTTTATGTTTTGCAACTACATTCATCATCAAATGGTCTAGGCTTCCTGCTGAAATATCGTTAATTAGTGCAGCTCCATGGGCAAGACAAGTATCGGCTACCTTGCTTCTAAAAGTATCGACAGATAATAAAATTCCGGGAAACTCCTTTGTTAATAGCTTTACAATGGGGATTATTCGATGTAGCTCTTCTGTTTCTAAAATGTCATCCGCACTGGGCTTGGAACTATAAGCCCCAACATCTACAAAAGTAGCGCCTTCTGCAAGCATAGTTTCTACGCGGGATAAAACATCTTTTTCATTTTTATAACTTCCGCCATCATAAAAAGAATCTGGCGTAAGATTTAAAATACCCATAACTTTTGGGGTGGATAGCTCTATTAGATTTCCATTGCAATTCAGCGTCATATTGTTAAGTAAATACGGTAAGGGTTTAATATTAAACCTTTACTTTTGAATAGTAAAATATTTATGCGAAATTTACACAAATTAGATAAGATAAATGCAGAATACTTCAGAACAATATGATGCTGTTATAAAAGAATGTAGAAATCTGTTTCAGAAAAAGATGAAAGATTATGGTAGTGCTTGGCGCATATTGCGATTGCCATCTTTAACAGATCAGATCTATATTAAAGCGCAACGCATTAGAGGCTTACAAGAAAATGATGTAAGAAAGGTAGACGAAGGTGAAAAACCAGAGTTTATAGGCATCATTAATTACGCAACAATGGCATTGATACAACTAGAAATAGGGGTTGTAGAACAACCGGATTTGGATGGTTTAAAAGCTGTTGAGTTGTTTGATAAGCACATTGCTAGGACCAAGGCATTAATGGAAAATAAAAACCATGATTACGGTGAGGCCTGGCGAGAAATGAGGGTTAGCTCATTAACGGATCTTATTTTACAAAAATTATTACGCGTAAAGCAGATAGAAGATAATAAAGGGAAAACTTTGGTTAGCGAAGGAATAGATGCGAACTACCAAGATATTATAAATTATTCTGTCTTTGCATTAATTCATTTAAACGGCTAATAAATTAAAAAAAGTCAAGGTAGGCGCAGCTTGTGTAAAGGGCTTTTGAATGTTAATTTTTCATTTTAATAGGTATATGAAGTATTTGGTAGGAATAAGTAGAATTGTAGTTGGGGTATTGTTTATCATAAGTGGACTCATAAAATTAAACGATCCCGTTGGATTTTCTTTTAAACTAGAAGAGTATTTTAGTTTGGGAGTTTTAAATTTGCCTTCTTTAGAGCCACATGCTTTAAAAATTTCACTAATCGTAGTTATTTTGGAGGTATTATTAGGCGTAATGCTTTTGGTTGGTTTTAGGATCAAATTTACGGTAATCAGTTTATTGGGGATGATTATCTTTTTCACTTTTCTTACTTTTTATTCTGCGTATTTTAATAAGGTTACAGATTGTGGTTGTTTTGGAGATGCAATTAAACTAACGCCTTGGGAATCATTTACAAAAGACATTATTTTACTACTGCTTATCGTAATTCTGTTTGTAGGTATAAAGCACATAAAACCTATTTTTGGGTTTAGTGCCAAACGAGTCCTGGTCGTAGGATCATTGGTTGCTTGTGTTGTTTTTGCCTACCATGTGTTAAACCACTTGCCATCAGTAGATTTTAGACCCTATAAAATTGGGGCAAATATAGAATCAGGTATGACGATGCCTGAGAACGCACCCCAGCCAATTTTTGATTATGCTTGGACGTTTCAAGTGAACGGTGAAGAAAAGGTTATTGTAACTCAAGGCGATTATCCGGAAGTAGATGGAGAATACATAAGTGTAGAGACTACGGAAGTACAAAAGGGATATGAGCCACCTATTCACGATTTTACGATAGAAAGGGATGGAGAAAACGTGGCAACTTCTATGTTGCAAGAAGAGAAACTTATCATGGTTATTGCTTACGATTTAGCAAAAACTAGATTCGATGCGTTTACAGAGGTAAAAGAGGTTACAGATAGGGCAATAAAACTAGGGTATAAGGTAATTGGTATGTCGTCTTCCACCACAGATTTTGCAGATAAAGTAGTGAAAGAATACAGCTTGGGCTTTGATTTTTACTTTACAGATGAGACAGCACTTAAAACAATTGTACGTTCTAATCCTGCTGTGCTAGTATTGCGGAAAGGTACAATTGAGCAAAAAGTACATTACAAGGATATTGATAACTTAGAACTGTAAGAAAACCAATTAATATTGCCCGAGATTGGAAGAGCGTTCTGGGCAACCAATTAAAAAAAGGTAACGGTTTTGTTAGAAAAAATGAGGTGCAATGAATGGTTTACAAAGTACAAAACCTGAGATTAAAACACTGACAGAAAAATGGTTGGTGGGTATTAAAAAAGAGGAGTCCGTATTAACTATGAATGCTACTGCACATTGGAAAGAATTTATGCAGCGCAGAAAAGAAATTTTTGGTTCCGTTGAGAACGAATATTATTCCGTTCAAGAGTATGGCATAGATTATTCCTTTTCTAATTTTAATCCGGCAGCTGTATTTAAGAAATGGGCAGCAGTAGCGGTTGTTGAAAAGGGGCATATACCTACCGGAATGGAAAATTTAATTTTACCAGCCGGAAAGTATGCTGTATTTGTATACAAGGGAGTTGCCAAAGAATTTTCAAAGATAGTACACTATATATTTAAGGATTGGTTACCAAGTTCTGAATATGAGTTAGATCAAAGACCACATTTTGAGTTTCTGGATAAAAAATACCTAGGGGCTACGAATCCCAATTCGGAGGAAGAAGTTTGGATTCCCATTAGAAATAAAATACGTTAACTTTTTAAGTGAAGAAGCCGGTATAGGTTTCAAAGTAGGTTTCATTGAGATAGCCGAATATTATATGTTATCTTTGGGGCTTTAAAAATTGAAATAAACGAATAAATAGATATTAAGATGAGATCAAAAATTGTTGCAGGGAACTGGAAAATGAATAAAACTTTAGCAGAAACTAATGTATTATTATCAGAACTTACAGGTAAATTACCAGATACAACGGCTGAGGTTATGGTTGCACCTACTTTTGTAAACTTGGCTGCAGCTGTTCAAGATGTTAGTGCTTCTTCTATTCAGGTCATAGCACAGAATATGCATTTTGCTGAAAATGGAGCCTATACAGGTGAGATTTCGGCTGATATGCTGTTAGATATTGGTGTAGACACGGTAATCATTGGACATTCTGAGCGTCGTGCTTATTTTGGTGAAACAGATGCCATTCTAGCGAAAAAAGTTGTGGCAGCATTGGCAAAGAATTTACGAGTGGTTTTTTGTTTTGGTGAAGAATTAGAAGATCGTAAAACTGATAATCATTTTAAGCTAGTTGCAGAACAATTGAAAAACGGACTTTTTCAATTAGACGCTTCTGCTTGGTCTAAAATAGTATTGGCTTATGAGCCAGTTTGGGCTATAGGAACAGGGGAAACGGCTTCTCCAGAACAGGCTCAAGAAATGCACGCTTTTATTCGGAAAACAATTGCTAACCAATACAACACAGAAATAGCGGACTCTGTTTCTATCTTATATGGAGGTAGTGTTAAGCCTGCAAATGCAAAAGAAATATTTTCTAAGGAAGATGTTGATGGTGGATTAATTGGTGGAGCAGCCTTAAATGCAGATGATTTTATTGCGATTATTAGCGCCATATAATTTTTTTTGATTGATAATACATATTTACAGCACTACTAAAAATGGCAGATTTAATCTATATAGAATATGATTTTGCAGTTGCGCCTTTGCAACCTGCATCCGATATATTAATAGCGCAATTAGGGGAAGTTGGTTTCGATAGTTTTGTTGAAAATGAAGAAGGGGTTCTAGCCTATATTCTTAAGGATGCTTGGAATAAAGATATTCTTTCTGGTATACAGATTCTTGAAAACTCTAATTTTAGTATTACACATCAGTTTAAAGAAATTGAACAGCAAAATTGGAACTCGGAATGGGAAAAGAATTTTGAACAAATCGTTGTAGGAGATATATGCACTGTTCGAGCTCCTTTTCACAAGGCACCAGAAACCAAGTTTGATATTGTTATAGAACCTAAAATGAGTTTTGGAACTGGTCATCATGAAACTACTCACATGATGTTACAACACGTCCTTGATCATGATTTTAAGGGTAAATCTGTGCTAGATATGGGGAGTGGTACCGGAGTATTAGCAATTCTAACAGCGATGAAAAATGCAGCCTCTGTAGATGCCATAGATATAGATAATTGGTGTTATTTAAATGCCATAGAAAATAAAGAACGGAATCATTGTAATCAGATCAATGTTTATGAAGGGGATGTTCGTTTGTTGAAAGACAAAAAATACGATGTGATTATTGCGAATATAAACAGGAATATACTACTGGAAGATGTTCCTGCTTATGCGCAATGTCTCCATGAAGGTGGAATTTTATTTTTAAGTGGTTTTTATGTTGAGGATATGCCAAGTATTACAAAGAAATGTGAGGACTCGGGACTGACCTTTGAAAAAAATCTGGAAAAAAATAATTGGGTTGCTGTAAAATATGTATTTTAGTTAGGACTAATATGAATTAGTATGAGTAATCAAGAAAAATATTTAGAAGAATTACTAGTAGAAGAGGAGGTTTCAAACAATAACGAAATAGTATTGTTTAATGATGATGTAAATACTTTTGATCACGTAATTGATACTTTAATTGATGTTTGTGACCATACGCCAATACAGGCAGAACAATGTGCTTATTTGGTACACCACAAAGGGAAATGTACTGTTAAAACTGGTGTTTACAAAGATTTAGAACCAAAATGCAGTAAATTATTACAAGCGGGACTTAGCGCAGAAATAATTTAATTCACAATAATTTCATCCACAAATACCCAGCTTTTACCTCCTGGATTTGGATGCCATGATGGATTTTTTAAAATACTTTGCACTTCTATTTTGATATACTTTGCCGTTGTTGGAGCAAAGGTAATATCATAAAATATTTGGCTGTCATTTGTTACTTTTTTTGGAATTTCTATTTTTTTGGTAGCGATTTGTTTAAAATCATTGGGAGTTTCAGAAGTCCAAATGGTATAGCCTACGGGATGAAAAACCCAACTAGACTGCCTCGATAAGGAGCCAATGGATACCGTAGATATTTGGGTTGGTTGTTTTAATTCTAAGGTAGTTGTAAAACTAGACCCCTGAAAGCCCAACCAATGGCCATCTTGAAAATTTTCTGAACCGCGTTTTAAGTCAATTAAAGTTTTGGCGCCCTTGCCTGCGTAGCTTTTGTTAGGCTTTATGTCTAACCAAATAGAATCATAGGCGATCCCAGCCTTTTTAAATTTCATAGTAACCGTTTCACTTTGTTTCCAGTCTTTTTTCTGAGCAAAAACTTTGAGCGTAGTAGATTCTTTAATGGTAAACGGACTGGTATATTTTCTAGAAGTGGTGTCAGGTTCTGAACCATCTGTTGTATAGAATAGATTGGCAGTTTTAAAAACATGTTCTATTTTAATTTCTTGTCCGTCATTAAAAAAATCGGTGGCATCAACAAAATAGGGTTTGTTTAATAGGGCTTCATTAAAAAGAGAATCTGCCACATGTTTGGTTAATATATTTGGTCTTTCCTTTTTAAAAGCAAGCAATTCACTTTCGGTGACAGGGGTTTGGTATAAATATAGATTTTTCAAATGAGCAAGGTCCTTTACATAAGATAGGGAATTACCAGAAACATGGGTTCCATACAAATTTAAGGATTCAAGAAAACTCATTTTTTTTAACTTTTCAATGGTTTTATCGGAAATGGCGGTACGTTGTAATTGTAGTTTGGTTAGATTTTTAAAATTGGAAAGCGCACTTGCCATTTCATCGGTAAAATTGGAATAGGCCAGGTTTAATTCCACAATATTATTGGCGTATTTTTTTAGCTTATTAAAATCGCCTTTTGCAATGTGTTTCTTGTTTGATAAGTTAACAAGTAATAATTTTCTATTTTCTGCTATAGGGTATATACTATACCCATTTCTATTCATTTCTGTAACCCATTCAGAAGGCACATCATCCACAGTTTTGGTAATTATGCCCCTTGGTGAGGTGTCGGTTTCTAAGGACTTTAAAATAGCTGCAGTTTGCTCGTTCTTATCCAAGAAGCCAGCTGTACAATCGAAACAATTTTTATTTTCTAACCACCATTTCAACAGTACTATTTCTTCGTCGGTGAGTTGAACTTTTCCTTTTGGAGGCATATGCTCTTCATCGGTAACTGGCAGGTGTATTCTGGTGTAAAAAGAACTTGGATTGGAGTCAATAGAATCTAAAATACTGCCATTTTCTCCTCCTGCTACTATAGTTGTTGGGTCTGTAAGTAGCAACTCCCCTTTGGCTTTATTTGGGTTGTGGCAACTAACACATTTGTTATCTAAAATAGGTTGAATAATCTCTGCATATACCTTAGCCTTGTTCACATCTGTAATTACAATTTCCTTAATGGTGTTATCCTGGAATAAAAAATCTTCACCGTGGGTCATATTTCCACCCAAATGACCTGTTATACCTAATAAAATTAGGGTAATAACGAACAATGGCATATAGGTTTTTTTACACCATACTACAGGACTTATTTTTAGGATATATAGTGCTACACTGCAAACGGTAAGGCCAACAGCCATCCATCGATGCCTAAATAAGGCAACTTCATCATAACTGCCATCTTCCCCCAATAACCAACCAGTACCTAAGGATAATAGGGCAGAAATTGCTGCGACGCCTATTGCTAGTTTTGTGATCTGAGTCGTCTCCTTAGACGTTCTATTTCGTAAATAGAGCTCTAGTATAAAAGCAAAAATTAAAATGCCAATTGGAAGATGAACAAATAATGGATGTAAATTACCAATTTGTATTGCTAGTGTGTATATCTGCATTATTCTACAATGATTTCGTCAATAAATAACCAGGGCGTTTGGTTTGCTGCAGGATGCCAATCTGGAATTTTTTCTAAGTTATGTACTACAATTTTAAAGGATTCATAAGTTGCTTGTTCTATTGGAATCTCTATAAAATTTAAGCTGGCATCCCCGGGAAATTTTTCAGCAGCTGTTTCATTCAAGTATTGACCTATTAATTTGGAACCAGAAAAAACAGCTATTTTCTGAGGTGAAAAAATCCAACTATTTTGGGAGGTCATTTGGTGAACAATTAATTTAGAGAGTTCTAGTTTTTTTGGTAAACTAAGGTTAATTACTACTTCATCTTTGTTAAAGCCAAGCCAACGATCACTATTTCTAAATTGTAAGGTACCACTTTTAGCATCTACTAAACTTTTTGTTCCATTGGCAGTATAGTTGTTCCCTGGGGAGGGAGCTATGGTAATAATGGCTTTAGAGATGTTGTGTTTCAGTTGTTTAGCATCAAACTCTACAATATCACTTGTTTTAAAATCCTCGTGAAATACCTTAGCTTTTACCTTGCAACTTTTTCGCACGTTAAACGGATGGGTGTATAATGGGGAGGCGGCAGTTACTTCACTACCATCAGTTGTATATCTTATTTCTGAATTAGGATAGGCAAAAGTAAACGCCACGGTAGCTTTATTTTTAAAAAAGACAGAGTCTATTTTATAGGTCGGCGCTATTAATTGTATATCACCCGTATCAACAAATGTTCCAATAGTTTCCTTTTGTCGTTGACAAGAAAAAATGAGAGCCAAAGAAAAAAAGCATAAGAGGTACTTCATCTTTTTAAATTTAAACTCGAGTTAATTTTATAGGGTATGTTTTACCAGAATTCCATTGTGCAATATAAAGGTTGTCATCATCATCTATACATACATCATGTGGATTTTGGAAAATCTTTAAGGCCTGATGCATCGGTTGCAAAGTGCCGTCATCATTATAGGTTGGGGTGCTTCCGCCTGGTGCAGAAACTAATTTGTTTTCTCCATCAAGGATAGAAATAAATCCAGTACCCATAGATCCATCTCCAGACCAAATTGTAGCAGTATAAATGTTTTCTTTGTGGATCACAGGCCGGCAAACATATGCGCCAGGTAGGTGAGTGGTACTTAAATACTTTCCGTCCATACTAAAACGTTTGAACTTATTTTGCATGCGATCTGTTATCAATAAGGTTGGATCTGCATTGTTACGAGTGTCTATTACAATGCCATGTGCATTTCCAAATAAATGATCTTCTGTACCTCGACCTCCAAAAGTATTTAGAAGTTCTCCTTTTTCATTGTAATGCATAATGTACTGGGAACCATAGCCATCAGCAACATAAACATCGCCATTGGCAGCAATAGCGGTTTCTGTAGGGATGTATTTTGCAGGATCATCATATTTTCCTGATTCTTTCGGGAATTTAAATACTTGTACAACTTTACCATCAATCGTAGTTTTTATTACTTCATGACGTTTGTTGTCTGCTATATATAAAAAATCTTTTCCGTTTTCTACATTTAATGTGAGCCCGTGTGCCCCAGGATATTCTGTTCCCCAAGCCTCTATTAGTTTCCCTGATTTATCGTAAACTATTACGTTGTTTTTGGTGTCATCGGTCAATAAAATAATACGTCCTTTAGAATCTTGTACCATTTCATGGCAATTGTTTACCGGATAAAAATTTGAATTTAAAGCGCCCCAGTTTAAATCCACTTTGTATTTGTGATTGTTATGACCAATAATAACATCCTTATATAATTCCATTGCGTTTAAAACAGGAGAACCAAATAATATTCCTGCAGTAGCAAGACTAGAATTTTGTATAAAATTTCTTCTCTTCATAATTAATTTTTTGGTTGGTTAGGCTAATATATTTTTTATAATATGTCCTTCTACGTCGGTAAGTCTAAATCTTCTACCTTGATATTTGTAGGTTAATTTTTTATGATCAATACCTAATAAATGGAGCATGGTTGCTTGAAAATCATGAACATGTACGGGATCTCGAACAATATTGTATCCAAAGTCATCCGTTTCACCATGTACAATACCTGGCTTAATGCCACCCCCGGCCATCCACATAGAAAAACTTCTAGGATGGTGATCTCTTCCATAGGTATCTGCGGTAAGAGGTCCTTGAGAATAATTAGTTCTACCAAATTCACCACCCCAAACAATAAGCGTGTCTTCTAGTAACCCTCGTTGTTTTAAGTCGGCTACCAATGCAGCAGAAGCCTGGTCTACATCTTTGGCTTGTTTTGAAAGTGCATTGGGTAAATCCGCATGTTGATCCCAACCCATATGATACAATTGAATAAAACGAACGTCTTTTTCTGCTAATTTTCGAGCCAATAAACAATTGGCAGCATAGGTGCCTGGTATTTTGGCATCTGTACCATACATTTTATAGATATAATCTGGTTCGTCATCTATGTTCATAACATTAGGAACAGAAGTCTGCATTCTATAGGCCATTTCGTATTGGGCAATTCTACTTTGAATCTCAGGATCCCCAAATTCTTGGTAATGCTTGTCATTTAATGCAGCTAACTGATCTAACATAGCCCGTTTGGTATCTTTTGTAGTCCCTTTTGGATCGTTTAAATACAAAACGGGGTCTTTTGCAGCCCTAAACTGAACACCCTGGTGTAATGAATGTAAAAATCCATTCCCCCAAAGTCTGGTATATAAGGGCTGACCTTGTGGCCTTCCTGTACCTCTAGATAGTAGTACCGTAAAGGCGGGTAGATTGTCATTTTCACTGCCAATACCATAACTTAACCAAGAACCTATACTAGGCCTTCCGGGTTGTTGAGATCCCGTTTGAAAAAAAGTAACTGCCGGATCATGATTAATGGCTTCGGTGTACATCGATTTAATAATGCAAATGTCGTCTACAATTTTTGAGGTATAGGGCAAAAGATCACTAATCCACGTTCCGTTTTTCCCATAGCGTTTAAAATCAAATTGAGAACCTACCAAAGGAAAGCTAGCTTGCCCAGAGGTCATCCCTGTTAGTCGTTGTCCGTTTCGTATTGATTCTGGTAATTCTTCACCCCTACGGACATTGAGCAAGGGTTTGTAGTCAAATAACTCTAATTGTGATGGTCCGCCACTTTGGAATAAGTAGATGACCCTTTTTATTTTAGCCGGGTGATGTAGGCCGTTTAAAATACCTTTAGCTCCAGATAAATTGTTTGCTGGTGACAGCACTCCGTTTTCACTGGTATCAAATAAATTGCACCCCATAACTGAGGCTAGTGCAGCACCACCTACTCCTAATGCAGATTTGCCTAAAAATGATCTACGGTTTAGGATCAAAGAACTTTCTTCTAATATTTTTTTCTCGCTCATAACTATCCTTTGGTTATGGTTTCATCTAAATTTAAAATAGTGTGCGCCGTTAAGGCCAAGGCTGCTAAATCTTCAACGGCCATTGTTTTATCTAACTTTGTTGCGCCAATAGATAAGTAATCGGCAGCATTTACTTCTTCATTCTTTATTTTACTTAGCATATTGGAATAATAGCCGTTAAGGGCTTCTAATTCTTCAGCGTCTGGTAGCCGGGAAGTGGCCGACTTAAAGATAGATTTTATTTGATTAGTTACATCTCCGCTACTGATCATTGCGTTACTAGCAAGAACCCTAGATGCCTCTACGAGTTGCGGATCGTTTAACAAAACCAAGGCTTGTAAAGGGGTATTTGTTTCTTGTCTTATCACAGAGCATAAATCTCTTGATGAAGCATCAAAAGTCATCATGCTTGGGGGTGGCACGGTTCTTTTCCAAAAAGTATACAAGCTTTTTCTGTACAAATCTTTTCCTTCACTTGGTATATAAGAAGCTGTACTCCCGCCGCCGCCGCCTGTAGTCTCTTTCCACAAGCCTTCAGGTTGATAAGGTTTTACACTTGGGCCACCAATTTCTTTGTTTAGTAGGCCACTGATAGCTAGTGCTTGATCACGTATCATTTCTGCAGATAAACGTATTCTAGGAGCACGAGCCAGTAATTTGTTCGTAGGGTCTTTCTCCAATGCCTCCTTCGTTATTATAGTCTGTTGTTGGTAGGTTGCAGATAGTGCTATATATTTTAGTATTTTTTTTGTATCCCAACCCTCATCTCGTAGTTTAATAGCAAGGAAATCTAACAATTCGGGATGGGTAGGTAAAGCTCCTTGGTTTCCAAAATCAAAGGAGGAGGCAACCAAGCCAGTGCCAAACATACGTTGCCAAAACCGATTTACGGCTACTCTGGCGGTAAGTGGATTATCCGGATTAAATAACCATTTTGCTAATCCCAATCTATTTTTTGGATAGGCTTCAGGAAAGGCTAAAATTGCTGTTGGTGTATTTGGAAATACTTCGGTAGTAGGTTGGTCATATGCACCTCGATCTAGTACATAGGTTTGTCTGGGTTTTTCCATTTCCTGCATAACCATAACGGGCAAGTTTTTCCGTGAAGATTTCTGAAGTTGTACAAAACTAAGTACATCTTCTTTTTCTTTTTCTGTGATGTTGATAAACGGTTTGGGAATGGTATTTCTTCCGCCAGGTACTAAACCTTGTTCATCTATATTATTAAAAAAGCTATAAAATGAGAAGTGCTCTTCTTGACTTATAGGATCGTATTTGTGGTCATGGCAACGAGCACATTCTAGAGTTAATCCTAAAAAAGCAGTGCCAAAGGTCTGAGTGCGATCTTCTACATATTCTACTCTGTATTCCTCAGGTATTACTCCGCCTTCATAGGTGATTTTATGATTTCTATTAAAACCAGTAGCCAAAATTTGTTCTAAGGATGCATTGGGTAGTAAGTCGCCAGCCAATTGATCTGTAACAAATTTATCATAGGGCATGTTTTTGTTAAAGGCGTGTATAACCCAATCTCTCCATGGCCACATAATTCTTTCAAAATCATCTTGATAGCCGTGGGTGTCTGCATATCGTGCAATATCCATCCATTCAGATGCCATATTTTCGGCATAATCTTGAGAGTCTAGAAGTTTGTCTATTACTTTTTCATAGGCATTTTCTGAAGTATCGGCTAAAAAATCATCAATATCCGAAGGAGAAGGGGGTAAACCTGTTAAATCAAAAGTGACCCGTCGGATTAGTTTTTCCTTTGGTGCGGTTGCTGAGGGAGATAAGTTATTTTCTTTTATTTTTTTAAGGATAAAAGCATCAATTTCGTTATTTCCCCAGTTTTCATTGTTATCAGGAATAGCTTGTTTTTGTGGAGGTGTAAATGCCCAATGTGTTTTGTATTCTGCCCCTTGTTCTATCCACTTTTTTAAGATTTCCTTTTCGTAATTCGTTAAATCTAAATTAGATTCAGGAGGTGGCATCACAACATTGGCATCCGTAGAAAAAATACGATTAACAAGTTCACTTTTTTCTACATTTCCTGGGACAATAGCATAGTGATCTTTTTCTTTGCCTAAAAGCTTGTAGGCATCTTCTGGGGTTACCATTGAAAAATCACCTTCAATCGCATTTTTGTCGGGACCATGGCATTTAAAACAGCGATCAGATATAATTGGTTTTACATGAAACGTAAAGTCTATTTTATCTGGAATTTTTGCCATATCCTTTGTAGACATAGCAATTTCTGAATAGTTTGCTTCATTTTTACAACTAAAAGCGCCAATCACAATGAGCAGTATTAGAGTAATTTTTTTGATGAAACGTATGCTTAAAATCTGCCATTCTATTTTTTTCATAGCACTTGAAATAAAAAAGGTGTTAGAAACGAGTATTAAATATGACCTATATTTTATAGGCAAGCAATAATTATCGACCAATAACCAATAGCCGTAGTTTAAATATATAAAAAACAACCATGGATGTTTTACATTAAGAATCTATCGGTGAAGTTCAAGATTCTCCGAGCAAGGTCTGTTTCACATCATTTAAATAACTTCTGCCAATGGTGTATCGAATTCCTCCAATTTCTAAGCTATTCCCTTCTATTGCAGTAACCTTGGCAATAGATACAGTATACGACCTGTGTATTCTTGAAAACTTATCACTTGGTAATTCATCAGTGAAACTACTCAATGTTCGGTGAATAATATATTTTTCTGAGGTAGTTTTTATGCGGATGTAATCTTTTAAGCTTTCAATGACCAAAATATCATCCAAAAATATTTTCTGTAATTTCTTTTTGTCAATTTTTATAAAAATACTTGGATTTTCGGTTGTAGATAGATTGGAGCTGTTTTGTTTTAATTCAATAATGCGCTGAACTGCCTGTAAAAATCTTGGGAAAGGAATGGGTTTTACCAAATAGTCTATGGCTTGTAGTTCATAACTTGTTAGCGCATATTCTTCATGGGCCGTGGTCATAACAACCATTGGTTTTATTTGTAAATTTTTCAAAAAATCCAAACCGTCCAAAATAGGCATATTAATATCTAAAAAGATAATGTCAATTTTGTTGTTTTGAACGTAGGTAGCCGCTGCTACCGCATTAGAAAATGTTTCGATTAAATCTAATTCCTTTATTTGAGAAACATAATTTTTTAATACATTAATCGCAAGTGGTTCATCATCAATAATTATGGTTCTTAATTTGGTCATACTCTAAGTTTTAGAATTACATTAAACATGTTTTCTTTTTCAAAAATGGTTAGGTTGAAGTCTTCTTTCTTATACCCTAATTCTAGGCGTTTTTTTACATTGCTAAGACCAATACCGCCGCTTGTGGTTGGAAGTGTTTTTACGGGGGATTTATTCGGAATGGTATTGGAAACTTTAAAATGAAGAAAATCTCCACTTACTTTTATATCTATATTAATAGTCATATCTCCAATGTTTTTACTGGCCCCATGTTTAAAACAATTTTCAATTAGGGGAATTAGGAGCATGGGTGAAATGGTTTTATTTTCCAAATCTCCAGAAATGGAAATGTTTATATCTAAAGAATCATCAAAACGGAGTCGTTCTAGGTCTAGATAGTTATGAATACAGTCTATTTCGCTTTTTAAATCCTGTTTGTTCTTTTTGGTGGCATAGAGTAAATAGCGCATTAACTCAGAGAGTTTTAAGATAACTTCTGGTGCTTTGTTCGATTTTTCTAAAGTTAAGGAGTAAATATTGTTCAAGGTGTTAAAAAAGAAATGCGGGGATATTTGTGAGCGTAAAAACCGCAGTTCAGTACTCAGTTGTCTTTTTTCTAATTCGTGTAATTTACTGTGTTCTTTGAGCCAGTCTATGGTAAGTTTTATGGCAGCGACAAAAGATGAAACATATAATTCGCCTACCATTGTAGTTATTGCATAGTTAAGTGTTAATCCTTGTAATTCCTCTGGCCCTTCTGGCCATACATCTGGACCAATTAAAATATAGGTTGCAAAGTATTTTACCAATAACATAACAAACAAAGTGAGTACTACAAAAAAAGCATACCTATAGTATTTTTTTTGAAATACAAATTTGGGCATGAGGTAGTACACATTAAAATACGCGATAGACATGTGAATGGGGAAGCCAATTAAGTTCATTTTTAAAGACAGGGCATAGTCTTGGTGAATGTTGCTATATCGTAGCATATTGAATATAAAATAGATAAGCCAAAAAATGATATGATGCTTATAATTTACATCAAAACTTTTTGAAGAATTACCCTTGATAAAAGATCCAATATTGTTATTTGTACTCATTGCTATAAATTCGTTATTTCTTGTCTGTTTCATTTAATCGTTTAGCATAAACCAACCGTTATTGGTCTAAATTTATTTTTGGTATAGATAAAAAATGAAATATTTATACTATAAAATGCAACACCCTAAGAAATAACACAAGTCTGTATAGAATGGTACAGAAAAGAACCTTCGAAAATTAAAAAAAAAAAATCAAATAGTAATTAGAATTCGGTAAGTATATCTAATTATTACTTTTAGTATAAGAATATGAATAAAAATAACCACTTAAATCAAAAAATTAATAACCTACTTCTTTGTGTTTTATGTTTCAGTAGTTTTTCTTTGTTTTCACAAGAAATTCCAAAGCAATATATTGCACATTATGTAGAAGATAGTTTAAGAATAGATGGTAAGGATGATGATAAATCTTGGAATGGCGTTCAGTGGACAGATTATTTTATAGATATTGAAGGAGAGAAAATACCCAAGTACAAGACACAGGTAAAAATGGTTTGGGATGCCAAGTATTTGTATTTTTTCGCCAAGCTAAAAGAGCCACATGTTTGGGGAGATATTACCAAGCGTGATGCTGTAATATTTCATAATAACGATTTTGAAATCTTTGTTGACCCTACGGGAGATACTCATAATTATTTAGAATTTGAGATAAATGCCTTAAATACGGTGTGGGATTTATTGCTGACTAAGCCATACGGGCAAGGCGGTGTTGTTGTGAATAATTGGGATATTAAAGGGTTAAAAACTGCAGTTGACGTAAAAGGCACCTTGAATAATAGCGCTGATATTGATACCTATTGGACCATTGAAATTGCTATTCCATGGACAGCTTTACTAGAAACAAGTAATGTAAGAAGAATACCTGCAAATAAATTTTGGCGTGTTAATTTTTCAAGAGTCCATTGGGATCATACCATAGAAAATGGCGAATATCAGAAAAAGAAGGACGATCAAGGTAAGAAGCTACCAGAGTACAATTGGGTGTGGTCCCCGCAAGGAGTAATTAGTATGCATAAACCTAATAAGTGGGGATATGTTTATTTTTCCGATAAGAAAGTTGATGATGGTTTTGAGTGGGAAATTCCCAAAGATGAGTATATTAAGTGGTATTTGTATGATTTGTATTACAGTACTCGACATCAAATAAGTAAAAGTTCTACGAGTAGTATGGTATTAGAATCAAAAGAAGTTTTAGGTAAATTAATTGTGCCAAAAGTTGAGAAACATAGATCGGGTTGGAATATTTGGGCCATAAGTCCATTTACAAACAAAACATTAATAATTAAGGAAGATGGAAAATTTAGTAGTAATGAAGAAAAAAAGTAAGCTATTTATTTGTAGTATTTTAATAGGATTTACAATGGTTTCTTGTGATTTTAAGGAATCTACTAAAGAAGAAAATTTAGTTGAAGACATTGTAAAAGATGAATTTCAATTTTGGACCTGGACTAGTGCTAATGCTAAAAAGTCAGATGAAGCTTACCAACAAGAATTTGCAAAATACAAGGCCAATGGTATTAATGATGTCCTAATTAATACGGGTACAGATGCGGAACTTTTAGCACGTATAACACCAATAGCAAAGAAAGAAGGTTTAGAAGTTCATGCATGGATGTTTACAATTAATAGACCTGGTGATAAAATTGCCAATGAACATCCAGAGTGGTTTGCTGTTAGTCGTGATGGAAAATCTTGTTATGATGAGCCTCCATATGTAGGATACTACAAATGGTTGTGTCCAACACGGGCAGAATCAAAGGCCCATATTTTAAGTTTGGTAGAAGGTTTGGCTAAGGTAGAAGGGGTTGCAAGTGTGCATTTAGATTATATTAGATATTCTGATATCTATTTACCTATAGGATTATTGCCTAAATATAATTTGAAACAAGAAACTGAATTGCCAGAATTTGATTTCTGTTATTGTGATGTTTGTTTGGAAACCTTCGAAAAAGAACATCATAAAAATCCAAAAGATTTCGAAAACCCAGCTATTGATATGGAGTGGAAGAATTTTCGATTAAATAAGGTAAAGGATATTGTAGATGCTGCCTATGAAATAGCACACAAAAATAATAAAATTTTAACAGCCGCTGTATTTCCATATCCAGAAATGGCAGACCATATGGTGCGTCAACGTTGGGATAAATGGAATATTGATAAAGTATTACCCATGATATATCACGGTTTTTATAATGAAGAAATTGATTGGATAGGATATGCAACCGGTCAGGGTGTTAAAGATTTAAAAAACACAAATACAGAATTGCATACTGGTATTTACATCCCAGGGATGTCTGCAGAAGAATTGGAAGAGGCAATTGTATTAGCTAAAGAAAATGGGGCTAAGGGTGTTTCTTTCTTTGACGGGGGAGCACTTAAAGAGGAGCACTTAGCTGTGATTAAAAAGCTTAAAAATAAACTAACTTTATAAGATGAAGAATTTCATAAATTTAATAGTACTTGTTGCCCTAGTTCTGTTGGCTAGTTGCGATCAGAAAACAAAGAAAATTTTTACGGAAGCAGATCTTTCTGTTATTCCAAAGCCAGTTGCTATGAAACTTACGGATGGTACTTTTCAATTTACGGGCAAAACAAAATTGGTAGCACATTCAGATCAACAGCAAACAGCTCAGTCTTTTTCTGAGGATTTCGCTAAAGTTTCTGGTTTTACAATGGAAGTGTCGGATAAATTGCCGGCAAAAAATTTCCTGCAATTTGTTGTAGATGATACGCTTGAGGACGAAGGGTATACCCTTGTGGTAAAGGGGTCTGAAATTATTATTTCAGCAAAGGGAAGAAACGGTTTTGTTTACGCTTTGGAAACTATTAAACAATTATTGCCCGCTACTTTTGAAGGCAGTGTTCTAGTTGAAGATGAAGAGTGGGTCATACCCAACGTTGAGGTTTCGGATGCCCCTCGTTTTAAGTGGCGTGGTTTAATGTTAGATGTATCCCGTCATTTTTTTGATACAGCATACATAAAACGTACTATAGATCGTATGGCGATGCTTAAGATGAATACGTTACATTGGCATTTGGTTGATGATCAAGGATGGCGTATTGAAATTAAAAAATATCCAAAACTTACAGAGGTAGGTGGGTTTAGAGTAGATCAAGAGGATAAAAGCTGGAATACAAGGCCTAATGCAGCCCTTGGTACGGAAGCTACCTATGGTGGGTTTTACACTCAGGAAGAAATAAAGGAGGTTGTAGCCTATGCTACAGCAAGAGGAATTACAGTAGTTCCTGAAATAGAAATGCCAGCGCATGTAAGTAGTGCAGTTGCTGCCTATCCCATACTTTCATGCCTTGAAAATGAAATTATGGTGCCTTCAGGAGGTGTATGGCCAATTACAGATATTTATTGCCCAGGCAAGGAAACTACCTTTACTTTTTTAGAAGATGTTCTAACAGAAGTTATGGCATTGTTTCCGTCAAAATATATCCACGTAGGTGGTGATGAGGCAACCAAAACCAATTGGAAAACTTGTGATCACTGTCAGGCGCGAATACAGTCAGAAAACCTGGAAAGTGTAGAGGAATTGCAGAGTTATTTTATAAAAAGAATGGAACGTTTTATAAGTTCCAACGACCGAATTTTAATAGGCTGGGATGAGATCTTGGAAGGAGGCTTAGCTCCGGGGGCAACAGTAATGAGTTGGCGTGGTGTAAAAGGTGGCTTGGAGGCTTCTGCCGAAGGCCATGATGTGGTGATGACACCTGGGTCTCATTGTTATTTTGATCATTATCAAGGCGATCAAGATCAAGAGCCTTTGGCTTGGGGTGGGTATTTGCCTTTAAGTAAAGTGTATCAATTTGATCCGGTCGTTGAAGGTATGACGCCTGCACAAGAAAAACACGTTTTAGGCGGACAAGCAAATCTGTGGGCAGAATACATACCAACCACACAACAGTCTGAATATATGATTTTTCCAAGGTTAGCAGCCATGTCTGAAGCTGTTTGGAGTCCCAAAGAAAGTAAAGATTGGACCGATTTTTCAAAGCGGGTTAAAGGTTTGTTTAAACGGTATGATGTTATGGGTATCAATTATGCTAAAAGTGCCTATCAAATTACAGCAAACACAGAAATCGATTTGGCAAAAGGAAGTTTACTGGTTACCTTAAAAAATGAGTTTCCTGGTTCTGATATACGGTATTCTTTGGATGGTAGCGATCTAGATACAACTTCTATAAAATATACAGCGCCTTTTCAAATTTCTTCATCTACCAGCATTAAAGCAGCTATGTTCGAGGATAATAAGCTGTTGGGGCCTGTTTTAGCAAAGTACATTAATTATCATAAGGCAGCTGGTAAAAAAGTAAGCTATAAGGAACAGTATCACAAAAGTTACCAAGGAGCAAAAGAAGTAGGTATGGTCAACGTTCTGCGAGGGTCTAAACACTTTCATGACGGACAATGGCAAGCTTGGTTAGGGAATAATATGGAGGTAGTTATAGATATGGAAAATGATACAGAAATATCTAAAATTTCCGTAGGTGCAATGGAAGCGCAAGGCTCTGGAATATATTTCCCAACCAAAGTTGAGGCATTTGTTTCTAAAGATGGTAAGAAGTATACGAGTGTAGGGGCAATTACTAGAGCCTACGTATCAAATGGCGATACAGAACTTAAGGATTTTGAAATTTCTTTTGAGGCAAGCCAAAACCGTTATGTTAAAGTAATAGCAACTAATTTGGGAAGTGCACCAAATGGAGGAGGATCATGGCTGTTTGTGGATGAGATTGTAGTAGAATAGAAGAACATTATAAAAATGTACAGTTATGAAATTTAAGATTCTTTTTCTTTTTGCTCTTGTTGCCAATTTTGCAATAGGACAAGAACCCGTGGATTATGTAAATCCGTTTATTGGAACCTCTAACTATGGGGCAACAAATCCCGGCGCTATTGCACCTAGAGGAATGGCGAGCGTATCTCCATTTAATGTGGCTATTGAAAAAGACAAAGGTTGGCTGTCTAACCCTTATGTAAAACAAAATACATTTTTAACCGGATTTACCCATGTGAATTTAAGTGGTGTTGGTTGTCCAGATTTAGGAGTCATACTAGCCATGCCCACAACAGGGGAACTAAAAACAAATCATTTAGATTACGGAACAACCTATACTGATGAGGTTTCCAAAGCGGGTTATTATTCCGTTAATTTATCAAAATACAATGTAAAAACGGAGTTAACTGCAACGACAAGAACAGGGATATCCAGGTATTCTTTTCCAGCAGGGAAATCTAATATTTTATTGAATTTAGGATTGGGTTTAACCAATGAGCAGGGGGCAATGGTGAAAATTGTATCGCCAACGGAAATAGAAGGTATGCGCACCGTTGGATCCTTTTGCTACAATAGCCCAGAACAAGCCTATCCGGTTTATTTTGTGGCTCAATTTTCTAAACCAGCGGCATCCTTTGGTGCTTGGAAAAAGCCATATACCTATGATGGGGTAGAGGCGCAATGGATGGGGTATAACGGCAAGACGCGCTTAATGGAAGGATATACTAAGGAAGTTGTAGGAGATAGTATTGGGGCGTTTATGCGTTATGATTTTAAAGAACCAACTGCAGTAGAGGTTAAAATAGGGGTGTCTTATGTGAGTATTGAAAATGCAAGAGAGAATTTAGAAAAGGAAACCACCGGCAAAAATTTTGATGCCATTTATGCAACCACTAAAAAGGCTTGGAACACATCTTTGTCTAATGTAGAAGTCAGCGGCGGTACTGAAGACGATAAAACAATATTTTATACAGCCTTATACCACACTCAAATTCATCCAAATACCTTAAATGACTACAATGGGGATTATCCAGAGATAGCAACGGGGAAAATTGGAAATACTAAGGGTACGCGATATACGGTTTTCTCACTTTGGGATACCTATAGAAACTACCACCAGTTAATGAGTATGCTGTATCCTGCGCAACAGTCTAATATGGTAAAAACCATGTTGTCTATGTATGATGAAAATGGTTGGTTGCCCAAATGGGAATTGAATTCCACAGAAACCTTTACAATGGTGGGAGACCCTGCTTCGGTGGTGATCGCCGATACTTATTTGCGTGGTATTCAAGATTTTGATGTCAATAAGGCTTATGAAGCTATGGTAAAAGGATCTACCCAGTTAGAAAATAATCCCTTACGTCCTGGAGTTAAAGAATATTGGGCCAATGGTTACCTCAGTGTTGATGGAGGAACAGGAGGATCGGTTTCTACAACGGAAGAATACAATATTTCAGATTTTGCCATTTCACAATTGGCAAAACAATTGGGTAAACCTGAAGATCATAAAAAGTTTTATAATCAATCCTTATCCTATAGAAAGTTGTTTGATAAGGAGTTAAAACTAATGCGTCCAAAAAATAGTGACGGTAGTTGGTATACACCATTTGACCCCTATAAAGGAGCTAATTTTGAAAAAAATGTGGGATATATAGAGGGGAATGCTTGGCAGTATGCCTTTATGGTGCCCCATGATATAAAAGGCTTGTTAAAATTAATGGGGGGTAAAAAACAATTTGTACAGCATTTGGATTATATTTTTGATAACAAGCAGTATGATATGGCGAATGAACCAGATATTGCCTATCCGTTTTTGTACAATTATAGCAAGGGAGACGAATGGAAAACCCAAGAAAAGGTACAGCAATTAATCAATGAATATTTTACCAATACACCAGGTGGTTTACCAGGGAATGATGATACGGGTACTATGTCTGCTTGGTTAGTTTATGCAATGATGGGTATTTACCCCGTTAGCCCAGCTATGCCTGTGTATACCATTACAACGCCGAGGTTTGATTCGGTGACCATTCATTTGGATCAGAAATACTATAAAAATGATAAGTTGATCATTACAAAGAGCGGGAATACCTCAGGAAAGATAAAGGAGATCAAACTAAATACTAAAAATCACCCGAGTTATTTTATTGACCATGAGGAATTGTTGTCAGCCAAAGAATTGGAAATAATTTTGGAATAAGGCAAATACCAACGAAAACAATTGAATCTTATGAAGAATAGAAAAAGTGTACTTCTTGTATTTTTAATTGTTTCAATGGTGCTTTTTCAATCGTGTACAGAAACAACAGAGGAGCTAGTAATAGTGGCTAATGGAGCCTCCAATTATGAAATTGTTTATAGGGGAGATGCAACGGAGAGTCAGTATCAATCGGCGCAACTTATTCAGGATTATATTTTTAAAATTACAGCGGTAAAACTCCCAATTACTGATGAAAGTTCTCAAGGCTTTGCAGCCTCTAAAATTTACGTTGGAACATTGGATTCAGATGTTTTAGAAGGACATGCGATTTCTATAAAAACAGAAAATAAAAATATTTTTATTTCAGGAGGGTCTGATGCTGCTACAAGAGATGCTGTGTATTCTTTTTTAGAAAATCAGTTGGGTTGTAAGTGGTATGCTCCCAATGTTGAGGTTTTGCCTAAGAAAGATAAATTGGTTGTGAATCCAATTGAATATACCTACAAGCCAGAGATAACCACTCGTACAGTACACTCTAAATTATATTATGATAATCACGCCTATGCAGATCAGCAAAAGGTGACCTATGAAGCCTTTCCAAACTATGCGCCTGGAGCTAGAGTGCATACGTTTCATAGGTTTGTGCCAGAGGAGTATTATTACAAATCTCACCCGGAGTATTATGCCTTAAGAGGCGATAAAAGATTGCCAACACAACTTTGTTTAACCAATATAAAAGTGCTGCAGATTGTAAAAGATTCTGTGGCTATGTTGTTTAAAAAATACCCTGGAGCAACCGTGGTGTCTGTGAGTCAAGATGACAATCAACAACATTGTCAATGTGAAGATTGTAGTCGTATAGATACGGAAGAAGGAAGTCCGTCTGGTACTATGATTCGATTTGTGAATAAGGTGGCTGCAGAATTTCCAACGAAAACAATTTCTACATTGGCCTATCAATATACCCGTAAGCCTTGTAAAACTAAGCCTTTAGATAATGTATTGATAACATTGTGTTCTATTGAATGCGATAGAAGTGCGCCCATTGAAGAGAAATGCAAAGATTTTGCTGATGATTTAAAAGGGTGGGGCAAAATTTCTAATAACATTAGAATTTGGGATTATACAACACAATTCACTAATTTTTTAAGCCCATTTCCCAACCTACATACATTGCAATCCAACATACAATTGTTTAGAGATAATAATGCAAAATGGGTTTTTGAGCAACATAGTAACCACCCTAGTGATTTGTTTGAGTTACGGTCTTATATCACCGCTAAATTATTGTGGAATCCCGATTTGGATTTTAATGATTTGCTTACGGAATTTACAGACGGATACTATGAGGAGGCAGGTGTTTATGTAAAGCAGTATGTAGATCTAATCCACAGTAAAATAAAAGAAGACAAGGATTTCTTTTTGTTCCTGTATGGTGATCCATCGGAAGCCTTTTCGTCTTATTTAAGTAAAGATTTGCTGGTAGAATATAGCGAACTATTTAAGGAAGCGCTTCTGGCTGTTGCTGCCAAGCCCAAAATAATAGCACGCGTAAAAATGGCTCGCCTAGGATTGGATTATGCAATTTTAGAGGCAAGCAGAAAAAACATCTCTGATGATTTTAGTTTAACAAGGAAAGGTACAGGAGGCGCTTTGGAAATAAACCCAAGGGCCAAACAACGATTAGAAGATTTTAAGGCGACTTGTGCCAGTAATAATGTAACTCTAATGAATGAGATGGGGTTTACCGTTAAAGAGTATTATTCCAATTATATGCTTGCCTTGGAAATTTCACAAAAACCCAATAAAGCCTTAGGGAAAAATGTAATAGCCCTGACAACACCAAAGAAATACGCAAATGAAAATCCAATGGTACTAACAGACGGTGCTTTGGGTGGAAGTAGCTTTTATTCAAACTGGTTGGGTTTTGAGGGGAATGATATGAAAGTTGTCTTAGATTTAGGGAAAACCGAAGCCATAAGCTCAATTTCATTGGCTTTTTTACAAGTGACCAATCATATTGTATTTTTGCCAGAAACTGTGAGTTATTTTGGTTCCTTAGATGGGGTTTCCTACGCTAAAATAGGGGAAGTTAATAACACAATGCCCTTAGATAAGAAAAGTAAGGTAAATGATATTAAATACTTTGATTTTGAGTTTGCAACAAAAAATATGAGGTATTTAAAAATTGAAGCAAAGAATACCAAAACACCGTATTGGCATCATGCGGCGGGCTTGCCTTCTTGGATTTTTGCGGATGAAATAATGGTTAATTAAATTAAATATAGAATGATGAGAATTTTTCAAGGGAATAAAAGTAAAATTTTACACTTGCTAGTATTGCTAGCTATCTGTCAATTGGGTAACGCTCAAGCAATTTATGAAGATGAACGTTATGTTCCAGAAACAGATCCATTGGTTTTAGAGAAATTGGATCAATGGCAAGATATTAAATTTGGCTTATTAATGCATTGGGGTTCCTATAGTCAATGGGGTATCGTAGAATCTTGGTCGCTATGTCCAGAAGAATACGGCTGGTGCGAAAGAACCAAGGGCTCTAATCCAGAAGATTATAATACCTATAAAAAAGAATACGAAGGGTTAAAGTCTACCTTTAATCCCGTTCAATTTAACCCTGAAAAATGGGCGGCTGCAGCGAAAGATGCGGGTATGAAATACGTTGTGTTTACAACCAAGCATCACGATGGTTTTTCAATGTTCGATTCTAAGTATACGGATTATAAAGTAACGGATCCTGGTTGTGCTTTTTCAAGCAACCCCAGAGCAAACATTGCCAAGGAAATTTTTAATGCATTTAGAAATGAGGGCTTATGGGCTGGTGCTTATTTTTCTAAGCCAGATTGGAATGTGAATTCTTATTGGGACCCTAAGTTTCCGCCTAGAGATAGGAACGTAAATTATGAGCCAGAGGCCTATCCCGAAAAATGGGCAGAGTACGTAAATTTCACCCACAATCAGATTATGGAATTAATGACAGATTATGGGAAGATTGATATTCTGTGGCTAGATGGCGGTTGGGTTGCTAAAAAACCAGCTGAAGATATAGCCGATTGGTATACAAATCAACTTAAGGGGAATGAAAACGGGTATATAAAAGAGCGCAATATTAATCAAGATATAAAGATGGATGAGCTTGTGGTTAAGGCCCGTAAGGAACAACCCGGACTTATCGTTGTAGATAGAGCTGTTCACGGTAAGAATCAGAATTATTTAACACCAGAGAATAGAGTGCCAGAAAAAACACTGCCATATCCTTGGGAATCTTGCATTATATCAGGGGGTGGATGGTCTTATACACCAGATGCTACTTATATGAGTCCAAAACAAGGAATTCATACCTTAATAGATGTTGTAGCCAAAGGAGGTAATCTTTTGCTGAATGTTGCCCCAGGACCAGATGGAACCTGGCAACAAGGTGCTTACGATCTTTTAGAAGGGTATGGGAAGTGGATGAAAATAAACGCGGAAGGAATATATAATAGTAAGCCCTTAGCGCCATTCAAAGAGAATAATATTTGTATAACTCAGCAAGACAATGGTACTACCTATTTCTTTTACCTAGCCAAAGAAAATGAGAATAAAGTACCATCTGAAATCGTAATTAGCTCACATCAACCAGTTAAAAATGCCAAGGTTACCTTATTGGGGAGTACTATTAGTTTAAAATGGCAGGCAAAAGATAACGGTTTTATAGTGGCTATTCCTGAAAAGCTGCAAAATAGTTTGCCAGTAGAACACGCTTGGACAATTAAGGTTTCTAAATTGAAGGAATAAAAATAAATTGACTTTTATTTAAAGTCTCTTATATATTTTAACAAATAATTTTACCTAAGGGGCTAATTTTTATTAGTCCCTTTTTTTTGCGTGAAACAATGTTTATAAATGTTATATAGCTTTTCTCTAAAGTTGTTAGTCGAATTACGTCCTGTACGTTAACATAAATTTATAATTTTAGCTTAAATTTTATTACCAAGGATAGGTTTATCCTTAACGATTTACTAACTATTATTTAATTTAACTCTATTAGTATGAACAAAAAAATTCATTACTTATTAATGTTTGCAATGTTGCTCTTTTTAAATGGGCTAATGGCGCAAAACAAAACTGTTACAGGTGTGGTGGCGGATGAAGAAGGAATTCCTCTATTGGGCGTGAATGTCTTGGAAAAAGGAACAAAAAACGGAACTTCTACAGACTTTGATGGAAAATTTTCTATTAAGGTATCAGGAAATTCTGCAGTATTAGAATTTACATCAATAGGTTTATTGCTGCAAGAGATTTCAGTAGGCAGTAAATCTGTTATTAATGTAACAATGGTTGAAGATGCAGAGCAATTGGATGATATCGTAGTTACGGCTTTAGGTATTAAAAGAGATCAGAAATCTTTAGGCTACGCTGTAAGTAAGATTGATGCGGAATCTCTGACTGTTGCAGGTGTATCTACAAACCCTGTAAGTAGTATGTATGGTAAAGCAGCCGGTGTGGGTATAACCACAAATGCAGCGGGTCCTACAGGAGCAGTAGATATCAAGATTAGAGGAGCTGCTGGTTTAGAATCTTCTGCCAATACGCGTCCTTTGTTTGTGGTAGATGGTATGCCAATTTATGACACAGGATCTAATATGGCGTCTAGAGGATATGATCCTTTGAATTCATTTGATTACGGTTCGGGAATTAACGATATTAACCCAGAAGACATTGCTTCTATAGAAATTTTAAAAGGAGCTAAGGCATCTGTACTTTATGGTGGAGAAGGCGCCAATGGGGTAGTTTTGATTACCACTAAAAGAGGAGGAAAAACCAAAGGGCTAGGGGTGAGCTATAGCTCACAATTTACCTTTGAAATGCCACGTACTTATATCGATTTTCAAAATGAATACGGTTCTGGGACTAACCAGTACAGTGAGCAATATGAAACCTTAGAAGGTGGTGGTCAAGGGCCAAGACAAAATGTATGGTCCAGGTACAATTATGGGCCAAAATTTGATGGAACTCCTTTGCAGTTTTTAGATGGTTCTATTCGTCCATATCAGGCATATCCTAATAATTATCTTGATTTATTTAGAACAGGAAGTAATACAGTGAATACGGTAGCAATTTCTGGAGGTAACGAGAAGGGAAGTATGAGATTATCATATACAAATCAAGATTATCAAGGTTTGTTGCCTAATAATTCTCAAAAAAAGCATGTTTATAATTTTAGTGGACAATTGAGACCTTCTGATTTTGTGAATGTAGAGGTAAATACAAATTTGTATAAAATAAAGACTCATAACAGAAATCCTAATCTTGGTAATATTGTAGCTTGGGGTATAAATAGAGATTATGATTTTAATGCTATTACTGATTTGTACAAAAATGAAGATGGTTCTAAGTTTAATTCAGAAGATAGAGGATGGCCAGGTCAATTTGCGCCAGTTTATTTAATGGATGCTTTGTGGGAGCAAAATGAAAATAGTGATTTAGATGATAAATTTCACTTAATAGGGTCTATTAAAGCAACTGTTAATTTAACAGATGATTTATCCTTTATTGGACAAGCGGGTATAGATTATACAGATACAGATTTTACAACTAAAAATCCAATTGTAAGATATGAACCAGAAAATGTAGGTGGTAGGTATGCTTATGGTCGTGATAATACTACAGTTGAAAATTACAGAGGTTTGTTAAACTATGAATTTAGTCTTTTAGATGACCGTATGAAAGTATTTGCATTTGGTGGTGGTGAGTATAAAAAAGTCGCCTACACTGGAATAAATGTTGCTACTTATGGAGATTTAAGATTTCCGGACTTTTGGTCACTTAATAATGAGCAAGATTGGCCAGATGGTAGTCAAAGAGGAAGGGTTAGAGGACATAGTTATGCTTCGCAGGTTTTATACAGTGCCTTAGGTTCTGCTACAATTTCTTGGGATGATGATTTGTATTTGGAGTTACAAGGTAGACAAGATTGGTCTTCTACTTTGCCACCAGAGAATAATACGTTTTTCTACCCTGGAATTGGTTTAAGCTGGAATTTTACAAATACGTTTGATATTCCTTTTATGGAATTTGGAAAATTTAGAGCTGGATGGGCAGATGTTGGTAGAGGTGCTCCTGGAGGAGTTTCAAGTTACTTTGCGAACAGATCATATAGTGTTGGAGGTGTAAATAATACCGATGCCTTGTCTATTAGTGCGCCGTCGTCATTGTTTGCTGGAGCTTTAAAGCCAGAACGTAAAAGAGAATTTGAAGTTGGTTTTGATGCTCGTTTCTTTGAAAATAGCAGGTTAGAAACTAGTTTTTCTTTTTACCATAATAATATATACGATCAGATTATGGGTGTGCCTTTATCTAGTACTACTGGTGCAGGCGATATAAAGATTAATGCTGGGGATGTAGCTAACTGGGGATATGAAGTTATGCTAAAAGGTGCAGTATTGGCCACTAAAAAATATAGATGGGATCTTACTTTAACGGCTGCCAAGCAACAATCTGAAGTTAAAAAATTATACCCTGGTATAACTCAAAAAACAACGGGATCTGTTGGAAATAGTATTGTGCAGGTTGCAGAAGAGGGTAGACCTTTTGGTGAATTGAGAATGTTCGATTATCTTAAGGATGATAGCGGAAATAGAGTTGTAGATAATTCAGGATACTATATTTTGGACAAATCAGAATTGAAAGCAGTAGCCAATACAACTCCTGATATTTTTGGTGGACTTACGAGTGATTTCTTCTTTAAAGGATTTAATTTCCATGTTTTATTAGATTATAAATTTGGAGCATCTATATTTTCACGTTCTAATTATTATTATAGAGGAATGGGGATAACTAAGGAAACTTTGGAGTTTAGAGATGAAGATCATGGAGGTTTAGCGTATTATGAAAATGCTAGCGGGGAAAGAATTCCTTGGCAACATGACCAAGCAGCTCCTTCCGATGCTGTAGAAGGAAGAGTTTATCATGATGGTGTTATTAACAAAGGAGTTGTGAATACTGGTACAGAAGATAATCCAGTTTATGTTCAAAATGATAAAATTTTGTCTGTTTATGAGTATAATTTAATCTATATCAATGATTTAGGTACAGATTACGCACCTGATGGGTTGTATAAAAATGATTATATTAAACTGAGAGAGTTAGCAGTTAGTTATTCACTTCCTGGAGATTTTATAAATAAAATGGGGCTGCAGAAATTGTCAGTTTCCTTAACGGCAAGGAATTTACTTTATGTATATAAAACGATTCCGAATGTAGATGCGGAATCTGCTTTAGGTACAGATTCATGGGTAGAAGACTCTGCTTATCCTAGCCCAGTTTCAGTAGGATTTGGACTTAATGTTAGTTTCTAAAAAATAAAAATATATATTATGAAAAGAATAATGTTATTAATGATTTCCTTGATTGTCTTGTCATCATGTCAAGATACTTTGGAAGAAGAGTTTAAAAACCCGCAGCAGTATGTGCCTGAGTCAGATCAGTTGGCATCTGGGATGTTTACTAATGCTTTGCTGCAGTACAAGTTTTATATTAAGGATTATGGCGAGTATTGGTGGCAACTAGGAGGTAATGGTATTCCAAGTTACGCTCAAATATCAAGTCGTTATATTACTCCGAGATATTCGTGGTTTATAGATTATGATGATTTGCAGAATGGTAATGGATTTGACCAAAGTGGATTCAATTGGTTTAATGACTATTACCTAAGAATGCGAAACTGGGGATTAATACAAGATGTAGTTGACGGACAAAGTGGACAACAATATGACGACAGTGTAGTTTATTTTAAACTAATTTCTATAGTTAAAGACTGGGGAGCCCTTAGAAATGTAGATTTATACAATTCAATCCCGTACTTGAATGCGTTTAAGGGATCCCAGGGGGAGTTTTTTACAACCTATGATGATCCAGAAGAAATTTATAAAGCGGTATTGGATGATTTAAAGTCTATAGCAGATGAGTTACCTGGTATTGCTTCTAAAATGTCATCAGAAGGTAAAGCTATTTTGGCTACGCAAGATATAGCCTTAGAAGGTGATATTGATAAGTGGGTGCAGTATGCCAATGCTTTGCGTTTGCGTTTTGCTGTTAAATTAGCAGGAGTGGATGCTCAGTTTGCGGCATCACACATAAGTGATGCGTTGACTAATTTACCTACTGAAGATTTAAGTTTTAATTTACCACATATAGATGCAGCTTCATCTCTTCCAGGCGGTGGTACATGGCAACGTGGCCTATATGAGAGATCATATGTGTTACACATTCCTAACGTGATTATGAACAGAATGAATTTTCATAATCAAGAATATGAAGAAACCATAGATGATCCAAGGCTTCCTGTAATTGCATTACCAACTAAATATAACGATTATAGAGGTGTGTCTATGGATGCTGATGGTCAAGATCAAGGTTATGTAGATGGGGATAGGTATTATACAGCTGCTGATAATTTAATGGAATCTTCATTAAACAATTCAAAGTCGCAGTATAGCCATGTAACATTAATTCATAACAATATTCCTGCAGACATGTTTACGTTGGCAGAGATAGATTTGTTATTGGCCGAAGTTGCAGCAAAACAAATAGCACCTACAGGAAAAGCTGCTGGTGACCATATTAAGGATGCAGTAATGCATTCAACAGATTATTGGTATTACCTTAATTCATTAAGTAACTATGGAGCAGATTTAACTGGGCCATGGGCAAGTTTAGTGAGACCTACCAAGCCAAGTTCGACAATCATTACTTCATATGCTGATAAGGTAAAAAATGCTTTTAATGCAGAAGGAGCGGTTGATGATCAAATGGAAATTATTATGCAGCAAAAATACATTCACCTTAATTTATTACGTCCAAATGAATTGTGGAGTGAATTAAGAAGAACAAGGCATCCAAAATTGGAACCAATGACATTTCAAGGAAAGGTGATGAAGCCACAGCCAGAACGATTAATGTATCCATCATCTGAGTTATCTAATAATACGGATGCTTTCTTAGAGGTCATAGATCAGAATAATTGGACAACACCTGTTTTTTGGAGAACAGATGCTAGTTCTTACTATAGGGATGATTATGTTACCTTTAAAACATCACTATTACCAGATTTTAATTAAAATAATAACATATATTTAACAAGAGGAACTAATGAGAATTAGTTCCTTTTTTTATGCAAAAGAGTTTGTCAGTAGCACACGATTGGACCACTGAGGTTTCTATATTGAAGAAATAATAAAAAAGAGGACTTTAATTAATGTCTTGGATATATTTTAACAATATTTTTCATATAAATTTAACATAAGGGGTTAATTTTTATTGGCCCTATTTTATTGGCTAAACTCTGTTTATTACTGTTACTTAGCTTTAAGCACTCGTTGTTAGTCGAATTACTTTCCATATTTTAACATTAATTTATAATATTAGGTAATATTTTATATCTTGGGGTAAAATTTACTCTTAACAATTTATTAACTAACTAAACTCTATTAGTATGAACAAAAAAATTCATTACTTATTAATGTTTGCAATGTTGCTCTTTATAAACGGGCTGATGGCGCAAAACAAAACTGTTACTGGTAAAGTAACTGATGATTCAGGAGTGCCTCTTTTGGGCGTAAATGTCTTAGAAAAAGGAACTTCAAATGGAACTTCAACAGATTTTGATGGAAACTACACAATTAATGTTTCCAACGATGCGTCTACCTTGGAGTTTACTTCAATTGGATATGTTCAGCAAAGTGTTGCTATAAATGGTAGATCTACTATTAATTTAACAATGGCTGAAGATGCAGAGCAACTTGGTGAAGTTGTTGTAACAGGGTTGGGTATTACTAAAGAAAAGAAAGCTTTAGGTTATGCCACGGCAATAGTTGAGTCTGATGCATTAACGCAAACAGCTACGCCAAACTTTGCAACTGCTTTATATGGTAAAGCTCCTGGTGTGCAAATAGCTACAACACCTGGTGGTTCTACTAGTGCTACCAATATTACAATTAGAGGTATTGCCTCTATCACAGGGAAAAGTCAACCCTTAATTGTTTTAGATGGTGTGCCAATTAGAGACGGAGAAGTTTCTAACAACAACTATTGGGGAGATCAACGTCTTAGAGGTAATGGTCTTTTAGATATTAACCCTGATGATATTGAAAACATTTCTATATTAAAAGGAGCTTCTGCAGCAGCGCTTTACGGTTCTGAAGCGGTAAACGGGGTTGTTTTAATTACATCTAAAGGTGCTAAGAAAGGTAAAAAAGGGATGTCTGTAGATTTTAATACATCATATACCTTTGATCAAGCCGCTTATTTTCCAGATTTTCAAGATGTTAGAGGTCCTGGGTATCCATTGACTCTTGCTGATGCAGGACAAGATGCAGATATGTTTGTGTATTATGATACAGACAACAACGGATCTGAAGAAACTAGAGGTTTAATAGGAACCAACGTTAACTTTGGTCCTAAATTTGACGGTCAGCCAATCCTTAGTTGGGATGGTGTTGTAAGACCTTATACTGCACAACCTGGAGTAGAAGGAATCTATGAAACTGCACATAACACACGTGCCAATGTTTCAGTTTCTAATGTAGGTGAAAGATCAAGAGTACGTTTCTCATACACACGTCAGGATAATGAAGGTGTAAGTCAAGGTGCTAAGGAGGCAAAAAATATTGTGAACCTTAACTCATCTTTTGAGTGGTCTGATAATATTAGAACAGATGTTCAAGTAAATTATATCAACCAAAAAGTGACCAACAGACCTTATTCTATTGATAGGTTAACAAACAACTTTGGTGGTATGATGACGAGGTTTGATAATGCTGAATGGTATAAGGACAGGTATAAAACTAGTGATGGTTATAGATATGTTACTGGTACTAGTGAGAGTACAACCCCAAGTGAGAATATTATATACCCAGGGTACAGAGGTGATCTTTTAGATTACTATTGGAGAGTAAATGAAAATAACGTTATTGAAAAAAGTAATAGAGTTATTGGTATTGTAACCAATACTTGGGATATAGCAGATGGATTAAGCTTAAGAGGAAGAATTTCGACCGATTTTACAAATCGTAATTCTGAAGCTTGGAGTACAACAGAAAGACCAGCTGTTTTTTATACCAACCCAGGAGGTGGCTTTAGTATGGCAAACAACTCATACGATATTACCTATGGCGAATTGCTAATGACGTATTCAAGAGAGTTAACGCCAGATTTAGAAATGTCTGTAATGGCAGGTTACAATGCTTCAGAAGAAAAGAGTTCTAGCTTAAGTAGAGGAACAAGTGGAGGCCTAAGTGTTAGAAACTGGTTTGATATTGCTGCGTCAATAAACACGCCTGGAAGTGGAAGTGGAAGAAGTGCTTTGGTAAAAGATGCATTACTGGCAACTGCAAACATTGATTATAAAGGATGGTTGTATTTAGAAGGTACTGTTCGTAAGGATAGAACATCTACTATGAACCCAGATAACAATAGTTTTGTATATCCATCTGTAAACTCAAGTTTTGTGTTTTCTGATGCTTTTGAATTACCACAAGCTATTAGCTTTGCAAAGCTTAGAGCTTCTTACGGTATAGTAGGTAACTATCCAGATCCTTATAGAGCAAATATTGCATACAATCAAAATACATTAGGAGCTCAAGGTGCTGGTTCTGTTATTTACAACAGTATATCTGGTAGTATGGGTAATGATGGTATTAAGCCAGAAGAAAAACGTGAGTTTGAATTTGGTTTGGATATGAAGTTTTTTGAAGGTAGATTAAGTTTAGATGCAGCGTATTACAACGCACAGGTAGTAGACCAGATTATTGGATTAACATTACCAGGTTCGTCAGGTGCTAGTTCTATACTTACTAATATTGGTACTTTAAGAAATAAAGGATACGAATTTGGAATTACAGGTACCCCAGTTGATACAGGTGATTTTAGATGGGATGCTATTGTTAACTTTGCTAAGAACGTTAACAAAGTAGAGAAATTAGCTCCAGGTTTAGATGAAATTCAACATGCCAATTGGGATGGTGATGCTGCTAAAATGGTCTCTACAGTTGGTAAGCCAATGGGAGATTTATACGCTCATCCAATAAAATTGGATGATAACGGTAATAAAATAGTAGATCCAAACGGATTGTACCAAGTAGATGCAAGCAAGCATGAAAAATTTGGTAACGCTATGCCTAAATGGGTTGGTGGTATTATAAATTCGTTTACTTATAAAAACTTTACATTAAATGCTAATGTAGATTTTAGAATTGGTGGACACGTAATGCCAACAGCATTAAACTGGATGATTAGCCGTGGGTTAACTACTGAAAGTTTAAAAGGAATGGATGCTGAGCATGGAGGTTTAAGTTTCTATGAAGATCAAAATACAGGTGATAGAGTGTTGAGTAGTGCAACTTCTGGTCCTAATGGAGAAGTAGTTTATGACAATGGTATTGTATTAGACGGTGTTAAATTAGATGGTACTCCAAATGATTATATCGCAACTAACCCTGAGTATTACAATAGTGTTTACAATTGGGGTGGACCTCAATACAGCCCTAACACACGTTATGAGCTTTATATTAAAGAGAATACCTATTTTAAAATGAGAGATATTTCTTTAACCTATAGTTTGCCAAGCAAAGCCTTGGATCAAATAGGTATTAAAAAGTTAGATTTCTCTGTGTATGCTAGAAACTTATTCTATATCTACAGAACAATAAAAGATATGGATGCAGAAGCTACTACGGCAGGTTCAAGATGGACTCAGAATGTTAATAATACGGGTACCAACCCGTCTACCAAATCATTTGGTTTATCATTACGTGCTAGTTTATAATAAGAATATAATGAATTATTTAAAAAAATATTTTATGAAAAAATTGTCAATAATACTTGGCGTTGTATTCGTTATGACATTCAATGCCTGTAGTGAAAGTGATTTTGCGGATAATTATGCAAATCCCTCTAAAATCTCTGATGCTACTGTAGAGAAACTATATTCTGGTTTTTTATATGCAAACCAAGGATATGTATTACCAGATTACTGGAACTATTTTGTTGTTTTAAGAACAACAATAACTAGATATACCCAAGCTGTTGGTTGGATTAATACTGCAGCTCAATATGTACCTGGAGAAGCAGGTATTGGTGGAAGATGGGGTAGCTATTATGGATTTTTAGCGCACTACAGAGAAATGGAAAAAGTATACAATGCTTTACCTACTGAAGAGCAAGCTAAATTGAGAATCTTTATGCTTACGGCTACTATCTACCTTTACGATCATACACAAAAAGTAGTTGATTTACATGGTGATATTCCATTTTCTGAAGCTGGAAAATTAAGTCAAAATGGAGGCGATTATCAAGCTTCTTTACCAGCTTATGATACAGCACAAGAAATATACACTACAATGTTAGATGGTTTGCAAGGTTTTGCAGATGAGTTAAATAGCATTAGCTTAGACCCAGCTGTTGCGGCAAGTTTAGAAACTCAAGATTTTGTAAACAATGGTGATTTGGTTCTTTGGAAAAAGTATTGTAATTCACTTCGTTTAAGAATGTTAACAAGAGTTTCTGCTTCAGCAGATTTTTCAGCGAGATCGCAATCTGAGATTGCTAGTATTTTAGGTAATGCAGTGCAGTATCCTTTGGTTGATGATAATTCTGAAAACATTCAAATAGATGTTGTAGATATAGATTCACCGATACACTCAAAAAGTTTTCAAGGTGGTTTGGAAGATTGGGATGGTAATTTAGCAGGTAAAGCAATGATAGATCATATGAATACCAATGCTGATCCTAGATTACGTGCAATGTTTGAAGAAGGTGAAGATGCAGTTCCTGGTGTTTTTATAGGTATAGACCCTTTAATGAATGAAGCTGATCAAACAGCTTTGTTTAATACAGGTACAGTATCTATTTACAACAGATCATCATTATCTCGTAACCAATATTTCCCTGGTTTATTAATTACTGCGGCGGAAGTAAGTTTTTTAAAGGCAGAAGCTTATGCAGCTACTAATGATGCAATGGCTAAGGCTAGTTATGAAGATGGTGTTACTCAGTCTACTGAGTTTTACTATGGAGTTCGTGATTTAAGTGCAGATGAGATTTCTGGACCTTTAACTCCTTTAGTACCTGCTGAGATAACTGCTTACTTAGGTAGTGCAGATGTTAATTGGGATAATGCAGCTACTACTGCCGATAAATTAGAGTTAATTGCAACTCAAAAATGGATTAGTTTTAGTGTATTGCAAATGCCAGAAAGTTGGGCAGAAATGAGAAGATTAGATGCTCCAAGTTTATCTTTTCAAGTAGATAACTCTAACCCACAAACACTTCCACCAACAAGATGGATTTATCCAAGTAATGAAAGTGTGTACAATACTGATAATTATAATGCAGTAAGTGGATCGGATAATTTAACAACTAAAATTTTCTGGGACGTTAATTAATAATCCAGATTAATTTTATTAAATATTAGTGTAAAGAGGAGGGATTTATCCCTCCTCTTTTTTTTGTTTAAAAAAACAATGGGAAATAACCAAATTAGACCTTAATTTAGGGGTTCGTTTTACCAATGAATAAAGGAATTTAAAAAGAAATAAAATGAGATTACTAAAATTACTAGTGCCTTTCCTTGTGTTGATACATACAGCGGTATCAGCTCAAAATAAAACAACTGTTTCCTATGTAGATTATGTAAATCCTTTAGTAGGTTCAGATTCTGAATTTGCCTTATCCAATGGAAATACTTATCCTGCCATTGCAACCCCTTGGGGTATGAACTTTTGGACACCCCAAACAGGTAAAATGGGTGACGGTTGGGGCTATACCTACGATGCCTTAAAACTTAGAGGTTTTAAACAAACTCATCAACCAAGTCCGTGGATTAATGATTATGCCGCCTTTTCTTTGTTTCCAGAAACCGGAACACTTAAAATAGATGAAGATGAAAGAGCAGCTTGGTATTCTCATAAATCTGAAATAAGTAAGCCGCATTACTACAGTGTTTATTTGGCAGACTATGATGTAACTACAGAAATAACACCTACAGAAAGAGGAGCGCAATTTCGTTTTACATTTCCTGAATCTAAAAAATCACATATTCTAATTGATGGATTTTTTAAGGGGTCTATGGTTAAAGTGATTCCAGAAGAGCGTAAAATAATTGGATATTGCCGAAACAACAGTGGTGGTGTACCTGAAAATTTTCACAATTATTTTGTTTTGGTCTTTGATAAAGATTTTGATGAAATCCTGACTTGGCAAAAAGAAGAAGGAGGAAACCTACAAACAACATTCGCTAAAGAAGCAGAAGGCTATCACGTTGGAGCAGCTATTAGTTTTACAACTAAGGATGGGGAACAGGTTACGGCCAAAGTAGCTTCTTCTTTTATTAGTTTGGCGCAGGCTGAAATTAATCTAGAAAGAGAGATTGGAGACGATACGTTTAATCAGACCAAAGAGAAAGCGGCAACAGCTTGGAACAAGGAGTTAGGTCGTATGGAGGTCGCTGGGGGAACGGTAGAACAATACAGAACATTTTATACGGCTTTGTACCGAGTACTGTTGTTTCCTAGAAAGTTTTATGAACTTAATGCCGCTAATGAAATAGTACATTATAGTCCCTACAATGGTAAAGTGCTACCAGGGTATATGTTTACTGATAATGGCTTCTGGGATACCTTTAGAGCTGTTTTTCCTTTCTTTACTATAATGTATCCAGAGTATTTAAGCAATGTAATGCAGGGCCTTGTAAATACGTATAATGAAAGTGGTTGGTTGCCAGAGTGGGCTAGTCCTGGGCATAGAGATTGTATGATAGGGTCTAATTCTGCCATAAATATTGCAGATGCATACCTCAGAGGTATTCGTGGATTTGATGTAGAAACCTTATATGAAGCTGTTGTTAAAAACTCAAAAAGTAAGGGGCCCGTTAATTCGGTTGGTCGTTTTGGAGCCGAATTTTATAATGATTTGGGTTATGTGCCCTATGATGTTGGTGTAAATGAAAATGCAGCACGTACCTTAGAATATGCTTTTGCAGATTGGAGTATTGCAGCATTGGGTGAAGCTTTAGGAAAGCCTAAAAAGGAAATTGAACTGTTTAGAAATCGATCTTTAAACTACAAAAACGTATTTGATCCAAAAATTGGCTTTATGCGCGGAAAGAATAAGGACGGTTCTTGGGCAACAACATACACCCCAGACAAATGGGGAGATGCTTTTACAGAAGGGGCTGCTTGGCACTGGACCTGGTGTGTTTTTCACGATCCATTGGGACTGGCAGAAGATTTTGGCGGTGTCGCTAAAATGCGCGCTAGATTGGATGATGTTTTTACGGCAGCACCAACTTTTAATGATTCGTATTACGGACAACAAATTCATGAAATTACAGAAATGTTAGTGGCAGATATGGGGCAATATGCACACGGCAATCAGCCCATACAGCACGCCATTTATTTGTACAATTGGTTAGAACAACCTTGGAAAACGCAACGGCATGTGCGTAATGTAATGGATAAATTATACTCTTCTGCTCCAGATGGTTTGTGCGGGGATGAAGATAACGGACAAACATCAGCCTGGTATGTGTTTTCTGCGGCAGGATTTTATCCTGTAACTCCTGGCACTGGAGAATATGCCATAGGAAGCCCTTTGTTTAAAAGTGTGAAAATGCATTTGAGAAATGGCAATACATTTACCGTTAACGCCCCCGAGAATACCACAGAAAATATATATATTGATGAAGTAGAAAAGAACGGTACTATGTATAATAAAAACTACATTACGTTTGATGATATTATGAACGGAGCAACATATAATTTTTCAATGAAGAACAACCCTAATAAAAATAGGGGTATAGCGGCAGAGGCTAAGCCGTATTCTATGTCTGTTCGTAAATAGCATTTTTACTTTGAAATGAGAAGCGGGTGTAACCTATCTTAGATAGGTTACACCCGCTTTATAAATTAAACACTAGTGTTATAAAACTTTGTCGTCTTAAAAGTGTTTTCAAGACACTATTTCCATCCACCACCAAGGGCTTCGTATAAATTAACAATGGCTAGTAATTGTTGTAGTTTATTATCTACAACATTGAGTTCGGCACTTAAAGCACTTTGTCTAGCTGTTAACAAATCCAAATAGGTTGCATAACCATTTTTAAGGAGTTCTTCGGAGTTTGCTTCTGCATTGCGTAATGCAGTTACTTCGTTTTCCCTAAATTCAAATTTCTTAGTTTCAGATGTAAACGTGTATAAGGCATTGGATACTTCACCACCAGCTATTAAAAGTGTCTTCTTAAAGTTTAATAGTGCTTGCTCTTGTTGTGCTATAGCAACTTCTTTTTGTGTTTTTAATTTCCGCTGATTTAATAAAGGTTGCGTTAAGCCTCCAATTATTGTTGCAAATAAAGAGTTTGCATCTAATAATTCATCCAAGTCTAAACTTTGAAGACCTCCAGATGCTGTTAATTTTAGCGAGGGATAAAAACTGCTCCTCGCTATATTTGTAAACTCAAAAGATTGAATTAGACCATATTCTGCGGCCATCACATCAGGTCTGTTACGCAGTAAAGTTGCGGGTACTCCTAGCGTTAAATCTGATGTAATATTTTGTGTTTCTAGCGTGCTTCTTTCAAATGATTGTGGAGACGCACCCAACAAGATGCTTAGGGTGTTTTCTGCTTTAAAAATTGCAACTTCTAAATCTACCTGTAATGCTTTTGCATTATTGTATTGTGCTATATTTTGGTCTACCGCTACCTGTGTTACAATACCAGCATCTTTTAAAGCTTTAATAGTTGCTACACTACTTTCTCTTGTTTGTATTGTTTTTTTTGTCACCTCTAACTGTGCATCTAAAGCAACTAAAGTATAATAGGTAGATGCGATATTGGAAATTAGTTGTGTTTTAACAGCCTGATGGCCAGCAACGTTTTGTAAGTAAGCTGCTTGTGTAGCTCTTTTGTTGCTTCTTATTTTTCCCCAAATATCTGCTTCCCATGCTAAGTTTGCAGTAATATCATACTGGTCTGTAGATGTATTGGTTAAAAAGGATCCAAATTGGCTATTTTTAGATAATTCCTGATGTGTATAATTTGCACCAACATTTAAGGTTGGTAAATAGCCAGCCTTACCTTGTTTAGCGTAGGCTTCAGCTGCTATCATTTGCTGAATTGCAATTCTAATATCCATATTATTCGCTAACCCTTCCGCAATGTATTCTTTTAAAATAGGATCAGTAAATAGGGTTTTCCAGGATACATCTGCCATAGAAATACTATCTGTTGGCAGATTATCTGTTCTGTACAATGTTTCGGTTTCTGGCAATTCCGCTCGTGTATAGTCCTTTGCTACAAAACAACTTTGTAGTGTTAATGTGACCAATAAAACAAGAATTGTTTTGTTGAAAAATTTAAATTTATTTGTAGCTTTCATAGTTTTTATTCTTCAATAGTTTGTATTGCTGGTTTACTCGATACTTTTTCTTGTAACCACTGAAATAAGATAAATAAAATAGGAATTATAAAAACACCTAAAACAGTTCCTATTAACATGCCGCCTGCAGCACCCGTGCCAATAGAATTGTTTCCTTCCGCACCAACACCTTTAGCTAATACTAATGGCATTAATCCTAAAATAAAGGCAAATGAGGTCATTAAAATGGGACGTAAACGTGCTTTTGCACCATGAATGGCAGCATCCACAATACTTTCTCCATTCTTTCGCCTTTGAAGCGCAAACTCCACAATTAAAATGGCGTTTTTAGCGAGCAAACCAATAAGCATGATTAAGGCGATTTGGAAATATATATTGTTTTCCAACCCAAAAAGCTTCGTGCTAATGTACGCTCCAAATACTCCAAAAGGAATAGAGAATACCACGGCTAATGGCAGTAAATAACTCTCGTATTGTGCACTCAATAAGAAATACACAAACAATATACTTAAGATAAAAATAAAGGTGGTTTGGTTACCAGCATTAACTTCTTCTCGGGTTAAACCGGAATAAGCAACCGTATAATTACTAGGTAATTTTGCGACTTCTTCTTCTATAACTCTAATCGCATCTCCGGTACTATAGCCATCGTTTGTTGCGCCAGTTATCGTCGTTGAATTAAACAAGTTGAAGCGGGTTACCGATTGTGGCCCATACACACGTTTTAAGTTTACGAACTGAGTAATTGGTGTCATTTCACCAGAATCTGTCCGAACATACATGCTGTTTAAGTCATTAACATCTGCCCTGTCATCTGGTAGCGATTGAATATACACTCTAAATTGTTTACCAAATCGAGAGAAATCTGAGGCATAAACACCTCCAATATACCCTTGTAATGTTGAAAAAATGCTAGTAATAGGCACTCCTTTTTCTTTTGCTAAAGGCACATTCACTTCCATTTCATATTGTGGATAATTAGTACTGAAAGGGGATTGTGCGTATTTTATTTCTGGATGCTTCATTAAAGCCATCGAAAAGTCGGTATTGGCCTTGTCCAAATCCGTAAACTCTCCACTAAATTTATCTAATAAATTCACTTCAAATCCAGCAGAATTACCAAAACCACGAATACTTGGAGGAGAGAAGAAAATAATTTTTGCTTCAGGGACAGATGCGGCAATTCCAAATAGTTTACCTGTAATCGCTTGTACTGAAAGAGATGGGTCTGTACGTTCACTCCAATCGGCAAGTTTTATAATTCCAAAACCATAATTACTACCAGAACCACTAATGATACTACGGCCTTTAATAAAGTTGACTGCAACAATACCATCAATACCATTAATTTTTGAATATAGATTTTTGGCTACTGCGTCTGTTCTATCTAAAGAAGCACCAGCGGGTAATTCTAAGTTTGCAAAAATAATCCCTCTATCTTCATTAGGTACAAATCCTGTTGGTGTTGTATTTGATGCCCAGAAAATTCCAACAACAGCTAAGGCTAATAATAAAACTGGTATCCATTTTTTCTTGTATAAAAAATGAAGCGATTTTCCATATCTATCAACGGTAGCATTAAATCCACGATTAAATAGGGTGTAAAAACGTTTTAGAGGACTTTTACCTTTTAGTTCTTCATCTTCCTTATGTGGCTTTAATAGTAAGGCACAAAGCGCAGGACTTAATGTTAATGCATTTACGGCCGAAATAAGTATCGCGATAATTAATGTTACCCCAAATTGTTCATAAAACACACCGGTTGGTCCAGTCACAAATGTTACTGGAATAAATACAGCAGCCATAACTAAAGTGATAGAAATGATGGCTCCAGATATTTCATTCATAGCTGTTAAAGTTGCTTTTTTAGGATTCTTTTCACCTTGATCTAATTTGGCATGCACAGCTTCTACAACCACAATAGCATCATCTACTACAATACCAATGGCGAGGACTAGTGCAAATAGCGTTAACAAGTTAATAGAATACCCGAAAACACTTAAGAAAAAGAATGTTCCTATAATAGAAACAGGAACTGCAATGGCAGGTATTAGCGTAGAACGGAAATCCTGTAAGAAAAGAAAAACTACCAAAAACACCAATATAAATGCCTCCAATAAAGTCATTATTACCTTGTCTATAGACGCATTTAAAAACAAACTTGTATCATAGGGAACAAAAATATTTAATCCTTCTGGGAGGTCTTTTTTTACAGATTCTAATGTTATTTTAATGTTGTCAATAATTTCTTTTGCATTAGAACCTTTGGTTTGAAAAATCCCCATAAAAACAGCTGGGTTTCCTAAACTCATGGCATTAGATGCATAGGATTGAGCATCTAATTCAATGGTAGCTACATCATTTAAGCGAAGAAACTCACCATTTCCCAATGCTTTTATTATTATATCCCCATACTGTTTTTCATTTTTAAAACGACCACTATATGTCAATGTATACGAAAACGCTTCTCCATTATTTTGACCTAAAGCACCAGCTGCTGCTTCTAAGTTTTGTTCTGCCAAAGCCGCTGAAATATCGGAAGGGATTAGACTATATGCCGCTAGTTTTTCTGGTTTTAACCAAATTCGCATGGCATAATCTTGTTGTGAGAATACACTAACGTCTCCAACACCGCTAATACGCTGCATAGCCGGAATGACGTTTATTTTAAGGTAATTCTGAATAAAAGTGGCATCGTAATCGTCACTTTCTGAATACATTGATATAAACATTAGAGCACTAGTCTCTTGTTTTTGTGTAGTTACACCTGTCTGAATTACTTCTTGCGGTAGTAATGGATTAGCCCTTGATACACGGTTCTGAACGTTTACGGCAGCAATATCAGCATCCATTTCCTGGTTAAAATACACTGTAATTTCAGCGGTTCCAGTATTCGATGCTGTAGAGGTAATGTATGTCATTCCTTCTACGCCATTAATTTGCTCTTCAATAGGAATAATTACACTGGTTAAAACGGTTTCTGCATTGGCTCCAGGGTAAGATGCAACCACTTTAATTGTGGGGGGTGCAATATCTGGATACTCCTCTATTGGTAGGGTTGATATACTTATAATACCAAGAACAACGATGATAATAGAGATGACTGTTGAAAGCACAGGTCTTTCAATAAATGTTTTTAACATAACTAAATAAGTTTACGGTTTGTTAGTTTTTAAATAAAGTAGCTATAGGTTTAATAGCATCATCAAAAGCTGTTTCCTTTGGTGTAATAGCCATACCATTTCTTAACTGACCAACTCCAGATACAATAATTTGGTCTTCTAAAGTAACGCCTGTATCAACAACATATAAATTGTCTACAGCTGTTTTTACTTTAATAATTGAAGTGGTAACTTTATTGTCTTCCCCAAGTTTAAATACCATAATATTTCCTTGTTGTTCATAAGTTGCTTGCTGAGGAACGACAGTTACATCTTTAAAAATAGTAGGAATTTGAATTGTACCACTATTACCGTTTGTTACTAATTGGTTAGGATTCTCAAAAATAGCCCTGAAACTTACTGTTCCTGTATTTTGATTGATTTGGCCCGAACTAGTTTCAATTTTTCCTTTTTCGGAGTAGGTGCTGCCGTTGGCAAGGATTAAATTTACTGGAGGAAAATTGGTAAGTTTTTCTGCTAAATTTTCACCTTCTGAATTTTGTAGAAAGTCTAAATATTGGGTTTCATTTAAACTAAAAAACGCATAAACTTGTTTAATATCGCTAACAGTAGTTAATGGTGTAGCATCACTTGGGCTAATTAATGCCCCTTCTCTAAAATTAATTTTACCAACAAAACCATCAACAGAACTTTTAATAGTTGCGTAACTAATACTAGCAGAAACGCTACTGTAATTTGCTAAAGCTTGCGCTAAATTAGCCTTGGCAGTTTCTAATTGTACTGCACTAATAATATTTTTTTCTACTAGGGGAATTAGTTTTTTTACTTCAACTTCTGCTACATTAATTTGTGCTTTAGCAGCACCTGCATCTTGACTTAAAGATTGTGTTTCTAATTGAAATAAAATTTGACCTTTACGTACTTTTTGGCCTTCGTCTACCAAGACTTTTTTAATATATCCAGGAGCTTTGGCTCTTATATCACTGTTTACTATGCCTTCTATATTTGCAGGGTATTCTTGATAAGCAGTTACTGTTTTTGTCTGCATTTTAGCTACCGGAAAAGTAGGGGCAGGTCCTTGCATCATGGTCGTTGCTTGTTCTTCTTTGTTGCCACAGCTTAGGACAAGGAAAAATACGCTTAGCGTTAGTAGGGAGTATAGATTATTCTTTTTCATTTAGGCTTAAGTTTAAATATTGGATTTATTTGTTGATAATTTTGTTCTTAATTCTTCTATTGATAGGGTTGCTTCGTCTATAAATTTGATATAATCATCGTGGAAATTTAAATCGAATTTATCTTCCTCATTTTCGATTTTTTTATTGTTTATCGTTTCTTTGTAATTCTTCAACTCCATATGGATATCACGTTCTTCTTTCCATTTCGTTGTGATACTTTCTATGTGTTGAATAATTATATCTTTATTTATAATAAAATATTTTTTACGATCGCCAGTTTTAGTGAAATACACAATCTTATTTAAATCTTGTAAATGATTGAGGTGGGTTGAAATTGTACTTTTACTTGCGCAAAGAATGGTAACCATATCTTCAAATGTGGTTCCTTTTTTCCCCGTAAGAATGATGTAAGCTAATATGCGAGCAGCAACAGGTGCTAATTGCTCTCTGAATTCTAAATGAACTCCTAGTTTTTCAACCAAGCGCATTTTTTCTTTGCAGATATTTTCTTTCATTTTAAATAGTTTTGCTACTGTTTATACAACAAACGTAATCATAATACAGTAAAATTCTGCGCAAAAATAATTATTAGTTCGGAACAAACCGAACTAATCGAAGTTAATTAATTGTTAAATAATTAAACGGGTAGGTGCAAACCTAGAAATAGGATGCTTAGTTTATTTGTGAGTGGCTTTAAAGGGATTTCCGGTAAATTAAATTAAACGGATTTTTCACTTTCCCTTTTTCGTTATCAAGAATCATATTTGCAGCCGTCATTCCCATCTTTTTAAAATCGGTTGAAATAACTGTAATTCCTAATAATTCCTTAAGTGGAGTTTCATTGTAAGAGATTATCCCAATGTCTTTACCTAATTGAAGATTATTGTCTCTAACTTGTTTTATTAAATTTACAAGATCTGATTCTTCAATGGTAATAAATAAATCTCCTTTTTTAAGGATTATATCCTCGTATATTTCATCTAGAACCTCAGATTCTATTGAAAATTCTGCGCAAAATTTACGGAACCCATGCAGAATTCTACGAGGGTATGGGTACACTATACTTTCGGGATAGGCTAAAATTAATCTGTTGTATTTTTTTATTTTGGACAAGCCTCCTTTTAGTCCATTATAGATATCGTTCTCAAAATCTTGGTAAACTTCGATGGCAGCCCCTTTAAGGTTGAGATTGTTATTGTCCATTATGACCAATTTTTCCTTTGGAATCTTATTTATCGTTGCTAGTATTTTGTTAGAAAAACTAATGTGTTTAAGATTGTCAGTTTTAAAATGGGGCATAATTATATAATAATCATAGGCTCCAAGGTTTTTGTCAATAGTGTTTATAAAGAGTGATTCGTCACAATGGTAAATGTGCAGGTCTGTATGAGAATTGTTGCCAATATTATTAATAAACGAATTGTAAATATTCATTTTATAGGAACTCAATTTATTTATCAAGAACAAAATATTAATTTTTGAAATTAACTTCGTCCGAGTAACATAATATCCTTTCCCTCGAATGGAAGAAATTATTTTTCGTTCCTTCAATATATTGTAGGCCTTTTCTACCGTATCTCTTGACAGATCAAAATCTTCACTAAGTCCATTTATTGACGGAATTTTTTGATCTATTTTTAACGTTCCAGTACGGATGTTGTCAATGATCGAATTTACAATTTGCTGGTATTTAGGAATTCTTGAATTTGTATTTATTTTTATAATCATAATTAGTTCCTCTAAATTCCCAATACTTTATTTGCCTAAAGTCGTCATTATACTATTGACTTTACAAAAATAGACAACATAATTGATTTTAAGAAAAATCAATTATTAGTTTGCAATTTCTCATTTATTTTATTAAAAATGTATAAAAACAGCACAGTACAGGATAGAATGTTGTTATAGCTATATTACATTAGCAAATATTAATAAACAAGATTCATATTATGATTAACCCCGTTAAGAAGTTTAGCCACGTAAATTACTTGTGGAATAAGAAAAAGGAAGAAGAGTTAGGTGATGATCAAATTGCATTATTTTTATACAGGTCAAATATTCTTGGAGCAGATTTAAGAATCACGAATTATGGAGGAGGAAATACCAGTTGTAAAACCGTTGAAAAGGATCCCTTAACCAATGAAGAAGTTGAAGTAATGTGGGTAAAAGGTTCTGGGGGTGATATAGGAACGCTTACAAGGTCGGGAATAGCGGGTTTGTATACAGAACGATTACGTAATTTAAAAAATGTTTATGGAGGCTTGAATGATGAAGATCGAATGGTTGGACTTTTTAACCATTGTATTTATGATTTGGATAGTAAAGCACCTTCAATAGATACACCATTACATGGGTTATTACCTTTTAAACATATAGATCATTTGCACCCCGATGCCTTAATAGCTGTGGCAGCGGCCAAGGATAGTGAAAAAGTAACCAAAGAAATTTGGGGCGGTACTATGGGATGGGTGCCTTGGCAACGTCCTGGTTTTGATTTGGGACTTCAATTGGAAAAATGTTTGAATGATAACCCAGGTATTAGGGGAATTGTTTTAGGAAGTCACGGGTTGTTTACTTGGGGTGATACTTCGTATGAGTGTTATATGAATAGTTTGGAAGTTATAGAAACAGCTTCTGAATATATTGAGAAAAAGATAAAAGAGAAAGGAGCAGTTTTTGGGGGTCAGAAAATAGAAAGTCTACCTAAAGAGGAACGTTTAGAGAAAGCAGCACAATTAATGCCGTTGTTAAGAGGTTTGTGTTCTTCAGAAAATAGAATGATAGGTCACTTTAGTGATGCCGAAGTTGTGTTAGAGTATATAAATAGTAATGATTTAGAACGATTGGCTCCTATGGGAACTTCTTGTCCTGATCATTTTTTACGTACAAAAATTCAACCCTTGGTACTTACGCTTACTACTGCGGAAGATATATCTGATACAAAAGGGATTTTAAAGAAGCTAGAGCCTGCTTTTGCAGCATACAGAGATGAATATAAAAACTATTATGATACCTGTAAGCGCTCTAATAGTCCAGCGATGCGAGATCCTAACCCAGTAATCATTATTTACCCAGGTGTTGGGATGTTTAGCTTTGCTAAAAATAAACAAACAACGCGGGTAGCCAGTGAGTTTTATATTAATGCTATAAATGTTATGCGTGGTGCTGAGGCAATTACGGCATATACTTCATTACCAAGGCAAGAAGCTTTTGATATAGAATATTGGCTGTTGGAAGAGGCTAAATTATCTAGAATGCCAAAAGAACAGCCTTTGTCTAGAAAAGTAGCATTTATTACTGGAAGTGGAGGAGGAATAGGTAAAGCCATTGCTGATAAATTAGCAGCAGAAGGGGCTAATATAGTATTGTCTGATATTGCTGAGGATAGATTAAAAGAAGGTGTAAAAACATACAAGTCAGATGTAGCTACCTATGCAGTTTGTGATGTTACCAATGCTGCCTCAATTGCTGACGCCTATAAAAAAGCGTGTTTAGAGTTTGGAGGTGTAGATATCGTAGTTCACAGTGCCGGACTAGCAATATCGAAACCAATTGAAGAAACTACGGAGAAAGATTGGGATATTCTACAAAATGTGCTGGTTAAAGGCCAGTTTGAATTGGCAAAACAAATGGTTGGAGTTATGCGTAAGCAAAACTTAGGAGGAGACTTTATTAGTATAGCCAGTAAAAACGGATTGGTTTCAGGACCAAACAATGTAGGTTATGGAACGGCTAAAGCAGCGCAACAACATATGGCCAGGTTGTTAGCGGCGGAATTAGCAGGAGATAAGATCCGCGTAAACACTGTTAATCCAGATGGTGTAATTGTGGGTAGTAAAATTTGGGAAGGTGACTGGGCAGAAGGCCGTGCTAAAGCTTATGGAATAACTGTAGATGAGTTGCCAGCACATTACGCAAAAAGAAATTTATTAAATGAAATTATATATCCAGAAGATATCGCAAACGGCGTATTTTCTTTGGTTGCTATTTTGGATAAAACCACTGGAAACATTATTAATGTAGACGGTGGAATGGCGAATGCATTTGTACGGTAATTAAGTAGAGTTAGTTGGAAGAAAGTTTCTATGGGTTGGTTACAACCCATAGCGGCTTCTTTGTTTAAGAATTTGGTTATTTTACGATACAAAAATAAGTATATATGAAAATAGAGAAAAGTCAAATAGGAGATGTAAATAAGGCAGCTGCAATAGTTCATAAAGAAGGGTTTGATTTTTTGGGACATACATTGACTAGAAACAATACCAATGTAGAAGCTGTTATTGAAAAATTGCAAAAATTTCAAGTTGCTATTCCAAGCTGGGCTTTAGGCGCCGGTGGCACGCGGTTTGGTAGGTTTGGTTTTTATGGAGAACCTTCTAGTCTAGAACAGAAAATTGATGATGTTGGGTTGCTGCATGCATTAACAAAAACAGCGGGAGCTGTTTCCTTGCATATTCCTTGGGATGTTCCTTCAGATTATACGGCAATTAAAGAATTAGCAAGTTCACATGAAATTCTTTTTGATGCTGTTAATTCTAATACTTTTCAAGATCAAAAAGGAACTTCAAATAGTTATAAGTTTGGTTCTTTAAGCAATCAATCTAATGATTCAAGAGCACAGGCTATACAGCATAATATTGATGTCATCAATATTGGGAATAAACTTGGTTCCAAAAGTCTTACAGTATGGTTAGCAGATGGTGCTTGCTTTCCTGGGCAGAGTAATTTTCAAACGGCTTTACAACATACACAAGATAGTTTAAAAGAAATATATAAAGAACTACCTGAAGATTGGAAGATGTTTATAGAATACAAGCCCTACGAACCTAATTTTTACAGCACCGTTATTCAAGATTGGGGAACTTCCTTTATGCTTGCTAACGAATGTGGAGATAAGGCCTTTACGTTGGTTGATTTAGGACACCATTTGCCCAATTCTAACATCGAACAAATTGTTGCAACTTTAATGTTAAAAGGGAAGCTTGGTGGTTTTCATTTTAACGATAGTAAATATGGAGATGATGATCTTACGGTTGGAAGCATAAAGCCGTATGCCTTGTTTCTTATTTTTAATGAGTTGGTTTATGGGATGGATAACAATCCGCAAAACCCGTATCCAGCTTGGATGATAGATGCAAGTCATAACGTAAAGGATCCTTTAGAGGATTTAATACAATCTTTAGAGGCCATTCAAGAAGCGTATGCAAAGGCACTTTTGATAGACCAAAAAGCGTTGAAAATTGCGCAGCAAGAGCATGATGTTGTAAAATGTCAAGAAATTTTGCAAAATGCTTATCGAACAGATGTTAGGCCTCTATTAAGAGAAGCGAGGTTAAGAGTTGGTGGAGCGTTGGAGCCAATTCAGGCATATAGATCCTTAAAAATTAGGGAAGGCCTAATTAAAGAAAGAGGAAAAAACAGTATTGCAACAGGCTTATAAAATTGAGAATGAAAAAGGAAGTAACGGCTGTTTTTGATATTGGAAAAACGAACAAAAAGTTTTTTTTATTTGACACTGACTTTAAGGAAGTGTATCGAGAATATAAAAAATTTGATCTTATAGCCGATGAAGATGGTCATCCAACTGAAAATCTACTCGCACTTCAAAATTGGTTAAAAGATGTTTTTGACAGTATCTTAAAAGCGGAAGAGTATGATGTAACAGCTATTAATTTTTCTACCTATGGGGCTAGTCTTGTCCATTTAGATGAAAATGGAGAAGTTGTAACACCTCTTTACGATTATACGAAACCACTTGATACAGAAATTACCCAATCTTTTTATGAAAAATATGGCCCAGAGTTAGAATTTTCAAAGGATACCGGGTCTACAAATTCAGGAATGTTGAATTCAGGAATGCAGTTATATTGGTTAAAATATGCCAAACCAGAGGTCTTTAAAAAAATTAAATATTCCTTACACCTTCCTCAATACATCAGTTATATTTTTACGGGAATACCGGTGAGTGAGTATACCAGTATTGGGTGTCATACAGCTCTGTGGGATTATACCAAGAAAGACTATCACGACTGGGTGTATCAAGAAAAAATTGATGTTAAATTACCGCCAATAGTTTCTACAGAGACCAGTATTAATATGAATTACAATGGAAAACGTATTAAAATTGGTGTTGGTATTCACGATAGTTCCTCGGCCTTATTGCCTTATGTGCGCAGTATAAAAAAACCTTTTGTACTTGTGTCTACAGGGACTTGGAGTATCACTTTAAACCCTTTTTCAAAAACACCGCTTTCGGCTACCGAAGTAAAAATGAATTGTATTAATTACATGCGTATTAATGGGAAGGCTGTAAAAGCATCACGTTTGTTTTTAGGTAACGAATATAAAATGCAACTTAAAGAACTCACAGCATATTTTAAAGTTTCAAAGGATTATCATAAGGAGATTCAGTTTAATTATGAGACCTATACCGAAATTAGGAAGGATTTTAAACACCTGTTTACTTGGTATGGTATTGAAACTGAAAAAGCACCTGAAGTAACAAAGATACCCTATGATACTTTTGAGTGCGCCTACCATCATTTGATGATAGAATTGGTATTGCTACAAGTGAAGAGTGTGGAACTTGCTGTAGGTGATATGGAAATTGGGCGTTTGTATATAGATGGAGGTTTTACAGATAATGATGTGTATATAAAACTATTATCTCATTATTTAAGAAAGATGAAATTACGAACAACAAACGCTTCTTTAGGATCAGCACTAGGAGCGGCAATTTCCATTTCAGATAGTAAATTAAATTCAAAATTTTTAAAGAAAAATTATTCCTTAAAAAAGCATGTTCCCTTTATTATTAAATAAGTGGAAAGAGTGATAACCAATGAAAAACCTTTAACCTGAAATCTTATGAGTCAATACCCAATTGAAGAAGAAATTATTGAAGACATTGCAGGAGGTGAGTTTGAAAGAGAACCAGTTCCCCAGTCTAAATTAAAAAGTTGGAAAAGCTTTTTAGGGATGTATGCCGGTGAACATGCTGCTGGAACTGAATTTATGATTGGCCCACTATTTTTAACGGCAGGAGTAAGTGCATTTGATCTTATCATAGGGTTGTTGTTAGGGAATTTATTAGCGGTGTTGAGTTGGAGATTCCTAACGGCTAAAATTGCTGTTAAAAACCGTTTAACACTTTATTTTCAATTGGAAAAAATTTGTGGAAAAAAATTAGTCACTGGGTATAATTTGGCCAATGGTATCTTGTTTTGCTTTTTGGCAGGTTCTATGATTACGGTTTCAGCAACAGCAGTAGGGATCCCCTTTGATATGCCTATGCCACAATTATCGGATACCATGCCAAATGGTATTACATGGGTAATTATTGTTATTTTAATAGGAGCTGCTATTTCAATAATTGCGGCCCGCGGTTACGATACCGTTTCTAAAGCAGCAAATTGGATGTCGCCTTTTATTGTATTGGCCTTTTTGGCGTGTGGTATTGTTGCGTTAAATCAATTAGGCGTAAAAAGTTTTTCTGATTTTTGGAATATTTGGGGAGAAGGTTCAGAACCATTTCCTGGTCAAATAAAATATACTTTTTGGCACGTAGTTATTTGGTCTTGGTTTGCTAATGCAGCCATGCATGTGGGAATGTCAGATTTATCCGTTTTTAGATTCGCGAAAAAAGCGAGTTCAGGATGGACAACCGCTGCAGGAATGTATGTTGGACATTATATGGCGTGGATTGCAGCAGCTTTACTGTATGCAGTCTATTTAAAATCTCCTGAAGCACTTGCATTTTTATCTGATGGGCAAGCACCACCAGTTGCTCCAGGACCCTTAGCGCATAATGCTATCGGTATTTTTGGAATTATTGCGGTAGTCCTTGCGGGTTGGACCACTGCTAATCCTACTATCTATAGAGCAGGATTGGCTTTTCAAGCGATTCTACCAAAATTGTCAACTGCAAAAGTTACTTTGCTTGCAGGGGCAATAGCTACAATTGCGGGCCTTTTCCCTGCATTTGCGATGAAATTATTGGGTTTTGTTGCGTTATATGGATTTATCCTAGCTCCATTTGGAGCCATTATTGTGTTTGAACATTTCTTTCATAAAAAAGTGGGTATTGTAAAAAACTATGCAGAAGTCGCTAATTTATCATTTAATAAATCCGTGTTTTGGGCTTGGGCAATCAGCTTTGGAATCTTTTACTTTATTTCTGTCCAATTTGATGTCTTCCTCTCTTTTGTAACTTTACCTGCTTGGCTGCTTTGTGGTGTTTTGTTTTTGTTTTTAAGTAAAGTATCGCAGAAAAAAAATTGATAAAAATTATCAATTAAGAGATAAAGAAAATGAGAAAAATAACAATATATGGCATTGAAAAATAATATTAACCATAGTGTTTGTAGGTGGTGTTATGATGATATCGCACTGGAAGATTTCTTGAAAATACTAAACAATATAGGTGTTAAGGCTATAGATCTAGTTGGACCAAGTGACTGGGACTTGTTAAAGAAATACGGTCTAGACTCCTCCATGTGTAATGGGGCAGAAATAAGTCTTGAAAAAGGATGGAATAACAAAGAATACCACAGTACGTTAATAAAAAATTATACAGAAATGATTCCGTTGGTTGCAGAAGCAGGCTATACCAATTTAATTTGTTTTAGCGGAAATAGAGACGGGATGGATGATAAAACTGGAATGCAAAACTGTATTTCGGGTCTTAAAGAAATTTTAGCTTTGGCAGAAAAGCACCAGGTAGTGTTGCAAATGGAACTTTTCAATCAAATAGATCATCCAGATTATATGTGTGATTCCTCTGCTTGGGGTGTAGCGCTATGTAAGGAACTATCTTCTGATAGTTTTAAGCTGTTGTATGATATATACCACATGCAAATCCAAGAAGGCGATATTATTCAAACAATAAGAAACAATCATCAATATTTTGGACACTATCATACCGCAGGTGTTCCTGGGAGAAATGAGATTAATAACACCCAAGAGCTTAATTATCCTGCTATTATGTGCGCTATAGTAGAAACAGGCTATCAAGGCTATGTGGCTCAAGAATTTTTGGCACTTCAGGAGGATAAAATAAAGGCGCTTACAGAATCTATTTTAATATGTGATGTATAGTTGCAACCCAGCCTATACTCATTGAAAGTCTACATTACCCCATTAGAAAACTGAAGCAAATGACATCCTTAGGTTATTTTTAGTTTCCTACGCTAATTCAATATTTATTTTCTATTTTACAACTTTAAATTTAACCGTATATTCAAGAGAGTTGCGAAGGTGCTAGGTTTTCCGTAACCTAGGATAATTTCTTCACCCTCGCTTTTTGTGATTTGGTTTTAAATTGTGTTTAATATCTTTTTAATTTTATATTTATAAGTTAGTAAGTTGTTCCGTTTTTTAGTTTAAAAATATTTTATTTCTAATAGTTTATAATTAATTATTTTATGTAATCAATTAAAATACAGTTGCTTGTGTAGTTGTTATTAATTTAAATAGTATTGTCATATATATTAAAAAGTTATTTTAATACCTTTGAAAAGTTAATATTTGATAATATGAAAAAGGAATACGCTAAAATGGATGCTGGTTTGTTGCACTTAGTAAATAAAAAGGTTGTACTAAAACTTATAAACCATAATAAGCAAATCAGTCGGTCTGCTTTAGCAAAAAAGTCGGGATTAACGCCACCCTCGATTGCTAGAATTGTAGATGAATTAATTCAAATAGATGGTTTAGTAGAGAGTCTTGGTGTTGGTGATTCTAGTGGAGGAAGGCCTCCTATGATTGTTAAATTTAAAAACGAAAAGAACTGTATTATTGGAATAGATTTAGGAGCCACCTATATAAGGGGTTGTCTGGTAGATTTAAATGCCAATTTTATTTCAGAGATACAAGTGCCAACCGAATTGGAAAAGGGATTTGCAAGTATCGTTGATAAAGTAGTAAAGGTCATACGCAAGCTTCAAAAAAGAAAAGATCCTAATGCAAAAATATGGGGTGTTGGTATCGGTGTTGCTGGTCTTGTAAATAGTGAAACAGGAATCATTGAGTCTTCCCCTGATTTTGGATGGTCTAATATTGATTTGCGAAAGGAATTGGAAAAATACTTAGATCTACCGTTCTTTTATGATAACTCTACCCGTTTGATGGCCTTGGGCGAATTGAAGATGAGTGGTAAAGAGGGGCAAAGAAACTTTACATTTATCAATATAGGGTATGGTATAGCTTCGGGGATTGTAGTAGAAGGGAATCTATTAAAAGGATTTTCCGGATTCGCTGGTGAATTTGGACATATTTCAGTCGATACAGATAGTGATGTACGCTGTAAATGCGGAATGTATGGCTGCTTAGAAGCCTTAGCTTCGGGGCATAGAATAGCGTCATTAGGAAAGGAAATATTAAAAAATAAAGGCTCAGAATTGTTGGAAGAATTATGTATGGGGAATCAAGATTTGATCACTGCAGAACTAGTTGCAAAAGCAGCCAAAGATGGTGATGCAGCTTGTCTTAAAATCTATGACGAAGTAGCCGAATATTTATGTAAGGGAATCGGAAACATATCCAATTTACTGAACCCAGAAACCGTATATATTGGTGGTGGTATTTCATTAAGCGGGGATTTGTTATTCAATCTAATTGAAGCAAAAAGAGATAAGTATTTATTGTCTGCCAATGTAAAGGTCAAAATTAGTCCATCTACTTATGGAGATCAGGCCACAACCATTGGGGCGGTATCCTTAATATTAGAAAAAATATTAAACTTGGAATTATCGGGAACAAAAAGCAGTGATATGACTATTGTTTAAGGATAGAGACACTACAGAGATTAATATTACATAAATGAGAAAATTAAAATATAGTTTAGCAATACCACTAATTGCTTTGTTTTTTTTTAGCTGTAAGGATGCTTCTAATAGAAAAATTATTCAACCTGACCGCAAAAAACCTAACGTTATTCTAATCATGACCGATGATCAGGGTTATGGGGATTTGGGTAGACACGGTAGTCCCTATGTAAAAACACCTGCTTTAGATGCCTTGTATGATGAAAGTGTTCGACTTACAGATTTTCATGTAGATCCATCCTGTTCGCCTACGAGATCCGCCTTATTAACAGGGAATTATTCTGCAAGGGCAGGGGTGTGGCACACCATAGGAGGAAGGTCTTTACTGAAAGAAGGAATGCCGACTATGCCCGAAATATTTGCGGCTAATGGTTATGAAACGGGAATTTTTGGTAAATGGCATCTGGGAGAAAATTATCCATTTAGGCCAATGGACAGGGGTTTTAAAGAGTCTATTGTACACGGTGGAGGTGGTATTGGCCAGAACCCTGATTATTGGGGAAATAACTATTATGATGATACCTATAAGCATAACGGTGCATTTGAAAAATATGAAGGGTATTGCAATAATGTATGGTTTGGTGAGGCTATTAATTATATAAAAGAGAATAAGGATAAACCTTTTTTTTGTTATATCCCTACAAATTTACCCCATGCGCCATTATTGGTAGATGAAAAGTATGTAGACCCATACAAAGGGCAAGTTTCAGATCGCTTGGCTAAATATTATGGGATGATTAGCAAGATGGATGAAGATGTTGCGACCTTGCTGAATGAAGTTAAAAAGATGGGATTAGAAGAAAATACCATCGTAATTTTTATGACAGATAATGGACCTTGCCCATGGTTCGGAGGTGTTGTGATTGATTTTGAAACTGGATTTGCAGAAGAGGGCTATACCGACGGATTAAGAGGTGGTAAGATTTGGGGGTATGAAAATGCGCATCGCGTACCCTTTTTTATGCGCTGGCCTAATGGTGGTATAGAAGGAGGTAAAGATTTAGATATGCTTTCTGGACATATTGATGTGATGCCAACCTTACTGGAACTATGTGGTTTAGAATTACCAAAAGAGTTGCAAATTGATGGCCGTAGTATTGTGCCATTTTTAGAGGGTGAAACTAAAGAATGGAAAGATGATAGAACTTTTTTCACGCATAACCAACGGGTAGAATATCCTGTAAAGGATAAAGAATACGAAGTGCTTACTGAAAAATGGCGACTGGTTAAAAGAGCGGAAAACGAGTTGTATGATATCGATAATGATCGAGAGGAAAAATTTAATATTGCAGATCAACATCCAGAAGTTGTAAAAGAACTTTATGGAAGATATGATGAATGGTGGACAGATGTCTCTGTAGATTTTGATAAATACGCTGCAATACATGTGGGCACACCTTTTGAAAATCCAGTGAAATTATATTCACATGATGCGCATACGCGTAAAGGAAAGAAGGTTTGGGTTATTGATGTGGCCAAAACAGGGAAATATAAAATTGAAGTAAATCGTTGGCGGGCAGAATCGGGCAAACGAATGGTAGAAAATTACGCTGGCGATAAAGAAATTGCAATAAAAGACGCCTGGTTAAAAATTGGAAACTTAGAACAGTTGAAAACAGTTGATCATAAAATGAAAGCAGCAACATTTGAGGTTGCTTTAAAAGCAGGTACAACATGTTTTGAGGCTGCTATCAACCTTATGGATAATGGAAAAATAGTTAGTCCAGAATGTATTTATGTTACCTATTTAGGAGATGCTAAGGAAGACGAATTAGGCGTTTATGTTGCTTCCGTGCCAGACGAGCGATTAAGAGAAGGTTATGAACAGAAAGTAATTCCTTTCGATTAACCATTTTAGAATGAATTATTTTTCAGCGGTCCTCTGAGAATAAAAAAATAGTAATAAGTAAAGAATTTATAATGATACAAAAAATGAAAAAAATTAAAGGGATAGCACTTATCCTTTTTTTAGTAGGCTTAATTGGTGGATGTGCAGAGAAGAAACAAGCACAAGACGAGGTTAAAGAAACGCAAAAGCCGAATATTATATTTGTATTAACCGATGACCAACGCTGGGATGCCCTTGGATTTTCTGGAAATTCTATTATTAAGACACCCAATATGGATCAACTGGCAGGGGAAGGGGTGTACTTCAAAAACGCATTTGTTACCACACCAATTTGTGCAGCCAGTAGGGCAACCATCCTTACGGGATTGTATGAAAGAACGCATGATTTTAATTTTGGAAAGCCTAATTTGAAAAATGAGTATATGAATCATAGTTACCCAGCCTTACTAAAGAACGCAGGGTATACAACAGGGTTTGTTGGTAAATTTGGCGTTAAAGTAAATGGTGGTATTGAAGGCGGAATGTTTGATACAATTATTAAAACCTATTATCCATATTTAAAAAATATTAATGGTAAAGAAGTTCATCTGGCAGACATCAATGGGAACCATGCAATAGATTTTATTAAAGCAAAAAAAGATGCGCCATTTTGTTTGTCATTATCCTTTTGGTCTCCGCATGCAGACGATGGATCTGAGGAACAATATTTTTGGCCTAAATATATGGACAGCCTATATGTTCAAGATGAAATTCCTACACCTACTACAGCAGACCCTGCTTTTTTTACTGCCTTACCAGATTTTATGAAACATTCTATGAATAGAAAAAGATGGTACTGGCGTTATGATACCCCTGAAAAATTTCAAAAAATGGTAAAAGGGTATTATAAAATGATCAGTACGGTAGATAGTGTGTTGGGGCGTTTAAGAGCAACATTAGAAGCGGAAGGTATTGCCGATAATACCGTTATTATTTTTATGGGAGATAATGGATATTATTTAGGCGAACGTGGTTTTGCTGGCAAATGGCTTATGCATGAACAATCGCTTCGTGTTCCTATGATGATTTATGATCCAAGGGCCGATGTAGCCATGCAAGGAAAAACCTTTGATGAAATGGTTCTAAACTTAGACATAGCACCTACAATTTTAGACTTGGCGGGTGTTGCCATTCCAGAAAGTTACCAAGGTAAAAGTTTGTTGCCGTTTTATAAAGGAGATACCCAAGGTTGGCGTACTTCTGGGTTTTTTGAGCATCAACGTGCCGGTGAATCGTTATTGCCAAAGACAGAAAGCATTAGGGATGATACTTGGAAATTTATCAGGTATGAAGCTAACCCAGAATTTATAGAATTTTACAATCATAAGGAAGATCTTAATGAGGTGAATAATTTGGCACTTGATCCCAAGTATAAAGACCAAATAGAAATCTATGCCCAGAAATGCGATTCAATTGTTGCCAGTCTTATGGCACAACGGAAATAATTAGTTTGTCTTTATGTAAACATAGTACAGTATTCGGATAATTTTGTAGTATAAGATGGAGTGCTGATACGTTACTTTTACCTCTGAGTAAATTCGTTTATTAATTAGAACTAAAAAAGGTAATATGAGGAGATTGTTTGGCACTATTTTTTTTGTTTTGGGTGTGATTTTTTGTGCCCATTCACAATCCAACAATAGATCAAAAATAGCGTGGAGTGAAAAGGAGTTGGATGCTTTTATTGAAAAATCTGAACTGATTCCTATTCAAATTACTGGTGATAAAGATAATAGAATTAACATCGTTATAATTAATCAGTGGACTTCAAAAGAAAAGGCGCCTTATAACACTCCTGAAATGAGAGGTGAGTTTGTAAAGGATATAGAAGAGTCATTGTTTGCAGCTTTAACTTATGGCGATGAAAGAGCACAAACAGCATATGCTAATTATAAGGAGTTTTTTAATGTGTACGGGTTTTGGGCGCCGCATACACCAGAATTTAGAAATGGAATAGAAATTGAAAACATCGATGCTATTCGTGAGAAATTATTTTTGCCGTGGAAGGATGAACATAAAGGTTGGGTAACATTCCTAATTATGCCTAACTTGGAAAATGGAGGTGGTGGAGCTGCCAGAAATTTAGAGGCAAGAGTAGGGAATGCCGTAATTGCTGGAAATGGAATAGGGAAAATGTTGCACGAAATTTCTCATACGTGCATGAGTTTGGGGGATGAGTATACCACACACCAAACCGGGACAGATGCTTTTCCTACCTATTCTGCTGATATAAATTATGAAAGAAATAAAGTAAAATGGAGAAAGTGGATAGAGCCAACAACTCCTGTCCCAACTCCATATGAAGCAGAATATTTAGATAAAATAGGTGCGTTTGAAGGAAATCAATATCATTTGGTAGATTACTTTAGATCAACGGCTCAGGGTTGTATAATGGGGGCTGGCATTTTTGATAATACTGAAGAAATGTGTCCACCGTGTAACCAAAGAGTATCTATGCGTGTTTACGATTTGGTAGATCCAATAAATTCTTTTGTTCCAGAGAATACTTCAATTGAAATAAATGGGCAGGAAAAAATAAAGTTTTCAGTAGATCATATTAAGCCAGAACCTAATACTCAGGTTGTTCGATGGTTTTTAAATGAAAAATTAATAGCTACGGGAGTAGATGAATTGGAGGTCGAATTCGGCGCAATTTCTAAGTATAAATTGGTGTGTGAAATTACAGATGAAACCCCAAATATTAGACCTGATCCGCCATACGCCAGGTTCCCTAAATTTGAAGTGAAATGGAATGTTAATAATAGCGCCCCTACTTCTAACAGTAATAAACAGCTCTCTGTAAAACTAAACCCGAAACAAAAGGATAAGAATGCTACGTTTTCCCATTCCATTGAATCTAAAGTAATAGGAGGTGTGCCACCTTATAGTTATAAGTGGTCTAATGGATCAACAGAAAATAGTTTAAACGAAGTGGGTGTTGGTGTGTACGACCTTACAGTAATAGATAGCGAGTATAGCACTGTAACAGCAAAAAGCGCTATTTATAAAAGTAGTGTTAGTGGAAAATTAAGCAAGCCTAAAAAAACAGCTAAAAATAAATCAGATATTCAGGTAGTTACAAATGTTAAAGCATCTGAAATTGGTAAGGGTAATGGCTCTTTGGTATTGGATGTAAAAGGAGCAGTAGAACCGTATAAAGTGCAATGGAAAAATGCCGACTATACCTATGGTGAATCTAGAATTTACGAAGCGGAAAATGGTGTTTTTGATATTTCAGGTTATGAAATGAAATCACTTTCTAGCGCTAGTAATAACTCCTATGTTTCTTTTAAAGGAAATGAAGGTGAAGTCTCATGGAATATTGAGGTGGGCAATAGTGGTATATATCCTATAGATATCATATATGGGGGTATACAAATGAATGGATCTACAGTTCAGCTAAAGGTTAATGGTAAACTGATGGATAAAAACATACAATTTGCCAAAACACTTCCATTGTATACCGGGTGGGCAGCTGCATCGGTAAATGTGTTTTTAACGGAGGGAGAAAATAAATTAAGCTTACAATCTATAGGAGAATCTATCCCAAATATTAACTATTTAAGAGTGCCTACTAGTGTTACAGCTAATACATTAAATCAGAAAGAATTAATTAATCTTAAAGGCGGCGATTATGACTATGTTGTGATAGATGCTGACAATAACACGCTTCAAGGTTCAGTACAGGTCCCAGAGGTATATCCTTTTAAAATTAATGATGTAAAAATAAAGAGTGACACTAATGGTACAATTAGTATTGTAGCTCCGATAGATGGGTATACCTATAAATGGTACGCAAATGATGCTCCTTTAACAAAGGGTGAAACTTATGAGAAGCCATTAAAAATTGGAACTTCATTTAAGCCGCAACAAAGAGGTAATTATTATGTGTCGGCACAAAATAAACTTTCCAAAGCAGAAAGTAGCAATAGAATTGGTATTGCGATAGATGATGTTTCTAATAAAAGAGCAATTGCAATTTCACCATCTGAAATAGGTAATAGAAGTGTAAAATTATGGCTTGATGCTAGTGATATTGATGGAAATGGGAGTGAAGACTCGGTTTTACCACTAAGAGGGCCGGTTAAAGCATGGAAAAGTAAAACTTGGCGTACACCAAACGACCTATTTATTAAATACGAGCCTAACACCTTGAATGGTAAAGGAGTTGCTGCTTTTGATAAGGTGTGGGTAGAATCTATGGAAAACGAAATAAAGGATTTTCATACCGTTATAATGGTGTATAAGGAAAGTAGTGTTTCCACTCCAGGAACTAGTCTTTATAGAGGCTTAAATCAATTTATAGGAAAAAGTAAAGATCATAAAAAGTCGATGTTTGATATAGAATCGATAGATGATCGAACAAAAAATGGTGAAGTATACCTTAATGGCGAAAAAATAAACCCATTTACAACTCCAAACCCAATGGACTACTGCATATTAACTGTGCAATTGGCTTCCCCATCAGACGTAGGCTTAAAAAGAACAGAAGGTTTGTGGGAAGGTGCTATTGCAGAATTGATTGTGATTGATAGAAAATTAACAGAATGGGAGCGAAAAGGTATTGAAGAATACCTGAGAAGAAAGTGGTTTTCTACCATTGATATTGAATTTAAATAAGTCACCAATACGTAAAGTATACCCTTTAAATATTTTAGATGAAACAAATAATTTATACCTTGATACTGTGTTTTTTACTACTGCTTAGTGGTATTGCCTGTAAAGACAAACCTGTAGAAGTTAAGAAACAAGCGAAACCAAATATAGTTTATATTATGACCGATGACCACGGTTATCAGGCAATAAGTAGCTATAATGGAGAGCTAAATCAGACGCCAAATATAGATAGGATAGCAACTGAAGGTGCTAAGTTTACGCGTAGTTTTGTAACCAACTCTATCTGTTCACCAAGTAGGGCCGTAATGTTGACAGGTAAATTTTCTCATTTAAATGGGCAGCAAATTAATAGCCAAAGGTTTGACGGGAGTCAGGTTACCTTCCCTAAAATTTTACAACAAACCGGCTACCAAACAGCAATGATTGGCAAGTGGCACTTAGGGAGTGATCCTACTGGTTTTGATTATTGGAATATTTTACCAGGTCAAGGAGATTACTACAATCCCGATTTTAACGAAATGGGAGAAAAGAGCAGGGTAGAAGGGTACGTCACGAGTCTTATTACGGAGTTTAGTTTAGACTGGTTAAAAAATAGAGATACTGAGAAGCCATTTGCGTTGCTAATGCACCATAAGGCACCTCACAGATGTTGGATGCCAGATACTACCTACTTGGAAAAGTACAACGATGTTAAATTTAAACTGCCAGAGAATTTTTATGATGACTATGAAGGGCGTACGGCTGCAGCCAGTCAAAAAATGCATATCAAAGATTTTTGTCCGGTAAACGATTTAAAAATGTATGATAAAGAAGGCGAAATTGATGGGCCTCTTCGTAAATATTTTGAAAATCAGATCAACCGTATGAATCCTGCCCAACGGGCTGCATGGGATAAGGCCTATGAAAAGGAAATTACCTATTTTAAAGAAGCAGGTTTAGAAGGTAAGGAATTGATGGAATGGAGGTACCAGCGGTATTTAGAAGATTATTTAAGATGTATTGCTTCTGTTGATGATAGTGTAGGTGAAGTGTTAGATTATTTGGAAGAAAATGGATTGGCAGAAAACACCTTGGTTGTATATACGTCTGACCAAGGATTTTATTTGGGAGAACACGGCTGGTTCGACAAGCGTTTTATGTACGAAGAATCTTTCCGTACCCCATTGTTGATGAAATTACCATCTAGATTTAAAAATAAAACCATTCCAGATTTGGTTCAAAATATTGATTATGCACCAACCTTTTTAGAACTTGCAGGGGCAGAGATTCCTATAGATATGCAAGGAAATTCGTTGCTTCCTTTGTTAGAAGGTGAAGCCGCGGAATGGAGAGATGCGGTCTATTATCATTACTATGAATATCCAGGACCACATTCGGTTAAAAGACATTATGGGGTTAGAACGGATCGCTATAAGTTAATTCATTTTTATGAGGATATTGACCAATGGGAGTTGTATGACCTTAAAGAAGATCCTACTGAAGTAAACAACCTTTATGGAAAAGAAGGATATGAAGAAGTAACACAAACTATGTATACAGAATTGCTTAAACTGCAAAAACAGTATAAAGATACTACCGTTACAAATGTTAAATTAAACTAAGGAATGGCCCTTAGGATTGTAATTTTATAGAAATTATATCGCTGATAAAAATTTCAAAACTGGAGTTTTGTTCTCGATATATTTTCTGTTTAATATCAAATTGAAAAAACCCTAGGAGTGTATGAATCTTATGATTTTATTAAATTTTAATGTTACCCAAACTTATGTTGTATAAAAATTCTTTAGTGTTGTTTTTAATTATTGTTCTTTTTACTGTTTCTAGTAACGGCCAAAGCAAACAAGATCAATTACCGGTTAAAGTTTTTATTTTAGGTGGCCAATCCAATATGGATGGTACCGGAAAATCAGAAGAACTTCCTGAGAAATACCAAACCCATTCAGACAAGATTATGATGTGGGACAATAAAGAAAATAAGTGGATGGCTTTGGGAACAGACTCTTTTGCAAGCCGAAGAAAATTTAAATTTGGGCCTGAAATTGCATTTTCACATTTAATGGCTAAAAAGTTTCCGAAGCACAGAATAGCGGTAGTAAAGACTTCTGCAGGAGGAACAAAATTATGGAAACATTGGCTTCCTAATCAGCCAATGTATAGCCGATTTCTTAAAAACATGAACAATGCATTAGAAAATCTAGAGCAATCTGGAGCTACCTATGAAGTTGAGGGAATGTTATGGATGCAGGGGGAGTCAGATGCTGAAACCATAGAATGGGCCAATGATTACGAGAAAAATTTAAAAATCTTCTTCAAGGACGTACGGATCCAAATTGGTAAACCGGACTTTCCCATTGTAATGGGACGAATATCAATAGGGCTATTGCGTGAAACACCTTGGGTTTTTGATTATACTGCTACGGTACAAGCCGCTCAAGATACGGTAGCTGCACAAGACAAAAACGTTTTTATTATCAATACAGATAAACTGGAAACGCTTAAGGACAATACTCATTTTAATTCTGAATCTAATCTTTGGTTGGGGAAAAAAATGGGTAAATTAATGATAAAAGCAATTAAGTAATTATATAATATTGTACTAAACTTAAATTAATGAAGAAAATACTCGTTTTTCTTGTAGTTGCTCAACTAATTGTAATTAGTTGTACAAATAAAAATAAAGAAACAAAAACCGATTTGGTTGATGTACCTGTATCATTTTTACCATTTAAAACCATTGACTTAAACGATAAGTCTGGGTTTTTAAAAAATGGTGACAATTGGCAAATTGTTGAAGATGCTTATGTGGATAGAAAAAAAGACAAATCACTTTCTGGCACTCCAGGTACAGGTGTTTTAATAAACTTACCTACTCCAAACTCAAAAGACCATCTTTTTACAGCCTTTGAACATGGAGATATAGAAGTTGAGGTTGATGTTATGATGCCGGTAAATTCTAATTCAGGTTTGTATTTTCAAGGGAGATATGAGATTCAATTATTTGATAGCTGGGGTGTTTTAAATCCTACCGCTGCAGATATGGGTGGTATTTACCAGCGTTGGGATAATGAGAGAGCGGAAGAAAAGGGGTATGAAGGCCATGCGCCTCATTTAAACGCAGCTAAGGCGCCAGGTTTATGGCAACATTTTAGGATTGTATTTCATGCGCCGAAATTTAATCCTGAAGGTGAAAAAATCAAGAATGCAGTGTTTAAAGAAGTTTGGCTAAATAATCAGTTACTACATGAAAATGTAGAAGTTACGGGGCCAACAAGAGCCGCAGCTTTTACAGATGAAAAACCATTAGGACCATTTATGATTCAAGGTGATCATGGGCCTGTAGCCATTAAAAATTTAAAGTATAAATTGTATGGAGAAAATAGGGTAACTTTAACTAATCTTAAAATGACCGAGTATGATAGTAAGTCAGAAACACTACCTGGTTTGGATACCATTACCTCGCTTCGTACCCTAGACACAGATTCTATTTCAGCTTTGATGGCAACAGGTGAGCGTCCTCGAAAAATTCTTGAATACAAGGGAGAGTTAGAAGTGCCAACTACTGGGGATTATGTTTTTAATTACAAAGTAAATGTGGCTGGAGGCTTCTTATTACTAAATAATGATACAATAATCAAGCTTGATCAGAATTTTAATGGCTATGCCAAAATAGCGCTTCAAAAAGGGAAGACACCATTTGCGTTAATCTATAATAAATACAATGGTAGAACTAGTGGATTAGGGCTATCTGTTGAAGGTCCTGAGATGGAAAAGCACGATTTACATGCTAAAAATTCATTTGTACCTAGGAGGAGAAACCCAAAAAATGATGTCATTATAGAGGTTAAAAATGAGCCAGTTACACAACGTAGTTATTTAATGCATAAGGGGGAGAAACGTACCCATGTAATTTCGGTTGGTATGCCAGAAGGCGTTAGTTATGCCTACGATTTAGAGTTAGGATCGCTGTTAAAAGTTTGGGACGGACAATTTTTAGACGCAACCCATATGTGGTATGTTCGCGGAATTGAACAACTAGGGGTTCCCAATGAATTTAATATTTCTTTTACCGGAAATCCAGATTTTGCTTTTTTAGAAGATGAAAGAACGGTTTGGCCAGATAGTATTGCTAGCACTATAATCCAAAAGCAATTGGGGTATGAGTTTGATGCCACTGGAATTCCTACTTTTTCCTATCAAATGAACGAATCTACCATCGCCAATAAAATAGAGGCATTAAAGAATGGTAGAGGGTTTAAAAGAGTAATTTCAATTGCAGGAAGTCAAGAGATTTGGTTTAAAATGGCAGACGGTAAAGAAATTAAAAAATTACCAGATGGGACATATGTGATTCGGGACGAGAACTACTTTATAGATTTTTCTACTTCTGATGGCATAACCCCGATAATCAGAAATGTGAATGGTAAAGATGAGTTATTGGTAAAAATAGCTCCTGGAAATAAAAGTATAAATTATAATATTATCTGGTAAATTAAAAGAATGCATATGTATCATAGTATAAAAATATCATTAGTACTAGTTTTTATAATTTTCAGCACTTTGCTCAGTGCGCAAGCTCCTTCTGAAATGGCTCAAAAAGAAGCTGTTTACTATGAAATTGTAGATGTTGCAATTCCCAAAGATGTTATTTTGGAAGTTGGTGGTTTAGTGCTAACCAATGAGGATAAGCTTGGCGTATCTACAAGAAGAGGAGAAGTATGGGTAATAGATAAGCCTTATAGTGATAATCCTATTTATAAAAGATTTGCGCACGGGTTGCATGAGTCTCTCGGACTTAATTTTAAAGACAATAGTTTTTACCTTGCCCAAAGGGGAGAATTAACACGTTTAACGGACACCAATGGCGACGGAAAAGCAAATTTGTACAAGACCATTTATTCTTGGCCGTTATCCGGTAACTATCACGATTACTCCTATGGACCTAAATTCACGGCCAATGGAGATATGTTGGTTACCCTTAATTTGTCATGGACGGGCCACGGTAACAGCTTGGTTAAATGGCGTGGATGGTTATTGAAAATTACACCAGAAGGCGAAATGGAACCTATTGCAACTGGTTTGCGTTCGCCATCTGGTTTTGAAATAAATGAAGAAGGCGATGTTTTTTATACTGAAAATCAAGGCGATTGGGTAGGTTCTGGACGAATGACGCATTTGGAAAAAGGTGATTTTGCAGGAAATCCAGCAGGATTAAAGTGGTCTTCAGATCCTAAATCTCCTATAAAATTAAAACAAAGTGATATAGAAGATGATTCTGGGCTTACACTTTATGAGTATTCTAAAAAGTTGCCAGCACTTAAAGCACCAGCCATTTGGTTTCCACATACCGTTTTGGGGATCGCTACTTCAGATATTTTGTACGATACTACGGCAAGTAAGTTTGGTCCTTTTGAAGGACAAATGTTTATCGGTGATCAAGGTCACAGTAAGATTACCCGAGTATTTATGGAAAAGATAAACGGCGTTTACCAAGGTGCAGCTTTTCCTTTTAGGGAAGGTTTTTCTTCCGGAGTTTTACGTATGATTTGGGGAAGTGATGCAAGTATGTTTGTTGGGATGACAAGTAGGGGATGGGCTTCTACTGGAAAAAAACAGTATGGACTACAACGATTAAAATGGACAGGGAAAATGCCTTTTGAAATAAAAACAATGAAGGCTTTAAACGACGGGTTTAAACTTGAATTTACTAAGCCTGTAAATAAAAAATTGGCTGCTGATGTGTCTTCGTACAACCTAACTACATTTACGTATAATTACCATAGTACATATGGGAGTGATATCATTGACAAACAATCGGCAATGATTCATGCGGCACAAGTTTCAGAAGATGGGCTTAGTGTAACCCTAAAAATCCACGGTTTGCGTTTGGGGTATATTCATCAATTAGAAGTACCAGGTGCAAAAGCAACTTCAGGGGAATTACTATTACACAATACAGGGTACTACACCCTAAACGAAGTGCCTGGAGGAAAATTAAATTCTCCATCCATGACCGTAGTTTCGAAATCCGATAAAAAGGTTAATCAACCAAAACGCACTAATACGATGCCTGCAACATGGAACAATAAGGTTGATCAAAAACTGGCTATAGGTACCAAACCAGGGTTAAAATATGATGTTGAAGAAGTAACTGTAAAAAGAGGAACTAAGGTTGAATTAACATTTAATAATAATGATGATATGCTTCATAACCTTGTGATTACAGAAAAAGGGAAAGCAGCTGTAGATGAAGTAGGTAAAATGGCATTATCACTTGGTTTAGATGGTGCAGATTACAATTATGTTCCGGATACCGATTTGGTATTGTACCACACTGGAATACTTCAGCCAGAAAGTTCTGAAAAGATATATGTTCAAATTCCTGATACTCCAGGTCAATATTGGATAGTTTGTACCTTCCCAGGACACTCTTCGGTAATGCGAGCCAAATTAATTGTGGAGTAAGGATATTTAGGAATTAGCGTAGGGAAACGCAATTAAGTTATAGGATAAAAGCCATTGTAAATGAAAACATTTACAATGGCTTTTTTTAGGTAATCTAAACAAGAATGTACTCTGGTCTCCCTATAGATTAGGTTTATGTATAATTGTCATTCCCAAAAGCGAGGGTAAGCAACTTGGTGGAAACTAATTTTAGTTTATAGGTGCTGACTTTAGATAGATGAGGGAATTGCTTTCTAAGTAATAAAGTGACTTACAAGGTTTTTGTGGCTAGAATGATGTTTTAACTAAGACTTAGCTGATTCTATTAAAAAAAATCTCTCACTAGTGCTTAAAAGACGTATAGCAGGTGAATTTGTGGCAAACATACTGCTTAGTAGAAATGGGTAACTAAATGCCGATTGGAATACGTGATAACATAAAAAAAGAGCCGGTCTCTATTTTGACCGGCTCTTTTGTAATGGGTGTTAATGATATTTTAATTTTACCAATTAGGGTTCTGATCTATTTTGTTGTTTAAGGTTATCTCCGTTGATGGTATTGGTAATAAATAGTCTCTTGTAGGGTCAAATCCATAAGTTCCTGTATTTAAGTAATCCCTGAATGGATCAAGGAAGCCATCGTTATTAACCACTAAATTAGGAAACTCTGCTTCAATATCAGCGGTGTACGTTGTTCCTGTTGGCCTTTTGTCTACAAAGAGCTTATGCGCTCTCCATCGCATTAAATCATCTAGCCTATTTCCCTCACCAAATAGCTCTACAACACGTTCTCTTCTAATCTCGTATAAGTAATCTGGCATTGCATATCCATAATCTGGCCATTCCGGATCAACCGTTATGTTTGTTATATCTAAATCTGGCATCCCAACTCTATCTCTTAATAAGTTAATTGACATATTAACATCAGCTTGGGTTATAGTTCCTAGTTCTGCTTTAGCCTCCGCGTATATTAAAAGAGATTCCGCGTATCTAAAAATAATATAACCAATGTCTCTAGTTCTTTGATTGTTTAATTCTGCAAACAATTGTTTTGATCTCCATTTTTCAATGGAATATCCTGTAGGATTACGCGTCATAAAAGGAACTGAAAATAAAACTTCATCACCGTTTATACCAATAAAATCTAAATCCCCAGGTGCCATTACGGATTGTGCTAATCTTGGATCGCGATTTTCTTGTATTTCAGCAAGAGTAGCATCTCCTGTAAATTCAGGACTCACAGCTATGGGTAATCCATCTGAAGCTAGATAGTATTTAGTCATTTCCCGTGTCATTCCATGTGCATTGGGTTGGTTCCACAACGAATTCTGGATGTTGTAGGTTAAATAATCATACTGTTTGTACAACATAACTTCTGGATGCCCACTGTAGTCTGTTTGCACAAATAAATTATAATAAGCCTCATTTACATTTCCTGTAGCTAGTGAATAATTTTCAGCATCCATTACACTTTTTGCTGCGTCGGCAGCTTGTTGTAAAAAACCTGCTCCATTAGTGCTTCCTGCAAAATCAGTTCCTTGGTGGTATTTTTCCCATGTACCTTCATACAAGGCAACCCTAGCTTTAAATTGTAAAGCTATATCTTTATTTAATCGTGATGGTTCTTGTAATTCGCTAGCATCCTTCATCTTAGAAATGGCCAAATCCAATTCAGCTAAAATAAAATTTGCAACCTCTGTTCTAGGGCTACGCTCACTGTATAAAATGTCATTATCCTCAACATTTAATACTTTAGTAATTATGGGAAGGTCTCCAAAATTTCTCATTAAATTATAATAAAAGTAAGCTCTAAAAAAGTGACCTTCTCCGATATAATGTTCTACTAAATCACCACTTTCCGCACGCGCTGCATTTTCAAGAAAAAAGTTGATTTCACGAACATTTCCCCAGTTCCAGCCTCCGCCAGTTGCTGGTACATTAAGCGTTCCATCTAAACGAGGAGTTGAAGATCCTCCAAACCACTCAGAAGATTCAATAACAATATCGGTTCCTAAATCTGGCGATGGTGCCGCACCTCCACCAGCCCAGCCTGGAAACTTGCCATAAAGGTCATTTAAATACAATTGTAAATCACCTTCTGTCTTCCAAAAATCAGCATTTGAAATTTCATCTAGTGGATTTTTTTCCAATAAATCATCGGTACAGGAATTAAAAAATATTCCTATTGTGAATATCAAGAATATATAATATATATTTTTCATTGTTTTAGTTTTAGAAGTTAATATTTAAGCCTAATGAGTATACCTTGCTCAACGGATATTGGTCACCAGTACGACCTGTTCTTCCATTAAAAGCTTCAGGATCATAGATCATTAAATCTGTAAACGTTAATAGATTCTCTCCAGACAAATAGATTCTAGCCTTAGAAATTTTTAATTTTTCAGTTACGTTAGTGGGGAGTGTAAACCCTATTTGAAGATTTTTAAGTCTAGTATATGCTCCATTTTGAAGGAATCTAGTTGTTGTAAAACGATAGTTTTTATTATTTTGCCCCGTAAACTGAGAATATGAATTTGGAAAATAAGCATCTGTATTAGGGCCTAAGGGGTTTGTTGTGTCTTCTGGCCTGAAAAAATCTAAGTGCTCTTCATATACATTAGCGTGTAAAGGTCCGTTTGCTGGTCCTCTAAAAGTTCCAAGTCCCCTAAGATCCAAATCTCTTTTGGCTACACCTTGTACAAGGAATGAAATGTCAACTCCTTTCCAGGATGCATGACCACTTAAACCAAATTGAAATCTAGGCGTACTATTTCCTATGATTTTTCTATCCCCTGGATTATCTCTTGTATTGTCTCCGGTATTAATTATGTCGTCACCATCCAAATCTACATATTTAACATCACCAGGAAACCAATTTCCAGAGTATATAAACGATTGATCTATGGGATAGTTTGTAACTTCATCTTCTGTCTGGAAAAGACCTGCAGTTTCCATACCCCAAATTTCTCCCAATTCTTGTCCAATGTGGTACGCATTTAGAAGTTTTGTTGGATTATTGTATTCTGTTACTCGTCTTCTATAATCAGATAAAACACCTTTTACACCGTAAGAAAAATTATCTGAAGTATTTTTCCAGGATACTTCAACTTCCCATCCCTTTGTAGTTATTTCTCCTGCATTGGTTAGTGGAACGCTAGTTCCTAATAGTGCTGGGGCTGTAAGACCGGGACCAACAAGGTCGTTATTTACAGTTTTATACCATTCAAAGGTAATGCCTAGTCTTCTGTCTAGTGCCTGTAAGTCTAACCCTAAATTTAATGTATTCACTTTATCCCATGTTAAATCAACACTAGATAGATTTGGGATTCCCACGGTCCATAACCGTTCTCCACCAAACAACCAATTGGACTCCCTTGTTGGTAAATTGGGAATGTATAAATAATTGGCAACGTTTTGGTTTCCGACAGAACCATAAGACCCTCGGAATTTTAAGAATTCAATTTGATCTTTTAATGGGTAAAATGATTCTTTTGAAACTACCCATCCAGCTGATGCAGAAGGAAAGGTTCCCCATTCCTTGCCTGGCTCAAACCTTGAAGATCCATCTCTTCTAATATTCATTTCCAGTAAATATTTTTCATCAAAATTATATTTAAACCTTCCAAAAACACCTTGAGTAGACCAATGTCCTTTTCCATCAGAAACTGTTGATTCACCTACTGCTGTACTAATTGAAGGAATGGCATCTGTTAATAAATGAAAAGCTTGGGCATTTAAATTAAAGTAGTTATATACTTCTTGCTGGTAACCAGCCATTATGTTGAAGTTATGCTTGCCAAAACTCTTTGAATAGTTAGAATAGATGTTTGGAGATAAATAGGTGTTTGTATTAGTGCTCGCTTGGTAACGCGTATTTAATCGGCTAGTAGAGCTAACTATTGATCCACCTAGACCATCTGGTATTGCAGTTGGTACTGTTGGAAATTCAGATTGACTGCTATTGTCATTTGTCCTGTAGTTAAGATCAATGTTTGTTACCCAATCTTTGATTGGTTCTAGTGTTAATCTAGGAGAAATAACTAATTGTCTACTTTTATCCATAGCCCTGTGTAATTCTTGTTCTCCAACTCTTCCGGTCCATACATCTGTGCCAGGGTAAAATGCAGGTTTCGTTGGTTTTAACCTAGTCATAAGTAACATCACAAAGGATCTGCCATTACCAGCATGATCTGGATATTCTTGCTTTTCGTACTTATATTTTGCCAAAAAGGAAATATTTGCCCAAGGGGAAATCTTTGCATCAATTTTTGCATCAATATTATACCTGTCATATAAATCATCGCCTTGTTTTAATAACCCTTCCTCTTGATAAAGACCACCAGAAAGGTAAAAAGTTAAATCTTCACCACCACCACTCATACTAAGGTTGTGTTTTAGTCTGGATCCAGAACTTTTAAATAAAAGTGATTCCCAATCTGTAGCTGCAGAAGCATTAAGTCCGTCTACTCCAAGGTTCCAAGCTTGTCCATTAGGTGTTGGCAATACTTCAGGAGCACTTCCAGGATTTGCTAGATTTTGTGCAATTCTGTCGAGCGCATCATCATTAAAGTAAGGACCTGCTCCCATATTAGCCCTTGCTTGGTTCATAGTATGTGCAAATGAAAGTGCATCTGCATTTTGTGGCATATTCAATAAGGAGTTAAGTGCATAGTTGGTAGAATATGAAAATTTAACACCACTATTCTTTTTACCTCTTTTTGTGGTAATTAAAATGACACCGTAGGCTGCTCTTGCACCATATATGGCAGAAGAAGCTACATCTTTTAGTACTGATACAGACGCAATATCATTTGGGTCAATATCGTTTATCCCCATAGGAATACCATCAACTAATACCAAAGGAGAGGTACTTCCTCCAGCAAATGAACTTAACCCCCTAAGGTTAACATTCATCCCTGCGCCAGGTTCGCCAGTCGCATTTGATGTTGTGATTTGTAAATTTGGTGCAGCTCCTTGCAAAGCTTGCATCGCATTAGCAACAGGCCTGTCTTCTAATACTTCACTGTTTACAATTGAGATGGCACCTGTTAAATTTGATTTTTTCTGAGTACCGTAACCTACAACGACTACTTCATCTAGACCAGCTGCATTTTCTTCTAAATTCACAACAATGTTTTTGCGGCCTTTAAGAGGGATTTCTTTAGTAGCATAACCTACATAGGATATGATCAATATAGCATTTTCATTGGTGACTTTGATTGTAAATTTACCATCAAAATCTGCTTGTGTTCCATTAGTTGTTCCTTTTTCTAGAATACTGGCACCTAATAGGGGACCATCGATACTGGAAACTGATCCAGTAATTGTTTGAGCTAAGGCAAAGGCCGTACTAAACAGAAATAGTAAGACAACAACACCAAGCTTTAACTTACTGTTCATTGGTTCATTTTTTTTCATAGTTTTCTTTTAAATTATGTATTGAGTTTGTTTGCAATGGGCTCAAGGTAAAACTTCAACTGTTAAAATGTATCCTGTACTGTCCTGTTTTAGTTAAAAAAATGTTAAGAAAATAAGTGTATTTAAAGTCGATTTTACGCTTTATACATGTACTGTTAGTACATTATGATTGGCTTTATTTTGATCGAAACAACCTATTTTTTATATGTAAAATAGTGATAATGAGTGTTTTATTGAGAATAGCGAGGAAGGTATTTTATTTCAAAACAAATTTTTTATATCTATGGATACTGTTTTTTGGTTGCCAACAAATTCTTAAAAAATTCTTAAAAAAATAAAGAAATTTTTTAAGTAGAGCCTTAACTTTTTTGTAGAATTCTAAACGCAAGCAATAAAAATTGATCGTTTTTAGCGGCTTTTAGAGAGAGAAAAGTAATGTTTTAGCTCTGGAGGAATTCTTCCTTGAAGGAAATAGGATAGGACTTAAACAGTGGTTAAACAATAGCAACTAAAGGTAGATTGGGTTAACGCTTATATAGATTCAATTTTGACATAAAAAGGTTTTATGTAAAACCCTTTTTCTTCTGGAAGAAATGGCGTTAATCTGGTTGTTGCTTCCTCTAGTTTTAAAGCGTCAATAGTAATTATATCGTCATTGATGGAATTCATTGCAACATCTGTAAATACATCAGAACAGTAACCCTCACTTTGTATCATTTGTCCATTTTTTCGTGTGGATTTACACAATACCCTAAATCCCCAAAACCTTGATCGTCTGTTCCAATTAGAATGACATTTGGTTGGTTTTGTGCATTTGGATTCTAAGAATGGAAAGAAAATAAAACAAAATCTAGAGCCTATAAAAGAATGTTGTTATTATGGTTCATTTTAATGTTTTAAAGTTGTGTTCAAGCCACTTCGGTTATGTTGTATAACGGAATTAATTTAAATGTAATTAATGAGTATATGGAATAGTCCCTGTTTTATCCACTGTATACCCCCATTTTTTAATGTATTCGGGGCCAGGTAGGAATTGGTCATTATTGGCTTTCAATTTTTGATCTAATTGCTTGTCTAATGTAGCTTGTACGCTTGTATACTTTTCGTTTCCAATAAGATTATTTTCTTGGTATGGATCTTCTTGGTTATCGAACAAAAGCCACGGGCCTTTTAAATCTCGAGCATAGGTAAATCTAGGGGTCTTTAACCCTCTGTATTCGCGTCCGCCTCGACCTCTATTCCATGAGCCGAAAGGTTGTATGGACCTAATAAGACCTGCATTTTCTATATCCTCGTTATTTGTAATAAGAGCACTAAAGTCGGTACCTTCTATGGTATTGGGAATAGCAATTGAGGTAAGGCCTAATAGTGTTGGTAAAATATCTTCTGAGTTAATAACTGTTTGTTTTATACTCGGTTTAATGTCAGCATTGGAAGGTAATTTCAGTAAAAAAGGAACTCCAATTGATTCATCATAGGGTTGTTGTTTTTTTAATTCACCATGAGAACCAAGGAGATCACCATGATCCGAAGTGAATAGGACAATGGTGTTATCCCATTGGCCATTCTCTTTGAGTTCTTTTTTTATTTTACCGATCATATCATCCAAAGCGGCTATATGAGCATAATAACCAGCGAGATCTTTTTTGGCTTTTTCTTTTAGGTTGTCCGGTACATTTTGTCGAAGTTGTATCTTTTCTGGGTCAAACCGATTTCTATAGGCCTCCGGTGCTGTATGATAGGGGCCATGGGGTGTACCATACGAAAGGACCATCAAATACGGGTTGTCGGCGGTTTTATGTTCCTTGATAAAGTGTAATGCAGCATCGGTCTGATCAAAAGTATCATAATTCTCCCATATTTTCCTGTTGGGATCGTCATTGTCATAATATACAGAATGGTTATAATCATGGGTACATTCATTTCCGTTCCAAAATTGAAAACCCTGTCTTCTGGGACCTTCTGGTACATTCTGTAACCTACCATGACCATCTAAATGCCACTTGCCAATATAGCCCGTGTTATAATCCTGCTCTGCAAATATTTCAGCCATAGTCAAGGCATTGGGGTTCAGTTGCAGGTCGTTCATAAAAATACCTGTAGTTAATGGTAACTGCCCTGTTAAAAGAGCGGCTCTAAAAGGCGTACAAACGGGAGTGCCAGAAATGGCATTTTTGAAGTTGATGCTTTCGGAGGCTAAATTGTCAAGGTTGGGTGTTACAGCGTTAGGGTCACCAGCATATCCCGTGGCTTGGGCGCGCCATTGATCGGTTAATATAATAAGAACATTGGGTTTCGTGGTATGCTTAACAATTGTATTTTTTTTAGGTGTTTCTTTGCAAGAAACACCTAAAAAAAACAGGCTAACAATGAGAAGGCGTACGTACAGTAAGGGTTGAAATCTTCTGGTAATTGTAAGTTTCATATTATCAAATTTCTATGAGCTATTAATTATTTTTTTTCTATTGTGTTTATCCGTAAAGTTTTACTCTACTTCCCAGGCATCTGTTCTAAAAGAAGATGCAGGCAAACCTTCTGTATTGTGTAATTCCCCAATTACAAAGTCGTCAAAGGCATAGCGAACTGCTACGGGCTCTTTTACAAAGGCCGAAAACAACGTAATTCCTTGCCAATTAATAGTGGCGTTAGCTGGATAAAAACGCTTGTCTTTCCCTGCAATTTTAAAATTAACAAGTGGTTTTCCAAAGGTGTTTAAGCCATTTTTGGCATGATCAAAGGATAATTTGACAACAGACCCTTCAATTTTCATTTCTTTTAAAACAGGCCCTGAATAGGCAATGCCCTTAAGATTGTATGTTTTAGCTAAGGCTAGATATGCCAATCGTTCACCCCCTACTTGTTTGTTAGCAGGGTGAATAATATGCTCTTCGCCAATATCCATTAAACTCACCATACCTGTATTGGTCGTCTGGCTTAAGGTTTGTAGTTGTGCCTCTCTTAATAAGGCAGAATTTAAACCGGCAGTTCCATAGTTATAGGGAGCAATTTGCACATAATAGAAAGGGAATTCGCCAATGTTCCATTCGTTTCGCCAATTGTTGATCATACCAGCTAACAATGCACTATACTTTTCAGGATTATTACGATTAGACTCTCCTTGGTACCATAAAACGCCTTTCATTGCAAAGCCTTTCATTGGATGTATCATACCATTAAAGAGAGCCGCAGGAATCCTTTGAGTTACTCTCCCTTTAGCATCTAGTCCAGGTTTTGGCACCCAATCAAAAGATTGAAGACCACTCTCGCTAATCCATGGTTCAATAGCCGTTCCACCCCAACTTGAGCTTACGATGCCCACGGGTACTTGTAATACTTCTTGAAGCATTTTTGCAAAATGATAGGCCGTAGCACTAAAATTAACGGCATTTTCGGGATTACTAGCTAACCACTCTCCTGAAAAATCATCTAGTTTCTCAAGGCTAGCCTTTAATTTTACATTGAAAAATCGAATCTCATTATTGGTAGAAGTCGCAATAGTTTTATTGGCATCCAATACAGGTTGGTTTACAAGACCTTTTAATCGCATATACATATTAGACTGTCCAGAGCAAACCCATACTTCTCCAATTAAAATATCGGTTAGTGTTATTGGAGTGCCGTCTGTGATTCTAATATCATAAGGGCCACCTGCACTAGGAGTTTTAACTTTTAAGTGCCACTTTCCTTTTCTGTCCGCCTTTGTGGTATAGGATTTACCATCCCAAGAAGTGGTTACTTCCACATTTTTATTAGGGTCTGCCATACCCCAAATTGCGGCATCTGTCTGTTGTTGCAATACCATATGACTTCCAAAAATAGAAGGTAGTTTTATTTCTGCAGTTGCCATATGGGTAATGCAGAATAGCACAATCAGTAAGAAACTATTTGGTATTGATTTTTTAAACATACTTAATATTTTTAATTAAAAATAGAATTCGTTTTACTCCCTGCTTAATGTTAGTTTTATTTTTTTAAAGGGTTGTGGATAAGCCGTAATCCATAATTCAGGATTAAAACTGAGGTTTTCTTTATCATACCCCATCACAAAAACATCAATTTCTTTTCCTACCATACTAGCGTCAAGTGGAATATAATAGGTGTAGTTACTGTCTCTGCGGGCGGTCATAAACTCCCAGTTATTCGCTGGGTAAGACGATGCTCTGTCTGGTGCGCCAATATAAGTATCTCCCATTTTGGCAGCAGCATAGGCGCCTTCTACACCGTGTTTTCCGTTTAACGCAATACAGAGGTAACTTCCTTCAGCAATTTCGTCTAAAACTATTTTAGACTTCCATACTTTTTGTGCCTTTTTTTTGCTTGGATGAGCGAACAAGTTAGACGCTCTCCATAAGCTTCTGTCTACTTTTTTTCCGTTGGCGATTCCTTCAATTTCTACCAATTGCTGTGGACTATTTTTAAATCGTAGGTAACGTACTTTTTTTCCGATGCTTATTTCTGATTTTATCGCAGCTAAATAGGTTAATTCTTCCCAGTGTACCAAATCGGTAGATATTTCAACAAAATTTCCTTCGCCGATTAATAAAGGCTGTAATCCAAACTCATTAGGAACACTGATTAGAAGTTTATCTAAAAAAGTGATTTCTCCTAAATCTAAGCGAAAAGCTCCTCCTTCAATACGAGTATCTACGCGATACCGCTTAGAAGGCCAAAACCCAGTGTCTAAATCTCCATCAAACAAATTTTTATCCCAGATACCTCTATTCACAAATGCATCTTGATTGAAAAATGCATCTCGTGCAGCTTTAACCGCTGGTATTGTGGTTTCGCCAGAACGTTCTAAAGAACGTACTTCTAAGGCATTGTTGTCTGCAGCAAACATGCTTGCTTCGTAGATGGCTTCAACATCAACCGGAATGGTTGTTTCTGCAAATGAATTAAGTTTGCGGTGATAGTTGTTTTTTAATTTGGTTCCTGAAAAATTAACTTTTAATTTTTTTCCATCCGCTAATTTTTGGGTGTTTTTTCCATTGATTTTAGCGGAACTAAATAAATTGTTGTTAAGGAGCTCAATGTTTGCAGTAGTTCCAGGCATTCCTAAAATTTCAATTTCAATTGGAGAACCAGGGATATTTTTAACGGTTTGGAAATTTGTTCCAGCTAAAATAGGATCGTTATCGGCTTCGGTAGTAGCAATAAATAGAGCTGATCTAAACGGAAGCACATCCACAGGAATGGTCTCACCTTTTGAAAATGTACCAATTAATTTTTCACTAGGATGTACTTGAAGTAATGTAATTTTTCCATCAGCTTTAAGTCCAATTTCTTCATCCAACTTTACAGAATACGTTGAAGTTTCCCAATTTAAGTTTCTAAGGCTTATTAATTGGGTTTTTCCATTTCCTCTAGACACAGCATTTGGTCCATAGGATTTATCTAACACCATACCATCTAGAAGGATATCTCTATACTTTTTGTGTAAATTATAGATGTATGCTAATTTTGAAAATTCATTCTCATTTAGTAACCAAGGGTTGCCATATATTTCTGGAGAAAGAATTAGGGCCCTGTTAAATGCCTGTAATATTAAATCATCTTCCCAATAATCGATACAAGACGAAATACATACCCCATGGTCTTCTGTTAAACGTTGTAGTTCTGGTACAAGTCCTCTAGACAATGCAGCAGCTCTGTTGTGAGGAGCTGTTACATTATTAGTCATGTGAATGTCTATATACGTTTCATTGCCTCCAAATAAGAAAGTTGTGGCATACGGTTTTGCTTTATCAAGACCCAGTCTGTGGTTTAATAAAATTAAATCAGGACTATGCACACGCGCTTCTTTCATCATCTTTATAAAAGCATCTTCTTTTTCTGGTCGTAATGGGCCGCAAACGGCATCAAATTTAAAGAGTGCAAATTCATAATCTCTACACAACTTAACCATTTCGTCAATACGCTTTTTTTCTTCTTCAGGCGTGTCTCCAAAACCATCAGGTCCACCCCAAACTCCTAAGCGTATACCAAGATCTTTTGCTTGCTTGTAAATAGGGTCAAAACCATTGGGGAATTGCTTTTTAAATCGATCTGAATAAATACTGCCATAGAAATTCTTACCATCAATAGCGCCGGCATCCATAGCATAAATGTCTAATTGCATCCCATACTCACTTTTAAGCCAACCAAAGAATTCTAGGTTAATTCTTGTGTGTTCATCAGTGGGCCCTTCATTTGTATTGTTGATCCAGCTAAAATATTGTGCTTTAGATGGTGTTCTTTCATCAGCACCAGGGAAAACTTTTTCTTGCGCGGTTAAGCTTAAAAAAGAAATAAATACAAGTAAAAAAAGAAAAGGCTTCTTGTTAAAAAAGGACTGTAATGTTGTTTGTGTCATTGTTTTTAATTCTAATGATTCGGTATTGTTAAGTGTAGCGCACTAATATGGGTATGTACTTATTTTGGTGCTATAACAATGGTGTAATTGCCTTCGTTGAGTTCAAAATCAGCCGTTTTTAGCTCTTTATTAAAGGGTGCACCATCTTTGATAATGTTAATTTCTTGAGTAGTATTGAATTCCAATTGAATCAAAGCACTACTCGCTGCAGGAATTACAAAGGTGTATTCATATGAGTTAGGGGCAAGCTTCTTCCAATTGGATACAATGGTTCCATAAGGTGAATTGTATTTTGTATTCACAAATTCAAGTCCTTCAGGGGTGGCCGGTGTTAAAAAGAATCTTTTAAAACCAGGGTTTTCAGGATCGGGTTGTATACCACCTAACCATCTGTAAAACCATTCAGTTACAGAACCAAACATAGGGTGGTTGTTAGAAAATACGCCATCACTTTCTTTCCAAGTTTCCCACAGGGTGGTGGCTCCATTATCTACCATAAACCCCCATCCTGGGTATGTTCTGCTATTTACAATATCAAATACAGTATCGGGTGAAATGTTTTTAGAAGCGGCTTCTAAAACGTATTTGGTGCCAAAAATGCCTGTATTGAAATGTCCGGAAGGGCCGTTGTTTATTGCTTTTTGTAAAGAATCTTTGGCAGCTCCAAGTTCAGCTTCTGGTATAATATTATGATAAAGTAAGGTAGAAAATAAAGTCTGACGGTTTATTTTATTGGTTATAGGAGTGTCCCAAAATTTTGTTTTAATCAATCCTCTTAAATGTTTAGCAAGATCCCTATATTTAGATGCATTTTCTTCGTCGTTCATGACCTTAGCAAAGGTTTCCATAATTTCAGCACTTTGCAGGTAATGAGCTGTACCTGTTAATTGGACAGGCACGGGTTCTAAAGACTCATGATCGCTCAAACCTTTTTCAACCAAACCGTCAGGGTGAATTCTGGCTACTTTTTCCATCCACGTTTTATTCTTTTCATACATTTCCTTTACAAAATCGGTGTCATTGTAATAGAGGTATAAGTAGTACTGCGTGGTTAAATAAGCAGACTCCCAGCTGATACCACAGTATTGAACTCCTGCAAAAGGGGCAGTATCTACAAAGGAAGAATCTTTCATCGCGTCTACCCAGTCATAAACTGTTTTGCGGTAAATTCCGCGCATATCATAGTTGTTGATATAGGCTTCGCTGGTTGCATTTAAATCGCCCCCATAACCAAATTTTTCTCGGGCAGGGCAATCAGACTGTACACTGATTAGATTTGATAAAAATGACCTTTGTGTGATATCTTGGATGTTATTCAGTAAGGCTGATGAACTGTTAAAACTATTGGAAGTATCAACACTAGTATTAAAGAAAAGACCTTGGATGTCTTGTAGTTTTGGTTCTTTTTCTAAGCCGATAATTTCCATATATCTGTAAGTATGGTATGTAAATTGGGGTTGAAACCAGGCTTCTTTAGAATCACCAATAATATAGCTATCAGTTTGCCAAGCGATATCTGGAGCACCAGGTCCGCCCACACCTTTTCTTTTAATTTGTCCTATAACAGTGGTCATTGGGTTTAATGTTCCGTCCTCATAAATACGCTCCCCAAACCTGAAATTGATACTATCTCCAGGCTTTCCGCTTAGTTTAATTTTATAAGTACCCGTAAAATTAACACCCATATCTACAATATAAACTCCCTTTTCAGGACTAGTAATGCCAGTGGGTTTTATAGTTTGAGTGACTTGTACTGGTGGAAAAAATGCCTTCTGTAATTCGCCGCCTGGGCCATCGCTAAGTTTGGCAAAAGTCCATTGCTTATCGTCATAACCAACGGTGTTCCAATCTGCTATTTCTTGTCGTGCATCATAAACAGTCCCAATATAAACACTGTTTTTTTGAATGGGACCATACGTGTACTTCCATGTGTTGTCTGTACTTATTTCTTCAGTTTCTCCATTAGCATACTCAATTAATAGTTTTGCCGTAAGTGTAGGTTTTCCTACTGTAAGGTCTTTCCTTAAGTTTCTGCGTCCCCACTTTCTTAAAGGAAGAGGATTGTAAAAACCATTCCCAAGGCTAACTCCTAAACAGTTGGCGTTCTTGGTTATTTGGGCTGTGATATCGTACTCAGAAAAATAAATACGTTTGCTAAAATTGGTCCAAGCAGGGTCTAGAATGTTTTTTCCTATTGGCTCACCGTTTATGGTAGCTTGGTAGTATCCAGCCGAAGTTATTAATAAACGAGCTGATGAAATTGAACTCTTTGGAGTAAACTCTTTCCGAAACAATGGAGCAGGATGCGTTAAGTAAAACAAAGAATCAGTTTCTGGTAATTTTCTGTCGTACGTAATCCATTTGGCATCCTCTAATTTTAATTTTGCCACTTCATCGCTCAGGGCAAGTAAAGGTTTTTGAGGTTCTGAACTAAAAAATGTTGGTACTATGAAACCAATAAGTACTACGACAACCAGTAGTAAAATTATGAGCGATAATCTGTTTTTGTTTTTCATGTATTCCGTATTGAAATTATTTTTTTATACTCCTACTCAGGGTAGTCATTGTTGCTATCGATCTGTTGTAAAACAGTCTTTATTAATTAGAAATTACCTTGGTATCTCCCCAGTTTCCAAACACTTTTTTACCAGAAAAATCTAGTAATATAAAGTTTAACCCGCTAACATCGATATCTATTTTAACAGGAGCATCTCCTTTTTTCATAGGGCCACTATCAAAAAGTACACGTCCTCCAAACTTTTCTTCAACCATAACTTGAAAACGGCCTGTTGCTCCTTTGGGTGAATTTTTACCCAAAGAAACCACGGCTTTAAAACGATCGGCTTTTCCGTTCAGGTTATACATCATTTCTGAATTGCTTTTAACCCCAAACCCTTTTTTATATTTCTTACGACCTATTTTCAGATGCTTTCCATGAAAATTTTTATCTTCAACTGGGGCATTTCCTTTTTTAAGCATATAATAGATATCACTTAAATAGGTGATTCCTGACTGGGTTACTGTATATTTTTCCTCAGACACTGGGATTGGCCCGCCTATAGGTGTACTGCCAACTGTGCCAATTTTAAGTAATAGGTGTTCGTGTTTACCAAGGTTTTTAGTTGTAAAGGATCCATTAAATTCTCCAAGGTCTTTTTCTAACCAAAGGTCTCTTACATTTTGTGAACCCATTACGCCAATTTGTTCCCAAAGAACGGTTATAGCTGCTATTTTTTCACTCTTGTTTAATAGTAAAACAGCTGTAGTACCATCGGCTAGCGGCTTATTGTAGATTTCAATACTATCTTTATTGTAGACTCTATATCCTTGATGTGCCCTTGTGTCTTGATTGATAGCGATAACTTCAGAGGCAGTAAGAATATTTTTAACGTCATCAGACATCACGCGTAAATCATTACCCGCCATAATTGGTGCTGCTAAAATACTCCATAGGCTAAAATGTGCTTTATCTTCTACAGTACTTTTTAGGTTTCCAACCTGCAACATATCAGGATCATTCCAACTATCGGGCCCAGCAAATTGCCACAAACCATTAAAGGCAGGGTGAATGGCACCATCCCCTCCAGAGGTTTCAGCACATCGGTACACAGATTGGATTCTTGGAAAAATATCACCTGAAGTACGCCAAAGTTGTCCGTAGTTTTTTCCGCCCCAAGCCCAAGCACCACTTCCAAAATCGGAAATACTCAAAATCATAGGTCTGCCAGTGTTTAAGATTGCCTTGTGGTATACATCAAAATCCTCTGTAGACAGTCTCCCGTTTTTTCTAGCAAAACAAGCATCTAATTTAATATAATCTACGCCCCACTCAGCAAAAGAATCCATATCTGTTTGTTCGTGTTCAAAACTACCCGGTAAATTCTGACAGGTTAAATCTCCTCTACATTCGTAAATTCCGTATTTAAGGCCCTTGCTATGGATGTAATCACCAATCGCTTTCATTCCACTAGGGAATTTAATTGAATCAGCTACCAACTGTCCCTTTTCATTTCTTTCTGCAGCCATCCAAGCGTCGTCTAAAACCAAATATTTATAGCCTGCATCTCGCATACCAGAACTCACCATAATATCGGCAATTTCCTTTATTTTGTTTTCGTCGATATCCTTTTCAAAGGCATTCCAGCTATTCCATCCCACGGGTGGGGTAGGAGTTAGGTAGTTGTTGTCATAGCTGGCAACAGTTCTAGTTTTTTGAGAAATATTTTGAGCAGTTTGTGCCTTTTTTAAGGCTACCATAGCTTTGCCCATACCTTCTCCAATTTGAAGGTAAGCTTCCGCATTTCTATTCCAGTGATAAAATTGGTTTGCAGGTGAATTAGCGCTGTCAATATAAAAATCTCGTGTGTCCACAACCGATACGTTATCCTTAAATTCCGGGTAGTTCGTCATGGCCAACTGTGCATTCATTATGGAAAGTGCTCTTGGGTCCTTGTCTGCCCAACCCTTCATTCCTGTAGTTGCAATTACTACAGGGAGATTAGGTGTTCCTAGATCCTTGCGAACATCTTTAATAAAATGCACCAAATTTTCTTCATAGTATGGGTTTGCACTTTTTGTAACCCTATCATTCCATCCTTGATGCCAGCCAAAGCCTGAAATTTCATAGCCTTCGCCTTTGTAGCCAGGAACATAATTTTGCAGACTGTCTAATACTTGATAAATGTTAGAAAGCATTTTAACATAATAATAGCCAGTATCCTTTTCTTTAGCAGGCAATTTATGATACCCATTTGGGCCTACCGCGCTAGGGGAACGAAAATCTACCGCTATGGTTTTGCCACCCCAAGAAGTTTTAATAAGTAGGACTTTAGACCCATATTGATCACCTACTACGTTTCCAAATTCTAACTCGGGTCCAATTGTATGGTCCAATGCTCCGTAACCGGCACTTAATTTTCCGGTTTTTAATTTTTCAAATTTGTCTTGGGTGTAAATAAAAACATCATCTCTTTTTGCCCAATCCCCATTGTCTTGGCGTAGGTGCTTGTAGGTACCCGTTTTATCGTTGTTAACTACCCAATTAAGATTGCCTTTCGCTCCTTTTTCCATTTCTCCGTGCCCTTGCATGTTCGATTGCCCAGCCAAAATAAAAACCTTAATTGGTTCTTGTGCGTTGGCTTTTAAACCAAACAAGAGGGTGATTAGCAATAAAAAACAATGCTTGAAATAGGATGTAGTTTGTCTGTTCATAGTGGAAATTATAATATTTTATTTGTTGCTATAGAAATAGCGGATTCTACAAGCGTTGCCTACCCTTTGTGAAGGATCTTCATTTTCTATAATTTTAATCTGTAGCTTGTGTTTTGTATTTTTTAACCCACTAGCTAATGTAAAAAACCAAGGCAAATGTAAACTTCTACTCCAATTGGTTAGTAGGTCTAATTTTTGCCAAGTACCACCATCAATTCTGTAGCTAATTGTGCCAGAATCTGGTCCCGCGGCAACGGCTATTCCAACTGTATTACCAGTGAAAGTTAAAGTAGCCTTGCCTGAATTAATTTGTTCACTGATGAGCATGGGTACATCGGTGTAGTTATGTCTTGTTCCTTTACCGTCTTGAGGTTTCCAATTTTCTACTATTCTCCAATCGCCACTTAGTTTTGCAGTGTTAATATCTATGAGCATGCCTTTGTCATAATTAAACGGATCTATGGGGTCTGGTAAGTGGTAGCTGCCAATTTTATCATCTTCAGCCATAGGTCTGGTCCAAGCATTGTCTAAAAGGGTAAGCATGGAATGTGCATAGATACCTTGCCCAAATGGAGAGGGATGAAGGTTTTTAAAATCCTTGGTCCAGCTAAATTCACCAGCATCTATTCTATCTGTAACTTCCTTAGCTAGGTTTATTGTGGGAATGTTGTAGTGTTTTGCCACTTTTTCGTGGTTTTGTATGACCTGTGGAATGATGCCGTTGCGATACGATTTCATTTTCCCTGGATCTACAAAATGCATGATGACAATATCAGTTGCAGGGTTTTTATAGCGGGCATGGCGCACAATACCTTCCATAGCGCGTATTTGCTCTTCGTTTGTTCTGCCATTTGTGTCATCATTTACGGCGGCTTCTTCAAAAAGTAAATCTACAGGGCCTCCTTTAAAAAGATCACGTTCCATTCTAAAAGCAGCTGGAGTACTACCTGTTGAAGGAATTCCTGCAGCGATAAACTCAAATTTTGTCTCTGGGAATTTAGTTTTTAAATAGTTTGTAATACTATCGCGCCAACCCCCATTATAGGTGATAGAACCTCCTAAAAAAGCCACTCGGCCCGTTTTTTCTCGCTGAAATTTAAGAAAGCTGTTTTGCAAACCACCCCTTAGGTTGTGATAGGCTGCTGAGTTCAAAATTGTAGGCTCCTTTTTTGTGTGGTATTTTATAAAATCGGCTCCCAAGCGTGGTGTTTCAATGGGAAAATGATGGCCGTGTAAGGTTTGCTTTCCTTCGGTACAAGTAACTACAGTGGCTATTCCGCCCAGTTCAATATATTTGTTTATCAAGGGGAAGGTGTTCTCTTTTGGGGGTACCACAGAATCTGTTAAACTAATCATATGTAAGATGGGTACTTTTGCTTTGGCCAAGGCCTCAAGATTGTCTATAGGATTGTCCGCATATTGCTTGGCTTCAGCATCGGAAGAAAATCCATATTCTTCCTTTAAAATTTTCCAGTTCCTTTCAGAGCCAATACCGGTACCAAATCCGCCTGGCCAACTTGTAAAATCACATACAGGAGCTTCTGCATAGATACAACTTACAAGTTCTGGGTTTTTCTTGGCCCAGTTGTAAACAAATAAGCCACCACGACTAACGCCTTCCAAAGCAACTTTTACGCTAAAGTCATGAGACCTTATAAGGTATTTATAAAAACTATCCCAAGATTTAACAGCTTTTGGGCTACCAAATTGATCGTCTGTATTTAGATAAGCAATATGATATCCTTCTGAAAGTAGAATGCTATCCATTTCAGTATGCCAACCAGGAAAACGTGCTCTCCATACCCATGGTTTACCACTGAGTGCGTTTGTAGGTTCAATAACAAAAGCATTTGTCTTGTTAAATTCAAACGTATATTTGGTGAATCCTTTCCAATCGGATTTTTTCCCAGGGAAATTTTGTTCTACTAGAGTGGCTTTGTTTCCTGTAATTCCAGTGTAAACTAATTTTGCGATCTCACTAGCTCCTTTGGCATTCGGGTGGATATCATCCGGGAAAAAATCACCCTTTCTTAGCATTGGAGTATAAAGGTCAATTAAATTCAAATTTTGAGTGCGGGCAATTTCTGTAATTTTTGGATTAACCTCTTTTTCAACAATATCTGCACTAATTTTTTTGCCTCGTTGGTAGACTGGAACAGCTAGGCATAAATGAATTGTAGGTTTTGATGGTAAACTTTGAAAAGATTTAATTAATTTCAAATAATCAGCAGTAAACTCATCTTTATAAATCCAATTAAAGTCCTTGCTATCATTAGTACCTAATTTAATTAGGATGATGTCTGGGTTGTAAGCTAAAGCTTGTTTGTAAGCACCTGTTTCAATATAAGGAGAATTTCCTTTGCTTAAAAGTGTTCGACCGCTGACACCAAAATTTTTAACCTCATAGTCTTCTCCTAACATGCGTTCTAATTGTACAGGGTAGGCATCTTTAAGTCGGTCTTTAATACCATGGCCAACAGTAATACTATTGCCAATACAAGCCACTTTTATTTTTTCTTTTTTCTGAGCTGTTCCAAAGGTGATAGCCAGTATAAAAAGCAAGGTAAATATGAATTTCATTTGTTTCATTCTGTATGTTCTTAAGACATTAAATTGTGTTCAAAAAAAAAGGTTTAGTTCAAAGGGGCTTTTTTAACAAACTCCTTTGGAAATTTGGCATTAACTTCATCCCACCAGTCGAATAATTTTTTATACAAATGGTTTGTTATTTCAGGTAATTCTGAAGCTAAATTATGGCGCTCACCAATATCATTCTTTATGTTGTACAATTCTAGTTTGTTGTCGTCTAGAAAAATAATAAGCTTGTAGTCTCCGTCGCGGATGGCACTACTAGGGCCTCCTTTTTGATTGGAACGATGTGGGTAGTGGTAATAAGTGACATCGTGTACCTTTTTAGATTCATTTTTAAGTAGCGGTACTAAACTTTTTCCATCCATATGCAAATCTGGACGAAGTGGTTGCCCTGTCATTTCAAGGATGGTTGGGTAAAAATCCATACTTGTAATTACAGCATCAGACACTGTTCCTGGTTGTATTGTTCCTGGCCATTTAATTATTGCAGGTTCTCTAATTCCTCCTTCGTACAACCAACCTTTTCCAGCTCTCAATGGAGCATTAGAGGTGGGTGTCCCTTCAGACGTAGATAAGCCTCCATTGTCGGCGAAAAATATAACAACCGTATTGTCGGCTATTTTCTTGTCCTTAAGTTTATTAAGAATTTTGCCTACGGCCATATCCATAGATTCTACCATAGCAGCATAAGTAGGATGATCTTGTGTTGTTCTATAGGTGAATGGTTTTCCTCCATTGTCTTCTTCCGCAAATCGTTGTTGATCCGTAAGACCTAATTTCTCCTTCTTTTTAGTGTATTTTGCAACTCTATCAGCAGGAGCGTCAAACGGAGCGTGTACTGAGTACAATGAGAAATAAAGTAGGAATGGGTTTTTATCGTTTTTGTCAATAAAATTAACGGCTTCATTAGCCAGTCGGTCTGTCATATATTCACCCTCAGGACCGTTTTCTAGGTTTGGTATATTCCAAGGTGAAAAGTATTTGTTTTTAATATAAAGTCCCCCCCTAAAATGGCCAGCGATATTAATATCAAAACCTTGCTTGTTGGGCCAAAATTTTTCTTCACCTGCCACATTATTTAAATGCCATTTACCTAAGAAGATTGTTTTGTACCCCGCTTCTTGTAACACTTCAGGGAATAAAACTTCTTCAAGCGGTAAATTTCTTTCGTAATCTGGGTTTCCAGGACCTCCAATCCATTGGGTAAGATTAATTCTAGCTGGGTTTTTACCTGTTAAAATAGAAGCTCTAGCTGGGGAGCAAATGGGAGATGCAACATAAGCCTGCGTAAAACGAACACCTTCTTTTGCCAATTGGTCAATATTTGGGGTTTCGTAAAAAGAACTACCATTGGCACCGATATCCATCCAACCTAAATCATCTACTAAGATGAAAACTACATTCGGGTTTTTTGTGTCTTGAGCAGATAGACTAAAGCAAAATAAGGCTACTACTGCAAATAAGGATACTTTTTTAGAAATTTGATGAAATTGCATATATAATATTTTCCGGATTATTTTGTACTGTATAAAAGACGATTAGTAAAGGGTGTTACCCTATGTTGACGAGTAAAAGAATTATAATTTTCTGTATCTGTTCTGGTTGGTTATTTAATTTTTAAAATTCATTCTGAAGTTGTTCCGAAAGTTCTTGTAATGCTTTTGAATTTTCTGGGTTATGCGCTATATTATTATTTTCTTGTGGATCAGTGTAATGATTGTAAAGTTCGCTAGTTAGGTAGGCACCTTTCTTTTTTAATTCTTTATTCCAATCATACCATTCTATATATCGGTATTGATCTGTTTTAACGGAATAACCCATTCTTTCCTTTTTTCGTGTTTCTGCGGCACCAAATCTTCCCAATAGGTATTGGCTATACACGGCAGTTTTCCAGCTTGTATCTGGGTTTTCTAATAAGGGAACAAAACTTTTGCCTTGTAGATGATCAGGCACAGCTAAACCTGCCATTTCACAAAGGGAAGGGTAGATGTCTATCAGTTCTGTAAGAGCATTACTTTTTCTGCCTTTTGCTTTTACCTTTGCGCCACTTATAATCATAGGAACATGTGCGTCTATGTCGTAGTTAGACATTTTGCTCCATCCGTTGTGTTCTCCCAGTTTATAGCCATGGTCACCCCAAAGGACAATAATGGTGTTATCCATCAGGTTTAATCGTTCTAATTCGTCAATCAATTTTCCAATTTGTGCATCTGTATAGGATACACTTGCGTAATAACCATGCTTTAATTCGCGTTGTCTATTTTCGTCCCAAGGCCCTTCATGTGGTTTTGTTAAATCATGGCTGTCGTCATAATTTCTAAGTTCTTGGTCGCCATGTACGGCAAATTCAGGGCTGCCAACTGGAACAAATTGGTTGGTAGCCAAGGGAATAGAATCTCTAGTGTATAAATCCCAGTATTTTTTGGGAGCATTAAAAGGTAGGTGTGGTTTATAGTAACCCACAGATAAAAAGAAAGGTTCCTTTTGTGTGGCAAGTTTTTGCAACCTTTTTATAGCATAGGAAGTTTGAGCGCCATCATAATAAGCATCGTCGTCTACCTCTGCACTTTCTACGGCATTTGCTTTTAAGTACCATTGGCCCAAAGGATCTATTCTGTTTTTGCCCTCAGCTATTAATTTTTGTTTTTTATTTTCAAGAATTTCAAGATTTACGGCATCTGCGTATACGGCATCTGGGTCATATGGGAAACCTTTAAGATGTGGTCTTTCTGTCCAGGATATAGAATCAGGGATGTCATTATGAAATGTTTTTCCGATTCCTATTGTTGTATAACCATTTTGTTTAAAATATTGGGGAAGCGTTACTACATCAGGTAGATTGTCTCTAAATTTTGTGGCTAAGTCCCAAACCTGAATTGAGTCTGGCCGTAATCCTGTAAGTAAGCTTGCTCTAGACGGGTTACAAACGGCTTGTTGGCAGTAGGTTCTAGAGAAAACTACACCTTGTGTGGCTAGTCGGTCTATGTTTGGTGTTTTTATAAAGTCGTTTCCATAACATCCCAATTCTGGACGTAAATCATCAACTGGGATAAAAAGTATATTTGGAGGGGTTTGAGCTACAATTTTTTCTTTAGTATTATCCGATTTGCAAGAAAAAATAAGGACAAGCGAAAAAATTAAAACGAAACTCCTAAGTGTATTACTATTAAACTCCATATGTGTTGTTTTTGTGCTAGCTAAATGTTTTATGTTAAGGGTGAAAATTAAAAAAACACAAGACTTTTTAAAAATATGTTTAAAAGTATATTTTTTTATTGATTTTATCAAAATGATGGGCTATTAATTATTATTTTATTTTTTTAATTAAAAAATAACTAATTTTTAATATACTGATTATTAGTACAATACAGTAATTTGTTCTTCCCAACTAAAAATTTGTATATATATGAAAGTTATTTTAATATCTTTATGGCGAATAATAGTCTTTATTACGAGTGTTGTTTTTGGTATAATGATCTAAAGTGTATAAATAGATTTAATTAAGAGTTTTGGTAACATAGTATATTGATACGAATTATGAGGTTTAGGAAAAATAATACATCATTAGTTTTTAATAGAGCGTTCTTTTTTATTTTGATCGTAATTTTAAGTGGTGGATGTTCAGGTTTGGTGAAAGATAAAAAGAAAGGTGATGATCAGGCGTTGACTGTCCAAAAACCAAATGTGATCTTTATTTATGCTGACGACTTGGGTAGAGGTTTGCTTTCTGTGGAAGGTCAGCAAATTATTAAAACTCCCAACATTGATAAACTAGCAAAAGAAGGAATGCGTTTTGAAAATGCATACGGCAGTATGTTTTGTGCACCAGCGAGGGCTAGCCTTATTACGGGTTATCATGATGCCCATGGTGATAAGTGGAAGATTACTGGTGGTGGGGCTTATAAAAATATATCATCGGGTAGATTTACTCAAAAAGAAATTGAGGATAAGTTGAATGCTCAAATTGGTGAAGTTCCTAAAGAAGAAGTGTTTTTAGCAGAAGTTATGAAGAGTGCCGGCTATGTAACAGGGGAGGTTGGAAAATTAGAATGGGGATTTTCTACTACTGATAAACAAATGAAAAGACATGGTTGGGATTATTATTATGGCTTTTTAGATCACGTAAGATGTCATGGGTTTTATCCTGCCTTTTTATTTGAAAATGGTACTATGGTGAACATAGCCGGAAATACTAGAAGTGATAGTGGTAAGAGTATAGAGTTGGAAACTGAAGAAACCTATAAGAAAAGGTGGGATATGGAAGGGAAAACAACCTATTCTCAAAATATCTTCTTAGAAAAAATAGTAGGCTTTATTCGCGAGAATAAAGATCGACCATTTTTTCTGTACCATCCTACACAGTTGCCTCATGGGCCGGTTTCAATTCCAGAAGTCCATAGTGATTTTGTACATGATAATAGGTTAACTCAGATTGAAAAAGAATACGCTTCAATGGTACGGATGCTAGACGACCATGTTGGAGTAATCATGCAAGAGCTGAAAGATTTAGGTATTGATGACAATACTATGGTGGTTTTTGGATCAGATAATGGGCACGAGATATACTATACCCAAGAAGGTAGGGTGTTGAAGCCTGTGAGAAATATGGAAACCGGTGAGTTTTTTGATGATGTAGAGACCAAGTATTACAGTGATATTGGAGGAGATGTTTTTGATGGTAATGATGGTATGGCCGGTGTTAAAAGAAGCAATTGGGAAGGTGGTGTTAGAGTGCCATTAATTGTTAGATGGCCAGGGAAAATAAAAGCAGATGTTACTTCTGAAGCTTTGGTTGCCAATTATGATTTTATGGCAACTCTGGCCGATTTGGTTGGCTATGATTTGCCAAGTAATAAAGATGGTTTGTCTTATTTGCCAGAATTACTAGGACAAAAAGAAGCTGGGCATCAATATGTGGTTTATGCGTCATTTTTTGGTCCGGCAATAGTTGCAAAGGATGGATGGAAACTTAGATATTTTGCGGAAAAAGATATTTATCAGTTGTATTACTTACCTAATGATTATAAAGAGAAGCATAATGTATTAGCGAGTAATCCTGAGAAGGCGGAAGAATTAAAGCGGCTATTAATTATGGAATGTGATGGAGATATTAAAAATGGCAGGTTTGCCGTTAGAACATCCATCTTGAAAGGCATAAAATAATGTCAGAATTTTTAGAAAATGCATGTGACGGGAAACATTAGATGAATGTTGTTGATATGGGTTTTTAATGCGCTAACCTCAAAACCCCATACTTGTAAGCGTAAGTGTTATTAAAACTAAATTTAAAATGGTAGTCAAAGAATTTACTTCAGATGATTTTTTAATCTCTGAACTACAGAAAAGTAACGAAGCTGCTTTTGATTATTTGTTTCGTAAATATTACAAAGGACTTTGTGTTAACGCAAAAAGTTATGTGCATGATATGGATAAAGCTCAAAGTTTGGTTCAAGATTGCTTTGTTAAATTATGGTCCTCCAGGGAGAACATCTGTGAAATAAGCAACCTATCGGCTTATTTAGCGTTTATGGTACGCAACAGATGTATAGATCACATTCGTAAAACGAGAGCCCAAGAAAATGTTTACGAAAAATTAGAAAAAAAGGAAGCGGTGTCAAATACTGATGAACACTTGCTGCATAGTGAATTTGAAGAGAAGTTGAGATGTGCAATTTCGGTTTTGCCAAAAAGAAGCAAGTTGGCCTTTGAATATAGTAGGTTTGAAAATCTTACCTATAAAGAAATAGGAGATAAAATGGATATTTCAGGAAAAGCAGTTGAGGCGCTGGTTAGTAGGGCGTTGCGCTTATTGCGGAATGATTTAAATGGCTATTTTTATACTGTTACCATCGGATTGTTGGTCTTGTGTAAATTCTTTCAGGCCTAGGATTTAGGTTGTAATTCACATAGTTTTCCTTTCCTTTTATAATCTATTTTATAAGTTACCTTAAATGGTTATACAGATGAACAAGCAATACTTATAATCTTGTCATTCCCTTTATAAAGGCGTTTTAGTTCAAATCCTCTCGTTTAGAAAACTTTCTAATTAATAGTCCTTTTGTAGAGGTTTGTACCTTCAATTCTATGAAAAATGGAATAAATATGTTAAAATTTAAAATAATTTTAAGAAGCACATAGGGTGTGTCTGGGTGAGATACGTCTACTAGTTAAAGAAGTCATTTATTGTGAAGAAAAAAGAGATTCAACGTTTAATTGCCAAGTCATTTGATGGCACCTTAACTGCGTCAGAAAAAGTGTTTTTGGATGGTTGGCTATTAGACTCCATAGAAAACGAGAAAAAGTATGAAGAGTACACGGAATTATGGAAAAAAACAGAATCCTTAGCTTTAATAGAAGCTATTAATGTGGAATCTTCGCTTGTAGCAACAAAAAAGAGAATTAATAAAAATAGAACCCAGCGAAAAGTTCTTTTTTATGCAGGCCGCTTGGCAGCAGTTTTAATTTTGGCAATATTTCTGTCATTTACATTGAATTACTTCGTTGGAGATGATGTTGTAGGTAGTGCTGAAAAGGAAATAGTGTACCAAGAAGTACGGGCCGCATATGGAACTAAAACCAAATTTGTTTTAAATGATAGTACAGTTGTTTGGCTTAACTCGGGAAGTACACTTCGTTTTCCAATTTCTTTTGAAGGTATGGATGAGCGAAAAGTAGCATTGGAAGGGGAGGCGTATTTTGAAGTAACAAAGAATGTAAATAAGCCATTTATTGTAGATACCAAAAAATTAGATGTAAAAGTATATGGCACTTCTTTTAATGTGAATGCATATGACGATTATAATTCATTGTTAGTTGTATTGGTTGAAGGTAAAGTGAGTTTACTTCAAGATGGAAATGACGGACAAAAAGAAGTTATGGTATTGCGACCAAATGATGTTGTATCCTATGATGTGGATTCTGAAATACTAAGGCGTTCAAGAGATTCGAGATTAGAAAAGTACACGGCTTGGAAAGAGGGTTCCATTTTATTTTATAATGATCCAATTGATGCTGTCATCAAGCGATTGGAAAAATGGTATAATATTGAAATTCAAATTGAAGATGCGGCATTAAAAGAGTATCGGTTTACGGCCACCTTTAATAATGAATCCTTAGAACAAGTTTTAGAATTATTGAGTTTATCATCGGCAATGGACTATGAAATTGTGATGTCTGAAAACCAAAGCAATGATGATAGCGGCAAACGAAAAATTCTGTTACGAACCAAAAATAACTAACCTCAATGTGTAACTAATAGTAATGCGAATGAAGAAAAACTAGAATAAATAAAAACAGGAAAGTGTTGGAGCACTTCCCTGAATGTTTAAACCTGACGTATGAAATCAGGGAATTAATTAGTATTAACAAATACCATATCAAAATTATGAAAAAAAAATTAACGGATGGGAAATCTAGCAATAGGTTTTCGCTCTCTAAAATGTTCTTGATTATGAAATTAATGATCATTATCGTCTGTCTGTCATCATTTGGGGTAATTATACCTTCAAATTCGTATGCCCAAAGCAAAAAGATTACAATGAATGTAAACAATACCTCTATAAAAGAAGTATTGTTGAAAATTGAAAACGAAAGTAAGTTCTTCTTTCTGTATAACAACAACTTAGTTGATGTGGAAAAGAAAGTAAGTCTGAATTTTAAGAAGAGAAAAATAGCACACATACTTGATGCTCTTTTTAAAAATGAAAACATAGCTGTTTCCTTAAAAGACAAACAGATTGTACTTTCTCCTAAACTTTCAAGTGCTGCTCCTTCAACTACTATTCAAAATATGGTAGAAGGTATTGTGCAAGATGAGTTTGGAGTACCCCTTTTAGGGGTAACCGTAATGGTAAAAGGTACTACCAATGGGGTAACAACAGATTTCGATGGTAAATATGCAATTGCAGCAAAAACTGGAGACACTTTGGTATTTTCTTACCTAGGGATGAAATCTCAAGAAATCACAGTTGGGAGTCAAGCAAAAGTGAATATTAGCCTTGAAAGCGATGCCATTGGCTTGGATGAGTTTGTTGCTATTGGGTATGGTGTATCCAAAAAGAGCGATTTAACAGGGGCAGTTGCTAGTTTTAATGTTGATGATATAGAAGAAATACCCAATGTATCAGTAATACAAGCATTGCAAGGAACTGTAGCAGGATTAAATGTTGGTGCGGTAGATGCTGCGGGAGAAAATCCTTCAATTACGGTTAGAGGGCAAACTTCATTGTCTAGTGGCGCTGCAGCAAATGCACCATTAATTGTAGTTGATGGTATTATTTATCGTGGTAGTTTGGTTGATTTGAACAAGGCAGATATTGAGTCTATTGATGTGTTAAAAGATGCTAGTTCGGCTGCTATATACGGATCTCAGGCTGCTAATGGTGTAATTTTAATTACTTCTAAAAAAGGAAAGACTATTGGTAAACCAGTAATTAGTTATTCTGCAAGTTACACGGTCCAAACTCCTACAGGTAATGCATTGGAACCTATGGAGTCTGCGGAGTTAAAAGAGTTTTTGGCGGATGCGTATCCCGGTGAGGATGTGCAATCATTATTGAATACACAGGAAATGAAGGATGGTTATGCCAGTGGATTTAATAACGGTTTGTGGGACATTATAACAGGAGATGGTTATATAAATACTCATAATTTAAGTGTTAGAGGAAGGTCAGAAGATTTTGGCTATTTCTTTTCTGGAGGTTTTACGGATGTTGAAGGTTTTGTTATTAATGATAATTATAAAAAGGTTAATTACCGGATGAACTTGGATGCTAAAATTAACAATTGGTTAGATGTTGGTACAGAAGCTTTTGTTACCACAAGTGATTATTCTGGTGTTACTCCAAGATCAGACTTATCTTCTTTAGTGCACCCATGGACACCTATATATGAGGCGGATGGAACAACACCAAGACAAGTGCTTCAAAATACATGGTTAAATCCACTTTTGGATTTGGAAACATTAGATAGCGATAAAAGATTGAATTTGTTTGCCAATATTCATGCAGATGTTAAACTGCCTATAGATGGTTTAAATTACCGTGTTAATTTTTCTCAAAATTACAGAACAACTAATCGTGATAATTTTGATCCTAATGCAGCTAATGAATTAGGTTATGCGTATAAGAATTCTTCCATTAATTACAATTGGACCCTGGATAATATTCTAACGTATACTAAAACCATTAATAATAAGCATAATATTAATGCAACCTTAGTATACGGTGTTGAAGAGATTATAACCTCTTTTACCAATGCAAATGCTACAAATTTCACCAACGATTTATTAGGATACAATAGATTACAAGCTGGTGATGCTGCGCTTAATGGTGTTAGTTCTGGTAAGGAGAAAGAGACCAGTTTATATACTATGGGACGATTGCAGTATAGTTTTGATAACAAATACTTGCTTACTGGTACAGTAAGGCGCGATGGGTTTTCTGGTTTTGGATCTGAAGAAAAAATCGGAGTTTTTCCTTCTGTTGCTGCTGGTTGGGTTGTAAGTGAAGAGAATTTTATGACCGGTGTTGATACCTGGTTAAATTATTTGAAATTCAGAGGTTCTTATGGTACTACAGGAAGAAGAGCCGTAGGTAGGTATGATACTCAAGCCGTAGTAGCTGCAGGTGATAGTTATGTTTTCGGAGATGGCGGAGCAACCGTTATCGGTCAAGATATTTCAAGCTTAGCCAATAATAGTTTGGGTTGGGAAACAACAACAGGACTTAATGTGGGTATGGACTTTGCTTTTTTAAACTCTAGGTTAAGGGGTAACGTTGAGTATTATGATAATGAATCAAAAGATATACTTTATGCAATTCAAATACCTTATGCTACCGGTTTTACAAGTATCAACACAAACATCGGAAAATTTGCCAACCATGGACTTGAATTTACGGTAACAGGGCAAGTAATCAAGAGTCAAGATTTTCAATGGGAATCATCTATTAATTTTTCAAGAAATAGAAATGAAATTGTTTCCATTTTAGGAGCAGATGAGGATGGTGATGGTATAGAAGATGATTTGGTTAATAATAGATTGTTTATTGGTGAGCCAACGGGCGTAATCTATGATTATGAAATTCTTGGCATTTGGCAACAAACAGATGCCGATGCAGGTATTATTCCCGATAGATTTAATGTGGGCGAATATAGAATTGCAGATTTAGACGAAAGTGGTGACTTTTCTGCAATCAGTGATAAAAAAATATTAGGCTATACAGATCCTGGTTTCCGTATGGGAATTGCCAATACCTTTAAGTATAAACAGTTAAGTTTATACACTTTTATCAATACCATCCAAGGAGGTAAGGATTATTATTACGGAACAGATGCCCTTATTTTTGGTGCAGGTAACACTGGTGATGATCGCTACTATAGTCAAAATGTACCTAAAGGTGCATGGGACTATTGGACAACAGAGAACACCGATGCCAGGTTTAGGACATTAGTAGGTCCAGGGACCTATGAGCCAAATCGTTATTTGCAGCGTAATTTTGTACGTATCCAAGATGTTAGTTTAACGTATTCGTTTAAACGAAATGCATTGGAAAAGATGGGATTCAGCAAAATGAAATTATATGTGAGTGGAAAAAACTTAGCAACCTTTACAAAGTGGAGAGGTTGGGACCCGGAAACAGGTCAAGGATTTACACAGGGAACTCCTTTAATGGCAAATTACACGGTTGGACTAAATGTTGAATTTTAAAAAGGAAATTATGAAAAATACTAAATATTTAATTTTATTGGTTACACTTTTCTTGGGTTTATCTGCTTGTAATGAAGATAAATGGCTAGAAGAAGAAGCATTTGGTTTTTATAGTGCTGACAATTCTTATGTATCAGAAGATCAGTTCAATGCAGCGGTAACTAAAATTTACCAAGAAACGGATCAATACAGTACTTGGAGCAATAATGCCAATTTTTTTATATCGCTTTATACCTCTGATTTAGCATTTGGTGCAAATCGACAAAATATAAACCTGAACAATTATGGTGCACAGCTAGTACCGGGGAATGGACATGTTAGAATTAATTGGCAGCGATATTATTCTGTTATTGCAAATACAAATACGGTGCTTGGTAGAATTGATTTAGAAGGTACGGTATTTACATCCGAAGCAAAACGTACCACATTAAAAGCAGAAGCCTCATTTTTTAGGGGATATTTATACAAGTATCTAGCTACGCAATATGGTGGTGTACCCTTAATTTTAGAAGAAGTAACCTCTGCTAAAAGAGATTTTGTTAGGGCTACCCAAGCAGAAGTTTATGCACAGTGTATTCTAGATTTAGAATATGCTGCCGCTAATCTTCCCGATGTAACAGAGTTAGGAGATGAAGTTAGGTTAACCAAAGCTGCAGCCAATCATTTATTGGCAGAACTATATATTATAGTGGGGGAATACGACAAGGCAATTGCTAAAGCTTCTGCTGTTATTGATAACCCTAGTTATGAATTAATGAAAACCCGTTTTGGTTCACGTAAAGATGAGCCTGGTGATGTCTATTGGGATTTGTTCCGTAGAGGAAACCAAAACAGAAGTTCAGGTAATACTGAAGCCATATGGGTAGCACAGTATGAGTATTTAACACCAGGTGGTGGAAACGGTAGTACTATTACACAGTTTTTAGGCCCTGGATATTATAACATACAGGGTCCAGATGGTTCAAATTTATTTTTAGGACCAACAACTCAAAATGGAGGACGTGGTATTAGTTGGTTAGCACCATCAGATTACATATTGGAAGATGTATGGACGGATAGCCCTGGGGATATGCGAAATTCAGAATATAATATCATTAGGGATCTTGTAGCGGATAATCCAAATTCACCATATTTTGGGCAAAAGATGGTTGAAAACAACCTTATATCCAATGATAATAGTCTCAGTAAATTGTGGTCGGCTATTTTTGTTAAAACCACGCCTATTAATAATTTCCCTGAAGAATTGTTTGTAGATGCATCTACCGGTGAAGTTACAAGGAATGCATCCCAAACTTTTAGTGATCATTATCACATTCGTTTAGCGGAAACCTACCTGTTAAGAGCAGAAGCTTATTTGTTAGACAGCAAGCCAGGGTTGGCCGCAGATGATATTAATAAGTTAAGAGAAAGAGCAAATGCCCCATTAGTTGACGGGAGCGATATTGACATTGATTTTATACTGGATGAAAGAGCAAGGGAATTGCATTTTGAAGAATTCAGAACATTAACCCTTAAACGTATGGGGAAATTAGTAGAGCGTGTAAGAGCTAGTAACCCTTGGTATAATGGTAAATTTAGTCCAGAGCTATCTACCATAGACGAGTACCATAGTTTATGGCCAATACCTTCTCAAGAGATAGAAAGAAATACAGAGGCTGAATTAGTGCAGAATCCTGGTTATCCCAATTAAATTTTGAAAATTATTTAATTAACAATATAAACTTTATAATTAGGGTGGGGATCAATTATCCTTGCCCTAATTTATAATTAATAGGTTTAGGTAGAGTACTACAAGCCAAATTGTAATAACGCTTTAATTATAGTGTAGAAAGGACTAAATATAAATAAAATGAAAGTAATAAGTAAAACATTTCTATTTGCAATATTGATTGTAAATGCATTCATCCTAGTAAGTTGTTCACAAGGGAATGCCTCAGAAGTACCCAGAGAAAAAATTAATTTTGATTTTGATTGGAAGTTTTCTAAAGGAGACTTTCCAATGGCTAACAAAAATGATTTTCAGGATGATTCTTGGGAAGATATTGATGTACCGCATGACTGGAGTATTGCAGGTCCTTTTCTTAAAACAAACCCAGCAGGGAATGTAGGCGCTTATGCCCTAGGAGGAATTGGATGGTATAGAAAAGCTTTTACTTTAGATAAGTCAGATGCCAATTCAAAAATAAGTATTGAATTTGGTGGGGTTTATATGAATAGTGAAGTGTGGATCAACGGACATTATTTAGGCATACGTCCTTATGGCTATATTAGTTTTCATTACGATTTAACACCCTATTTAAAGTACGATGAAGAAAATATTATTGCAGTTCGTGTAAATAACTCTAAAGAACCTAGTGCCCGTTGGTTTACGGGTTCTGGTATTTATAGACATGTATGGTTGGTTAAAACCAATAAACTACATATAGACCGATACGGGGTGTATGTAACCACAAAATCTGTAGAAGAAAACAACGCGGTTATTGAGTTAAAAACAGCAGTAAAAAATAATGAGGACGCTTCTAAGGATTATGTTTTGGTCAATGAAATATATTCTGCTCAAGATGAACTATTAGGAAAAGTAGAAACCAATACACAATTGACCAGTACATCAACTCAGGATATAGTGCAAAATATTACTGTAAATAATCCAAAATTATGGTCGCCAGAATCTCCTTATTTGTACAAGGTAAAGACCAAAATAATGAATGGTGATAAAGTAATAGATGTTGTTGAAACCAATATGGGAATTCGCAGTTTTAGCTTTTCTGCAGATAACGGATTTACCTTAAACGGAAAAAACATCAAGTTAAAAGGGGTAAACAATCATAGTGATTTAGGGGCTTTAGGTGCAGCTATGAATGATAGAGTTTTAGAACGTAGGTTAGAGATTTTAAAAGAAATGGGATGTAATGCCATTCGTACGGCGCATAACCCACCAAGTGCTACGCTTTTAGATTTGTGTGATAAAATGGGCTTTATGGTGATGGATGAAGCTTTTGACGAATGGATAGAATCTTGGCCTTTTGGGAATAAAGTAAAAGAAGGGAAAGCAAAATATGGCTATCATTTATATTTTGAAGAGTGGGCAGAAAAAGATTTGGCTGAATTAATTCGTAGAGACCGCAACCACCCATCTATCATTCTTTGGAGTGTTGGGAATGAAATACCAGATGCTTGTTTTGAAATAGGTACAGAACGTCTTAAAAATTTAATGAGTGTTGTTAGAGAACACGATGCTACCAGACCTATTACCTGTGGTATTACACATATGCATTTGGCTAATGAAAGTGGTTTTGCAAGTGCATTAGATGTAACTGGGTATAATGGCGGCGGTGGTTCTGTTTTTATGTATGAAAAAGATCATGAGACTTATCCTGAAAGAAAATTTATAGCTACTGAGGTGCCACATACGTTTCAAACCCGAGGGGAGTACCAATCACAATCGTGGTATAGAGGACAAAATCCTTTGGGCGGAATTATGAAAATTCCAAACCTTTCAGAAGAGGAAGTTTTTGATCCTATTAGTAAATATTACAGTTCTTCCTATGACAATTCAACCGTTCGTATTTCAGCAAGAGACTCATGGAAACTTACCACTGATTTTTCATTTATGTCCGGTGAATTTAGATGGACAGGTTTTGATTACTTGGGTGAATCTATGTTTGGATGGCCAGCAAAATTATGGAACTTCGGAATTATAGACATGTGTGGTTTTCCTAAAGATACCTACTATTTTTATCAAAGTCAATGGACAGCAGAACCAATGGTTCATATACTTCCACATTGGAATTGGGAAGGGAAAGAAGGTGTTAATATTCCAGTTGTAGCTTACTCCAATTGCGACAGTGTAGAATTGTTTTTAAACGGTAAATCGCTTGGTGTAAAAGAAATGGGAGAAGACATGGATTTGGTATGGCAAGTGCCGTATACAGCTGGGGTTTTAGAAGCTAAAGGAATAAAAGACGGTAAAGTAGTTGCCGAAAAGAAAATAGAAACTGCCGGAAATGCTAAAAAAATAGAATTGTTAGCAGACAATACAACGGTAAAGGCAGACGGCAGAGATGTAGTTCATGTAGAAATCAATATTTTAGATGCTAACAATCGCTTTGTCCCTAAGGCCCTAAATGCTTTAACATTTAAGGTTGAAGGTGAGGCTACTATTTTAGCCGTAGATAATGGAGATCCTAAGAGTGAAGAAAGTTTTGTTGGGAACCAACGATCAGCCTTTAATGGGAAAGCCTTGGTGATTTTAAAAACCACTAAACAAGCCGGTGAAATAACTTTAACGGTTACTTCAGAAGGCTTAGAAAGTGCTCAAATTAAAGTAAGTTCAAAGTAAATCTAGCTGGATATATAATATAAAACAAATGAATAAAAAATTAAGTAAGGCAATACTACTCCTTTTAGGATTGGTCTTTATGCCTATTCAAGAATCTTATAGTCAAACAAAGTCTGATACTCCAACTAATATACAAGACGCTTTTGAAAATACCCTATGGTATACCGCTCCTGCTAAAGAATGGATAGAGGCTCTGCCTGTGGGTAACGGTAGATTAGGCGCTATGGTTTATGGTGGGGTTATCAATGAAAAAATACAATTAAATGAGGAGTCTGTTTGGGCAGGCCCTCCAATTCCAACAGGGAAACCAGGCGCATGGACGTCTATTGAAGAAGCCAGAAAGTTAATTTTTAATGGGCAATATACAGAGGCTAACACGCTAGTGCAAGACAATGTATTAGATAGGCGTATTGCGCCACGTAGCTACCAAACCCTGGGGGAGTTAAATCTTAATTTTAAGATAGAAGGGGAAGCTAAAAACTATAAAAGAGCGTTGAACCTTGATAATGCCATTACAAAAACAAGTTTTACCGTAAACGGAATAACATATGTGAGAGAGGTTTTTTCAACACCGATAGATCAGGTAATTGTGGTGTTGCTAACGGCAGACAAACCAAATGCTATTTCAGTAGATTTAAATTTAGACAGACCTGCAGATTTTGAAGTTGCCAGTATAGGTAAAAACAAAATTAAAATGTGGGGTCAGGCAAGTCACAAAGGAAAGCACTTGGGAGTTAAATATGAAACCCAACTTATGGCAGTGCCTAAAGGAGGAAAACTAACTTCTGTAGATGGGGTGATTTCTATTGAGAATGCTACTTCGGTTAAATTGTTAATTTCAGCGGCTACCGATTATAATAGAGAAGATCCTTTTTCTCCTTTAAAACACAATTTAAGCAAGGAATGTACATCAGATCTTAATGCTGCCAATAAAAAACAATTAAAAAAGTTAATTGAAGCCCATACCAATGAATACCAAAGGCTTTTTAGAAGGGTTTCTATTAACCTTGGAAATTTTACCGCGCATGAATTGCCTACAGATGAGCGTTTAGAAGCCGTTAAAAATGGGGCGGATGATGCTGGTTTATTGGCACTGTATTTTCAATATGGGCGCTATTTATTAATCTCATCTTCTAGAGAAGGTTCATTACCAGCAAATTTACAAGGCATATGGAACAACCATTTAAATGCACCTTGGAATAGTGATTACCACACCAATATTAACATGCAAATGAACTATTGGCCTGCAGAGGTTACCAATCTTTCAGAATGCCATGAACCTTTTTTTAGTTTTATAGAATCGTTAGTGCCTTCGGGCCAAAAAACAGCCAAGGAAATCTATAACAATGATGGTTTTGTGGTGCATCATACTACGGATGTTTGGCATTGGACGGTTCCTATAGGTAGAGTAGGATATGGGATGTGGCCAATGGGTGGCGCATGGGCAACAAGTCACTTTATGGAACATTATAACTATACCGGAGATAAAATGTTTTTGGCAGAACGTGCCTATCCTATAATCAAAGAATCTAGTAAATTTTTATTAGACTGGCTTACTACAGATCCAAGGTCTGGTAAATTAGTTTCAGGTCCTTCTACGTCGCCTGAAAATAAATTTTTTCCCCCAAATGGTACCGGCGATAGCTATGTAAATTTAGGGATGGGGAATGCTATGGATCAAGAGATTGTATGGGAAAATTTTACCAATCTATTGGAAGCAGCAGAAGTATTGGGTATAAATGATGAGTTTACAGCGAAAGTTACTGTTGCCTTAGAAAATTTAGCGCTTCCTAAAATTGGATCAGATGGGCGATTAATGGAATGGTCTGAAGAATTTAAAGAAGTAGACCCGGGACATAGACATTTAAGTCATTTGTATGGTTTGTATCCAGGGAAACAATTCAATAAAAAAGACACTCCTTATATTATAGATGCTATTTATAGAAGTATAAACCATAGGTTGGCCAATGGAGGCGGACACACCGGATGGAGTAGGGCTTGGATCATTAATTTTTATGCTCGTTTGGGTGATGCTGATAAATCGTATGAAAACCTAAAGGCGCTTTTACAAAAATCAACCTCTACCAATTTATTTGATTTTCACCCTCCTTTTCAAATTGACGGTAATTTTGGTGGGACAGCAGGTATTGCAGAAATGTTGTTACAATCTCATATTAAGGATGCAAATGGTAATGTAATTTTAGATTTACTACCAGCCTTGCCTAAAGAATGGGCATCAGGAAGCATAAAAGGTTTGATCTCTAGAGGTGGTTTTGAAGTGGATTTAGAATGGGAAAATGGCACGTTAAAAACGGCCACAATTGCATCAAAAGGAGGCGGAAATTGTAACGTACAATTTGGTGAGATTTCTATAGATTTGGCATTAGCTGCTGGTGAAAAACGTATTTTAAATAATAAATTAAAATAAAACGAAATGAAAATTTTACGAATAGTAGCTTTTATGACCTTATTGATTCTTACTGTTGTAGGATGCAAGAATGAAGCTACTGATTTAAATATTGCTAGTGATTCTAATACAATTTGGTATAGTGCACCTGCAAAAAAATGGACAGATGCTTTTCCAATAGGGAATGGAAAGCTAGCTGCAATGAGTTTTGGAGGTATAGAAACTGAAAGATTTCAGTTGAATGAAGAAAGTTTATGGGCAGGAACACCAGAAAACCCTTATGCTGAAAATTTTCGTGAGCATCTAACAAAAGTGCAGCAGCTGGTACTGGCGGGAAAGTACAAGGAAGCAAATGCTTATGGAATAGAAAATTTAACAGCTGGTCCTACCTCATTTAGGTCCTATGAACCCTTAGGAGATTTGTTAATTGACTTTGATAATCATAGTCAGGTAGCCAATTACAAGCGATCATTGGATATGGCTACAGGAGTTAGTAAAGTGACTTTTGAATTGAACGGTTCCACAATTGTTCGTGAATCCTTTATTTCTGCCATTGATAATGTTTTGTGTATTCGAATTGCGACTACAGGTGCTCAAAAAATAAACTGTAGCATAGGTCTGGAACGACAAAAAGATGCTGAAATTAAAGTTTTGGCTGATGGATCTATACAAATGGATGGGCAAATTGTTGATGTAGAAGCTCCAGAGGCACGAGATGAAAACGCAGGAGGATCGGGAAAAGGTGGTGCACATATGCGTTTTGCAGCAAGGCTATCATCGGATGTTAAGGGTGGCAATGTTAGTGCTGAAAAGGGTAAATTAAAGATTAGCAATGCCACTGAAGTTGTTCTAAAGTTAGCAGCAGCAACAGATTATAATTTAGAAGTATTGAATTTTGATGCTAGTATTGACCCTAGTAGTAAGGCCGAAAAAGTTTTAGCAGCCACTTCTAATAAAACTTGGGAAGGCATAAAAAAAGCACATACTAAAGAGCACTCCGCCTTGTTTAACAGAGTGAGCCTTGATTTGGGAAATCCAGCATTAGATTCCTTAGCTATGGATGTGCGATTAAAACAATACAAAGCAGGAGCAGAGGATGCAGGATTAGAAGCTCATTTGTTCCAGTTTGGAAGGTATTTGTTAATAGGTAGTTCTCGTTCAAATTCAGTTCTTCCGGCAAATTTACAGGGAAAATGGAGTGAACGTATGTGGGCACCATGGGAAGCAGATTACCATCTTAATGTGAACTTGCAAATGAACTATTGGTCTGCAGATGTCGCTAATTTGTCTGAAACAATGGATCCATTGATTACTTGGTTTGAAAAAATTACGGAAGTTAGCAAACCCTATGCGAAAGAAATGTACGGTTCTGATGGCTGGTTTTCACATCATGCCTCAAATCCTTTTGGAAGAGTTACTCCTTCTGCGTCTACAATTTCATCGCAATTTAATAATGGTGTTTTAGATCCGCTACCAGGGGCTTGGATGATGATGAACTTATGGGATCATTATGAATTTACACAGGATCAGGTCTTTTTAAAGAATCAATTGTACCCTATGTTAACAGGGGCAAGTGAGTTTATTTTAGATGTCCTAGTTGAAGATCAAAACGGAGTGCTTCATTTTGTTCCTTCCTCTTCTCCAGAGAATCAATACCTGGACCCTCAAACCAATGAAATGATGCGAATCACTTCAACTTCTACCTATCACTTAACTATTATTCAGGCGGTTTTTGAAGCTACTTTAGAGGCAAGTGCAATTTTAGATGAAGGCGGTACTATGAAAAGGCGCATTCTAGAGGCTCAAGATAAATTGCCAGACTTTCCAGTTGCTGATAATGGACGGATGATGGAATGGCGAGAGGACTGGCAAGAGAAAGAACCGGGACACAGACATCTGTCTCATCTGTTAGGGATTCATCCATTTACATTAATTACAGAAAAAACACCAAAGCTGTACGAAGCTGTAAGAACTAGCCTAACATGGCGTGAAGAAAATGGACACGGTGGAATGGGCTGGGCATATGCCCATAGTTTGTTAATGCATGCTAGGCTTTTAGAAGGAGAAAAAGCCTATAATAGTTTACATACATTATTAAGTAAAGGAAATAAAAATAGCTTAATGAATACCATTGGACCCTTTCAAATTGATGGTAATTTAGGGGCTACTGCTGGTATATCAGAAATGTTACTTCAAAGTCATTTAAAAAATGATAAGGGTAATTTTATACTACATTTGTTGCCTGCCATACCGGCTCAATGGGCAGAAGGTAAGGTAGCTGGCTTACATGCTAGAGGAGGTTTTGAACTCGATATGGAATGGAATGCTACAGAATTGGTAGTTACTATTATTTCAGAAAAAGGCGGTTCATGTGTTGTTCGTGCCCGAGGTGTTGAAAAAGAAGTGACCTTAGCAGCTGGTGAAAAATTAGAATTAATTTTTTAGGTAGGCTTGGCTATCTATAATTAGATAGCTAACAACACCATTAATCTGTGAAATTTAAAGCGGGTATCGTTTAGAAAGTGATAATTTCTAATCGATACCCGCGCTTTATTTTGTCGCTAAAATGAAACAGAATTATTCCACGTTTTTTATAGCGATGTTAAGTTGTTTCCCAGTTTCATCAATGGTTTCAAAAATGAGCTGTGGACTTTTGCCAAGTGCTGGGGCAGTTAACTTCACTAAAATAAAACCGCCAGTAGGTTCTTCCTGAATATACGGTTGTTTAATAAACCCTAAAGGGTCTGTGGAACCTGCTTCTCCTGGTTTTCTTCCAGGTCTAGAGTTTTGACCGTTGATAGATCCTGTGCCAAATTCCTCAAAACCGGCTGGGTGAATGGAGTGGTATTGCCAATGGCGATCCCCAGTTATGATATAAAAATTCTTATCTAAGTTGTTTTTTTTCAACCAATGAAAAAAGGCATCTCTTTCTTGCTGAAAGCCACCATAGCTCACATGGTTGTCGTGTTTGGTAGCATCGTCTGGTCCCACTAAGGGAGAAGCCACAATAAAGACTTTAAAACTGGCGGTGCTTTCTAGTAGGGATTTTTTAATCCAGGCCAGTTGTTCCTTGCCCCAAATAGATTTATGAGGTCCGTCTGGTGTATCATTTCCATCCCTATAATCTCGTCCTTCAGGCATCCAAATTTGTAAATGCTTGTTTATTTGCCGGGTTCGGAAGGTGACTGCCTGTTCATCAGCTGGGTGGGCTATGGGTGTTTGTTCTAAAAAAGTGGACCTCGCCAATTGCGGTGAAGGTTCTTTTCCGTTTTCCTCGTTATCACTGTCGTTATACCGGTATTCGTGATCATCCTTCATGAAATAAACAGGCACATTGCCTAGGAAGTTCTGCATGCGGGGCATGGCCATTTGTCGGTGCCATTTAGCCCGTAATTCGGTCTGGGTTTTTGCAATGCCTTTATTTGGATAATCATAATATACAGTATCCCCGGTTTGCACCCAAAAATTAGGTTTTAAAGCAGACATTGCTGCTAAAGACGGAAATCCAAGTTTCCGATCTTCACCTTGGGCTGCTTGGCTCTTGCTTCCTGCCCTAAGTGCGCCACCACCCAAAAAGAATTTACCCAAATTCAAACAAGAGGTGACTACAAACGAAACTTGTTTTTCATCGTTAATAGACTGCAGCGTGGTAAATTTACTTATCGGTCCTGTTTTGGTTTTAGAAGTTGTGGTCCCATAATGAACCCGTACGTAATATGTAGTGTCTGGATTTAATTCTTCCACTTTGTGTTTGATGACAAAATCCTTAGCCGGACTTGTCTCTTGCCATGGAGATGTTTTAGATCTTTTAAATTTAGGATTGTCAGCAATCTCAAAATTGGCAGTACCTAAAGTTCCTTTTATATCATAACTTAAAAGTTCTTTAGCGGAATCAAAACCATTTTCAGGCATCTTGTTTTCACTGGTAAGTCGAGTTTGTAAAATAGCTGAAGACTGGCTTACTTCGCCAATCATTTGAGGAAAACTGTACATAGTAGGATTTTTATCTAAATATTCCCAAGTTGGTTTAAACGACAAGGCTGTAGCACCTGCTCCAGATAATTTTAAAAAAAGACGACGCTTCATATTTTATTTTTTTATTTCTGTTGGATATCTATCCCATAAAACGCTATGGCATTTTTACCCATAATTTTATTTTTCTCTTGTTCAGAAAATTTAGATATATATTGGTCAATAATGCCTTTTACCTCCACATAAGAAGCGCTTAGTAAACAAACTGGCCAATCTGAACCAAATAATACCCTGTTTGTTCCAAAAGATTCAAAAACCACATCTAAATAGGGTTCAAAATCTTCATACTTCCACGTATGCCATTTAGTTTCAGTGACCATTCCAGATACTTTACACCATACATTGTCAAATGTACTTAGCGCTTGCATATGACTTTTCCATACGTTAATTTCCTTTTTTTCGATATAGGGTTTTGCAATATGGTCTATTATAAATTTTTGATTTGGATGTGCTTTTATAAATTGTATTGTGGCTTCTAAATGTATGGGAAAGATTAGAATATCATAGGTGAGGTTGTACTTTTCCAATTGGCTTATTCCGTAATTAAAGGCTTTTCCAAGAATAAAATTGGCGTTAGGTTCGTCATGCACTACATGCCTAAAGCCTTTTATAGTTGTGCATGAGTCTATAAAATAACTGAGTCGTTCATCAATATTTTTAGCCCTTAAATCTGCCCAACCCACAATAGCTTTTATGCTTTTGTTTTCTTTGGCTAATGAAATCAGAAAATTAGTTTCTGCTTCAGATTGACTAGCTTGTACAGCAACACTTCCATCGATGGCAGTTTTTCCGAATTCTTTTTTAAGATCTTCAGGTAAATAGTCTCTTTTTAAGATAGACATAGTATCATTAATCCATATATGATCTGCGGGATTATACTTCCAAAAATGCTGATGTGAATCGATTTTCATATTTATTTTTTTGCCACCTTATTTAATTTTTCCCAATATGGGCCTTCATCTCTAATCTCTTTCCATTGGGAGATCATTATGGGTTTTAATTTGGCTACGATGTCTTGTTCAGTTGTTGCAAGGTCATTTTGTTGTTCGGGATCATTGGCTAAATTGTATAGCGCAAACCTAACAGGTGTGGAAGTTTTCATCCATTCCATAATAGATCTTTCTTTAGTTTTCTCAGGAAGCCAGCCAATAAGTGTAAGGTCATTATAACGCATTGCCATATGCGGCATTCTAAAATAGGAATCCTCATGTGCCGGGAAAATCCATAGGTAGGGTTTTTCTCTTTCAATCTTCTGTCCAAGAAATGCAGGTAGGGCATTTGTGCCATCAAAGTTTATGTTATTGGGTAATTGTACTTGTGCAAGTTTGGCTGCTGTGGCTATAAAGTCTGTCGCTACCACCATTTCATCACTAGTGGTACCCGCTGGAATTTTAGCTGGGTAGCGTACAATACCCGGAACCCTGTGGCCGCCTTCATACGGAAATCGTTTCATTCCTCTGTAAATGCCTGGGTTGCCAAAACAGAAATCACGGGTAGGGGCTGCCCATTCACCTTGAGACTCTTCTAAGTTAACAGGAGATTCGGGACCATTATCACTAGTAAAAATAACCATTGTGTTTTCCGTTAAGTTTTCTGCATCTACAGTTATTAGTAAGTTTTCAAAAGCTTTGTCTAACTGAGAAACAGTGCCGTAGTATTCTTTTTTGTTCTGACTTATATCATAATCGGGTCTGGCAATGCCCCCATAACTAATGGATTGTTCTAAGCTATCAACAAGAGCATTGTTGTACAGATCACTATAATCCTCTGGCGGTGCAAGGGGCGTATGTGGTTCATGTGTTGAAACTATCAATAGAAACGGTTTGCTTTTATCTCTTTTGTGAGTGAGCCAGTCCGATGCTTCTTGGGTAAGAACATCACAATACCATCCACTTACTTCACCAACATCTTCTCCATTTCTGATAAATTTTCTAAAATTTTGAGGACCCTCATAAGCATTATGGGTAGAAGCAAACCAATAATCAAACCCTTGGTCACCAGGATTGGGCTCTTTAGCTTTACTTGTTTTTTCTAGTCGAGATAAGTGCCATTTTCCCATAAAAGCAGTTTCGTACCCTCCAGATTTTAGAAGTTCAGCGATAGTTACTTCACTATCTCTTAAATGTGTGCCTGCAAACCCTTGTAGGTAATAAAATCCACTTCTATACGGATTTTTTCCGGTTAATAGGCCAGCTCTCGAAGGAGAACAAACGGTTCCTGCCGAATGTACATCTGTAAGTAAAACACCTTCAGATGCAAATTTATCAATGGCAGGCGTGCTAATGATTGGGTTTCCGTAACAGCCCAAATCACCATATCCTAAATCATCAGTTAGATAAATGATAATGTTGGGTTTTATTTCTTTTGTTTTAGTTTCCTTAGAATTACAACTAGTTAATGATAAAGCGATTATTAAAAAAGAAACAAGGGCTATTTTAATTTCGGTTCTCATAATTCCTGCGATATATAATTAAAGTTTACTATTTATTTTTTAACAGTTTGGTTTAATTTCTCCCAGTAAGGACCTTCATCTCTTATCGATATCCATTCGGATAGCATAATAGGTTTTAATTTAGCAAGGACATCTTGCTTGGAGGCTATAAGATCATTTTTTTGTTCAGGATCTGTTGCCAAATTATACAGTTCAAAGGTTACTGGAATAGAGGTTTTCATCCATTCCATGATCGTAACGTCATCTTTCTTATCTGGAAACTGGCCAATAAGGGTATAATCATTATATCGCATAGCCATATGTGGCATTCTAAAATAGGTATCCTCATGTGTAGGGAAAAGCCATAGATATGGTTTTTCTCTTTCTATTTTTTGCCCTAGAAAGGCAGGGAAAGCATCGACTGCATCTAACTTTAAATCGTTAGGGATTGGCACGCCTGCTAGGGCGGCGGCAGTGACTATAAAGTCAGTGGCTACAACCATTTCATCACTGGTTGTACCTGCTGTAATTTTAGCAGGGTAACGCACAATACCTGGTACTCTATGTCCGCCTTCGTAGGGGTACCTTTTCATTCCTCTTAAAGGGCCAGGCGTTCCAAAACAGAAATCGCGAATTGGATCTTCCCATTCCCCTTTAGATTCTTCTAGGTTAACGGGAGTTTCTGGGCCATTGTCACTAGTAAAAATAACCATGGTATTTTCAGTTAAATTTTGGTTCTCAACTGTTTGTAGTAAGTTGTCAAAAGCTTTGTCTAATTGTGAAATAGTACCGTAATATTCTTTTTTGTTTGCGCTAATATCATAATCAGGTCTTGCTACGCCACCGTAGCTAATAGATTGCTCTAAACTGTCTACTGTTGCATTATTATACATTTCGCTATACGCTTCTGGTGGAGCAAGTGGAGTGTGAGGTTCATGAGTAGAAACAATAAGAAAGAAAGGTTTACTCTTGTCTCTTTTATTAGTGATCCAATCTGATGCTTCCTCAGTTAATACATCACAATACCATCCATCTACTTCACCAACATCTTCACCATTTCTAATGAATTTTCTGAAATTTTTAGGACCTTGAAATGCATTATGGGTAGAAGCAAACCAATAGTCGAAGCCTTGGTCACTAGGACTAGGTTCTTTGGCTCTTGTAGTTTTTTCTAATCTAGAAAGGTGCCATTTTCCCATAAAAGCAGTTTCGTACCCTCCTGATTTTAGGAGTTCTGCAATGGTTAATTCACTATCTCTTAAATGTGTACCCGCATACCCTTGTAGGTAATAAAACCCACTCCTATAAGGGTTTTTTCCGGTTAAGAGTCCAGCCCTAGACGGAGAACATACCGTTCCTGCAGAGTGTAAATCTGTAAGTAAAACACCTTCAGAAGCAAATTTATCTATACCAGGTGTTTTAACAATAGGGTTACCATAAACACCTAAGTCACCATAACCCAAATCATCAGTGAGGTATATAATTATATTGGGTTTTATGGCTACTTCCTCTTTATGTTCTTTTTCCTTTTTTTTAGTATTGCAACTAAAAGTTAGGGTTACTATTAAAAAAAGAAATGCGTATTGTATTAATTTAAAAGGTTTTCTCATTTTGAGTTATTGATTTAATAGAGTATAATTTATCATTGAAATATAAAATATAATATTCCAATAGTTACTAATAAGAGACCGGCATACAATCGCACATCCTTAAGGCCAGTAAATTCTTTATTTGTTAGGAATTGTAATGGATTATCCCAAGTGTATTTTAATTGTTCAATATTAGGTTTTGGTGTAGCATAACTAATTGTAAAATACACTACTGAACAGATACAGAATAACCACCAAGCTTGCATCATAAATGGTATTCCCCAGAGGTCTGTTATTATACTGGGTTGTTCTGAAAGTGTGGGTATGAAATCTGCAGAAAATGCAGCTATTCCCAATAGAAACCCAAAGATTAAAGTAACTAATGATGCTTCTTTTGTTCCTCGTTTACTAAAAACACCAAAGAGGAATACAGTTGCAATTGGTGGTGCCAAAGCAGCAGCAATTTTATTAATTGCTTCAAAAATACTATTAAATCTTCCTCCCTGAGTAGACCAAGCTATGGCTAATATCATAACTACAACCGCAACATACTTTCCTATTTGTACTTGTTTTTTATCCGATAATGAAGGTTTTATTCTTTTTGCGATATCAATTGCTACTAAGGTAGAACAACTATTAAGGGCTGCAGCAATGGTACTCATTAGGGCTGATAATAAAGCAGCGGCAAAAATACCCTTAATTCCGATTGGTAATAATTCATTTATAAGTACAGGTAAGGTTTCATTACTATCTGTTATCTTGTCTTTAAATAAAACATAACCTAGTACGCCTGGGAGCACCATAATAAATACAGGCAATATTTTTAAAAATCCGGCAAAAATCGGACCTTTTTGAGCATCATCTTCGCTTTTTGCAGCTAAAACCCGTTGAACTATAGTTTGGTCTGAACACCAATACCAAAGGCCTAAAATGGGATAACCTAAGAAAATAGCATACCAAGACAAGCCGGAATTACCGGCATTATCTCCGCTTCTGAGCATACTTAATTGGTCTGGTTTTATATTCTCTTTTAAATCAGCTAAGGAGTTAATGCCAACCTCGGGGAGTTCATTAATTGCGAATATAGTGAGGATTACAGCGCCTACAATTAGAACTACGGTTTGCACTGTTTCTGTCACCACAACAGCTTTTAAACCTCCTAAAATTGTGTAGGTTGCGGTTATAACAGAAATTATTAATATAGAAACAAAAACATCGATCCCGAAAAAGGATTTAAATACGATAGCCCCAGCATAAAGACTCATTCCAATATGGACAAATAACGCACCAATGATAGCCATAAATGCTAAAAAAGAACGTGATGAAGACCCGTATCTTTTTTCTAAAAATTCAGGCAAAGTTGAGATTCTACTTTTAAAGTAAAAAGGAGCAAAAATGAGCCCTAAAAATATAAGGACAATAGAGGCCATCCATTCAAAATTACCCCAAACCAAGCCATCTTCAAAGCCTGAAGCAGCCAATCCTACTAAATGAATTGTAGATATATTACTAGCAAAAAGAGCAGCACCAATTACAATCCAATTTAAACTACGCCCTGCTAGGAAATAGTTATCGGAGGTCATCTTTGTTTTTCTTGTAGTATAAATACCAAGTGCAACTATACCTATTAAATAAACTACTATTATTGCTAAATCTATATTTTCCATGTTAATCGTTGTATGAGCCGAAATCGAAGTCTATATTTCTCAATGGTTCTAAGATGGAACAAACTTCTTGAATTACGGTATCATCGAGCGGTTCCTCAATCCAATCGACATTTTTGCCAAGAATTTGTGCATTGGTACAGCTAAATAAGGTTGTGGGTATTTCAACATTGCTCAAGGCAAACTGTAATGCAATTTTCTCAAAAGTAACATTGTGTTGCGAGCAAAATTGAATCGCTTTATTAATGCAGCAAATTTCTTTAGAGGTTACAGGGTACCAGTCTGGAGGCCCTTGATGTGTTAATAACCCACTAGCGAAAGGAGAAGCACTGATTAATCCCATTTTTTTAGCTTTTATTTTTGGCATTAAATCTAGTAATAAATCATTAATTAGTGTATAATGATTGTGAACTAAAATGGCATCCATATCATAATTTTGAATTACTTTTTGTAAGACATCAACAGAATAACAAGAAATGCCAAAATTCCTAATTTTTCCTTCCTTTTTTAATTGGGTAAGGGCATTTAGCCCTTCGCTCATGGCAAGGTTTAAATGCATTCCTTTATTGTATTCGATATCATGTAAAAAAACGATGTCTATATAGTCTGTTTGTAACCGCTTTAAGCTAGATTCAACAGAATTTATAATGGAGTTGTATTTAAAATTAAATTCCGGTGGTAAGGAAGCATTTTTCCCTGCTTTTGTAGATAAGACAATTTTAGAACGATCAATATCTTTAAGCCCTTTACCCAAGATGATTTCGGAGGTAACTGGACCAAAAATGGAACTATTTCTTCCATAAGCTGGCGAGGTATCAAAATAATTTATACCTCTATCAAATGCACTGTGAATGGTATTAAGTGCATCACTTTCATTTATCTTTTCGAACATGCCACCAAGTCCTGAAGCTCCAAAACCCAATTCACTTACTAGTAAGTCAGTTTCTCCTAATGTATTATAGTTCATGGTTATTTAGTTTTCTATGATGATTTTTATATCATTTAGTGAGCAGGAAGCCTTTTCTATAGCATCTGGAATTCTATCGTACGGAAATCGATCAGAAATAATCTGAGTTAAATCTATTTGTTTGGTTTGTAAAAGTTCTAGGGCTTTTTCGTACTCATTATTAAAACGAAAAGACGGTTGGTATGTTAATTCGTTTTTCATAAAGGCTGCAAAAGGAAATTGTGCACCATCTCCAAACATTCCTAATTGAATTACTTTTCCTCCTTTTTTTAAAAATTTCACAGAATTGGTTAATATAGTATTGGCACCTGAGGCTTCCAGTAAAATATCATATCCTTCCGGAGCATAGGATATTACCTCTGTTTCAAAATTGGAGTTTTTTGGATTTAGGGCCGCAGTTGTTCCAATTTCTTGTGCTTTTTCTAAGGCAGAATCTCTGATGTCTGTAATTACAACGGCTTCATCTGTGTAGAGATTGGCAACCATATGACACAACTGACCAATAGTTCCTGCGCCTGTGATTAAAACAGATTTTCTTTTGATGTCACCTGCTAAGGATAGGGCGTGTAGAACCACAGAAAGTGGTTCTAAAAGAGCCGCAGTTTCAAAACTGATAAAATCTTCAAGAGTCACACAATTTTCCGCAGGTATTTTAATGTATTCAGAAAACCCTCCATTAAGATGTGGGTAAACACTTGCGGATCCAATGTATTTCATATCGGGACATAAATTCTGCTTTCCAGCTTTACATGTAGTACATGTTTTACAGGGTCTAGACGGATTGATACTTACTCTGGTTCCAATTTTTAGCCTTGGGTGTAATGGAGATGCTTTTTCTATAACGCCAGAAAATTCATGACCCAAAGCAAAGGGTTCTTTTGGAATAAAATCTCCAATTTTACCATCCTTGTAATAATGAATGTCTGAGCCACAAATTCCTACAGATTTCACTTTTACTATAACTTCATGATTTTCAGTAGGTTCTGGGTATGGTATATCGGAATAACGGACATCTTTTTTTCCGTATAATAAGAATGATTTCATATTTATTTAATCGTGTATGTTTTACCTTTAACGGTAGCAAATTCTATAGTTTGGTTGGGTTGTTTTTTTGTTTTAACCTGCTTACCATCTACATAAACTTTGGTGTTTTTTGCCGCTTTAATACGACAAACAGTACCCGCTTTTGACAAGATATCTACAGTGGTAATTTTTTGATCTTTCCAACTAAAATTAAGCTCAAATCCGCCTCTGGCTACAACACCATTAAATTGACCTTCGAACCATTCACCTGGTAAGGCTGGCAATAGGTCTATATAGCCTTCATGGGACTGAATTAACATTTCTGTAATACCAGCGGTTACTCCAAAAGAGCCATCAACCTGCAGTGGTTTGCCACATTTAGCAAATAGAGAGGTGTAGCACTGTTCCTTTAGATATCCTTTAAAAATACTGTTAGCCCTGTCGCCATCATAAAGCCTTGCCCATAGTGCCATTTTCCATGCTCTTGAAAATCCAGTTCCGCCATCGCCACGTTGCTCTAATACTTTTTTTACGGGCCCTATAAATTCAGGGGTTCTATTCGATGAAATAACGTTTCCAGGATATAAACCATAGAGATGAGAAAAATGTCTGTGTTTATCTTCCATTTGTTCATAATCCTTAGTCCACTCTTGCAACATACCATCTTTTCCTATTTGTGATGGAGGGAAACGTTTTCTAGCTTCTGATACCTTCTTTGCGAATTCCGTGTCTACACCTAAGACCTTAGCTGCCGAGTTGTAATAGCTAAATAAATCTTTTAATATTTGCATATCCATAGTTGCGCCTGCAACTATAGTAGTGAAATAATACATTCCAGTTACCTCATCATAAAAGTATTTGTATCCTTTTCCTTTTGGCGGATTCTCAGGGGAATTTGATGGGTTGGTTACCAACCAACCAGTTCCGGGGTACTCAACAAGAAAATCCATAAAAAATTCAACAGACCCTTTCATTGTAGGGTAGATTTCCTCTAGGTATTCTTTGTCTTGTGTAAAAAGATAATGTTCCCACATATGGGTAGTTAGCCATGCACCGCCAACAGTAAACGTTCCCCAAGTAGGTCCGTCCATTGGAGCAGCAACTCTCCATAAATCTGTGTTTTGATGAAATACCCATCCTTTTGCGCCGTAGTGCTCTTTAGCTACTTCAGAACCTTGATCTGTTAGTTCTTTAATCATTGTGGTTAATGGCTCAGTAAGTTCAGATAAATTAGCGCTTTCAGCAGCCCAATAATTCATTTCAGTATTAATATTGGTTGTGTATTTGGAGTCCCAAGCCGGATTCATATCATTATTCCAAATTCCTTGCAAGTTGGCGGGTTGAGTGCCGGGTCTAGAAGAAGAAATAAGAAGGTAACGCCCAAAGTTATAACACAATGTCGCTAATTGGGGGTCAGGGTTCGATTGTATTTCTGTCATTCTCTCATCTGTAGTAAGGTAAGAGTTTTCCGTTGTTGGTAGGGTCAGGGATACCCTGTCAAAATAATTTTTGTAATCTTTAAGGGCTAATTTTTTAATGTTGTCGTAATTGGTATTCTCTACATGGGCTAGCATGTTTTGTACGCGTTCATGTTCATTTGCGCTAACATCTTTGTAGTTTACAAAATTTGTGGCCGCTACAAAATATAAAGTAACTGAATTTGCATTTTTTATAGATAGGATTGTATCATCACGTTGCATTTCCCCGCCATCTTGATAGGCTTTAATCTGCGCTTCGTATCTTAACTTTCCATCTACACCCATATAATCTGTAGATTTTCCAGTTAATTTTAGTTGATTTTCTCCTATGCCATCCATTCTAAAGTAATCCGTTGCATAGTTGGAGTGAGATCCGTTTCTAACCCCCCTTAGCTGAGCCTCTAGTGATATACTTTTAGGTTTGTCGGCTGTAATCCTAATTGCAATAGTTTGATCTACGGCAGAAGCAAAAATTTCTCTTTTAAAATTAACTCCATTCGTAGTATAAGTTACACTAACGATTCCTGTTTTTAAATCTAAGGACCTTTTGTAATTTACTACACTGTCTTTTTTGAAGTTCAAATGAAGGTTTGCTAAGGATTGGTATTTTTGTTGTTCTACAGGATACCCCATAAGTGCACGTCCAAATAGCTTATGAGCTTTTATTGGCTCGTCATTGAATAGATATTCTTGAATTTCTGGAAGTTTTTTAAAGCCTCCTTTTGTAACCGTAGAATAAGGGCCGCCAGACCAGTAGGTTTCTTCATTAAACTGAATCTTTTCCTCATCCTGTTTTCCATAAACCATTGCACCAATACGACCGTTACCAACAGGTAAAGCTTCTTCCCAAATGGTTGCAGGTTCGTCAAACCACAGTACAGTTCCTGGATCAAAATCACTTTGTTTGGTTGTACTAACTGTTGCCGTATCCGCAGTTTGGCCTATACTAACGACCGTGATACATAAAAAATAGAAAAATAAGAAATGCTTTGTGTTCATGTTATTGAATTTTTTTTTTAAAAAAACTGTGCTTCTCAGAAATAATTTTGGCGTTAATCAAATTGGTTAATCTTATAATTTTTTTTAATATAGTAAGCTATTCAAGGTGTCAATTTTTTCTGGTTGTATAGTCTAAAAAAAAGGAGTAGCAGAGATAAATCTGGTGCTACTCCTAACTAAACTAATTCAACTCAAAATAAAAACTATAATTTAATTTATATCAAGCTACTAATTCCATAATTATGTACTTTATATAATCTTAATTGGTAGTTGATAATATTTAGTATTACTCTATTAAATCTTACCATTATTACTATAGTATTAGCTGTCTTACGGCTTGTATTTTTAAACGTTTTTCTACAGTAAGAACTAGAATATAAATTTAAGAATATTAGAAGTATAATAGTAGGCTTATGTTGACATTAGACTGTACTATTTTGTTTATTTAAGTCCTTGAAGTGTTTTTTTAATGGATTTGGGTAAGTTATTCAAAAGTTTAATCAAGAAGTATACAGTATTTTGTGGTATTAGCTTTGATTGTAACTCCTAAATTTTTAGAGATTGAATTTAATGTAATAATTAATTTAGAAAATGCCGTAATAAAGTTTGATAAGTGGGAAGAGAATCTCTTGATTGGTCTCAAGTTTATTCAACAAGGTAGCATAACCTTTTTTGTAGTATTAATGAGAAGAATAGTCATTGCTTTATAAAAAAGGTTCCTTGGCATTTCCAAAGAACCTTTTTGTCACCACTGATTTTAAATGTTTGTAACAGTATATGTTTTTCCTTTTTTTGTGTTGAATGTTATTAACCCGTTATTAAGTCTCTTGAATACTACTTGTTTGCCTTCAGAAATGACTTTTGTTTTAGTTCCAGCTCTTAAAGAGCAGGGCATACCTGCTTTGGATAAGATGGTAGCTGAAGTTATTTTTTGATCTTTCCATTTAAAGTCTAGTTCAAAGCCTCCTCTTGCACATACACCGTCAAATTGACCGTCTGTCCATTCTAATGGTAATGCAGGTAATAAATCGATATAGCCTTCATGGGATTGAATTAGCATTTCAGTAACCCCAGCAGCTACTCCAAATGAGCCATCTACTTGGAATTGATTGGCACAGATTGCGAATAGTGATGAATAAGCTTGATCATTTAAATAGCCTTTGAATATTTTATTAGATCTATCGCCATCACGGAGTCTAGCCCATAAATTCATTTTCCATGCTCTAGACCATCCAGAAGCTTCATCACCTCTTAGTTCCAATACTTTTTTTACTGGTTCAATTAATTCCGGGGTTTTATCAATAGATATTACATTGCCAGGGTATAAACCATATAAATGAGAAGCATGTCTGTGATTTGGTTCCATTTGTTCATAATCCTCAGTCCATTCTTGAAGCGTACCGTCTTTACCTACCTGTGAAGGAACTAATTTACTTCTTGCTTCAAGAACTTCCTTAGCAAATTCTTTATCCTTTCCTAAAACTTCTGTGGCAGAAGCATAATAATTAAAAAGATCTTTTAGAATTTGCATATCTATGGTAGAACCAGCAACTATGGTGGTAAAGTAATACATACCCGTTATTTCGTCATAGAAGTATTTATACCCTTTTCCTTTTGGTGGATTTTCTGGTGAATTTGATGGATTGGTTACCAACCAATCTTGTCCAGGGTATTTAACTAGGAAGTCCATAAAAAATTGAACAGAACCTTTCATTGTTGGATAAAATTCTTCTAGAAATTCTTTGTCTTGTGTAAAAAGATAGTGTTCCCACATATGTGTTGTTAACCAGGCGCCGCCAACGGTAAAAGTACCCCAAGTAGGGCCATCCATTGGAGCAACTACTCTCCATAAGTCAGTGTTTTGATGGAAAACCCAGCCTCTTGCCCCATAAAGCTCCTTCGCTGCTTGTGAACCTTGGTCGGTAAGTTCTTCTACCATAGTGGTTAAAGGTTCTAATAACTCTGGAAGGTTGGCAGTCTCTACAGCCCAATAATTCATTTGAATATTTATATTGGTGGTATATTTGGAATCCCAAGCTGGGTTCATCTTATTGTTCCAAATACCTTGTAAATTAGCGGGTTGGGTGCCTGGTCTTGAGGATGATATTAGAAGGTAACGACCAAAGTTATAGGCTAGACTAGCTAATTGAGGGTCAGGATTAGTTTGCACGTTCTTCATCCGTTCGTCTGTGGGAAGGAAAGAGTTTTCCGTAGTAGGTAAAGTAATAGAAACTCTGTCAAAAAACTTTTTGTGGTCGTTTAAGGCATCGACTTTGATGTTGGCATATGAACGTTGCTCTAATTTTGCTAACATTTTTTCAACTAAGGCATGTTGGTCAGCGCTTACATCTTTGTAATTCACAAAATTTGTTGCAGCTACAAAATATAGGGTTACTGCATTGGCATTTTTAATGCTAAGTACAGTATCGTCAATTTCTATAGTTCCACCTTCAGGTATAGCCTTTATTCTAGCTTCGTAACGTAATTTACCTTCTACTCCTAGATAGTCAGCAGATTTCCCAGTTAATTTTAATTGATTGTTATCAACTCCGTCCATTCGAAAATAATCAGTGGCATAATTAGAATGAGCATTGTTTCTTACGCCTCTAAGTTGCGCATCTAAAGTTATACTTTCCGGTGTATCGGCAGTAATACGTATTGCAATTGTTTGGTCTATAGCTGAAGAAAATACTTCTCGGGTATAATTTACGCCTTTGTGTTTATATTTTACTGTAACCACACCCGTTTTTAGATCTAAAGATCTTACATAGTTTTGTACACTATCTACTTTGAAAGATAGGTGGAGGTTTGCCAATGATTGATATTTCATTTGTTCAACAGGCATACCCATCATAGTTCTGCCAAAGAGCTTATGAGCTTTTATAGGTTCACCGTTAAAGATAAGTTGTTGAATTTCTGGTAAGTTTTTGTAAGCACCTTTATTTACGGTATTATAAGGGCCTCCAGTGTAATAGGTGTCTTCGTTAAATTGTATTATTTCTTCTCCTTGTCTACCATACACCATACCCCCTAATCTACCATTGCCAACAGGTAAGGCTTCTTCCCAAATAGAAGCAGGCTTAGAGTACCACATGACTGTAGCTGGGTCAAAATTATTTTGAGAGTTTATACTTTTATTGTTTTGACCGATGGAACTATAGCCATAGATAAGAAAAAGAGTAAGAATTAATATTTTATTTGCCTTCATAAGTTATTGATTTTTATAAAAAATTGATTGAATTACTTTAATTGATGTTCGTGTTTTTTAGCTGTATTGAAAGTGGGTTGTTTGTTTTATATGTTTCTCTTTCTAAGTTTTTTTTCTCGGATTGTTGTGCTGTTTTACGTCTTAACTCATTTAAAATTTTAGAGCCTTCATAATCACCTATTATGTTATTCATTTCATTTGGGTCATCCTTTAAGTTGAATAATTGTTCAAACGCTATGGTTTTTTCTTTAAAATCAATATCATTTTCTGTCCAGCTCCATTTGTGATGCTCATACATTCTAATGTATTTCCAATCGCCTACTCGTATGCCTTCAGAAAAAGGGTTGTCTCTTCCCGTAAATAAGCTCTCTAGAAAGAGTTCTTTTCTCCATTCATCTGTAGTACCATTTATTAATGGTATTAAACTTCCGCCTTGCATATCTTCGGCAGGTTTTATTCCTGCATAATCTAGAATTGTAGATGGGATATCAATAGTTGAAACTAATTCTTCGATTTTTATTCCTCTCTTGTTTTTAGGAAGCCTAGGGTCATAAATGAAAAACGGTATTTTACTGGCCTTGTCATACAATAAAGCTTTTCCAGACATTCCATATTCTCCCATCAAAAGGCCGTGATCACTGGCAAAAATTATGATGGTATTATCACTTAACCCTTTTTCTTCTAGGGATGCAACCATATCTCCAATTACTTTGTCCATAGCGGATATTTGCTGATAATAGCGAACGTAATGTTCCTTACAGCTTTCTATTTCATAATCATATTTGTAAGTGCCTGTGGCTCTTCCTTTCGTTTGGTCAAGCACGTTTTTTGGGATATGAATATAAGGGTTTGTAGCAGTTTCTTCAGGGATGGATATGTTTACATCTCTGTATAAAGTATCGTAAAATGGCATGCCTTTTAATTTAGAATACTCATTAGCGTGAACCCTGCATCTTGCGGCTATTTTATTGTCTGGGTACATAGATGCTATTTGGCTGCCGTGGGGTACAGAAAAACTTACTGATAAAGTAAACGGTTTGTTTGTGGGAACAGTGTTTAGGAAATCTTCAATTTTTTCTCCCATAATTGGGGTAATGATTTCAGATTTGGCATCTGAATAAATTTCAAAACCCTCAACTCCTTTTGGCCAGAAATCTGCCCAACCGTCATGTGCTGCCCAGTAGTCAAATTTCTCAGAAGTTTGTCCTTTAAATGTATAATACTCAAGACCAAATTTACCTACAAAACCAGAATAGTATCCATTAGATTTAAGTACATGTGGGTACGAATTTTTCCATTGATTTTCTGTGATTTGATAGCTCGATGAAAAGCCTACACCATGCACTCGTTGATACATTCCTGTAAATATTGAGACTCTACTAGGAGAGCATACAGGTGCTACGGCGTAGGTATTATTAAACCAGACACCATCATTAATTAGTTTATCTGCATGAGGGGTTTTTAAAACGGGGTGCCCCATAGCACCGAAAGTTTTATCGCGTTGATCGTCTGTTAGTAAAAAAATAATGTTTGGCCGTTCATTGCTTGGAACCCTAGGGAGTTCTTTTTTTAAGGAAACACTAGTAACCCATAATACACCAACGGATAGGGTTAATAGCGATGGTATAATCTTGTTTACTTTCATATGCATTATTAAAATTACTTATTGTGCATTATAATTAAAATTAATATGGAATATATTCATAGTGTTATGAATATATTCCATATTAATTTGATGAATTGATACTTCCTTTATTCAAAAAAAAGAGACAAAAGGTTCATCGTTTTTTAGGTATTGTTTTTAGTCTATTTAATCAACATCCCACCAAACACCAGCACCAAATTTTTCGTCTATAATACCGGGTTGTGCTTCTAAGGCACCATTGAAACCATCTGGGTTAGAAACAGCTTCTGTATGTGGGTATGGTTTTCTAACCATTATTCCTTTTCCTGGAAAAAGGGATTCAACTGGTTCTGTGGTTGCTACATATGTAGGGTATCCAGAACGGCGAACTTCTGCCCAGCCTTGATTTCCATCAGGGTATAGTGCACACCATTTTTGATCACCAATTAATTCCCGTTGATCTTCTCCTCCGTTAAAATCAACTAGTGGTTCTGATAGATAGCTACCAGGTTCTAAGCCATATTCATTAAAACTTGCAGTGATTGCTGCTTCATAGGCCTCTTGTGCAGTCATCCCTACATTCCATCCGTTTAATGCGGCTTCGGCAATAATAAAAAGGACTTCAGAATAACGCATTATTCGGGTAGGGGAATCTAAGGATCTAAATTCTGCTACCCCCATTATTGATAAATCTGGGGTGTTTTGTCCCAATGTTCCCAGTGGAATACCTACATATTCTCCTGAGCTAGCAGCAGGTTCCGCATAGACGGCTAATCGATCTGTGTCATTTCTGGTTTTCAAAAAATCAATTAGAAAAGCAGAGGTTACATTTTCTTGTTTAGCAGCTTGGGTAGGGTTCATATAGTAAGGACTACGGTATACTGCGTCATCGGCCAACCAATATTTGAACGCCGCGTTTTCATTAGAATCTATTATAGGATACGTGTTAGAATCAGCCATAATTTCTTCAATACCATTTTGTGCAGTAATAGGGTCTTTTAGAGACATTCTCATATACACACGTAGTAGTAGGGAGTTAGCAAATCTTTTCCATTGCAACATATCTCCATTAAAAATAACATCAGCAGAACCGATATTTTTTGATGCATCGATCATTGCATTGGCCGATTTTAATTGAGCTATAATATCGGTGTAAATGCTTTGTTGTGAATCATATTTTGGGTATATGGTTGCATTTTCAGAACTGTCCGCATTTAATGCCTCAGAGTAAGGAATATCTCCATACCAATCGGTTAAATTTTGAAATGCGTATGAAGTTAAGATTTTAGCTACCGCTATAGCATTATTATCTTCAGCTTCAGAGGCTAGTTTAGTGGCAACTTGTAAATTTTTAAGATGCCCGCTATACACATTGAAATTTGTTTCACTTCCCGTCATCTGATATCTGTCATTATGTACGTATACATCACGGACATTATACCTAGCCCAGCTTACCACTTCATTTATTACAGGGTTGTAAGAATTTAAAATGCTTATTTGTGCATTTGTAATAAGTGTTTTATAGGGTACCTCCGTTAAGCTATTGGGACTTGTGTTTATACTTTGGAAATCATCTGTACATGCAACTGTGAAAGTGAGAAGTACACTAGCGCATAATAGTTTTATATGTGTTTTCATTTTGTTATTTGATTTAAAATTATAATGAATCATACCTTGAAATACTAAAAAGTAATTTTTACTCGTGCCCCAATATTTCTAGCTGATGGGTTAGAGGCAAATTCTGAACCTTGTGAAGATAAACTGGCATCTTTGTTTGATACTTCGGGATCAAAGTTTTCACTTTTCTTATATAATATGGCTATGTTTCTTGCGAATATTGATAAATCGATATTCTTTAGTTTAAGTTTGTTTGCAAATGATTTTGGCATTGAATAACTCAAAGTCATTTGACGTAGTTTAACATATGAAGCATCGTATAACCATCTTTCTGCTCTTGCAAATGAGTTCCATCTAAAATCATCTAAATTTTTATAGACATCATTTGGCGTTCCGTCTTCAAAAACACCTTCAAATAAATACCCACCTCCAGCATCTAGTGGGTCCCTTACTGAAACCCCATTAGCATTTTGGCCAATCGTACTGGTAAGTGCACCTGTTGCCCATCCGTCCTGATTGGTTCTTGAGTAAATATTTCCTCCTATTTTAGCATCAATTAAGAAACTAAAGTTAACGTTTCCAAATGTAAGGGAGTTGTTAATGCCGCCTACCCAATCAGGCATAAGGCTTCCTAGTTTTTTTAGATCACTTGTTAAGGGAACGCCATTTGCATCTACAATTGGTTTTCCATTTTCGTGGTAAACAAAACCTTTGCCCCACATATCACCATAGGAGCCTCCTACGTCTGCAACTACAATTATTTGATTGCCTTCCGCTTTAAATAACTCTAATCTTTCCACGTCTCCATTGAGCGCAACTATTTTACTGGTGTTTGTACTCCAGTTTACCGTAACATCCCAAGAGAATTTATCAGTAAGGATTGGTGTTCCATTTAAAATTACTTCAGCACCTTTATTGTCTACTTGTCCTGCATTAATGGTTTGTGAGGTATAGCCTGATGTCGGAGAAATTGGAGCGCTTAATATTTGATTTTTAGCCACCGAATTGTATAAGGTAAGATCTAATCCAAGCCTGTTATTAAAAAACTTTACATCAAAACCAAGTTCCTTAGATGTTACTAGTTCATTAACTAAGTCAGCTGGCGGCATTACAGAGCTTAGGCTAAATGAAGGGTTATTCCCATAAGGTGATGATGCATTGTAGATTGAGTTTAATCTATACGGGTCAGTATCATTACCAACTTGGGCTATACTTAAACGTAATTTACCAAAACTAACTACATTTCTATCTAAATTAAAAGTTTCAGAAAAGATCCAACTGGTTGTAGCAGATGGGTAGAAATAGGAATTGTTAGCAGCTGGTAAGGTTGTAGACCAGTCGTTACGCCCTGTTAAATCAAGGTAAAGTTGATTTTTATATCCAAATGAAAATGCGGCATACATACTTTGGATTTCTTTTTCTCTTTGATAAAAAGTAGTCGTTGGAGTTTCTTTTGCATTGGATAAAGAGTAAACGTTTGGTACAACTAGTTTGTCTACATATGAATCTTGCAGTCTAAACTTGTTATTCATAATGCTACCACCAACGTTTGCGGAAAACGAAATATCATCTGATATGTTTTTGTTGGCAGAAAGAAGGAAATCTGAATTTATTTCTTGGCGGAAGTAATTACTTACACTGTATCTACCTTCTGGATCATTGTTGCTGTAATAAGCACGTATTAATTCTACTTGTTCATTTGAATAATCAATACCAGCTCTAGTAGTTAAGCTCAACCAGTCATTAAATTGGTACTTCAAAGAAGTAGAACCAATCATTCTATTTTTAGTTTGTGGATTTAGATTTTTATACTGGGTCCAGTATGGGTTATTGTGCCATCTGTCAATCCAGCTAATCATAGTTCCATCAGGATTCTCTATATTATTTTTTAAGTACTCCCAGTCTACCTGTCTGGCTGTCCATATCGTTTGCATTCCAATATTGTTAAAGGTGTAGCCAGATCCGTTAAGATTACCATTTGAATTGATATAAGAAGCTTTGGTGTCAAAAGAAAGTTTGTCTGTTAGTTTAGTGCTTCCTGAAAAATTAATTGTATTCTTTACTTGGTTGGTGTTTGGCACCATTCCTGTTTGGTCAGAATTAGTAATGGATAAACGAATGTTTCCCCAACTACCACTATTGCTTAACGCAGCGTTGGTAACACGTGTTATGCCAGTTTCATAAAAGTTCTTTATGTTGTTTGGGTTTGAAACCCATGGTGTTGGAATTCTTTCGCCAGTAACTGGGTCAAGAGGTGAATTAAATTGTGGGAGTGATAAAATTTCACCTACAGTTTGAGGAAATCCAGCCTCTACGGCCCAATATAATTTACCCCCAGGGGTAATATCATCTGCTTGAACCCTATAGTCTAGGCGTGGTCCAAAACTTTCGTCTACACCATCATTTTTACCTCCATTTAAACCATCTTCGTACCAGTATTGTAAACCACCTCCTTGACCATATTCATTTTGATAGTCGGGAAGTAAGAGTGGATTGCTTAAGGTTAATGAGTTTTCAATGGAAACAGAAAACCCTTTTCCCTTACCTGATTTTGTGGTAATAAGTACTACTCCATTTGCTCCCCTTGATCCATATAGAGCTGCGGCATTTCCTCCTTTTAATATAGTTACTTCAGCGATATCAGATGGGTTTATGTCGGCAGCCCCACTTCCCATATCCGTAAAATCATACCCACCTCTAGTACTAGAAACAATAGTATTGTCAATAGGAATACCATCTACTACAAACAAAGGTTGATTGTCTCCAGTTAAAGACTGATTTCCTCTAATTGTAATCCTTGACGATGCCCCAACATTACCATTTGAACTATTTACAAGGACTCCTGCCGATTTTCCTGCCAAGGCATTAATGACATTAGTTTCAGACGTGTTTTTAATGTCGTCACCAGATAAATCTTGTACCGCATAGCCTAAGGCTTTTTTCTCTCTAGTTATACCAAGAGCGGTTACAACAACTTCCTTTAGGGATTCTACGTCAGGTTGCATACTTATATTGATTGTTGTTTTTGAATTAACGGAAACAACTTGCTCTAGATAACCTACATAACGATATATTAGCATATCACTTGAATTAGCAGTGATACTATACTTGCCGTCCATATCGGTTGTAGTTCCTTGTCCTGAATTTTTGGTAATTACAGTGACACCCAACATTGGAATGCCTTCCTCATCTGTAATTGTACCAGAAACGGTAGTGCTTTGGGCTAATAATGTCCCAGAGAAAAACAGTGATATTCCCAAAAGAAATAGCTGTTTTACTAAATGTTTTTTTAGAGTGTTTTTCATATGTTATTAATATAAGTTTAATAATTAGTTAAATTTATATTAATTTGGGTAGCATAAGAGCGACTATATTAACATTATACTATACTATATTAACAAGTTATTGAAGTAAATGTGTTTTTTTGATTATTCTGTATAGCTTTTTAAGATAAAGTAGTCTTTTATAATGCATTGTAAATTACAGTACAAAAGACTACCTTCAAGGTTATTCGAGATTTTTTATTGTTTGATAAAGAACTTTATATCGCTAATACTGTTCCAATCATCGGTTTCGTTACCACGACAAATAATTTTAATATAGCGTGCTTTTCTCGAAACGGAATAGGTGTCAAAAGAGGCTGTTGTTTTACTACTTGATAAACCTTGTTTTACCTCCATATAAGTTTTGTTCTCTCTAGAAACTTGAATGTCAAAATAATTCAATCTTGTTCGTCTATTTGTAAATTTTATCTCCAAATCGCAAAGCTCGTAAATAGCTCCTAAATCATAAATAAGGTATTCTCCATTTCCTTTAGCAGCCCATTGGGTATCCGGGTTGTTGTCTAAGGTGTTTTCTGGGTTTAAAGCCGAACTTGCTTGTACAGAAACCGGTGTAATTTCAAGACAGGTTTCATTTTTTCCTTCTGGTCTACCAGTAGGGAAGTACATGTCTATGATATCTTGTAATTGATGTACTGTAGCACCTGCTTCTGATTTATGATACTTATCCCACCACTTTTTAAGGAAACCCTTATAGTAGCTTTGTGATATGTTATCATGATAAGTAGCTTTTTTTATTTCAGCCTCGCTAAAATCTACTAATCCAAAAGATCTAAAGGCTTCATTATTCATTGGAACGATGGTTTTGTAGTAGGACAATTGATCATAAATTGCGGTAGATTGACTTAAGTTGTTTTTTTGAATTTCTTTTTCTAAGCCATTGAAATCAATTGGGTGAATACCCCAAAAATGGAGCAGTGGTCGTAAATCGTAACCAGCTGCTTGAGACATTCTTAATATTCTGTCATCCGTAGGAATGTCGTTTACACGGTTGGGGTTAGAATAATCTATTTCTCCCTTGTCATACATTTTACTTGTGTTTGCATAAAATTGCTCAATAGCCTCCCAATTAAAAAGTCGTACTAAATCAGCATATTTTGCATGTCCCCTTGGTTGGTATGAAAACTCCTGTCGGTATTGCCCTGTTTGAGAACTCATAGGATTACCAGATCTAAAATTTTCAGTTATCATCCAGCTAATGGCGGCTTCTTCAATGGAGTGTGATATGCCATACCCATTAAAGGACTCTTCAAAAGCCTTGTTCAATTCTACGCCAAATTTTTTGTTGTGCACAGCTACCCAAAGGAAATTAATCATCGATTCAATTTCACCTTTAAATTTGTAGATTTTTTCGGCATGGCCCTGTTCATGGAACAATACATTGGTTAGATATCCTCTTTCATTTCTTGGTCCATCTGTTAAATAGCTACTATGGTATCCTTTATAATCAATGTAGGGATCGTATGATACGTTTGATTGTGGGTAACCTGGGAAATTTGCTTTTCCTCTTTTTATAACATCTACCTGCATGTATATTACAGTCTTTGATCTAAGAAGTGGTCTGCCTAAAAGTGTTGAAATAGCATCCATAGACATATCCCAATCATCCATAGTTGTTTCAATATCATCAAAAGCATATATCCATGACGTTGGTACTTGCATCATTACTTTATCCGTTTCAATATCTGTCCATGGGGCCTTACGTAGTCTTTCTACATTTTTCCATTGGCTTGTACTTGTATGGTTGGCTACAGTTCTAGCATAATAAGGAGAGCGCACAACATTTTCTAAGGAAATGTTAAGGATGCCGAAATCATTTTGAAATGGGATATTGATATAAACACCTCCTCCTAATGGATTGGCAATTGTAGTTGTTGTTTTGTTTATCTCATATTTAGTGGTAACCCGATCTATTCTTTTAATGTCATTTTTCTTGGTTAAATCCCAAGTATGTGCGCCTACTAATATTGTTGCGCCTATACCGACTAATGAAGGAGGAACGGTTACTTTAGCAATACTTCCAGGTGCTAAATAACAGCCTGTTGGCCGCCTGGCATCTTCTGTTTCGTAATTGGCTGGTGTTCCTGGTTTTCTTACATGGGTTCCATTTATTTTAATGGTGTAAGTTTGCTTGGGATCTGCTGGTTGTTCTACGGCGCCAGGGAAATAGGAAGATGTTTTAAACAATCTATTTTTAAATAGTTTAGGATTGGTTGTTAGGTTTGCAGTGGTGTAAGCGTAATCCAGAACAGATTGCATAATGACAAGGATTACATTCTCTAGTTCAAAACCCGGTGCTAACCGTGCATATCCACCTTCTGATGGAGTGCCTTTCGTGAATAGTCCTCCGTGATTGTTCTCATATAATGCAATTACATCTAATGCTAGCTTTATGACTTTGTAATTGTCTTTAAAAAATAAGCTATCCGTTGTGATGGTATTGCTTACTGTTGTTAATTTGGTTGCTGTTAATTTAGATTTGCCTAAGAGATGTTTTTTAAGCTTTTTTAATTCAGCTAAGGATTTAGGATTTTCTATAGCAACGCTAAGGTTAATTTTTTCACTGCTAACGAAATCCAATTTCTCAAATGTCAATGCGGTGTCATTTCTAGATGTAAAAGACAGGTTGTGGGCAAAAATTTGGGAGGTTGGTATGGCCAACAAAAGCAATAACAGAAGATTTTTGTATGATAGATTTTTTTGCATTATTTAGATAGTTATATTAATAGTTTACGGTTGTATTAAAGAAAGCCTTGGTCTAGTTGCTCTGGGCTACAGTTCTAATACCTTTATATATACGACTGTGTTTGACTTGTTTCAATTTTAAAAATTGATTAGCAATTTTTAAAGGATACGGTATTTGTGTTACTTTTATTTTGGTTTAAGCGCGCTTCTATTTCCTTGGCTGTTTTGGTAATCGCTAAGCCCCCAAGGCCTGTACATCTAAGGGTATGTGGAATGGCGTCACCAACTTTTTTCATTGTTTCAATAACTTCATCAAGCGGTATAACCTGATCGTAATCAGATAAGGCCATATTGGCAGAGGAAATAGCTGTAGATGCGGCCATAACATTTCTGTTAAGGCAAGGAGCTTCTACTCGGTCTGCTACTGTATCACAAATAAGGCCAAGAGAACTTTGTAAAGCCATAGATGCCGCTGCTAAAGATTGATTTAAAGTTCCGTTTTTCAACACTACCACACCTGCTGCTGCCATACCAGAAGCCGATCCGCATTCTCCCATACAACCGCCAACTTCGGCAGAAAATGTTGCGTGGGCCGTTATAAAAACTCCAATTAGTCCTGCCGCAAGCATAGCTTCAATTATTTGTTTTCTGGGTAAATCTAGGGTGGTAGCAGTTCCTATTAGAGTTCCAGGAATAGCACCACATGATCCAGCGGTAGGTGCGGCTACAATTACACCCATTGAACTTTTAACCTCCATCATAGAAGAAGTGTATAGTATTGCATTGTTTAAGACATCCCCAGGGACAAGTGTTTTTTTGTCCATATTCTTTTTAAAAGATACTGATTGGCTTCCTAAAATCCTGTCTTTATAATTTGTTCCTTTTAATCCAAGATTTATAGAGTTTTGCATGACGTCAACGATCTCTCCCATCTTTTCAAAAACTTCGATAGGTGAGATGTTTCCTCTAATACTTTCATATTCAACAGCTAATTCCCATAGATTTAGATTTTTATTTTCGTTGTATTTTAATAACTCTTCAACCGTGATAAAAGGTACTGTGACCTCCTTTCTAGATTTAATAGGGAGTACTGGTGCAATTACTTTAATGTCATTTATAGAATTAATTTCCTGACACTTATGTATTAATTTTTTTTGCGCTGTACTGTCAGAATTTACAAGTATATACGAAGATAACCCCTTGTGTATGGTGGCATCTCCGAGATTTAAATCGGTTATGACTTTTTCTATTTCTTCAGGAGTATTTGTGTAAAGAAGTGTAGTGTAAAAATCACCCATCATGGAAACTGATGCTCCGTCTATTTCAATAATTTCGATCATTCCACCTCCGGTAGATATTCCTATGACTTGGTGGGATTCCTTATGGTTTTTTAATGTGATTTTATAAGTATTGGGATGCGTAGCGCCAATGGGGTGTATGTCTATTTTTATATGGATACCAGCTTCCTTAATATAAAGCTCATAATCTTTGAGACGCTCGTCATCTGCATTCCAGCCTAGTAATCCTCCAAACAAACCCATATCTGATCCTTGTCCAGAATGAGTAGTTGCTAAGGAGCCATTTGGATCAAATTCAATATATACATCGTCAATGTTGTCATTCATTAAGTTTCTACATATTCTTCCAATTCTTAATGCAGCTGCACAATGAGAACTAGAGGGTCCTCTCATAACAGGGCCAATTACATCATTAAAAATACTTGGATATAATTTCATAGTATGTGTATTATTTTGATTATCAGTTAAATATAAATATATACTTGAAATTAAATAAATTAAAAAGTCACATCACTATGTGTTAAAATTTAAATTTGATTTAAAATCATGCGTAAAATTACAATTTTTTTGTAATTTAGACTTTTTAATTTAAGTTTAAAAACTTTTAACACTTGAAATTATGACGACACCAATTGGCTTTAAAGTTCCCTTTCATAATAATAGTTGTGTACGTGCTTTGGAATGGAATGATGATTGTTTTTATGAAGCAGTACACTTTCACGAAGAATGCCAATTAACATATATTATTGAGGGTGAGGGAGATTTAGTCGTTGGTTCATCTACCTATAAATTTAATTCTGGTGACGCATATTTATTTGGAAAAAATTTGCCTCACGTATTTAAGAATACTAGTTTAAAAAGTAAATCATCAAGGGCTCGAACTATCAGTGTTTTTTTTAATTTAGATTCATTTCGGTCCATTCTTAATCTTGAGGATAATGATGAGGTTATAAGGTTAGAGCGCTTGTTAGATAAGGCATCTGTTGGTTTAAGATTGCCTCTTGATCAATCATTTAATTTAAACGATAGGATGGAAACCTTGTTTAAAATGAATGATTTTGATAAAGTTTTAGAATTATTAAATATTCTGAATGATGTCTCACTAAGTACAAAAATTAAGTTTTTAAACTCAGAGAGTATTTCGGATCAAGTATTTGATATTCGTGATATACATAGAATTAAAGAGGTTTTCAATTTTGTGAAGAATAATTGCCATACTAAAATTACCCTAGTAGATATGGCTCACAAATTTAAAATGACCCCAAGTGCTTTTTGTCGTTTTTTTAAATTGAGAACACAACAGACTTTTTCAAGTTTTTTATTGGAAGTACGAATTGAAAAAGCTTGTAAGTTGTTAAGAGAAGGAGCTCATAATGCCACTGAAAGTTGTTATGATTCTGGGTTTACCAATATATCTAATTATCATAGGCACTTTAAAAAGATTAAAGGAATGACGCCAACGCAGTATGTACTAGATTATGCGTGTTAATTAAGGTGTTTTTTGTAAGAGAGATTAGTTTCTAAAATGTTTAGTACCCTTGTGAATTAAAAAAACTTAAAGTATGAATCATTTAAAATATGCGCCAACGTTTAGTCAAAGTTCTTCGTTTTGTATAGAAAATGACACTATAGAAAGTTCTCATACACAACCACACAAACAATTTAAAGTAACATTAATTGTATCAGGAAAAGGGTCTCTTGTAGTTTTAGATAGGGTCGTAAAATTTAAAAAAGGAGATGTTTTTCTTTTTGGGATAAATTCGCCTAACGTTTTACTTAATTCAGAAAAAACAAAAAAGGATCATGAGGCTTCAAGTCTTAAAACAGTTTCATTATTATGTGATCAAGATAAGATTGAGAATTCTCTTAAGAATGTAAATGAAGCATACCGTATTAAAAAGTTATTGGAACAGATAGATTTTGGTGTTAAAGTGTCAAAAAGTTGTTCCAAACAATTAGGTGTGTATTTGAGTGATATTACAGAAGCTAAAGGCATTAAAAGGTTGTTGTTGTTTTTAAAAATATTGCACCTTGTTTCTAGAGATGAAGGGACAAAATTTTTGTCCTCGAAGGCTTTTCCAAAAAGAATGGACTATGATGTTAACTCTAAGATTTCCAACGTATATAAGTATGTCAAAGTAAATCATCATAAAAAAATTAGCTTGGAACAAGTGGCCGAAAAAGCAAATATGTCACCAACTGCTTTTTGTCGTTTTTTTAAAGCAAAGAGTAAAAAGACCTTTTCACAATATCTTATAGAAATTAGAATAGGCAATGCTTGTACATTATTATATGATCAGAATATAAGTGTGGAAGATTCTTGTTACAGTAGTGGATATAACAGTTTGTCAAACTTTCACAAACATTTTAAAAGGGTAATGGGTATGTCTCCTTCTGAATACCGCACCATTGTTTTAAATAAATAACCCAAGCAGTAAAAAGGTACTTTATTTTTTCAATTTTGTACTCTAATCCTTCTATTTACTATTTTTTTAGAAATATCTTAGCATAATAGTATAAAGATTAGCTAAAATGTGTGACAAAGGAATGGTCTTTTATTAATAGTATTGCTCTTGGTAAATGTAGTTTTAGTGGTGCTTTTTTCTCAATTGAAAATCATATAGTTACCTATTATACAGCTGCCAAAATGCAATTAATAATTAATTTAATAAAGAATGATTAAGAAAGGATTTTTTACTACGATGCTTTTTGTTTTGTTTTTTGCCTTGTATGGCGAAGCACAAAATACAACACCTTTGGTATTGGAAGACATTTATAAAAACAATGTTTATGGTCAAAAAGGCTTTGGACCTGTACGTTGGATGAAAGACAGTAAAGGCTATTCAACTCTAGAAAACAATAAAGGTGTAGGAGGAAAAGATATTGTAAAGTATGATGCAGCTTCAGGAAAAAGATCTGTTGTTGTGTCTGCTACTCAGCTGATTCCAAAAGGAGAAAAGGAACCAATTTCAATTTCTGATTACGAATGGTCTGCCAATAATAAGAAACTTCTTTTATTTACAAATACAAGAAAAGTATGGCGGTACCATACGCGTGGAGATTATTGGGTATTGAATTTAGAGACTAATAATTTGGTGCAGTTGGGAAAAAATTTACCAGAAGCAACATTAATGTTTGCTAAGTTTTCACCAGATGCTTCAAAAATAGCCTATGTAAGTGAACTGAATATTTATGTAGAAGATTTAATGCAACACAATATTAGTCCGTTAACCACAGATGGTGGTGATACTATCATAAACGGTACTTTTGATTGGGTGTATGAAGAAGAATTAAGTTGTAGAGATGGGTTTAGATGGAGTCCTGATGGAACTCATATCGCTTATTGGCAATCGGATACAAAGAATGTAGGTACTTTTTACATGATAAACAATGTGGATTCTATTTATTCTAAGCCAATTCCAATGCCGTATCCTAAGGTAGGGACGGAGCTTTCTTCAGTTAAAGTTGGAGTAGCGGCAATAGCAGGTGGAGCTACAAAATGGTTCGATATTCCTGGAGATCCAGCGAACAATTATTTGGCTCGTATGGATTTTATTCCTAACTCTAAAGAAGTAATGATTCAGCAATTAAACCGCAAGCAAAATACAAATAAGGTTTGGATTGGAGATACAGAAACTATGGATCTTACTACCATTTTGGTAGAGAAAAATGAAGGTTTTTTAGATGTACATGATGATATTCGTTGGTTAGACAATGAAAAATATTTCACATGGTCTAGCGAGAGAGATGGTTGGTTGCACTTGTATAAAGTGTCAAGGGATGGTAAAACAGTAGAACCTATTACAAAAGGGGAGTTTGATGTGGTAAATATAAATTGTATAGACCCAAAAGGAGGGTATGTCTATTATATTGCTTCCCCAGATAATTTTACGCAACGGTATTTGTACAGAAGTCGTATAGATGGTAAGGGGAAAGCAGAAAAAATAACACCGGCTTCTAATTCTGGTCAAAATTCCTATCAGATTTCGGATAATGCTAAATGGGGAATACAAACATTTCAAAATGCTATTACCCCACCAAAGTTTTCTTTAGTAAGTCTTCCTAATCATAAAGAAAAAAGAGTTTTAGAAGAGAACAAAGAATTAAAAGCAAAGTTTGATGCCTTGGGATTAAATCCAAAAGAGTTTGTAAAAGTAGATATAGGCGAAGAAGTTTTTGATGCCTTTATGATTAAACCAATTAATTTTGATGCTTCTAAAAAATATCCCCTACTTTTTTATGTGTATGGAGAACCTGCAGGTTCTACAGTACAAGATAACTGGAGTGGTGGTGATCTTTGGCACCAATATATGGCGCAAGAGGGGTATATTGTTATGAGTGTAGATAACCGAGGTACAAAAACACCTCGTGGAAGAGATTGGCGTCAGTCTATTTACGGTCAAATAGGTATTTTAGCAGCCAAAGATCAAAGTAAAATAGCGACAAAAATATTAAGTACTTATGATTTTCTAGATGCTGATAGAGTTGGTATTTGGGGATGGAGTGGTGGCGGACAAATGACGCTTAATTGTATGTTTAAATATCCGGAAATTTATAAATCGGGATTAGCGGTGTCTTTTGTTTCTGATCAAAAATTGTATGATGCAACCTATCAAGAAAGGTATATGGGATTAATTACAGAAAATGCGAAAGGCTATTTTGAAGGATCTCCCATAAATTATGCTCAAAACCTAGAAGGTAATCTAATGATAATGCACGGTACTGCAGATGATAACGTACACTATCAAAGTTATGAGATGCTAATTAATAGGTTAATTAAACACAATAAAATTTTTAATATGATGTCTTATCCAATGCGGGCACACTCTATATATGAAAGAGAAAACACCTCGTATCATTTGAGAGAAACAATGGAGGTTTTTTGGAAAAATAATCTGCCAGCAGGTGGAAAATAAGAATTGAATAATTAAGTAAATCCATAATTTGTAATATGCAGTTAAGAGATGAGTTTATAAAAAGAAGGCAAAATTTAAAGGAGATTGTTGGTGACGGTGTTGTTCTTTTTATAGGTAATGAAGAAAGTAGTATTAACTTTAAGGACAATTGGTACCCCTTTCGTCAGGATAGTACATTTGCATACTTTTTTGGATTAAATCATCCAGATTTATTAGGTGTTATTGATATTGATGCCGATAAAGAAATAATTTTTGGAGATGATGTATCTATTGATGATATCGTTTTTACAGGGCCATTGCCATTGTTAGAAGACGAGGCAGCGGAGGTAGGTGTTTCTGAAGTTGTTGAATTGTCAGGTTTACAAAGTTATTTTCAAAAGGCAATTCAAGAAGGTAGGAAGATACATTTTATTCCGCCGTACCGCCCAGAGCAAACACTTCTTTTGTCCTCAACTTTGGATATTCCAGTAGCTAATGTTAAAGAAAATTTCTCGGTTGCTTTGGTAAAAGCAGTTGTAGCCCTGCGTTCTATAAAATCTGAATATGAAGTACAAGAAATAGAAAAGGCGGTAAATGTAACAGTGAATATGCACTATAAAGCTATGGAGATGGCTAAGGAAGGCTTAATTGAAGCTGATTTATATGGAGCTGTTACTAATATTGCACTGGCAGAAGGAAGTGGTACTTCATTTCCGGTTATTATGACAATCAATGGTCATATTTTACACAATCACTACCGTGGTAATAAACTAAAAAGCGGCGATATGGTATTGTGCGACTGTGGTGCCGAAATAAGTTCAAATTATGTTGGTGATCTAACCCGTACTTTTCCGGTGGATGAAAAGTTTACTACAAAGCAAAAAGAGATTTACGATATTGTGTATTCCTCGTATAGCACTGCAGTTTCTAAATTAAAACCTGGAGAATTATTTTACAATATTCATGTAGCTGCTTCTGTTGCCATTGTTGAAGGTTTAATTTCGGTAGGTTTAATGAAAGGAGATCCCGTTAAAGCCGTAGAAAATGGAGCACACACTTTATTCTTTCAATGTGGTTTAGGACATATGATGGGTATGGATGTTCATGATATGGAGAATTTAGGAGAGCAATATGTAGGTTATTCAGATGATTTTATTCAGAGTAAAGAATTTGGATTTAAGTCGTTGCGAATGGGTAGAAAACTTGAAGCAGGAATGGTGGTCACTATTGAGCCTGGAATTTATATCATTCCCGAATTGATAACGCTAAGAAAAAGTCAGAATTTGTATATGGATTTTGTTGAATACGATAACCTAGAAGCATACTTAGACTTTGGTGGTATCCGTATTGAAGATGATTTTTTAATTACGCCAGAAGGGAGTCGACTTTTAGGAAATAGATTACCATCAACTTCAGATGAAATTGAAGCCTTTAGAAAAACTAAAAAAAGAATGTAAATTCTTTAATACCAATCTAGTCTAACTACTTTTAACAAGCAGTAAAACCATATACGAAAGTGTATGGTTTTTTTGGTTTAAGATTCTATTCCTTTACTGCAAAATGCACAACACTAGAATGGCTTTTATGGTGTTTAATATGTTCATGGTCGTAAGGAATTGGAGTATACCTACTAATTGAAGTGGGGTGTAACGCTATTTTAATGTTAGAATAAAGGTTTTATTGGTCATTATGTAGTTTAATTGGTGTTATAATTCTATCTATTTTTGAAAATGATTCCAATTACTTAATCTATATTTAAAGGGAGTATTAGGAAAAAAATAAAAAAGGTAAGGCAGAGTTTAAATTCTAAGTGAGATGAATATTGTAATTGTACCAGATTCTTTTAAAGAATGCTTATCGGCAAAAGCGGTTGCTGCCAATATTTCTATTGGAATTTTGCAAGTTTTCCCAAAAGCAACACTAGTAGAAATTCCTATATCAGACGGGGGGGAAGGAATGCTTGAAAGTATTGCCTATGGAATTGAAGTGAAATTGGTTACCGTAGAAGTTATGGATCCATTGATGAGAAATATAGAAGCACAATACGGTATTCTAAAAGACAAGAAAACAGCGGTTATAGAAATGGCAAAGGCATCTGGCCTGGAACTGTTGAAAGAGGAGGAGAAAAATCCGATGATAACTTCAACCTATGGTACGGGGCAATTAATAAAAGATGCTTTAGACAAAGGATGCACTAAGATTATTATTGGTATTGGGGGTACTGCCACCAATGATGGGGGAGCAGGGATGGTAAAGGCGCTTGGTGCTAGATTATTGGACAGTAAGGAAAAACTCATAAAAGAAGGAGGAGGGTATTTAAATGAGCTTCATACTATTGATATGTCCAATTTTGATGAAAGAATTCTACAATGTGAGCTTGTGGTTGCTTGTGATGTAAGGAATCCGTTAACAGGTAAAAATGGAGCTTCCTTAGTTTATGGAAAGCAAAAAGGTGGGAAAACCAAAGACCTGGAGCAATTGGATGCCAATTTAACTCACTACGCAAAATGTATAGATGCCACCCTAGGTATTGCGGTAGCAAACATCCCGGGTGCTGGAGCTGCAGGAGGAACAGGAGCTGCATTATTGGCTTTTTTAAAGGGAAAATTAAGCACAGGAATTGAATTAATGATGGAAACTTTACAATTGGAGGAGCATATAAAAAATGCAGATTTGGTAATAACAGCTGAAGGCAAAATAGATGGGCAAACGCTCCACGGAAAGACCATTGCAGGTGTTGCAAAATTAGCTCAAAAACAGCATGTTCCAGTAATTGTGATCACCGGGAATATTGATGACAATATAGAAGAAATATATACCATGGGTGTTTGCGCAGTTCACGCTATAGTAAATAAGCCAATGAATTTAAGTGAAGCAATAGCACAAGCACCTAACTTAATACAACAATGTGCAAAAAATATTATGGGTACAATAGCTCCTTTTGCAAGGAATTGAATAGGTCCAAGCTAAAAACTATAAATTAAAATGAAGCGTATACAAAACCATAACTTAAGAAAAGATAGCAGTATAGTTATGGTGGGTTGTTTTGATACCAAAGCAGAAGATTTTGAGTATCTCTACAGCTGCCTGTCAAAGAAAGGATTTAAGGTTATAACCATCAATACAGGTGTTTACGGAACTACAAAATTATTTCCGGTAGATTTTGAAGCCAAAGACGTGGCTCAAAATACGGGCGCTAGTATTTTGTCACTACAGAAAAATAAAGAAAGGGGAAAGGCCATAGCAGTAATGGGAGCCGGAGCTGCTCAAATTGTCACCAATCTTTATAGTGAAAATAAGATTGGAGGGATCATAGGTATGGGGGGTGGTGGTGGAACCTTTATCGCTCTTCAGGTGATGCGTGTCTTACCTTTTGGATTTCCTAAATTGTGTATTAGTACCTTGGCCACCAAAGATTTAACAGCGCAGATAGGTAGTAAGGATATTACCTTAGTACCTTCTATTGTAGATATTGCAGGCCTAAATAGTATTAGCAAACATGTCATGCAACAGGCGGCGGCGGCCCTATGTGGAATGATGGATGCCATAGAATTGGTGGAAGAAAGGGATGTTAAAAGCATTGCAATTAGTGTTTTTGGGAATACTACTGTATGTGTTGATGTATGTTCAGAATTATTAAAATCTGAAGACTTTGAGGTGCTTGCTTTTCATTCCGTAGGAATAGGAGGGCAGACCATGGAAGAACTAACTTTAGAAGGATGTTTTGATGCTATTTTAGATATTACAACTACAGAATTGGCCGATGAACTTTGTGGTGGAATCTGCAGTGCTGGGCCCGACCGACTAACGGCGGCTTCAAATATGGGAATTCCGCAAATTGTTGTTCCTGGGTGTTTAGATATGGTGAATTTTGGTCCTTTGGATTCAGTACCAGTAAAGTATAAAAAAAGGCAGTTGTTTTCTTGGGCACCCAATGTAACTCTTATGCGGACTAATAAAGATGAAAATAGAATATTAGGAAGAATAATTGCAGAAAGTTTGAATACATCCAAGGGCCCAGTAACTGTATTGTTGCCTTTAGGCGGATTATCAAAAATTGGCGCCACTGGAGAAGTTTTTCATAATCCTGAAATAGATAAGGAGTTGTTCAATTCCCTAAAAAGTACATTAAATAATAACATAAAAGTAGTAGAAGTGGATGCAAATATTAATACATCCCATTTTGCAACATATGCTGTAAATGAGTTATTGAAATTCATTAAAAAATAAAAAATACGGTAGCCTAGTCACTATTTTTGTACTTGATTTATTTCATATAATGAGATTATAAATTGAGGAATTAGGTATAATACAGTTACTATTGGCAATATTTCAGATAGATATTCGGGAAAATATATTCCAATTTTGTAATTAGATTTAAAAAATATTCAATCATGCCAAATATATGGACAGGTAAGGGAAACCCTTACACCAAACAAGAAGTTAGAGATAGATTGCAAGCTGTAGTAAACCAAAATAAGGCCATTATTGCAGCCGGTGCAGGAACGGGAATAAGCGCTAAGTTTATTGAAAAAGGGGGAGCCGATTTAATTATTGTTTATAATTCGGGCAGATTTAGAATGTCTGGACATGGTTCTACCGCTGGTATGATGGCTTACGGGGATGCTAATGCAGTTGCTATGGAAATCGGTGAGTTTGAGGTGCTGCCAGTAGTTGAGGAAATTCCAGTGATATGCGGAGTCCATGGTAGTGACCCGCGCAGAAGAATGTGGCATTTTTTAGGAAAAGTGAAAGATATGGGATTTTCCGGAGTAAATAATTTTCCAACCCATTCCATTATAGATGGTCATTTTAGAAATGTGCTCGAAGAAACAGGGATGAGCTTTCAAAAAGAGGTTGAAATGATCCGTTTGGCAACAAAAATGGATTTATTTTCGGTTGTATATGTTGGCAAACCTGAAGAAGCAGTGCAAATGGCAGACGTTGGAGCAGATGCCATCATTGCTCATGTAGGAACAACCGTTGGGGGATCTATTGGCGTTACACAGGCTACCGCATCTATGGATGATGCTTTAGAGCGCACCCAACGCATCATAGATGCTGTTAAGCAATCTAACCCTAATACTTTGTTTCTTGCCCATGGCGGCCCTATAAATACACCAAAGGATGTAAAATATGTCCTTGAAAATACCAATGGATTGCATGGATTTGTTGGTGCTTCTTCCTTAGAAAGAATGGGAATAGAACAGTCATTAACCAATTTAACAAAAGAGTTCAAGGCAATAACCTTATAATTTCTGATGGATAAAAAGTGGAAATTTGTCAAAGAAAAAGACCTGCTGTTGGAAAGGGTTTTGGGGCGTGTTCACTATTGGCATAGTCATCCCGAAATAATTGAAAACGGAAGCACCTATCTGGTAAAGGTTGTGATGCCAAAGGGAGGTTGCCATGATTTTCATATACATCCAGAAATGAACGAGATCTTGTATATTTTAAAGGGCACTGCAGAACAATGGATTGAAAATGAAATGGAAATTTTAAAGGAAGGAGATTCTGTGTTTTTAGACCAAAATATAGCCCATGCTACTTTTAATGTAGGGGATGATGATTTAGAGTTTTTAGCGATGCTATCTCCAGTAGATGGGTGGGCCGCGGGAACTGTGGATGTCAGTGAAGACTTGCCGTACTCTGAATATAGAAAGCACAAATAAACTGAATGTGGGGGGCTTAAAACTCTTTTGCATCAAATCAAATTGGTTCGTAATTGTTAAAATAGTATAGATGAAAAAAGTAAAATTTTGTTTTGTATTTCTAAGTTGTTTGTTATTGCTTTTTACAGCGTGCAAAGAACGAAATGAAAAGTTACCTGCTTTAACCTATTCGGGTGAAAACCCTAGAGTACAAAACCCATTAAGCCCAGAAGATTCTCAAAAGCATATTCAATTACCTGAAGGATTTAAGGCCGAATTATATGCTGCTGAACCAGACATCATTAACCCAATAGCTTTTGCTTGGGATGCAAAGGGAAGGCTCTGGGTTGTACAATCTAAAGATTATCCACATGGATTAAATAATGATGTAGGCGGGGATAGGATAACCATTTGCGAAGATACTACTGGAAATGGCAAGGCAGATACCTTTACAGATTTTGCCACCAACCAAAATCTAATAACAGGTATAACGATTGTTAAGGGCGGAATTATAGTTGCTCAAGCTCCAAATATGGTTTTTCTACAAGATACCAATGGTGATGATAAGATGGATAAAAGCACTATTTTGTTTGCAGGTTTTGGAACTTTTGATACTCATGCAGGGCCTTCAAATTTGCGGTATGGTCTGGATAACATGATTTGGGGTTCTGTGGGTTACTCTGGCTTTGAAAACTCATTTCAGGGCAAGGGTGTAAACTTTAAAATGGGGGTATTTAAATTTGCTAAAGATGGTTCTTCTTTTGAGCCAGTGGGTCAATTTAATAATAATACCTGGGGCCTCGGATTTAATGAGAATTTTGAAATTTTTGGATCAACAGCAAATAACAATCATTGTTGTTATGTAGGTATTCCGTTACGTCATTATGAATATTTAAGTAAAATGCCTTCATGGGCTGTAAACGCAGATTTTATACAAGGGCACTATGAAATTACTGCCGCAGATACCATCCCATTACAGCAAGTAGATGTACGTGGAGGCTATACGGCAGCAGCAGGTGCTAATTTTTATACAGCAAGGAATTATCCAGAAATCTATCAGAACCAAATGTATGTTTGTGAGCCTACTGGGCATTTGGTTCATATCGCAAAAATTGTGGAAGAGGGCGCAGGGTATAAAGAAGTTGATGGAGGGAATATTTTTGCCAGTACAGATGCATGGACAGCGCCTGTGTTTGCAGAAACTGGTCCCGATGGAAATTTATGGGTTGCCGATTGGTACAATCCAGTAATTCAACACAACCCAGACAATAGGGGAATGGATAATCAAATATGGAACGAAGAAAAAGGGGAAGGAAATGCTCATATAAATACGTTAAGAGATTATGGTCATGGCCGTATCTATAAAATTACCTATGACGATGGTAAGAAATCTGGTATAACTTCCTTGAGCCCTGAAGGAGATGTAGCACTTCTAGAAGGGTTAAAAAGCGATAATATGTTTTGGAGGACTACAGCACAACGCATCATCGTTGAAGAACAGAGAACAGGTTTAATTCCAGAATTAATAGATTTTATTCATAAGGATGTTAGTAGTCCAGGGGCTTTACACGCCTTATGGACACTGAAAGGACTAGGTGCTTTCGAAGATGGTAATCTAGATCTTAATGATTTAATTAGTATGGCATTAGAGAAGGGTACTTTTGCGGTTAAAAGAGCCGCTATGGCCATGTTGCCAAATTCCCAAAAAGGGAGTGATATTTTGGCCAAATCAGGAGTTTTAACGAGCGAAAACCCCAAGCTTTGTTTGGCAGCTGTTCTCAAGGCAAGTGAACTGCCAGAATCTAGTGACCTATATGCGGAAATGGATAAATTATCTCGGGACCAAATTAGTGCCTCAGACAAATGGATTAATGCAGCTATAAAAATATATTTTAAGGAATTAAACGTGGAAGAAGTAAACCCTTCATCTGTAGTTATGCTATTGCCTACTGCGCAAGATAAAAAGTCCTTATGGAAGTATACAACTACCAAACCCAATATGGATTGGACAAAAGAAAGTTTTAATGATGATGCTTGGAAAAACGGAGCTGCTATGTTTGGTAGTGAAAATAAAGAAGCAGTGAATACAGCATGGACTTCTTCTGATATTTGGATGCGAAGAGAAGTAAACCTTTCGGAAACAATAAGTGAACCAATTCTTAAAATAGCCCATGATGATGATTACGAGATATTTATAAATGGACAACTTTTACATACAGATACGGGAGCTAGTGGTACCTATAAATATATTAAATTGGATACTGAAAAAGGACAATTGTTTAAAAAGGGAAAAAATGTAATTGCAGTGCATTGTGTGAATACGGGAGGTGTTCAACATATTGATGTGGGACTAGGGAAAATTGGTGCTGTAAAAACAGATGCAACCTTTGTTCTCAATACAGTTAATCAAGAAATGGCTTTTGATAAAAATAAGTTATATGCAACAGCCGGGCAGACTATTGAAATAATAGTGAATAATAAAGATCAGATGCCCCATAATTTAGTGTTGCTTCAGCCTAATAGTTTGGATACCTTTGGAAAAATGGTTGATGAATTTGTAACAAATCCAGACGCACAGAAAATGGGCTATGTCCCAAAATCTAGATATCTTTTAGGTGCTACCAATATGTTAGGTCCCGGTGATAAAGGATCACTAATTGTTACATTACCGGATACGCCTGGAATTTATCCCTATGTATGTACATTTCCTGGACATTGGCGTATGATGCAAGGTGTTCTAATAGTTACCGCTCCAGGTTCCTATATTTCTGAAACTAAAGATGCTTTAAAGATTTCAGTCATGGGTGGGGGTGGATCTCATGACTTTCTTAAGTATTTTGGAGTTGTGGATGGAAAAATACTTAGTGATTCAGGGAAGAATACGGTCATTTATACAGAAAACTCTTTAGAATTAGGAGAATTAATTCAAAGCTCAAACATCTTAATGTTAAGTAATAATAAACCTTTAGATATACAGACCAAAAATACTATAATGTCTAGGGTAAATGAAGGTTCTTTGAACCTACTCATTTATCATCCAAGTACATGGTATAATTGGGAAGATTGGCCAGAATACAATAAAACCCTTGTGGGTGGAGGATCAAGATCTCATGAAGCCTTGCAGGAGTTTGAAGTTATAGTGGTCAAGCCAAACCATCCAATAATGAAAGGCATACCTTCAAAATTTAAAATTGTTGATGAACTTTATAGATGGGAAAAAGAACCCGAGGCAAACATTGAAGTGTTGGCAATGGCTCGCGGAATAGAATCTGGTAAGGAATACCCCGCTGTTTGGGTTGTAAAACACCCTAAAGCAAAAATAGTAGGCAATACATTAGGACATGATGAAAGAGCACACGATCACAAGGCATATCAAACCATTTTAAAAAATAGCTTAGATTGGGTAAAACCGAATAAATAATAGAAAGTGGTTTTAGTTATGATTTAGGTTATATTGTGGAATCTGTAGCTGATTTAAAGGGGTTAGCTGTTGTATCCTTGCTCTATTATCATTGAACCCATAAGTCCCCTATAAGCTAGAGTCACTTTTGTTAGGGGTATTTAATTATTATATTTGGGTTCCTTATCCAACATGCTATATTTATGAAATCTGCAATAGGAAAATCTCCAATATCTGCTTCTAAATGTTTTAAAATTGAGGAGCTTATAGCACCTCATTTTGATCCCAACTGGCATTTTCATCCAGAGTACCAACTGGCCGCTGTTTTTGAAGGAACAGGAACTAGGTTTGTTGGGGACAATATTAGTTCTTTTGAGGCAGGGGATACCGTTCTTACTGGGGCTAATTTACCGCATGTATGGCGAAATGATGATGCTTACTTTGAAAGAAAAGATTTGCAAACCCATGTGGTTGTCATTTATTTTTCATTAGACTTTCTAGGAGACGTTTTCTTAAAGAAGGATGAGATGCAAGATTTTAATCAGTTACTATTAAAAGCGAATCGCGGTATAGAAATTTGTGGAGCTACCAAGTTAGAAATTCGACAAATCATGCAGTCTATGCTATTTCAAAAAGGATTTAATAGTATATTTTCACTGTTTAAAATCTTACACCTAATTACTTATTCTAAGGATTTAAAATTTATTAATAGGGAAGGCTATTCACCAAATACTGTTTCAAATTTAGATTCAAAGCGTATAAAAGCGGTTTACGAATATATTTTAGACAACTATAAGAGTGATATTAAAATTGCTGAGGTGGCAGCCTTGGCAAATCTTGCTCCTACTTCTTTTAGTCGCTATTTTAAAATTAGAACAAACAAAACTTTTTCAGATTTTGTATCCGAGTTGCGTATTAGTTTAGCATGTAAATTATTGCAAAACAAGGATTATACGATTCTACAAATAGCACATATGTGTGGTTATAATACCTTGTCTAATTTTAACCGTAAATTTAAAGATATAACCTGCGAGAATCCCAATAAATATAGAGACCGATTTAAGGTGGTATCGTAATTTTACGATTATATATGTAAGTCTATTGGCTTACAGGTTGGTCAGCTGCGAAATACAAAGAAATAAAAAGCAACAATCTGGTGATTAGATCGTTGCTTTTTTTATAAATTAAGCAATACGGAATGCAGAAATTAAGTATTGGAAAGGGTGAAATCTGGTAGTTTTATAAGTTCTCCGCCCTTTAGTGCAGATGCATGTGCAAGGATACCTACACAGGTTATATTGGCCGACTGTTGTGCATTGGGGTAGGGTGATTTATGCTGTACAAGGGCGTTGACAAATTCGTGTACTAGATGAGGGTGAGATCCACCATGTCCTGCTCCTTGGGTAAATGACAAATGTTGATGTTCATCCGAGTCGTACACCCCATTAGAAGTAAAATGTTGTATTTCCTTAGGTAACAATTTTGCAAAATCTGGACTTTCTACCTCCTCTGGGATTTCAGGTTCTGGTTTTTTTGCGGTATGAACAACCAAGGGTTTCCCTTCAATCAAGGGCCATTCTACAGATTTTTTTGATCCATAAACTTCAAAACTTTCCCGATACTGTCGGGCTACATCAAAAAGTGAACGATATACTTGTGCGCTTAAATCGGAATTTCTGAATTTGATATGGGTTGTTTCAACAGCATAGGGAGAATTATAATGTCCTATTAATTCTTCTCGAATAGTTCCTGAACCAAAGCAGGATACATATTCAGCTTCTCCTTTTGTCAGGGCAAGAACAGGCGCAACACAATGCGTAGCGTAGTGCATGGGTGGAAGTCCGGGCCAATAATTTGGCCATCCATCCATATCCTGTTGGTGGCTCGCTTTTAAAAATTGAATTTTGCCCAATTCGCCTTGCTCATACAGTTCCTTCATGTATAAAAACTCCCTGGCATATACCACGGTTTCCATCATCATATAGGTAAGTCCGGTTTCTTGGGTGAGACGTACAATTTCTTCGCACTCTTCCAATGTCGTTGCCATAGGAACAGTACAGGCCACATGTTTCCCAGCCTTTAAGGCTTTTATAGATTGCGCCCCATGATCAGGTATGGGTGTGTTAATGTGTACGGCATCTATTTCTGGGTCTTGCAATAGTTCATCATAGGAGGTATATCTTTTTTCGATATTGAATAGGTCTGCCAATTCTTTTAGCTTGTCCGGATTTCGTTGAGAAATTGCCACGAGATTGGCATTTGGGTGCTTTTGATAAATGGGAATAAATTCTGCCCCAAATCCTAAACCCACAATGGCGATATTTATTTTTTTGTCACTCATTTCTTTTTTAATTTTATGTAAATGTTTTTTTTAAGAATGAAATTCCTTCGGATGCAAATTGGTCCTGACTCGCTGCCAGATTTTTCCAGATGCAAACGGCTGCCGCCAGCTCCTTTATTTCAGGTGTAAAACTCTCTATTACTATAGCTCCTTTATAATCAATAGCCTTAAGGCCGGCAGCAAAATCTGTCCAAGGTGTTAATCCAGTTCCAGGGACACCTCTGTGATTCTCCGAAACCTGTACATGTATTAATTTATCACCTACGGTTTTTATAGCATCGGCAATATTCTTTTCTTCAATAGTCATATGAAATCCGTCCAACAATACTTTGGCACTTTTGTGGTTTACATCCTTTATAAAACGCATCACATCCGCTGCGGTATTGATTAAATCAGATTCAAAACGATTTAAGGGTTCCAAGGCAATTGATAAACCCTGGTTCTGGGCCATATTGCAAACTTTAGATATATTGTTAACCGCTAAGTCCCATTCCTTTTTGCGTTCTTCTTTAGGAAGCATTCTGGCTTTTCCTACCGCAGCATACATAGGGCCAGCAAAAAAATCGACCTCCCATAGGTTACAGAGTTCAAAACACTTTTGAATGTATTCAAAACAGTTTTTATGCACTGCTCTGTCTTCATGGGTCAGATCCTTTGTAGCTCCAAAAGCACCACACACTGTAGCTTGTAATCCGTTGTCTTTTAATGCCTTCTTAATGGTTTTTCCATCAATCAAATGAGGGTCTTCTACCGGAATTTCGACGATATCATAGCCCATTTTTTTAATTTTGGGAAACAATGCGACGGATTGAGTGTTAAACGGAGATTCCCAAAGCCAGGTACTTAGGCCGAATTTTATCTGATTAGTCATGCTTTCAGTTTTACTATATATTGTTTCTAAATGCGAATTTCCATCTTAGGCATTTTCTATTCTTTTACGACCTTCATAACTCCTTGCATAATTCGCCAGTGGCCCGGAAAGGTACAGATAAAGGGGTATTCTCCAGGCTCTGTGGGAGCTATGAATTTGAGTATTCCTTTTTCTTCCGGGTTTATAATGTCGGTTGCAAAGAGTACCTCAGGCATATCAGGAACATAATTTTTTGCTTCCCCATTAGGGTCCATCGCCAATTTATCGGCAGCCATTCCAACTTTTTCTTTTGCATCAATTTTGGTTATGACTAAGTTGTGTTGCATAAAATCTACATTCTCAAAAACCAGTTTAACCGCCTTTCCTGCCGTCACAACAAATTCGCTTACGTCATATTTCATCTCATTTTTAATGCTCTTGATGTTAATGATTACAGCTTTCGTATTGCGGTCTCGATTTTCGCCTTTGCCTAAGGTGATGGTATTTATATAGGTCTCTACCAAGCGTTCGGCTATAGAAGTATCCGAGAAAAGGTTCTTTGAGGCTTTGTTATAATCCAAAGCAACTTTGTATTTCCAGTCGCCTGCCAAGGAAACCTTAGCGGTTCCAGTTTTTATAAATAGTTGTTCTTTCTTGCCCCAAATTCCACCCCCGGCACCAGTATCATCAACCCGTACTGCAATTGTATTTTTGCCGGCTTTTAATATTCCAGCAGGAATTTTATAATTCCTATTGGCGATATAATCTTGCTCAGTTGCCCCTACAAGGGTTCCATTAACATAAACTTGGTCAGAATCGTCTATTGGACCAAGGGAAATACTAGCTAACCTATCAGTATTATGAGACGGAACATCAATATAAGTTCTAAACCAAATAACACCATCTATATGTAAGCCAGCATCCTCTATGAGTTGTGGAAGGCGCATGCTTTTCCATTTGGAATCATCCAATGTTCTAGTTTTATATTGGTTTTTTGCTTTTGATCCAAGCTTAAAATTTGGGTTCGAAGCCATAAATGCGGTTATTAACCCTTTGTGGTGTCTACTTCCGGCTACATAAAGTGCTTTGGCTAGCCATTCATCAGCCACAACTTCCTCATTTGTACTATAGTCATACAATTGTTGCCCGATTTCAGCATTAGGTTCTCTTTCTGAAAAATAGAGTAGCGCTGCCAATTGCACTGCGGCATCCTTGTCTTGAAGAATATTACTTTGCAATAACAAAGCATCTGTAGCTTCATTTTTTTGCAGAATCTGTAGCGCAGCTTTTCTCACCGCTGCCGCAGGATGGTGTATTGCCGTTGTAAGCACATCTATATGCTCATCGCTGTGAAAAGCACCAAGACCCTCTAGCGTCCATAACCCATGTAAAGCACCAGGATTCAGACCCAAACCGTCGAGCTCAGTATTCTGGATTAACGTGATTAGATCTGGCACAACCTCTGTAGCACCTTTTTCAACCAATAAACGCTGGGCAGTTATGCGCCAAAATAGATTGGTATTGGAAAGGGCTGTTACCAACCCTTTTGAATCGTCCTTATCCAAGGTTATGGGTTTCCTGTCCTTGTTATCCTTTGGAACAATACGCCAAACACGCCCTTTAGATTTATCTCGTAAAGGGTTTTCATAAGCATTTCCTTTACCATTGACAGCATCATATCCTCCTCTAGCTACATTAGGAGTTGGGTTGTGTTGAATGATAAAATTATACCAATCCAATACCCAAACGGCACCGTCAGGACCTACTTTGGCTTCTACAGGGGAAACCCATTCGTCTGCACTTGCCATTAAATTACCACCGTCCTTTTCTATATATCCAGCTCCATCTTTTTTTATGATCGCATTATGTACTAAACCTCCCGTGGGTTCACAAACAAAGGCATAGGAATTCCAATATTGTTTTGGAAAACTACGGGCTGTATAAAAATGGTGACCTGCAGCAGCTGTAAAACCACCGAAAACGTCTACCTGTCGTATGTTTTGGGTTATGGGAGATATATTGTAATGTCCGTCTATTTTAGCACTTCCCTTTATTGAAATACCCTCAATGTCTTTTAAGGTTTTATTCGGAATACCCATGAAAACGCTGTGTGTATTATTGGCGGTGGATGCAAAAATGGAATTATCCTCGGTAATGCCCAATCCCCAAGTATTGTTACTCGTATTGGTTAGAAACTCAAAATTACGATAGTCCTTGTTAAAGCGATAGATGCCTTGACTAAATTCGAAATTTTCACCAGAGATAGTTCCTTTAAAACCTGAATAGCCAACGGCACCATAGATAGCATTGTCAATTCCCAGCTGCAAGTTAGAAGGTCCGGCATGGGTATCAAAAACACCCCAACCGTTAATCGCTATTTCCTTGATATCGGCCTTGTCGTCCCCATCGGTATCTTTTAAAAACAAAAAATAGGGGGCTTGGGAAACCAAAATTCCCCCATTTACAAAGGTAAAACTGGTAGGGATATTTAACTTATCGGCGAATATGGTAAATTTATCCGCTTTTCCATCTCCGTTGGTGTCTTCGCAAATTTTAATTCGGTCATCTCCTGAGCCTTTATCATTGCGCACTGTATTGGGGTAATCAACCGTTTCTATCACCCAAAGTCGCCCTTTTTCATCCCAGTTCATTGCTATGGGGTTTATAATATTTGGTTCGGAAGCAAATAGTTCAAGTTGAAATCCGGCTGGGACTTGAATTAATTTTGCAGATTCTTCAGGAGACAGAGGTAATTGGTATTTGGGGGCAGGATCTCTTTTTTCATAATTGGGTATATTGGCCATTTCCTTATACTGTAGGGTTGGCATATCTTTAGTAAATACTTCCCAGTTTTTTTTAACTTGGTCACTAACCGCCCAAAGAATACCTTCTTTAATCAGGTCTTGAAATTCTGGCTTATTCCAAGTTCGTTCATCATGCCCATAGGCGGTATAAAAAACTTTTCCCTTTCCAAATGGCTTTACCCAGGTCCAAGGCTCGTGATGATCACCATCAACCCTTTCCATTAAAACCGTAATATCTGTGGCCAATTTATCGTGAACGTAAGTTTCATCCCAGGTAGAGAATTCTTTTGCATTATGCATACTTGGGTGAGTTGCATTAATAATAGTAGCCGTAAACGTATCCGTGCCATGGGTTTTAAATTGTCCTCCTACCAAATCTATATACGCATCAGACTCATTAAAACAAAAACTAGCACAATGGATAGGAATAAACGCATGTCCATCCGCAACATAATCTAATAACGCTTTTTCTTGTTCGGGAAACCTGGCCTCATGATTAGCGTACAGAATTAGTCCGGTGTATCGTTTTAAATTTTCAGGATTTAAGTCTTCAACGGTTTCAGTATAGGTAATATTAATACCATTTTTGGTCAGGGCAGCAGCTAATATGGGCATATATGCCTTAGAATTATGGTGTTCTTGGGCATGTCCTAAAAACAATAATTCTATGCGTCTGGGCTGGTCATCTTTCTTTTTTCTCTGAGACGAATTACAAGCTACGAATGCGACTACAATTAGTAATGAGAACAAAGCTGACTTTATATTTTTCATGGTACCTTGTATTTGATTAGAACAATGATAAGAATTAAACGGTCGCAAAGCGTGCTATATATTGTCTACCCTTGACTGTATTATATCATAATATTAGTTTTTTACATATATTTACTGATATATAATTATAAATAACTGCCTTTTTAGTAAAAATTTGATTCCCGAAGGAATCATAATTAGACCCCTTATATACGTGAAATCTGCCTTACAAAAATCCCCCATTCCAAACGCCCAAGCCTTTGTAGCAAAGTTGTTGCGCCAACCTAATTTTGACCCCATCTGGCATTTTCATGCGGAGTACCAATTATTTATGGTGTTAAAAGGTAGTGGCACTCGTTTTATAGGAGACCATGTAAAACAATTTAAGAAAGGGGATATTACTTTTACAGGTCCCAATTTACCGCACATGTGGCGGAGTGATAATGAGGGGATGACCGTAGAAGAAATTGCCTGGTCTGAAGGTATTGTGGTCTATTTTCACGAGGATTTCATAGGCAATAGCCTTTTGCAGAAGGAAGAAATGATTAAACTGCGGCAGTTATTTCAAAAGAGTTTACGAGGCTTGGATGTTACTGGGAAAACAGCCCAAAATATTTCAGCCATGATGGCCAATTTACTGCATTTAGAGGGTCTCGATAGCGTATTTGAATTGTTTAAAATTTTACGCTGCCTAACGCATACAAACGAAACTAACTTATTGGCTAGTCCTGGATATACCAATTCTTTAAAAGAAGGTGATACGGAACGGATGAATACTGTGCATGCCTATGTTATGAAAAATTTTAGGGGAAAAATAGAATTGCGCACGGTAGCAACCTTGGCAAATATGACGCCTACTTCCTTTAGTCGATATTTTAAAACCCATGCCAATAAATCTTTTTCTGTGTTTTTAAGTGAAATCAGAATTGGCTATGCCTGTAAACTCTTAATAGAAGAAAAAATGAATATTGGTGAGGCATGTTATAAGAGTGGTTTTCAAACGCTATCGAATTTTAATAAGCAGTTTAAGGCCATCACAAAAAGAACGCCAATGTCCTACAAAAAAAAATATACCATGTAAACATTGACATTTGGCAACTGAAACTGCAACTGTTTTTTTATAACGTATAGAAGACAGTGCATGGGTAGCAGATTGTCTACCTAGATTTTTTGAAGGGATTGTTGTGTTTAACGAAACAATACAATTGTTGCAACAAGCTTTATGAATGTATAAATTGGTATTTGTTTGATAATTTTAAACATAATAGCATCCTAAAAAGGAAAACGATATTCCTTTCCTTTGGGTTTTCATTGTTTTATGTGCCTTGTAAAATCTTGTTCTCTATTTATTTGCAAAACAATGCTAGCCCTATAATCTACTGAGGTTGGTGTAATAAAAAAAATATATTCCGTTGTTGTTTTTTAATTCTATCCATATATCGGCATTATTTGTCCATAGTGTTAACAGTCTTTTAACATTAAATTGCTATCAATTAACTAAACAATTAGAAAATGGAAAAACTAAAACTCTTATTTATTGTCCTTATAATGGGCTTTACAAGTAGTGTAATGGCGCAGAGTACGGTGACTGGTATAGTAACGGATAGTCAAAATGTTCCGATCTTAGGCGTAAACGTTCTTGTTAAGGGTACCGTTAATGGTACAGCCACCGATTTTGATGGTAAATACCAAATAGCAGCTAAAAATGGGGATATCTTACTATTCTCCTTTGTTGGTTATAAAGCCAAGGAAGTTACCTTTACTGGGCAAACTCAATTAAATATTGTATTGGAAGAGGATGCTTCACAATTAGATGAGGTCGTAGTTATTGGGTATGGTTCAATTAAAAAAAGCGATTTAACAGGAGCGGTGGTTTCTTTGGATAACGAAACACTTACGGCTCAGAAGAAAACCGATATTGGACAGGCTCTTAAAGGGCAGGTTTCAGGGGTTGATGTACGATCATTAAGTAATAAACCAGGTGCACCATTAAATATTCGAATTAGAGGAAATACAGCTATTCGAAATGATGCATTTGTAGGTCGTGATGGGGTAAGTGATGCTGCTTCAGCGGATAGATCTAAACCTTTATATGTAGTAGATGGTATCTTTTTTGAAGACATCAATATTTTAAATCCTGCAGATATTCAACAAATGGATATATTAAAAGATGCCTCTGCAACCGCTATATATGGATCTAGAGGAGCTAATGGTGTTGTAATTATAACTACCAAAAATGGTATTGAGGGCAAAACCGTCTTTACCTATGAAGCAACCCTAGGAATTCATTCTGTTACAAATGAGCCTGATTATTTTACAGGTGATGAATATGTAAATTTTGTAAATGATGTTATTAGAAGTAGAGAATGGAAGAAGCTTTTTAGCACCAGTACGCCTACTGCGGCAGATTATGACAATATAAATGTTGCAAGTTTTATTTCTAATGAAATACGAAATACTAATGAAGAAGCAAGTAATGCCGCGAACGGACGTTTTACAAATTGGAGAAAAGACTACCAAAAAACAGGTGTACAAACGAGTCATAATTTAGGGATGTCGGGAGGAAGTAATGGGTTAACCTACAATGGTTCTATTGGTTATTTGAGTGATGAAGGTGTGATAGGTATAGAAGGTTATGAACGTTACAATTTAAGCGCATCTTTATCTAAAAAAGTGTCAGATAAATTTTCAGTAGGTTTAAAAGCTTATTTAGCTTTTTCTGAACGTGAAGAAGGTAGTAGAGAATTGTATAGAAGCACACAAAGATTACCACCTACCGTAAATTCTCGTGATACTGATGGCAATCTTATTTTGTTTCCAGACGATCAAGATTTACGTTTTACGAATCCTTATTATGATGCAAATGGAGCGTGGAGAGTGAATACAAAGTCCTTGGATGTTATAGCTAATGTGTTTTTAAACTATAAGCCTACTGATTGGATTAATTTTAAAACGCAGTTTGCGCCAAATATAAAGAACACAAGATTTGGTGAATTTAGAGGTTTGTACACAAAGGCTGCCCGAAATGACCCGGGGAGAATCCAATCCCATTATGATGCCTATTTTAATACATCGTATTCTTGGGATAATATTGTTGATTTAAATTTTGATGTTGCAGAAGGACATAATTTAAAAACGACTTTTATTTCTTCTTTGTATTATAACCAACGTGATTGGAGTAATATTGAAACTAGAGATTTTGATACCGATGCGTATTTATTTTACAATACACAATCAGGACTTAATATAAGAGACTATAATTCGCAATATAGAAAAGAATCCATAGCTTCTTTTGCGGGAAGATTAAACTATAGTATTGATGATAAATACCTTTTTACGTTTTCAGGTAGATATGATGGCTCATCTAAATTAGCTGCAAATAATAAATGGGCTTTCTTCCCTGCAGCAGCGTTTGCATGGAAAGCTAGTGATGAACAGTTTTTACAGGATACAGATTGGTTAAGTAATTTAAAATTACGTTTAAGTTATGGCGAATCTGGAAACGATACCTCAGCAAGTGCCTATGGATCACTAGCACTTTTAGGAGGGGCAGATTATTTATTTGGAAACACGCTTGTAAATGGAGCTAATGTAAACAGTTTTTCAAACTATGATTTAACGTGGGAGAGATCTAAAGAATTTAACGTAGGTCTCGATTTTGGTGTTTTAGACAATAAAATACGCCTTGGTTTAGAAGTCTATAATAAAAAGACTGTCGGCAGTATCTTAGGACGAACCTTATCTCCAATAACAGGTTTTAGTGCTGCTACAGGAAACTATGGTTCTATTCGCAATAAAGGGGTGGAAATCACCTTAAATACTAGAAATATACAGACTGAAAACTTTAGCTGGACGACCAATTTAAATTTTTCTAAAAACAAAAATGAAATAATAGAATTGGATGGGAATTTAGATCTAATACCTTATGAAAACCATGGAGTATTACAAGTAGGACAACCAGCTGATGCCATTTGGTCTTATGAAAAACTAGGTATTTGGCAATTAGACGAAGCAGCTGAGGCAGCAGTGTATAATAGATTTCCTGGCGAGTACAAATTTAAAGACCAAAATAATGATGGTGTTTTAGATAACGAGGATAAAGTAGTCTTAGGGCAATTGTCACCAGATTGGATAGCAGGTATGATCAATACCTTTACTTATAATAATTTCGACCTTTCAATCCAGGCATATACAAGACAAGGTAGTTTTGGACATTCCGAATTTAATCAGCTTTCTGTGCCTTGGCAGGGAGATGATGCTAAATTCAATAAAGTAGATTTGGACTATTGGACACCTAATAATCCTACTGCTAATAATCCAGCTTTGGAATATGGTGCAAATACAGATTATTATTATACAGATTTTGATTTTGTACGTATCGGAAACATTGGTTTGGGATATAAACTTCCAAAAGATATTTTAGATACCTTGAAAATGTCTAGTTTACGTTTTTCATTAGATATTCAAAATCCATTTACTTTTACAGATTATGCTGGTTCAGATCCAGAAACAGGTCTTCAAAATAACTATAACGGAGGGTATTTGACTCAAACAGTGTTGTTTGGACTAAAATTGTCATACTAATTTTAAAAATATATAAATATGGAATTATTAAAAAACATAAAATATATATCAGCTATACTAGCTTTTATGGTTTTATTAAATGCTTGTGATAACTTTATAGAAGAAGATATTTACTCAAGTGTTACAAGTGAAAATTTTATAACAGAAGATAATGCAGACCAATTGGTTGCAGGTATTTACCCCCACGTTCGCTCGGTTTATAAAAACTATGGTTATAAGTTTGAAGGGACTGATATCTTTACATCTAGAGGTGATGTTAATTCTATTAGTGCTGGTAATGATTATGTAGGTTTTGAGGCACCAACTGGCAACGGGGTGTGGTCAGGTAATTATGATATTATTGCCAAAGCAAGTACAGCTCTTAATCGTTATGAAAATCAAATAAAATGGAGTGATGGAAGATTAGCTGAAAAAGCCTATGGTATTGCACAAGCAAAAGCATTAAGAGCCTTGGCCTTTTTTAATTTAGCACAACAATACGGTGGTGTAGTTTTAGAATTAGATGAGCCTCAAACTATTCGTGACGATTATAAAAGATCGTCAGAAGAAGAAACTTATGCCCTAATTATTTCAGAATTGGAAGCGGCTATTCCAGATTTAGAAAATGACCCACAAACAGGAAGGTTTTCAAAAAGAGCAGCACAACATGTATTGGCAGAGGTTTATTTAACGAAAGCATATACTTCCTTTGGTACTCCCTCAGATTATACAACTGCTGTAACTTTGGCTGAATTAGCGATAGGTAATTACGACCTTAGAAGTCAGACTTTTGCACAGGTATTTGATTATGACAATCAAGTAAATGATGAAGTGCTTTTTGCAGCGCAATGGGGTACGGATGGTACATCAGCTGATAAAAACAACAATAAACATGCTATGTTTATGTATTCAGTAGCTAATTTACCAGGTATAAACAGAACAACAACCCCTTATGGTTTTGCTATTGGTAGCCCTATGCCTACACCATTCTTTTATTCACTTTTCGCAGACAATGACTCAAGAGAGGATGTTACAATTCACCGTGCGCTCCTTGCAGATGCAGATGAACCTGGTGGGCCAGATAATATAGTCGCTGGAGATACAGTGGTATATTTTCCTAAAGTTGCTTTAGATGCGGTTGAATTAGCAGAACGTTTAGATCGTTATTGGGTATACCAACCCGATCAATATCTATGGGGAAGTCCTGCTGATATTCCAGGAGTAAATTACTTATATTCTTTAAATACGGAACTTACGAATTTTCCAATTTTTAAAAAATTTGATGATGAAAATTTTAATGAATCCGCTGAAGGTGCTCGTGATACTTTTATATATAGAATCGCTGAAACTCATTTAATTGCGGCGGAGGCTCATTTAGGCGCAGGAAATACAGCAGGAGCATTAGCACATATTAATCGAGTTAGAGAACGAGCAACTGGAGTAGCAAATGAATATACCAGCATAACCATTGATGATATTTTAAATGAACGCGCATTAGAGCTTGCAGGCGAAGATAATAGATGGGCCGTATTAAAGAGAACTGGTAAATTACAAGAACGGATAGAACTTTACAATCCACATATAATTAACCACGGAGCTTTTGATCCTACAAAGCATTTATTGCGACCAATTCCAACGCAAGAGATATCACTTTCACCAGGGACTATGACTCAAAATCCTAAATACTAAGATCGTATTTATAAAAAATAAAGTGTATTAGAGTTAGTTTAAGTTGAATTATAGGCAGGCGATAATTTGTCTGCCTATTTTTTTAAAAAATGGTTTAAAATAATCCTATTTTAATTTGTAATTCCACAAACCCACCCTATTGTATGACCAATTTTTTTTGTAGAATTAAAGTAATTTTGTGTTCACTTTATGTACTGTTCTTTATGTTATTTTCGTGTTCAAAATCTCAGCCTGAAAACTGTTACGTAATCGTTGGAGCAGCTGCAAATAATGTGGAATTAAATACTATTGATGATTTTAAAAAAGATCTTAAAAAAGTTATTGATAGCGAAGTAATACTCTTATCAGAAACTGATGAATTGCCAGGTACAGGTACTATTTTTGTATTAGGAACAACTTTTTCAAACGGATTAATTAAGGAAATGGCAGCACAAAAAAAAATTGTATTGTCCAGTTCATTTCCAGGTTCAAGAGGTGGAATATGGGCCACAACAACACTTTCAAATGGACAAGATGCTATTGTAATTGGCGGGTCTGATGTACAAGGTTTTCAATATGCTACCTACGATTATTCAAAAGAAGTATTAGGAGTTGATCCATTTGAATATTGGACAGGGAAATTACCCAGTAAAAAATTGGCAACTGATTTGTCTCACTTCACTTCAAAAACAATTAACCCTCCAAAGGTTCCCATACTCACTTATTTTGAAAATGATGTAGATGAACTGGCAAATTATAGAGGGAAGTTGCTAGAGTACGATTGGGAGAGTTATACCGAAATGGTTAATTCACTAGTGCGATTGCGCTATAATTCCATCCAATTGTTTGATATGCTGGGCAGACCAGAATTTTTTATTCGCCCAGAATACAAAAAACTAGCGCCAGACTACCAAATAGATATAGCCTATGTGGATAAGATGATCAACTATGCACATGCGAAGGGAATGCAAATTGCAATCGACTTTGCATTAGGGTATCAAATTCACCCTATGGCTGCCGATAAGGCAGATTGTTGGAAAACTTACAAGGAAGACTGGTTGCAGGCTTGGCGCTATTATTTAGAAAAAACGCCTTTAGCCAAAACCGATATTTTTATACTTAGACCATGGCATCAAGTTTGGGATTGGGAGTATAAAAGCAGTTGTGGCGAAAGTAAAATTGATGTTTTTAATGAGGTATATGCTGCTTTTGGCGATTTGGTAGACGAATACAAGCCAGATGCAACAAAAGTATTGGTTTGTTATTCTGATGGGATGCAAATGTGGAATGAAGGTTTTAGACCACCAAAAGACTGGACCGTATTGTGGTCCGATCACGGTTTTGGTGATTTTGAACACTTGCCAAATACCACAGATGGCTATAAGTTTGGAACCTACATGCATGCTGGGTATTGGTTAAACCATACTGTACATAATCCCTATCCCAAGAAAGTGGAATCTGTGATGAAAGATATGTTTCAGACGTATAATACAACTAATTATTGCTTGGTAAACGGACAAAATTTTAGACCATTTTTACTGAATATTGAGGCGTATAGTGAAGTGTGTAATAATCCAGAAACCTTTAACGGGGATACGTTTTATAAAGCATGGACGGAACGTTATTTTACTGAAGAAGTAGCAAATCACGCCCGTAATTCTATGAAATGGCTTCATGAAGCACAAGAAGGAAGAAAAGGCTATGTAGAACATTTGTGGGAAATTAGGGAGGCAGTTTCCTATTTATCCAATGCACCTATACGGAGACCGGGTAAAACGGATGTGCCTTATGACTATAAAAGGGTAGCAAATGACTTTATACATACAGCGCGTGCTAAAGACAATTTACAAAAGGCCTTATCCGAAGCCAAAATAGGATACGACAAAGTGGAGCTAGATGGTAATTTTTATCACTCCTATATCCTATTGCCAACAATTTTATATGCAGATTTAATCGATTTTGAAACAACTTTGCATTCTATGGCAGTCTTAAAAAGGGAGTTTGAAGTTAGTAAAAATAAGGACGCTTTAGAAGAAGCAAAGTCGTTGGTAACAATTGCAAAACAAAAGCTTAAAACGATCTATCAAAATAGAACTTCAGGAGATTTGGATTCAAAATGGCAACATTGGTATTCCATAAAAATACGAAGACAAAACAATGGATTTCCGACCTTAGAAATGATGGAAGAAATTGAAAGTAATTTAAATAAAATGACACTTTAATCAGATAAATAATGAAGCTAAACCAAAAAATCAGAAATAGCGTTGTGGGAATAGGTTTTATACTATGCGCTCTAATTTCCTGTAAAAATGAGGACAAAAGAGTAGCTGTTGTTGATAGCGATGAACCAACGGATTATGTAGCCAAAGTATATCCTCAACTTGATTCTGAAAACTCCAGATGGTTTTTCTTTGCTTCTGCTAATCGTCCATTTGGAATGGTAAATTTAAGTCCAGACACTCAAATTGGCGGAGCTTGGGGTAGTGGCTATCGCTATAAAACGGATACGATAAAAGGGTTTAGTCATATTCATGCATGGCAAATGTCTGGTGTTTCTGTAATGCCTGTAACGGTATCGGAGTCAAATAAAGCGACAGTTTTTACAGACTTTTATTCAAAATTTAGTCATGAAACAGAAAAAATTGCACCGGGTTACCATTATTTAGAATTAGATAGGTATCAAATCACTTCAGAATTAACGAGTACCAAAAGGGTAGGGTTTCATCAATACACATTTCCTGAAAATGAAAAAGCAGCCATTCTTTTTAATCTAAATACCTTATTGGGACCCTGTGAAAATTCAGCCGGGGTATTGCAACAAAACGGTCCAAAAGAAATTACGGGCTCATTGGTTATGGAGCCAACACGCCGAAGACCTAAACCACTAACTGTTTATTTTAAAGCACTTTTTAATACGCCTATTTCTTCCATTGAAAAGGATGAAACTACAGGCAATTATCTTGTGAATCTAAAAGAAACCACATCAAAAGTTCTGATGAAAATAGGTATTTCATATACGTCGGTAGCGAATGCAGGGAACAATTTAAAAGAAGAACTAGGGCATTGGAATTTTGATACAATTGTCTCCCAATCAAAAACAGAATGGAATGATTTACTTCGTAGAATTGACGTCCAAGGTGGTACAGAAAAAAGTCAAAAAAGATTTTATACAGACTTGTGGCATGCCTTACAAGGACGTAGAATTATTAATGATATAAATGGTGCCTATCCAGACAATACAGCCAAGGAATTTAGAATAGGTCAATTGCCTTTAGATGATAATGGTATTCCAAAATTCAATCATTTTAATTCAGATTCTTTTTGGGGAGCTCAGTGGACAATTAACACTCTTTGGGGCCTTGCTTATCCTGAAATTATGGAAGATTTTACCCATTCCTTGCTTCAGTATTATAAGGACGGTGGCTTAATTCCTCGCGGACCTTCAGGTGGTAATTATACCTACGTGATGACCGGAGCTTCATCTACCCCCTTTATTGTGAGTGCCATTCAAAAGGGTATTGTTAAGGATGATATAGAAGGTATTTATCAGGCCTTGAAAAAGAACCATATGCCAAATGGAATTATGGAAAAATCTGGGTATGAACACATCACTAATAAAGGAGGTGGATTGGCTCATTATATTAAAAATGGATATGTGCCTTATCCAATTCCAGAAGGGCAATTTGGAGGGCACCAAGATGGTGCTAGTTTAACGATGGAATATGCATACCAAGATTGGACCTTAGCACAATTAGCTAAAAAGTTGGGTCACACGGCAGATTATGATTATTTTATGGAGCGTTCTAAAAACTATGGGAATGTTTTTGATAAAAATACCGGCTGGATGCGGCCTAAAAACTTAGAAGGCGAATGGTATCAAAAATTTGATCCATATGAAGTAAAGGTTGGTTTTATAGAGTCTAATAGCGCTCAATCTACATGGTTTGTACCGCATGATTTGGAAGGCTTGGCAACACTAATGGGAGGAACAGAAAAGGCCGTAGAGAAATTAAATCAGCAGTTTGTAAAAGCAGCAGAAATAAACTTTACATCGGGTACCTCTCATTCCCTAGAAAATCACCCAGAGTATAGTAGGATTCCCGTTAATTTTGGAAATCAACCATCGATACAAACCTCTTTTGTATTTAATATGTTACAAAGACCAGACCTTACGCAATATTGGACCAGAAATGTTATTGATAAAACATTTAGTGGGTTGTCTCCTGCCACCGGTTATAATGGAGATGAAGATCAAGGTTTAATGGGAAGTTTAAATGTACTTCTCAAAATAGGGTTGTTTCAAATGAATGGAGGTACGGAGGATAATCCAGAATATCAAATTGGGAGTCCAATTTTTGACAAAATTACCATTGCGCTACATCCAAAGTATTATTCAAAGAATACCTTTGTTATAAAAACCATTAACAATAGCCCCACAAACGTTTATGTCAATAAGGTTACCTTCAATAATAAAACAATTGATGGTTATAAAATTACGCAGAAGGAAATTGCAAATGGAGGGGAATTAGTGCTAGAAATGAGTGAAAAACCAAAGGAATAATTCGTTGTATTTTCACACCCTATTGTATGTGTATTTACGTACATAATAGGGTTGTGATAAGGTAAAAGCCAACAGGAATGCCTATTATTGTAAATAGGTAAGGGTTTTTAAATAACCTTAATTTTAAGCTAAAGTATGAAGATTATTGTAATAGCTATAGGTGTCTTTTTTTCCTGTTCGGTTACGGCTCAAACTAGAGATACACTTTTGTTGTGGAATGATAAAGTGCCAAATGAAACCCGGGAAAAACAGCGAGCAAGACAGACAGACGACACTAGCGGTGGCGTTATTCGATTAACTGATGTCACCAATCCTATACTTACGGTTTTTAAACCTAAAATTCCAAATGGTTCTAAGGCCGGGATTATAATTTGTCCGGGTGGAGGATATAAAATATTGGCAATAGATAAAGGGGGTACTGAAGTTGCCGAATGGATAAACAGCTTGGGATATACAGCCTTTGTACTGCAATATCGTGTTCCAAATAAACAACAGGGTGCCCTACAAGATGCCCAGCGTGCTATTCGATTGGTGCGGGCCAATGCCACTTTATACGATGTAGACCCTCAGAAAATTGGTTTTATGGGTTTTTCAGCAGGCGGACATTTAGCGGCAAATGCGGCTACAAATTTTCAGAAGAATACCTATGTCCAAGTTGATGCAATAGACGATTTATCAAGTCGCCCAGATTTTACAATGCTTATTTACCCAGCTTATCTAGATAAAGGGGAAAACAGGAGTTTAAGTCCAGAACTTAAATTAGAAGAAAATACATCACCATTTTTTATTTTCGGGACCGTTGATGACCCCTATGGAAATAGTTCTTTGGTGATGACTACGGCCTTGCGAGATACTAAAATACCTGTTACGTTACACATGTTGCCCCAAGGTGGACACGGTTATGGGTTGCGAAAAGGAAATATAGCGGCAGAAACATGGCCTCTATTAGCTGAAAATTGGTTGCATAAGATGGTACCGCCTAAGGAAGGAGTCAAATTTAAAAGGACCCATAATTTTCCAAAAATAGTTGAGTACCCAAAAAATATACCGCCTAAGAAGGATGTATGGGTATTTCTAATGGCAGGACAATCCAATATGGCTGGTCGCGGGTTAGTAGAACCGTTAGATACCATATCTTCAACTCGAATTTTAACCATTAATAAAAACAACGAAATTATACTAGCCAAAGAACCACTGCATTTTTATGAGCCTACAATGGCAGGCTTAGACAGTGGTATGTCCTTTGCTAGAAATCTTATAAAAGAGGTTCCAGAAAACGTATCTGTTTTGTTAATTCCAACCGCTGTGGGGGGAAGTGCTATAGGCCAATGGATAGGAGATTCTCTCCATCGAAATGTAAAATTATTATCCAACTTTAAACAGAAGGTAGTATTGGCTAAAAAATATGGAACTGTAAAAGGAATTTTGTGGCATCAAGGCGAGAGTGATGCATCACCACAAGGGGTTGCCGCCTACGCCAAAAATATGAGCATTTTAGCGAAGGAGTTTAGAAGTGCTGTTGGCCAAAAAAACCTACCAATTGTGGCTGGGGAACTTGGGAATTATTCAAAAAAAGAAGCATTATGGATGGCTCTAAATCGTGAGCTTCATAACTATACCAAAAAAGATAAAAACTTCGCTGTCATTAGTGCAGCGGACTTGGATGATAAAGGCGACAGGGTGCATTTTAATTCAGAAGGTCAAAGAATGTTGGGACTCAGGTATGCTGAGGCATATCTTAAAATTAAAAAATAGAGGCATGTTTAGAATAAAAATTAGTATACTTTTAGGTGCTGTCTTGGCAGTGTCAGCTTGTAGTGAAAACCAAATAGCACTTCAGGATGTGCAAGTGATTGGGAGTCATAATTCCTATAAAATTCCAATTGAGCCTGCGCTTTTCGAGTATTTAAAAACTGTAGATTCTTCAAGAGCAAATGCCTTGCAATACGGGCATATATCAGTGGAGGCCCAACTGGATTTAGGCCTGCGGAATTTAGAGTTCGATGTATTTCACGATCCATTAGGTGGCCGTTATTCAAGCCCCAAAGGATTGGATATTGTTAAGGCTAGTGGAGACAAACCATTGGTGTTTGATAAAGAACAAAAACTACAAACCCCTGGTTTAAAAATGTTTCATATTCAGGATATAGATTTTAGAAGCCATCACTTGGTTTTTAAGGAAGGCTTAGAAACCTTAAAAAAATGGTCCGATGCCAACCCCAATCACAGTCCAATTTATATTCTGATAAATGCCAAAGATCAAAAAATAGTGGGCACCACAGAACCTTTGCCTTTTACCAAAGAGGCATTAGATAATATAGATGTTGAAATTAAGAGTGTTTTTTCTGACGATAAATTAATTACCCCAGATTTGGTACGAGGTGATTTTGAAACGCTTGAAGCTGCAATTCTAGCTAAAGGTTGGCCAAAGTTATCAGCGGTTAAAGGGCGATTCCTTTTTGTGCTCGACGAGAAGGAAGAAAAAATAAATCGTTATATTGAAAATCATGCCGCATTAAAAAATAGGATCTTGTTTGTAAATAGTAAAGAAGGAAAACCAGAGGCGGCTTTTAGGATTGTAAACGACCCCATTAAAGATTTTAATTATATTCAAGAATTAGTGGCCAAAGGGTATATGGTTCGTACACGGGCAGACGCTAGTACCAAAGAAGCTCGTACTGCTAATTACGATAGATTTGAAAAGGCAAAAGCATCAGGAGCACAAGTAATTTCAACGGATTATTATAGTCCTTCTACACTTTTTCCATCTACATTTGAAATAAATTTCGGAAAAGGCACCTATGAGAAAATCAAAAACTAAATTGTTAATTAAGGGGCTATATGTACTGTTAGTTGTGGTTTGTTTTTCCTGTACAGAAAAACAGTTTAAAAAAGGGCAAAACATACAAGTTGCTTTTTTAGCCGATGTTCATTTGCAGGATATTTATGGTGCATTTCAGGATACCGATTATAAGGGTGTTAAAAATACGAAGACCGGTAAATTTACTTTGGCGCGTACTATGAAGTCACAATTAGAATCAACTCGCTTGTTCAATGAGAATTATTATGCTTTCTTATCGGCCTTAGATGATGTGGCTGCCAGAGGTGTAAAATATGTGGTATTACCCGGAGATTTTAGCGATGATGGGCAGCTTATTAATATCAGAGGCCTACAGCGTATTCTTGCAGCTTATGCCAAGGAACACAGTATCAATTTTTTGTTGACAACAGGCAATCACGATCCGGTAAAACCATTTTTTCAAGATGCAGGTAAAAGTGATTTTTTGGGTGAAGGAGGTAAGGCACAACCAATTTTTAGTAGCTCAGATCTCTATAGTGTTCAAGATACCTTAGCCTTACCCTTAGTTATTACAAAAGATATTGCAAAACTAGGGTATGATGAAATTTTAAAAGAATTACATGCCTTTGGCTTTTTTCCCAAGAAATCTGATGTTTATTGGGAAACTCCCTTTACGAACTATACGTATGATGAGTATTCATTTAGTACAGCAGCCAGCCAAGCAGTAGTAGACAATAGGGTATACCGTCTGCCAGATACCGCTTATAAGATACCAGATGTAAGCTATTTGGTGGAGCCAAGTGAAGATTTATGGTTTTTAGCTATAGATGCTAATGTTTATATACCAAAAGGGAACAGTGAAGAAGATGGCTTTACTCCCTCAAACTATGGCAGTGCAAGTGTAGGGTATAACCATGTTCTAACACATAAAAAACATTTAATTTCTTGGGTCAATACAGTGACAAAACGTGCAGAACAATTAGGGAAAACATTAATTACTTTTAGTCATTACCCTATGGTAGATTTTAATGATGATGCTTCAAACGAATTAAAGTTATTGTTTGGAGAAGATAAAATGCAGTTGCATCGGGTGCCAAATGATCAAGTAGCTGAGGCCTTTGCGGATGCTGGACTAAAAATTCATTTTGGGGGTCATATGCATAGTAATGATACAGGGGTCAGGACTACAAAGCTTGGAAACAAATTAGTAAATATTCAAATACCATCCTTGGCAGCTTATATTCCAGCTTATAAACTACTTACTATCCATTCTCCTACAGCCTTTGAAATAGAAACTATAGTTATCGATTCCGTGCAAGGGTTTACTGATTTGTTTCCTTTGTATGAAGAAGAGTATCGGCATTTAAAAGAAACGAAAGATAGTAGTAGCCTTTGGAATGCGAATGTTTTAACGGCTAAAACGTATAAAGAATTTACCCAATGGCATTTAAAAGAATTGGTGAGACTGCGATTTTTACCAAGAGATTGGCCAGCTGAGTTTAAGAATGATTTGGTCCATTTAACGGGGGAAGACCTCATGAGACTTGCTGCCAATGATAAAACCATAAACTATCCTGAATATAAAGAATGGACAGGGGCCGATATGATTTTTGATTTTTATCAATTGCGAAGTGCAGATGAAATGGCGGTACCTGATATTGGGCTAAAGCGGTTAGAGCAGTATAAGATTGTTTGTGATAGGCTAAAGACATCTGACAATGTGCAATTTGCATTGTGGGGAAAAATTTTCAACAAAACAGCAGCTGGACAACCATCAAATCATTTTAAAATAAATTTAAATACGAATGCAATGCAACGAATTTCGCCTCAAGAATGATTTAAATGGAAGTTGCCATTTAAATTTATAAATTGCAGCTACGGTATACACTACAATGAAACTAAAAGTATTCATAGTCATAAGTTTTGTTTTTTTATTTTGGAAGGTAAATGGGCAAAACATAAAGTTTGAACACTATAATGATAACGATGGATTATCGCACAATTCCGTACGCCATATTGTTCAAGATAAACATGGGTTTTTATGGTTGGGAACTTTTCACGGCCTCAATAGGTTTGATGGGTATGAATTTAAGTCGTATTTAAGTAAAACTTCAACAGAAAACACTCTGTACAATGATGATATTACGGCACTAGAACTCGATGAAGAGTCTAATAATTTGTGGATAGGAACAAGAAAAGGTTTATCTCTTTTTAAAACCGACACCCATAAATTCACAACCTTTTTACCGGAAGCAGATGGGGCTAATGGCTTGGAAGACGAAGAGATTAGGTCGGTTCATATTGATAAATACAAACGTGTTTGGGTAGGGACAAAGACCAAAGGGCTTTATGTTTTTTATGTTGCAGAGAATAGGTTTAAAAAGGTTGAAATTGAAGGTTTTAATTATATTAAGGAGATTTTTGAAGATAAAAATGGGACCATTTGGGTGGGAAGTTATATCAGCGGTTCTGTGGCCCGAATCAAGGTTAGCCAAAATGGAGATATTGACCAAATAATTACTTATTCCTTAGATATTCCTAACTCAACAGATAAGAACCCTTACGTTAACTTTATATACGAAGATCGTAAGTCCGATATTTTTGTTGGGTCAAGAGAGGGCTTGTATAAATTAGATAAGTTAACAAATACCTTCGTTAATTTATATATAGAAGATGATGAGGTTCGAGATGATTTAGGGCCTTATTTTCTGTCGGTAGCCCAAGCACCAGATGGTAAATATTGGGTGGGAACTCTTGGGGGACTTTTAGAATGTAACCAACTAGAAGACATTGCTAAAGGGGAATTTAAGAATCATTATGCCGTGTTGTCAGAAGACACATCACTTGTTGATAATTTGGTTTCTTCACTCTATTTTGATGCCTCTGGAGTGCTTTGGATTGGTACAGAAGATGGCTTAGATAAGTACGATCCATTTGAAAATCAGTTTAATTTTAATAAGGATATTTCTTCATATATAGGTAACAAAGCTCCAAGGATACGTGGGTTTTCTAAAACATATGATAAAAAAATAATTGTAGCCACCAGACACAACGGATTGTTCATTACTAAGGATACAAGATTTATTCCACTTTATAATAACGAAAAAGATATCGCTAGTATTTATTCAATCGATGGTAGTATATTTTATTGCGGTTTGTGGAATGGAGAAGTCTTGGTGTATAATTATAAAACAAACACTTCTAAAGTAATCTATGTTGGCTTTAACCAATCTCCGGTAACGGCCTTTGAGCAGTTAGAAGATGGTAGGCTCGTATTAGGTTCTTTTGGCGAAGGCGCAGTAATCTTAGACAGCAAAACACAAAAAATACAAACTGATTTTGGCGTTTTATTACCTGATTATGAGATAAATGAAATTAGGAATGACAAAAATGGTTCTTTGTGGTTTGCGACAGAAACAGGTGTTGTAAAATACAAGATGGCCCCCAAAGAAAAACGGTCTTATATGGCTTCTTCTTATCCTGAAGAAGGGCTATTGCATGACAATGTAAGTGATATAATTTTTGATAAAAACGGAAAACTCTGGGCTTCTACTCGTAAGGGAATTAGCTTTTTTGATGCCGAAACTAATGCGTTTGTAGCTTTAAAAGAACCAGAAGAACTGGTCGGTAAATGGGTAACCGATATGCTAACAGATGCCAATGGAGATCTGTGGTTTAACATTAATAATAATAGCGTTGCAAAACTTAATTTAAGCACGCAAGGTTTTAATCTTTATCATGTGAATAGTGGAAATAGGTTAGACTTTTTTAGTTCTGGTGGTTTTTATAATTTTGAAAACTCCAACATTTATTTGGGTGGAAAAAATGGAGTTATTTACTTTTCTCCTTATACCATACAAGAAAATCAATTGGCACCAAATCCAGTAATTACGGGCTTTAAAATTCAAAATAAAGAGGTATTTCCTGGGATGGAAATTAATGGTCAAATTCCATTAGAAAAAGACTTTAACGATACCAAAAGTATAGCACTTAATTATAAAAATAGAAACTTTTCAATTCAGTTTACAGCTCCGTCTTATGCCAATGAAAAACTGAACAAGTTTGAATATATGTTGGAAGGTTTTGATGAGGATTGGATTGCTGCCAATAGTAATTCTAGAGCCATACAGTACACTAATTTATTTCCCGGAGCCTATGTTTTTAAAATAAAAGCGAGTAATAGTGATGGGCAATGGAGTAAGGTAGTACCCTATAAAATAAAGATTAACCCCCCATTTTGGTTAACTTATCCAGCGCTTTTACTATTCTTATTGATTGTATTTTTAGCCTTCTATTTTATAAGAAAGGAAGTTAAAAATAGGATGCGATTAAAGCAAGAATTGGTTACTGAAAAAGTAAACAGAGAGCGAGATATTAAACTAAATAACGAAAAACTTCGTTTTTTTACGAATATTTCACATGAACTTAGAACTCCCTTAACCCTTATTTTAGGCCCCGTAAAACAATTGATAGAAGAGGGGAAAGAGAAAAGTAGTGCATATCAAAAAAGCAGATTTAATCTCATACATCAAAATGCAAGTAGGCTCTTAAATCTAGTAAATCAAGTACTCGATTTTAGAAAGGCACAAACAGGAGAACTTAAGCTTAAAGTGTCAAAAACAGATATTCTGTTATATACAAAAAACATTTTTGATACCATTAAAGAATTTGCCTATAACAAACAAATTGAATTAATTTTTAATACGGAAGAGAAGACTCTTTTTGGATGGATAGACAGGGATAAATACGATAAAATTTTATACAATTTATTGTCTAATGCTATAAAATTCACCAATAAATACGGACATGTAGAACTGTATGTAAACTTAGGAGAACAGCACTTAATTGTGGAAGTGACCGATGATGGTATTGGTATTCCATTAAACAGTCAAGAAAAAATATTTACTAGATTTTACCAGGCAACCAATAGTAAAGCAAACAATACAGGTTCTGGTATTGGGTTATCGTTGGTAAAATCTTTGGTAGAACTTCATAAAGGTGTTATAAAAGTTAAAAGTATTCCAGGTAAAGGAAGTGTGTTTACGCTTGAAATTCCCATAGATCGTAATTCCTACAGTAAGGAAGAGGTTTTTGAATATGTTACCAAGGAAAACGAACCAGAAACTGTGGTGTATGCACCCGTGAAAAAAGCGGTTAGTACGACTACTATCAAAGAAAAAATCCTTGTTGTTGAAGACAATATGGAACTTCGGAATTATTTAAAGGACTATTTGTCTGACTACTACAAAGTGTATGAGGCTGAAAATGGCGAAGAAGGACTTCAAATTTGTCGTCAAGTAAAACCCATCCTATGTGTGGCAGATGTAATGATGCCGGTTATGGACGGACTCCAATTTTGTGAAGAATTAAAAAACGATGAATTTATTAGTCATATTCCCGTTGTTCTATTAACGGCACTTTCCGAAAATGAAGATAAGGTGAAAGGGTATAATATGGGTGCTGATGGGTACTTAGTAAAACCTTTTGATCCTGCTTTATTAAAAACCGTTATACAAAATGTTATAAAAACCAGGTTGGAATTAAAAGCAAAATTTTCGGGCGAAGTAGAAAGTGAAATAAGTTTACTTACACACTCACCTATAGATAAAGCTTTAATGGAAAAAATAACAAACCTTATCGATGAAAATTTAAATGATACGGAGTTAACTACGACTTACCTGTGCAGCGAACTAGGTATGAGTTCATCAAAGTTATACAGAAAAGTAAAAGAATTAACAGATTTAGCACCCAACGAATTTCTCAGGACAGTTCGACTAAAGAAATCGGCTCACTTCTTAAAAACTAAAAAATACAACGTGTCTGAAGTAGCTAACTTGGTGGGCTTTAATGATCCTTTGTATTTTAGTAGGTGTTTTAAAAAGCAATTTGGTTTTCCACCGAGCAAATTGTTATAATCCCAATAGGGATAGTATCCATATTTTTGATGTATTCATCCATCTACGTAATTCGTTAATATTCTAAATTGCATAAGACTATGGTTTATGGTGTTAGTTGGTTATACCTTAAAATTAATGATTAAATTTAGTTGATGAATTAGTGTTGGTTTTTTACCAGTAAATAGAAGAGATATGAGAAAAGATGCACTTAAGAATGAACAAAACCCTATGGGTAATATAGACGATTGGGAAGAAAACTTGTTAGACAGATATCCAGATCCTTCTGAGCAGGTAAAGGAAAAGGAGGAGTTTAGAAATTATATAGATTCCGAACGTTTAGATACCGTTAAAGAGTTCTATAGAATAAATCACCAGTATCAAACCTATGATTTTGTTTGTGAAAAGGAAGCCGAGTTCTTAAAATTTGATCGCAAGGAAATGTCTATTTGGGAAGCTGTCGATTTTTTAAATACTTTGGTGGATGATAGTGATCCTGATATTGACTTAGACCAATTACAACACTTGTTACAAACGTCGGAGGCAATTAGAGGAGATGGGCACCCAGATTGGTTTGTACTCACTGGATTTATTCATGATTTAGGTAAAATTTTATGCTTGTTTGACGAACCACAATGGGCCGTTGTTGGTGATACGTTTCCTGTTGGTTGTGCCTATTCAGATAAGATAGTATATGCTGAATTCTTTAAAGAAAATCCAGATTACACCAATAAACGCTTCAATACAAAGTATGGTGTTTACAAGCCCAATTGCGGTTTAGATAAGGTAAAGATGAGTTGGGGACATGATGAATATTTATACCAAATAATGAAAGATTATTTGCCAGAGCCAGCATTGTATATGATTCGTTATCATTCCTTTTATGCACAACATAAAGAAAATGAGTACAGGCATTTGATGAATGAAAAGGATGTTGAAATGTTTGAATGGGTAAAGAAATTTAATCCATACGATTTATATTCAAAAGCACCAGAACCGCCAAATGTTGAAGAATTATTGCCCTATTATAAGGAGCTTGTGGCAAAATATTTACCTGAAAAGCTAAAATTTTAAACAACCTATAATTCATATAGTTTAATTGAATGGGTGTAAGACATTAATTCAATTGCCTTTTTGTGCTTTTCATTAACCAAACCAAACCACCTTTATGTACACCTTTCTTACCTTTTTTGCGTTTACAGCCTTTGTTGCGCTTTATTCTTGGTACAAACTCCGAAGCGAAAAACTCGACTCAAAAGATGGTTATTTTCTTGGCGGAAGAAGTCTTACCGGGGTTGTTATTGCGGGTTCCATGTTGCTCACCAATATTTCTACCGAACACCTAATAGGTATGAACGGGTCATCTTATAAAAACGGATTTATTATTATAGCATGGGAAGTAACATCGGCCTTAGCCCTAGTGGCAGCGGCAATTTATTTTGTGCCCAAATATTTAAAAATGGGACTTACCACCATCCCAGAGTATCTAGAGAAGCGATTTGATAGTACCACGCGAACTTTAGTGGCCCTATTTTTAATGATTTCGTTTATCGTTACCTTATTGCCAATTGTTCTCTATACTGGAGCCATAAATATTGAAAGCATTTTTAATATTTCAGAAGTTTTAGAAGTTTCAAAGGGACAGGGACTTTGGATTACGGTGGTTGCCATTGGAGTTTTAGGTTCTATTTATGCCATCTTTGGCGGATTAAAAGCAGTGGCGGTATCTGACACCATAAATGGGTATGGATTATTAATAGGCGGGTTAGCCATACCCCTAATTGCCTTGGTTAGTATTGGCGAAGGCAACCCAGTAGATGGATTGGTAAAGGTGTATAATCACAGTCCAGAAAAATTTAATGTGATAGGGGCAAAGGATTCTGTATTGCCTTTTGGGGTTTTGTTTACAGGCTTAATCATCAATCAGTTGTATTTTTGGAGTATGAATCAAACCATAATTCAACGTGCCTTAGGTGCAAAAAATTTGGTGGAAGCACAAAAAGGTTTATTGTTTACAGGGGTTTTGAAAATATTGGTTCCCATAATCATCATCTTGCCAGGGGTTATTGGTTTTTATTACTTTGGAGATTCCTTGTATGATGATCAAGATATGATTTATCCAGAACTCATTAAAAAAGTGCTACCCGTTGGTTTGGTTGGGGTTTTTGCTGCCATTGTAATGGGGGCGGTATTAAGTACCTTTAATAGCGTTTTAAATAGTGCGGCAACTATTTTTAGTATCGATGTTTATAAAAGACATATCAGAAAAAATAGCAGTGATAAAAATTTGGTGAGAGTAGGGAAGCTCACTTCTGCCATCTTAGCTATTTTTGCTATTCTTGTAGCGCCTATGGTGGCCAATGCCCCTGATGGTTTGTATCAACTTCTCCAACAATTAAATGGTATCTTTTTTATTCCCATCGCTTCTATTATGTTGGCAGGATTCTTTCTTAAGAAAATATCGGCTATGGGAGCCAAAGTAGCCTTGTTTGTAGGGCTTGCATTTTATATTCTAACCACTTTTGTTTTTAAAGTCGATATTCATTTTGTACATATTTGGGGTATAGAATTTTTACTGAATTTGGCCGTGATGTTTGGCGTTTCCTATATGTACCCTGCAAACAGTGAAGACAACCAAGAAGATATGCATGTGGTCGATTTAAAGGAATGGAAATATACCAAGCCAATGGCTATCTTTTTATGTATTGTTACCATTGTTATCTACATTTTATTGGGTAGCAACTAAATAGGTTCCTCTGCTGGGTTTTATTTTACTTGGAATAGTTTTTTGTAAACTTTCATTAGATCCATATAATGTTATTTAAACCAATTTTGAGTGATTTCAAAAGAACTTTTAAAATTCTAAGGTTGCCCAGATCTACTTCAATTAAACTGTATGCTTTTAAATAAATCCAAGGCGAACTTAGTAGCTATTTTTTTATTCCTAAGCGTTTTAAAATAGTTTCTAGTAAGCACCATTTTGTAAATGCAGATTGAATTAAATTGACACCTATAAATACGGTAAACCACATCCAATTGGGACTTACAAAGGCACTTAGTACCACGCTTAATAATACCATTACTCCAACAATAACTCTAAAATATGTATTTAGCATTTTAATTAATTTTAAATTAAACAACTTCTTTATATAAATTTCTCAATAGGAACAACAATCCCTTTAATTGGATTATTAGATTCTAAATTGGAATTGAATTCTTTTATGAATTCAAACAAAACATCAATATTCTCGGCTTCAGTAAAGGAGAAGAATAATCTTGATTCATGACCAAATTTTTCGCCTGGAAACCAACTCGAGGCTATTAAAACAGAGGCGCCGTTTTTATATCCATCAATGTCAGAACTACTAAAGTTTTCAATATTTGCTTTTTTAAATAGTTTCAAAAGATCTTTTTGAAATTCTTCCACTGCAGTAACTATAACTAATTTCATGATTTCTATTTTTTTATGTTTTCGTCAGTTCCGGTAATTTTGAATACTTTCTTACTTGTTTGGAAGAGCATTAGAACTTCTTGTTACAATTTTTTTAAAGCTGATTTTCGTTATCTTCAATCAAAATATATTTTGATTTCAAAAATCAGGTTAAGAGATCTAACTTTATTTATAATTCTTCCGCTCTATCATATAATACACCAAGGGTACTACCAACAGTGTCAAGACGGTTGAAACAATAGTTCCACCCATTAATGAAATGGCTAAACCTTGAAAAATTGGATCAAACAAAATCACAAAGGCTCCAATAACAACCGTACCAGCGGTTAATAATATTGGTGTTGTTCTCACGGCTCCTGCTTCTATGGCCGCTTGTTTTAAAGGGACCCCTTCTGCTGTTCTCAGATTTATAAAGTCGATGAGCAATACGGAGTTTCGCACCATAATTCCTGCTAGAGCAATCATTCCAATAAACGAAGTTGCCGTAAAAAAGGCACCCATAATCCAATGCCCTAAAATAATTCCGATCAATGATAACGGAATCGCAACCATCATAACAATGGGGGCTTTAAAGTTTTGGAACCAACCTACAATTAAGATGTAAATCAATATGATTGCTCCTAAAAAGGCAATCCCTAAATCCCGAAAGACCTCCAAGGTGATTTGCCATTCTCCGTCCCATTTTACGGTATAATTATCTTCAAATTCCGGTTGGCCTAAATACAATTCGTTTAACTCATATCCTTGAGGTAATGGAATCTCTTTCAATTTGTCTTCCATTCCTAAAATAGCGTAGGCAGGACTTTCTAATTCTCCAGCCATATCTGCTAATACATAAACCACACGCTTTTGGTTTTTACGATATATGCTTTTTGCAGCGGTCGTTTCTGTAATAGTTACCAAATCTGAAATTGGAACCATATTGCCTTGTTTCGACTTTACTTTTAATTGAGAAATATCAGTAATTGTAGACTTCTCTTTTTCGTCTAAAGCTAGTATTAAACCTATTTGGCTTACCGCATCTTCATCATATAAATTTGTAATAGGTCTGTTAGCCATGGCCAATTGCATGGTATGTGTTATTTGTTGTGGTGCAATACCATACAACATTGCTTTTTCTTTATTGATTTCAAACAGGTATTCAATTTGGTCATCTTCAACCATCCAATCAATATCTACCACATCAGCAGTATGGTGCAAAATATCCTGAATGCTATTTGCAATTCTAATTTGCTCTTGATAATCGGGGCCATAAACTTCTGCAACAATTGTGGAGAGTACTGGTGGTCCTGGCGGAACTTCAACTAGTTTTACATTGGCATTGTATTTGGCTGCAATCTTCTGAATATCTGGGCGTAATAATTTTGCAATACCATGGCTTTGAAGGTCACGCTCATCTTTACCAATAAGGTTCACTTGAATATCTGCCATATTGCTACCGCCACGTAAATCGTAATGTCGCACCAAACCATTAAAGGTTATAGGCGCAGAAGTACCAACATAATTTTGATAATTCACCACTTCGGGTCTCGTAGACAAATACTGTGATATCTCTTGAGTTACTACCCCAGTACGTTCTAATGTTGTGCCTTCTGGCATATCAATAACCACTTGAAATTCATTCTTATTATCAAACGGTAACATTTTTACAGCCACTGAATTGGTGAAAAATAGAACCATTGTTACCATAAGAATTACAAAGGTACCTCCTAAAAACAACCAACGTTTGGATTTGCTTTCTAATAAAGGACGTTCCAACTTATTATAAATTCGGTAAATAAAGGTTTCTTCTAAGGGTTTTTCTACCTTTTTAGGGAGGCCTTTTTTATCTTTTTCTCTTAAGAAAATATAGCCCAAATAAGGTGTAATGGTTAAGGCTACAAAGAGTGATAAAATCATAGCAATTGATGCTCCAATGGGCATCGGTGCCATATAAGGACCCATTAATCCAGAAACAAAAGCCATCGGTAAAACAGAGGCAATTACAGTAAAGGTTGCCAGAATTGTTGGATTACCAACCTCATTTATCGCATATAAGGCTGCTTGTTTAAAGGGCAGGCGTTTCATTTTAAAATGCCGGTGCATATTTTCGGCAATAATAATGGAGTCATCTACAACGATTCCTGTAACAAATACCAAGGCAAATAGGGTAATTCGGTTTAGAGTATAGTCCATCATATAATAACTCAACAACGTTAAGGCAAACGTAATTGGAACCGATAAGAATACAACCAAGCCACCACGCCAACCCATGGCTAACATAACAACTAGGGTTACCGCGAAGATAGAACCTATAAGATGCCATAAGAGTTCAGCTACTTTTTGTGAAGCTGTTTCCCCATAATTTCGGGTTATTTCAACATGTACATCATCAGGAATTAAGCTGCCCCGTAAATGTTCTACCTTGTCAATAATCACTTCCGAAATTTTCATGGCATCTGCACCTTTTCGTTTAGCGATAGAAATGGTGACCGCTGGATATTCAGAATTATAGTCCGATGATTTTAGGCTTCCTTTTCCAAACCCTAAACTGACATAATTTAATGGCACTTCTGGCCCATCAATTATTTGAGCAATTTGTTTTAAGTAGATCGGCTGATTTTGTTGTACACCAACCACCAAATTTTCAACATCAGCAGCAGATTCTAAAAACGTACCGGTTTTAATTAAAAATTCGGTATCATTTTTATCAAAACTTCCAGTGCTTAATTGACTGTTGTTGGCCCTAATCATTTCAGAAACCGATAAAAAATCCAAACCGCTGGCCACTAATTTGTCTTTATCTAATACCACACGCAATTGCCTGTTTCTTCCACCAATTTTATGTGTAATTGCCACATCATTTACCTTTTTAACTTCAGCCTCTAACTCTTGTGCTATCTGACTTAGTTGGTAATCGTCATACTGTTCACTCCACAGGGTTAAGCCCAACATGGGTACATCATCAATGGCACGGGTTTTTACTAATGGAAAGGTAACACCTTGCGGCATTTGGTCCATATGCTTGTTAATTTCATTGTATAATTTCACAAATGAACGCTCAATATCTTCCCCAACATAAAACTGGACAATGACCATACCTTGCTCCTTCATCGAGGTAGAATACACATATTCTACCCCTTTAATATTGGAAATTAACTGCTCTAATGGCTTAATCACGCGCGATTCTACTTCCGTAGGGCTAGCCCCAGGATACCCCACAAAAATGTCGGCCATTGGCACATCAATTTGTGGCTCTTCCTCACGCGGAATTAAAAACGAACTATAGACTCCAACGACCATAAACACAATCATTAACAATACAGTTAATTTTGATTGCATAAAGACTTTGGCAATTTTTCCTGCGATACCTTCTTTCATTTTATTTTTTTTTGACGTTTTAACAGGCTATCCACTATATCTTTTTACTTGTTCTCGATACAAATTTGCTCGGGCAAATTCACTCGAATTGACGTAAAAAGGATGTCGTTTCTATCCTTAACGCGATATTTTTTATTTTTTAGTGCACCATGATTTTTAAAACCTAGTCGTATCTTCAATACAACCTATTGAAGATTAACCCTCACCCCATTGTAAAGTTTGCCTTCAGCAGAGACGATATAGGCTTCATCTGCTTGTAAGCCCGATAATACCTCTACCTGATCTCCAAAACTTCGTCCCAGACGTAACCAGCGCAGTAAGGCTGTATTACGCTGACTTACGGTATAAACACCCGATAACTGTCCGTTTGTAACAATAGCTTGCTTTGGTATCATAACCGTCCTTACTTGCTCTTTTCTTTCCACTGGAAATTGTACCGTTGTAAACATGCCAGATAAGATATTTGCATCTGTTTTATCCAATTCTATTTTTACTAAGTATTGACCTCCTGTATTTTTTGCCGAACTGCTCACTTCCATAACTTTTCCTGCGATCGTTTTATGGATTGATTTTACCACCACAGCAACAGTTGTTCCCTTTTTAATTTCAGTAATTTCCGTTTCAGGGACTAGCGCCATCACTTCAAAATTCCCTGGTGCTTCCATACTTATTATAGGCATACCCGGATTTGCCATAGCACCTTCTTTACTGTTTTGAGCCGTAATAACTCCGCTAAACGGAGCCGTTATATTACTGTAAGCAAACTGAGCGTTAACTTCGTTTTTCATTTGGTTTGCAGATTCTAATTGTGCCTTTGCTATTTCAAAATTCGCCGTCATATCATCCATCTCCTTTTGAGATGCACTTTGTTTTGCAAACAAATTTTTATAGCGTTTGTAATCCGTTTGTGCAGTAGTGAAAGCAACTGTAGCTTGGGTTATTCCAGCATTTACTTGCGCTCTTTTTGCCTGTAAGTCTGTATTGTTAATCGCTACTAACAACTGACCTTTTTGTACGTTATCGCCCACATTAACATATACTTTAGAAACATAACCCATTATCCTGGTACTTATATCAGCACTTTGGATTGCTTGTATTTTTCCACTTACACTTAAAAAAGGACTGCTGCCATTTACGGCAACCAGACTGGTTGTAACAGATATTGCTGGTGAATTATCTTCCACCAATTTTTGGTCTTTTGGTCCACAACTCCCAACGAAAAGGACTATAGAAAATGTTAGTATGGTATGAATTTTTTTCATTGTATTGATTTTTTTCATGTTTTTAAGTTTTGTTGCATTTCCACAAGTTTCACTTGCTCCTGTATTACATTATATTTTAATGCTGCTTTTCCTTCATGTTCATTGTGGTACTCTCTAAATACAGCAACTACCAGATGAACTCTTCTTTTATTCTTTTGTTAAAAATTGTAAATAGGCCTGTGCGTAGTTGTATTCAAAAATGGTTTGATAGTATGCCAGTTGTTTTTGGGCATATTTTGTTTCTGCCAATAATACATCTGAAGTTTTTTCAAGCCCTTCTTTAAATCGGTTGCTAAATATTCTTAGCGATTCTTCCGATTGTTCCATAGCTAAGGAGGTCAGTTTTAATTTGTTTTCAGCGTCTGTAAAAGCCCGTTTTGCTTTATTCAACTCCAAATTACTTTGCGAAACATATTGCTTGTATTCTAATTTCGATTTTTGAACTTCGGCGGTACTTTTTTGAACCTTTCCAAAACGCTTAGAACCTTTAAAAATATCCCACTGTATTTGTGCGCCAAAGAGGTAACCCTTGGCATCCCCTTGAAAAATTTCATCATCATAAAGTTCAAAGCTCCCAAACGCATTCAGTCTTGGTAAAAATGCCATTTTATCCGCTTTATTCATTGCTTCATAGGCATTGGTTGCCAACTGCATAGCTTTAATGTCCGACCTGTTTTTAGAAATGTTTTTGGAGGTGTTACTATTTAATGCATTAATAGACAGGCTATCGCTAGGTTGGTAGATCACGTAGGTTTCATCATTCATTAAATAGGACAAATAATTAGAGGCATTTTGCAGATTGCTTTTAGCCTGTTGTAATTGATTTTGTACCTCGGTCATATGCACTTCTACTTGTAATACATCTGTACGTTGTACATAGCCTTGTGTAAAACTGTTTGCAATAAAATTTTTATTGGCTTGGGCAGCTTCCAATGCTTTTTCTAAAACAGCTACGGCCTTATATGCTAATTGTAATTCCATATAGGACTTATCAACTTCCAATGCTAAATAATCGGAAGTCCGTGCTGTTTTTAATAACATTGCTTCCATTGTAGACTTTGCCGCTTTGCGCTGAAAAAAACCGTCTAAATTAAGTAAGGGTTGCTGAATTTCGAATTTTGTAGCAAAGTTTTCAATTTGAGAAGGGTTGTTTAATACTGAAGGATTAAAATCGTTTGATGCTAAAATTTCCTGATTTAATTTAGATCCAAATGCCATCAAGGGGTTGGTGGTAGCAATACCAGTATGACTTGCCGTTATATTGGGTAAAAAAACAGCATTGGTTTGTCTATAATCACCCTTAGCAGCATTAAAATCTTCTTCAGAAATTTTAATAGAAGTATTCTTGTCTGTAACCTTAACTAAAACCTCGGTTTTGGAAATAGGGATTACATCTTGGCTTTGAACGGACAAGGTGAAAGTGAAGAGTACAAGAAGATAGAAAATATGCTTTTTCATTAACTATTAATTTAGGTAACAAATGTAGCGTAGATAAAATCTCTGGTCAGTAACAAAGGTTACCTAGGCACAACTTTGTTTGTAGGTGAACAAGTTTGCCTTTTAATAGCTATCTCGCCTTTTCTAGAGCAGTCTAAAAAAAGTAAATTTTTATTGTGAATTTTAGTTTTGTTCTACCTAAATATCTTAGCCATTTATTCCTTCAGGTTTTTTAATGAAAGGGCTAGAGGATGGGCATACAACTATAGTAAGACGGAATGAATAGAGTGTGACAATGGGTGAGACCTTTAGTATGCTATTGAATTTTTAATGCAAACTCGCTGTAAGACATTACCAATCTCCTACAAGTTTTCCTCATTGAAAAACGGCTTTGGTTGTATCTGGGCTGTAAAAGGGACTATTAAATTTCTAAAAAAAAGGATTGGAGTAGTCTTATTTATTTAGGAAATAATTAGGTTTTCTTTTCAATTTTAAAAAATAATTCTTTCCCTTTTCTACTCTCGATAGAGTTCGTTGCTTTCTCCATTTTTAGAATGTAAAAATAAGGGTCAAAATAGGGTAAATACTCTTCTTTACTACCACCAAACGGCGGATGTGTAGTGTTTAGGGGAACATTAAAAAGTAAGCCTACAACCTTTCCTTTCGTATGTAATAAATCATAGGTTTTTTTTGCATACGTTGGTCTCAATTTTGGGTGAATAGCGCAGAAAAAAGTTTGTTCAAGAATTAAATCGAAAGTCATTTCTAGCTCAAAAAAATCGAGCTGTATAAGATGTGATTCCGGAAAAGAGGGAACCCTGGATTTTAAATGGTGGAGTGCTGTTTTTGATACATCTACAACATATACATTTTTGAAACCATTTAAATGGAGATATTCGGCTTCATAGCTATGTCCACCACCTGGAATTAGAATCTGGATGTCTTTTTGAGACAGTTGATCAATATAGGTTTTTATTGGAGGTGAAACAACACCTAAATCCCAACCAATATCGTTAGAGATATATCTGTCATCCCAAAAGGTCTCTGTTAGATCCATACTTAGGATGCTGTAATTATTTGAATGAGTTCCTCTTTTTGCACCACTCCAGATTGTCTCCAAACCTGTGCCCCATTTTTAAAGAGTATCATAGTGGGTACGCCTCTTACTTGGTATTTTGCTGCTAAGGGCTGATTTTTGTCAACGTCTATTTTAAGGATCGAAACACGATCACCTAAATTATCTTTAACCTGTTTTAAAATGGGACTCATCATTTTACATGGTCCACACCATTCGGCAAAAAAATCGACTAAAACAGGTTTGTCTTGATTTATTATTTCTGAAAATTTGCTCATACCTTTTTTAATTTATTGATCAAATGTAATACGCCATATGCCCCTCACTTCATTTAAAGAACTGAAAGATACTTATCTTTTTTTTATAGCCATATCAATGCCTAAAATATATTGTATTTCAGACATTTTTGTTGTTATCGTATGGGTGCAACGCTTACATTTTGTATAACTAGCGATGCCGTCATAGGTTTAGTTGTAGTTAGATATGCCACCTTTTAAATCGTAAATTTCGTTAAACCCCATGGCCGATAGCTTGTTGGCTGCTTGTCTGCTCCGGGCGCCACTTCTACAGTAGATATAAACGGGCATATCTTTGTCTAATTTATTAAATTCTGTTTGAAATACGCCAGAAAAGTAATCTATATTTTTGGCTCGGACTATATGCCCAGACTGAAACTCATTTGGGGTTCTTACATCAATTAATTGGATTTTTTTAGAAGCTATAGCCTCTTTAAATGTTTGAGCATCTAATTTTTTAATAGCATTATTTTGCTTTGACTTTATGCCGAAAATTGTTCTTAATAGTGATATCATTGTTTATCGTTTATTTTTTTATAGGGTTGTTGGGCAAATAAAGTGAGATACCTCTATGCCTATTTCTTTAATAGAAGTAAAGCCTTCTTCAATATTAATGAAGTTATGAATACCGCGATTTTTTAAAATAGAGGCAGCAATCATACTTCTATATCCTCCGGCACAATGTATGTAAAACAGTTCATTTGTTGGGAACTCGGCTAAATGGTTGTTAATAGCACCCAAAGGCGTATTAATTGCATTTAAAACATGTTCTGATGCAAATTCATTTTCTTTTCGAACATCAAAAACGGGCACATCAGTTACCTCTATAATTTCTTTAAATGTTATGGCCTTTATGGATGAAACCGTATCATATTCATTAGCTGTTTTTTTCCAGGCTTCAAACCCACCTTTTAAATATCCTAAGGTATTGTCAAAACCAACTCTAGAAAGTCGCGTAATAGTTTCTTTTATCCGGTCTTTATGGGCCACTAAAAGAATGGGCTGTTGCACATCTTTTATCAAATCGCCTACCCATGGCGCAAAATTTCCATCAATACCGATAAAGATTGCACCTGGGATATGACCTTTAGCGAAATCATCTTGATGTCGCACATCGAGAATAACAGCTCCTGTTTCATTAGCAGCAACTTCAAAGGCTTTAGGGCTCAATGCATTTTCTCCCTGGGCTAGAACCTCGTTAATATCTTTGTAGCCCTCTTTATTCATCTTTACATTCATTGGAAAATAGGCTGGTGGAGGTAAAAGCCCCTCTGTTACTTCATTGATGAATTCTTCCTTGGTCATATCGCTTCGTAAGGCGTAATTAACTTCCTTTTGATTCCCTAAGGTGTCTACGGTTTCTTTCATCATATTTTTACCACAGGCAGAACCAGCGCCATGTGCAGGATATACGATAACATCATCGGCCAATGGCATTATTTTAGTACGTAGGCTGTCAAATAAGGTTCCAGCAAGTTCTTCTTGTGTCATATTTGATGCTTTTTGAGCAAGATCTGGCCGACCAACATCACCTAGAAATAAGGTATCTCCTGTGAACAAGGCGTGGTCTTTACCATTCTTATCTCTTAAAAGGTAGGAGGTACTTTCCATTGTATGCCCTGGCGTATGTAGCGCTGTAATTGTAATTTCACCTAACGCAAAATCCTGACCATCCTTTGCGATGGTAGCTTCAAATGAAGGATCTGCATTTGGACCATAAATGATCTTAGCACCAGTTGCTTTTGCAAGGGTTATATGGCCGCTAACAAAGTCTGCGTGAAAATGTGTTTCAAAGATGTATTTAATTTTGCCCTTGTCTAATTTTGTCCTATCTAAATAAGGGCTAACCTCTCTTAAAGGGTCAATTATAGCTACTTCTCCCTTGCTTTCTATATAGTAAGCTCCTTGTGCTAAGCAACCTGTATAAATTTGTTCTATTTTCATTTTTCTATAATTAATAGGTCAAAGGTATAATCTATTGTCTTTACTCACAGTAACATAAGTTACAGTGTTTATTTCTTTAAAACCACTGCTATTGGAAGCTTAATACTGATAGTTTTACTAGGAAGTTGGCGAATTTTACTGTTTTAAGAAAATCAAAATTTCGCGCAGGAGGTAGGATAAAAGTAGCTGGTTAAGAGAGGATACAACCAGTAGATTTAGGGTTAAAATATTAATTAGTACAATAAATGTAAAAACCCCAACAGCCTTCTATAGTACTTTTTTAGTTGATTATTTGTATGCCTCCCAGAACGACATAGTATGGGGTAAATATGGCAATGATGAGTTTATAAATTTATTATTTTTATAAAATTTCTGTGCAATTCTATTTTACCCAACTGTTCTAGTTTTTTTAATAATCTAGAGATCACTACTCTTGAAGTGTGAAGGTCATACGCAATTTCTTGATGTGTATTTTTAATGCGATGATCATTATTAATCCTTGCCTTTTCTTTTAAATATTGTATTAGGCGTTCATCCAATTTATAGAAGGCAATACTGTCTACCGTAGTCAGTAGTTCATTGATTCTATTGTGGTAACTTTCAAAAACAAAATTACGCCAAGATTTATAGTTTTTTGTCCATTCTTCCATTTTAGAAACGGGTACCATAATGAGTTTGGCGTCTGTTTCAGCGATAGCTCTTATTTCACTTTTCTGTTGGCCTAGGCAACATGCCATAGTCATGGAACATGTTTCTCCTTTTTCTAAATAGTACAATAATAATTCATCCCCATTACTATCTTCTCTCATAATTTTAATTGCGCCAGAAATAAGCAAAGGCATTGATTTTACATAGTCTCCTATTTCCATCATTTTATGGCCTTCTGGTATTTCTTTATAGGTGCCTACTTGAATGATCTCATTGATTAAAGCGTCTTCAAATAAATGTCCATAGCTAGTTTTCAATTCTTGAATCATCTTGTAAAGTTATTTTTTTTAAACATAGTAACCAAATAGGTTGGGATACTGCTTCACTAGTAAAACCGCTGTAAATGAAGATCAATATTCCCTTAGATCCAATCATAAAACTAAGTGATATAATAATGATATATAGCAATTCATTTCGTTTTATTGTAAACCCTAAACTTAATAAGGAATTAAATTAATAAAAATTAGCTATTTGGATGAGACGTTCAATGTTTAATAATTGAATTTTACGACCATCAATAGTAATAAGTTTATCGTATTTAAAATCATGTAGTACACGAGCCAAGGTTTCAACAACTGTACCTGCCATATTCGCTAAATCGGAGCGAGAGAGCTTAATCGTTGTTGTTAAAACACCGTCAACTTTATATTTATCTTGTAAAATTAATAAATTAAGAGCTACTCGCTCTCTTACGGTACGCTGTGATAGTACCGCCATTAGATTTGCCAATACATTAAATTCATGGCTTAAGCTTTTTAATAATAAACGTGAAAATGATGAAGAATTTTCAAGTATTTCATTAAAATCTTTTGTACTAATAAATGAGATAATAGAATTTTCTATAGCAACTGCAGTATCTCCATAGCTGCTCTCGCTTAAAACAGATGAATAGCCAAAAAATTCCCCTTGCTTATAGATGTATATGATTTGTTCACGTCCGTCATTGTCCATTTTATATTTTTTTACTTTCCCGCTTTGTAAGTAAAAAATACCAGGAGGCAATGTCCCTTCCGTAAATATAGGTTGGTTTTTACGGAACTTTTTATCGTGCATAATTTTTTCAAGCATTGCCTTTTCAGCAGAAGGTAATTCGCTTAAGATATATTGGCTATTGAATTTAAATTTAGTAATCATAATTGTGCCGTAAAGTTAAATCTTAATTTGTTTTCTAATTCAAAACTTGATTTAAATCAAATTTTTGCAAGATTCCAATTAAGCTCCATTGCTTTTTGGCCTTGTACTTTTACACCTAAGAATAGAGTTCATTCCGAATTAACAAAATAACAATGAAATCTACTATGAAGCACTATAAATTACTTGAAAATTAAATAAATACAGCCTATGCTAAAAAACAATAAAGAAGCTATGATGTGCTGTCCTAACTGCGGCTCAAAATACAAACAAAAAATGCCACTAATAGGTAAACATATTAATAATCAGTGTGTTTTTTGTCATACTTTTTTTGGAATAACCAATAGTGACGATTGTTGTGTTTATTGTAAATATAGTAATGTGTTATGTCCAAAGGCACAAAAAAATATAGAAATAAAATAAGTATTTCAAAATACTTTTAAAGTCTGGGTGATAATAAAAATCATCTACGTTGTCAAAAATGGCCATTGAAAGTATAGATATTTGGAGAAGGTAGGAAGGCAGAACAAATAAGGAAAAATAACAAACAGTAAAAATGGGTAGTAGTTGCCTTATTTCCATTGTAAAATAATATACAATTTATAAAATGATATTCAAAAACCTGCGATTACATATCGACATAGGTGACAAACTTTTTAATACCCTTTACCCCTTGAGTATCCAAAGGCTTTCAGAACACCATTGGACGTCTGTAGAAGTAGCTCAAATATCAGCTGATTATTTAGTTCATAAACCTAATTGTAAAGTTTTGGATATTGGCTCTGGAGTAGGGAAATTTTGTTTGATAGGAGCTACGTCTACAAAAGGTCATTTTTATGGTGTTGAGCAACGAGAGAGGCTCATTAAGTTGTCACAAAAAATTGCAAAAACTCATAAAGTCAATAATGTAACCTTTATTCACTCCAATATTACAGAGGTTTCCTTTTCGGATTATGATGCATTTTATTTTTATAATCCTTTTTATGAAAACATAGATCATTCATTTTTAATAGACAACAAAGTTGTTTTAGACGAGAAATTATATACCACGTATTCAGAATATGTAGCAAATCAATTAAAAAATACAGCCATAGGTACTAAACTGGTGACCTATTGGAGTACCTGGGTAGAAATTCCTGAGGGTTTTGATTTAGAATTTACGGCCTATAATGGGAAACTAAACTTTTGGAAAAAGAAATTTTAACGTTTATGGATAAGCAATTAAAACGAATACAAAAAAGTAAGGAATTACTATTAGTTCAGGGTGTTAAAAAACTCCAAATCATTGGTTTTACAAATGTTACTATGCATAATATTTTGACAGATGAAACTTATCGGATTTACTTCTTAAGTTTTCTTAAAAACAGATCTATTTCTAAAACCGATGATGAAATTAATGCAATAAAAGAACTAAAGTCATTCATTGCTAAACTACTTAAAATGTAAAAAGTGAACAACATTATAATTAATTTTAAACTTAATTTATGAATATACTTGAAAAACTAGAAACACGTCTAGGTCCCTTGGGTGAACACGCACACTATGCACATGGTTATTATGCCTATCCACGACTAGAAGGTGAAATTAGCAACAAAATGATTTTTAATGGGAAAGAGAAATTAGTATGGAGTCTTAATAATTACTTAGGATTGGCAAACCACCCAGAAGTTAGAACGGCCGATAGGGAAGGGGCAAGGCGTTATGGATTAGCATATCCTATGGGAGCTAGAATGATGAGTGGAAATACTGAACTCCATGAAAGCTTTGAAACAGAAATTGCAGATTATGTAGGCAAAGAAGATGCTTTTCTGTTAAACTATGGCTATCAAGGTATGGTATCCATAATTGATAGTTTGGTAGATAGGAATGATGTTATTGTGTACGATGCAGAGTCTCACGCTTGTATTTTAGACGGTGCAAGATTACATATGGGACAACGGTTTGTTTTTAAACATAATGATATTGAAGATTGTGAAAAACAATTACGCCGTGCTCAAAAAATAACACAAAAAACCAAAGGTGCAATTTTAGTAATTACCGAAGGAGTTTTTGGCATGCGTGGTGACCAAGGGAAACTTAAAGAAATTGTCTCTTTAAAAGAAAAATATTGCTTTTCATTATTAGTCGATGATGCACATGGCATAGGCTGTATGGGAAAAACAGGGGCAGGGACAGGTGAAGAACAAGGAGTTCAAGATGGGATTGACTTTTATTTTGGGACCTTTGCAAAGTCATTTGCAGGAATAGGAGCCTTTATTGCAAGTACTAAAGAGGCCATAATGTTTTTCAAATATAATATGCGGTCTCAAATCTTTGCAAAAGCTTTACCCATGCCAATGGTTTTTGGAGCTTTAAAGCGTCTTGAATTGATGCGAACAAGACCACTATTAAGAGAAAGATTATGGCGAACCACAGAAGCATTGCAAAATGGATTAACAGATGCAGGTTTTGATATTGGCAATACAAACTCACCTATTACTCCAATATATTTAAATGGAACAATTGAAGAAGCTACAGCATTGGTTAGTGATTTACGTGAAAACCACCATATTTTTTGTTCCATGGTAGTATATCCTGTGGTTCCAAAAGGGATGATTATTTTAAGATTAATTCCAACGGCAGATCATAGCTTAGAAGATGTAAGTAGAACTATTACTGCTTTTAGTGAGATAAAATTAAAGCTTATAAATGGTCATTATAAAAAGGAGGAGATTGAAACAGTAATGTGATTCAATTTTTCAATATAGAATTAAGACAAAAAGGCTTTACATTTGATCATGAATAGCCTTTTTGTTCTTGTCCATTCTGCTGAACTACAAAAATTCTTTGGCCTTTTTAATAGCGGTATCAATATCTTCTACAACAAGATCATCTGCTATAAAGGAGAAAATTTCATTTTTTTTAAAATCTTTCCGCAAGGGTTTCCCGATACCTGAAATTATGACCTTTATTTTTCTGGTCTTATAGGTTTTTATAATTGCTTTGATACTCTGGTATCCTGTAGCATCTATTAATGGTACATAGCGCATTCTAATGATAATAACTTGGGGCTGTATATGAGTATTGGTAATGGTTTCCTGAAATTGTCTGGCCGCTCCAAAGAATAGGGGGCCATTAATTTCATACAAAATAACTCCTTTAGGTATATCCAATAGTTCTTCATCAAAAAGATGCTCGTCATTACCATTTTCGGACGAAAAATCCTGTATTTTAATAGATTCACTCATTCTTTTCATAAACATAAAACTGGATAATACGATACCAATTTCTATGGCTATTACCAAATCAAAGATAACGGTGAGAAAAAATGTAGTCAGTAAGATAACAACATCCATTCTATTGCCTTTTAGAATAGATCTGAATTGTTTCCATTCGCTCATATGATACGCAACAACCATTAGAATACCGGCTAAACATGACATAGGGATTAATTTGGCATAGGGTGCAAATAAAAGCATAATAGCCAATAAGACTAGAGCGTGCACGATACCGGCAATAGGGGTGCGTCCTCCGTTTTTTACATTGGTTGCGGTTCTTGCAATGGCCCCCGTAGCGGGGATTCCACCAAAGAGAGAAGAGAAGATATTGGCCGCTCCTTGTGCTATTAACTCCATATTTGAACGGTGTTTACCACCTATCATCGAATCGGATACCACGGCAGAAAGGAGCGATTCTATACTTCCTAAAATGGCAATAGCAAATGCAGGTTGAATAAGCGCTTTAATGGTATCAAAATTAACATTGGGTATATGGGGCAAGCCCAACTGGTTGGGGATATTCCCAAAATTACTTTCAATGGTATCTACCGGAAGATCAAATACAACGACAACTATGGTAGATAGAATTATGGCAATAATAGACCCCGGAATTTTTTTTATAATTTTTTGGAAATAAAGTGTAATCAGTACGGTTGCCAAGGCAATACTAATTGCATACCAATTAATTTTATGAAAATTACTAAAATATACCATCCATTTATCTATAAAATCAGCAGGTAATTTAGTAATATGAAGGCCAAAAAAGTCATTAATTTGAGAGGAGAAAATAATAAGGGCAATCCCACTTGTGAATCCAACAATTAGAGAATATGGGATGTATTTTAATAAATTTCCGAGTCGTGCTAATCCAAATCCGATAATTATAAAACCAGCCATAAAAGTAGCGATGGTTAAGCCGTCTGTCCCGTATTGTTGAACAATGCCATAAACAATAACAATAAAAGCTCCGGTAGGACCCCCTATTTGAACCCGACTACCTCCAAAAGTCGAAATAATGATTCCAGCTATAATTGCGGTTACTATTCCCTTTTCAGGAGAAACACCGGAGGCTATGGCAAAGGCAATAGCCAAGGGCAAAGCAACTATCCCCACAATTAATCCCGAAAGAGTATCTTTTGTTATAGTTTCCTTGGATATCCCCTGTTTTAAAAGGGAAAATAATTTTGGTATAAATTCTTTGCCCATTGGTTTATAGATTAATCATTTAATAAATAAGGCGCTTAAAATTTTAGTATGTTTTACCTGTTTGTTGTATAATCTATGGTCATATTCAACAAAATAGCTCTTGAGATACGCATTAATGGAATCTGTAACATAAAACTAAAGAGTATAATAAAGGGGTATATAATTGTAAAAAAACCGTTTAGACTATGTAAAGAGAATCCTAGTATTAGTAACGGTATAAAAATTAGTACTACCATAGGATAGCTTATCCATAAAGCAGCTGTATAAAACCCTGGTTCCATCTTAAAATTTTGCTTGCAAGAAGAGCATTTATCTGGCATTTCTAAGATTCTTGAAAATACAAATAATCCTGGATTATTGAATAAATTTCCAATTTGACAACGTGGACATTTTAATTTTAAAATACTGTACAGCTTGGTTCCCCTTTTCATTGACTATTTTCTTTTAAAGTGAACAATTTTTTCTCAAATAAATTTACATATTGTCAACTATTGCTTTCCCAAATTCAGAACATTTAAGTAACGTGGCATCCTTCATTAATCTTTCGAAATCATAGGTGACGGTTTTGTTGTGAATAGCACCTTTTAAACCTTTAACTATTAGATCAGCGGCTTCTTGCCATCCTAAATATTCCAACATCATGACACCAGAAAGGATTTCTGAAGATGGGTTTACCTTATCTTGATCTTTGTATTTGGGCGCTGTACCATGTGTTGCTTCAAATATGGAAACTCCTGTTTTATAATTGATGTTGGCACCTGGTGCAATTCCAATTCCACCTACTATGGCAGCCAAAGCATCAGAAATGTAATCCCCATTTAAGTTTAATGTTGCAATAATATCATATTGCTCAGGTCTCAAAATAATTTGTTGCAAAAAAGCATCGGCAATGACATCCTTTATAATTAGTTGATGTCCACCGCTATGAATAACCTGCCAAGGACCACCTTCATAATCTTTCGCGGAAAATTCATCTTGGGCCAACTGATAGCCCCATTCTTTGAATTTGCCTTCGGTAAATTTCATAATATTCCCTTTATGAACAATAGTTACCGAATCTTTTTTATGGTCAATGGCATATTGAATAGCAGCTCTCACCAAACGCTCGGTTCCTTCTTTTGAAACGGGTTTAATTCCTATAGATACAGTATTGGGAAAGCGAATGTCAGTTACACCCATCTCATTGATTAGAAAGTTTTTTACTTTTTCGAGTTCAGGAGTACCATTCATCCATTCAATACCTGCGTAAATATCTTCCGTGTTTTCCCTAAAAATAACCATATCTACCTTTTCGGGATTTTTAACAGGGGAGGGTACGCCTTTATACCATTTAACAGGTCTAACACATGCATATAAATCAAGTTGTTGCCGTAAAGCCACATTAAGAGATCGCATTCCACCACCTATAGGTGTAGTTAAAGGTCCTTTAATGGCTACAAGATATTTCTCAATACTTTTAATAGTAGTTTCTGGTAACCATTCCCCAGTTTTTTCAAAAGCCTTTTCACCGGCATATACTTCTTTCCATTTAATTGCTCTGTAATCACCATATGCTTTTAGAATAGCAGTATCAATTACCATTTTAGTGGCTTTCCAAATATCTGGACCAGTCCCGTCACCTTCAATAAATGGGATTATGGGTTTATTGGGAACGTGGAGCTTTCCATTAACTAAACTTATTTTACTTTCATTCATATTGAAAACTAAGTTAAATTGAATGCAAATATACCATAAATGTTATTTAAAAACATAACAATTGTTATGTTTTTATGTGTTTTTTATTATATATTTGATTGATGAAAAATTTCTATACACAATTTGATTTTCAGAGTGATCAACTTTTTGAGGTATTGACTTCTGAAGAAAAGAAAGTAGTTTATAATACTATGGAGCCATTGACCATAAAGAAAGGTGGGCTCTTGTTTTATGAAGAAGGAATCCCTACCGGTATTTTTCAAATTAAAAAAGGAAAAGCAAAAAAATTTAAGCACGGTTTTTCTGGAGTAGAACAAATTTTTTATATATACACCAATGGAGATGTATTAGGATATCACGCTTTATTTGGAGAAGAACGGTATCAAGATTCTTGCGAAGCATTGGAAGATTTGGAAGTGAATTTTATAGCTAAAGATGTTTTTTTTCAATTGTTACAAGACATACCTACTTTGCAACACACTTTTACAAAAAATATTGGTCATGAATTTGGGGTTCTGGCCAATATTATTGCTGTACTTGCTCAAAAAAATCTAAATGCACGCTTAGCTATTAATTTGCTAATTCTAGAAAATCGTTTTCAGAAGCATTTCAACGTTGGAGGTATTGATTTAACGCGAGAAGATTTGGCTAATATTATAGGCACTTCCCCTGAAAGCTTAGGAAGGATATTAAAACAGTTTAAGGATGAAGGAGTAATTGCAATAGATAAAAGAATTATTTCTATAAAAAACAAAGGTACCCTATTTCAATTGTTAAATATAGATATGAATTCCTGAGCTTAAGTAAACTTAGTGATTCATTGGGGAACCAAATCATCTTTTTTATAATTTCAAAAGGGATTTTAGAGAACTACTTTTTCTACGTCTGATATTTTTGGAATGCAAACATTCCAGCCATATACCTGTTCTATTTTAACTCTAAAAGCATCTAGGGCAATTGGTTCTCCATGAAGTAAATAAACTTTTTCTGGAATATTTTTAATTGTTTTCATCCAGTTTAGCAACCCTTGTTGATCGGCATGTCCAGATAAGCTTTCAATATTTTTTATAGTGGCCTTAACTGGGTAATATTTACCGAAAAATCTAATTTCGTGTGCGCCTTCCTGAAGTTGTCTGCCCCGAGTACCTTCCGCTTGATACCCAGCTAATAAAACGGTCGTAGAGGGCTCATCTATAAGCTGTTGTAAATAGGTTAATACACGTCCGCCCGTAACCATACCACTACCTGCAATTATAATTTTAGATCTAGGGTCGTCAATAGTTTCCCATGTTTCTTTATAGCATTCTATGATCTTAAAATGGTTACACATTGCATTGTATTCTTGACTAGTTAATTTATGCCAATCCGGGAAATTTTTAAAAACTTCAAGCACATTGTTTCCCATAGGACTATCAATAAATATGGGGATATTTGGAATTTTATTGAGTTTATACAATTTCCAAAGGATATACATTAAAGTTTGAAGCCTTTCCACTGCAAAACTAGGAATGATTAAATTTCCATGGTTCTGTATTGTTTCTGTAATGATTTCTACTAAAGTGTTCTCCACACTCACTTCCGGGTGATTTTTGTTGCCATATGTACTCTCCATAAACAAGAAATCTGCCCATTCTGGAGTTTTAGGATTATTCAATAAATAATCATCCTGTCTGCCAATATCCCCAGAAAAGACAAAGCGCTTCCCTTTAATTTCAATTTCAATAAAAGTTGCACCTATAATATGACCGTTGTATTGAAAACGATAGGAAATATGAGCCGATAACTGTACCCATTTGTCTTCCTCCTCTACTTCAAATAATGCTATAATAGCCTCAGCCTCCCTTTTGGTGTAAAAGGGTAATGCAGGGTTATGTTTGCTATAATTTTCTTTATTTGCCTTACTAGCTTCTTCTTCATGGATTTTTGCGCTATCCCTTAGAATAATAGTCGCTATAGCCAAGCTTGGTGCGGTTCCCGTAATTCGACCTTTAAAACCTTGTTTAAGTAGACGGGGTAAATAACCAATATGGTCTAAGTGACCATGGGTTATTAATACAATATCAACGGAAGCAACTTCTATTGGTAGGTCACTCCAGTTTAATTCTCTTAGTTCTTTTAATCCTTGAAACATTCCACAATCAACAAGTATGTTTTTTTCTGAGGTTTCAATAAGAAATTTAGAACCAGTGACAACTCCGGCTGCACCTAAAAAGTTTATTTTTCCAAATTTTTCCATGGTATTATTAGTTGGCACATAATAGTGAAATTTCTTGTAAAATTTTTGTTTTCCGTACTTCAGAAACTCCCAAGTGATCTAAGTAAAATTTATCATTAATTAAATCTCTACAGAGCACAATAGACCTACTTAAAAGAAATTGTTTTTCTCGGTTGCTAAGTAATGTTGAAACTGTAATTGGATACAAGCCCAAACGATCTATTCTGTCTTTTAAACCGTCGTTTAATGGATAATCCCAACTTAATAAATACAAACCAACACAATTGCCAAATTGAATTGCATCTTGCGTAAATCGTGTATTGGTCACAACCCAGCCTTGCGTAAGTGCACTTTTCTTTTTAGTGCTATTAGTCCAGTTGGCTTTAACATCTTGATACCTTGAGTTGATATATAAAGGTATTTTAACATTGCAATTAAGACCTTGGGCACTGTGAAATTTACACTCAATAATTGTAGCTTCGGAATTTTTAGAGGCTATTATATCTATCTCGTGCGATACACATTTACCTTGTAAAATGGTGCCCACTTCAGTACTGTACCCTGAATAACTGAGAATTGCACTCACAAAGCGTTCAAATGGGAAGCCAGTGGGACCTAGTTCATAAATAGCTTTTTTGAGCTTGTACTTTGAGGCCAAATGACTATTGTTTTTTTTAAGTAAGGCGAAGGCCCTATTGTAAATTTCCTTGGTGGATATGCCTTGATAAAGTTCATCTCGAACTTTGTCTAAAATTTGATTCACAATTTTGGTATCTGCTCCAGTTCTGTTTAAGGATGTACGTAATTTTTCCAGTGAAAATTTCACCTTTTCACCTGAAGATTTAATTATTTCTATATTTTGTATATCCATATTGAACGGTATTTGAAATTTATTAAAATCAATTACTTACGCAGTTTAATCCAACGATCTCATAAAAGCAATAATTATTGAATTCGTTGTTACAGCTAAATTTAGCCAGAAGCGGTTTCCTGAAATTTTAAGAATACGGATAACTTCCCTTGTAAAAATTGTAGTAACCCGGTAACTATTCTGGTATTACTAGCAAAGGAATTAAAGGTTGAAATCCAATTTTTTTGATCACAGGTTCTTTAATAATATCTTCTATAAAACTGTGCTTATAATTTACCATTACAAGTAAATTAATGTCTAATTCATCAATAAAATTATTTATCTCTTGTGTTTTCTTTGCATATTCTGGCATCCAATGGAAACTACAGGAATAATCCTTTAGATATAATTTTAGCATCTCCAAGTTATTACTTTGCGCTGCTGTTAATTTATCTTTTTCGTTAATATGTACTATTCTTAGTTTAGAATTAAACAAAGATGCCATATGTTTTAAAGGAAGTAATACTTCTCCATAAGTACGATTATAATCTGTAGGGAAGGCTATTTGCTTCGGTTCAACATAATCATATTCATCTGGTACAACTAATACCGGTGCTAATTTTATTTTTTCAATAGTGTTTACGGTATTACTTCCAAAAAAAAGTCCTTTGGCTTTTGTAGCACCTTTAGTTCCCATAACTACAAGGTCTATACTGAATTTTTTCACAGCTTTTTCTATGGCTGTATTTAAATCGTCAGAGCTTAAAATGCTGTTAAATTCATGCTTAACATTCGTATTTGAAGCTTCTGCCATTTCCTTTAGCTCTGTTAGTTCTTTTAGTGCGTTAACTTCCATAATTTTTGACAGCTTATTTGTCATATTAGACATTCGAGATACTGTCACTTTCGTGGAGTTCAAAAAATAAAAGGTACATTTTTCGTGAGCATAGAGATTTAAGGCGTAAACCGCAGCGCTCCATGCATTGTCTGAAAAATCTGTTGGGAATAGAATCTTTTTTCTCATAGTCGTTCGTCTTACGTTTATATATAATTTTTATGGTTTAATTGCTATTTATTATCAAGGTCTGTGGCCATTGATGGTATTACCAAAAATGGAATCGTTAAATGAAATCCAATCTGATTGATAGTATTTTTAAAGAACAAACTTTCAAAAAAGGAATGTTTGTTATTAATCATAGCCAACAGGTTAATTTTATATTTGAGCTGAAATTCATTGACAGCATCGGAGATATTCATACTCTTTACGGCATGAAATAAAAATGCCGTTTCCTGGAACAAAATTTCTAATTGGGCTTTGTTGTTTTCTTGTATTTCCGTGAGATCATTACCTGTTGAAACGTGCATAGCATTTACTCTAGCATGCTTAGATACGGCCAAATTTTTGAGGAAACTGAGTTTTGAGTTTTTATAACTTACCTCTAAATCTGTTGGAAAGAGAATTTCTTGTGGAGCCTCATATGTAAACGCTGAAGGAATAGCCAAAATAGGGCATTTTACTTTTTGAAATAGTTGTACGGTATTTGAGCCAAACAACACTTCCTTTGCACCCGTGGCCCCTTTGGTTCCCACAACAATGAGATCAATAGGATACTTTTGTACAAAGGCTTGTATGCCCGATATAAAGGCATCAAATTTGGCATAGGTTTTAAAATTATGCTTTTTATTGTTTTTAAAGGTTGTAGAGATTCTCAACACCAATTGGTTTAGGTTTTCTTCTGCAGTATTTTTTATGGTATCTACAATACCAAATTGCTCTGGATTCACGAGTACATATTCAAGGTGATAAATAATTGGGGTGTAGGCATGGTATAGGTAAAAGGTGCATTCTTCTTCCTTAAATAATTGCATAGCATAAGCAATGCCGTTCCATGAATTTTCCGAAAAATCTGTTGGTAAAAGTATGTGTTTCATAGCTTGGAGAATTATTAACGTGTGATGTTTTGCATCGCCAATAGTGGAATCTGTAAACCAAGACTCACTGCATCAATTGTAGATGGAAATAATAGAGTTTCTAAAAATGAATGTTGGGTATTGACCATAGTTATCACATCAATATTCTTTTCTTTTATATAATTTTTAATTGTTGAAGCTACATTATCGCTGCTTTCATGTAAAAAATTAACCTTATTCTCTTGCAGGGTAAGGGCTAAAAATACTTTGTTGTCCTCTTGCCTAATAGATAATTGCTCGCTGTTAGAAACATATAGTACATCGATACTGCTTCGGTAAGATTTTGCTAAAACCGACAGAAGTTTTAATTCTCGTCGTTTGTAGGGAACTAAATAGTTGGTCGGAAATAAAATATGTTTTGGTTGTGTGTTTGAATACAAGGCAGGAATTGCCAAAACCGGACATTTTACGTATTTTAACACTGCAAGGGTTTGGCTGCCAAATTCAATGTCACGATCATTAGATACGCCCTTTGTACCCATTACTATTAAATCAATGTTTTTAGCAATAGCGGTAAGCTGAGCCTCTTCAACCAAATTGTTATTCGCAGATATGGTATGGTAGGTATACCTCGGGTTATGCGAGATATCTTTTACCTCCTGCAGTAAGTTTTCTAGGTTCGCTTGAGATTCATTTCTAACGGTCATCAAAACATCCCCAAAAACCTCACGAGATTTTAAATCCTTATGATTATAAAACTCATTCTGGTAAGCATGCATAAAATAAAATTCGGTATGTTGATATTTAAAAAACTCCAAAGCATATTTAATAGCATTCATAGCGTTTTCTGAAAAATCAGTTGGAAGTAATATGGATAACATAGCGTGTGTATTTAGATGACTTGGATAAAGTTACCGCCTTCATTACTTCTAAAATATGATATATATCATGTTATTATTGTAAAGTAAAGTGAAAACTTTGTATAGTGTTATTTAGAGTTTAAGTTGTTGTAAATCTGAGGATAAGTTAATGATTTTATGGCAATAAGTTGATTTAATCCAATGAAAGAATAACGTATATTGTTGTTCTAGTTGAAGTTGAATGTAATTGATTTATTGTATACTATACTACATCAAAAATTGCTAATTTTAAATTCAATATAAAATTAAAAGGATGAATTCTAAAAAGAGAATGTCAATGCGGTTTTATCAAAATTTAGGCAAGTTATTTTATGCTATTGCGGCTGCTGATGGTAAAGTAAGAGTAGAAGAGTTTGCACAGTTAAAGAAACTAGTAAGAGACCAATGGTTAGTTGTCGATGCTATTGACGATTCCTTTGATGTTGATGCTACCGATCAAATGGAAGTGGTTTTTGACAATCTAAGAGCAACAGACGAACTTGATGCTACAACCTGCTATGACGAATTTGTGCACTATAAAAACAAGAAACCCCATTTGTTTACCGATGAGGTAAAAAAGTTAATTATAAAAACAGCATCATCCATTGCACATGCATTTGCTGGAATTAATAAAGCAGAATTAATTATGCTAGCAAGACTTGACATCGAATTAAAAAAAGCATAACTTAAGTATAATTATAACGTGGAATCCTTTTTAAATATTCATCTTACCTATTAAATTATTAATAAATGGCATTTATAGATTATTACAGCATATTAGGAGTCACTAAAAAGGCAACTGAAGGCGATATAAAAAAAGCTTATCGGAAACTTGCTCGGAAGTATCACCCAGATCTCAATCCTAACGATAAAGAAGCTGAACAAAAATTCAAAGAAATTAACGAGGCCAATGAAGTCTTGAGTAACCCAGAAAATCGTAAAAAATACGATGACCATGGGGAACATTGGCAACATGCAGAAGCGTACGAAAAAGCAAAGCAACAACAAAAACAAAATGCCCAACAACAAACATATCAAGGTGATTTTGGCGGGTATTCGGAGAGTGATTTTTCAGATTTTTTCAGTGCAACCTTTGGGGGTTCTAAGGCTAAAGGTGGGCGTAGAGAAGCAAAATTTAGAGGACAAGATTTTAACGCAAAATTAGAGCTGAACCTCGAGGATGTTTACCGTTCGCACAAACAAACATTAACAGTCAATGCTAAAAATATACGGATCACCATTCCTGCGGGTGTAGAAAATGGGCAGATCATAAAAATAAAAGGCCACGGAGGAAAAGGGGTTAATGGAGGGCCAAATGGTGATTTGTATATTGAATTTTCAATACGCAATACAACTCAATTTAGAAGAGATGGCTCTAATTTATATGCTTCGGTTGATTTGGATATCTACAAAGCACTTTTAGGCGGGGAGATAACCGTGGATACCATAGACGGAAAAGTAAAACTGACGGTAAAACCTGAGACGCAGAACGGAACAAAAGTAAAACTCACAGGAAAAGGATTTCCAAAATATAAAAAAGAAGGGCAATTTGGCGATTTATATGTAACCTACTCTATAAAAATGCCGGTAAACCTTTCAGCCAAAGAAAAAGAACTCTTTACTGAACTTTCAAAATTGCGATAATTATGAACACAACAAACCTTATTTCAATCCAACATTTTTGTACGCATTACAAGGTTCCTATAACCTTTATTACAGCACTACAGGAATATGAGCTCGTAGAGATTACCGTAACTGATAATGAACACTACCTGCGAACGAATCAAATTTACGACCTTGAAAAAATGATACGCTTGCATTATGAGCTCCATATAAATCTTGAAGGAATTGATGCGATTTACAATTTATTAAAACAAGTAGAAAGTCTTCAATCTCAAGTTAAAACCCTAAAGAATAAGTTAAATTCTTACGAAGATTTATAATCAGCATACTATGGCAGACCTTGAATACTTTAAAGAATGGATGTTGGGTAATGCACAACTTTGGATTGTGATTAAATACGTTATTATACTGGTTTCAGTTTTACTAGCCATTCAATTGTTAAGACGGTATCTGAAAAGGAAAATATCAAATTCAGTCATACGGTATAAAACACAAAAAGGAATTGAGGTCTTGGGTTATCTATTACTAGTGGTTTTAACCATAACCTATTTTTCTGGTGCGATTAAAGATTTTACCATTATTGTAGGCTTATTCACTGCTGGAATAGCCTTTACACTTCAAGAATTAATATTGAGTATTGCAGGTTCTATTTATATTTTCTTGGTGCAAGTATACAAACCCGGAGACCGCATAGAGATTAACGGAATTAAAGGGGATGTAATTGATGTTGATAGCATATACACAACAATGATGGAAATAGGAGAATGGGTGAGTAGTGATAATTATAGTGGACGAATTGTAAAGCTCAGTAATGCATTTGTCTTTAAAGGACCAATTTATAACTATTCGCAAGACTTTCCTTTTATTTGGGATGAATTGAATGTGCCAATTCGTTATGGTTCCGATATGGATTTGGCAAAATCTATTGTAGTTAAAATTGCAACGGAAACACTTTCGGACTATGTTGTGAATTCAAAAACGGAATGGGAATCCGTGGTTAGTAAATATTATATTGAAGATGCACAACTAGACCCTACCTTGGCAATTTCACTAACGGATAATTGGATTCAGTTTAATTTGAGATATATTGTAGACTTTAAGAAACGTCGCATTACAAAGCATTTGCTTTATGATAAAATAAGAACTGCAATTGAAAATTCGGAGGGAAAAATTACCCTAGCGTCTTCAACGCTTGAGATTATTAAAATTCCAAACCTCAAAGTGGATTTAAATGATGACAAAACCCGATAAAAGGTGGTGTCAAGTGTTTGTATTGAAGTAGGGTTGTATTTTAAAGGGATTCCACGGGTTGTTTTTGGGAAAAGTATAATCCTCATTTATTTGAAGGTACCCAAGTATGTATTGTACAACCTTAATATTGCTTATTGTTTGAATTTATAAGACCTAATTTTACATGAATAATAATCACGAAAAAATCCACCAGCACAATCAAATTTTTGGAAAGAAAACAGAACTCTATTTTGCCATTCTAAGTGGCGTCTTTTTGTCTATTGGTTTTTTGGTTGAAAAGGCAACGGAATTCCCCAACTGGATTCCGTCCTTATGTTACCTTTTTGCCTACTTTTTCGGGGGTTATTTTATTAGTATTGAGGCCTTTCAAAAGCTGACTAAAGGAGGTTTTGATATTGACTTTTTAATGATTGCGGCTGCTGTAGGTGCCGCATATATAGGCAGCTGGCCTGAAGGTGCTTTGCTTTTATTTCTATTTAGTTTAGGGCACGCACTGGAAAGCCATGCGATGAATAAAGCGAAAAAATCCATTGAAGCTTTAGGCCATTTGTCACCAAAATCAGCTGTGGTTAAACGCAATGGTAAACTAGAAGAGATTGCTATTGAGGAATTAAAGATCGGTGATGTTATTGTGGTAAAGCCGAATACAAAAATTGCTGCAGATGGCGTTGTAATAAGTGGGAGTAGTAGTGTTAATCAGGCTCCAATAACGGGCGAAAGTATGCCCGTAGATAAAACATTTATGGCCTTTTCAGGAAATTTGCCAAAACTGAATGAGGTGGATAAAAAACATATTGTTTTTACAGGAACTATCAACGGTGATCACATGTTAGAAGTGATAGTTCTTAAACTGAGTATGGACTCTTCGGTTTCAAGGTTAATTAAAATGGTTAGTGAAGTTGAAGCCCAAAAATCGCCAACACAACGACTTACCCTTAAATTTGAAAAATGGTATGTACCTATAGTCATCCTTGTCGTTTTTTTATTGTGTTTTGCTTACCTGATTATAGATGAAAGTTTTGAGGAGAGTTTGTATAGAGCAATTACGGTTTTAGTGGCTGCAAGTCCCTGTGCGCTGGCCATATCAACTCCCAGTGCGGTTTTAAGCGGAATAGCTAGAGCTGCTCAAAAAGGGGTGCTGATAAAAGGAGGGAAAGCCCTAGAAGATTTAGGTTCCATAACGAGCATTGCATTTGATAAAACAGGAACCTTAACAGAAGGTAAACCAAAATTAACGAATGTAATTCCGTTTCTTAACTATGATGAAATCGCTTTTGTAAAACTAGTTTTAGAAGTAGAAAGTTTAAGTAATCATCCATTGGCAAAAGCCATAGCACATGATATAAAAACACAATACCAAATTGTACCTCAAAACAAGGCTTCCGATGTAAAAGCGATGCATGGAATGGGAGTAAAAGCATTTTATAACGCAGATGAAGTATTCATAGGCAATGTGAAACTGATGCATATCTCAAATATAGAGGTGACTGAGCACGTAATCTCTAAAATGGGTAATCTATTAGATAATGGGCATACGGTTATGCTTGTGGCATATCAACATCAAATTATTGGGCTTATAAGTGTTATGGATACTCCTCGAAAAAGTGCGGCAAGTACCCTGAGAAAATTGAAAGAAATAGGTATCAAACATATGATTATGTTAACTGGGGATCATCAAAATGTTGGTGATGCCATTGGCAGGCAAATTGGACTCACCGAAGTCAAAGGTAATTTATTGCCAGAAGATAAAGTTGAAGCGATAAAAACACTCTTGCAAAGAGATAAAAAAATTGCTATGGTAGGAGATGGAGTAAATGATGCACCCGCAATGGCTTTAAGTACAGTTAGCGTTGCTATGGGAGCGGCTGGGAGTGATGTTGCGTTAGAAACAGCTGATGTTGCTTTAATGTCTGACAAAATAGAAAGATTACCATTTGTAATTGGATTGAGTAGGGCATCCAAGCGAATTATTAAACAGAATATATTCATTAGTTTGGGTGTCGTTGTTTTGTTGGTTCCTGTAACTATCCTTGGTTTAACAAACATTGGTTTGGCCGTTATTTTTCATGAAGGCTCAACGCTTGTAGTTGTATTAAATGCATTGCGTTTACTTCGTTATGAAACGAATTAAATAGAATTTAAAAACAATACTTATTAAAAAAGGGGTTAAGAACTGATATTTGTCATATTTTTAGAGTTAACTTCTAAGTAATTTAGCTAAAACACTTAATTTTTAAGCCATGATTAGAACTTTAAATCAGAAAGAAAACACCAAGATTCTAGAATCTAATTATATCGGTAATTTATCCTATATCTATAGAGATAGACCTTATGTAGTGCCAATTACTTATTATTTTGATAAAGAAAATAACGTGATACTTGGGTATTCTGCTGAAGGTCATAAAATAAAAGCCATGCGTAAAAATAACAATGTTTCTCTAGGTGTTTCAGAGGTGGAATCTGTAAATGATTGGGAGTCAGTTTTGGCTCAGGGTAAGTTTGTAGAACTATCGGGAAGTGAAGCAAAAGCGAAACTTCATATTTTTTCCTTGGGTGTCAAAGATTTAATTATCAACAAAGAACAACGAAAATTAGATTATATAAGTGAATTTTCAAGCAAAATATATACGGATGATTTCCCTGTAGTTTTTCAAATTAAAGTGGAAGAACTTACGGGTAGAATGCGACGGAATTAGGGAATTCAAAGCCTAAAAAAACTAAATTAAACGAATGAAATATACCTATCTTATTGTAGTAATGCTACTCTTTTTTAATTGTAAACGTAACAGTCCTGATGAAAAAAATGGGAATGCAAACAAGACAGAAGATGTAAAACAATTAGGTAGTGATACCTTACAAAATGATGCTGTAGTACCTACCTACCAAAATATTGAACTCACCGATGTAGACAAATCAATTACTATAGAATTGAAACAAAAAACACTCATTGAGAAAAAGGACGAAAGAGAGGAGCTTCAAGAATTGATTATTAATAAATCGTACATTAACGCTACTAAGGATTTTACTGTTAATTTCACCTATCCTTTGCTCAATGAATCATACAAAGATTCACACCGCAACTTCAATGAGTTTATAACCGACCATTATGTGAATATTACGGCAACTGAAGCCGATATATTAGAGAGTAAATCACTTTGCGATAGTATTGAAGCTGAAAATTTCAGAGAAGAACGGCTTATCGATTATAAAATTTATAATGTTAATGATCGGCTTGTAAGTGTGCTATTTTATAAAGAGAATTTTTACTCGGGTGCCATGCATCCGAGTTATACCTTTGATTGTTTTAATTTCGATTTAAATGAAGGAGTTTTTATGACCTATGAAGATTTCTTTGTTCAAGGGTCTGAAAATGAAGTATTGGAAATTCTCAATGAGAAGATCACTGCCAAAATACAAAGTGGGGACATGTATTACGATTGTTGGGAAGTATCTAGTGCTGATTTTTTAGTCAGTAAAAACAACTTTGTACTCAATGAAACCAATATCGAATTTTATTTTGATGATTGTGTCATGTGTCCCTCCTATACGGGTTCATATTCTATTGAAATTCCGCTGGTAGATTTTATGTCCGTTTTAAAAAAATACGAATTAAACCCGTTGTTGTTATAGGTGTGATATTCCCTGAATTTTTAAGAGAAAATAGATATATATTCCGTGGGCTCCATAGCAGTCTGAATTAAATAGAATCAAACAAGTTAACCCCTTAAACTCCAAGCAAAGGTTACTTAAAATTTTTATTTTTCCCGTCAATTCTTTGCTTTTTTGGGTTAATTTATAGCCTTTATTATTTCTATTTTTGAGTAATCAATAATTTATTATTAATCTTTAAAAACAGAAAATTATGAACTCTAAAATAATAGAAGGTAAGTGGAATCAAGTAAAAGGTAAATTAAAACAAAAATATGGCGATTTAACCGATAAAGATCTTACTTATGCAGAAGGTAAATTTGATGAAATGCTTGGTAAACTGCAGGAAAAAACAGGAAGAACCAAGGAACAATTACAGGAAGAAATAGGCAAGTATTAAGGCGCCATATAATTTCTAACGACTAATTTAAAAACCTCCAATAATTGATTATTGGAGGTTTTATTGTTTAAAATATCATTTTTAACAATATTGTTTACCTCAAAACAGTGCAAATCTTCTGAGAATAAAAATGAATTTATTCACCCGGGTAAGTACGAGTATATAATTATTACGATAAAAAAATTATAGGATATGAAAGAAGAAAGTTATGATGTTTTTGTTATAGGGAGTGGTACTGCAGGTAAATTGGTTGCCGAAAATTGTGCCCGCGAGGGCTTAAAAGTTGCTATTGCTGAAAATAGGGAATATGGTGGTACTTGCGCTAACCGAGGATGTGACCCTAAGAAGGTACTGTTAGGGCCTACTGAGATTATTCAACGAACTAATGATATGGTAGGTAAGGATATATTTAGACCATTAAAACTGAACTTTAAAAAGCTTCAAAAGTTTAAGAAATCTTTTACCACAGACGTTTCTAAAAATACAAAAGAAGGTTTTGAGAAGTTAGGTATAAAAATGTTTTATCAAACTCCAGAATTTATTGATAAAAAAGTATTGAAAATTGGAGATACTCAAGTTTTAGCTGATAAAATTATAATAGCAACAGGAAATATTCCAAGAGCTTTGGATATTAAAGGGAGTGAATATTTAAAAAATAGTGATGACTTTCTTTTACTGAAGAAAGTGCCGAAAAAAGTTGTATTTATTGGCGCAGGATATATCGGTATGGAATTCGCTCATCTTGCGGCAAGGGCAGGGAGTAAGGTTGTTGTTATTGATGAAGGTCAAGGTTCTTTACAAAAGTTTGACAAAGATTTAGTCTCCTTGTTAGAATCTACTTCTCAAAAGCTAGGAATTCAATTTATTTTTAATGCAGGCGTAAATTCAGTTCAAAAAAACAAAAAGAAACTGGAGATTGAATATACTATTGATAACAAAACAAAATTCAAAAAGGCTGATATTATTTACAATACAACTGGTAGAGTGCCTTCTATTTCTATGCTCAATTTAGAAGTTGGAGGGGTAGATTATAACGCCAAGGGAATAGCAGTTGACAATTATCTAAGAAGTAAATCAAATAAGGATGTGTATGCTTGTGGTGATGTTTCAGATTTTAGTTTATCACTAACACCTTTATCAGGTATTGAGGGAAATATCGTTTCCAAAAATATTATTAATGGAAATAAGCATAAAATTGAAATTCCTTTAGTTCCAACGGTTGTTTTTACAATCCCTAATTTGGCATCAGTTGGATACGCTGAAGAGGAAGCCAAGAAACGGTATAAAAATATTTCAGTTAAGTATGGTGAAATATCGGGTTGGTTTAATAATAAACGTATAAATGGCGATGCCTACGCTTATAAAATTATTATAAATGATAGGACCAATTTAATCGTTGGTGCCCACATATTAAGTCCAGAGGCTGCTGAAATTATTAACCTTTTTACATTGGCGATGAATGCTAATATAAAAATTGACGTTTTGAGAAAAATGATATTTACATATCCTTCTTGGAGTAATGATATTAAAAGTATGCTGTCTTAAGCAGATTTATTTGAAGTGGACAAAAGAGCCATAAACTAAAATTAAGGGTGCTTTTAACCGCCAAACATAGCAAGGTAATTCCTTGTGGCAATTAACACTTAATATTTAATTCCTTTGATTCTATTGGTATGCATCGTGGTAGCTATAATTCATTGGAATATGATTTCTGTTATTATAAAACTCCAGATAAAAGAAGAATTATTTACTTGTTAATAATTCTCTATTTATCTGGAGATCAATAGTCCTCACTATTTTAAACCTTTTTTCTACTATAGGTGAATACATCCTTGGATGCAAATTTCAGGCATTCATTCTATGAATATTAAACTCCAATAGTTCTTTTGAATCTCTGCCAACATATAGCATATTATAATTTCTCTTCTCTAGGAATAGTGGCATGTTGTGAAGCCGATGCTAAATCTTTATCCATTTCGTATAAATTTACATTGTCCGTAACTTCTTTAGAGGCTAGGGTATACTTATCTATAAGCTCGTTTATTAAAGTTTCTTCTTCAATTTGCTCTTTAACAAACCATTGTCCAAAACTAAATGTTGCCCAGTCCTTTTCTTTATGAGCTAGATTAACGATTTTATCAATCTCTTTGGAATTGTCTATTTCATGTTTAAGTATTTTTTCTAAACAATCCCCAATATCTTTTGGGGCTTTAGGAGCCGCTTTAATAGTATCAATACTTATACTGCCACCTCTATCCAAAATGTATTTTACGAATTTAAACATATGCTCGCGTTCCTCTTGCATATGTCTATATAGAAATTCAGAAACGCCCACAAAACTATTTTCTTCTGCCCAGCACCCAAACGAAAGGTAAACTTGAGCCTGATATGCTTCCCGTGTCATTTGTTCGTTCAACATTTTTTCCATTGCTGATGAAATTCTTTTTGTCTTCATTTTATATCCTTTTTGTTAAGTAAACAAAATTAGGAAGCGGACGTATAACGGCTTGTCTTAAATGGAGTAATGTGTAACGCATTTGAAAAAATGTGAATAAAAATAAAGAATACTATAATGCAAAACTGAAGCAATTAAATTTTAGTTGTCATTTGTTTGTTGGAATTTTTTTAAGCCCTTGTAGTATGTTTTTTTAATCTAAAGCGCTTATTGAAAAAGAAATATTGATGCTTCTCCTCATTAAATTATGGTTGTTTTTTTTCTTAATGCCTAATGAGAACTATCTAAAGAATTCCTAAATAATATTGCAAACACTTTGGGAAGATATTTTATAGAATTTGAAATGAAATAGAATAAAAAACACCTGCCTATAAATAAAAGTCAGGTGCTTCTTTTAATGGAGTTAATCAAGAGGTCGTCTTCCTGATATAATGTTGTACAAAATTACAACTACTGCTATAACTAATAGAAAGTGAAGTAAGTTGCTGGTAGCAATACCAGGAATCACATTTAACATACCTAAAAGCCATATGATTATTAAAATAACGGCTGCAAGCCAAAGTAAACTTCTCATAATGAATGGTTTTGATTTATAATTAATTTGTTGTTCTAAAACCAGTCCAACTCGACTGGTTTTATGCTTTCGGGGGTATATTTTAGGCTGTTACAGCTATCGAATTTTGAGTTTCTTTGTAGTATTTAGGGCTACAATCATACTTTTGTCTAAATATTTTTGAAAAATAACTTCTACTGCTAAAACCAATACTATACACAATTTCTGAAATGTTTAGGTTTGTTGTTCTAATTAATTTTTCAGATTTTTTCATACGTTCATTAATGATGAAATCTCTAACCGTTCTGTTGTGTAATAATTTAAAACCCTCTTGCAATTTACTATTGTAAAGTCCCGTCTTTCTGCTCAATGATTTTAGTGTGTAGTCATTTTCTGGATTGTTCTTAATAAATTGGGAAAGCTCTGTAATGATTTCCATTTCTTTCTGAGTTAAACAGCCAGTGGGCTTGTTTGCTTTTTCCAAATTACTGATTCGATGTTCAATTTCCATAGCTAAAATTAAATGCACACTACTTTCTATCATTAAATATTTTACAATCCCTGTTTGTTTTATGGCAGTAATTTCTTTTACTTTTTCACTGATCTTTAAATTGTAGGAGTCAATAAAAACAGAACTTTCTTCTGAATAATTTCCAAAAAAAACATTTCTCAATTGCTGATTTAATGAAATACCATTTGCTACTTCCGAGGTAATTGTGTTTACCACAATCAGGGAAATTTTAGTGGGTTCATCTTTTTGAAATGTCAATACGTTTTCTTCAGCCCTATTACAAGTTACTATCCCAGTCTGAAATTTATTAAGCGTTTTCTTTTTTCCTTTTTGCCCAAAACTATGCGTTAAACTACCTTTGGAACAATGGGCAAAATAAATGGGTAGTTTTTTTGTGGAATAAAGACTTAGTATGAAGTTTTCATTCAATGTTATGTCAAACTCTATATATGAAATACCATTTTTCAATGAAATTCCTTCAATTTGGCCAATTCCAAATGTGCCATTTAACGTTAACTTATACTCATTAGATAACACTTCTAAATTTCCACCAAAATTATTGTTTAATTCTTTGAAAATTTTAACCAATTCTGTTGTTTTTACCTGTGTAGTTTTCATAATCGTTTGTGTACGTTAAAGTTCTTTGTTTATTTTTCTTTGATCATTTTAATAATTAAGCTAATAACTGCAGCTAGTAATACAAAATGTATTAAGAGTCCTAAGCCATAAATAAAAAAACCAATTGCCCAGATTATTAAAAATAGTATTGCTAAGCCGTATAGTATTTTAGACATAATCAATTGTATAACATATTCCAAGATTTACTGTTTTTCAAAAGCCTTAGATTCATTATTAGAAACTAACATAGTGTTGGTGTTAGCTTTAGCTCGTACTGCTTTGGTCTGATCTTTTTGATAAACTCTTCCCACTCTTGAGAATTGCTGCTGATTTGAGTTCCGATTTTCCATAAGGGTTCTATTTTCCGTTGTATAGGCTTATTTGCTTTCCTATACTACAAATGTCAAACTTTACCTCCCTTACTGCCTTACAGAGTTTTATGATTATGTTATATAATTAATGGTTTTTCTTACAAATGAGATGTGCTTTGATGGTGATTTCCTAGATTTAAGATCTTTTTAAGTGTCTTAGATAGGGCTACCTTAACATCTGAATGCTAAGGAATTTTGAATTGATTGTAGAAAGAATTAAGTAAATAGGATTATACCTAGAAGTCACTAAACAGTGGAATTCTTTAGGTAAAATTAAGAGTATACAAGAAAAATTATCTAGACTGGAAGATAAATGTAGAAGGTTGAACCTATGCCAATTTTACTTGTAGCACATATATAACCGTGATGGTTGTCAACTATTTTTTTACAGATAGCAAGACCAATTCCGGTACCTGAATATTCTGTTTTTTGATGTAAACGCTCAAAAATATTAAATATTTTTTCAGCATTTTCTTGCTCAAACCCAATGCCGTTGTCGCTAATTTTTATTTCATAATAGGCATTTTCAGTATTTTTAAAAGGTGTAGGCAATTGGTTAGGCTTCACCTTAGTAGCATCAATTACAATTAGAGCACCTTCGGTTAATTTTTTATACTTGATAGCATTTGAAATTAGATTGGTAAACAATTGCTCTATTTGAAATGGAATTCCATTTATTGTAGGGAGGTTATTTTCTACAATGGTTATATTACTTTCTTTAATACTTTCAGAAAGATTATCCTTTACCTTTTTCATTTTATTATTCAAATCGATGGCTTGTATATCTTCAAGGGTATTGTCTATCCTGGAATAAGTCAATAAATTATTAATCAACAATTGCATCCGACCGGCAGAATTATCGATCTTGTCTAAATAATTCAAACCTTTCTCTGAAAAGTTATTTCGTTCCGTCTCGGATAATAAGGAAATAAACATTTGAATTTTACGCAATGGTTCTTGCAAATCATGACTTGCTACCCGATTGAATGATTCCAGTTCAGCATTAGAAAGCTTTAAGGCTTTATTTTTTTGTTCCAGTTTTTTATCTTTTTTAATACTTTGTGTTATGTTTTGTATAACTCCTACCATTTTTTTTGTGCCATTTTCGACAATCATTAAAGTGGTAGATTTAAAATACCTTCGCTTTCTGTCTTTTGTAATTATTCGATAAGTAACTTCCGTTGTTCCCTTTGATGATAAACCTTTGGCAAAAGATTTTTTAAATTTTTGTACATCCTCTGGATGAACATAGGTCATAAGATTTTCCAAACAGGGTTCAAAATCACCGGGTTTCACACCTAACAGCCTATAGAGGTTATCTGACATATCTGTGACACCCATTTCTGGATAGGATGTAAAGCTGCCAATTTTGGCAACTACTTCTGCATTGTTTAATATTGCATTTTTTAAAAATAAACTTTCATTTAGTTTTTTTAAATTTTCACTGGCATGTTTTTCCTGACTAACATCAATTGTGGTCACATTTACTCCCGTCTCTAATTTTGAAACGATACTTTTTAACCATACCTCCTCTTCCTTAAAAGTATAGGGCCGTGTAAGCTGACTCACTTTGCCAGTGTTTAAGCAGGTAACATACATCTCAAAAAGTCCATTGGTCATCGTAAGGGGGAAACTTTCAGATAACTTGGTTCCGATAATTTGTTGGGCAGGTATGCCTGTTATTTCTTCTATTTTATTGTTAGAGTATTCAAAAATAAAATCAATTACTTTTCCATTGTCATCTGTAACGGGTTTAAAATAATTTACGAGATTGTTACTGTTTGATATAATATTATCTACAAACCCTTGAGCGCTTAGCAATTCTTTCCGAGAATTATTGATTTTTACAAAGGCTAACAAAAAGACGGTTAGTGAAAATAACACCAGTAATAATGATATAAATGGCGTAAAAAAGGTCTCTGTTTTATAAGCATTTATTCGTTCTCTAAACAAGACATCTTTTTTTTGAGACATTCCTAGTTTAAGGCTTGCTAATTTTTGAAAGATGGATGCCATTTTTACCACTTCTGCCATTAATTTATCTTCAACATCTTCTTCTAAGAGTCCCCGATAGTTGTTTATATTGTTTAGACTTATATCTAAACTATCTCTCCAATGATTAATGGTGTCTAAGTATTGACGTTGTTCAGGAATGTCCTGGGTGAGTTTAGCTAACTGTTTAAAAGAGGTTTCTGCCTCATTTTTATATACGCTATAAGTGTCTTTAAATGTGGAGTCATTTACAATTAAAGATTTATAGCCAGAAGCTTCAATTAGGCTGAATTTGGAAAACAAGTTGTTTATTTCCTTATCCACGAGCAGAGAACCAGAAACCAGATCAGCAGAATTTCTCATATTAATGATCTGCCTATATGAAATACTAGAAAGCAATAACAACAAGGCTATGGCAATTACCAGTGCTATTTTATATGATTTAGTAGAAGATATTATTCCATTAAAATCCATAGTGACTTAAATTCTGAATAAAAAATTATCCTTGTTTAAATTTGAGGTATGGTATTGCCAATTCAATTGTAATACTTTATCAATGGCATTTTTTAAATCTGCAAAATTACTGGGTTTGTTAATATAAATATTTGCCCCGTTTACAAATGTATTTTCAATATCCTTTTCCGAAGATGATGTGGAGTAAATGGCAACAGGTATTGCTTTTAAATTACAACTGCTCCGAATTTCTGTTAGACATTCCATTCCGTTTTTTAAAGGCATATTTAAATCCAAAAAAATAAGGTGTGGCGTAGTTTCCGTTCTTATTAAATGCTCCATCAACTCTTTGCCATTTTTAAATAAAGAAAGATTTGTTTTTATTTTTAAATCGCTCAACGCCTTTTGAAACAACCATCTGTCATCTTCATCGTCATCGGCTAGTAAAATATTTAAAATTTTCAGGGACATAAATATAATTGTATTTAGAACACAAGCAAATGGGTTCCTTATTTAAATTAAATATTAAATTCTTTTCGTTTTTTAATAATTTTTTGAAATGTGGAAGGCGTTAAGCCCGTCGTTTTTTTAAATTGACCAGATAAGTGGGCAACACTGCTATAATTAAGTCTATAGGCAATTTCAGTTAAGGTTAAATCAGTATTCGCAATTAATTCTTTAGCTTGATCTACTTTTTTTAGTATCACAAAATTCTCAATAGAGGTATACGTGCTCTCTGAAAAAAGATTGGACAAATAGGCGTAGGAATAATTTAACTTATCCGCCAAGTAGGATGATATTTTGTAAAGGTTTGCTTCCTCATCGGCTAACATTTCATTAATGGTATCTTTAATTCGCTGCACCAATTCTGTTTTTTGGTCATCTATAATAGTAATCCCGTAGGTAGATAGCGATTCAGCCAATACTAATTGCTGTTCAGTTGTCAGTTTATTTTTAAATGAAATTTCTTGGGTATTTTCTATGGTATAATCAAACCCCAACCTATCCAATTGCTCCTTTAAAATAGCATTGCGGGTAATGTTTAGATTAAATGTTACATAAATTTTCATAAAACCACCTTACTTTAGTAAAATACAATAGAATTAGAATAGCTATATAAAAAAAAACAGCGCGTAGCGAAAGTAATCTTTTTAATTTTTAATTTTTAGCAAAAATTATTATTTTTTAACCATTACATTTTTTATTAATTGATGATTAATTCCAAAGCATAAAATACTATGAAGCTAAGCAAACAAAACAAACGGGCAATAATAGGAGGCTTTATTTCTTTAGCAATAATGCTATTAGGGGGCATCCTTATTGGCAGATTAAGTGGGTATGAAGCCAAAGTTCTTATAAAAAATTCCTTGGATGGTATGAACACCTTGTGCAATACCATAGCACTGGCATCTGCAACCATTTTAGCCTTATTACTTACTTTATTGGGCTTAAGTTCTAATTCTAAATCGCGTTTAAAAGCAGATCATTATTATCATGTATTGCAGATTGCGAAATTAGATACGGCTGTTTTTATTGCTGCAGTAATTAGTTTTTTACTGTTTAATTTACCAATTACAGAATCGGAAAATGTACCAAACAATTGGTACAACGCCTTGTATTATATTTCATTGGGAATATCTAGCTTATTAAGCGCAGGCTTAATTGTGGTGGTTTTAATGCTATACAATACAGTAGTTAATATTATAAAAATTGTGGGACTGGGTATGACGGATCATCCGTTAACTATAACTGAAGACGAGGAAGAAGAAGAATAAGTAGTGCAAAGAAAATAGTGTTTATGGACAAAACATAGCATATGATTAAATAAGTACAATAAGAAGCTCAACGTAAAATGCCCAACTAGGACTTTCCAGGTTGGGCATTTTATTACGATGCTTACAAATATACTACGCTAGATCTTCTAATTTTTTGATAGTTGCTAAATCACCTTTAATGTTGTTTACTTGATTCGTAAGTAATGTTAAGGTGCTAGGAGGTAAACTTGTTTCCTTTAAAACATCTTCATAATCATCAATCGCAGCTTTTTCTCCTGTAATAGCGGCCTCTAACATAGATTCATCGGAATCAGCAGAAAAGAACGATTTTACATCCATCCATGCTCGATGAGCCGATCCGGATACGCTTCCTCCTTTTTCAGCTTCCTGTCCAAAGTTTCTGATTTCTGATTCTATAGCATGACCAAATTGGTTACGTTCTTTTGATTTTCTTTCAAAATAGGCTTTAAGTGCAGGGTTATTTGTATGATCTGCCGCTTTGTGATAGCCTTGTTTTGCATCATAACTTTTTTCTAATAAAGTATTTAATTTTTCACTAACTTTTTCTGTGTATGTACTCATAATAGTAATTTTAAGGTTATTGGTTTATTTGAAGATGCTAAACCAATCAACATCATTTCTTCTGTTGTAAAATTAGAAAGTTCATAGGCTTGCTATTAATTCAATTAATTATTTTATTGATTCAAAAGATAAAATCAATACAAACAAATCTTGAATTTAGCTTTTAAAAGGAGAGTGCTTTTTTTATTTGCTTCCAGAAATTCAATTCCGTTTTGGTGACCGAAGTTGTTAATTTAGTCAATAATAGTAGATTGCTTTTAAACTGTTTAAATTCAGATTTATTGCACCTATTTTCGGCAATAGGGTAATAGGCCATTCCCCAATTGGGAAATATTCTATTTTTTGTTAAGCCTTCAGCGATAAGTTCAATCTTAGTATGTCTATGGTCTCGTTTTATCTCATTATACAATGAAATGACATCCTGCTCGTCACCTTCTAAAAGTTGATAAAATTTAGTGTTATAAAACACCAAACAGCCTGTAATATTTAATTTTTTATTTTTTTTGTCGGCTAATGAATGTATGCTTTCTAAATCTGTCGTATTAATGGTATTAATTGAAGTAGATCTATAGGTTAATTGGTATATCATATTAAATACAAATATAATTGTTTTTATTAAGAGTATTTAAGGAGAAATACAGGGCTATTGTACTGAATTGCTAATGCCATAATAAATGGATAATTTATGAATGTTAGCTGTTTAATTCAGATTGACTTTTTCTAAGTATCTGAAATTTATTAAAAATTTGAGAGTGTAGAATGACTCCTGTTTTTATTCAAGTCAATGAGATCTTTATATGAGTTAATATTTGGGATATAATAAGTATAATATTGTATTATAAAACTTAGAACTATGCAAATTATATATGAATATGACAATGTTAACAGTAGCGAAAATTTAGAAAGCTTTGCGGCCGAAAAATTAAATAAATTAGAGGAAAAATTTGATTTTGTACATAGAGCAGATGTCTTCTTTAAAAAAGAAAATACAACAGCTACTGAAACGGGTTCAATATGCAATATTAGATTGAGTATGCCTGGTCCAAGAATCTTTGCCGAAGCATCACATGCTAATTTTCAGCAATCTATTTCAGAGTCTATTAACGATTTGGAAAGACAATTGCGTAAGCATAAAGAAAAAATGAGAAATTATTAATTTTAAAACACCGATAGGTTTTTATATTGAATTTCTTGCCATAAATCAGGAAACCAATTTGTTTAATGAAGTAACTTAGGGTTCCTTTTGTGGGTGGTATACGTCTAAATTAAGATTACAAACGATGATTAAATGTAACTACTGAAATTTATTTTTAATTCATTCCTCATCAAAGTAGGTCTCATTTAATTTGCATCGGCCTTTTTTAAAATTTTTAAAATGTTCAAGACTATTTTAAAATTCATCAAGAAGAAGTATAAAGATGTAATACACAGTATTGCTTTTTATCCTGTCTTAATTAGTTTTTCCTTTTTAATATTGGCTATTGTAGGTTTGCAAGTTGAGCATTTGGGTTGGATTAATGGTTTGAAGAAAGACATTCCATACCTTTTTATAGAAGATTATGAAACGGCACGTTCCATTTTATCAACTATTATTAGTGGTATTTTATCGCTTACTGTATTTAGTTTTACTATGGTAATGGTCGTTTTAAATCAGGCTTCTTCCAATTTCTCGCCAAGGCTATTACCCAATCTTATATCCAATAAAAAACATCAAATTATCTTAGGAATATACATAGGCACCTTACTCTATTGTATTTTTGTTTTGATCTCGTTAGGTGCCTATGGGATCGACTCAAAATCCCTTGGATTGTCTACTATGATTGCTGCGATATCAAGTTTTGTTTGCATTGGTCTGTTTGTGTATTTTATTGATAGTATTTCAAAGGCCATTCAGATACATAATATTATAGATAGAATTTATGAGTCTAGTAGCAATTATCTAAAGAAAAGAAGAGATACTCAAAAAACAAACAAGGCCGCACATACTATAATTAATACGGAAAATTGGAGAGCGCTTACAATAAGTAAAACGGGATATTTTAGAGGTTTTGATGTTTCACTTATAAAGGATTCTTTAATAGAAAAAGACATTCAAATTGAAATAATTCCATATATCAATCAACATATCTGGAACGGAAATCCCATCCTAAAAATTAAAGGAGATCTTACAAATGAAGAAGATGATAATCTAATTTTTTGTTGTAGTATATCTTCCGATAGGCATGAAGGAGATAGAGGTATTACAGGAATGATAAAATTAATGGAAATTGCAGTGAAGGCAATGTCGCCAGGAATTAATGATCCTGGAACGGCTATTGATGCCATTAATAAAATTGGATTATTATTGAGTGAATTTCTACAGTTTCCTAGCATTACTTCCAAAACTGTGGCAAACAAGTCTCTTGTTATTGTAGAAAATTCTATTTCGGCAAAAGAGCTTATGCGAATTTTAATACAACCTATTCGCTTGTACTCAAAACAAGATAATTCCGTACTCTATGTGCTTATTAAGTCCCTGCAGTTTATTGTAAACATTCCTTCTATTTCACCTTTAAATAAGGAAATTGTAAAAATTGAACTGGATGCTCTTGCATTTGATATTGATAAAAATATTGATAACAAATTGGACAAAGAGCATTTAATGAAATTGTTTTGAACCTAAATAAGGTAAGGTTAAAAGAGAACAGAACTCACCCATATAGTATAAAACGAAATTCGAATTAATAGAGGTAGGCAAGATCCAGATCGTATCTCTCCATAGCCCTATTAAAGCTACAATTGCATAAGGTACTTTATCTATAGCCCTATGTTTAAGGAAAATAACTTATTCTAGATACTTTTCAACATCAGATGGTGACTTTATCTGTAAAAATTGGTTCCCATTAATGGCAATAGGATAGTTTACAATTATGGGATTCTTTTCGATCAGTTTTAACCAGTCATGGTCTTCTAAGTGTACTTCTTTATCTCCATATATTTGGACAAAATCAGGGTGTTTTTGATTTACTAGTTGCGAAATATGAAGGTTTAAATTACCTGCGATTTCTACCCATTGAGTGCCAGTGACCTTAGTCTTAGAGATATCAATAGTTGCGATTTCTTTCTCAGAAGCTTCAACGTAAGGCAAGGTTTGTTTGCCTATTGATGTTTCTGAATTATAATACAATTTTAGTTCTCGATCGTTTTTAGCTATCACACCCATTTGTTTTAATTTAAAAATTTACGTTTTAGACCCTAACCATTGTCTATTAAATTTGTTGTTTATACTAGCTCTGTATCACTATACTCTTTCTTATAGATCTTTATCACCACAAGAAAGAGGCTCACCAATAGAGGCCCAAAAATTAACCCGATAAACCCAAATAATGGCACGCCAATAACTACACCAATTACGGTAATTAAGGGGTGTACATTATCTAATTTTTTCAATACAAAAAGTCTAATAATATTATCTGTTGCTCCTACAATGAGTATTCCATACAACAAAATAGCCCATGCTTCAAAAACATCACCATTGGCGTAGGTTAGGATAAAAGCCGGTACAATACCTAACAATCCTCCTACAAAGGGAATCATAGATCCAATGGTGACCATAACGAACCAAAAAACTGGATTCTCAATTCCGAAAATTAAAAACCCAATAAGAGCAACAAGACCTTGTGCAATAGCAACAAGCGGAATACCCAAGGCATTAGAACGGACCATAGTGTTGATGTCTGCACCTATAATTTTTAAATTTTCGTTTTTTAAAGGAATGTATTCATACAAACTTTCTTTTAATTTTCTTCGATTTGTAAGCATGTAATAGAGTAAAAAATACATGATAAAAATTGAAAGAAAAGTCTCGAAAGTGCCTCCAGCAAAACTTTGTAGCTTGGTAGAAACCATAGAAGAAACTTCCGAGCTGTCGATCTGAGAAGTTAAATCGAAGCCCAAATAACGCTCAATATTTTCTAATTGTGTTTTGAACGCATTGGTGACACGTTCAGAATTTTGTACCACATTACTGATTTTTGTACTTAACATCAGTACAATACCGGCTAAAGGCAACAATATACAAATGATCGATAAGATTAAAAGTACAACGGCGGCAAGTTCAGTATTCCATCCTTTTTTAACTAATTTCTTCAGCGGTTTTCGCAGTAGCACATACATTGTTATAGCTCCTAAAACCCCCGATAGATAGGGTGTTATTTCAAAAAATATAAGTCCTGCCATACAGATGACAACGAATAACAAAAAAAGTTGATTGATAATTTTATGGCTGATATGTTTCACGATGGATTACTATTTAAATTATTCATTGCGCCTAAGGTTTTGCTGAATTTTATTTTTTTAATGTAACCCTTAGTTTTTAAATCAAATTTAAATTGATTGGTTGTTCTTTATTAATCGCTTTGACTAACATTTTAACTGTATTGGTAATTGTAGTATTAAAATAATACAACTAAAACTGGAATCAAGAATCATTTTTCGGGCAATTTAAGGTCTACGAAGTAATGCTTTTTGTACATAGTAGCATAAAATAGGATTCATTAGTACCAAGAGCAGTCTTAAATTTTAATTCTATGTTAGGGTTTTAGGCTGAATGATTTAGCTTAAGTTCAAAAAATAAATGTTATTTATAGATAAGTAGGCCGGGTTTTTATAAAAGATAAGCATTAACCTTATAAAAACTTATATGAATTTGTGAATTTAATTGAATTACCTGCAGATTACCATAAAAGCGCTGCTTTAAAATTAGTCTAAACAAAAAAACGATCAAGCAAAATTGGCGTTTTTTCTAATTGTACTATTTTTTCGTGACCTCGACTGGATTGACTTCGTCTTTCCATAAAGCTCCGCTTTGAAAATAATACAAACAAAAAAACGCTCAAGCAAGCTTGGCGTTTTTTCTTATTGTACTATTTTTAGTGACCTCGACTGGATTGACTTCGTCTTTCCATAAAGCTCCGCTTTGAAAGTCCGCAAAAGAAAATTTCGCAATTTAAAAAACAAAAGCAAGCTATGTTTTTTAGCTTGCTTGTTTTCAACTTTTTGTTGACTTTTTCGTGACCTCGACTGGATTCAAACCAGTAACCTCTTGAGCCGTAATCAAGTGCGCTATTCAGTTGCGCCACGAGGCCATTTTATTTAATCTCCCCGAATGGGGCTGCAAATATATTTCTTTTTACATTTACCACAAAATAAGAATAGGAAAATAAATGAATTTTAAAGACTACATAAGGGATATAGATAATTTTCCAAAGCAAGGTGTTGTTTTTAAGGATATTACGCCATTGCTAAATGATGCTGCTATTTTAAAAAAAGCAACCAAAGCCCTACTGAATTTGGTAAATGAACATAAAATAGACAAAGTTATCGGTATGGAAAGCCGCGGTTTCTTCTTTGCAACACTATTAGCGACCGAGTTAAATGCAGGTTTTGTACCTGTTCGTAAAAAAGGAAAGTTGCCCTTTACGGTCTTATCTAAACCGTATTCTTTAGAATATGGCGATGATGCTTTGGAGATTCATGCCGATGCCATTCAGAAAAATGACCGTGTTCTAATTCATGATGATGTACTTGCAACTGGTGGAACAGCGAAAGCCGTGTGTGAACTCGTAGAAGAATTAGGAGGAGAAATTATACAGTGTAACTTCTTAATTGAATTAGATTTTCTTCAAGGAAGAGAACAACTAGAAGCGTATAAAGTAGCCTCATTAATACATTACTAAGCAATAGCATTTGTAGTTACGTAATAGCGCCAACCAATAATGGCGAGTTCAAATTTTGTAGCCTTGCTTAAGTCCAATTGTTTTTTGCTATAAGAAGGTAGTACCGCTTTGTTGACCTTGGCTAAAAATTGAAATACACTTTTTTTCATACGATTTTTTTAGCTTGTTGAAATTTTATTGTACAAAGATAATCATAAAAAAGGTTGCTGTATTGCAACCTTAGGTAGGATAGAGCCCTACGTATTTATTATTAGAATACCAGAATTAAAAAGGTAACTAGGTACGTGATTAAAATTTCAGTTAGAATAATCATAAGATGTTGTTTTAAAGGTTAATAAATGAATGTTACTAATCGATTGTGAGAGTAATATATAGGAAACAAATGCTGCATTCCAAATAAAACCACATCTATTATTGAAATTAAATGCTATTTTGTAATTAAAATAATGGATTTAATTATAATATTTCTATATCATTCTTGTATTTTGTTATAATATGTAATTGTTTTATGGGATTATTTAGTTAAAGTGAAAGTTTTGTAGCGCTGTTTTCTCTTCAATTTGTAAAACCTAGGGACAATTCATTCATAAAAAGCCCATAAATGGCCATTTCATTTAAATGCAACGTTAATAGAAACTTAGTACGGTAGGTATTTAGGTGGCCTAGTATTGCCCCCTTTTATTTTTTATAGTGCCTTGAAAAGAGAAGGTGAATAGGTAGTTTAACTACGGTTAGGGGTTCTCTAGCTTTACATCATTTAAAGAAGGTTTAAAAAATAAATTTCAATTTCTTATCCTATATTTGCGCAAAATTGAATGCAATGCAAAACGTTTTATTAATAATTTCTGGCTTAGTACTATTAATTATGGGTGGCAATTGGTTGTTAAAATCAGCTGTAGCCCTATCCCTACGATTAAATATCCCGAAAATTGTAATAGGGATGACTGTAGTGTCTTTCGCAACTTCTGCCCCAGAACTTATTGTAAGTATTAAAGCTGCTTTAGATGGTTCCCCAGATTTAGCTTTGGGTAATGTTGTGGGTTCCAACATTGCAAACTTAGGTTTGGTATTAGGAGTAACAGTGATTCTTGGAAGTATTGATGTTCGTAAAAGTTTTTATACTACAGACTGGCCTATTTTAATGGTAGCTTCATTAATCTTTTTTGGCTTTATCTATTTTGATGGAATAATTGAGTTCTATGAAGGTTTTATCATGGTAATTTTACTAATTGCCTACATTCTTTTTCTATTAAAGTTTCAAAAGACAGCAGTTATAGATGAAGCTCCTGAGGATGACGAAGCAATGCCCAAATTAAAATTACTATTGTTTTTAATATTGGGAGGTGTTGGTTTGTGGGGCGGTTCAGAGTTGTTGATACAAGGAGCAACAGGACTGGCAAGATTATATGAGGTATCTGAAAGAGTTATAGGAGTAACCGTAGTTTCAATAGGAACAAGTATTCCAGAATTAGCGGCCTCAATCATTGCTGTTCTTAAAAAAGAGAAGGCTATATCCTTAGGAAACCTAATAGGATCCAATGTATTTAACATTTTTGCAGTCTTGGGAATAACAGCCATGATCACTCCTTTGCAAGTAGTAGATGATACCTTGTTAAGCAATGACCTTCTTTGGATGTTAGGTTTTGCATTTCTTATTTTACCATTGGTATTTATACCAAGAGGACTTCGTTTGGGATGGAGAGATGGAATAGTGCTGCTGGGTGCATATCTAGCTTTTGTGTATTTCACTATTTAAACATTACTATAATTTGGGGGCTTCTATTGAAGTGCTGGAATGATTTTTGATGCAAATTTGTTTCTTGTTTAGTATAATCGCATGAAAAACATTAAACTGAATTTAAAAAGAAATGCTTTAGTAATTCTAGGATTATTTATAGTAACTACGGCTTTTACTCAAGATAGGTATTTTGTGTATGGTAAGCTTTTTGATAAAATTACGAGTGAACCTGTTGTGTTTGCCTCCATTGTTATAAAAAACAAGGCTATTGGGGTTATTTCTAATGAGGATGGCGTGTTTAGAATACCCTTAAAATTTCAAGAAATTGGAGATACTCTAGTTATATCCTCAATGGGGTATGGTTCAAAAGAAATTGTATTATCCAATCTTGTAGTTGAGACGATTAATAGGATAGCGCTCACTCCAATGCTAATGGAATTACAGGAGGTAACTGTAATGGCTGATAACAGTCGTGGAAAAAGAAAAAAGAAACTTTCCCCAAAAGAAATCATTCAAAAGGCAATTGTTAATATCCCTGAAAATTATCCTACTGCAGCTAATTCTTATGTTGGTTATTATAGGGATTATCAACTAAAAGAAGGTTCATATTATAATTTAAATGAAGCAATAGTTGAAGTTTTTGATAAAGGATTTGGCTATAATGATTTTGAAACAACAAATGTTGGGATATTTAACTACAAACAAAACTTAGATTTCCCAAGGGATACGTTGGCGAATAAACAATACAACTACAAAAATAAGAGCAAAGTAATTCCAAATTCGTATGTAAGAAGTTATGGTGGCAATGAATTTGTTATTATGCGTATTATGGATGCGATTAGAAATTACAATACCACTTCATATTCCTATGTAGATAAGCTTGATGAAGATTTTATAAAGAACCATGTGCTACGGTTAGAAGATGATGTTTTTATAGATGGGAAAAAAATATTTTCGATTGCTATAACAAGGAATGACGGAGCTACTTTGGCTAATGGTACTATTTATATTGCTAAGGATAACTTTGCTATTCATAAACTAAATTATGCGGTTTACGACCTGCCTGAAAAAAGTAGTATTAGAAATAGACTGGATTATAAGGGGAATAAGGAAGATTTGCTTTATCAGGTTAGGGTAGAATACAAAGAAAATAATAATCTGATGTATCCAAACTACGTCTCATTTAACAATAGTTTCAAAATAAAGGAACCCCCAGCCTTTAAAGTGGATATGGTCAAAATTAAATTTGAAGAAAAACACATTGAAGTTTACTTTAATAAAGAGCCCAAAAAATTTCCTTCAGTTAACAATAATGTATACAATCCTAGTAATACTGATAATTATTGGTTGTCCTATAAAGGAGAAAAAATTAAATTACTTAATGTTACCTTAATGAAAGAAAATAAGGCAATTCTATATCCTGGCAAGAAGGGCAGGTCATCAGATTTGTTTACGGATGGAATAGCCTTGTTTAATAAAGATGAATTGAGATTGCATATAAAAAATGTTAAGGATATTGATAACAACGAGATAAACGAATCTAAAGTTTATAAAAGCAATCAGTTTAGAGAGTTCTTTTTACAGAAGATAAATTCCAAAGTGACTTTTCCGGCAGATAGTTTATACATGATCAAGAATAGGCCAATATTTGAAAATCAACCCCTTGCAGCGCCGCAAGGTTTTGAAGATTATTGGATGAATACCCCCCTTCAAAATATCAAATAAAAAACAACGGGAATTACAGTTCTCATTTCACCAATAATAGGCATCACAAGTAGACTTCGGTTGGGGGCGAAAGATGGAACATTACTGCTTTAGGCTTTATCGTTTTTTTGTAGTTTATGATCTTAAAAGTTGATTTGTTTTAGAGGTGAATTAGTAGTAGTTTCCATGTAAGACTTTAGAAGTATATGCGATATTATAAATTACTTATTTTCTTGTTGGTATTAAGTGCTCCAGTTGTGATGCATGGTCAAGATAAGGGCTATCTCTATGGTGAACTTTATGATAGCGCTACCAAAGAGCCCGTAATTTTTGCTACAATTATTGTTAAAAATAAAGGAGTTGGTATTATTTCTAATGATGATGGTAGTTTTAGAATTCCAATGGCAATGCGTATGTTAGGAGATACACTTCTTGTATCTTCTATTGGGTATAATTCTAAAGAATTGGTTGTTCATAATTTAGTAATTAATACTGTAAATAGGATTGCCTTAGCGCCTAGTCTTACAGAATTAAAAGAAGTAGTACTGGTGTCTACTAAATACAAAGGCACAAGAAAGGTGTTGTCTGCAAAAGAAATAATTCAGACTGCGATGGATAGAATACTGCAAAATTACCCTACTACGCCATATTCTTATGTTGGTTATTATAGGGACTATCAAGTAAAAGAGGATCAATATTATAATTTAAATGAAGCGATTTTAGAAGTTTTTGATCAAGGATTCACTTCCAATGATTTTGAGACTACCGAAGCCAGAATCTATGAATACAAACAGAACAATGATTTTCCAAAAGATACTATAAGCCAAAAACCTTACAATTATAAGGATAAAAGTAAAGTCATTCCTCAGGCTCAAATGAATTCCTATGGAGGAAATGAGTTTGTTATTATGCGAATTATGGATGCTATTCGGAATTACAACACCATTTCATACTCTTATATTAATACGTTCAATACGGATGTGTTATTAAATCACACCATTACCTTAGAAGAAGATGTATTTATGGACGGAGAAAGGATATATAATATTGCAATGTCTAAAAATGTGGGCCATATCGTTGCTAAGGGAAACATTTTTATATCGAGCAAAGATTATGCAATTCACAAATTAAACTATACTGTGGTTGATGGCGGTATATTTAGTGATGCTATCGGAAAAAGAGAGCAGAAAGTAGATGGCAATAATTTATTGTACAGGATAAGGGTGGCTTATAAAAAAGAGGGCAATCATATGTTTCCCAATTATATCTCTTTTAACAATAGTTTTACGGTGAGACAACCGCCAGAATTTGTAGTAGATTCAGCAATGGTTGATTTTGAAAAATCGTTCTTTGAGATTAAATTTACGAGGGAACCAGAAAAGCGTGATCTGTACAAAACTAAAAATTATGAAATTTTTTACAACGGAAAGAGAATTAAAATAGATCGTATTGAATCAAAAAATGCAAGATCAATTATTTTATATCCAGCTAAGAAATCGGAGCATATTTTTGAACTTTTTCCAGTGGAATTTAATTTTGCAAAATTTAGTTTAGATGTAAATAATTTAACAGATGTATCGGGGAACAAAATCAATGAGGTAAAAATAGGGCACTACAACCAATATAGAGAGTTTTTTACGCAGCAAATACATTCAGAAAATAAGAGTGTGGATAGGTCTTTATTTATGCAAAGGAATAAGCCTATTTTTAAAGATCAGCAGCAAAAGAAGCCTGATAATTATGAGGATTTTTGGATGAATACACCGCTACAACATATAAAATAAAAAAAACGCCTAAGAATTTTCTTAGGCGTTTTAGAATATAAGTGAGTGTAATTGAATTATATTTTTGCAGACTTAACAGTTTTAATAATTCTTCCTGCAATTTTGTATGGGTCACCGTTAGAAGCAGGTCTTCTGTCTTCTAGCCAGCCTTTCCAACCTTTTTCCACAACTATAATTGGAATGCGAATAGAAGCGCCTCTATCAGAAACTCCCCAAGAGAAATCTGTAATAGCAGCAGTTTCATGTAAACCTGTTAAACGTTGGTCATTAAATTCACCATATACGGCAATATGTTCTTTTACTACTGGGCGGAAAGATTCACAAATTTTAGCATAAACTTCTTTATCACCACAAGTTCTTAAAACCTCATTAGAAAAGTTAGCGTGCATACCAGATCCATTCCAATCCATATCTTTTCCTAATGGTTTTGGGTGGTAATCAATATAGTAACCGTATTTTTCAGTTAAACGGTCTAATAAATAACGAGCAATCCATATTTCATCTCCAGCTTTTTTAGCGCCCTTAGCAAACAATTGGAATTCCCATTGACCAGATGCAACTTCTTGGTTGATCCCTTCAAAATTTAATCCAGCATCAATACACAAATCGGCATGCTTTTCAACCAAAGCTCTACCATGTGTGTTTTTACCACCAACTGAACAGTAATACATACCTTGAGGAGCAGGATAACCACCAACAGGGAATCCTAGAGGTAATTGTGTTTTATTGTCCATGATGAAGTACTCTTGCTCAAAACCAAACCAGAAATCATTATCTTCATCTTCAATAGTAGCTCTACCATTAGATACGTGTGGAGTTCCATCAGCATTCATAACTTCTGTCATTACCAAGTAACCGTTAATACGATCTGGATCTGGATAAATTGCAACAGGAATTAATAAACAATCAGATGATCCACCTTCAGCTTGCCTAGTAGAAGATCCGTCAAAAGACCAATTTCCAATTTCTTCAAGTGTTCCTTGGAAATCTTCATGCTCTTCAACTTTTGTTTTGCTTCGCATGTTTTGTGTTGGAAAATAACCATCCAACCAAATGTATTCTAATTTAATTTTGGCCATAATAATATTGTTGATTTTCATTAAAGATGTACAAAAATAATTTTTTTAGTCATATATCCATAATTTTTAGAGGGGTAATTATATAAAACCATAGAATAATTCACAATACCTCTATTTATTTAGGGGTAAATTCAAATATTTATATTTATTTTCTATATAATTACTGAATTAGTAATTATTTTTGTCCTAAAATTGATCACTATGTCTGTATTGAGGTTTAATGCCATAAAAGAGAGTTTGTCAAGGCCAACATTTACCGTAGAAGAAACGGGGAACCGATCTAAGAATTTTGGGAGCCATGTTTTTAATAAGGAAAGGATGTTGCAATATCTAACAAAGGAAGCCTTGGCAAGTGTAGAAGCTGCTATTTTTTCAGGAGCTAAAATTGATAGAAAAATAGCAGATCAAGTTGCTGAAGGTATAAAAGCTTGGGCAATGTCTATGGGCGCCACTCATTATACGCATTGGTTTCAACCTTTAACAGGGGCAACCGCTGAAAAACACGATGCGTTTTTTGATATTTTACCCGATGGGAGAGCCTTGGAAAAATTTGGAGGAGGACAGTTGGTACAGCAAGAACCAGATGCCTCTAGTTTTCCTAGCGGTGGAATACGAAATACTTTTGAGGCAAGAGGATATACGGCATGGGATCCAACCTCTTCTGCTTTTATCTATGATAAGACACTATGCATTCCAACAGTTTTTGTGGCTTATACTGGGGAGGCTTTAGATAATAAGGCCCCTTTGTTGAGAGCATTATCCGCCATTGATGAAGCGGCTACAGCTGTTGCCAAATATTTTGATAAAAACGTAACAAAGGTGAATGCTACATTGGGTTGGGAGCAAGAATATTTCTTAATAGATAAAGCGCTGGCATTTGCCAGACCAGATATAATTTTAACAGGTAGAACCTTGGTGGGTCACCTTGCTGCAAAAGGACAGCAGTTAGATGACCATTATTTTGGAGTTATCCCGAGTAGGGTTTTAAATTTCATGAAAGAATTAGAGGTTGAATGTACCAAATTGGGGATTCCTGTAAAAACAAGACACAATGAGGTTGCTCCAAATCAGTTTGAATTGGCCCCTGTATTTGAAGAAGCCAATTTGGCGGTAGACCATAACCTCTTATTAATGGATGTTATGGATAAGATTGCAGACAAACATCATTTTAAAGTGCTTTTTCATGAAAAACCCTTTGCTTATGTGAATGGTTCCGGGAAGCATAACAATTGGTCTCTGGCAACAGATACAGGTGCAAACCTTTTAAGTCCGGGAACCACCCCTATGAAAAACCTTCAATTTCTTACCTTTTTTATTAATACGATAAAGGCGGTTGATACCTATGAAGAGTTGTTGCGTTCCTCTATATCCACTGCAAGTAATGACCATAGGTTGGGAGCTAATGAAGCTCCAACTGCTATAATTTCAATTTTTATAGGCAAACAGCTAAGTCGTGTTTTAGACGAGTTGGAGGGGGTGTCTAAGGGCAAATTGTCTCCGGAAGAAAAAACAGAGCTAAAGCTGAATGTTGTGGGTAAAATACCAGAGATTCTACTGGATAATACTGATAAGAATAGAACTTCTCCATTTGCCTTTACGGGAAATAAGTTTGAAATGCGTGGTGTAGGTTCTAAAGCAAATTGCGCAAAACCTATGACGGTTCTAAATACCATTGTTGCAAAACAATTATTAGAATTTAAAAAGGAAGTGGATGAACTTATAAATAAGAAAAATCTTAAAAAAGACGAAGCAGTGTTTAATGTGTTAAGGGAATATATTAAGACATCGAAAAGAATACGATTCGATGGTGATGGATATAGCCCAGCATGGGAAAAAGAAGCAAAAAAACGAAAGTTGAGTCACAACAAAACCACGCCAGAAGCGTTAGAGGTGCTGACTTCAAAAGAAAGCTTAGCCCTCTTTGATACGATGAAAGTTATGAGTGATGTAGAGGTTAGGGCACGACAAGAAGTGGAGTTAGAGGCCTATATATCGCATATACAAATAGAGGGTAGGGTATTGCATGAAATGGTCTACGGACATATCATCCCTGCAGCCTTAACCTATCAAAATAAATTGATAACCGTGGTATCTGGTTTAAAGGATATTTATGGAGCATCCTACAAAACAATAGCGCAAGGCCAACTAGTAATAATTGAAAAATTAGCCCAGCATATAAATTCAATTAAGGCCAATGCAGACGCCATGACTGAGGCTCGGAAAGCGGCTAATGATTTGGAATTAAAGAAAAAGGCATTTGCTTATTGCGATAAGGTAAAACCTTATTTTGGGGAAATTAGGTATGATAGTGATAAATTGGAACAGTTTATAGAAGATGAAATATGGCCTTTGCCAAAGTATAGGGAGCTGTTATATATTAGGTAGTATCCAGTAATTTTAAAGAATAAAAAATTCATTTTTCTCTAAATTGAGGATTTTTACAGGAACGTAATAGGTGAATTACTTTAATATTATATCTTTGTTTATCGATAAAAATCAAACCTATTTGAATATATGGAATACTTAGACTTTGAACTTCCTATCAAGGAGCTAGAAGATCAGTTAGATAAATGTCTAATTATTGGCAAGGAGAGTGATGTAGATGTAACTGAAACTTGTAAACAGATAGACAAAAAACTGGCAGAAACTAGAAAAGAGATATATAAAAATCTTACGCCTTGGCAAAGAGTACAATTATCTAGACACCCCAACAGACCTTATACTTTAGACTATATTAATGCTATATGTGGTGATACTTTTTTAGAATTACACGGGGATAGGACGGTTAAGGATGATAAAGCTATGATTGGCGGCCTAGGTAAGATAGGTGATCAGAGTTTTATGTTTATTGGTCAGCAAAAGGGATACAATACCAAAACAAGACAATACAGAAATTTTGGTATGGCCAACCCGGAAGGGTACCGTAAGGCATTGCGATTAATGAAATCTGCTGAAAAATTTAATATACCTGTGGTTTGTTTTATAGATACTCCAGGTGCCTACCCAGGAATAGAAGCAGAAGAACGTGGACAAGGAGAAGCAATTGCGCGGAATATTATTGAAATGACACGCCTAAAAGTGCCAATTATTGTTGTAATTATTGGAGAAGGTGCATCTGGTGGTGCATTGGGAATAGGTGTAGGTGATAAGGTGTTAATGTTAGAAAATACATGGTATTCTGTAATATCACCAGAATCTTGTTCTTCCATTTTATGGAGAAGTTGGGAGTATAAAGAACGAGCAGCCGAAGCTTTAAAATTAACTGCTACGGATATGAAAAAGTTAAAGTTAATTGATGAAATTGTACGTGAGCCAGCTGGAGGTGCACATGCAAATAGAGAAAAGAATTTTACAATTGTAAAAAACAAAATAATTTCTCATTTTGAAGAATTAAAAAAGTTATCACCAAAAGAATTGGTAGATAGTAGAATGGATAAATATGCCAATATGGGTGTTTTTAACGGCTAAGCGGTTTTTTTTCTAAAAATTCACAAATCCAAAGTACTATTCTTTGGATTTTTTTTGGTTATGAACACAAATTTGTAACTTATCAACACATGAAATGTTAATCAATGGTGAATATCAGCACCTTAATTTTAAAGTTAACTCAAGCTTAATTGTATACTTTTACACCTATGGATAAACCGAGTCCCCAAATAGCCCGTAAAATAGATAAATCGACCATCATTAGTTTGGAGAGGGGTAAAATACCGCCTCAAGCTACTGATTTAGAGGAGGTTGTGCTTGGAGCTATGATGATCGATAAAAAGGGAGTTGATGAGGTTATTGATATTTTGCATCCAGATGTTTTCTATAAAGAAGCGCACAAGCATGTTTATGAGGCTATATTTAAGTTATTTGAAACTTCTGAACCAATAGATTTATTAACCGTTTCTTCACAATTGAAGAAAGACGGGAAGTTAGAGGTTGTTGGAGGAGATTTTTATTTAATTAAACTTACTCAAAAAGTAACTTCTTCGGCCCATATTGAATTTCATGCTAGAATTATTCTTCAAAAATACATCCAAAGAAGTCTAATAAAAATTTCAAATGAAATTATTCATGATGCCTATGAGGATGGTACCGATGTTTTTGATTTACTAGATACAGCAGAATCTAAATTGTACGATGTTACACAGGGGAATTTAAAACGTTCTGCAGAGACCGCACAAAATTTAGTAATTCAGGCTAAAAAAAGGATTGAAGAAATTGCAGGAAAAGAAGGCTTAAGTGGTGTTCCTTCCGGTTTTGATAAGGTAGATAAACTTACCTCAGGTTGGCAACCGAGTGATTTAATAATCATTGCGGCAAGACCAGGTATGGGTAAAACGGCACTAACGTTGTCAATGGCACGTAATATGGCTGTTAAATATAATATTCCTGTAGCTTTCTTCTCTTTAGAGATGTCTTCTGTTCAATTAATTACAAGGTTAATTTCATCAGAAACCGGACTTTCATCAGAAAAATTGCGTACTGGTAAATTAGAAAAGCACGAGTGGGAACAACTTAATGTTAAGGTAAAATCATTGGAATCTGCGCCTTTATTTATAGATGATACCCCATCACTCTCTATCTTTGACCTTAGAGCAAAGGCTAGGAGATTGGCATCACAACATGGTATAAAAATGATTATGATTGATTACTTGCAGTTAATGACTGCCGGTGGATCTCAAAAAGGAGGCAACAGGGAACAAGAAATATCAACCATTTCTAGAAACTTAAAAGCATTAGCAAAAGAACTTAATGTACCTGTAATTGCCCTGTCACAGCTGTCAAGGGCAGTAGAAACACGTGGCGGCAGTAAACGACCAATACTATCCGATTTACGTGAATCTGGAGCAATTGAGCAAGATGCGGATATTGTTTCATTTATATATAGACCAGAGTATTATAAAATTGATGAATGGGATGATGATGAGCATTCACCAACCCAAGGACAAGGGGAGTTTATTGTGGCAAAACACAGAAACGGTGGTTTAGAGAATATTCGACTTAAGTTTATTGGTAATCAAGGTAAATTTGATAATTTGGATGATTTTGATTCCCCTTTTGAGTACCAATCAAAGATGAATGAAAATGAAGAGAATCCATTTGTAACTAAAAACCTCCCAAATGCAAATGAAGCTTTTGGTAGTTCTATGAATGATGGCTTGGCGCCTGAAGAAGATAACGATGTTCCTTTTTAATAGTTAAAGTTTGTAATTGGGGATATATTTAGGTTATTTTTGAATATGGCTCGATTGAAATTTATACTATTCCTTTTTGTTTTTCATATAGTTTTTTTTGCTTGCGCATCCAATATTCTAATTCCGATGGATGCGGAGGGGCAAAAAAATCATTTAAAAGCCTATGGCATTACCTATTGGGTATTGTCTAAACAGCAAAAGGTACAATGGTTGCTCAATTATAGAGGAGGAGCATTTTTACTACCGGATGGAGAAGCAATCCGGAAAGAATGTCAAATTAGAGGGGTTTCCTTTGAAATTATTTCAAATGCAGAAACAGAAAGTATATTGCTAGATATCAGTAGCCCTTCTAAAAACCAAGATGCCGTGATCTTGGAAAAAGCACCAAAAATTGCCGTTTATTCACCAAAAGGAAATCAGCCTTGGGATGATGCTGTAACTATGGTTTTAACCTACGCCGAAATTCCCTATGTCACTATTTACGATGAGGAGGTTTTAGATGATAAACTGGCATTGTATGATTGGCTCCATTTACATCATGAAGATTTTACAGGCCAATATGGAAAATTTTATGGTTCGTATAGAACAGCTCCATGGTATATAGAAAGCAAGCAGGCCGCCGAAGAATTGGCTGGTAAATTGGGCTATGCCAAGGTGTCTGAAGAAAAGAGAGATGTTGCACTTAAAATACGGAATTATGTTATAGGGGGTGGGTTTATGTTTGCCATGTGCTCCGCTACCGATAGTTTTGATATTGCCCTAGCGGCAGAAGCGGTAGACATCTGTGAACCTATGTTTGATGGTGATGCCTCTACAGCTAATTACCAAGCTAAACTAGATTACAGTAAAACTTTTGCATTTACCAACTTTACCCTGGAGCGCAACCCTTCCGTATATGAGTTTTCTTCTATAGATATGACGAGGAAAAGGCAAATGCAAAAAGAAACAGATTATTTTTCACTGATGGATTTTTCTGCCAAATGGGATCCAGTACCCACCATGTTATGTCAAAATCACACGGCTTTAGTGAAAGGTTTTATGGGTCAAACAACAGCCTTTACAAGGTCAGAATTAAAACCGACGGTACTGGTTTTGGGGGAAAATAAAATTAATAATGAAGCCAGATATATTCACGGAATAAAAGGGAAGGGTTTTTTCACTTTTTATGGCGGTCATGACCCTGAAGATTATCAGCATAGAGTAGGGGATCCAAAAACGGAGCTAGAACTGCACCCAACTTCTCCAGGTTACAGACTTATCCTAAACAATGTGCTTTTCCCTGCTGCTCAAAAAAAGAAACAAAAAACATAGGTCTAAATTAGGTGCTATGTTTGCTGATTTCGGAATTGTATAAATTCAATAGCAATCCATTTTTATTTGCTTTCTATTTTGGTAATGGCTAAGGTCTTTGTTAAGATATTGGTTGCAAAGTTGCTGTAGTTCTTGTAAAACTTCTTTTTGCATCGCTAATGATCCACAGATCATAATACAACCTTTCTTTTTTAAAACTTCTAAAAACAACTCTTTATCTCGCTGGATCAGGTGTTGTACATAAATTTTTTCAGCTTGGTTTCGGGAGTATGCAGTTTTAAAATGGGTTAGTTTACCTTTTTCAATTGCCTTTTCAATATAGTCTTTGTAAAGTGCGAATGAATCGTTAGTTCTCGCTCCCCAATACAAATGAATTTCTTTTCTTTTAATATTCTCCTGAATCATTCCAAGAAAAGGCCCAATCCCTGTTCCAGTTGCAATGAATATCGTTTTTGTCGCATTTTTTGGAAAATGAAAATTTCTATTGTTTACTAGCCTGGCGGTGAGTTTTTCTCCTTGCTCAAGTTGATGTAGGTAATTAGAACATAACCCTTGTTCATGTTTTCTGATGCTGATTAGAAGCGTATCGGTGTTCATTTTTCCAATGGAATACAATCGCTCACGTGCACCTTGGGCTGGTGTTACCGACAATAAATCACCTGATATAGGTTTTTCGCCATTCAGGTTTTTAAGGCTCAAAAGAAAAGTATCCTCTTTTGGAAGTTCAGTTTTATGAACAACCTTAAAAGTTGAAGGTGAATTTGATTTTGAAATCAGTTTCGGCTTTTCGAGCTGCACCGATAGTCCCAGTTTTTTTGACCACAGCATACACCAATTATTGAACGATTCAAAAGATTGATCGTTTACTGTAAAGACTTCGTGCAAAGCAGTGCTATTTTTAGAAGCTTTTAAGGCCTCATAAGATCCGTAAGCAAATTGACAGAAATTTGGGTAAGCAGTAGCGCCAAAACCTACCACACTAAAGTCAAATATTTGTTTTTGGTTGTTTTTTTCAATGAGTTGTATGAATTTGTCACCTGTTGTGGGGGCTTCCCCTTGTCCATAGGTAGCAGTAATCACGATTAATTGTTTCATTTTTTTGAAATGGGTATAATGGTTCATTAAGCCTAAGTAACTTTTCTTTCCATTTGCAATTAATTGTTTGTGTAATTCTTGCGCAAATTGAAGGGTTGTGCCCCCTTCTGTACCAACCAAAATGATATATTCACTTTCATTTTTTGAATACTCATTCCTAATCTTAGTTTTGGGTCTTTTAAAGTAAACAACAAACCCCGTCACAGTTAAAAAGGGAATAGCCAAACTCCCTAGACCTAATACTATAGACCATAGGATACTTCCTTCACCCGTATGAAGAACCGTTGCCCAAGCCGATATAACTTGAATCGTTGGATTTTTTTCTTCTGCAAGAACCTCTCCAGTAAATTGATTCAGGTATAGTTCCCTATCGGTAAGACGAATGATATAGTAATCCTCTACAAATTCAGAAAAAGGAAATTCTAATTCCCGGAGTTCGGATAGCGGTGTGTTTTGAAATATATAAAAGTCGGTGAAGTCCTGTACAGGTTCTTCTTTAATAGTATCAAAATTAACCTGTAACGAAACCGGGGAATCAGGTATAATGTTAAAACGAAGTAAGGAGAGGTATACTCCTGTTAAGGCTAAAATTAAAAGCGGAATTAAGGAAAGCCTAGCGTAAACTACGTGGTTGTATTGAGAAAAATTTTCTCGGACAATTGGCGCAAAGAATTGCTTGTACCCCCCTTGTCGTTTCGCAATTAGTACAATACCCGAAATGCTAATGAGAAATAGAAAAAAGGAGGCAATGCCAATTAGAATACGTCCTGTAGATTTAAGAAAGAGAGAACGATGGAGGTTGGTGGTAAATTGAAAAAAAGGCTTCTTTTGAATTAGGCTTCCTAATTTTTTACCAGTAAATGGATCAATATAAAATTCATCATTTTTTCCGTCCACAATTGCTGTTACACTCACAAAACCATTCCGATCTCGAACTATTTTCAATACCTCTTCATATTCCGCATTGATATGCTCCAAGGTTTCCCCTAAAGAAAGTTCATCGGCCCCAGAAACACTATAGGGTTCAATTTTATTCAAAATTGGTTCTACAGCGAGAACAACACCGGTGACCGATGCAATTAAAAGAAAAACAGAAGCTAAAGTGGCAAATAGCAAATGGCTATACCTCCATACCGATACAATCATAAAAACTATTTATTTGGTACCATTCTTATATAACGAATGTATCCTTTACCTTCTACCTTTTCCTTTAGGGTAGCTGAATTAAGTTCAATTTCCGCATCAACTGCATAGTATTCTTGATTTTCTACAGCCGACTCAAAACGAACTTTGTAACCTGCATCAATTTGGGCCGTGTTGAAACCTAAAGAAATTATATTTCGTTCGCCGTTACCAATAGTAGCTCCTGAAATAGCATCTACATTTTCCTTTGAGCTGTCGCTGAATTTCCACCAATTTTTTAAATCAGGGAACCATTCTTTATCGTCTCCTTGTACGTAAAGTGTCTTTTCATATTTTCCTTCAGGATTGATTAATGAAACAACTACATAAGCTTTTTCGCCAGTGTAGTTCGTCATTTGAATCATGCATTTATAACTCACTTCCGGTTCTTTTAGAAAAGAAGATAATAGGAAGATTACAGCAGTTAGACCTAGGAATCCTACGGTCTTAATTAGTGTTTTTTTCATAGGGTACTAGTTTAAAAATTGAAGGTTCACTTTGTTTTTAGCTAAGAGCTCATTTTCGGTTGCCAAATCATAAGCGGTTTCCCCAAATTCTGTCGTTAATTTTGTATCAGCTCCATTTGCTATTAAATACTTTAAAATTTCGGTATTATCAGATTTCATCGCTGCATAATGTAAGGGCGTGTTTCCATCTTTATCCTTACCATTAATGTTTGCGCCAAAAGTACTCACACTTTTAAGTAGACCAAGGTTGTTTTTGGAAACTGCTAAATGCCAAACAGAACTATGATCCCCTTGGAGTTGTTTAAAATCAAAACCTTTGTTTTTGAGTGCGGTAACCTTGGCATCAAAATCACGTGTTTCACCTCGGCTACCGAAGAGATAATAAGCCAAGTTATTTCCTTTCTCATCTAGAATGGAAGTATTGGCACCCTTGGAAATTAGATAATCTACAACTTGTATACTGTTGTGCTGAACAGCAAGAGCTAGTGCTGAATGTCCTACTTTGTTGGTGTGATTAATATTTTCTGTTTTTTCAGATAAGTATTTAACTACTTCTAGTTTATTATTTGCTGCGGCATTCAAAAGTGCGATATTACCGTCGTTGTCAATTGTATTTGGATTAACACCTTTGTGTATAAAATACTCATAGATAGTAAGGTCTTCTGAGGATTGAGATAGATTGTGCAAAGGTGTAATCCCATTGTTGGAGGTGATATTGGCATGGAGTCCAAGTCCTGCTAAATATTCAAAAACTTCCAAGCCATTGCTTCTTCCTCTTCCACCTCGACTCGCAAAAAGGATGGCATTTTCTCCTGTAATTGTGTTTTTAGAAGTGTTGACTCCTCGTTTTTTTAACTCCTTTAAAAGAGCAATATTTCCACCCTGGGCGGCATAATGAAAAATTCCGTTACCGTCGTTATTGGTTGTATTTATATCCAAACCTTTTGCAACCAAATAATCTATAAACTTTAAATCTTTAGCACGCGAAATGGCTACAAGAAGAATATTGGCTCCATGATGGTCTTTTTCATTTTTTAAATCGGCTCCGTTGGCAATAAAAAAATCAAACATAGCCGGATCTTGTTGACCACCTGCTGCTGCAAAAGAGCTTACGGAATAGCCATGGGAATCTTTAAGGTTCATTTTAGCTCCTTTCTGAATGAAGTATTCCATAGCTTCTAAATTTCCTCTTGAAGCTGCCCAGAAAATATAGGTGCGCGAGTCATGCGTTCTTTTGTTGACATCGTTTCCTTTTTCTACGAGATATTTAATTGTGGATAAAGGATTTTCAGCAAATAGGGCATACGTGGTAGCATCAAATCCTCCGCCATTAGCTTCAAAAATTGAATGTCCTTTGCTAATGTTAGCCTCAATATTAGCAATACTGGGTTTGGCTGCCCAGTAATCTTGATCTAGAAAAATATTTTCTAATTTTTGTGCTGACCCTAAAAGGATAAAGCCTAGTATTAAAATAATAGTAAACACAAAAGATTTATTATTTGTTTTCATAAGTAAAGGTATAAGTTGAGAGCTTTAAATTTTTGAAGCTCCCAACTGTTAATTTTTATATTTATAGTCTCGTGACAATTAATAAGGATTTAAAATGTTCCTATAAAATGACTTCCTTCGGCATTTTTTAACTGAGCACCTTTAGTTACAGCACCAGTTTCGGTATCTACAACATAAATATTTCCATCTTGACCAATTGGAGCTACTGTTAAATACACTTCGTTTTCATACACAGCAAAACCTTGGTATTGGAATAAATATAAATCTTCGGTAGATGGAATTTCATCAAGTTTTGTTGCTGTTTTAGCGTTTAAATCAACCATAGCAAAAAATCCTTGTGTTTTACCTGCTGGTCCAGTAGCAGATGCAGCATGTTCGTAAGCTACAACAGCCTTACCATTTGATGCTGGTCTCCAAGCAACAATGTAAGCATCGTTTACACCTAAGGCATTGTCTAAGCTAAATACATAAGAATTATCATATTCATTATTAGTATCAATTTTTAAGATATGAGAACCTTCAGGATCACTTTGGTTAGCTTGATAAACGCTACCGTTGTATTCAAAAGAATTAATACTTCGGTATCCGTTCGTGTTACCATGCCCCACTGTAGAAGTTATTACTGTTGGGTTTAATAAGGAAGGGTAATCTAAAACAATGGTTTTTGAGCCCAAAATTTCATACCCACTTTCACTTTCTACGGTAGTTGGGTCAACCTTACTTAAACGCCCACCAATATATAATTTATCACCTGCAGCATTTAATGTTGGCATATCAATTCTAGAAAAATAATACCCTTCTGCTTCTTCTTCTGCACTTAAAGGAACACTGTGCTCTTGGAAATTTTTAATGGAAGAATTAACTAAATCTAAAGTAACAATACCTATTGTGGCTTCAGTACGGAGGTAAGTATCGTCTGATACATCATCTGGCGTGCCATTGTTGTCTATCTCATGTTCTGTTGATACGTAAACAGCAGCCCCTGTTTGGTCTCCATCAAATAATTTTATCCACCTTGGTGCTGTTCCAACATAAGGTGCAATACTTACTTCAGAACCTGTTGGTGTGTAGTTTTGTCCTCCTTCTACAGTATATTTAGTATAATTACCACCAGTATCTCCTGCATAGCTAATATTAAACATAGTGTTTCCATCTTCTGAAGACTGCAACCTAGCTGTTCTGTTCGAAGGTGCTACAAAACCATTGTTAAAAACATCTACTACGGTTTCTTGGTTTTTAGCATCTTCATTACTGATAGCATATAGTAATGTACCACCATTCCCGTCTCCCGGATTTGTTCCCATTCTAGCTCCTGTAACCGTTATCCATCTAGAATTTTCTATAGGTCCCGGTTCTGGCTCCCCTCCATCAGTATCATCATTTGTACAGGATGTTATTAGGCCGACGAATAATGTGAAGGTGGCCAATGTTTTGAAGTTTATGAATTTACGTTTCATTTTTAATTATTTTTAAAGATTAAAATTTATTGATTGTGTAATTTATTTTTAAGTAAAAAGCTCTCCCCGGTTTTTGTACAGATCGGTTGTCATATGCAGCTTTATTAAATATGTTTTTAGCATCAAAACTCAGTACAAAGTTTTCTTTGGGAAATGCATAACTAAGTCCAAAATCTTGTATAAACTGCACAGGAACCTTAAAGTGTTCTAGCCCAGTGTTATTAGTTCCTTGACTCATTAAATAAGAAAATTCATCGGTGTAATAGGTGCTGTAAAATAAGTTGAGTGCTGATTTTTTTTGAAGGAAATTTTTGATGGAATAACGCAGTCCAGAATTCATAGTAAATAGAGGTGTGTTAGGAATATTTACTAGCATACCAGCTCTGTTTCTGGATTTTAGACTTAACCGTGAAAAATTAAAATTAAATCCCAAGTTATTTTGGTAACTGTAGTTGATTTGCGCTTCTATTCCTTTAGATGTAGTTCCTTCATCAAAATTTGAATAAAACACTAATTCATCACTGCTTTCTGAAATTCGATCAGCATTGGAATCAAAACCAATTAAGTCTTGAATATTGCGTGAAAAAAGATTGGTAGAAACTGTGAACCCATGGTTTTTTGTGTGAAACGTTCCAAATCGAAAACCTAGGTTATAGTTGTTGCTAATTTCTGGCTTAACAGCTAGGTTGCTTTTAATATTCCCTGCAACATCACCAAAAACCTCCGTTTCACTTGGTAGGCGTATTGCTTTTTCTGCAGAAGTTAGGAATGTAATATCTGGGTGAATTGCATAGGAAACAGCAAAACCATAACCATTATAGACTTTATTACTACTGTATATTTCATCTACAACAATTCGTGTTCCATCAGTATTTTCTTGAAATACAGGTTTTGTATTTAATACCTTTTGGCGATAGTGTTTTCCAAATAGATTAACTTTTAATTTATCCTTAATAGCATTTAATTCGTAACTCAAGGAATAAATATTTTTATACAAATCACTCGTTTGTTTAAAAGTATTTTCTAACAGTGATTTCAATTCATCCCTATCCTCTCGATCAAGTCCACTATACAGATGATTTACTAAAATGCTGTGATGTTTATTAATAGCGTAAGACAACCCCGTTCTTACGGAGGCTACATTTCTGTTGGTAGTAGTTAATGACGGCCCGCCTTCTTGCTGGGAGCCCCAAGTATAGTCAAGATATTCACCGTTAAATCCTATTAATCTTTTGCCAGCCCATGTATAAGCTTGGGCAACGGTATCATTAACCATAGTATTTCTTTTACCGTACAAACCCGTTAGGTTTATATCTAAGCCCTTAATTAAAAGATTCTTTTTTTGATAGGTGAGGTTAGCTAGTTTTGCATCTGTTTCACTGTACCTTCCTTTGTATGGATGTAGGGTCATGAATGCACCATGTTGAATTTCTTTAAAGTCCTCAGAAGCTGTAAAACCTATTAAAAATTGATCCGCCCATTTTACATCAGTAAAACCGATTTGCGCCATTCCACCTGTAGATCTATAAGCATCATAAAATCTTTTAGCAACAATTGGAGTTTGACTTCCGTCTTGCGCAATATCTTTTACCTGTCCACCCCAAATTTTATAATCATTATCAGAATAATTAACAAATGCAGATGCTTTTACTGTAAATCCAGATTTTTCAAAACGATACAAGCCATTAAAGTTTGATTGTGCTGTGTTAAAAGAACCATAGGAAGCCGAAGCATTAAAATGTGTTTTAGCTCCTTTATGCAATACTATGTTTATAGCACCGCCCAGGGCATCATCTGCCAAATGTCCAGGAATAACTCCTTTGTAAACTTCAATGTTTTTAATCATTGAAGGTGGGATACTATTTAAACTAAAAGAAGAACCATACATTGAAATAGGGATGCCATCAATAAAAATACGAACAGAGTTTCCAGATAACCCATTTAGTGAGTACTGTACGTGTGATCCTAGGCCTCCGTTTTGTCTAATTTTTACACCAACAGTATTGTTTAACAATTCGTTGGTTTGTATGTTCCTAAGACTAGCTTCTTTGGTTTCTATAATATTTACAGCAAAACCTTCGGTTTCAAGTTTGGTCTTCTTGGTTTTGCCGTTTACGGTTACTTCATGGAGCGATTCGGTTGCTTCTAGTAACGTAAAATTAATGGTAACTATGGATTCATTTTCTTGGGTTTCCAAAGTTTTTGATTGGGTGCGGTAACCAATAAATGAAACTTTGATCGTGTGCTTTCCCGCTGTGATCTTATGAATAGTGTATTCTCCATTAAAATCTGTTAGCACTCCAATTTTTAAGTCTTCTATTAAAACGCTAGCGTAGGGTAGTGGTTGGCCTGAACCATCGATTACCACGCCCGAGATAGTATGTGCTATTTTTTGGCTGGTAGCAGAAAAGAAAGTTAGAAGTAATAAAACGATTAAAGAGTTCTTCATGTGAAATATAAAATAATTTAACTATTCTTATTAAGATTTAGTCTAAATAAATATATTTGCAAATCTAATCTAGGATTTCGGATAGCAATAACGCAAAAGGAAGTATTAGTTACGAAATAAGAATTAATAAGAAAACGACTTTTTTTGGCAATTAAAAAAGGGCGGTTGTATAATTTAAAATTATGAATTTGTTTATGAAAATACAGGTAAAACTAAGGTGTTGCAATTAGAAAAAGGAGGCAAAGGAAGTCAGCAAAAACATGATTTAGATGGGGTCACTGTAGTGATGAAGCAATTGTGTTTTGATGTTCCTTCTACCACCACTTGTTTACATACTCATTATGGTTTTGGTCTCCATTTTGTGTTAAAAGGGGATTATGAGTTTAACAGTGTCAACAGTAAAACTACAATTGGTATTAAGGAGGGGTCTTACAATCTAATACACTGGCCAAAGGTTTCAGGGAGCCAAAAACTAAGTGGGCTTGAGCATATTGCTGTGGACGTTTTTTTTACAAAAGAATTTCTGGAAAATTTATTGGGGCAAGAAAACTGTGTGGTTTTTGTAAACTTCTTGGCTGCTATGGGAAAGTATCCCAAGTGCCTTTGGGGGGGAGATGGTCAGTCAATTTCTAACAAACTAAGGATGCAACTTCTTGAAATTTTGCAGTGTCCGTATACCGGAAATACAAGAAGTAATTATTTAGGATCTCAGATGCGTTGCTTAATTATAGATACCTTATTGCGTCATGAGAATTGTATAGGAGCTGTTGGAGACTTGCCCTTGTCTGTATCAGATTACGAGGCGATTGAAAAAGTGATTTCCTATATAAATCAAAACCTTAAGCAGAAATTAACCATCAAGGAATTGTCAGAAATAGCCGGGTTTAATACCACAAAGTTAAAAAGTTGTTTTAAAAAGATACATCACACTACAACGTTTAAATATATTACTCAATTGCGAATGGAGAAAGCGAAAGGATTAGTACTCGTAGACAATTTGTCCATTGCACAAGCATCCTATGAAGTAGGCTATTCTAATCCACAGCATTTTACAGTAGCCTTTAAAAAAACAATGGGGTATTTACCAAGTAAATTATTAGATTCACCAACGTGATCCCTTATTTTTTGTCTTGTTTTGCAGCCAACATCAATTCCAAAATAGTCTCAACCCCGTATTCATCATTGCTGCTAGTCAAATATTTTGCGGCCCGCTTTACATTTGGGTGGGCATTGGCCATAGCATAACTATAGTCGGCTTGTGCCAACATCTCTAAATCATTGTTGTAATCGCCAAATACCATAGTTTCTGCAGGAGATATTTGATATAAATCTTGTAGTTTATTTAAAGCATAGCCTTTGTGTGCATTTTGATGTGAAATATCGAGCCAATTTTCTCCAGAGACTTTTACCTTTAAAGCATCTTCCAAATGCTTTACCTTTGGGTAAATAAACCGTTCAGAACTTTCAAAATGGTAAATGGCTATTTTAAGAATTTCGTCATCATAGTCTTCTAAATTATCTAATAATTCATACGAAGAGTAATACTCTTTGAATTTATCGGCAAAATCTCCAGAATTGGATTGTATATAGGCTTTATTTTTGCCACATAAAACAGGATACACATTGTCTATAGTAGCCACAATATGTAATAGTTTTGTAATGGTGTCTTTGTCTAGGCCTGTATTAAGGAGTTCTTTTTCTTTATTTTTGGCTATGGCCCCATTTTCAGCGATAACTAAAATATCGTTTTTAATGACGTATAATTTATCAATAATACTGTGGTATTGTCTTCCACTTGCGGCAACAAACAGGATATTGTTTTCTTTTAGCTTTTCAAATACCTGAAAAAATCTGGTACTAACCTCATGTTTAGAGTTTAATAAGGTGCCGTCCATATCGGTAACAACCATTTTTACTGATGATAAATCCATAGGGTCAAAAAATTAAGGTGCAAAGGTATTTCTAACCATTCAATTTAGTAGTATTATTTCATAATCATTTTGTAAATTGTAGTGATAATCTGTAATTGGGATGTTATGACTAGTAAAGAATCAATTTTAAATAAAATTCAAATACTCATTACAAATAAATTTACTTCCCCAGAGGCGGCGTTTAATTTTTTTGATGAAGATGGTGATGGGAAACTAAAGAGAAGTGAAATTGTTAAGTTGTTAAAAGACGCTGAGATAAGTGGATTTATACGGGGAATTGTCGCTTCAAAATTAATAGAAGGGTATGATAATTCTGGAGATGAATCTGTAGATTGGCAAGAGTTTAAAAAAGCCATTGATAAGATAAAAGAGTAATGGAATTTAGGCATAAAAAAACCTGCTCCTAAGAGCAGGTTTCTTATCATCTAAGCGAGATGAATATTCTTATTTTACCTTGTTTACAATAGCTTTAAAAGCTTCGGGATGGTTCATCGCTAAATCGGCCAAAACCTTACGGTTAAGTTCAATGTTGTTAGCTTTTACTTTTCCCATAAATTGAGAGTAAGACAATCCGTGTAATCTAGCACCCGCATTTATACGAGTAATCCATAATGCACGAAAATTTCTTTTCTTAACTCTACGGTCTCTATAAGCATATGTCATTGCTTTTTCAACCGCATTTTTGGCTACTGTCCAAACGTTTTTACGTCTTCCAAAGTAACCTTTGGCTTGCTTCATCACTTTTTTTCTTCTAGCTCTTGAAGCAACTGAATTTACTGATCTTGGCATAATTTAATTTTTTTTGTAGTAGGCGGTCTTAAATAGACACTTTGTTTTTAAGCCTAACTCCATGGTTAATACTAATTACCGTAAAGAATATTACTTTAAACGTAACTGTTCCTTAATACTATTTACATCAGACGCATGTACCAAAGTACTATGTGTTAATGCAAGCTTACGCTTCTTAGATTTCTTCGTAAGAATGTGACTTTTAAAAGCGTGCTTTCTTTTAATTTTACCAGAGCCTGTAAGCTTAAAACGCTTTTTAGCACTGGATTTAGTTTTCATTTTAGGCATTTGTTCCTATTTAATAAATTAAATACCGAAAAATAATTCCGGTATCTCTCGCTTAGTTGCTGAACCTAGATTCAGTTTATCTTGATACTACTCAATAAGAGTAGTATTATTTTTTTGTTTTTGGAGCTAAGAACATTGTCATTCTCTTGCCTTCTAACTTAGGCATTTGTTCTACTTTTCCTAAATCTTCCAATTCAGAAGCTAGTCTAAGTAAAAGTATTTCTCCTTGATCTTTATAAACTATAGAGCGTCCTTTGAAAAATACGTATGCTTTTAATTTAGCACCATCCTTTAAAAATTTTTCCGCATGTTTCTTTTTAAACTCGTAATCATGATCATCTGTTTGAGGACCAAAACGAATTTCTTTTACCACAACTTTAGACGCTTTGGCTTTCATCACCTTTTCGCGCTTCTTTTGCTCGTAAAGAAACTTTTTGTAATCTATAATTTTGCACACAGGAGGGTCTGCTTTTGGTGAGATCTCGACCAAATCTAATTCTAACTCCTCTGCTTTTACTAAGGCCTCCTTAGTAGTGTAAACTCCAACTTCAATATTATCCCCAACCAAACGCACATTAAGTGCCTTTATGTCGCTGTTGATATTGTGTGGGTTTTTGTTTTCCCTTCTAGGTTGTGGCCTAAATCTCTTTCTAATTGCTATAACTGATAATTTTTAGTTAAACTTCTATTTTTTAAAACGACTTTAAGTTACTATTTATTTCACTAGTTACCAAGTCTGAAAACTCTTTTATGGCGATTGACCCTAAATCCTCCCCTCCATGCTTGCGCACAGATATGGTGTTAGTAGCTTCTTCATTCTCACCAATGATAATCATAAAAGGGATTTTATTCATTTCTGCCTCCCTAATTTTCTTACCAACTGTTTCGTTTCTGTTGTCTAGCAGCGCGCGAATTTCGTTAATTTCTAATGAATTTAAAACTTTTTTCGCATATTTCTCATATTTCTCGCTAACAGGTAATATAATTACCTGATCTGGAGTTAGCCATAATGGGAAATTCCCTCCAGTATGCTCTAGTAATAAAGCAATAAAACGCTCCATACTGCCAAAGGGTGCACGATGTATCATTACAGGTCTATGAGATTCGTTATCACTACCTTTATAGGTAAGGTCAAAACGTTCTGGTAAATTATAATCCACCTGAATAGTTCCCAATTGCCAGTTTCTACCCAAAGCATCTTTCACCATGAAATCTAATTTTGGACCATAAAATGCTGCTTCTCCACTTTCAATTACGAAATCCAATCCTTTTTCCTTGGCTGCATTTATAATAGCATTTTCTGCTTTTTCCCAGTTTTCAACGCTACCTATATATTTGTCGGGATTGTTTAAGTCTCTTACAGATACTTGGGCTTTAAAATTATCAAAACCTAGAGAGTTTAATACATATAAGGATAAATCGATAACATTTTTAAATTCCTGATCCAATTGATCGGGCGTACAGAAAATATGTGCGTCATCTTGCGTAAACCCACGTACTCTAGTTAATCCGTGTAGTTCGCCACTTTGTTCATATCTGTATACCGTTCCAAATTCTGCAAAGCGCTTGGGTAAGTCCTTATAAGAATGCGGTTTAAAATTAAAAATTTCACAATGATGCGGACAGTTCATAGGTTTTAATAAGAACTCCTCGTCCATCTTTGGCGTTTTTATGGGTTGAAAACTGTCTTCCCCGTATTTGGCATAATGGCCCGAAGTAACGTATAGTTCCTTTTGTCCAATATGGGGTGTGATAACCATTTCATATCCCGCTTTTTTCTGTGCCTTTTTTAAGAAATTTTCCAATCGCTCCCGTAGCGCTGCTCCTTTGGGAAGCCATAATGGAAGACCTTGTCCTACTTTCGCTGAAAAAGTAAAGAGCTCTAATTCTTTGCCTAGTTTTCGGTGATCTCTTTGTTTTGCTTGCTCAAGTAATTCTAGGTATTCGGTGAGCTCTTTTTGTTTGGGAAAAGAAATACCGTATACACGCGTAAGTTGTTTATTGTTTTCGTTACCTCTCCAATAGGCACCGGCAACACTTAATATTTTTATAGCCTTTACAATTCCAGTATTGGGTATGTGGCCACCTCTACATAAATCGGTAAACGTATCATGGTCGCAAAATGTAATAGTGCCATCTTCTAAGTTTTCAATTAATTCCGTTTTGTATTCATTGTCTTGTTCCTTATATAGTGCTAAAGCTTCGGCTTTGGTTACAGCACGCATTTTAAAAGGGTGTTTGCCTCTTGCTATTTCAAGTGCTTTTTTTTCAATGGCAGGAAAATCTTTATCTGAAATAGAATTTTCACCTAAATCAACATCATAGTAAAACCCATTTTCAATAGAAGGTCCTATGGTTAATTTAATACCAGGATATAATTCTTCTAGTGCTTGTGCTACTATATGCGAAGAGGAATGCCAAAAAGTTTGTTTTCCTTCAACATCGTTCCAAGTGAATAATATGAGAGATCCGTCTTCATATAAAGGAGTAACAGTTTCTACTTTGGTATCATTAAATGCAGCAGAAATAACATTTCTAGCAAATCCTTCGCTAATGCTCTTAGCAACATCCATGGGAGTGCTCCCTTTAGAGAATTCTTTTAAAGTACCGTCTGGTAAAGTAATTTTAATCATACCTATTATAATATATAAGGAGGCAAAGATAATACCTTGTCTTCACCTTGCCAATAATAAAGTATATATTTTATGTAGGTGTAGGGTAGTGTGGAGTAGTGTTTCTGTTGATGGAGGTTATTTCTTTGAAGAATGTGTGTTTTGATTGCTTATTAAGGGTAGTGGTGATGCATTGAAAAATGTTAATTTAATGTAAAATCCCCAGCATCAAGGTTTTGTGTTTTAGCGTAGAATTTATGGAGAAATTGGAGTTTAAGAAACTGACACTTTAAGTAGTTGATAAATAGGGTTGTAAAACTGCGATTAAAAATAAACCAAAAAAAGTTTTAAAAAAGAGTTGTTGTGTTAAATAAGCGCTGTATATTTGCACCCGCTAACAGCAAAGCCTAGTGTTTTAAAAGTAGCGACGTTCATTTAAAAAGTTGAGGAAAACGTTTGATTGAGATTGGGGATTGGGTTTTAAAAAGCTTGGTTTTAAAATTTCAGGAAAATGGTTTCGGATCTATTTGGTTTGAGATTTTTTTTAAAATAAATTAAAAAAACATTTTGCAGATATAAAAATAGGTTATACATTTGCAGCCGCTTACAGCGGGGGTAATGAAACAGAAATTTCGGAATAATTTTTGGATAAAAAATTAACTAGTTCGATTCTAGTATTTCTAC
>NZ_JALKBA010000040.1 GCF_023015805.1 Cellulophaga sp. F20128
GCCTATGGAGATTTAAGGTTAACTACTTATCGTAAAATCCTTGAATTTAATTTTAAAAAGTAAGTGTGCTTTTGATAACTCAGTTATACTATTGTTTTGTGTCGGCCCAGACCTCTGGCAGGATTCCTATTTCCACCGCAGAGGGCGTTAAGAATCAAATGCTGTCTGAGCGCTAGCGAGTTCATTTGATTTAGCGCCGAGGATGAGAAATATATCCGAAGAGGTCCAGCCGTGATTTTTTTGGTTCGTTTTTTTATCTAGAAAAAAATGAACAATTCCTAATAGAATTTGGAAACACCAAGGCTTTACTAAGAAGAGAATTACACTAAATTTTAAAATAGTAAATGTGTTTTTGGTATCTTAGAGTATATCAATTTTAATAACAGTATGGATAGAGTAATCTTACGGTTGGCAAACATATGAGAAATGCAATGAGATTAATAGTGTTATTTGTTTTATTTATTGCAGTTTCGTGCAGTGATAAACCGATTGAACCGTTTGAATTATCAATTGCTGACCATAATCAATCACTTAAACGATGGGTTCTTTTCAAACTCTCCAACGAAAAACTTATTATAACATTTCGACGAGAATTGGAAAATGAAAAGGATAGTGTTCTCTACTCCACAACTGAATTTCCAAAACACAAAATTCGTCAATTATCCAATATAAATATAGACAGTCTCAATGTTTTGTACGCAAGTAATTGCCTTGAACACGGAAATATAAGGTCATTTCGATTTACTAAAAATGGAAAATCTATACCTATAAGCCTAGAAAACTATTACCATTATGAACTAAGTCCTGTCATCGAAGTAATAAACGGTATAGTGCCAGAAAAATTTATAATGTATTATGATAAAGCTGAACTGATTAAAGAAATGGAGAGCTGTGGCGAATTTCAGATAATTAAAAGTTGGGAAGAATATGATAACGAAAAGTAAATGCGTTTGCTTGCAATACCAATTATAAAAGGGCCTAGTCCAGTCCGCCATGGCTAACCTATGGTTTCTAATGAGGTCTTACCTTCTTTTACCCAGATAGTAAAAGAGTTAAAGCTTCCAAACATATTTTAATACTTGGATTGTTTATTCTACTTCGAAGTTGCAAACTTCGAAGAGCAGAATCTACAAAACTTAGTTAGGTGCTTGCAATACCCTTATATGTGATTTTGAGAAACAAATTTCTATAGCCTATTCATTTTTAGTAACTTAGGTGGTGTAATAGTACTAACAGTATGGATACAGCTGTCTGTATGTTGTACCTAATATAATTCATGATGAAAAAAAAGAGGATCTTCTATTTCATGCTGCTAGTTTTGTTTAGCTATCAGCATGCTGCTATCGCTCAAAGTAAAGTTGGGAATACCTCCTTGGTGCTACATAAGGCGACTCATAAACAACTAAAGGAATATGATCGTTTTTTCGAAGAAAATCATAAAAGACATATCAATGAGTTAGTTGAGCTGATTGCCCTCCCGACCATGTCTATGAAACCAGAAAACAAGCCAGAACTCAAAAAAGCGGCAGACTTACTTAAAGACATGCTTTATACCATTGGTATGGAAAACACAGCCGTGTTTTTCACCAATGAATTGCCAGTAGTTACCGCCACCTATACACCAAACAAAAGGCAACCCACCATTCTTTTTTATGGACATTTTGATGTGCAACCTGTAAATAAAGAACGTTGGAAAAGTGATCCCTTTAGTGCAGAGATACGAGATGAAAGGCTTTATGGAAGAGGGGCCACCGATGACAAGGGGCCTATTATTGCTTTACTTAGCGCCATAGAAGGAATGATAAAGGTAGATGGTAAGCTTCCTGTTAACATCAAGATCCTATTAGACGGTGGCGAAGAAATGGGGAGTCCACATTTACCAATATGGTTGGCTTCTAATCAAGAATGGCTAAGTGATATTGATTTTGGAATTAATGTAGATGCCATGATGAAGGATGACAATCAAGGAATGATGTGGAAAGGACTACGAGGAGCCGCAGACCTTGAAGTCACTATTACATCGGCAAATACCGATTTACACTCAGGCATCTATGGAGGTGTTGCGCCTAATGCGGCTTTAGCAGCTTCTAAAGTGATTGCTTCCCTTTGGAATACTGATGGATCAATAGCTATTAAAGGGTTTTATGATGGGCTAAAACAATATTCTGAAAAAGAACGAAAGGAAATCGCAGCTGTTGTAGACCAAGATCAAGAAGCTAAGGATTTAAAGAAATTCGGCATCCATCAATGGATTGGAGAGCGCGAATACTCCTTTTATGAGCGTCCTTGGATTCGTTCTTCAGTAGACATTACGGGGTTTAAGGCTGGTTATATTGAGGGTAAGGCCTCTATTATACCTCACACTGCTTGGTTTAGAATGTTGGCAAGGACAGGGCCCGACCATGATCCTAAAGAAGTATTGGAAATGCTTAAAAAACACGTCAAAGATAGTCTCCCATGGGGATTGAAAGTAGATTTCAAAGAAAGTGTGATGGGCACCGCACCTGTTTTCGATGAAAATGATTTGGGCTTTAGAATAGGCAAACAAGTATTGACAGACTTTTTCGGGACCCCCCCAAGTATCGTCTATATTGGAGGTACCGTACCGGCCTTGTCGTCTATTCCCGATGGTGGTGGCCCAAATTTAATTTCCGTAGGCTTCCAAAGGAGTGATGAAAATTTTCATGCAGACAATGAATATATGCGTATTGAGAGTTTCAAGAAAGGTCAGCGTATATACGTGAACTTGCTTCATGCATTTGTGAATCAATGGAATAAATAAATACTAGGTACAACCAAGTTTGTGAAATCAGAGTGCCCTCCGGGGTGCAAGGATTCATAACACGCTAGCCTATGAAGGCCTTAGGTTAACTACTTATCGTAAAATCCTTGAATTTAATTTTAAAAAGTAAGTGTGCTTTTGGTAGCTCAGTTACACTATTGACTTGAGCCGGCCTAGACGGCTGGCAGGAGTGATATTTCCACCGCAGAGCGTGTGCTGTTTATGCGCTAGCGAGTTCATTTGATGTAACGCCGAGGATGCGAAATATATCCGAAGAGTCAAGCCGTGATTTTTTTGGTTCGTTTTTTTATCAAGAAAAAAATGAATAAAAGAGTTAAAGTCTCCAAACATATTTTAATACTTGGATTGTTTATTCTACTTCGAAGTTGCAAACTTCGAAGAGCAGATTCGTTTTTTCAGCATGAAAAATAGGAACATTCCCTAAAGGAATTCGAGAACACCAAGCCTTTACTAGGAAGGAAATTATAACAAATTTAAATTTTCTTAGTGGCCTTTACCCTTTCTTTTACCTAGATAGGCTCTGGGAGTATCTTTGTATATAATTTTAATAGCGAGCTCATTTTTAGTAACTTAGGTGATATAAATAAAAATATGGACAAATTATTTAAAAATAACATTTACACAGATATTATTTGGTTGTCGATTGGAGTAATTGGTGGATTATACTTTCTATCAAAAAATAGTTATTGGACTTGTGCTGTTTTCTTTTTTCTAGCAGCTCTCTATATAATTAAAATAGGCAAAGAACGAATCCAGAAAAAAATTCCTGATTCTGAATAAAACTTTGTACAATTAAAATTCCGCTGACCTTTGAGAAGGTTTGCGAACGGTTTTGTAAAGTAAGACCTAACCAGAACGCAAAACTACTTTTGAGCAAAAATATATCCGTAGCGATCCAGCTGTGAATTTTTTGGTTCGTTTTTTCAGCAAGAAAAAAATGAATAAAAGAGTTAAAGCCTCCAAACATATTTTAATACTTGGATTGTTTATTCTACTTCGAAGTTGCAAACTTCGAAGAGCAGAGACGGATGGGGTGATATTTAAAATTAGAATTATGAAAAATTTAAAAAATATTATAGTATTGACTTATTTAATTATTGAAATATTAGCAATTGTCTTATATGTTAATAATGAAATTAATTCAAAAGTTTTCTTTTTAATTTCAATTTCTATGTCAATGATGATAGGATTGTATTTCTACAATAAGAGTCAATTAAGTAAAAAATAAAGCTATTGAATAAATCATTCAATCCATTTTCATTTCAATAAGTAAGAATACAATAAATGACAACGGTTCTTCACAAGATAGCCTATGGAGATTTAAGGTTAACTACTTATCGTAAAATCCTTGAATTTAATTTTAAAAAGTAAGTGTGCTTTTGATAACTCAGTT